>DASXML010000075.1:0-93297 GCA_036495715.1 Scandinavium sp.
CATCAACCGTCTGGGCCACACGTCAGCGAACCTGGCAAACATGAAAGACAACACCGACCTGGCGGCGGGCAACATCACTGATGCTGATTTCGCGACCGAAGCGTCAAGCATGAGCCGTAACCAGATGCTGGCACAGACGTCTATGTCGATGCTGAAGCAGTCCAACAGCATGTCCGGCATGGTGATGTCCCTGCTGGGTTAATCTTTACCGCCTTCGTAGTAAAAAAACACCGCTGCATGGCGGTGTTTTTGTATCAACTGAATGACTTCCGCTTTTTGAGGTTTGGAAGGAAAGTTACCTTCCCCTCCGTTTCTAATGCACTGATAAAAATACCTTTTAAACGTTGGCACGATGCTTGCAGTAAACCTGTGAGTGGGAAAGCCACAAGGAGAACATAATGACCGATATTAGCAGTCTTGATCCGCAAACCATGGCAACGCAGATGGCGACCTACGACATCATGACAACGCAGAGTTCGTTGTCTCGTCAGGCTTCGACCCTGAGTGCACAGCAGAGCGCGCTGACAAAACTGAAATCAGCGTTGACTGATTTCCGTACCGCCATGAGCGGCCTTAACAAGTCGAATAACGGTATGTTGCAGACCACGGCAACGATGAACCAGGAAGGTATCGCCTCGATAACCACCAACTCGGCGGCACGTAAAGGCAATTACAACATCGACGTCAAGCAATTGGCCAGCGCACAGCAGATTGGTTTCAACGATCTGGACGATGACGCGGTGAAAAACGCGACCGGCGAGATGACCATCACTCTCGGTGAAGGTGATGATGCGACCAGCTTTACGGTCAACATGGATGACGTAAATACCCTCGGGGAATTAACCGCACAGATCAACGGTTCAGAAGATAACTCTGGCGTAACCGCATCGCTGGTTCGTACCGACGGAAATGTGATGCTGATGCTCAGCAGCGATGATACCGGTGCGAAAAATACCATTGCACTGAGCGGCGCAGGATCGTCGGTATTGCAAAACGGTACCGAGATTTCAAAAGCTCAGGATGCCGTGATCGGCATGGGTAGCCTCGAGTTTACGAACAGCACCAATAAGCTGGAAGGTATTGTTGACGGCGTCACCATCAACCTGACGGGCACCACTGAAGTCGGTAAACCATTGGTTATCAACATCGGTACTGATGAAGAAGAAACCAAAAACCAGGCTCAAGAATTCGTTGATGCGTACAACACGCTGCAAAGTACGCTGGATTCACTGACGGCGACAGGCAGTGACAGTACGGCTCGTGGTGCCTTTGCGGGCGATGCCAACATGACTTCGTTAGAAAATACGATTAACAGCGTAATGCGTCAGAGTTATGGCAACCATCAGCTCAACGAGTTTGGTATCACGGCGGCGAGAGACGGCACGCTGGAAATTGACAACGACAAGCTGGAAGCACAGCTAAACAAAGATCCGGAATCCTTTACCGAATTCTTTAACGGCAATGACGGCATGCTTAAAGCCGTCGATAAATCATTGGATCGTTATCTGAGCAACACCGATGGTTTGCTGAAGGGACAACAGGAAACACTGGATCGTAAGCAGAGCGATATTGATACCAAAAAAGACATGATGAACACCCGGTATGACAATGCCTACAGCCGGTATTTGACCCAGTTTACCCAACTGCAATCGACGATGATGCAAATTAACAACACCATGAGTATGTTTGGCTTAGCGTAAGGATCACAAAAGATTATGTATGGAAACAACCAGGAAGGTTTCGGTCAGTATCAGCAATCCGATCTGGCAATTCAGGCCGCAGGAGCGAACCCACATCAGCTGGTTTTGATTCTGTTCAAAGGTCTAATGGATGAATTGGTTCGTGCGAAAAGCCACATTGCAGCGCGCCGCTTTGAACGCAAAGTTACCAGCGTCAATAAGTGCATTGATATTCTCAATGCACTGACCAGTGCGCTGGATTTTGAAAACGGGGGTGAGCTCGCGCTCACCCTCGCCAACCTCTATGACTACTGTGTCTACCGTCTTTATGACGCCAGCCATAAATTGTCCATCGAAAGCATCGAAGAAGTTGAAAAGATCCTCAGCAACATCCGTGAAGGCTGGGAAAAGATGGGGCAGCAGAATGGATGAGTTGGCCATTATTCCCTGGCTGGCTCGCGAACTGGAGAACGCGGCCAGCGGTAAAGAGTGGCCTAAGCTCCAGCAGGTCGATAAGCAAATCGCCCTGCTTCTTAGTGATCTGAAAGGGCGACAACTTAGCCCTTCTATGACGGGCCAGTTAGCGGAACTGCGCACGTTGCACCGCAAGGTTTACCAGTACTGTCAGCAGGAAAGTGACCTGCTGGAAGAAAAGATGGTGCTGGCACGTAAGAACAAGGAAGGCGCAAGCGCTTACGCAGCGTTTATACCCACGGAGGACAATCGCTAATGCAGCTGACTAAAGCCTTTATCTCCCCGGAGAGTGTCGGGAAAAATGTGCCATCGCTGCAAAATGCCGTGGCGTCGTCGGACAGCCCTGCAAAGCAGACGGCAGTGAATTATGCAACGGATGCTACGACCGGTAGCGATGTTGATACCGATGCCGGTTTCGATAATACGCTGGCAGCGCTGCTAACCGCGCTGACCAGCAAAGGTGACAGTAACGGCGCACAGCGCAGTGAAAAACGCGCAGAGGCTGACGAAAAGCAGCCCGTGAAGGATGCGGAAAATACCGAGGATGCCGGCGCGGCGATTCTGGAAGCATTGCTGACGGCCAGCCAGCACCCCGTGACATCGACACCGCTGAAAAGCAGTGGCGAAGGTGTTAGGCAGAAAGGGGACGCGCAGGCGATACAAACTCTGGATGCCACCACTGTGCGTCCAACACAACTTTCAGCATTACAGGCTCAGGTCGCACAGCCACAAAGCGATGAAACAACGCCTGTGAGTTCGAAAACGGACTCGAAGGATGTGGCAAGCGCTAGTGTGAAGCAGCTCATGACCCAACCGCTGGCTGTGTCAGCTCAGGATATGGCTGCGTTGCAAGGTGGCACCAGCAGTCCAACGACTGGCGTAACGACATCGGCAATCAGTTCGCAGGATACCGCTTTGCAAGCGACCGGTACGGATGCAAACAACCGTTTCTCATTACCTGCAGTCAAGCTGAGTGATGAAGGAAGTCGTTGGTCAGATCAATTGCAATCTGCATTGGGTGATCGCCTGCAATTACAGGTAAAAGACAAAATTCAGCACGCGACTATTCGCCTCGATCCGCCGGATATGGGGAAAATTGATATCTCCATGCAGATCGAAAATGGGCGGATGCAGGTGCATATCCAGGCCAACCATGGCGAGGTTTACCGATCTCTGCAACAGATTAGCCATGAGTTGCGTCAGAGCCTGGTTGAGCAAAATTTTGTCCAGGTCAACGTCCAGGTTTCTTCACAACACCCCGGACAGCAGCAGGGGCAGCGTCAAAATGCGTTTGCTGAACTGAGCGAGTCAGTATTAGCCGGGTCGGACATGGCAGGTGACGAGCAATATTCATCTCATCAGGATGATGAGTCGATTTTATTGAAAGTGTAGTGAGTCTAAAAAAATGACAATGAAAAAAGTAGCTCTGGGTCTTATTGGTGCCGCCATTATTTCGGTACTCACCGCCGTTATTACCATTTTTGGTATGCAAATGCTGGCCAAAAATGGTGTGGACCTTAAAAAAGGTCCCGATATTTTCTCCAGCAAAGATGAGGGAAAGCCAAAGAAATTTGTCGAAGTGAAAAACGTCGTTGTGACGTTACAGAGCGAAATCAGTGGTCAGCATTACCTGTTGATGGATCTCGCCTTTGCCTCAACGGAAGAAGAGGCTGTTAAAAAAGTGACCGCATTGTCTCCAGTTTTGCGTGGGGTAACAGTGTCTCTGCTTTCCCCTATGGATTATGACAAATTGCGTGAAATGCCGATGGATACCGTCCGCCAGAAATTATTGGCGGCATACACCGAGCGGCTGAATAAATTGCATTCTCCAAAACCTTTCTCCGATGTAATTATCAGCAAAATGGTTTACCAGTAATATTATTGTGGCGTAATGAAAATGATGGATTTTATTGCCAAAGATAAACTGACGGCAGCCGAGGAGGCGAAGTATGTTAACGCCTGGTTGCCACTGGTCCATAAAATGATTAAGCAACTTGCTTATCAGACCAACAGTGTTATCGACAGGGATGATATGGAACAAATTGCCTTGATGGGGCTGCTGACGGCACTGCGTCGTTACGGACATCCTGATGAGCAATTTGCGTCCTACGCGGCTCAACGTATTCGTGGCGCTATTCTCGATGAACTTCGTCAGCTTGACTGGCGACCTCGTCGTTTGCGTCAAAAGACGCACAAAATTAATGATGAAATTCGCCAGATAGCCCGCGAACTGGGAAGAACTCCTACGTTTGAGGATATTGAAGCGAAATTATCGATCACTGCAGAAGAATATCAGGAGCATCTGCAACTGGATTGCGCAAGTTCTCTGGAAAGCCTCGACGATTTGCTCAGCAAAGGCGTTCAGGGCGGCTCCATGCATACCCGACTGCTCGAAGATGACGTGATAACGAGTAAAACGTTACACAAGTCCATCGCCAGTCTGGATGAGCGGGAGCAACTGATCCTGACGCTCTATTACCAGAAAGAATTGAGTCTGAAAGAAATCGCGCTGGTGCTTGATCTCACCGAGGCGCGTATTTGTCAGCTCAATAAAAAGATTACTGAAAAAATTCAATCGTATTTCCAGAAGTGAACCCTTTATGCAGAAACTATTAGGCCTTTCCCTCATTATTGCGTGCGTTGCCGGTGGCTTTATTTATTCAGGCGGCAACCTGATGGCCCTCTGGGCACCCGGTGAAATTCTCATCATTCTCGGCGCTGCGCTGGGCGCGATGGTGCTGGCAAACCCGAAGAACGTATTGGCCGAAATGCTGCGTCAGCTGCGTGGCATCATGCAGAAAAATGAGCAGACAGAAGAGTATCAGCGCCAGTTGCTGATGCTGCTGTACGAATTGTTGGAACTGGTGCAGGACGGTGGTCTGAAAACGCTGGATGAGCACATTGAAGTTCCTGAAAACAGCCCACTTTTCCAGAAATACCCACTGCTGTTGCAGGAAAAAGCATTGATTACCTTTATCTCCGATAACTTCCGTTTGATGGCGATGGGGAAAATCAATGAGCACGAACTGGAAGGTTTGCTTGAACAAGAGCTGGTTGCGATGGAAGAGTCGTTACTGCAGCCATCACGTTCGCTGCAACGTATCGCAGAGGCAATGCCTGGTTTTGGTATCTGTGCGGCAGTACTCGGAATCATCATCACCATGCAGTCCATTGACGGTTCTATTGCTGAAGTGGGCGCGAAAGTTGCGCACGCACTGGTTGGCACATTCCTCGGTGTATTCTTCTGTTATTGCTTTATGGATCCCATTGCCAGCGCAATGGAACAGCGTACCAAGACTAAAATGGCGGTACTGGAATGTGTTCGTACCGTGCTGGTTAACCATGTTGCAGGCAAACCTACGCTGCTGGCCGTGGATGCGGGTCGCAAAATGTTGCCGCTCGACGCTAAACCGACCTTTGCTCGCCTCGACAGTTGGGTTAATCGAATGGTAGGTGAGGCTGATGCGTAATAACGAGGGCCACACTACCATCATCAAACGCTCTTCCCGTAAAGGGCACCATGCTCACCACGGCGGTGCGTGGAAAGTGGCGTTTGCCGATTTTACCCTCGCGATGATGGCGTTGTTTATGGTGCTGTGGATCATGGGGGCGATTAAGCAGGAGAAAACGCAGTCTCTTATTCAGTCACAGGAAGGCAGCTCCGTTTTCAATGGCAATAATATTTCGCCTGTTAGTCAGGAATTTGGCAGCGGCGCCCAAATGAGTCTGATGTCGACGAACACCAAAAGCAATGCTCTGCCACCTAAACCGCGTAACAGTGCGGATACGGTCAATATCGGAAAGGTCAAACTTTCCGAATTATTGAAGAATGAAGGCAAAAGCAATGATGGGGGTAAATCGACTCAACGTTACGAGCTGGACGACCTGGCGCGGATCATTATGCGCATTACGGATTCCTATCATGCGCAGTCGAATTTACAGATAGATATTGTGCCTCAGGGCTTGCGTATCCTCATTACCGATGACAGCAAGCGGGAAATGTTCCAGCGCGGTAGCGCTAAAATCACCCCGTTCTTCTATAAGTTGCTCAACGAGTTCGCGCCCGCGCTGAATAAAGTCGACAACAAGATAATGATCACCGGCCACACCGATGCCACGAAATACAAAAATGGCAAAGGCTATAACAACTGGAATTTGTCCGGTGAGCGTGCACTCCAGGCTCGTTCTGTACTGGCGGGCTCCGGACTGGAATCCGGAAAGATTATCCAGGTCAGCGGTTTGGCTGACGGGATGTTGCTCGACGAGGAAAACCCGCTTAGCTCGGTCAATCGGCGGATTGAAATCATGGTGCTAACCCATTCAGCCAGCGATGCGCTGTATAAATTCTTCGGTTCACATGGCGAAAAAGTGATTAAACCGATAACCGAGAAAATCGCACAAGGAAAGTAGCGAGTCAGGACAATGTGGAACGTCATAAAATCGTCTAAAAATGTATCTTCGCTCACGCTGGCAACGCGCCTGTTCTGCGGGCTGCTGGCTGTCTGGCTGGTGTTGTCACCCACGGATGCCTTCGCGAAGAAGAAGCACACCAGTGTGAAAAGTAAAAAGCCTGTCTCAACCAAAGTGGTGGATAAAAAAGTACAGGCGCGGATAAACAACCGCAAACGGCTGATGGCAAAATCGCGGCTCAGGTTGGCGAATGTGCCACCGACGCCAGAACAGAAACGCCGGGATTCGGAGAAGAAGCGTATAGAGCGTGCAGAGAACCGCGAATATTTGACCGATCAGGTTAACTGGAAGCCCGGAGCGCTGGGTCGTCAATGGCCGTTGGTGCAAATGAGCGAGCAGATGGAACACTCGCTGATGAAGGTGATTGTGAATCTCAAAAAGCAGCTCGGTAAACCCTATGTCTGGGGAGGGGCTTCACCGAAAGCGGGCTTTGATTGCAGCGGTCTGGTTTGGTATGCCTATACCTCAACCACCAAACAAAAAATGCCGCGTACTGCGCATGGCATGTTTACGTCCAAAAACTTTAAACATGTTAAACAGAAAAAACTGCATCGTGGCGATCTGGTGTTTTTCGGCATCCATAAAAAAAATAAAGCAGACCACGTTGGCGTTTATCTGGGCGACGGGAAATTTATTGAAGCGCCACGTACGGGGTTAAATGTCCGTATCAGCTATCTCGCGGACAATTTCTGGCAGGATCATTACCTTGGTTCTCGCAGGGTGATTTACAACTAAATCAACTCTGTTGAGACGGTTTTAAATTGAGGAGTGGCATGTTCAACTCAACGGAAAGAATTATAAAGAAAGTTTCAAACAATCAAAAACCACTTCCTATCGAAATTTGGTTTCAGCCTTTATTTCAACTATCTCATTTTAAGTGTGTTGGAGGAGAGGTACTCGTTCGTGGAAAATATCTCAATGAATCAATTCTACCTTTTCAATTCATTATTCAATTAGAAGAGCATGGCGAGGGTATTGTTAATCTCGGACACTTTGTTGTCGAGACATCATTCAAATATATAAATAAGTTTCTTTCGGTTACAAGTGATAACAGATTATATAATATTAATGTGTCCAGAGTTGAACTTGAACGAGAAAATTATGCCGATACGGTTATTGCTATGGGGAGTGAGTCTTTAATATCACCTGCAAGCATTATTCTTGAAATTACAGGCAATGACAGCGATCTTGCGGAGCATATGATCTCCAATCTTAATACGTTACAGAGTCATGGGTTTAATATCGCCTGGGGTGATGTTTGTGGTCTTGATGATTTTGTAATGAAAAATGAAATATTCTCAGGGCGTTATATCAAATTAGACCGCAGTCTATTAGCCAGTGCGCGGTTGCAGGAAGCCAGTAAGATCATACATGAAGCCCACAAATTAAATATAACCATTATTGCAGAAGGGGTTCAGACGATGAATCAGGTTTCATTCTTGCTTAAGGAAAACGTTACTTTGGGACAAGGGTATCTTTTCTCGCGACCTATTCCGAAAGAAATGTACAGTGCCAAATTCGGTTCGTAATTATATCGACAATTATCGTTAGGGGATAACACTAGCTAGAAGAGAAAAGCCACAGCCTGTGGCTGTGACTCTATAGTGTTATGGGCGATTAAAGCTAATGTGTAACCAATGCATTCATTTCATCATCAGATAACTTGCGAAAGGGATTGGTGGTGCGCAATTTTATTTTTCCCTCTCCGCTTTGCTTCATACAATAGTTTGTCTGCTCTGGCAAATAGCTGCTCTTCACCCTCACTGTTAGAATAAGCGCAGAACCCTCCGCTAAAGGAGGCAGAAAGCCCTTTCTCTCGCCATTTCTTGTGTGCGACCTGGACTCTCCATGTATTTAGCAACTGCAGGTATTCGTTTTTATCATTGCCTTTAAAAATTACCGCGAGTTCCTCTCCGCCATACCTGTAAATAGGATGATTATTACCCATGATCTCCATTCCAGACATACTTACATACTTCAATGCTGAATCGCCCTTCACATGGCCGAAGACATCATTAATGCTTTTAAAGTTATCGAGATCGAGTAGTGCGAAGAAAAAATCGCTATCTGATGAGATCAACGTAGGTATGTCGAGGGAGAGCTTTCTTCTGTTAAATAATCCCGTTAGCTCGTCGGTAATCGATGCGGTGCTCGCCGATTTTAATTTTTTACTTTTATCTGAGATAGTTTCTGAAACGTTCTCGAATGTTGCATTTTTCTTTTTGATCTCAATTCCATTTGACTGCATATAAATGGTTGTAAGAAGGGGTTTTATATATGTAGACATTACCATATATATCCCTATGCTAAAAATAGAGCCAATAATAATTAACAATATTGAAGCATTTCTTCCCTTACTGACAAAGGCATCAAAACTGTCCTCTGGTATAATTGTGAATGCCGCCTAGTCTGGATTTCTAGATGACTTGAAGTAAATATATTTATGCAAAACAGAATCGAAGAAAAAACCTTCATCTGTATTTTCAGATCGCACCATCCAAGTGTCAGGGATTTTTAATGTAAGAGTTCCATTCGTGTTTGTCCCCATAATAACCTTTCCACTTAAGTTGGCTATAAAAAATGAACCATCATAGGGGATTTTCTTTGATTTTATTTTTTCACTCAATGTTTTTAATGTTATGCCTAATGTGATATTGCCCACTTTGTTAATGTCGTCATCATACATGTCGGCAGAGCCAAGCATTACCGGTATTTTTTGCTCTTTGCCATTCTTTTTAATCGTAATGCTGTAGTCAGAGTAATTTATAACGCCTGAATTTGCTCCTGAAGCATACCAATCCTGTTGACTTGGCGTGAATTTGGTTGTTGCGGAAGGAGGGTGAATTCGGTAGTTATCGTCGTTGTCGGTAGCAATGACGCCACTGATATAGACGTTTGAATTAACCAGAGTTGATATGATTGCGTTCTCTTTTTTTGTTTTTTTATTAGAGACAAAATTCGATATTGAGTTTTCAGTGACTAATGCTGATTTCTCAAGTGCATTAAATGCAAGGGTCGTGGCTTTTTTAGGTTCCATGACGCAATCATTAACGATCTCAACGGTAAAATTCCTCAAATTGTTTATAACTTCACTTTTTCTGATGGCGCTTGTTGTATACAAAAAATAAGCCGTGGAGGATATAAAGGGTAATGTCCCAAGTAAGAACAGGATAAATATTTTTTTCGAACTATCCATTTTCATTATTAACATCCATTAAATAACGTATCGTGAGACCTGCCATGGGATAGCGGCACAGGCATATTGCTTCTTAAATTCAGCATGGCTCTCATATGGGACTCATATTTAATGCTATTAAGTTTGATTTTTTTGAGTAATGCCGAAGGCTGTAGAACAGCGCACTTGTCGCGCTGGCCCCGAAGGGGTGAGCTGCTTGCGGTGAATAATCGAACGGCGTTCGATGGAGAGTCCGTATCCCAGAAAGCAAAAAACCCGCCATAGGCGGGTTTTTCTAAATAGTGGTGCCCGGACTCGGAATCGAACCAAGGACACGGGGATTTTCAATCCCCGTGTTGAGTTGTTAAATTTCTAAGCCACAAAATTGGCGTTTGTCTCACCGTATCCTGAAGCTGATTCAGGTGCAAAAATGCATACAAATTCAAACTGTTATAATCCATTTTGCGTTGTGCCGCGCATCCTTCCCGTCATTTCCACCAAAGGAGGTGAGGGTAAATCCACTCAGGCTGCAAATCTGGCCGGTTTTCTGGCCGATGCTGGGATAAAAGTCCTGCTGATCGATGGTGATCATGCGCAGCCAACCGCCTCCAGTATCTTCCCTCTGGTATATGAAGCACCCTGCGGTCTTTTCGAATTGCTGATGCAAACCGCAGATCTCAGTACTCCGGACAGCATCATATCCCGAACGAATGTCGACAATCTCGATATCATTATCTCCAACGATCCGCAAAGCTTTCTACCAACCGCTATGCTCAATGCGCCCGATGGGCGGGTACGACTGCGCAATGCACTGACACACCCTCTTTTTTCCCGTTATCCCGCCATCATCATTGATTCTCAGGGCTCCCGCTCCGTCATGTCGGAACTCATTATTCTCGCATCTTCCGGGGAGATGGTCGGGATCGCCAAGCCGATCCTTCCTGATATCAGAGAGTTTATTCGCGGTACCGTAGCCATTCTGGAACAGCTACTGCCTTACTCCAGCTTCGGAATTAGCATGCCCACCACCCGATTGCTTATCAATTGTATGGATTACGATTCTCTGTCTATTGAAACGCTGGCGGAGATCCAGAATATCGTTGAGACACGTCGCTACAGTCAGCATGCCGATAAGATCTTAATCTCAATGCTTAATACCTGCATTTACGATCTGACCATTTATGTGCGTGGTCATGTGAAAGGGGTACCGGTACATCGTCTTGAGAAAAATACGACCCGTAAAAGCGACTCAGCATTTTCTTCCATGTATCAGCTGGCCTGTGAGCTCTTTCCCCAGTGGACCGACAAATTTGACGCCTTTGCCGGGCTGGGGGAGTCAAAATGATGACTTCCCTGAAAAATATACCCATGGTTTCACAGGATGCAGAGCAGTCGGTTATTGGTGGGTTGATGCTGGACAATGACCGCTGGGATGAAGTGGCGATGCTGGTAAACAGTGATGACTTCTATTATCAGCCTCACCGGATCCTGTATCAGGAGATGATACGGCTTGTTACGGCAGGTCGTCCCATTGACCTTATTACCCTGACTGACAGCATTGAGAGCCGCGGTTCGCAATATGTGGAACAGCTTGGCGGGTTTGCTTATCTCGCTGAATTGTCGAAAAACACACCCAGTGCGGCGAATATAGTTGCATACAGTGAGATTGTTGCCCGACACAGTCAGGCCCGGCGGTTAGCCAAAATTGGCGCGGAAATCACGGAACATGTTCAACGTCCTGGCGCGGATATCCCGCTGATTATGGAACAGGCTGAACAGCAGATCACGCAGCTGGCTGAACGTGCTGAACCCGAGCAGGCAGTGTCATTGCTTAGCCGGATGGAGGCATTGCTGAACGAGCTGGAACGCCGCTGCAGCTCACCGGCAGGGATTACAGGTGCACCGACAGGGTTTGATGCACTGGATAGCATGACCAGCGGGTTGCAGGCCGGAGATCTAATTCTGATTGCGGCGAGGCCTTCCATGGGCAAAACCGCCTTTCTTATCAGCCTGTTTCTGAATACTTTGCTACAGAGAATGGCGTCGGTTGGGCAGTTTTACAGCCTCGAACAACCAGCAGAACAAATCCTCATGCGTATGGTGGCATCTCTCGGCAATGTGGAGCTACAGCACCTGAAAAGCGGTCTCATGGATGATGAAGACTGGGCGCGGGTATCGAAGGCCTCATCGATACTGATGGGGGAAATGAAAGATCGCCTGATTATCGATGATTCCAGCGGCCTGACGCCCTCAATGCTGCGCATTCGTGCCCGCCGCTATGCCCGTAAGCACGGTCACCCTGCCATTATAGGTCTTGATTATCTCCAGTTGATGCGGTGCCCGGAGCAGGAGAACCGCACGCAGGAAATCGCCGAAATATCCCGCTCTCTAAAAGCACTGGCGAAAGAGCTTGCCTGTCCTGTCGTGGCGCTTTCTCAGCTAAATCGCCAGCTGGAGAGCCGGGCTGATAAGCGTCCGAATAATGGTGATTTACGCGATTCTGGCGCGCTGGAGCAGGACGCTGACGTCATCATCTTTATCTACCGTGATGAGGTCTATCACGAGCATTCCGATGATAAAGGTGGTGCCGAGATCATTCTCAGCAAGCAACGGCAGGGGCCAACCGGAACGATACGCCTTCAATATGAAGGGCGTTTTACCCGCTTTTCTGACATGTCTTCGCAGGCGGGAGGTTATGTATGAACCGGCAGAATAGCGATCTGGGTGCGGCAATGCTTAAGCGCGGCCGTGAACCCTCAATACCTGCAGACAACAGTCTGGCTCAGCCACTTCCGGTAAATGAAATTGCCATGGTGCTGACGCTGGATCAACTGCGTCCAAATCCGGATAACCCGCGAACCAGTCGCAATCCCCGGTATGACAGCATCAAGGCATCCATCCTGGCCCGGGGGCTGGATTCCATTCCGAAGGTAACCTGTGATCCTGAGGGCGACGGAGTGTATATTTTCAGCGATGGTGGAAATACGCGCTATCAAATCCTGTGTGAACTCTGGCAGGAGACGGGTGATGAAAAATTCTATCGTATTCACACCATTTTCAAACCGTGGCCGGGGCGGCTGAAATGCGTCATTGGGCACCTGGCTGAAAACGATGTCAGGGGCGATCTTTCTTATATAGAGAAGGCGTTTGGCATTCATAAGGCCAGGGTTATCTGGGAGGAGCAGCTCCAGCGGGGCGTCACACTCAGGGAACTGTCTGATTTGCTGAGTAAAGAGGGTTATCCCATCGATAACTCCAGCATCAGCAGGATGGAAGACACCCTGAATTACCTCTACCCACATATGCCCCGGTTGCTGGAAGGCGGGATGAGTCGCGGACAGATAACGCCGTTACTCAGTCTGCGCTCATCCGCAATGAAAGTCTGGAAGACCTTCAGCGATGATGTGTGCCCGGATTTGACGCTGGATGACGTTTTCGGCACAACATGCCGGATCTTCGATGAAACAGACAGCTATGCTTTTGATATCTTCAGGGACGAATTTATTGGTGAGCTCCTGAAAGCCCTTCCTCATCCCAGCCTCAATTACGATCGTTGGCTCATTGAGTTTGATCCCAAAGAGCAAAAGCGGCGTGAGCAGTTTGGCGAGCCGCTTCCGACCCCTGTGCTCACTCCTGTGCCTGAACGCCAGTCCGGACGGGAAGAGCAAGCGGGAAAATCCCGGCCAGCAAACGAGCAGCATGCTCGTGATGCTATTACCCCAGCACCGACTCCGACATTGCCAGTACAGGAGCCTGCAACTACATCGTCATTATCACCCTCAGACACGCAAACGACATCGTCAGTTGTACCGTTTCGTCAGGAAGTGCAGCCCGATTTATATGGTGGTGCACCTCATTACTCGGGTGAAACCGGTACGGTGCCTCTTCCGGAAACGGATGGAGAGGGAGCATTGGTCTCATCCCTCACCGATGAAGGACACAGTGGAGCCAGCGATACCATCGATTTTGCTGCGACAGGTCTGGAGCCGATTGTTGATATCTGGTGCATCACATCCTTTCAGGATGAACCTGACCACCTGAAAGATATGGCATTCCGGCTGGCTTTCGATCTGGCCGAATCAATGGGTTGCGCGGGTGATCTGCTGGAAGTGCGTGAGGGGGAGTGTGTTGGCTATGTCATCAACCAGCCTTCCTCCGCTTTTTCAGCGCTGCTCAGCGGTCTGGCTGGAAATACACCTGATGACAATATCCTGAGTCCGGCTGCAGTGTGTGCCTGGCTGACAGGAGGGGATGGGGAGAGTGAATCTCAGCGACTGACTGATCTGGCTGTTGTCAGACTGATGCGGCTTGTTCGCGTGATCCGGCGGCTGCGGGAGTTGCAGTCGCCGGAGAGTGAAGAATGAAAGGCATAATGCAAAACACAGAGGGTTTGCTATGAACCAGCACAATTTATCGCATGCAACAAATTCCATTTTGTCTTCATTGCTGATGGATCTTAAAGCCGGCAATGTCCGCCGGTGCGAGTCACTGGGCATGTCCATTGAAGAGATCCGCGCGCTGAGCCAGCTCAGCCTGGATGAGCTTTACTACCTCAACCAGTCCCATGTGTCGGTGCTGGATTTTCGCATTAACCACGACAATTTCTGGCTGATGCTGAACCAGGCCCGCAATGAGCAGAAGCGCTTGCTGATGATAGATAAGGCGCTTGAACTGGGGGGCTCAATGGAACTGATGGAAATCTATTTTGGCCTCTCACCGAGCGAAGTCAGTGCCCGGCGTCGGCTTATGGGTATCGAAACGCGACAGGGCCGCACACAGTCACCAACAGAGGAAGAGGATAATGCGTTGTGGGGGCACTGGAAAGCATCCGGTATGACATCGCCGGACTCTCATGAGGCGCTGGATGTGATGATGAAGGCGGCAGAACAGAACACCGTTTCTTTAACCGCAGTCTGGACCCGGGTCAGCCAGTGGTGTCGCGAATTCAGTCCGTCACGTCCTGTCTCTTTAGTTTCTCATCGTAAGGAGGCCTGATGCAGTTGTGCGATTTTCACAAACGTCAGCAGGTTTCGCCGGGGATCCGTAAGCGTGCCGTCCGGATGCTGGAAGCACTTCGACTGGGAAAAAAGGTGTTCCGCCGTCTCGATGCCAACGGCTATCTCAAAATGGATTTAGGCCCTCACTGGCGGATCCTCAGTAAAGATGGCGGTAAGCAGTGGTGGCTGATGAATCACGAAACTTATAACCGTGAAATACGGAAGTAATGGACGCCACAGTACCAAATGAGTGCCGGGGGAACCCGGCACTTTGCTGAGAATTGTGCATTGAGAGGAATAATAAAATGAGACTGCCGCCTGACAGTATTGTTGCGCTGACACTGTCCCGCATGCACCAGCGTATTGAATCGCGCGTTGCATCCGGTGATGCCGGGCAGGAACGAAGCGGACTTCTTTTTACCGGAAATGTGCATGATGCTTTCCCGCGCCGACTTTTCCTTGATGCGCGTTTGTCTCCGCTGGACAAAACGGCCTGGGTCATGATCCGCCTGTATGCTCAGGAAAATGAGGGCGCAATTTTCCCCACCTACGATGAGCTTCAGTATCAGCTTGCCTCACCGCATTCAGATAAAGCCTCCAGAGAAACGGTCAGTCGTGTTTTGTTGATGTTAAGACTGACCGGCTGGCTGAGTGTATGCCGGCGCGTTCGGGACAAACAGGGGCGGGTTCGTGGGAATATTTATGCGCAGCACGATGAACCACTTGGGTTTAGCGATGCTGAAATGTTTGACCCTGGCTGGCTGGAACTGGTGGAGAGCAGCTGTCTTCATAAGAACAAATCTGTCCGTATGACGGCAATCGCGGTTCTGAATGACATTCTTCACGACTCGTCAATGCGGCATCGACACAACCGTCTGGTGCTTGTCGAAGCGCGTTTATCCGGGCCTTCAGCTCCCCGGGAAATGGCTCAGCAGCAAAGTCGGGGTATACAGAGTTCGGTATCCGAACCTGGTCCGAAAAGTATAAAAAACACACCGAACCCAGTTGGGATCGCTGCCGAACTCAGTGGGAAACAGGAGGCAAATAACCCGGATTCGGAAAACGAACTCAGTCTGGAACCCGCATGTTTCCCCGGAGTTCGAAAATCGAACGGTAACGTACGTTCTTTCACACAGAGTGTGAATAAAAAAACGTACGTTACGCCTGAGCAGACATTCCAGTTACCAGAAGCTTTTCTGAACGGGCTTGGTAGTGACGACCGTCGAATGCTGCTTGACCAGATGTTCGCTCTGCCAGATGAGCATGCCCGACAGCTTGCCGGGTTGTTACGTGAGCAACTTGCCCAGCGCAGACTGGTCAATCCGGTCGGGTGGATGTTCAGTATGCTGAGCCGCGCAAGAAATGGGGCGCTGACGCTCCCAATGGCAGAGAACGCCGGGCGGCCCGTGGTGGTGGACACTGGCGACAGGTTGAAGAATCGCCCCGCCGAAATGCATCAATCAGCACCTGTCCTGCCTGAAAAACGTGCATCTCAGCAACAGGTCAGAGCTGTCATTGCCGCTATCCGTAACCAGTACCGATGATCGTCACATATGATTCTGGTCAAATTATGTTCTTGCTGCGGGGCGCAGCAAGACTGAAAAATGTACAGCCTGGCTGACTGATATCGTTGGGGCAGACTCACTGCACTCGGATTTGGCGAAAAAATGAGCTTGCTGCGGGGCGCAGCAAGACTGAAAAATGTACAGCCCGGCTGGTTGATATCGTTGCGGCGGACTCGCTGCACTCGGATACGGCGAAAAAATGAGCTTGCTGCGGGGCGCAGCAAGACCGAAAAATGTACAGCCCGGTTGACTGATATCGTTGGGGCAGACTCTCTGTACTCAGGTGTGCCGAAAAAATGAGCTTGCTGCGGGGCGCAGCAAGACTAATAAATGTACATGCCGGATAGTTGGCGGCAGTCGGCAAAACGAGTTGACGTCTAAAAGATGGTGTTTTGTCGGGCAAATACTGCATCGGGCGCTGATCCAGCACAATCAATAAGGGAAATTCTGTCATACCGGTATTGAGTTTCAGATTGTTGATGGTGGGCTGAATTCAGGACTATGCCCTCCTTATCTTTAATTGAATGCAGGTGTCGGTGATGACTGAAAAGAAAACCCGTGCAGGTGCGCTGCAGTCTGAATTGCGTATTGAACTGCATACCAATTACGCCATCGGGTTATGGCACGGGCGTAAAGTAGTAAAGCGTGATGATGGGCTTAAAAGCAAACAACCGATCATGGGGATGCCGCAGTTTCTTTATCGCGCGGCGCTTATCAATCAGGATTCTATGCACAACAACCCCTGGGCTGATTTGGGCATGCTGGCGCTTGAAGAGAAGCTCAAAGAGGCTGGGAGCAGGATGCAGCTGTTGATCGAGCGGTTGGATAAAGATATGGCTATTATTCCTAAGGGGGTCACGATTACTGAAGCACTGTCATCGGAAGCGCTTGACCTCAGTGTTTACAGTGGCACGCCGCTTGGTTATCACTGCGTCTTTCTGTTGATGGGCTTTGACCAGTTCGCCAAAAAAGTGTTGCAGGCCTCACACTATGGCGTGATTTCCCGTAATAAACGTTTCGATCTGCTGGGAGAGGGGAGCCGACTGCTTCGTGAGGTCTATGGTTGTGTGTTGGGCTACCGTAAAGTCAATGCATCCCGCATTGACGCACTTGAAAACAATGAGGTATGGCGTAAAGCCTGTGAAGAGTTTGGTGAGCCAGAACGGGATATCATGTTGGGCGAAAAACGCTCTTCGTTTTCCCCCCCGTTGAATGAATCCAGCGCGAATCTGCTCAGGATACGTTATCCGCGGGGCTGACGGGCATGCGTTGCTATTTTTGTGTGAAGCCGCCCCTGGTGGCGAGCTGGCACTGTTGCCAGGAACTAGTCAGAATGGCAGAAAATCTGTATCCGGAAAACAGAATTAATCCGCGTCACCGACCTGGATCTTTTGTTATGGTGGGTCCGGCTCTGAAGCCGTACCCCGTGGCTGCGGTTTACGCCAGCATATTATGCATGTGCTGGCGTAGAACAGTCTGGCTGGCACTGCCCACACCTGAGCGGTAGCCAGTAAGGCACAAAACTCCGTGAAACCCGTGCCGGGAGCTGAACACACCTGCGGAGCAACTGCGATAGCAGATTTACGTTGGATCGATGGTGCAGATCAGACAGAAGCGGTACCGCGAGGTGCCGCTTTTTTTATTGCTGACAGACAATGAATTGTTGGTGCTGGGTCATGTTGACGTCGCTGAGGTCCGGAACAATGATAAACGGGCGAATCGTTGTTTTTCTGACAACAGCCAACGTTCCGGTGATTTGAGAGGAACACCTTCGGGTAATCACATGCCAAAATCATCAAAGTCTGAGAGATGATGCCTTCGGGTGACTTAAAGCTGTTAACCTCTGAGAACAGTGATCTGGCAACAGATTGAGGTCTGTTTTACGAATCAGTCATTCAGCATCTATTTTGCTGAGATCCCTGCGGGAATACGCTTCCCGTCCGGGATGCATGTTTTCCCGCTACTTGTTTTGTTTCACTCCGGAGAAAACATCATGACTGCAAGCACCAGTTCCACCACGGCATCAACAACAGCGGCGGCTCCCGCAGCGTCTGCAAACTCAGCTTCTGTCGGTCAGAAGAAAGAGTATTTCAACCTTAATGTTAACGGTATCGGTTATCTGAGCTCCATCCGGCGCGTTCAGGGGCCTAACGGCGAATTTACCTGTGTGGTGATCAACGCGCTGACCGGTCCGACTGACAATGCGTCCTATACCCGCTTCGATGTGACGGTAGCGGGGCAGGAGCCGACCAAGCTCATAAACCGCTGTCAGAAGGCGGTTGATGAAGAGGAGAAGGTCCTGATTGGTTTTGTGTTGAGCGGTCTTAAGGCCGATGTGTTTACTCTGCAATCGGGTGAACATGCAGGTGAAGCTCGTCCATCGCTCAAGGCCCGCCTGATCAAACTTGATTTCATCAAGAAAGGTCAGGAGGTGGTTTACACTGCGCCGAATGCATTACAGGCGCCAGAACAGGGGGCGCTGTCTCCGAAAGACTACGATCCGAATTCGTTCTGAATTGCTGACATACCACTGGAACACACCCCGGTGGGTGTGTTCCTCACTAAATCCTTTTGGAGAGGAAAGCATTATGTCATCACGTGGTGTAAACAAGGTCACACTGATAGGCTATCTGGGCCAGGATCCAGAAGTGCGTTACATGCCAAACAGCACTGCGGTAACGGGCTTAAGTCTTGCCACGTCCGAGTCATGGCGTGATAAACAATCCGGTGAAATGAAAGAAAACACCGAATGGCACCGTGTTGTTCTGTTCGGCAAAGTGGCTGAAGTGGCCGGCGAGTATCTGCGTAAAGGTGCTCAGGTCTATATTGAAGGCCAGTTGCGCACGCGTAAATGGACAGACAATGGCGGCACCGACCGTTGGACGACTGAAATCATCGTGGGCATTCACGGCACGATGCAAATGCTGGGCGGGCGTACCAACACCAGTGGAAACGCGCATCAGGCAGGTCAGCAGCAGGGGAGTTTCACACCTCCGCCAGCACAACCTGTTCAGGCGCAGTCTGCACCCCGCAACCCGGCCAATGAACCTCCAATGGAATTCGATGATGATATTCCATTTTTGGGTCATGGCTATGGCGTCAGCCGTAAAGCGATTTATGCCATTTCTTAACCGATGCGCCAGCTTGACTGGCGCTTTTTAAAGCACGATATTCAGCGGAACACGTTAAGTAATCTGCGTTTTTTAATATTCCTGTTATGTGTTGCTGTTGCCCCTTAGCATTTGATGATACTTTTCTCCGTGTTTGGCGCCGGTTTCCGGCGTCTTTTTTTATGCTCTGTTTTGATGACCCGGGGGCCTTCATCATGACCAGCCACGTAACCGTTGTTCGGATAGCTGATGCCATGCTCTGGCTGGAACTGGCTGATCGCCGGGTGCTGGGGACACCGCTGACCCACTACCCTGATCTTTTTAATGCCAGCCCGGATGAGCGTGAAAAATGGGTTGTACGCGGAGATGCTGTCTGCTGGGACAACCTTGGTCTCACTCTCTCACTGCCAGCCCTGTTTGCATTATCATAGCGTTCGGTGAGTAATCAGGTCCGCACTGCTATTTTCACCTGTTTTCTACATTTCGACGAAATTACCGATATTTTCTTCTTTTATCGTCATAGATTTGCATTGTCAGCTTCGGCCATCTAGCCAGAATACGCCCATATCTCAGTGATCCCGGGTGGTTCTGATGCTAAAAAACAGCAGGTACGCAAAGCTTAAGTTAAAAGGACTCCTTTTTTGCCTGTTGGCCACTGGCTGCTCCGGGAGTGCGGGCTCATTGTCGGCCCCTATGCGGTCAGTCGGTACTGCGAGAGTGCAGGATCTGTATGCGAGAACGTCGCCAGAAGTTGTACGCTACGATCGCTATATGCTGGTGAATACTCGCCCGGGTGATGCTCAGCAGGATCCATTAAGCCAGATGGTTGATGTGCATATGCCCGCGCAGCTGATTAAAACCGTGGGCGATGGATTACGTTATCTGCTGCTCGAATCCGGCTATTCACTCTGTAGCAGTGATGCCAGCGCCGGATCTGCGCTTTTCACCAAAACCTTGCCCGCCGTACAGCGCTCAGTGGGGCCGGTCAGACTCAGCGATGCACTGCAGTTGCTTGCCGGACCGGCGTGGCGTATGCATGTTGATGATGTGAACCGGGAAGTCTGTTTTGTTCTGCGGGATGGGCTACGGAATTTCTCGCCGAAGCCTGCCATATCCCCCCTTACCGCATCAGCGCGGGTACCCACGGTTCAGGTGGCAAACCCACCGCGTTTTCTGCCTGCTTTGGGAAACTCACCATTACCATCACCGAAAATACCCTCCTTGCCAGCGGTGGCGCCGGTTGTCAGTCCGCAACAGACGCCTGTTTCTGCGGCAACCAGCCGTCCCGCAGCGATACACCCGACGTCACATTCTGTTGTTCCCTCAACTGCGCCATTGTTATCACCACTTTCTGTCCGTAAACCCGTGTTTAGCGCCCCGGCGGGCTCGCTCTGGCAGGCCCAACCCGGCAGCACACTGAAGGAAACGCTGAACCACTGGGCGGCCGATGCATCCTGTGAAAGTGGTGGTCACTGGCTGGTTATCTGGCCCGTACAGCTTGATTACCGCATCGATGCACCTTTGTCGCTTCGCGGAAGTTTTGAATCAGTACTGGTGCAACTGTTTGATTTATACCGCGATGCACAGCGCCCGCTGTATGCCAGTGCCAGCCGCTTCCAGTGCCTGGTTTCCGTCAGTGATTCACCCGTGCCAGGGCAGCACTGAGATGGGGTATGTGATTATTGCCATTGCATTTGGCTGGATGCTCATTACGCAAAGCATGACCACCGAACGTGCCGCGTCGCAGCAGATTATCCAGAGTGATACAGCCAGCAAGTTGCTGGCGGGTGACATGTTGCGCCTGGCAAATGCTGTTAACAGCTGGCGATACAGCCACACACTGGCAGAGGGCCCGCTCAGTCTGACGCAGTTTGGCCTTATTCCGACACCGGATCCGCAGTTGCATGCCGTGATTCAGGCCGGACGTCTGTGGATCTGGAGTGCCGATGCTCCAGGGTTATTCTCCGCGTTGCGACAGCGTTCAACGGGCTCTTCGCTCACACTGCGGGTGAGCGCCGGGCGTTTACGTATGTCTGATGGTACTGATATGAATCTGGCTCTGCCATCAGGTCTGTCTGACGGTAATGTGGTTTATCTCAACTGAAGGTGTTCCGGATGCCATTACCTGTGAACCGTTTTCATCGCATTGTTCCTGCACTGCCTCTGTTGTTGCTCTCTGGCTGTGTATTCCATGAGATTGACCGGATGGGCGAGAAAGCGCGTACCGACGGCGATACTGCCCGGCGTATTATGCAAAGCCAGACGGTGGATACCCGGCCAGTCGTCACCTGGACGGATAAACCCTGGGTCAATCTGACGCCGCTTCCGGCCCCGGTGGCCGCGAATGAAAGCAAAAGCATTCCCCCCTGCCAGTTGATTATCAACCGGGCTAATGGCATTACGCTGCCGGAAATTGGTCAGCGCATCACGCTTATCTGCGGTGTGCGGGTATCGGTTACGCCGGATGCTTATGCTGTACTGAACGCCACGCCAGCCGGAAGTACCTCAATCCGCCAGATGTCGGGCAAACTGCCTGCTCCTGATGACAATGGCCGCATGCCTCTTGCAGCCATGTCCGGTTTATCTGGCACAACAGTACCGCTGCCTGATACCGCTACTGGGCAGATGACGGGACTGAAATGGAACGGTGACCTGAGAGGGCTGCTGGATACGGTTGCCAGCCGTTTTGGGTTGTCCTGGCGAACGGAACAGGGCACCGTTGTTTTTTACCGCTATGACACCCGGACATTCCAGTTGTCCGTGCTCAATACGAAGGTCGACAGTTCAGCGTCCATCAATTCAGGTACCGGTAGCCAGATGGGGAGCGATGGCGCGTCAGGCTCCTCCGGCGATGCCAGTTCTGCGCAAAAAACGGCATACGATCTCAGCAGTAACCTGTATGACGATTTGCGTAAAACCATCGAAAACATGCTGACGCCGCAGTCGGGTCGTTACTGGTTGTCGTCATCAAGCGGCACGCTGACGGTCACGGATACTCCGGAAGTGCTTGACCGGGTGGGGCGCTTTGTCGATTACGAAAACAGTGTGCTTAACCGGCAAATCCAGCTGAATATTCAGATCCTGAGTGTCACACAAACACACAATGAAGAGGTCGGCCTCGACTGGGATCTGGTTTACAGCTCCCTGCGCAATTATGGCGTGAATGTTCAGGGGGCATTCAATAATGCCTCCTCGGGGGTTGGCTCCACAGCACTGTCCATTCTGGATACGGCGACGGGCAATGCCCGCCACTTTGCCGGCAGCAATCTGATTGTGAAAGCCCTCTCGGAGCAGGGAGATGTCAGCGTGGTCACCAGTCAGTCGCGGGCAACCACCAATTTCACCCCGGTTCCTTATCAGCTTTCTAACCAGCAGGGGATGGTGACCAGCTCCAGTTCAACAGCGACGGCAAATGTGGGTGTCACCTCGACGATGACCACCACCACCCTGACAACAGGGCTGTTTATGACCGCCGTTCCCTACATTGAGGAAAACGGCAACGTCCAGCTGCAGTTTGCCTTCAGTTACGACAGTCCACCCAAAATTCAGTCTTTCTACAGCGCGGATGGCAACGTGCGTAATGACACCGCTAATTATTCCAAAGAGGCGATCACCCAGAAGGTCAACATGCGGGCGGGTCAGACGCTGATGGTGACCGGTGCCGATCAGGTGACCAGCAGTGCTGATAAACAGGGGATGGGATCGGCTGATTTCTTTGCCCTCGGGGGCGGGCGTAGCGGGAGCCATAAGCGCACCACGCTGGTTATTCTCATCACACCGGTTTTGCTGGGGTAAGCATGATATTTCACAAAACGAATCGCGTTCAGAAAGATGCACAGACACCGGGGCTGGTGATGACCAGCGGGCGCCGGGGATGGGTTGCTGGCGTACGCTGGGTGCAATCCGGTACGGCTGTTGGACTCCTTTCCCGCCTGAGGATGACGGATTCTCATTTTCTCAGCCCAGGTACCGGAAAAGATCATCTCACAGGCTGCGTGACGGTGGGTAAACATCATCGGGGTCTGGCGCTGTATTCACTGGCGGTGGCCTTTCTTGAGAGTATCGGTGGAAGCAGCTACGGGATTTATTACCTTGATGACGGGATGTGGATCTTTCTGGCAACGCTCCGCGGGCGCCTCAGCGTCATGGGGGATGTCACAGGTACCCTGAATGAGGTCTGTGCTGCCCGCGATCAGTTTTTGAGTTTCAATGATCCCGGCAATGCGGGCTGGGATCATATTGTCGGTCCTGAAGATGCGACGGACTGGCGTACGCTGACAGAGCGGCTTCCCCGTAAATCTCTGATGCGTTGCCGGCTACGACCAGCATCATACCGCCATGTTGCGCTGGGATTATGCGGTGTAATTCTACTGGGCGTGGCCTGCATTGCGTTGCAGGGGGAGGCAGAAAAAGCCCGTTCAGCGGCCGTTCAGGCCGCAATGAAAGCCACGAGTGCGATAGTTAAACCGGTTTCACCTGTTCGTATTCCGCATCCCTGGGCGATGCAAACGGCGGTGCCCGTTTTTTTGCGCGCATGTCGGGATGCCCGTGGAGCGCTACCCGTTTCGGTTGCAGGGTGCCGGTTAACGGCCGGAGGTTGTGATGATGACGGGTTACGCCTGCATTATGAGGTCACGCAGGGCTGTAACGTTGAGGACTTTGATGTACGAGCCCGGGTGCTATCCGGCCATCCGGCGTCATTTAACCTCGATGATGGTGGCCGGAGTGGGGAGATCATGGTGCCGTTTTCTGCGACAGCAGCAATGCTGCACGATGAGCCTCTGCCGGCAAAAGATATTCAGCTCAGACGCTTTATTGCTGCGCTGCAGCGGCGCAACACCCCAGTACACATTACCGAACTGAAACCGGCTGAAAATCTTCCTGGGAGCCGCCCTGAGCAGGCTCCCCTGACGTGGTCGCAATATGACTTTTCGTTTCGCACCCGTCTGCCACCTGAGCGGCTGCTCGATGGCATCATCGATTCGGGCCTTCGCCTGATGAGCATTGGTTTTACCCTGGATACCCAAGGGAAATTTGATTACACCGTCAGGGGAAGTTTGTATGCGCAAAAGTAACCTGTTTTTCTCCCTGCTGCTGGCGATAACCTGTTCCAGCATGGCAAATGAGACTGCCATTTCCGGCAATGTCACCGTCGGTCAACTGGAAGAGGCTCAGGCGCATAACCTGCTTCTGGAACAGCAGGTTCAGACCGCCCGGCTGCAGCAACAATTACGACAGACCTTTAGCCGTGACGCGTCTTCTGACAGCCATTCGCAGACGGTGATGATCCGAAATGATGCTACCAGTAATGCTTCTTTACCTGTCCCGTCTCAACGCGAAAATATCTCCCCGTTAGTGTCATTAAAACTGCTGGAGATTTTTGGCCGTAGTGGTGAGTTGCGCGCCCGTATTTCCCTGCCGGACGGTGGTGAGACGGAGGTCCATAAAGGGGATGCACTACCGGGAAAACGGGGTACGGTCCTTGCTGTGACCTCCGATGCGGTGCAGCTCAGTGATGGCAGCGAACTGACGTTCTGAGGAGATGACATGACGGACTATCAGTCTATCGGGGAGTTTGTGCTGGCTGAGCAGAGTGAGGGACAGGTTACGCTGGTTATCGATAAAAACCGGAAGAGTGATCTGCTGGTTCAGCGCTGGGCGATGGATCAACGACAGCAGTGGCCGGAAGCGACAACGGTGTTTGTGCCGTTAAGTGAGCTGAAGCTCAGACGCTCAGGCAACCACGGAATGCTCTCACAATTCGTGACCGCAGGGGAGATTTCACCCTGGAGTGAAGTGCAGAACCGGATGGTGTCTTACCTCACGCTGGCACAGTCCATGGCGGCATCCGATATCCATATTACCGTTATGCGCAGTGCCGGACTGGCGATTATCCAGATGCGGTTGCATGGCGAGCTGGAAGTTATTGATGAGCTGACGGCCGTGGAAGGGGATGCACTGATTTCCACGTTGTTTATGTCGATGTGTGATGTCCGTATCCCCCCGGCATTTGATGACAGCGACGTGCAGGCGGGCCGTGTGGATGCACGCTTTGCCCGAGCCGCGGGCCTTTTTGGCGCCCGCTATCAGCATATGCCGACCGTCGATGGCGTATATGTCGTTTTGCGCACTATCGTCGATGACAGCGACCGGGTGCCGTCGCCGGAAACACTGGGTTTTTTGCCTGAACAGATAGATGGCGTACATCAGATCCTGCGCCAGCCTCAGGGGGCGGTGTTACTGACCGGGCCAACAGGTTCAGGAAAAAGCACCACGCTGCGTGTATTCAGTAATCTCTGGCTGGCACGTACCCGTTGCCGGCGGCGGTTGCTGACGGTTGAAAATCCGCCCGAAGGGCGTATCGCGGACGCCATTCAGACCCCGGTCACCGACGGGGACTGGGGTAAATCGAACGCCGCCATGCTGCGCTCTGATCCGGATGCCATTCTGATTGGCGAACTTCAGGATCTGGATGCGCTGATGGCCGCTATCTATGCGGCGCATACCGGGCATATTGTGCTGGCAACCCTGCACACCAACAGTGCGGCAGGCTCCTTGCCACGTATGGAGATTATGGGGGCCGATCGGCGTCTGCTGGCCGATGCCCAGCTGATTATCGGTCTTATTAGCCAGCGCCTTCTGCCGGTACTGTGTGCGCACTGTAGCCTCTCCTGGGCGGATAAGGCCCCGACGCTCAGTCTTCAGACCCGTGACTATCTGGAAAAATATTGCACAGTTGCCGGGATGTGCGTACCAGCTCAACTTCGCTTTCATAACCCTGAAGGCTGTGAGCGGTGTCGCAGAGTGGTTTCCCTTACGGGAAGAGTGGTCAGCAGAGGGATTACCGGGCGCACGGCGGTGGCAGAGATTATTCGCCCGGATGCACGTTTTATGGCGCTGTGGCGGGAGTATGGCACCGCTGTCGCGCGTCAGTACTGGCTGAATGCCGGTGGAGTGAGCCGAAGAAGCCACCTGCTGTACCACCTGGGACAGGGACGCGTCGATCCGCTGATGGGGGATGAGATTGTGCCGCTTGATGAAGATGAACTTCTGTACTGTGAGGTTCCTCATGTCTGAACACCGTTTTGTGCCTGCACGGTCGATGACGCTTTTTCAGTGGCTGCGCTACCGGCTACTCAGACGAACATTCAACAGTCGTCACCGCCAGCCCTTCTATGAAACGTTACGCTTCCTGCTGGAGAACGGTAAACCGGAAGAAGAGGCGCTGCGGATGATTGGCGATGTTCACACCGATTTTGGGCGACACTGGCATCCTTTGTATGAACTGGTGCTCGATTGCCAGCAGGCATTGGGTGACAACCGCCCAGGGCATCAGATACAGGATGTATTCGCACTCTGGATCCCGCAGGAAGAAGCTGCGCTCCTGAGCGCGGGGCTCCGCACGGGCCAGTTGCCTGTTGCACTGGCGAAAGCGGACAAACTTATCGGCGTGCGCCGTCGCATTCATCAGCAGGTGATTTTCGCCTCCACCTACCCACTGGTACTGGTGGCGCTCTTCAGCGCCATGCTTGTGGTGAACAGCGAAAAACTCATACCGGTGTTAAGCAAAATGTCCTCTCCCTCCAGCTGGACCGGGGCACTCGGTCTTATGAACGGGCTGGCTGAATTTACCCGGTCATGGGGGATGCTGAGTGCAATTGCGGCCTGCATGATGCTCGGGCTGGCATTCTGGTCGTTACCTCGCTGGACTGGATGGGGGCGAGAATATGCCGATCGTCTGCTGCCCTGGTCCCTGTATGCCGATTTGCAGGGGGCTGTCTTCCTGATGAATCTGGCGTCACTGCTGGATGCGGGCCTGCCGGAAATTGATGTACTGGAGTCGCTGCGCAAAACGGCATCGCCCTGGCTTCGTGAACGGCTTGATGCCGCCATGGCGGGGATCCGCCGCGGACACAGCACCGGCATGGCGCTGCGCCACAGCGGTTTTGGTTTCCCGGACAGACAATCGGTTAACTACCTCTCGCTATTGGGCAAGGGCAAAGGTGCATCGGTGCTCATCAGCCGTTACGCGGAACGGGCGCTCGACGGCATTATCGCCCGCGTCAGTTTGCGAGCCAGTGCGGCCCGTGTCCTCTCACTGCTGCTTATCCTGCTGTTTTTTGCCCTGATGGGTGAAATGGCCTGGCAAATCCAGGAAATGTCCCGAGTTCCCATGCATTAGCTAAAAGGAAACATTCTATGCTGAAGCTGTTTCGTGCTGCGTATTCCATTAACACACCTCGCAAATCCGGAGAGCCTGATCGCGGGTGGGGGATCACTGACCAGGGCAGCGCCGGCATTATTGGCATTATTGCGCTGGTTGTCGTGGTGGGGCTGGTCTGGGGTCTGTGGGCGCTGTTCAACAGTGGCTCTGAGGCATCCAATATTCAGGATATTGCCACTAAAACCAAAGGGTATATGGGCGGCCGCGGGGGCTATAACTTTACCAGTGGCAGCACCATGACCGGCAATTTTATTCAGCGCGGGTTTGCACCAGGCAATATGAAAGTGGTGGGCGATGAAACCTCCGGTACCGCGACTTTATGGAATATCTGGGGCGGTCAGGTGCTTCTTGCTCCTGTGGCGGGAAGCGGAGGGATGAATACCGGTTTTTCCATCACCTACAATAGCGTGCCGCTGCGTGACTGTATTTCTCTCGCGCAGCAATTCGGTAACGGTATCATTTTCACCCAGATGGCGCTCAACAGTAGTGTGCACAGCGATGGTATGGTATCACCGGAAGATGCCGGTAAAGAGTGTACGCGTAACAGCGGGAGTACTGGCACAAACACCCTGATTTTTACGGTTAACGGGTAAGCGTGTGCGATGCCTGCTGATGATATTGCTGCTGTTCTGGGCGATGTCTTCCCGGGCATTTTGCTTTGATGTCGCGGGAGCGAAATACCACGTTGACCCGCTGCTTATCGAAGCGATCGCCACAGGGGAAAGCAACCTTCATCCCGCCATCGAGCATGTTAACCGACAACCTGCAACGGGGCGTTTTCTGAGCCGGGATTACGGGCTGATGCAGATTAACTCTTCGCATCTGCCCGGACTTATTCAGGCGGGGGTGATCCACGGTGCCCGCGACCTGCTGGATCATCCTTGCCTGAATGTGCAGGTGGGGACATGGATCCTGGCACAACACTTTCAAATCTGTGGCGTGAGCTGGAACTGCCTTGGCTCCTATAACGCCGGGTTCCGACAGGACAGGCATGAAACCCGCGAGGCCTATGCGAATCGTATTTATTCCATTTACCGTCGTTTGCTGAGACAAAAACGAGGACTCCAGGTATGAGCGTACTCTGGTTTTGCGCGCCCTGGCCATTTGCGTTGCCTGCTTTCTGCATTTTTCTGTTGGTCTTGTGGTATTTCGCACAGCGACTTGCTCTGGATATTTTTGTGGTGACAGGGATACAGGTGCAACCGCAGGCTGCAACGCAGGCACTCTGGGTAATGATATTCAGTGCTGTTATGACACTGTGTGTGATGTCACCCGCCACAACCTGGCTACAGTGCAGCGCACTGTTGTTTTGTGTATTTATCTTTCGCCTGTCACTGAGCGACGTGCTGACGGGTTTTCTTCCCCGGGTCATGACCGTCAGTTGTTTGCTGGCGGGATTGTGCTTTGCGGCCGGCTGTGCCGCTTTCGTGCGCCATCTTGAAGCGGCTGCGCTTATCGCTTCACTTCTGTGGGTACTCAGGGCCACCGGGAGGCGGTTTGCCTCGCGCGAGATGCTGGGCCTTGGCGATGTCTGGATGGGAAGTGCTCTGGGAGGCTGGCTTGGATGGCCTGCTTTATATGCTGTGTTGAGTGGTGGCGCGTTGTTTGCCGTCTGGTCAATCCTTGCCGGGCGTACTGAAAATGGCGGTCCGCTCGGCCCCTGGCTCGGTGGTGGTGCGATAGGTGTACTGCTCAATATGCTTTATCAACCTGTACTGATGTGGTGAACCATGAACACACAATCCGGTGTAATGATTTCTCATGAGGATAGAGGCTGGGCACTGGCCTCAACGGGCGTGGCGTTAGTGATTCTGGTGATGGTGGTTATCTGGGGCGCCGGGCGCTGGAATGAATACTGGGATAAGCGCGACTGGCAGGTGAGTGCGGTGCAGGTATCCCGTTATGCTCAGGCTCTGAGGGCTTATACCGCCCAGAATTATGACACGCTGCTGGCGGCCGCGACCACCACCACGCCGGTGAGTATCACAACCGCGATGCTCAAAAATACCGGCTTTCTGGAGGCGGGATTCAGCGACAACCTCTCAGCAGGCCAGCAACTTCACGCTGTGCTTATCCGCAATGCCACCAATACCGGCGTACTGCAGGGACTGATTGTCAGTCAGGGCGGGACGCCGTTGCCCTTTATGGCGCTCCGGGATATTTCTGTGGCGGTGACGACCGGGCTGGGCGGCTACCTCTGGAACAGCACCACTACGGTGACGGGGGCCAACAACAGCTGGAGTGTACCATTAAGCGGGTTTGGGCTCAGCAGCTCAGGCGGGCATATCGCTGCGCTGCTGACTGCCGATGAGCTTACCGCTGCCCGGCAGGATACCGACAGATTGTATCGCTTCGCGGTGACCGGCAATCCGGATCTGAACCGCATGCACACCAGTATCGATATGGGGGCCAATAATCTCAACAATACCGGCAGCGTGAATGCGATATCGGGAAACTTTAGCGGTGCCGTTGCGGCGGGGAGTAACGTGACGGCCGGAGGCAATGTGACGGCAAATGGTGGCATGACGGCTGCCGGTGATATTCGCAGCACGGCAGGCTGGCTGATTTCACGAGGGAGCAAGGGCTGGCTGAACGAAACCTGGCAGGGCGGATTTTACATGTCCGACAGCGACTGGGTGAGGGCGGTCAATAATACGGGGATCTACACCGGTGGACAGATGCGTGGTGGAAGCGTCAGGGCTGATGGGCGTTTATCGACAGGGGATGTTCTGCAGCTCGATGAGGTCAATACGGCCGGTGCCGGGTGTTCTCTTAATGGACTGGTGAGCCGCGACAGCGTCGGGGCTATCTTATCCTGTCAGAATGGCAAGTGGGTGAGCAGCGGTGGCAGCGGTTTCAAGGCACCTCCGCCCCAGACGATTTCGTGCGGAACGTCTTACAATACCTACGTTGATATGACGGTCTACGCCAGAGTCGATAATACAGGTCAGGTTTACACGCGTATGGATACGGACTCTGATATTTCGACGGACTGGATCAAAGGCTCCACTGCAGGCGTTGCCGATATCACGATTGGCGGACTCACCGGACATGGCTCTTATACCACCTGTGCTTCAGGCAATGCCTGTACTTCGCATGACACCGTTTGCTTTGCTGGCTGGAACTGGGGTTAACATGACCATTTGTTACCAGACAGCAATTTCAATATGAGTAACCCCCCGTCGGTTATTGACGGAGGGGGATAATACCGGCACTACAAATTGTTACTTGAGTCTTTCGAGCCCAATCTGTTTTGACACATTACCAAAATTGATACCTGCCAGAGAACAAATCTGCTGTGCATCTTTATCTGTTCTTTCAAACATATATAAGTAATTAAGTATGATTGATTTCGTAAGCCGATCGGATAGATGATTTTTCTCGAACTCGTTGAGCGAACGTTTTAACTGCTCATTTGACACGGTATTACCCAGCTCCAACATTGTGGCAAGCTTTATCAGTTTTCCTGCATTTGAATCCATTTCATCACAGACATCATCAATCACCTGCTGCAGATTGATGCTGCCAATAGATGCTGATATTTTTGTGATAAAAAAGAAGCACAAACCAAATATCATTTCAAACATCAGCTTTCGGGCCACCTCACGCATTGAATTTTCGGTGTTGTTTTCGAATTTAGACTGTAGTTTTTCCAGTATCTTCATTTCAATCAAATCGATGGAGCTTTCAGCGTTCTGTTCAATTAATGAGAAGAAATAGTCAAGCGAACGTAAAGGGGCCTTAATAGCTTCTTCAAGTAATTTTTTCTTCTGGTTTACTTTCAGTGAGCCATAATAGTTTCGGGATAATTGACCTAATATCTCAAGCGATTTAAACGTGAGATTCATATCCTTGAGATAATTACTTGCCTCACCAATATCTTTTTGTTCCTGGCTGGCCTGAGTGGAGTGCACTGATGCAGTACTATCATCACTGTCTTCACGATTAAGAATAGAATCATAATCGTGCCCATGGCCATCTTCAATATTATCTTTTTGTGTCTCCATTCGTTTCCTGAGTTCCAGACGGTTCTGCCGTTCAAACGTTACAGGGGTCATCGGTAGTTTATTGACGATATTGTTGACAAACTGAGTATCAATATCAAGCCGATAAGGCGTGGATTTGGAGAAAAGACTCTGTGCCTGCAACACAACCTTATCCAGTATGGATTCGTCCCGAGAGTGGTGGGTCAAAAACATTAATATACTCATGCTCTTTCTGCGTCCGAGTGTTGACACAAGAGCATCAATGATATCAATTGTCTCCTTCGTTCTGATTGTGTCAGAAAGATATTTTGCTATAAAGAAATAGTACACATAAGGATATTTAAACTTGTAATAATTACCTTCTTTTCTCTCGAGGATCTTAGCATTAACAAGCAATTTTAAGCGACTTTCGAAATCTATCTTTACACCATAATCACTACAGAAGTCACGATTGAAATTCCACAGTGAATCTTTTGAGTCATCTTTAAGGTTGTTTGTAAAAAAATAATTCGATAGGTTTTTTACGTAGTTAAACAACTCATCGAGTTCCTCTTTTTTTACCGATGCTTTGCCTAGACTTTGTGTGATTAGATACTCATAATAATAACCATATGTATTGGCACTGACTTCCAGTGCATTGCCACTTTCCATGGACTGTAGGAGTGTTAATAAAAAGAAAGGGGTGGATGGGACATAGTTTCTGCCTATTATTTTTGTGATTGTTTTAGCAGCATGGTTGTTTTTGTAAATGAGCATGCCATTATCTTGATTGCAATCTTCTTTAATTTGGTTCCACTTATTCACCAGTTCATAGCGTAATCTGTGTCCAAGCTTGAGTATCTCATATTTATAAAATTCATCATCGAAATAACTATCGCCCAAAAGTTCACTTCCACTGAAATCATAGGTGTCGCTAACCGTTATTATTATTTTATCGAAAATATTGCTGGATTTTGTTAGAAATGATGATATCGATTTCTTGTCCCCTTTAATATATTCAAAACCATCAAGTAGTAGTATTTTTTCACCTTTAAGGTTTATAAAATCAACTCCATTGAGATTATCATACTGTTTTGTTACACTGCGCGATATGATTTTATCATATTCTATATATCCATTTCTGATGGAACTTCCTTCAATCAGCAACGGGGTTTGATTATTGCCAATGGCATCGATATAGAATTTTTTTAGAAGTGTGGATTTTCCGCAATATTCATCCCCGATGAGTAATGTTTTTCTTTTATCACTCTTGAGTATATTGATGGATGAAATTTTTTTCATGTCGAATTTGTTTTCCTCACTGAGTATTTTCAGATTTGGATAGACAAATACGTCATTCAAGTCTATAGTATCTTTGTCAGGATGGATGTAATGCACGCCAATGTCAAGAAGGCTAGTGTAATATTCGTAATTTACTGTGGCAGTATTGTTGGATATGGAGTGTGATTTCAATATTTCATTTTTATTGTAATTTTTCCCGAGTTTGAACTCATTGTTATTCCAGATGTAACTTTTAATGTTGACAGTCGAGTCCTCGGTTTCAAATGTTAAAAACCCATTCTCCTCGATGCCAGGGTCATCAAATGGCATAGCTTCAATCATCAGGCAAGAATTGCTTTCACCCATTATTTTAAAGTTGTCATTTAAATGTTCATGCCCCGTTACGATGATTGAGTAACCCTCCCGAATTATATTTCTGACAGCTTTTTGATTATCCGGTTCAAACCATGAAAGAGGGTGGTGGAAGAAAAGAATATTGTTCTGACCTTTATCTACCTTGGGAAGGTACTTAACAGGAAATTTAATGTCCCCCCCTCGCTCATGCAGCATTGAACACCATGCTGAGTTAAAGGTCGCCACGGTTATTCCTGTTAATGGTGTGGCGATTTCATAACATTCGGATAGCGGCGTAACGTTTTTAGGTGTAAAGGTCTGAAGTTTTTTTTTGAACTCAAAAAAATCATCCATACCTTTTTTGATTATATAAATGGATTCTTCATCCTGTAGTTCGACATCCATTTTTAATAAGTGACTTCGTGTTGTGGATGACGTATAACTGGAAAAGTCATGATCATGGTTACCTGGGCACATAATTAAATCATAGTTAGTAGCCAGTTCTTCAAAAACATTCTCTAGATAGTCATATTCCTCTTTTTTACCGCTAAATGCTAAATCTCCAGAGACTATAATTACAATGTTATTGTAGTCACCTAATTTTCGAATTGCATTTAGGGTTTTGATGAAAACATCCATCTTATGAAGGATTTCGTTTTTATTCGCTGTTTTAATGTGTATGTCACTAAGGATAACAAAGAGATTTTTATACATGTGTGACTCCATATTTATATATCAAAAGTTACAATTAATGATGTCTATGTCGGGAGTTTAAATCAATTGTGTGAAAGAGTTTTATTACAAATTCATCGTAACACAACTTGTGATCATGTTGTTATTCTATTTACTGAACTTCATACCCTGCACACATTTTTTCGTACGTTAATGCGATGGTAGGGCAATGTAGTGGCCTCCTCTGGTACTGGATGACAACCCCTATTGAGTAATGCTGCGTGATGTTAGTACAGTCATTCGCTGTGAAAACAAGTGTGCACCTCGGCTTCTCTCAAGCAGTTGGTCAGTCGCCGCTTGTAAAACATTTAGTGAGCAATGAGTGACTAATTTGTGAACAAGTGAATATGACCTGGCATCGTAAAAAATCCGTCGAATCAAAAGTGAATTTTTTGTCGCTATAACTGTGTCGGTTGAGCACTGTTTGTCACTACGATATTGAAATATTCAGGGTGAACGGTATGGCTCAAAACGCTTCTGATGATAGCGCTGTTCCAGTGAAGACATTATCTGTAATCAAAAAAGCAATGAATATGAGCGTAAAATACGCACTCCTTATTGTGGCCCTGGGAATGTGTGTCGCATTTACGCTGATTAGCCGACAGGTTTCATCTTTGAATATTCGCCTCAATAGCTACGATGCCTTTTTTCACAGCGGTCAGATTGCGCGTTTAGCCGCATCTGTGTCATCCATCGACAGAAGGCTTTCTGCAGCCGAACAAAAAATAAGCACGCTGAACCATTTATCAGAAAGTTTCAATGAAACATCATCTTCATTAAAGGCACAGCAACAGCAACTGGATGTGCTGTCATCCTCACTCTCTCAATCCCGGCAGGAGCTTACTCAGTCCGGCGATCGTATTCAGCGTCTGGAATCCATGTATGAGCAAGCATCAAAGTTTACCGCTGATTTGGCAGACAACCTTAAAAGCATCATGGCTACTGTAGAGAAAATTACAGCCAGCCGAAAGGCAACGCCAAAAGTTGCGATGGCAAGTGCCGACCGAAATCACCCACGAAAGATTTACTCCCCAGCAACGGCTTCATTGCCGTTTGCCCTCAAAAGCATTGAGCTGCGAGGTGGAAGACAGTTTGCTGTTGTCGGACCACGCACGCTAACGGCTGTTTCTCAGCTTCAACTGTTGTCCCCGGGTGATGAAATGCAGGGATGGGTACTGCAGAGTGTTGAGGGAACTCAGGGGGCAGTCTTCATGCATAACGGCGCAATGCGCCGTGTGCCGTTACAGTAGTCCGGGGTATTCTTAATGAAACTTACTGTTCTGTTTTGCCTCCTGGCCGTACCCGGCCTGGTGCTGGGAAGTAATGCTCCGGCTTCAACGGCTTTTGCGGGGGCCGACACCGTCCTGACCCAGCAACAACATTCCGTTATTTCACAGAGCCAGGTATCTGCTGGTCAGTGGGGGTTGTCGCTGCCTGAATGGACCCAGTACCAGGCACTGATGGAAGGTGAGCGTGGCATTTTATCACCCGGACTGGATCCTCTGACTGCGCTGGGTGTCGAAACAGATAAACCTGAAGAGCGACGGCATTTTGCTGAGTTGTGGGTAAAGCACGAATTTGCCCGAGCCGAAAAAGAGCTGGCGTTTCAGCGCGAAATCAATGCAGCCTGGCGGCGTCTCTATCCTGAAACGCTGGTCGTTGATATAGGCCACAATGCTACAGGTATTGCACATGACACCCAGGGTCGGCTTGCCTTGTTTGTCAAAGAGGACTGCTCCCGATGCGATGCCCGATTGGCCGCTGTACTGGCGGATGATCGTGCTGTCGATATTTATCTGGTTTCTGGTCAGGAGGATGACAGTATCGTCAGGGGCTGGGCTATTCGCCACGGTATTCCTGCTGCAAAGGTCCGGAGCGGGCAGATTACCCTCAACCATGACCATGGGTTGTGGTTACGCTATGGTCAGGGGCTGATGCCTGTCGTTCTCCAGCAACGGGAGGGTGGATGGCAGCTCGCTGCATTCTGATGGCGGCCGTGGGGCTCTGTTTTATCCCATGTGTCCTAAGGTCCGCCGAAATGCATCAACTCAGTGCAATCCCTGCGGCTTATCAGCAAATTGCGGCTGCGGAGTATGTCCCTCCGGAGTCATTGTATGCGCTGGCAATGGTCGAAAGCGCCAGAAAATCAACATGGGGAGCACTGCCATGGCCATGGACCATTAACGTCGCGGGAAAAGGGTATCGCTACCCCTCGCGTGAGGCCGCAGGGAAAGCCTTGTTGGGGTTTATGCAGCGTTACCCATTGCGGCACATCGATGTGGGCATTGCACAGGTTAATCTTGGCTGGAACGGGCAATATTTTTCTTCCCTGAAAAATGTGTTTGATCCTTATACCAATTTGCATATTGCCGCTCAGATCCTCAGACGTTGTTATACCACCAGTTCCGGCAGCTGGCTTCGTGCATCCGGTTGTTATCACCACCCGGCAGGCGGCAAAGCTGCATCCCGCTATATCACACTCGTTCGTCATCAGATTGCCAGGGTTATTCCTCGTTCTGTTCTTCAGGAAGAGAGTATGGCTCTGGCTCATCTTAACTGGATTGAACCTCAATGACTGCATATCGCTTTTGTGCCCAAAGCTTACTGTTGCTGGCGATGTCGGGCTGCTTTGCCCCAGCTTTTGCGTCGCTCATCGTGGTGGGAGATCTTGGCGGGCAATCAACTGCGCCTTTTTTTGACGCAATTGATGCCGATCCTCGCAATGTCCATCATGTCGGCGCTGACATTGAAGTTTCACTTCCTGCCTCGCTGTCCGTCGCGAATTCGATACCTGTCAGCACACCTGAATTGACGCCGGGTGATGTGGTACCTCGCCGGTTGGCGCTTGCGGGTATGCAGCCACTGTTTGTGGTGGGTGATGACATGCTGTCGGAGCAGTGGCTGAAGTGCAATGCCAGCAGACTGAAGGGCATGGGAGCAACAGGGGTTATCGTGAATGTCGCCAGTGAATCGGCTCTCAGCCGGCTTATCAGCCTGAGTTCAGGGACGGAAATGCTCCCGATGCCGGGGGGAGATCTCGCCAGGCGATTACAACTGACCCATTACCCCTTACTTATCACTTCTGAGGGGGTATTCCCATGATCACGCATGTGTATGACATTCCGACCCCGCTGGCGAAAGGTGTTGACTGGCTTGCCGTGGTTATCGTTGTTTGCACCGTGCTCCGGCGTCTTTACGCAGCTGTTGCACGCATCTTGTGTAAGGTAATGAAATACCATTCACCGTTGAAGAGCAGGGAGCGCAGACGCTGGAAGGCCTCACGTTTGCTGATGCGCTTTGAGGCGTTAACCGACGGCAATCAACGGTTGAATTTCCTGAGTGATATTCCGCAGCGATGTCTTACCTGCATGTTTCTGATAGCCCTTGAGCGCAGCGGACTTCCGACGCGTGATAACGGACCCGAAGAGGAAGAAAATACTGCTGATGGTCAGTTCTGGGTAGGGGCTCATCGCTGGCTGCTGAAAGTCCAGGACAGACACGATGTTGTTGTGTCCCGGGAACTCCTTGCTCTGGAGTCGCAGGCCCGAAAATACGGGTGTAAAGCGGCGTTTGTTCATACAGGCCCTTTGTGTCTGGTTGACATGCAACAGTTGCGAACTTGCCCCTCGGTGACCCTGATCGGGGGAAGCTCGTTACTGCAGATCCTGAGTGGTAACTGCCTGGAGTATTTACTCCATTCGGAGCGGGTGCATGCCTTTTAACATCAGGTTAATCCATCAGCTGACTCAGTTCCACGGGGGCGACAATGAGTGATCGTCATGTCATAGAATCAATGCTGCGGCCTGCCGTGGAATTCTATTCGGCGACGGTTGCCGGGAGTGCTGTGTGCCTCTGTATGGCGGCCCCCTGGGCCATTGCGCTGGCGCCGTCAGTGAGTTGGGTGACGGCGGCAGGTTTTGGTGTACTGGCGCTGCGACGTACGGCTCAGGGCATGAAAATTCTGCGTTATCGCCGCAATATTCGCCGTCTTCCCCGGTATGTTCTGGCAAGCGAACAAATTCCTGTCAGCCGGCGTTATCTGTTTCTGGGAAAGGGGTTTCGCTGGTCAGCCCGCCATACGCAGCGACTGCTTGAAGCCCGTCGGCCTGAATGTGAGATTTACGTCCAGCCCCCGGTTCTCTACAGGCTGGTTCGACAAATGGAGAGCAGACTTGAGTTCAGTCTGCCGTGGTTATGTCGGATCAGCCGAAGCGAACATCCCCTTAATCCTGTCCGGCCCTTGCCCCCGGCAGGAGGGAGTACAATTTATCATGGCGTTGAGCCTGATGAAGTGGATGTTTGTTTTGGGCTCGGTGAACGTGTTGGTCATATGTTGGTTATCGGAACGACCCGGGTGGGTAAAACCCGACTGGCCGAAGTGCTGGTCACTCAGGATATTCATCGCACCAACGCCCGTGGTGAACATGAAGTGGTGATTGTGTTCGATCCTAAAGGGGATGCTGACCTTCTTCGGCGGATGTACGCTGAAGCGCAGCGAGCCGGACGGGGCGATAAATTCTGGATATTTCATCTTGGCTGGCCGGATATCAGTGCCCGGTATAATGCGCTGGGCCGATTCAGCCGGATCTCCGAAGTGGCTTCCCGCGTGGCAGGCCAGTTATCCGGAGAAGGCAATTCTGCCGCATTTCGGGAATTCGCGTGGCGTTTTGTGAATATCATTACCCGGGCGCTGGTCGCGCTTGGGCGACGTCCGGATTACAGCCTGATCCTTCGTTATGTCACCAATATCAGTGAATTGTATGAAACCTATGTTGAACACCTGCTGAAGACGAAAGCGCCACATCTGATGACCACAGTGATGATGCTTGCAGGCAGCGGTGTGGGTGAGAAGGACTTACCGCGGCATATGCAAGGCCGGATGAATGCGCTGAAAATCTGGGCGATTGAACAGGTACTGGGAAGCGATGAAGGACGAAAACTGTGGGATCCCGTTCTTGATGGGCTACGAAGTGCCGTTCAGTACGATAGAACGTATTTTGACAAGATAGTTGCTTCGCTTCTGCCGCTCCTGGAAAAGCTGACTACCGGTAAAGTGGCCGCGCTGCTGGCGCCTGACTATACCGATTTAAGCGATCCCCGGCCCATTCTTGACTGGCACAACATTATTCAGCAGCGCGGGATCGTCTATGTCGGACTGGATGCACTGTCTGATTCGACGGTAGCTGCTGCGGTCGGTAACAGCATGTTTACCGATCTGGTTTCTGAAGCCGGCTCTATCTACAAATTTGGGCTGGATGGGGAAGGGGCTTCGAAAAATGTTGCCATCAACCTGCACTGTGATGAATTTAATGAGTTGATGGGTGATGAATTTATCCCGCTGATTAACAAGGGCGGTGGAGCTGGGATCCAGGTTACCGCTTATACCCAGACGCTGTCCGACATTGAGGCAAGGATCGGTAACCGGGCTAAAGCCAACCAGGTGGTCGGAAACTTTAATACGCTGGTCATGCTACGCGTCAGAGAGAAAAATACCGCGATGCTGCTGACAGACCAGCTTCCGGAAGCGGGGGTGTATTACAAGACCCTGACCTCCGGTGTGACTGACGTATCCAGGCCTGGCGAGGATACGGATTTTAACAGCAACGTGCAGGATCAGGTTAGTCTGGTGAATGTGCCGATGATCACGCCTGCAGATGTCATTAATCTGCCCAAAGGTCAGGCATTTGCGTTACTGGAAGGAGGCAACCTCTGGAAAGTTCGCATCCCACTGCCGGATGGAAAGCATGATCCGCATATGCCGGAAACACTTCAGCGTTTAATTACATCAATGGCGCAAAGTTACCGCACTGGTGAAACGTGGTGGGCACCGACGGGCGAGCCAGACGCTGATACCGGAGGTCAGCGCGCCAGTGTCACAGAATGAGTCCAGGGAGCCGCGACAGGAAGCGCCTGCGCCTCGTCGACCGGGGTTACTGGGATTGTTGCTGTGGGATATGCCAGTGGGAATTGTTGGCGCACTTGCAGCTGCGCTGGCTATCAGCGTGTTTACAGAGTTCGCCTGCATGGCTTTTTTGTGGCCGGATAAGGGGGCGGCTCATAGTTATAATGTAATGATTGCTGAAAGTCGGTGGTTGTCAGGGCATTTTACACGCAGTCTGCTGCTGTCTGAACCTGTGGTGAGTACCGCACGTTGGGTACACGCCTTGTGGCACTGGCTGTCAGGGTGTTTTTCACTGGGAAATAATCTTACGCACAGTCAGCCTGCGACAACGGGCAATGTGCGGATGCTCAGTGCGCTGGATGATATTGAAGACTGGCTCTTATACTGGCTGGGAGAATACCTGAAGGCTACCGCCTGGGTGATACTGATATTTTTCATCCGGGTGATTATTCTGTTCCTGAGCCTGCCATTATTTGGACTTGCCGCCGTCACTGGCATTGTTGAAGGGCTGGTTCGCCGGGATTTACGGCGATATGGCGCAGGCTATGAGTCCAGCTTTGTGTACCATCATGCCAAACGGTTGTTCAAACCCGCTCTGTATGGACCATGCATGCTGTATCTGGCCTGGCCAACTGCTGTATGGCCTGATTTATTTCTCCTGCCAGCAGCCCTACTGACCGGTGTCATATTAAGCGTTAGCACGGCGACCTTTAAAAAATATTTGTGAGTGCTTTCCGGTCTGGTGGTTTCTGGACGTTTGTACATGTTCTGGCAACCCGCGCCTGATTGAGGATAGCACATGTTGGTATAGTTTCCGTTTAGTAATAAGATGCATAAATTAAAGGTTGTTTAGTCTATAAATAGTGGAATGCTCTGTTATTCTCATTTTTCCTTATTGTGTGAAGCCTCCCTTGCTTGAGAGGAGTGCGTTTACTTTTCAGTCAGAACGTATTTTTTAATTAGGTGGGTGTGGATGGAAGATTTTGAAGACAGGATTGATACCGTAAATAACGTTCTGAGTTTGTTTGTTAAAGTTGGCGTTGCTTTCGGTGGGGCTGTGTTTTTATTGTATTGCCTGAGGATTGGCTACTTCCCTCAGGATGTTTCAATAAGTGATGGGTTGTTGTTTTTATTATTGGCGGTTGTGTTCGGTGTGTTATATTTACTCTTTTTGGTATGTCTGACAAGTCTTGGGCTCGCTTTAAGACCTGCATGGTGTGGGATTTATAAATGCATCTTTATAGCTCTGAGGGGATATAATAAAGTTACGGGAAAAAGCATTGCGCTTCCTTCATTTTCTCTTGATAAGCTTCGTGTCGAATTTTACTTTTTTGCACTATTAGGTGTGTGGTTCATTGTAGGGTTTAGTTTTACTGATATATATGCACTGATAACGCTTCCTCTGTGTACCTGGGGATGTGCACTGATGTGGACTGCGTTTCAGAACAACAGGCGCAAAATTATGGAGTTGGATGATAAATTATATGTTAAATTGACTGATAACCTAAAGTTGAAAAGCATTGAACACCAACAGTCATTTATTATTATTATGGTTTTGATTCTCCCTTTATTGATCAGCGGTGTTACCGGGAAATTACTGGATGGAGCAATGCGGTTAGCAAACATACGTAATGATGCGGCAACAGTGCATGTCAAAGACCCTTACGCGAATTATATTTCTGCTTACGGTTTGAAAGGTGAGAAAAGCAGTTTTGGGCCTGATTTTGCAAAGTTCGATGGCATTCCGGTTTTGTTTAGTGGCTTTGGGAAAAACGTTGTGATTGAGCTAACGTCACCTGCCGGTGCGGTTTCATTCGCCATTCCTTCAGACTCCATTTACCTTATAAAAGAGAACGCGCATTAATACATCGAGCTGCGCTTTCTGAGTGTTGTCGCAGAACCGCCATTGGCATCCGCTTGTCATGTCAGTCTGATAAGCGGATGAATGATCACATAATCAGTTCCTGAGCCTGCTGGTATAGGAACGGTTGATCCAGCCGTAGACCTTTTCACCTGCGCAATCGACCTGGACATACAGCCACTGCCTTCCTTGTGTATCCATAATTGCGACGACAGTACCTTTGTTCAGCATTTCAATGGTCGCGCTGTTCATTGAGGGGGATGCTCTGAGTCTGACATTTTCACCTGTAATAAAGCGGAAATGATTCAGGTCTTCCCAGTGAATGTCCGGATGGGAGGTCACAATAGTGCTCTTTCGCAATGTCGCTGGCTTTGATGGGGACATGAATTCAGTTTTTACCGCGTTTATACCATCGAGCATTGCGGCTTTGATACCGTCTTCAATCATGCTGAGAATTATGTGGAAAAATAGCCAGCCAATGAGCACTTGCACAGACTTTGGTAACTTTTTGAACCCATCCGCCAGAACCTGATTACTGAGTAGGGATGAAAATTCGTCAGGCGCGTTTTCCGGACATGGTGGGGAAGCGTGCTGAGTTATCTGTTCATATGAGGCAGGGCTTCCCGCAGCGTAGCTGCCAGTATCGTCAACACCATCATCAACATTTTTTGGGGGCGTGAGACCGGCAAGGGCATCTTCCCAGCAGCGGATTGCCAGTTTGTACTGGGCTGAGTTCAGATATCCTTGCCCGCCGAATGTCCGGAATGTTCTTTCCAGTGGAATCGAAGCCAGAGTTGTCCGCTGGCTGAGTATCTGCATTTGCTCAGCAAATTTAATGGCTCTCTGACCTGCTTCTGAGGAGGGCCAGGAGTCAAAAAAACGGCTTATCCGCGGCGTTAATTGATAGTCGTTGGCTATTCTGTTCACTCTGTTGGCTGCCGGTATCGCCTGCCGCGACAGTGATTTTACTATGTTATCGTAATAGCGAGCGCTTTCACTTATCTGGCACATTATCCTGGATGCCCGGGAATTTTTCTGGGCGGCCAGCATGACAGAGGTATTGTTGGCCGCCAGTTTCTTTTGAAACATCACCATAGCCTTAACCGCAGGTGAATTATTCAGTGCTTCTGTTGCCCGCACCAATGGATGGTTTGCCAGTGAGGCGCTATTGAGCTTGTTAAGGTTTTTGAACAATGGAGTATTCAGGATATCTTCCCGAGAAAACCCCCGGTGTTTTGGCGAAACTGCAGAGTGGTCTGTACTTTCAGAAGCACGTTCAGAGGAAGCTTGAGAAATAGATGACCCTGATGGGTTGCTGTCGTTATTGTTCATTTTTCCCCTTGCCGGTGTCTAAGTAATGTTGGTTATGCTGTGGAAGCGTACTTTCGCGGAAATTTAGTCGTTATGGTTATGCCGTCAGGTCGCTGCTGGCTACTTCCGTGTATTCTCATTAATTATTGATTTTGTGTAAATAATATCCTGCTGTAAATCTTCTGCTTTTATCCCACTCTTTGAATCACCAATCATGCCGGGAGTGTGCTGCGCATGCGCTATGTAAAAATGCGATGTGTGATGTTACTGACCATCCTTCCATCATTATTCTGTCAGGCCTCTGAAAAAGATGAGCTGGCGCTGGTATTGCGTCAGCTCGATCAGGTGCAGGCCGGGCTTGAACGCGCCCGGGTTATTGCTGATCAGAGCGTAAATGAACGTTTCTATTTCGACTATCAGCAGGCCCTGCACGATATCACGACCATGAAGCAAGGGATCAACGGATACCTCGCGCCTTCGCGTGCACAACCAGTCCCCCCTAATGTTATCAGTGGTCAGTACCGGGCTGAGGCTGCCTCGTGGCAATGAGTGCCCAGCAACAGGCCGGCTGGAACGCTGGTGCCGGTAATGCACTCACACCTGCCCAGTTGAATACCCTCATTCTCGGTACACTGGCGATGCTCATTTTTCTGTTTTCCGCCTGGGCGCTTTATCAGGCCTACCGCGGATTACCCACGAAATCCGTCACATTCCGCCAGTTTTTTGAACTGAAAATACGCCTGGTGATGTTGATCCTCCTGACGCTCTTTTTCTTTTTTCATTAAGGGACAGCTGCGATGACCGTGATAATTCTGATGTTCAAGAATACGCTGGCCCGACTGGTCAACGGCTTCATTTTTACCGGCGTTTTTTATATTGCGCGTGCCTCTGCTGATTTGCCGGGGATTGAGCAGCCAACTACGGGGGGAGGCGGTGGAACGTACAACACCATGATGGGGTACGCCAAAATGGGTGGTCTGGCAATGGGGCTGTTCGTCTGTTGCGGAGCGTTTCTGGCCGTGGCGCATGCCGTCATCACCTCCTTTCACGATATTCGTCGGGGGAAAGGTTCCTGGACTGAATTTCTGCTGTATCTGGTGGTGGGTATTGTGCTGATTTTACTGGTGATTTATCTCGCCACCAAAGCCTCCGACATTCTCTGAGATATCGCTATGGCCGTGATTGATTTTTTGCCTGACAGGCTGAACTACCCACCTGTGGTGTGGCGGGGCTATACCGCCGGAGAGTTTCTTCTGGCGGCAGCGCTGGGGGCCATCGCGGGGATCCCCCTGGCAGTTCCTCTGGCGTTCATTCCCTTTTTAGGCTGGTTTGCTTTCCCCGTTTGCATTTTGCTGATGCCCATGGTGACGCTGTTTCTCGGTGGACGATGGATTGCCCGCTACAAACGTGGCAAACCTGAAAACCACATCTGGCAACAGCTGGAAGTATTGCGCTGCCGGCTGCGTTTTTCATCCTCGCTGTTACTGGTATCGCGGACCTGGGACATCAGGCGAACGGGTAACCTTAAGCAGAGGCAAAAGCCATGAGCCGTTTTCGTAACGGGATGGCGGCTCGCGATCACCACATCGCCTCGCTGCGTCTTGCCTGTCTTCTGCTGTTTGCTGGACTGGTGCTTTGCACACTTGGCTGGATGCGTGCACCGAGCGAACTGACCATTCACAACCCACCCGATCTGCGGTCGGGCAGTACCCGGAAATGGTGGGATGTTCCTCCATCAACGGTATACAGCTTTGCTTTCTATATTTTTCAGCAACTGAACGCCTGGCCTGCCAATGGTGAAGTGGACTATCCGGCGAAGATTGTGCAAATGAGCCCGTACCTTACGCCAGGTTGCCAGGATTTTCTGAACAAAGATGCCGCCATGCGCAAGGATAATGATGAGATCCGGGACAGAGTTCGCGTCGTCTACGAAATTCCCCGGCGGGGCTACAGCAGTAAAAGCGTGACGGTTGAATCTGACAATCTGTGGATTGCCCGACTTGATCTCGTTGCCGATGAGTATTATCACACCGAACCGGTCAAGCGGGCACTGGTGCGCTATCCCCTGAAGGTGGTGCGCTGGGAGGGTGATCCTGAACGCAATCCGTTTGGTCTTGCGCTGGATTGCTACGCCGGAATACCTCAACGACTTGAAGCGGCGGCAGTTTCTCAGAACGATGGTACCAGGTTAAATTCGGGGAGGCTTCCGTGATGCGATATTCAGCCATGTTGCTGTTATTACTGCTCCCCGGGATCGGGCGTGCCTTTGAGTTGATGAAATGGGAACGGATCCCGTTACAGGTTCCTCTGACCGTCGGACAGGAACGTATTGTCTTTGTCGACAAAAACGTACGGGTGGGTTTTCCGCCTGCGCTCAGCGAACGGCTGCGTATCCAGAGCAGCGGCGGGGCGGTATATCTTGATGCGAAGACGGCGTTTCCGGTTACCCGTCTGCAGCTGCAGAATAAGGAAAACGGGGAAATCATTTTGCTCGATGTCAGCGCGTCGGAAGGAAAGGTGATGCGCGAGCCGGTGCGAATTGTCTATGGCGATGATGTACAGAATAGCGATATACCCGCAACGTCATCAGAAGAGAATGAAGGCGCAAGCCCGTCAGCCAGAAAAAATATGCACAAAAGCCGTACTCAGAAAGCAGAGAGTCTGCCCCTCAATACACCGCTTCCCGTACTGCTGACCCGCTATGCCGCCCAGTCATTGTATGCCCCCCAGAGAACTGTTGAGCCGGTACCGGGCATTGTACCTGTTTCACTGCGCTTGCCTGACACTCTGAGCATGCTGTTGCCGCTGGAGCCTGTTGAAGTCAGACCGCTGGCAGCCTGGCAGCTGATGAGCAGCAGTGTGGTGGCACTGCAGATCCGCAATCGCTCTTCCGGAACCGTTGTCCTGGATCCACGGGAGGTAACCGGGCGATTTATTGCTGCGACCTTCCAGCATCGCTGGCTCGGAAAAGCGGGCTCGCCTGAGGATACAACGGTGCTCTATCTGGTGACAGAGGGGCACCCGAATACGGCATTTATCGATGAGCCCCGACAGGCAATACCGGGCACCAGGCGGAGGGAGAAACAGTGAAACCGCTCTCTGCTAACCTGCTGGTCAGAACCCTGGTCCCCGTCGTCCTGGTAGGTACGATGGTCATCGTGATTAAGTCCTGCCACAGCACCCATGAGACAAAAACGTCTGTTCCCCTTAAAGGCGGTGCAGTCATGCTGAAAGATTTAACCCCGGATGACCTGAAAGCGCTGGGTATCGAAGGCGATACGCCACAGGATACGTTGCGGACCATTGTGGGCAATTTTCGTCACGTTCAGGAACGTCTCGATACCATCGACAACGAAAACAAAACCCTGCGCGAAGCCAATAAAGGACTGATGGCAAAAAGCAACAATATTACCGATGAAATCACTCAGGCAGTGACGTCAGCCCGCGAAGCCGGTGAACAGCAACAATCCCGCCTGCGTGCTGACGTGACCTCACTCAACACCCAGGTCAGTACGCTGCTTGCCCGGTTGAAACGCGAAAGTACTGTGGACGGCGCGCCAGCGCCCGGAGCGGAGGGACAGGATATTCCCCCCGGGCTGGGTTATGACCGTGGGCATGTCAGTCTCACAGCAGAACCTCCGGTTGATGGGATGCAGTGGGTCGAACCTCATGATGGTATTGCGCTGGATGCCAGCGGGCACCCCGTGGGAGGAAGTAATACGAACCCTGCAACCGGATTCACGTTTGCATCCTCATTCCCGGAAAGTCCGTCGGCAACGCTGTCAGTGAATTCGTCTACTCCACTCGCGGCATCAACGCCTGCACCGGATGAGTCCGTTGACCCTGTTTATACGCTCCCGGAGAACGCGACTCTGGTCGGCAGCAAAGCCATGACCGCACTGCTGGGTCGCGTTCCGGTTGACGGCAAAGTCACGGATCCCTATCCGTTTAAAGTGATTATCGGCAAAGACAACCTCACCGCTAACGGCATCGAGCTGCCGGACGTTCAGGGAGCTATCGTTTCCGGTACGGCAACCGGAGACTGGACGTTATCGTGCGTGCGTGGTGCTCTCACCAGTATGACCTTTGTTTTCACCGACGGAACGGTGCGTACGATCCCGGCACCCGAAAAGCAGAATGCCGAAGGGCGTCAGGAGGGACAGAGCAACAACGGTGGTAATACTGGCATTAATGGCAATACGGGAAACAGTATTGGCTGGATCTCCGATGACAGCGGCATTCCCTGCATTTCGGGCACGCGCAAAAGCAATGCATCCACTTATTTACCAACCATTGGCCTGCTGGCGGCAGCCAGTGCCGGAGGTGATGCCGTCGCCCAGAACCAGAATACATCACAAACCAATGCCTACGGCGGTGTGACGTCAACGCTGACCGGTGATGCCGGGCAGGCGGTAGTTGGGAAGGCGCTTTCGGGCGGTCTGCATGAGGTAGTGGACTGGGCAAAGGCCCGCTACGGGCAGACATTTGATGCCATTTATGTACCGCCAGGGCAGTCATTAGCCCTGCATATTACCCGCCAGCTGGACATTGATTATGCAGAGAAGGGGCGTAAGGTGAAATATGACTTCAGTCTTGCGGCTCATGGCACCGGTCTGGACTGAAGGAGAAGGTATGTCTGGTAATCCATCGTTATTCCGTGGCCTGGTGCCTGCACTGCTGCTTATGCTGGCAGGCTGCAGTACCTCCAAAGAGGAAATGCTCCCGGCAGGCCACAGTACCATGCTGGCCCTGTGGCAGGAGAATGCATCGGGTACGCAGTCTGCAGTTGATAGTCGGACGGTGCTCCGTCGGCCGTTGTCCCTGCCTGAAAGCAGGCACGAAACACAACTGCAGGACAGTTATTCACGCACCCAGGAAAATGAAATTCAGCAGACGTTTCCGCGCCTGCCGAACCCGGACCTGGTGATGTACCTCTTCCCACACCTGGTCGGAGGGAACACTCCGGTACCTGGCTACAGCACGGTGTTTCCGTTCTACAGCCAGGTTCAGTATGCTCTGCCAGGTGAGAGAACGGAGGATTTCTGATGGCGTTCAGCCTGTTTCGTCGCAATCCTCCTGAACTGGGCGCACACCAGCCGGGTACCGGCCCTTTTGCCGTGGAAGGCCATGAGCCGCTCCGACAGGATCAGCCATTGCCTTCTGGCGAAGAAGCCCGACTTTATGCTAACGGTCCCTCTATTATCGACCACGTCCCATGGGGAGAATATCTGGCCGGTCCGCAGTGCATTTTGCTTGATGATGGCCAGTCGGTCGGTGCGGTGTATGAAATTATTCCTGTGGGTACCGAGGGGAGGCCCGCCTCCCGGCTGGATGAGATACGTGATGTGGTCGAGAACGCACTGCAGGATAGTCTGCCTGAGCTCGATGCGCATCCATGGGTGGTTCAGTTCTTCTGCCAGGATGATACCGATCTCTCTGCATACATGGACAGTATTCGTCGCTATGCAAAACCATGGGCACAGGGAACGGCTTTTACCGAAGCCTGGCTCAGAGAGCAGGAGCGTCATCTGACAAATATTGCGGCGGAGAAGGGTATTTTCATGGATGACGTCGTGACGGGTGCCCCCTGGCGTGGGCAAATCCGCCGTACCCGCATGGTCATCTACCGCTGGGTGGAAAACCCTTATCGGGAACCGCTGCCACCTGAGATGATGCTGAATCAGATTTGTGGTCGTCTTGTATCCGCGCTGAGCGGCGCAGGAATTGTGTGTCACCGACAAAATGGTGAGCAAATCCACAGCTGGTTGCTGCGGTGGTTTAATCCGGCGCCACAGTGGGTGGATAAGGCGACGCTGTATCGTTGTGCCCGCCACACGGATGATGCGCCGGACTCACTGCCACTTTGTAACGACTTCAGTGAAAGCCTGTGGTTTACGCGACCCCGCAGTGATGCGGAAAAAGGTGTCTGGTGGTTTGATGATATGGCGCATAAGGCGGTTCCTGTGACCCGTCTGCGAAAAGTACCGGCGACTGGCCATCTGACCGGGGAAGTGAAGCATGGCGATCACCTTAATGCCATTATGGATCTGCTCCCGGAGGGGACGCTGTTTTCTCTGACTCTGGTGGTGCAGCCTCAGGATCAGCTGGAAGAGAACTTTGCCCGCCTGAGTCGCGACTCGATGGGGGAAAATGTTGATTCTCTGCGTGCCCGCGAGGATGCTGAAACGGCCAGAACTTACCTTGGTAATAAGCACAAACTCTACCGGGCAGCAATGACATTTCTTATCCGGGCTGAAGATATGGCGACGCTGGATAAGCGTTATATGGCGCTTAACAGCCAGCTTTTAAATAACGGGCTGGCAACGGTCAATCCTGAGCATGATACCGGACCACTGAATCATTATCTCAGGGCCCTTCCTATGTACTTTAACCCCGGGCGGGATAAACATAACTGGTACACGCGGCTGATGTTTGTACAACATTTTGCCTGTCTTGCTCCGGTGTACGGCCGCGATGCCGGCACTGGCAATCCCGGGCTGACATTCTTTAACCGCGGTGGTGGCCCTTTGTCTGTGGATCCGCTGAATAAGAATGACCGAACGCAGAATGCGCACAAACTGTTGTTTGGCCCGACCGGCGCCGGAAAGTCGGCGACAGCGCTGTGTGAGCTGGCACAGATGATGGCGATATACCGTCCGCGAATTTTTCTTATTGAAGCGGGTAACAGCTTCGGCCTCTACGGTGATTATTGTGCTTCGTTGGGGCTGAAGGTTCACCGCGTCAGTATCAAACCTGGGCGGGCTATTTCGTTGGTCCCCTTTGGTGATTCGCATCTTCTGCTGCAGGCGAAACCGGAACAACTGATCGTGAACGAAGAGGCTCTGCCTGATATTGATGAAGAAGATAAAAACGATGAGCGCGATGTGCTGGGTGAAATGGAGATTGCGGCGCGGTTGATGATAACGGGCGGGGAAGCTGCAGAAGAATCCCGCCTGACCCGTGCTGACAGGGGGATGATCCGTGAGGCGATCCTCAATGCAGCCAGAACCGCCGGTGTCGGGCAACGGCAAATGCTGCCGGAAGATCTGATGATGGCATTGCAGAGGATTGCACGGGATAACTCGTCTGACAGCGAGGGGCGGGAGAAAAGGGCTCCGGCACGCCGGGCGCGGGCAGAGGAGATGGCGGAAGCCTTGCGAATGTTTACGGAAGGTTTTGAGGGGGAATTATTCAACCGGCCCGGCACACCCTGGCCTGAATCTGATGTCACCATTGTTGACCTCGGAATGCTGGCGCGGGAAGGGTATGAGGCCCAGATGGCCGTAGCAGTTATTTCCCTGCTCAATGCCATCAATAATATCGCCGAGCGCGAGCAATACAGCGACAGGGAGATCATCGTCCCCATTGATGAGGCTCACATTATCACCACCAATCCTTTACTGGGGCCCTATGCGACCAAAATTGCGAAAATGTGGCGTAAGCTCGGGACATGGCTATGGTTGTTTACCCAGAACCTGGCTGATTTCCCGGATACGGCTAAAAAGATGCTGAATATGGCCGAATGGTGGATATGCCTGGTGATGCCGCCGGATGAAGTGGAGCAGATTGCCCGCTTTCGGACGTTGAGTGAGGAGCAAAAAGCCATGCTGTTATCGGCGACTAAGTCACCGCAGCAGTACACCGAAGGGGTGATCCTCTCCCGCAAGGTACAGGCTCTTTTTCGCTCGGTGCCGCCCAGTCTTTTTCTTGCCCTGGGGATGACGGAAAAGGAAGAAAAAGCAGAACGGCGGGCGATCATGGATGAGCTGAAATGCTCCGAACTGGAGGCGGCCTTTCAGGTGGCCCGGCGCCTTGATGAGCGCCGGGGAATGCGAGGTTAACGTTGCTGCCGTTAGCCCAGCAGGAGGCACTGGTATCGCAACCTTGTCGCAAAAAAATTCTGAAAACCTGTCCGGCAGATTTTCAGAGGCAGGCAATTGCCATCGTTACAAAGAATACTTCGTGAGCATAAGATAATTAATATAATTTAGCTGGTGAATTTATTTGGCTGATATATACAAAATTAAAATGAATGTCGTATATCTGGTACCATCCGGACATCAGTTTATTTTCCCTTTAATGCTGGATCTGCGGCCGCCACTGGCGGCAGGCTGCTATTTTTCACAGACTGGCGCCAGTGGCGGCCCTGCGGGTGCGGGCGGCAAAGAGCCCGCAAGCGTTGCGAAGCAGCGCTTTATATCTGCACGGGAATTTCGTTTTCAGAATAATATTCCGTAAACACCAATATTAATCCGCGCAGTCATCAATGCATGACGCTGTAATTTGTTATATCTTCTTACGCCTTACTTTTCGCCGGGCCTTGATTCTGTTGTACCGGAGCGTAATATCCCCGACAGGGATGTTTACTTTTCGGGAATATAATATGGAAAGGCCGATTAATTTCTTTACACCTGATCAGAATGGTTATTTTAGTGCAGTGACATTCTGGTTTGTTGCGCGAATTCTTAAAACATCTGATGGCGAACGCTGGCTGGAGCCCGCGACAACTGTCGCTTCCGGTGATGATGATAAAGGGATTATTTTGTATACCTCCCGGCTGGATGCGCTGGTTGACTGTAACATACTGAATCGCGAAGGCGCGGCTATCTGGCAGGTTTATTCATTCGGTGATCTGGATGTGAAGCGAATAGTGCAAGACCGGCCAGTACTGACGTTTATGGTGACTTTCGGGTATGCCGCAGACGAGCGTTATCGCCTGATTCAGACAGACTGTGTGTATCGTCACCAGTACTTCCCGGTAACCTTTGATCTGCGCAACCGTGAACTCCGTGTGCTTGATTTTGAAAAGGGGCTTTTTGAGGACATTAATCGGTACTGGTTGCCACATTTTTCCAGCTACTGCAAATCAATGCTTACGCAAAACGAACTGCCAGCGGATGAGTTGCAACAATATGCAGAGGCAGCGATCGCCTGTGCGGAAGTGACCTGCATCCCCGTCAGGCCTGCTCATGAGGTAAAGATGATCATGACGTATTCACCGACGCATAACGACTGGCTTGTGGCAATAAGCGAGCCGCGACCGCTGGTTAAACATTAGTGCAATACGGTGATGTTTCAAAGACGGGTAATTTGTGAGGAACCAATGAATCAGACCGTTTCAGCAAACGACATGGATATACGCATCACTGAGATCAGACCGCTTCCCGGCGGGGCCTGTTATGAAGCGAAGGTACTGGATATCTTTATTTCTGCCGGGAGCGGTCGGAAGCCGGCTCCTCGCCCGCCAGGTATGCCATTCTGGTCGCTGGGATTTGGTCATACCAGGCAGGAAGCTCAAGAGAGTGCCGTCATGGCCGCCCTTAAGGAGCTTAAACGCGTTATGGCAGGGCCGAAGATATAGTTCGGGATATCTGCACCTGAACTGTCGAAATTATTTTTTTCGCCCGACGACTTTCCCACTGATTTTTCCATCTTATGACTGCACTCTGACTGAGCTATGACTCAGGGAGTGCGTTTCATGAAAGTTATTCTCTGTGGCCTGATGGGTCTGTTGTTTTCAGCGGGTTCAACAGCGGCCACTGTCGTCTATATCGATGTCACGCATCCACTGGTGCGCCCGGATGTTACGGTCATCGAACTGGATGCGGCCCTGCGTATGCAACAACAGTTGTTTGGCAGCCTTTCAGCCGATCCACAGCAGGCGGAGCAGCAGGCCCGCAGGATCACTGGCTCATCGTCTTTTAAGAGAAGTCAGCCGTTACTCGCAAAGGCCTGGTCAGACGTTGCTCATGCCTGGGCGATAGGGCTGAGAAAGTATCCGGCGGTGGTGTTCGATGATACCTGGGTTGTTTACGGCACCACCGATGTTGATGTTGCCCGGCAGCAACTGGCAGCATGGCAGGTGAGGCATCCATGAGGATCGCTCATCGTCCACCCCGGCTGATACTGGTGGCATTCCTGGCCTGCTCGGGAGCGATGGCCAGTATCAATACTGCAGCGTTGCTTTCCAGTGCTGTCAGTCCTGATTGTATCGGCTGGCGCATCAGCGGCATTTGCTACTGGTTGCTCTGCACGCCGTTTGGCTGTTCGGTCAAAACATCGGTGAAAGTGAGCCATTTTATCCCTGAAGCGGTAGTTTCCAGCTATATCAGCCCCGGAGAAAATCCCTGGCGCGAGGTTGCTGATGTGACTGTGCTGACCGGGAGCGAAGAAAGCAACGGTATTCCCGCGGGTGGTGGCCGGGAAGAACTCAAGGCACCCGGTTTACATAAACAAAACCTGCATTTCTATTATGGTGAGGCCTGGGGGCACCCGGCGACCCGCCTTATCGGGAGCATGATCTCCGGTTATTCCTGCGACAGTGCGGCAACGCCTTTCAATCCCTACTTCATCAGTGAGCTTGATGCTCTTCCCTGGCGATACGGTATGCCCGAAGCATTATATCCCGAAGCCTTAACGCCAGGTCTTCGCGAACTGGGCAGTACAGCGGCGGGTGATATGTGGGGCAACCTTTACCCGCGAAGCGGTTTTGTCACTCAGACTGACAGCTATAAATCGGCGGCGGTCGTTGCTCAACGGGTCGCTGACATTATCACCCGCGAAGGGCAACTGCACGTCTACCAATCTCTGGTCGGACAGCCGTCACCGGGATACTGGCCGCCCGCGCCAGTACAGGAAAATACCGGCATGGAAAATCATAAATGGCAACGCCTGGTTCCACAGATTTCTGTGCAGTGCGCCGTTTTCCCAGACTCTGGCGGGGAAACGTCTGCTGACGGTAATTATGCCTGGGCTCTTTGGCAGCCCTACAGCTGCTGTCGGCGGCGTGGGCAGACGTTTCTCTACAGTACCGATTTCTCCTGAAGAGGTTCGCAATGACGTCATCGCGTTTTCTGCCCGTAGTTTCCGGCGTGCTGATGATGGCATTCGCCACCTCAGCCTGTGCCGTGGATACATCGCTCAATGCCTCCGGTGCCTCGGTTAGCGGGGCGGTGAACGACGGATTGTTCTACTCCATCGGGGGAGGCTCTGTGATTTCACCGCCTCCGGGTCGTAACAGCATGTCGCATATTGGCCTGAATGGTGACTGGAGCAGTGATTTGATGTGCGGCAATTTTGACCTGAAAACAACAGTGGGCAATCAGCTCAATGGTGTCACCAGCGGGTTTAAAGACCTGATGGGGAATGTTATTCAGGGGGCGACCGGGGCGGTAATGAGCCTGCCTGCGATGGCCATTCAGCGTGCGAATCCGGGGCTGTACGAAATGCTGACAAACGGTGTGTTACAGGCAGGCTTAAGCTTTGATAAAGCACTGCTTAATTGTCAGAGCATGTCCAAAAAACTTGCTGATTATACGCTCGGCAGTAAATGGCAGCAGGCAGCCGTATCCGAAGAGTACAAAGATATTGTGGCTTCCGGTAATGGTGATGCGGTCTCAAGCGACCAGCAACTCCAGAAAGCGACCGGTGAAGAAGGTGTGACATGGATTGGCGGCCAGAAGCGTGGAGGCAGAGGGCAGCAGGCAATACAGCCCACGCACGATCTTGCAAAAGCAGGCTACAACATGATGAACAGCCTGCCCGTGACCAGTAGCGACAGTGTCGAAGCCGGTAACTGTACCGGAACCGCTTGCCTGCGTTATCCCACTTCGGATGCAGCAGCTGCCGCTGTTGTAAAAGTTCTGGGGGACCGTTCCATCCGGACCTGCCGGGATACCAGCACCTGCTCCAGTGGGGGGATGGACGATCAGCCCGGTAGCACCGTCGCCGGCACGGGTTTTTCACCCATTCTCGATGATGCAGCGCAGGATAACCTCCAACAGCTGACGAAGCTGGTGAATGGGCAGTTGCCGCCCACGGGAGAAAACCTTTCAGCGCTTAAAACGGGCTCTCTGGTGGTGACCCGTAATGTCATCCTGGCGTTGCGGGATGATCCTGATAAAGCCGCCCTTGTGCAGCACCTCGCGGGTGAGTTGGCAATGGCGGACACCGTTGAGATGGCGCTCACTATGCGTCGCATACTGACCACCGGGGAGTCCGAGCCAAATGCGGCGGAGCAACCGGAGGCCATTGCCGAAGGCGATCGTCGTATCGATGCGCTCGATCGTGAACTCAATGCCCTGCGTAATGAAATGGAACTGCGCAAGGCTATCAGTAATAACAGCCTGCTTACCACGCTCGACAGACAAAGCCTTCGCAACCAGGACAACCAGCTTCAACAGAAAAGCGGCAATGAGGATCAGGGTTTTGGCCTGATGAGTAAACCTCATGAAGCCGGAAGCCAGTGATATGAGACCTAGCAACACAACGTTTCGTATTCGCCAGGTGCTCTGCTTCCTGCTGGTTGTTGCACTGATTTTCCTGTTTTGCATGGTGCTGGCAGCGGTTGCCATTAACAACTATCCAGATGGCCAGAAACTTCGGGCAGGATTGCACTCCTGGCGCTGGCACCTCTTCGGCTGGCGTCTGCTGCTCTATAGCGGAATAGCGGTTGTGTGGCAGAGAAAAATACGTCCGCTGATACGGATTAGGCCATCGGATGTGCGTTGCCGTTTACTGAGAGCGGAGATACTTGCTGTGCTGTTTATTCTGGCGGCGGAGTGTATTTCATGGATATCGATTCTGTGAGAGAGGCGAAATGACAGCGAACAGTTACCTTGAGTATTTTCTCGTTCTGTTTGGCTGGATGATGAACAATGCCATGTGGGGCATTCTCAGCAGTTCAGGACTCTTCGCGCTCCCTTTGATTTTTAAAATCATGGGGGTCTGGCTGAAAATCAGGGAAGAAGGCGCGGATGAGGGGAATAAGGGAGTGCTCGCGATGCCCCGAATTGAGCATACTATTTATGTTTCGTTCCTGGTCATGCTGTTCTGCTGCTTTCCCCTGTTGCCCGTCGATATCAGTACGCTGAAATTTGATACCTCTTACGCGAAACAGTGCGGTATCAGTATGGCCGCGCCACAAAACTCAGGTTATCAGGGGCTGGTCAATGATTTTGACGGGCGTACTGCGGAGGTGCCGGTCTGGTGGTACCTGCTGCACATGATGACCAAAGGGACCACGCAGGCCATGATCGCGGCGGTGCCTTGTGGCACGCAGCTCCGGCAGATGCGTTTTGATGTGCAGAACACCAAAATCCGGGATCCCGTGTTGCTCCAGGAAGTACAGAATTTTGCCAGCCAGTGCTATGCGCGGGCGTACTTCAGGCTTAAAAGCAGTAATAACCAGCTTGGCGATGCCACAGTCAACGCGGTTGGCTGGATAGGCAGTAGCTACTTTATGAACACGCCTGGCTATTACGATTACTACACGGCCATGACCCCTCGCGGACAATGGCCCTATAACAGTCAGCGCGACAGTGGTTACACTGATACCGGAGAAGGTGGCTACCCGTCCTGTAAAACCTGGTGGTCTGATGGTTCTCAGGGACTTCGCCAGCGGGTGCTGGCAAGCTTTGGTGATGATACCCGTATTGAGATGCAGCGCCAGTTTCCGGGAAATCAGTGGCAGGAAGTGGCATTGCGCTGGCTGGTGAGTCCCCGTAATGCCGGGTTGTCGGGGGAAGGGACGACTTATGCTGTGGGTAGCGCGGATACCACCACCGGACTTACCGGAAATCTTACGCGCCTGGCCTCGACGGTCGGGATTGGGCTGAAGCAGTTTGAGGCACTGCCAGGGTTTGATGCACTTAAACAAGCGCTGCCGATGATCCAGGCCCTGTTGCTGATGATGATTATCACGGTTACCCCTGTGCTGATGATGTTCAGCGCCTACGAGCCCAAAACGATTGTGACGATCTCCTTTGCGATGTTTGCGCTGCAGTTTGTGACGTTCTGGTGGGCGCTGGCGGGCTGGCTTGATGATCGGCTTATCACCATTCTCTATGACAGCATGGATCAGCAGGGGATTGCGAACAGCGATGTGCCTATGGCCAGTTTTTTCAGCTCGACAGCCGATGGCTGGATCATGAACCTGGTATTGGGGATGATGTATGTGGTCTTCCCGATGTTCTGGGTAGGGATGCTGGGCTGGATTGGTGTGAGATTAGGCGAGATAACACAATCGGTTACGAAGGGCTCAGAAATGCCTTTGCAGGCAGGGCAGCAAGGATCCAGTGCACTACAAAAAGTGGGGCAAGCAATTATCACCAAAGGGAGTAAAGGACATTGATGTGACCTATCAGCATGGATAACTATAAATCACGATCATCTACTTTTATGTCACCAATGTAAAAACCATACCCACAATGCCCGTCTCGATAGCCATCAGAATCAGTTGAAGATTCTTTAGGCTCTGGGATTGAAATTATGATGAAGCCGAGAGCCTTTAGCACACTGGCGATTAAATCAATAGATCCCATTTGAACATTGCGGATGAGCTCTTTGTAATCATTCTTCTTCATTCGGTAGCCAGTACTTCTACGAGAGCAAATCTGGGCGATATCGTCAGGGTCAAAGCGATCTGGAGTCATGTGGAACCCACTGTAAAAATTTAAATAGGCTGGCAACAGTATAGTCACGGATTGTGTGCATTTCATGTTCTGCGGTATTTTCTTAATCGCTCCTGATTCTTCCAGAAAATGCCTGAGTGAATATTTTCTGTTTATCAGGATCAGGGAGCGAGAGCGATCGTTAAGGCAAAGAGATTGCCTTGTTCCTGAGTAGCGCTCCAGCCACACCTACCCAGTAGTGCCTGAAAGCCAGATACGCTGCCCGTGAGCCGGATTTGCACAGGGCTACATTGCTTTCCTGAATCATCAAAGGCGGCATCGAGAGAAGATTTAAGAACATAGACGCCATTGATTTCCGCACTCAGCGACAGTTGCCGTCGACCTTGCCACTGTTCATCGGACAGTACCTGATAAACCCATTGGTACTGCCGGGCTGTATCCAGCGCATGGCTGAGTCTGTACAGGTCTGGTTGTTCTTCCAGACTGCCGGTGGTCGCATTCCACAGAAAATTGAGTTTGAACGGCAGCTTCGCTTGCACGCCCTGCGTTCTTCCTTGTTTCAGCAACCATTCGATGTCACGAGCGACAAGGCGTGAAAAGCGTCGGGTTCGCTGGGCTTCGGCGAGCCAGCGGGTGAGGAATATATTTTCCTGGGCCTCAGAGGCTGCTTTGCCATCCTGGCGAGCGGTGTGAAGGGCTACCAGTGCACACCAGGCCATATGCGCTGTTGCCGCTGTCTTATCTGTGTCAGTCATGCTATTCCCGTAATGCTGTGATATTGCGTTCGATTATAACAAATTCATTGTCCATACATACACGATGAGGAACATGGAAAGTCTGAGCATCGTGAGCTACTGTGCGACTCATGCTTCCTCGGGAAGGGATACCATCGTTCTGGTGGGTGAGGAGGGTACAGGGCGTGGCTTTCTTCGCGGACGTGAATTATGTTCGTCGATCGGACATTGAAAAGCCTGACAGCTATACTTAATTATATTTGTCGGGTGAATGAGTTTTCCTGCGCTATTAATTAAGTGAATTAGTTAAGTTGAAACCCTCCAGTGTTAATGGTTGCTTAAATATTCATGAGGTGAATGATTTGTCATCAGACGTTGGTGTGCATATTTGAATGTCTATCTTTAGGATATTTCACATCATGTTTTGATGTTCAGATCGCAATTCATTTTCTGATTGCTTCAAAATTTAAAATTAAACACATTAACATGTGCTTATGCTGAAGTTGTGTAATCGCAGGTGCCACACGGCCTGATGTGTAAATAAGGAAAAAAGTATTCAGATACTGAATTAACTAATCGGTTTCGTCCTGTTTACATACTAAATTAGCGGCGTGATAATGAAAGGCCTGCCGTTATATCTGTTGCATGCCATTATCATCCGGCAGGAAGCCCATTAAACATTTACAGGAGAGTAAGCGGATGAGCCAGAGCTTCCAAAATGAGATACCCAAGGCGCGTGTTAACATTTCGTTGGATTTACACACGGGAGGCGCGAAAAAGAAGGTTGAGCTCCCGCTTAAGCTGCTGAGCGTCGGCGACTTCAGCAACGGTAAGTCCACCGGCGCCCTGTCGGAAAGAAGTAAAATAAATGTTAATAAAAACAACTTCGATTCTGTGCTCTCAGAACTAAATCCTGAAGTAAATCTCACCGTCAAGAATACCCTCGCGGGCGATGGAACAGAAGAAAATATTCGTCTGGGTTTCCAGAATATGAAAGATTTTGAACCCGAGCAGATTGCGCGCCAGATACCGCAGTTAAAGGCAATGTTGTCTATGCGTAATTTGCTGCGCGACCTCAAATCCAACCTTCTCGATAATACCACGTTCAAACGGGAGCTGGAGAAAATTCTGAAAGACCCGACATTGAGCGACGAACTGCGCAATGAACTTAACGCGCTGGCCCCGTCCCAGGATTAATACGCAATTACTGGAAATATTAACGGAATAACTGGAAATAATGCTCATGTCAGTCAATAACGAATCTCAGAACCAGGCCGCAGGCGCAACCCTTGAAAAAACGTTGCCACAGGGCGGGGTCTATGCCTCACTGTTCGATAAAATTAATCTGGAGCCTGTTTCCGAAATGGACTCCATTAATGGCTATGATGACAATACGGTGATGGCCGAAACCTCGGCGAATGCCCGTGTGACGGCTGCCGTTCAGGTCTTTATGCAGTGCCTGCAGAAGTCCGGGCAAAAAGTAGAGCGATTAGATAAGACCCTGCTGGACTCTCACATCGCCGAGCTGGACTTTCAGATCAGCCGCCAGCTTGATGAAATAATGCACCATGAAGAATTTCAGCGCGTAGAAGGTGTCTGGCGTGGACTGAAATCCCTTATTGACAAAATCGATTTTCGTCAAAATGTAAAAATCGAGCTGCTGGACCTGTCTAAAGAAGACCTCAGAACCGATTTTGAAGACAGTCCGGAAATTATCCAGAGTGGATTGTATCGTCAGACGTATATCGCAGAATACGATACTCCGGGTGGGGAGCCTATTGCCGCAGTAATCTCTGCTTACGAGTTCGATGCTTCGTCTCAGGATGTGGCGCTGATGCGTAACCTATCAAAAGTGTCGGCCGCTGCCCACATGCCATTTATCGGCTCTGCCGGTCCGGCGTTCTTTTTGAAAGAAAATATGGAGCAGGTGGCCGCGATTAAAGATATCGGCAACTACTTTGACCGTGCCGAGTATATCAAATGGCAGAGTTTCCGCCAGACCGACGATTCACGCTATATGGGGTTGGTGATGCCGCGGGTACTGGGTCGTTTACCGTATGGCCCGGACACTGTGCCGGTACGCAGCTTCAACTATATCGAAGAAGTGAAAGGCCCGGATCACGATAAATACCTGTGGACCAATGCCTCCTTCGCCTTTGCCGCCAACATGGTGAAGAGCTTCATCAACAACGGGTGGTGTGTACAAATCCGTGGCCCGCAGGCCGGCGGTGCCGTTCAGGACCTGCCGATTCACCTGTACGATCTCGGTACCGGCAATCAGGTGAAAATTCCGTCAGAGGTCATGATCCCGGAGACTCGTGAATTTGAGTTCGCCAATCTGGGATTCATTCCGCTGTCCTACTACAAGAATCGTGATTACTCCTGCTTTTTCTCAGCGAACTCCACGCAGAAACCTGCCCTGTACGACACCGCAGATGCGACGGCCAACAGCCGCATTAACGCCCGTCTGCCGTACATCTTCCTGCTGTCCCGTATCGCCCACTACCTGAAGCTTATTCAGCGTGAAAACATCGGCACCACCAAAGACCGCCGCATGCTGGAGCTGGAATTGAACACCTGGGTCAAATCGTTGGTGACGGAGATGACGGATGCAGGCGACGAACTGCAGGCGTCTCACCCACTGCGCGATGCGAAAGTGACCGTGGAAGACATCGAGGACAACCCGGGCTTCTTCCGCGTGAAACTCTATGCCGTGCCACACTTCCAAGTGGAAGGGATGGACGTCAATCTGTCACTGGTCTCCCAGATGCCGAAAGCAAAATCCTAAGGCGGGGTGAGCAGGGATGAAAATTTATCGCCCACTTTGGGAGGATGGGGCCGCTCTGGCCCCGCAACAGTTCCAGCAGCAGGCCCGCTGGAGCGAACACGTTGCCGACATGGTTGCCCGGATGGGTATTTCTCATCCCTGGGGCGTGGTGGCGGCAGAATTTGATGATGCCGCACTGGCGCTCTCGCGCCTGAATGCCACCCGTCTGGTGGTGCGCTTTCAGGACGGTACCCTTGTGGATACCGACCTGGCAGATACCCTTCCTCCGGTCTGTGATTTGTCTGTTGCCGCCGGCAGTGAAGCCGTTGACGTGGTCGTCACGCTGCCGCTGCTGAGTGCCAGCGGCGGCAACCTTGATAATGGCCAGGACAGTGAACGCCCGCGTCGCTGGAAAGCGGAGCGTGTGGTGGTGCAGGAGCTGGCCGGGCATGAAAGCGGTGAGCTCGCGATCCTGCGTAATGCGCTGACCCTGCGTCTGTCCAGCCAGGAAAATACGGCATACCTGACCTGTCCGGTGGCCCGCCTGGTGCGTAATGCACAGGGGCAGTGGAGCCGTGACCCGACCTTTATCCCGCCGATGCTGTCTGTTGCTGCCAGTTCGTGGCTTGCCACCGAACTGGGTGACCTGCTGGTTCGCCTGCAGGCACGCCGTCGTCGCCTGATGGCCATGCGCCGTGAAAGCAATGAGCGGATGGCCGACTTTGCGGTCGCGGATGTCTCTTTGTTCTGGCTGCTCAATGCCCTGAACAGCGCCGAGCCGGTGCTGACGGAACTGCTGCAGACGCCTGATCGTCACCCGGAACTGCTGTACCGCGAACTGACCCGTCTGGCCGGGAGTCTGCTGACCTTCTCACTGGAGCACGACGCGGGCGATATTCCTGCTTATCAGCACGATGCACCAGAGCGGGTGTTCCCGCCGCTGCTGGCTCTGCTCGACAAGCTGCTGGAAGCGAGCCTGCCGTCGCGGGTGGTGAGTATCCACCTGGAGCATCAGGATCAGATCTGGAAAGGTGCCCTGCACGATGCGCGCCTGCGCGAAGGGGCAGACTTCTATCTCTCTGTACGCTCCTCCATGCCGAACCATGAAATTCAGACGAAATTCCCGCAGCTGTGTAAAGCAGGCAGCTTTGATGATGTGTCCGACGTGGTGAACGTGGCTCTGAGCGGGATGGTTATCAAACCGCTGACCCATGTTCCGGCCGCTATCCCGTTGCGCCTTGAGAACCAGTATTTCTCGCTGGATTTGAGTACTGAGGCGGCTCGCGCAATGCTTGAAATGGGCAGCTGCACCTTCTACACCCCGCGCTCACTGGGGGATGTGAATCTTGAACTCTTTGCGGTGCTGCGCTCATGAATAAATCCGAACTCAGCCAGACAGAACGCATTTTCTACCCGGGCTGGCTGATGGCCAGCCAGCTGCGCGGCGGGCAGGAAGTCCGGGACGGGGAAGGGCTCTATCGCCGGGCCTGCCGTCTGGTGCAGGAGGCGAAAGCGGCGCTCACGGAGGCCGGTTACAGCGACATCAGCCGTGACCATATGGTGTATGCCCTGTGTGCCCTGCTTGATGAGAGTGTGATGAACCGGGGAACCACCGACGATGGTTATCTGACCTGGCGCCGTGACCCGTTGCAGGCACACTTCTTTGGCACCCTCAATGCCGGTGAGGAACTGTGGGAATGCATCCGCAACCTGCTGAAAGAAACCGCGCCTGACGCCGCTGTCCTGACCTGCATGTACCGGACCCTGCAGCTGGGGTTCGTCGGTCAGTATCGTGCCCAGGATGATGAGCGCCGGGAAGATATTGTTCGCGCGCTCGCGGAACGGGTGCCGGCCTTCACGCTTGCCCAGGACGCGCCCATTGTTGCCCGGGCATCACGCCTGCGCAGTGGTCGTCGCGGGTACTGGCTGACCTGGATTGTGGCCGCTGTTGCCCTGGCAGCGCTCTGGTTCTTCCTTTCGTCTTCGCTTACCGACCTGGTAAGCCAGACTGTCAGGCCGGGGTAAGCGATGCGGGATGCGTACCGAAGTCTGTTAACTGCCCTGGGGGCCTTACTCGCGCTGTGGCTCATTCTGGGATTCTGGCCACTGTCCACGGGCAGCCGTGTGGCACTCAGCATGCTGGTTGTTCTGGTGTCCGGGGTGATGCTCTGGCGTCAGCGTCGGGCTTCGCAGGCGCGGGCGACCGCTGTCCGGGAGATTGTGGATGAAAACCTGCCGCCGGAAGATTTTCAGGGGGCGGTGATCCTTGTCTGCGGCGACAGCGCCCCGCTGTTTGTGTCCGGTTCCCGTCACCGGGAGACCCGGCAGGGCTGGTATCTGTGGGTGAAGGATGCGGAACAGCTGCCACTGCTGGTACAGCACCTGAGCCTGGTGCGCCCGGCCCTGGTGTCGCAAATCTCCGTCATGCTGGCGGTGGTACCTGAACAGCACACCTCCGGGGATGATTTTACCCAGAGTCTTCGGGGCTGGCAGCGGGCTGTCGTCCAGTGCCGTGCGGCATTTGGCACTCTCCCTCCGCTGTGGACTGTGACCTGGGTATCGCCCCCTGTGGCCTGCATGGAGGCAGAGCCCGTCTGGTTTACCACGGTCAGCCAGCGAAGCTGTATTCAGGTGTATCAGCCTGGTCAGGGCAATGTGTCACTGACGGAGTGGACCCGGGAGACCGGCTCAGACGGGCGTCTTTCGCGCCTGAGTCAGGGTCTGTGGCTGGACAGTCTGCTTGCCTGGCAGAACAGCGCGGTGACTAACCTGCTGTCGGTACGCCACGGCGAACTGCCGGTGATGAAGCCCTGCGTGCAGGGCATGTGCATGGTGCCGGTGAGCGGTATCGAAGGCAATCTCTGGCAACAGCACATCACTTCCGTGACGGCGCTGCCACCGGATGCCGTTGTCACCACCGAGCCACTGCCGCTGCCTGAACTGCTGCTGCCGGCGTTGCCACGCCGACGGGGTGTCAGCCGCAGGATGGTGTTCTGGCGCTATGCCGGATTACTGGGCGGGATTTTCCTGGCACTTGCCATGCTGGCATCCTGGATGAACAACCAGCGTCTCATTCGCAATGTCGGCGACCATCTCGCGTTATATCAGCATCTCACCGGAACACCGGTGGCACCTAAACTGCGGGCGCAGCAGCGCCTGCGGGCTGATGGCGCATTGCTGGACGACTGGGCGCGTCGCGGGGAGCCACTGCGTTATCGCCTGGGGCTGTATCAGGGGCTGCGTCTGGTTTCACCTGTTGAGGCTGCCGTCAATGACTGGGCTCCGCCCCCGCCACCTCCTCCGGTTATCAAAAAAATCATTCAGGGGCCGAAAACCCTTCGCCTCGACAGCATGTCGTTGTTCGATTCGGGCAAATCGGCGCTGAAAGCCGGTTCAACCAAAGTGCTGGTGAACTCGCTGGTCGGCATCAAAGCGAAACCGGGCTGGCTGATTGTCGTGTCCGGCCATACCGATAACACCGGCAATCCGACACTGAACCAGACGCTGTCCCGTGAGCGTGCCGACGCGGTACGCGACTGGATGCGTGACACCGGTGATGTACCGGAAAGCTGTTTTGCGGTGCAGGGCTATGGCGCAAGCCGCCCTGTGGCAACCAATGACACCCCGGACGGCCGTGCGCTGAACCGCCGGGTTGAAATCAGTCTGGTACCGCAGGCGAATGCCTGTCAGATACCGGGCAAACCCGACGCGTCATCGCAGGATGATGACGTGACTGACAATGAAATGGAGAAATAATACATGGCAATTCCTGTTTATCTTTGGCTGAAAGACGACGGCGGCGCGGACATTAAAGGTTCTGTGGACGTTCAGGATCGTGAAGGCAGCATCGAAGTTGTCGCTCAGGAGCATAACCTGTACATCCCGACCGATAACAACACCGGCAAACTGACCGGCACGCGTATCCATACGCCGTTCCTGTTCACCAAAGAAATCGACTCGTCCAGCCCGTACTTGTACAAGGCCGTAACAACCGGTCAGACCCTGAAATCTGCGGAATTCAAGTGGTACAAAATCAACGACGCGGGTCAGGAAGTTGAGTACTTCAACACCAAGCTTGAGAACGTAAAAGTGGTGAAAGTGGCGCCAAGGATGCACGACATCAAGGACCCTTCCTTCGAGAAGCACAACCACCTCGAAGCCATTGAGCTGCGTTACGAAAAAATCACCTGGACCTACAAAGACGGCAACATCATTCATTCCGATTCCTGGAACGAACGCGCCACAGCGTAAGTCACAAGCGGACAGTCCCCTCTGTCCGCTTTTTTGTCTTTGCTGAACGTCTGCCCGTACGGGCGTTGAGCAAAGAAACCCACAAACTGCCAGCCCGACCGTATGCGCTTTGGTCCCCTTCTCGGGAAACAGCGATGGGCGGTAGCGTGTCCAGGAACCGACAAAGAGAGAACTTCATGGAAAATCCAGCCATCCTGCTGCGACGTCTGAACCCCTACTGTGCCCGTGCGATGGAAGGGGCTGCTTCGCTTTGTCAGACTCGTGCGCACGCGGAAATTTTGCCTGAGCACTGGCTGCTGAAACTGCTTGAGCAGGGGGAAGGTGACCTGACGGTGCTGGCGCGCCGCTACGAGTGGGATATGGACGTCATCTGGCAGGATTTGCTCGGCTGGCTGGATAATCAACCGCGCTCGGTACGCAGCCGCCCGCAGTTATCCGCGGATATTCAGAAGCTAATGCAGGAAGCCTGGATGCTGGCTTCCCTCAATGGTGAAGAGCAAATCCGCAGTGTGCATTTGCTGATGGCGCTGGTCGAAAAACAGAACCTGGTGCGCTGCGATGGGCTGTGGCCGTTGCTGACCCTGGGCCAGAGCCAGCTTGAACGTCTGCGTCCGCTACTGGATGCGCAGTCTGATGAGCGCCCGGAGATGCAGCAGGAAGAAGAACTGACGCAGAGTCATGGTGGGGAGGTGGAATTTGTTGGGCGCCCGGCTGACGCTGCCGCGAATGAAGGCGAATTGTCACCCGCACTGCAGAATGCACTGGATAAATTCACCCTCGATGTCACCGCCAAAGCGAAAGCAGGCAACATCGACCCGGTGTTCGGCCGTGATACCGAAATCCGCCAGATGGTCGACATCCTCTCGCGTCGTCGTAAGAACAACCCGATTCTGGTCGGTGAGCCGGGTGTCGGTAAAACCGCGCTGGTCGAAGGCCTGGCGCTGCGTATTGCCGAAGGCAATGTACCAGAATCACTCAAACCGGTTTCCCTGCGCACCCTTGACCTCGGCCTGTTGCAGGCAGGCGCGGGTGTGAAAGGGGAATTCGAGCAGCGTCTGAAAAACGTCATCGATGCGGTGCAGCAGTCACCGGTGCCGATTCTGCTGTTTATTGATGAAGCGCACACCATTATCGGTGCAGGCAATCAGGCGGGGGGCGCGGATGCCGCGAACCTGCTGAAACCGGCCCTGGCGCGTGGTGAACTGCGCACCATCGCGGCCACCACCTGGAGCGAGTACAAACAGTACTTCGAGCGCGATGCCGCGCTGGAACGTCGCTTCCAGATGGTGAAGGTCGACGAGCCGGACGACGACACCGCGTGTCTGATGCTGCGTGGACTAAAATCCCGCTATGCCGAACACCACAACGTACATATCACCGATGACGCGGTTCGCGCAGCGGTCACGCTTTCTCGTCGTTATCTCACGGGTCGTCAACTGCCGGACAAAGCCGTTGACCTGCTTGATACCGCTGCCGCGCGCGTACGCATGAGTCTCGATACCGTGCCGGAACAAATTGTGCGTCTGAAAGCGCAACTGACTGCTCTGGAACTGGAAGAGCAGGCGCTGCTGGAAGATATCGCCGCTGGCAGCAACCAGCACGGCGAACGTCTGACCGCCATTGAACAGCAGCGCACGGCGCTGGAAAGCACCCTGCAGCAGCAGGAGAGCCGTTTTATTGATGAAAAGCTGCTGGCACAGCAACTGATGGCCAGCCGTCAGGATATCAGCCTGGTGACCGAAACTTTGGCATTACAGCATCAGCTTGCTGCACAACAGCAGGATGCCGCCCTGGTGCAGGTTGACGTGGATACGCGCACCGTTGCCAGCGTGATTGCTGACTGGACGGGCGTGCCGCTGTCCTCACTGATGAAAGATGAGCAGACCGACTTGCTGACCCTGGAAAACCAGCTTGAAAAACGCGTGGTCGGCCAGGATGTTTCCCTCAACGCCATTGCTCAGCGACTGCGTGCGGCCAAAACCGGGCTCACCTCAGAGAACGGCCCGCAGGGCGTGTTCCTGCTGGTCGGTCCGAGTGGCGTCGGTAAAACCGAAACCGCGCTGGCGCTGGCGGACGTGCTGTACGGCGGTGAGAAGTCACTCATCACCATCAACCTGTCCGAGTATCAGGAGCCGCACACTGTTTCACAGCTGAAAGGCTCGCCTCCGGGCTACGTCGGTTATGGTCAGGGCGGCATCCTCACCGAAGCCGTGCGCAAGCGTCCGTACAGCGTGGTGCTGCTGGATGAAGTGGAAAAAGCACACCGCGATGTGATGAACCTGTTCTACCAGGTGTTCGACCGCGGCTTTATGCGCGACGGCGAAGGGCGTGAAATCGACTTCCGTAACACCGTCATCCTGATGACCTCGAACCTCGGCAGCGACCACCTGATGCAGCTGCTCGACGAGCAGCCGGAAGCCACTGAAGCAGACCTGCACGAACTGCTGCGTCCGATATTGCGTGACCACTTCCAGCCGGCGCTGCTGGCTCGTTTCCAGACCGTGATTTACCGCCCGCTGACGGAAGCAGCCATGCGTACCATCGTGGAAATGAAGCTGTCACAGGTCGGCAAGCGCTTACATCGTCACTACGGCCTGACCACACACACTGATGAGAGCCTTTACGATGCGCTGACTGCTGCCTGCCTGCTGCCGGACACCGGCGCTCGTAACATCGACAGCCTGCTCAACCAGCAAATTCTGCCGGTGCTGAGTCAGCAGTTGCTGACCCACATGGCCGCGAAACAGAAACCACACTCCCTGACGCTCGGCTGGAATGATGAGGAAGGGATTGTACTGGCGTTTGATGCGTCTCAGGGAGGCTGAAATGCAGATTTGCATGATGGACTACGGCAACCTGTCGGCGGATGGCAAAACGGCGTACCTGAATTGCTACGGCATCGGGACGTTTGAAGTGCTGTCCGGTATTGAGCGCTACATCAACAATCCCGACTGCGCCGACCATGAGAAGGCCGCTATTCCGCCCGGTACATACTGGGTCACCGACCGGCCCGCGGGGAGTCTCTACAACCGGGTGCGCGCAGAAGCGATTGATGCCTGGCATGGGTACCGGAACCATCACAGCGACTGGTTTGCGCTGTTCAGCGATAAAACTAAAAGAGACAGGCTGAATGTGAATGGCCTCAACCGCACGGGTTTTCGTCTGCATCCGCTGAACAGTGACGGCACAGGGGTGTCCTGGGGTTGTATCACTCTACGTCGCTACAGCGACTTTCAGCACCTGCGACGCCTGTTGCTGAGCCGCGGTACCTTCCCGGTTCCTGGCGGCAATGGCCTGAAGGCCTATGCCCGTATCGATGTCCGTGGCACCCCGGACTACAGCCTGTGCGATAAAGAGACCGAAGAAAGAAAAGAGGCAGAGAAGCGCCAGAAGCAGCAGGCTCTGAAAAAGCGAGCGGAGAATGCCGAATGAAAATCCTGCTGTTCATTGTGCTGTTCTGGAGCGGGCTCCACTTCATTCCCGATGCATGGGTTGCGGGTTTTGTGAAGACCCATATCCCGATTAGTGGTGACGGAGAAGAAGCGATGGACAGCTTTGAGATGCATATCATCGTGATTAAAACATCGTTGTGTGCTGTCGGGGCGTTCCTCCTGATGAGGCTGCTTTTCTGGCTGAAAAATCACCAAAAAAAATAATCTCTTTCTCACTTCCTGTGCCAAATGCTGGCCCGCGCCAGCCCTGAAGGAATAACCGAATACACAATGGAGTCAACACCATGAGCCTGACGGATACCCTGAACACGATGGTGACCACCGTCACCGGAAAAGCCCTGAACCGCTACCGCCTCGATATCCCTTCCTGTACGGCAGATATCGACGTGGAGGATTTCAGAGGCTCGGAAGCGATGAGCGAGCTGTACAGCTACACCATCAACTTCACCAGTGCGGACAAAAATATCGATGCCCGTCAGATGCTGAGCAAGCCGGCAACCCTGACCATGGGCGCAGGCAATCTGCTGTCGCTTACAGACCGGAAGGTGGTTCACGGGGTGGTGACGCACTTCGAGCGTACCGGCGGGTCAGCCGATGAAGCGAAGTACTGTATCGTGCTGGAGCCGTTCCTGGCACTGCTGGGCAATCAGTTTCGCACCCATCGCTTTTTCGTCAACAAGTCGGTGCCGGAAGTGGTTGCAGAGGTGCTCACGGAACATGGGCTCAAAGGCTGGGAGTATGAGTTTACCCTCAAAGCCGACTATCCAAAGCGTGAGCAGATTAACCAGTATCAGGAAAACGACCTCGCTTTCATTGAACGTCTGCTGGCGGAGGTGGGGATTTTTTACTTCTTCACCCTGCAGCCTGACACCCAGACCGAAGTGGTGCACTTTGCGGATAAGCAGAGCGCGTGGACGTTTGGGAAAAAACTCCCGCTGAACAGCCCGTCAGGGGCGAATGACAATGCGGCCGACTCGGTGTGGGACGTGCACGTCTGGCATAACGTGGTGGAAAGCTCGGTCACGGCCAGCGACTATAACCACCGTGAGGCCCAGAACGTCCTGATGTCTGTGCCGGCGGACATGACCCGCGGCGACGGGGAGGGAAACACCTACGGTGAGGTATATCACTACCGCCCACGCCACCTTGAACGTGGCGACAAAATCACGCCGACGGCAGAAAGCGGTAACTTCTGGGCGCGTCTGGAGCATGAGCGCTTTTTGTCAAACCAGACCACGGTAACCGGCAGCAGTACGGACCACACTCTCGGTCCCACGCAGGTACTGACCATCACCGAAACGGCTCTCCCGCCAACGCTGCCACGTGAAACTGAAAATGGCCTCGTCATCATCAGCGCCGGTTACTCTGCCAGCCGTCAGAACGCACTGAAAGTGGAATGGGCGGCCATGCCGTACTACGAGAACCGCTGCTGGCGACCTGAGGCTAAAAAGCGCCCGGTGGTCAGTGGCACGCTGATGGCGCGCGTGACCAGCGCCAAAGATAACGATATCTACGCCTGGCAGGATGCATCCGGCATGTACCGGGTGAAGTTTGATGCCGACCGTGATGACAAAAAGCAGGGCATGGAAAGCATGCCAGTGCGCTTTGCCAAGCCTTACGGTGGTGACAAGTACGGCTTCCACTTCCCGCTGATACAGGGCACTGAAGTCGCCATTGCATTTCATGAGGGTGATCCGGATCGTCCGTATATTGCCCATGCTATGCACGACTCCCGCCACGTCGACCACGTTACTGAAGCCAACAGCACGCGCAACGTGATACGCACTGCCGGCCTGAACAAACTGCGGATGGAAGATAAGCGCGGCGAAGAGCACGTCAAGCTCAGCACCGAGTACGCCGGCAAGACCCAACTCAATTTAGGTCACAATGTCGATGCTTCCAGGGCCCTTCGTGGTGAGGGGGCAGAGCTTCGCACAGACCGACATGTCTCCATTCGCGGTGGGGCCGGCGTGTTCATTACGGCCGATAAACAGCCATTTGCTGGCGACAAAATGCTCTCGATGAAAGAGACCATTTCCCAGTTGGAAAACGCGCTCAGTATTGCCCGTAGCCTGTCTGACGCCGCAGAAACGGCAGATGCCCTGCCTGGGGATATTCAAAGCCAGGTGGCACTGAATGACGCCCTGAAAGAACTGGCTCAGCCCGGGATGGTACTGAATGCACCTGAAGGTGTCAGCATCACCAGCCCTCAGGCGGTTCGCATGGCCTCCGGCAGTGCCAGCGTGGGGATCATGTCACAGCAGAATACCGATATCAGTGCACTCAAACGTTTTACAGTGGCGGCGGGTGAAGCCGTGAGCATACTGGCCCGTAAGGCCGGAATGAAACTCTTTGCGGCTAAGGGAAAAGTAGAAATCCAGGCTCAGGATGATGCTCTTGATGCGATAGCCAAAAAGGATGTGACCGTAACCAGTACGGAAGGGCGGGTTGAGATCACGGCGGCGAAAGATGTCGTGTTAAAAAACCTGGATGGGTCGTTCATTCAGTTGCAGGGTAACAATATTATTCTGGGCTGTGAAGGCAACATCCTGTGGAAGTGTGCCAATGCGCAGAAAATGGACAGTGTAAGCATGAGTAGTGTTATACCCCAGTTTCCATCTGGATATAGCGGAAAATTTACGGCGTCGTCTGATACCGGAGTTCCATTTGCAGCAGCGGCATACATGTTGACATCGAGTAATGGGCAGAAATTATTTGGTAGAACAGACGAGAACGGTGAAACAGTCCCAGTTTACTCATCAAACCCGAATGAGCCTTTTGAACTTGAAATGATTCAAAGTGATTATTGGTACGATAGTGAGAATATTGTGGATAGAGTACATTGTTCATCATTTTCAGATATGACATTCCAAGACGATGGTTGTCAATGCAGTGATTGTGAGGGGAATAAAAGTGCGTGATATTACTTTTAAGTTTAAATTTTTGTTATGCATGTTGCTGACTCCATTTTTTTCTTTTGCAAGTGGCGCATGGAATGCTAAATCAGCACAAATGCAATGTGGCTCAGCTTTGGTAAAGGTCAGTGCTGAATGTCAGGTGAATCAAAAAAGCACAACGGAGAATGTATGCAAAAATTACCACTTGGAAATAAAGAATGACACGCATAATAAAGAGTTTTCTTTGCCATACATCCCGAACAGCCAAAAAAACCTCCTGGAAGGACAGGGTTATTCCTTTGACAATGTAGTTAAGCTTGGTGATTGGGCTCCCTCCACAATGAAATGCTATGACAATGAAAATATTTTAATCGGATACCATCTTGGTCTGGATGAAGAGGAGAGTGTAAAGGGGTCATTGTTGTCCTATATTGATGCCCCATTTATTGATCTTTCAGGGAACTTTATTGCAGGTAATAAGCTTTCTGAGCTTAGGTCTCGAGAAATAAAAAACCCATACGACAATACAAATATAGACTTTATTAGCAATCGCTGAGGTATGGTATGTCTGATTTATATGAGCATTTAAATGCCAAGAAGGGAAAAGCATATTTTGATGACCAGATTAAGCCATTTTCGTTAATCTCACTTTATCCGGATATAGATACATTCCGGAAGCTAAGAGGCAATAGCCGTACAACAGGTGATGCTGATAAAGATGTTCAGGATGCTATTATAGATATGATAATTACCATAGCTGTCCGCTATGGATTAAGTTATAAAGAGATATCATATATTTTATTAACAACTAAGGTTGAGTCCGGATTTAATCCCGATGCGGCAGCGGGGACTACTAGTGCAGCTGGTTTAGCACAAGGAACAGTTGGTTTTATCAAAGATGCATTGATACAATCTGAAGACATTCTTGGTTTTCAGCTAGATCTTCGTAATGAAGAAGTTTTTGAAGCTGAAAAAGGATGTTATGCGGTAATCTATTCCTTTTTACTTAACAAATCGAAGGTAATGGAAAGTTACACATCAGATCAAAGTGAGTACTGGGAATGGCTTTATTTGTTGCATCATGATGGTGCCTATAGTTTAGGGAAGTATCTCGATGGTACACGTGAGAAAAGTGCAGATGGCAAGAAGTGGGCGCTTTATATAACTAAGAATTTATCAGTTGTGGAAGAGTTACTAAAAAACACAGAGGTTAATACTAAATTTAAACTATCTACGGGAAATAACACAGCATTCAAAAACAAAAATTATATTGCTGCAATTTCTCCATTTCCAAGTTCAATATGCCCAAACTTAGTGTCAGACTATGAGAAACCTCTTGCTTTTATCAAAGGGGTGACTGATGCAAACGGGATGACTGAATCAGTCAATGCTATCGCAGGTTCAGAAGTTGTGTTTACTATTCTTGCTGATAATTATAAAGAATTAGCCAAGGCAACTGGTGAAAAAGATACCGATGAAAAGCATAAAACTCTAACTTATACCGTTAAGAAAGGTGACACTTTATCGGCAATAGCTAAGAATCATGGCGTATCAGTTGAGAAGCTAGCAAGGATTAATAAGATTCATAACGTAAACATGTTACGCGTGGGCGCTAAATTGAAAATACCTGATGGTAATAAAAATCATGGGTATGTTAGCCGCTATGTTTCTGAACAAACCAAAAAAGAGATTCTTAAAAGCGTTGGGGTTGAAAATGCTAATGCTAAAGCAGCTATAGAATATTCAAGAAGTCATATTGTGTTGCCTAAAGGAAGTAAGTCCGCGGACTCGGAAAAGAACAACAATGTAATTCATATTAAAACTACGACGACGGATAAGTCTGTTGCTCGTAGGAGTGAAAGTGATCCAGAGAAGCATCAGACTACTTCCGAAGGGAATGCAAAGGAAATATCTGTAGTTAACGACTTTGAGCCGGTGGTGGGTTTTTCTAAAGATATTCCTCTCAGCTTGAAAAATCTGGTAACCAATCATTCTCTTGATATTGTAAAAGGAATAATGAAATCGTCAGGGGTGCAAAAAATCATGATAACTAGTACGTTGCGTTCTGTTGAAAAACAAGTGAATGCTATGTACGGCAATATGCAAAGCAAGGGGATAGATTCACAGTTAGCATATTATGCGAAAGCTGGGAGAGAGGTCATTAAAGCAGCCGTAGATGCCGGTGGGAATGATCATAGCAAAGCAGATGCAGTTAAAGCAGCTATGACAGAAAAAGTAATTCAACTTCAAAGTGAGGGGCGATTAGTATCACGTCACTGTGTTTCAGAAGAAATGTATGCTGAGAGAAATGTATTTGATATTAGTAAAAACCTATCAAGTAAACGAAGTGTGTTATTAGCCTTTGATAAGGCTCTTACGGAATATGCTGCCAATAATGACGGCTTTAAATACATCAGCCCTTTTTTGCATAGCGGTGAGCCGGCGTTCCATGTGGAGATTGAACAATGAAAATATTTTTAGTGATATTTCTGTTTCTTTTCCCTTTTTTATCAAATGCAAGTGATTTTTCTTTAGAGCCTGGATTATATCACCTTGAATGGGCATATGGACCTAATGATAATTATAAAACTATAACTGGTGTTGTTGGGAATATTGATAAGGCTGATGGGGTTTATTATTTAAGAAATAAAATTGATGACCAGTCAAATGATGAAGTATATATTGTAATCAATAAGGGCTCTGGTGCTGTTTTCTTCAAGCATGAAGAAATTGAAGGTGGGCCAACTATTGGGTGGGCAAGCATCCAATTGAACGATAAAACGATATTAATTGACACTCCAACCACGAAAAATTTTTATGATAATACTAACGGCGATAGTGAACGCGACATAAAATATAAGGTGGGTGTTAAATTTTCTGGGAATAAGAAAGCTAAAAACACATCTGAAATATTTCCTATAGAAATTTTAAAAAGTGATGCTTTCAAGGTTGACTGTTCTGAATATTTTAAATCAAACGAAGAACATAGAGGCAAAGAGAAAAGAAATGATCCAATGGAAGACTATAGTAGTAGTGTTTTATTGAGTAATGATGGTTTGTGTAACTCCACTTTAAATAAGAATAATAAAATTGAGGTGTTAAATGGATGGATGCTTTTCAAAAGAATTGGCTAAATTATCTATCTGGAAAGTATGCATCGCGCATTCTCCATTGAGGCGGGGTTATGTTTAAGTTAATGTCCTTACTTGCTTTGTTTTTACCTGTTATTGCATTCGGTAATGGCATAAAAATAAAAGATGGTTTGTATTATGGTTATTGGGTTTATAAAGATAATGGAGTGTTAAAAGAATATGGGGTTTTGGCTAACAATCCAAGAAAAGATTCTGGTGAATATATTTTAAGTCCCGTCCCTGAACTTACCGCCACTAATGAAATATACATTCAAATAAAAAATAATGTACCTACTATATTTTATTATCATGAAAGTAGTGATGCCGATTTAAATGTTGTTGGGTGGGCGAGTGCTAAGTTATCAGGAAGCGAAATGACTGTTTCAGTAAAGAGTATTCGCTTTTTAAAAGAAGATTCGAAAGAGCGAATTTCTGTTGGTGATAAATTTAATGGTAAAGTTGTTCGCCTTGATATTGGAGAGAAGGCTCCGATAGAGAATGTCAATGACAAAGGATTTAGTATTGATTGCAATCAATATCTAAAAACTAATAAGTATGCAGAAACAGGGCTTCCTGATGTTGAGGAGCCAGATCCAAAAGGACGAAAAGGTATTGGTTTATCTTATCCGGCAACGGTGTTTTCAGTAAGTGAGATTGGTATTTGCGCAGCGTTTTTAGATGATGATATTGTTCCACAAATCAAAAAAGGGTGGATTCAGTTTCGTCGACTCAATTAAACCCCATAAACTAATTTGTTAGGTGTGATATGTCCAAAGGATTTGTATTGCTAGGAGATGAAACTACTCACGGCGGTGAGGTTATCTCTGCATCTTCGACCATGATTGTGAACGGAAAGAAAGTAGCTCTAGTTGGCGATGAAATTAATTGCCCTGTTGAAGGGCATGGTGTCAATGCCATTATCGAAGGATCACAGGAATGGATATCTGATGGCAAACAAGTTGTTGTGGATGGCTGCGAATGTGAATGTGGTTGCCATGTTATCTCCAGTGCGCCGAATTGTTCAGTAGGATAAGTCATGAGCTGGGAGCGTCAGAAAGCCACAATTACTGCAGAACCTGATGAGCCTTCATTGGTCATCTGGCTGATTGCAGGCCTTGTCGCTGTTATTGCTGGAGTATTGCTCTTTGTACTCTACGCCAATCAGTTTCTGGGTGAATTGCAAAAATTTAACCTCTGGATTGTTGCCGGAGGCCCTCTTTTTATCTGGTTCGTAACGGTTTGTATTCGCGGTTGGATGTATAACCACGCAATGGATCGTCACCAGTTTGAATCTGATGAAGCAGATTATGCACAACAGCAATGGGGTTCCTGGGCCGGGCGTTATCTGGCGGTTCTGTATAGCCGGGTTATCCTGCCTGATGAATTGACACCATCAACATTTCTGCAGGCCCCCAAAGATCTCGAGCAGAGTAGCTCTCTTTCTCGGGGAATAACGTTACCTGTTGGCGAAGATGTTTTTTCAGTATTGATTGGGGGTCTGGGCATATCAGAATTACAGCGCTTATCTGACCTCCCTTTTCACGCAACCTTACTGACTGATTCGCACGATCCTGATGAGGCATTGCAGAGAGAATTTTCAGCATGCTGGCTCCAGTTAGTTGGACAGGCGTATCCCGTACCGTTACTGACAATTCTTAAAGACCGGGCCTTCGATTGGGTGGGCGAACGCCTTAAAGCCCCGATTCTGGACGTCGAGCTTTTCTTGGTTCAGCAGACTCAGGGAGGGAATGAGTACAGCGATTCGCTCTCGGCTTTGATGCTGACCTCTGATGATGTCGCAACGAAGTATCAGTTAAACCATCACGCTCGCCTGCTTCGGCCTATGTCACTTGAATCAAGCCAAATGCTGAGTGAAGAGCTCGATACCTTTTTCTCAACCCAGTCACAGGCTATCGCTGCGCGTGCAATTGTGGGCGACAGCATGGAGTGGGGAGATGATTTTTCCACTCTTCTGGCCAGTGCAAAACAATATGAAGGCAGCTGGAAACCCCAGCAGTGCCACTGGCTGGAGAAATATGCCGGACTCAGCGGTCCTTTCTCACCGTGGATTATGACCGCCGTCGTTAGTGATATAGCCATGCTCACAAAAGAAGATTGCCTGATGCTTTCGGGTGACAAAGATCAACGATTTGTAAATACCGTAACTACAGGAAATCTGATGAATGGCGAAGGGTAACTCAGTGTGGCGTGGTAACTGGGGACGCATCAGTATCACTGCGCTGATTGCAGCTGCGGTAGCGTTAATTATCTGGAAAAAGGGCGATGCGTTCGGTCTGACCAGTAACGGCCTTAAGCTGCTGGTATTTGTGGCGGTGATAATCCTTCTGCTACTTCTCCGCCATGGTAAAACTATTAGCCTTGCGATTAAACAACAGTGGTCGCGTTTTCAGGCGAAGCGTAAAAGTGTCCTGCCTGCCGATGAAGGCCGCGTCAAGCAGACCGCACCACGCAATGTCACCGTTGATACCATCCGTGCAGCCATGCGTAACCTCTACGGCCGGCGCTGGGGACGTAAAACACGCATCCTGCTGGTCACTGGCACCGCCGCTGAAGTGGAGCAACTGACGCCGAAGCTCACCACTCAGCTCTGGCAGGAAGATCGCGGCACGCTGTTACTGTGGGGCGGTGACCTCAATACGCCAGCAGACAGTACCTGGCTGACCGCGCTGCGCAAACTGCGCCGCCGTCCGGTGGATGGGCTGGTGTGGGTCACCTCGGCCTTTGACCAGCTCTCAGCACCAGGGCTGACTCAGCCATTGCCTGTACCGTCTGAAAGCACCATGGATTCCCTGTCTCATGCCATCAGCGCCCGTATGGAAACGCTTGGCTGGACACTCCCGCTGTATGTCTGGTCTCTGCACCCACGCGCCGGTAAACCGGAAGGGCGCATTACGCAGGCGACCGGCTGCTTGTTGCCAGCCGGTTGTCGTACCGAAGGGCTGGCAGAACAACTCTCCGCTCTGACGCCGGATTTGATTTCACAGGGTCTGCAGCAGACCTGCGGCGAGGTGAAACATAACTTCCTGCTGACGCTTGCCGACCAGCTCATTCGTGAGCCGGAGAGCGTGACTGCGCCGCTGTCGGTGATGCTCAATCCGTACCGCCCACTGCCGCTGGCCGGTGTGGTGTTCAGTCAGCCCTCTGCCGGTGCTGAACGTGCAGTGACACACCACTGGGGCATGGATAAGCGCTGGGATGTTTTGCCTGAGTCTGTCCGGACGCTTCCTGCCGGGCTGCGTCCGCGCAAGCCGGGCATTCCCTGGCGTAAGGTGTTCGCGTCGATTGTCGCCCTTGCGATGGTCGTCTGGGCGGGCTGGATGGGGATTGCGTATGTCACCAACCGCAGCCAGATTGACGGTGCAAATGCCCAGTCCGCGCTGGCGGCACAGCAAAACCAGCCGCTGGAGCAGCGTCTGCACGCGCTGTCTGAACTCCAGAAAACGCTGGCTCGCCTGCGGTATCGCGCTGAGCACGGTGTGCCATGGTATGAGCAGGCCGGGCTGAGTCAGAATAACGCCCTGCTGGCCGCCCTCTGGCCACGTTATCAGGACAGCGCCCAACCTCTGTTACGGGATGCGGCCGCAGACCATCTGCAAAAACAGGTGAATGCCTTCAATGCGTTGCCGCCCGCCAGTCCGTTGCGTGAACAGATGGCCAAAACCACCTATGACCAGCTCAAGCTCTACCTGATGCTGGTGCGTCCGGAACACATGGATGCGGCCTGGTTCAGTTCTGCCCTGCTGCACGACTGGCCAAAACGTGATGGCGTGAAAGACGGTGTCTGGCAGGGTGTGGCCCCGTCACTGCTGTCGTTTTACGGTGCTCAACTGGCGGTTCATCCTCAATGGAAACTCCCCGCCGATGAGGGCATGGTCAGCCAGGCGCGTTCCCTGCTGGTGCGCCTGATGGGTGTGCGTAACAGCGAATCGACCCTCTACCAGAAAATGCTCTCTCAGGTAGCGCACCTGTACGTTGATATGCGCCTTGACGATATGACCGGTGATACCGATGCGTCCCGCCTGTTCAGCACCACGGAAATCGTACCGGGTATGTTTACCCGGCAGGCGTGGGAACAGGCGGTGCAGCCCGCCATCGAGAAGGTGGTGAAAGCGCGTCGGGACGAGCTCGACTGGGTGCTGACTGACAGCAAGCGTCAGGTGAATAAACAGGACGAGACCTCGCCGGAAGCGCTGAAAAAGCGTCTGACGGAGCGTTACTTTGCCGACTTTGGCGGCACATGGCTTGAGTTTCTCAACAGCCTGCGCTGGAACAGAGCGGCCACGCTGTCGGATTCCATTGACCAGTTGACCCTGATGGCCGACGTACGTCAGTCACCACTGGTAGCGCTGATGAATACCCTCAACGTCCAGGGCCGTACCGGGCAGACCGGGGAAGCCATTTCGGACTCGCTGGTGAAATCGGCCAAAAACCTGCTCGGGGGTGATAACAAGGATGCCATTGACCAGAGTGCCGGCGTTCACGGCCCGCTGGATGCGACCTTTGGTCCGGTGCTGGCGCTGATGGACAAGAACCGCACGGGGGCCCAGGAGCAGAGCCTGCAGTCGTACCTGACCCGCGTGACGCAGGTTCGCCTGCGCCTGCAACAGGTGACCAATGCTGCTGACCCGCAGGCGATGACCCAGACCATTGCCCAGACCGTATTCCAGGGCAAGGCCGTGGACCTTACCGAAACCCGTGATTATGGGAGTTTAATTGCAGCTGGTCTGGGCCAGGAGTGGAGTGGGTTTGGTCGTACGGTGTTTGTGAATCCGATGGAGCAGGCCTGGCAGCAGGTGCTGACCCCGGCGGCCGACAGCCTCAATGCCCAGTGGCAGCAGGCGGTGGTGTCTGAGTGGAATAGCGCCTTCGGCGGCCGTTATCCGTTTAACAACTCCAGCAGTGATGTTTCCCTGCCGCTGCTGGCCAAATACCTCAACGCGGATTCCGGGCGTATCGCCCAGTTCCTGCAGACCCGCCTCAAAGGCGTGCTGCACAAAGAGGGTAATCACTGGGTACCGGACAGCATCAACTCGCAGGGCCTGGCGTTTAATCCTGCGTTCCTGAACGCCATCAACACCCTGAGTCACATCTCGGATGTGGCCTTCACCGAAGGCAACGCCGGCATGAACTTCGAACTGCGTCCGGGCACTGCCGATGGCGTGATGCAGACCGACATGATTATCGACAGCCAGAAGCTGACCTACGTCAACCAGTTGCCGGCGTGGAAGCGATTCACCTGGCCGGCCGATACGGAAGCCCCTGGCGCAAACCTGAGCTGGATTAGCACCCAGGCGGGGACCCGCCAGTATGCTGATATTCCGGGTGCCTGGGGCTTAATTCGCCTGCTCGATAAGGCTGCAGTCAGCGCGTACCCGGGTGTCGGCAGCAGCTACAGCCTGCGCTGGAAAGCACAGGACGGTCGCACCCTCAATTACACCCTGCGTACCGAAGCAGGCGAAGGCCCGCTTGCGCTGCTGAAGCTGCGTAATTTCCGCCTGCCTGAAACCATCTTCAGCACGGGCGGGGGGACACCGTCAGGCCAGGTTGCCCGTACGGATGCTGATGCGGAGGACGTATACTGATGAGCACGCTTAATGCCTTACTCAGCGCCTGCCAGACAGAACAGGCCCCCCTGCTTGCCGCCACCCGTGAGCGTGTGACGCAGTGGGATCGCTGGCTGCAGCCGGTGTCCGGTTTATCGCCCGCTGGCGAAGATCCGGGTTATGACGATGACTTCCAGCAGATGCGCGAGGAGGTCAACAAACTCTCTGGCGCGAATACGGAGCTGGTCTGTCAGCTGGCTGAGAGACTGCTGACCACCACCGCCAAAGACATTCGCGTCGCGACGTACTACTGCTGGGCCAAACTGCACCGCGAAGGTGAGCAGGGGCTGGCCGAAGGACTCGAACTGCTGGCCGGACTACTGGATCGCTTTGGACCACAACTGCACCCGCAGCGCGACCGCAGTCGTAAGGCAGCGCTGGAGTGGCTGGCCGGGGGGCGCATGACGGATTCGCTTTCCCTGTACCCGGAAGTGGTCAGGGAGGAGGCGATGCGTACCACCGGGGCGCTGCTGCTGATAGCCGGGCTGACTGAAAACGAGCCGGATGAAACCCGCCCGGAACTCAATGCGCTGTACGGCGCACTGGAAAATCGTCTGCAGAAAGCAGGGGGCGTGGATGCGGTGGTACCGCAGAACGCCAGTGCCAGTGAACCCCCTTCGACCGCCAGTCACAGCGATGCCCCGTCTATCGGACGTATCACCTCCGGTCAGGACTTGCTGGCCCAGGCCCGCGCGCTCACCGAATACCTGCGCGAACAGCCGGACGGCTGGCTGTCAGCGCACCATCTGATGAAAAGCCTGCGTCATGACACGCTGCGGGCTATCCCGGCCCCGGATGCGCCGGGGCGTACACGCATCGAACCGCCAAGAGCAGACCAGCGGGCACTGCTCAAACGTCTCTACCTGCAGCAGAGCTGGGCTGAAATGCTGGAAACGGCGGACAGTACCTTTTCCCGTGGGGCCAATCACCTGTGGCTGGATTTGCAGTGGTATATCCACCAGGCACTGACGAAATCCGGCCAGGAGACGCTGGCCGACATTGTCGCGGCTGATCTGAAAGGGCTGTTATCGAGACTGTCCGGGCTGGAAACGCTGGCGTTCAGTGATGGTACGCCGTTTGCGGACGACGTGACGCTGAACTGGATCCAGCAGAACGTGCAGGACACTGTCGGCGGTTGGGGCAATGACACGCCATCAGCCCCGGTCACAGCCGGTAACGACGACATTCTGGCGCTGGAGCCGGAAGCCGTGGCACTGGCCGACAGTGAAGGTCCGGATGCCGCGCTGGGCTGGTTACAGACCCGGCCGGGCATGACTACCGATCGTCAGAAGTGGCTGTTGCGTCTGCTGATGGGCCGCATTGCTGAGCAGTACGGTAAGAATGACCTGGCGGTGCACCTGTTTGCAGAGCTGGGTGAGCGTGCCGGAGCAGTGACCCTCAGCAACTGGGAGCCTGAGTTGTTGTTCGAGGTACAGGCCCGCCATCTGAAACTCCTCAGAGTCAAAGCCGGGCGCAGCGAGGCTGACAAGGTTCGACTAACACCGGTGATGGACCAGTTACTGACCGGGCTGATCGCCGTCGATCCCGCCCGTGCCGCCGTACTTTGCGGTTAGATCCACAGGAACAGAAATAAATGGAAGATTTGACCCTGCGTTATTACGACGCAGAAATGCGCTACCTCCGTGAAGCGGCCAAAGAATTTGCTCAGACTCACCCGGACCGGGCCGCGATGCTCGACCTTGATAAGGCCGGCACGCCCGACCCGTATGTTGAGCGTCTGTTCGAAGGCTTTGCTTTCTCTATGGGGCGGCTGCGGGAGAAGATTGACGACGACCTGCCGGAACTGACCGAAGGACTGGTCAGCATGCTCTGGCCACACTACCTGCGTACCATTCCGTCACTTTCAGTGGTGGCGTTCACGCCTGCGCTCCAGGCCGTGAAGATGGCAGAAGTGATGCCTGCGGGCCTGGAAGTGTACTCCCGACCCGTGGGACCTAAGAACACGGTCTGCCGTTATCGTACCACCCGCGATGTGATGCTGAATCCGCTGAACATCTCAGGGGTGACCATGACTACCGAACCTGACGGGCGTTCACTGCTGCGGATGCGCTTTGCCTGCAGCACGCAGGTGGACTGGTCCCATGCTGACCTCGGTCACCTGAGCCTCTATCTGGGCGCAGATGCGCCGGTCAGCAGCCAGTTGCACCTGATGCTGACCAAACGGCAGGCTGCTTTGTATATGCGCCTGCCCGGGCAGACCGACCGCATTCGCCTTGACGGCTACTTCTCGCCGGGAGGATTTGCGGAGGAAGACGGGCTGTGGCCGAAGGGTGATACCGCCTTCAGTGGTTACCAGTTGTTGCTGGAGTACTTCACCTTCCGCGACAAGTTTATGTTCGTCCACCTCAACGGCCTGGACGGCATTACGCCGCCTGCCGGGGCGGAGTACTTCGACATCGAAGTGGTGTTCAGTACGCCGTGGCCATCTGACCTGCCGGTCACCGATGACGCGGTTCGTCTGCACTGTGTGCCGGTGATAAACCTGTTCACCCTGGAAGCGGACCCGCTCACCATCACCGGGCTAGAAAGTGAGTACCTGCTGCGCCCTAAACGTCTGCAGGATGGGCACACCGAAATATATGCCGTGGATTCGGTCACCGGCTCAAACCGAACCAGTGATGCGGAATACGTGCCGTTCAGCAGCTTCCGCCACAAAGGAGGGATGATGCGCCGTCACGCACCGCCACGGTATTACCACACCCGCGTTAAGCGCAGCGTCACCGGACTGTATGACACCTGGCTTATCCTCGGTGGTCACCAGTGGGAAGATGACCGCCTGTTTGAGCGCGAAGCCGTGTCGCTGCAAATCACCGGCACCAACGGTCAGCTACCGCGCCGTGCATTACAGAGTACGCTGCTCGACCGCTGTGAGCAGGTGGTACAGACCCCGCTGTCGGTGAAAAACCTCTGCAAACCCACGTTACCGGTTTACCCGCCTGCGGAAGACCGTTTCCACTGGCGGGTGCTCAGCCACCTCGGCTCCGGGTTTCTGAACATGATGAGCACCGCCGAAGTGCTGCGCGGCACTCTGGCGCTGTATAACTGGCAGGAAGACGAGCTGAACACCCGACGTCTGGAGGCGATACAGTATGTGGAGCATCACCGCCTGCAGCGCTTTGAGCAGGGCTATCTGCTGCGGGGTCTGGACATTGAGGTGACACTCGACAGTAACGGCTTTACCGGCGAAGGCGATATTCATCTGTTCGGTGAAATGCTCAACCGGTTCTTTGCGCTGTATGCCGACATGAACCAGTTCAACCAGCTCACCCTCATCGTACAGCCAGAAGGAAAATGCATCCGGTGGAAAGAGAATCACAGTCCACGCCTGCCCGGCTGATGGAGCAGCTACGGCAGTACCTGCCGTACATGAATTTTTATCGCTTCTGTCAGATACTGGAACAGAGTCAGCCGTGTAAACCGGTCATTGGCAGCAGCTGGCAGGTACGTCATGAGCCGGTACGCTTTCGCCCGCATCCGGGCATGGGCTTCCCGGCCTCTGAAATCAAAGGGATTGAACAGCCTGAGCATTCGCATCTGCCGCCCACCGTGCGCATCACCTTTATGGGGCTCTACGGCGTGGAGTCCCCGCTGCCGACGCACTATATCGATGACATCACCCAGCGCCGGGAAGGGTACGAAGCCACTGCTGATTTTCTGGATATCTTCAACCACCGTTTGATAGCCCAGTACTACCGTATATGGCGTAAATACTCATACCCGGCAAGTTTTGAAGCAGGCGGGAAGGACAATATCTCGCAATATCTGCTGGGCCTGGCAGGGCTGGGCATCGACGGCTGTACGGACAGCATCGCCGCCCCCGCGTCACGCTTCCTCGCGCTGCTGCCGGTGATGCTGCTGCCGGGACGGACCGCAGAAGGTCTGGCCTCGCTGGTGCGTCTGCTGGCACCTGACACACAGGCGAAGATCTGGCACCACGACAAGCGCCGGGTGCCACTGAAGAAGCCGCTAACCATGAGCGTCAGTCAGCCCGTCACCCTGACCAGCCGTCCGGTGATGGGCAACTATGCCACCGATGTGAACAGCCAGGTGCTGATGCGACTGACCTCCACCAATCCGTCAGAAGTGCAGGGCTGGCTGCCCGGCGGCGAGCTGCACACGGACCTGATGGCGCTGTTGCATGTGTACCTGGGTTCCCGCCTCGATGTGCGGTTACAGCTGTGTGTCGACCGCAGTCTTCTGCCTGACGCGACCATGAGCAGTAAACCCAAAACCGGGGCGGTGCAACTGGGGCGCACTGCCGTGATGCGACCACTGAATGCGGCGAATACTGCTGCACACCCCAAAACAATCACCATTAATCTGGGCCGCTATGAGCGGGTTCAGGAAAATCTTCACCGCAGGGAGACCGATGAACATGGCGAGTACCGCTGGTAAATTCCCCCTGGCGGCCCTTGCCGCGGGTATCACCCTGATGCTCGCTGGCTGTGGGCTGACCCAGAGTGTCACGGACGGCACTGTCGCCGTGACCAAATCGATTTTTTATAAGCAGGTGAAAACCCTGCACCTCGACATTCGTGCCCGTGAGGCGGTCAACCGCAATGCGGGTGGTGTGGCGCTGTCCACCATTGTGCGTGTCTATCAGCTCAAAGACCGTAAGACCTTTGATAACACCGACTATCCATCATTGTTTAAAGATGACAGCCAGGCCATTAAAGCAGACCTGGTCGCAGAGAAAGATATTCGTCTGCAGCCGGGAGCCTCGGTGCTGATTGATATGCCGATGGAAGAAGGGGCGCAGTTCGTTGCCGTTGCCGGCATGTTTATGTCGCCGGACCCGGTGAACAACACCTGGCGGGTGGTGCTGAGCCGTGACGACCTTGACCCGGATAAGGCCCGCGTTCTTGAGGCCGGGAACAACCGACTGACGCTGAAGGCGCTGAAAGATGAGTGATGCCCCACGTCCATCGCTGTATGAAGCGCTCTATAACAATTTCACGGGCGGCCTCGACCTGAATCAGGTCAGCGAGCAGAATCAGGTCATCGTGTCGGTGCTGGACAATATGCAGCGCATTCTGAACTGCCGCGCCGGCACACTGAAGCATCTGCCGGATTACGGTTTGCCGGATATGACCACCGTCATACAGGGTCTGCCCGGGACTGAGCATAGTCTGATGGAAACACTCTCCGGCGTGCTGCTGAAGTATGAGCCCCGGCTTAAAAAAATTGACGTGGTGCTACTGGAACAAACGACCCCCGGTGAACTGCGTTATGCCATTGATGCTGAGCTGAAAGGCATCGGGCTGGTGCGCTACGGCACGGAGTTTATGCCAGAAGGACGCGTGCTGATCCGCCATCTCAGGCAGCAAAACTACCTCGATAATCAAATCCGCTTCTGAGCGCTGGCTCGACTGGCAAGATACCCGTCTGGAAAATCTTCAGGCCGCACTCAAAAAAGCGGGTAGGGAGTAACCTGACAACCACCATGTGTTTTCGACGAGCGGCGAAAGGGACAGGCAGCGCGTGTCGATGACATGGGTAAGTGATCCCGGGAATGCACTCGCCATTTAGCCCTCTTTGGGATTCTGAGCCGGCCCGTGTTGTGCGTGTGAGGTGGGCCATTGTCGGGGAAGACCCTGGCGCAAGGTAAATCGACCTGACAATGCCCGAAATGCAAAGGCTGCTGCTCCTTTTTATAAAAATAGCTGTCGATGGACGAATACAAGATGTCATCAAAATCACGTTTTTTGCAGAAACTGCAAAGCCAGCAATCTGGCAACACGGCTTCAGAAAATAAAGGGCAGGCCGACATTGCTGAGTTTCGTCGGCGAATGAGTGAGCTTCAGAAACGGGCCGATGAATGGCTTGCCGGGACAGGGGGCCGGACAGAACACCCGTCTGTTTCGCTGGTTGAACTGTTGACGGGTGGCAGGCCATTTAGTATGCCGGGTCTGGTTCTCCACTATGACGCCCGGTGCGTGAAGTTTATCCCGATTTTTTTATACGGTCAGGGGGTCACCGGTTGTGTGGACGTGACCCTCTGCGCTGACGGGAAAAGTGAGCCGCTGTGCCGCCTGTTTATGCGCACTGCTGAGCAGGCTGACTGGACATATACCCTGGCGGGGATGCCGACAGGACGACGGCGAGCGCTTAATGAAGACGCATTTTTCGAGATAATTGACAGCCTGCTGCCCTGACGCAATAGCGGCCCGCATTTTCCCGCCTCCTCTCACGGAATCCTCTGCATGAATCAGACAGAACCCCGCCATATCAGAACGGGCGGCGACCCACGCTCACTTCCTGACTTCACCACACTGCGCGATGAAATGCTTAAGCTGGTGCATCCGGCACGCCCGGATGTGGACTGGAAAAAAGTTGAAACTCTGTCGTTGTCATTATTTGAACAAAATGGCGCTGAACTCCAGACCGCGGCCTGGTATACGCTGGCCCGCAGCCATCTGGCGCGAATGAGCGGCATGAACGAAGGACTGACGCTTCTCAGTGCCATGCTTACTCATCAGTGGGCGCAGTGCTGGCCAGCGCAGACCCTTGCCCGGGCTGAAATCCTCAGCGGTCTGAGCCAGCGCCTGCAGAAGGTCTGTCGCACCTTTACCCTGACACACGATGACCTTCCCGCATTACTGGAAGCCGAAACGCAGCTGCAGCGGTTGAATGCCATTTTGGAGCGCCATGACCTGAAGCCGGCCTGTCAGATAATGCTCCTGGAACAGCAGGTGCGCAGCGCGCTGACCCGGCTGGAGAACAGTGCCCGACCGGATGCATTATCTGTGGCACCGATACCACAGGTCTTTGTCACCCTTACGCCAGAAATCGCCGCGCCTCCCGCTCAGCCGCTGGTCTATGTGATACCCTCGCCGCCAGAAGCCAGTGTACAGGTGCGTCACGATACGCCATCTGTGCCGAAACGCTGGCCGGCCTTTGTTGCCGGGATAGTGTTGACCTGCCTGACGGGCGGTTCCGCACTCGGGATACACCACTGGCAGCACAGAACCGACAGTGTCGCTCGTGATTTAAGCCGTACCCTCGCGCCACTACCCGAGGTATTGACGGCAGAGCAGCGGGATGCGGTGCGACAGACCCCGGTCACGCAGGAAGACACGCGCCTTTGGGTTACACGCACATCGACACAACTGAAAGTCCTGTCGGCGTTACAGCCAGACTGGAATCTGCAGTATGGAAACCAGCTGCTTATGCAGGCAGAGGCGCTGTGGCCAGGCAATAAGCACGTCATGCTGCTCAGGCAGCGCTGGCAGCAGCAACTGATGATGTCGGCGGTACCAGAAATGCGCCTGACGGGCTGGCAGCAGGGCATGGCACAACTCCAGGCGCTGGCGGATAAGCTCAACGCACTGGACGGGCAGAAGGGTAAATACATGACGGTGAGTGAACTGAAATCGGCTGTTTTTGGCGCGATAAATGATTTTCACAGTGCGGTACCGGTGGAGGAACAACTTCGGGCGCTGACTGACCCCTCACAATCCGCGGCGCAGAAACTGGCTAGGCAAAAGGACGCGCAACAGCATCTGCAGCAACTGCTCGCCCGTTACAGCCTCAGCACGACATTGCAGGAAACGCGAACGCCATGACAAACGCCTCTCCTCACTATGTTTCGCGTCGCTCCATCCTGGTCGCGGCTCTGTCCACGATTGTTGAGTGGTACGATTTCACGCTCTATCTCTATTTTTCGGCGGTATTGTCCCGGGTGTTCTTTGGTGACAGTGCTCAGGCGATGATGCTCACGCTCTCCGTGTTTGCGGTGACGTATTTGCTGCGGCCTGTCGGGGCGATTTTCTTTGCCCGCATCGGAGACCGGTATGGTCGTCGCCGGATGTTACTGCTTTCCATGGCCATGATGACCGGCGCGATGCTCCTGACGGCCTTGTTACCCACCTGGCATCAGGCAGGTAGCGTAGCCAGTGTGAGTATTATGCTGCTGCGCGCCCTGATGACATTCTCGGTTGGCGGTGAGTATAACGGGGTGGTGGCGTATCTGCTGGAGGGGACTCCACCTCAGCATCGCGGACAGATGGCCTCGCTGGCCTCTGCGGCCAGTGAGGTGGGGGCGCTGTTAGCTGTCGGCATTTCAGCCCTGACGGTCAGCCTGCTCAGTGAGGCCAGCCTGGAAGCGTGGGGCTGGCGTATTCCCTTTGTGGTCGGGTTTGTGCTTGCCGGGAGTCTGTGGGCCGCCCGTTCAGCGCTGGAAGAATCTCCGGATTTTGAGCTGCATCGCAGGCCTGGCATACCGCTGTCGTTGCGAACCACATTGTCCCGCTACCGCCTGGCAATAGGGCGGTCGTTTGCGGTCTCTGCGCTGGGGTCAGTGACTTACTATATCGGGATAACCTACGTCCCGACATATCTGGTGTCCATGGGCATCTGTTCAGATAAGGATGCACTGGTGTTGTCCACCGTGGCGGCACTGTGTGTGGTGCTTATCACACCGGTGGTCGGGTATCTTTCAGACCGGGTCGGGCGAAAACCCGTGCTGGCATGCTGTGCACTCGTTGCTGTTGCACTCCCGGTCATTCTCTTCCCACTGATGGCCGGAGGCGCATATGCAGAGAGTCTGGTCGGGGCGGTGCTTTTAGCCTGTCTGGCCGGCAGTGTCAGCGCGGTGGGCGCATCAGCGACCGCAGAGCAGTTTCCGGTGGAAGGGCGACTGACGGGACTGGCGCTGGGTACGACCGCGGCCACGGCCATATTTGGCGGCCTGGCCCCCTGGATTGCACAGCGTGTGATAACGTCGACCGGGAACCCGATCGTGCCGGGGCTGATAATTGCGCTGGTTGCCCTGGCCGTACTGCCGGTATTTCTCCGGATGCCTGAGACCGCACCAAAAAAGGAACGACGGATTGCCTGGTCTCCCGGTCTGCCGGCAGTGGTGGTTAGTTCTCCTGTACGTCAGCAGGGATTACGACAGGCGTAGCAGTATTTCACTCACGGGTATTTACAGGTAATCGTGTTTCTTAAGGAGAAACGGAGGTTAAAACTGATGGCGAATAATACACCGAATGTTCGTAACCATAATTCCCTCTGGACGATAAAAGAAATTGAGTTTATTGAAGAAAATTACAGCAATATCCCGGCGAAGGAAATTGCGGAGATCCTGGGCAGGAACATCAATGCTGTAAGAGCGATGGCCCTGAAAGTGGGGGCCGCGCGTTGGGTGATCACGCCATGGACAGAACAGGAAATTGCTGTTGTGAAAGCTTATTATAATCGTGGGGCAGGCCTTCAGCAGGTGCAGGAGCGCCTGCCGCATCGTGACCGGGATTCTATCAGAAAGCAGGCGGCTAAGGCCGGGGTGACCCGACAGGATGTATGGCCTGCTGAAGCGGTACGGTTTTTAAAAGAGCATTATGGCAAAAGGCCGATACAGGAAATTGCTGATATTCTCAACAAAACACACGGAGCGGTGAAGAACAAAGCGAATATCCTGAAACTGGCGAAGACGCGAAGACGCGAATGGACCCGCAAAGAAGAAGCTGTTTTGCGGAGCCATTTCTCAGAAACAAATAATCTTGATGAAATTCATGCATTACTTCCGCATCGTTCCAGGCAGGCGATTTCGGCGCACGCGACTATCATGGGACTGAGAAGGAAGCAGTCCTGGAGTCCTGCTGAAATCCGTATTATGCAGCAATTTTATCCCCTGATAGGGAAGCGAGTCGCGGAGAAATTGCCGGGCAGGACGATAACTGCGATCCGCTCCCGGGCTGAGAAACTGGGATTGCGGCGATATCCAAAAAAAGATGGCGGTAAATCCGTGCAGGACATACAGAACTGAATCACTTCACTGGCTGATTTTATTCTAAAACAATTAATGACATGCCATGTGGATATGGTGCAGCTCCGGGCTTTGTCGGCGCAGCTGGATGCGCTGGACAGGCAGAAAGGCAAGTACATGACCGACAGCGAACTGAAGACGATCGTCTGGCGTATCACCAGCACGTTCGCCAGCGCGGTCCCGGTAGAGGAGCAGTTGCGACAGCTGGTACCTGCTGCAGGAGATACAAATGTGCCTCAGGTGAACATTGAGCAGGCGGCACGTCATCTGGACTTGCTGCTCCATGTGCTTGAGCAACTGCCGGTACAGAAGGCGGGAAAATCGGCTGGAAAATTAGTACGCACAACGCAATGAAAACAGAAGTGTGATGCGTCTTAACACTACAGAATATGGGAAATATTTAACCTGTGGTCTGTAGTGTGAGCTAAAAGCGCCTGAGAAGCAGGTGCTTGTTTAAATCATAAATGAAAGGAAACAAAATGAAGTTGGTTAAATTTACTCCCGCAGTGTTGGCCCTTATTTTTTCTGTTAATGTTCACGCGGGGTTATTCAGTTCATCTGATGATTTTAAATGTGGGCGTGATGATGCTGTTAAGGCCCTTCAGCAGTATGTTAAAGATAATACATCGGCTATGATTCAGAGCGATTCGCTAAAAAAAGCATCGATACTATTGAACAAGCCTGCAGATGTGTATATGGGAAAATTAGATTCATTGTCTGTGAATATTAAAAATGTCTCGACAACGGGTAACACCAGCGTATCTGAAATTAGCTGTGAAGCTCAAGTGGACGTTCCTTTACCGACAGAAGCCCTGGATGTGATTCATGCCATGCCTGAGAAAATGTCGGACCTGCACTTCAGAAATGCGAAGTTTTATAACGGTGCGGTTGTATGGAAAAACTATACATATACACTGAAACTGGCAGACAATAAAAAAGATATCTCCGTCGTGGATAGCATGAATAATTCAGCATCAGCTGCACTGTATGGTGCTGTTGTGTTAGCAGTAAACAAGAATGAAATCATCAAGGCCAATGCTCAGGATAAAGTCGCTGTAGCAAAGAATGACTATCTGGTCGCGGACGCTGATTTAAATGCAACATGGAAAGTGATGCCTGCATCAGCCCGTAATTCACTTAAATCGGCACAGCTTGCCTGGGTGAAGAGCAAAGCAGCTGCATGCGGAAAAATCAGTGATGCGGATCTGGCAACCACATCTGCAGAAACCAGTATTCAGATTTATAATTGTCAGACTAAAATGACAAATGAGAGAAATGCGTTTCTTGGTGGTGATAATTAATAAGTAAGCAAAGGGAAGTGGGTGAACGGCTACCATGGACTAAAGATTGACAGGGCTGCGTCGCCTGCTTTCCACTTTCTAAAAGATACTTATTTTGAATGTCTCATGTATTTACTGGCTGGGCTGTCCAGTATACTGAGGTGCTGGAGTTGTTGTGTTCTGTTGATATGGACAGGGACTACCTCTCGTCAGTCCTTGCGGGATACAGGGGGGGCGTAATCTTTCCCTGCGGGTTGCCCTGAATGGTGGGAAAGCAACAATCGCTTCGATTTTTATCTAAAAAAAAACAGATCAGCAGGAGATGCAAAAAATTTTTCTTGTCAAAATCGGGGCTAATTTTAACGTCGCTTTTTTTGGGAATTAATATGAAGAAACTTATCTTAAGTGGGTTGATTGCGTTTGCTTCAATCCCCAGTATTTCTATTGCTGGTGATATGTCCATACCATGGGCCACTAATAGTGGTGTAACCGAAAACACTCATATTTCTGCTCTCGGCGAGGATATGAATGCCTCGCACCAAGAGGTCACGATGACCCAAGAGGGGGTATGGGCAAAAAATAGCGGGAGCATTCGGGGAGATGAAGAATCGCTTCTGAGTAATAAGGAGCGTGTCGCTGCTGATCCTGCTCTGATGCCTCATCAAGGGTAACTTCACAGCACATTACTTAAACCTCGTTCCAGCGGGGAATTTGCTTTTGTGGCAGGAATAATGATAGTACCAAACACTGTTAACCTGGATATTGCAGCTGCCGTTGTTCGCGATATCATCGTGTGGATTGAAGATGATCTTTCAAAGCCAATGTCGATCAAGTCAGTCGCAGCCAAAGCCGGTTATTCACCTTGGCATTTCCAGCGCATATTCAGTATCCATGTAGGAATATCGATCGCTCGTTATATCCGGACACTTAGGGTTGAGTACGCCGCAGAGATGTTAAAAGCAATTGATACACCAGTCGCGGACATTTGCAATTCAGTTGGATTCGAAGATTCGTCGGTTTTTGGTCGGGCGTTTCGCCTTCGTTATGGCATGACGCCTAGTGAGTATCGTGAACTTACATATGCGTCATGAACATTGCAGAATGATTTATTCATGCAGTAGCATGGAAACACTTTATACTGTAGTGATGTGATGGGCACCCAGGTAGGGAAAGATTTGCCTGGAAGGATTTAAGGAAAATAGGTATGGCAGTATCTTTTCGGTCAGAAATGAACGATGAGAAGAAAGAACCAGAAATGCAAGTGCGTTATTACATAAGCTCGTCAGATATATCGGCAGAGAAGTTTGCATCAGCAATGCGAGGTCACTGGTCGATAGAGAATAAACTGCACTGGCGATTAGATGTGGCGATGAATGAAGATGATTGTCGTATAAGAAGAGGTGATGCTGCTGAATTGTTTTCGGGGATAAGGCATATCGCGATAAATATATTGTCAGCAAATAAAGAATTCAAAGCAGGACTGCGCAGAAAGATGCGCCGGGCGGGGATGGACAGGAGCTACCTCGCGTCAGTCCTTGCGGGCTGCGGGGTTTCGTAATCTTTCCCTGCCTGATGGCCGCAATGTCGCATAAGGATTGGTTGAGTCGCCGGCAACGTCAAAAACAGGGAATTGAACGCGCACATAATATGGGCAAATATCGGGGTAAACAGGCGGATCAAGAGCGGCACGAGAAAGTTATGTACTACCGTCAGGTAAAAAACCTGAGTATCCGCGAAACAGCCGATGCCACTGGCTACAGCCCCTCTCAGATATGTCGAATTCAAGCGCTGCACCGGAAAATCAATTCAGAAGTGGAGTAACTACGTTACAACTATGCTACACAAGGGATATGATTTTTCTGG
>DASXML010000076.1:0-230110 GCA_036495715.1 Scandinavium sp.
TCAGGTGAACGGAATAGCGACCACCGCGCTTAACTGACTGGCATTACCTTCATTCCGGCGGTTTTTTGTTGCCTTTGTTGAGTGCTTGCCAGGAGATCTCCAGCAAGCACTCAACTCCGGGCAATTAAGACACCTTAATGCTTAATCATCACATGCCGCACCACGGTGTAATCCTCTAACCCATACACCGACATATCTTTGCCATAACCGGAAAGTTTCTGACCGCCGTGCGGCATTTCGCTGACTAACATAAAGTGCGTATTCACCCAAGTACAGCCGTATTGCAGACGCGCACTCATGCGATGGGCGCGACCGACGTCTTTGGTCCAGACCGATGACGCCAGACCGTATTGCGAATCGTTGGCCCAGCCGAGCACCTGCTCTTCGTCATCGAACAGCGTGACGCTGACCACCGGGCCGAACACTTCGCGTTGAACGATATCGTCTTCCTGCCTGGCTCCGGCCAGCACCGTCGCCTGGAAGTGATAGCCTTTACCCGGCGCTTTTTCACCGCCGGTCACTACCTTGATGTGGCTGAGCCCCCGCGCTTTTTCCACCGCCGCACTGACGCGATCCAAATGCGCCTGCGAACTCAGCGGCCCCAGTTCGGTGGACTCGTCATCCGGTGAACCCATTTTCAGCGTAGCGACCGCCGCGCCGAGTTTTTCAACGAGCGCGTTATACACCCCTTTCTGTACGTACAAACGGCAGGCCGCCGTGCAATCTTGCCCGGCGTTGTAGAAACCAAATGTCCGCACACCTTCCACTACGGCATCGATGTCCGCGTCGTCAAAGATGATAACCGGCGCTTTGCCGCCGAGTTCCATGTGCGTGCGTTTGATCGACGGCGCGGTGTGGGAAATGATGTGTTCACCGGTGGCAATCGAGCCGGTGAGTGACACCATGCGTACTTTTTCATGCCCGGTGAGCGGATCGCCGACGGTTTTACCGCGCCCGAACAACACGTTTATCACCCCTGCCGGGAAGATATCTTTCGCCAGTTCGGCGAGTTTCAACGCCGTTAGCGGCGTAATTTCGGAGGGTTTGATAACCACGCAGTTACCTGCTGCCAGTGCCGGTGCCAGTTTCCACGCCGCCATCATCAACGGGTAGTTCCACGGCGCGATAGACGCCACAACGCCCACCGGGTCACGGCGGATCATCGACGTGTGCCCTTCCAGATATTCCCCCGCTGCCAGCCCGTTCAGGCATCGCGCCGCTCCCGCGAAGAAGCGGAACACATCTACCACAGCAGGCAGTTCGTCATTGATGACGCAATGCAGCGGTTTGCCGCAGTTGAGCGATTCGAGTTTTGCCAGCGTCTCGGCGTTTTGCTCGATCACATCGGCCAGTTTTAGTAAGCACTCGGCGCGTGCTTTTGGCGTTGTCTGACCCCATTGGGAAAATGCGCGGTCGGCGGCCTGAACGGCGGCATCAACCTGCGCGGCGGTTGCTTCTGGAATCTCCAGAATGACGTCGCCGGTTGCCGGGTTATACACCGGCTGTTTTTCGCCTGCGCCTGCGACCAGTTCACCGTTAATCAATAAGTTATGTTGCATATCCCGCTCCGTATTTTTTGCAATTATTTACCGCTACCGGCGACCGTTTCGCCATCGCGGGTCAGCCACCAGGCACCCAAAATCGGGATCGTTGTCACCAGCATCACCAGCAGCGCCACCACGTTGGTCACCGGCACATCGCGCGGTCTGCCCAACTGGTTCAGCAGCCACAGCGGCAGCGTGCGCTCGTGGCCTGCGGTGAAGGTGGTCACGATAATTTCGTCAAACGACAGCGCGAACGCCAGCATTCCGCCCGCCAGCAGCGCCGAACTTAAATTCGGCAACACCACATAGCGGAAGGTTTGCCAGGTGCTCGCCCCCAAATCCATCGACGCCTCCACCAGGCTCCACGAGGTGCGGCGAAAGCGCGCAATCACGTTGTTGAACACCACCACCACGCAAAACGTCGCGTGACCAATCACGATGGTGAAGAAACCGGGGTCAAGATTGACGGCTTTGAACGCCGTCAACAGCGCCAGACCGGTGATGATCCCCGGCAACGCAATTGGCAACAGCAACAATAACGAAATCGCATTTTTGCCAAAAAATTCACTGCGCCAGAGTGCCGCTGCAGCAAGCGTGCCAAGCACTAACGCGATAGCAGTGGCGAGTGCGGCGATTTGAAGTGACAACGTCACCGAATCGAGAATATCGCCACGCCCTGCCGCCACGCTGAACCAGTGCAGCGTCAGGCCTTTCGGCGGAAAGCTGAATGCGGCTTCTTCGGTGTTAAACGCATAGATGGCGATAATGGCCAGCGGGAAGTGCAGGAAAATCACCCCGCCCCAGGCCGCCAGTTTCAGGAACCACGGTGCGCTTTCAGAGTGCATCGAATGCTCCCAGACGTTTCACGAACGCCAGATAAAGTGCGATTAACACAATCGGTACAATCGTGAACGCCGCCGCCATTGGCATGTTGCCAATCGCCCCTTGTTGCGCGTACACCATGTTGCCGATGAAATAGCCCGGCGGCCCGACCAGCTGCGGGACGATAAAATCACCGAGCGTTAATGAGAACGTAAAAATCGACCCGGCAGCCACGCCGGGAATTGCCAGCGGCAACACCACGTAGCGGAAGGTCTGGCGTGGATAGGCACCCAAATCCGCAGACGCCTGCAACAGCGAAGGCGGCAAACGTTCCAGCGCCGCCTGAATCGGCAAAATCATGAACGGCAGCCAGATGTAGACGAACACCAGAAAGCGCCCGATCCCAGAAGTAGAAAGTGTGTTGCCACCCACCGCCGGGATCAGCAGAAATTCGTTCAGCAGCCCTTCCAGCCCCATATAACCGAGAAACCATTGTGCTACGCCGTCTTTCGCCAGCAGCAGCGTCCAGGCGTAGGCTTTCACGATATAGCTCGCCCACATCGGCAGCATGACCGCGATATAAAAGAAGGCTTTCCATTTACCGCGGGTGTAGCGCGCCATGTACCACGCCATCGGAAACGCCAGAATCGCGCTGGCGATCGTCACCGACATCGCCATGACCAGCGTGCGCACGATGATGTCGTAGTTGGCCGGGTTGAACAGCGCTTTCAAATTGGCAAGCGTCAGGTCCGGCGTCACCGACATGGTGAAGTCGTCGAAGGTGTAAAAACCCTGCCAAAGCAGGGTCAGCAGCGACCCGAGATAAACCACGCCGAACCACATTAACGGTCCGAGCAGCAGCAGGAACAGCGCCAGTGACGGCTTGCGCCAGAACAAGCCCGAAAGGCGTCTGACGCGCCCGGATGAAGGAAGCGGTGCAATGCTCATGGTCATCTCACCTCCCTCCGTCCAGCGGCACCATCGCTTCTCGCGACCAGGACGCCAACACCGTTTGCCCCGGTTCCGGCCCTGTCGGCACCGCGCCGCCGCTGAAATTCCCCTGGCTTACCAGCAACTTTTCGCCACCGGGCAGTCGAAGTTCGTAGCGTGTGGCTGCGCCCTGATACTGCACCGCCTGCACCACGCCATTGACCTGAATATCGCCACCGGCATCAAGGCGAATATGCTCCGGGCGCAGCGACCATTGACCGGTCATGCCGCACAGTTTTTCAGTTTGCGCGGTATCAAACACGTTCGACGTGCCGACAAAACTGGCGACAAACGGTGTGCGCGGGCGCAAATACAGCGCACGTGGCGTATCCACCTGTTCAATGCGACCGTTGTTAAACACCGCCACGCGGTCAGACATCGACAGCGCTTCACCCTGATCGTGGGTGACGAAAATAAAGGTGATACCGAGATCCTGTTGCAGCTTTTTCAGCTCGAACTGCATCTGTTCACGCAGCTTGAGATCCAACGCGCCCAGCGGTTCATCGAGCAACAATACGCGTGGCTGATTAACCAGCGCCCGGGCAATCGCCACGCGCTGACGCTGACCACCCGAAAGCTGCGACGGTTTGCGGGTATGCACAAAACCGAGCGCGACTTTTTCCAGCGCTTCCTGCGCCATTGCGTGACGCTCTTTTTTGCCGATGCCTTTCACCATCAGCCCGTAAGCGACGTTATCGAGAATCGACATATGCGGGAACAACGCGTAATCCTGGAACACGGTATTCACATCGCGCTGCCACGGCGGCAGTTCGCTGGCTTCTTTACCGAAGATTTTGATAGCGCCGCCGGAAAGCTGTTCGAATCCGGCGATCAGCCGCAGGCAGGTGGTTTTGCCGGAGCCAGATGGCCCCAGCATGGAAAAAAACTCCCCATCGTGGATGGCGATACTGACGCCATCCACCGCACGAACATCACCATACAGACGCGAGACGTCCTGAAACTCTACTGCGTACGTCATGCTTCACTCCCGGGTGTTAACGACCACCCATAATGGCGATGTAATCCTGCGTCCAACGACTGTACGGCACGTATTTCCCGCCTTCGGCAACCGGCGTTTTCCAGAAAGCGATTTTGTCGAAGAAGTTGTAGCCGTTGGTTTCACAGCCTTTTTCACCGAGCAGCGTGCTGGCTTTACACCCTGCTGGCACAACCGGGAGCGAGCCGAACCATGCCGACACATCACCCTGCACTTTTGGCGTCAGCGACCAGTTCATCCATTTGTAGGCACAGACCGGATGTTTGGCTTCGGCATGCAGCATGGTGGTATCCGCCCAGCCCGTAACGCCCTCTTTCGGGAACACGGTAGCGATCGGCTGGTTGTCGGCTTTCAGCCCGTTAGCCTGATACGGCCATGAACTGGAGGCCACCACACCTTCGTTCTTGAAATCGCTCATTTGAACCGTCGCATCGTGCCAGTAACGGTGAATAAGCGCGTGCTGATCGCGCAGCACTTTCAACACCGCAGCGTATTGCGGTTCGGTCAGTTGATACGGGTCGGAGATACCTAATTGTGGCTGGGTGGCTTTGACGAACAGCGCCGCATCGGCGATGTAAATCGGGCCATCGTAGGCCTGAACACGGCCCTGGTTAGTTTTACCATCCGGCAAATCCTGTTTTACAAACACCACTTTCCAGCTGTCCGGCGGTGTCGGGAAGGTTTTGGTGTTGTACATCAGCAGGTTCGGGCCCCACTGATACGGCGTGCCGTAGACTTTACCGCCGACGTTGAACCACGCGCCTTTCTCAAGGCGTGGATCGAGGGTTTTCCAGTTAGGGATAAGCGCCGTGTTAATCGGCTGAACGCGTTTGCCCATAATCAGGCGCAGCGACGCGTCACCGGACGCGGTCACCAGGTCATAACCGCCTTTCGCCATCAGACTGACCATTTCATCGGAGGTGGCGGCGGTTTTTACGTTCACCGCACAGCCGGTGTCTTTTTCAAACTGGGTCACCCAGTCGTAGCTTTTATCGGTCTGACCGCGCTCGACGTAACCCGGCCAGGCAATAATATCGAGCCGACCTTCCGCGTTCCCGAGTGAGGTTGGCGGTTCGGCGGCGTGTGCTGTCATGATAGTCAGACCCAGCGCGCACAGGCTGCTGCGGGCAAATTGCTTGCTCATCGTGTTGTTACTCCTGTCGGAATTTATTTGGCGGCAGCCGTGCCGTAAAAATATGTCCCCTAATAACCGTAGACGGCGTAATGAAGACACACCTGGCTTAATCGGGAAATTTAATCAGGTTGTGACAAAGGACGCATTACGCTGAAAATCCAGCGATATATCTGAACTAAATGCAGTATAGACAAGGTGTTAGACGGTGAGGCGAGGTATGCCTTTTTCCTATGAATGACGTACAATAAATAACCCGGTAATTATTTTATGGATAATTTCCAGGTTATTTTCAATTCGAGAAAAAGATGTTCAGGAAATAAGAAAGGTTATTCGTTAAGCATTTCAATAATAAGCTGACCGAGCATTTTCACACCCTGCTCTTCGCGCTCACTCCAGCCCCAGGCAGTATTAAAGCGGAAGAACGACGACCAACTGTCGGTGGTCGAAAACATCTTGCCCGGCGCGATGCTGATTTTATGCGCCAGCGCCCGCGCGCCAAGCTCTCCGGCATCAATACCGGGCGGCAGTTCAAGCCATAAAAAGTAGCCGTTATCATTGTGATGAATTTTCACTTCGGCGGGTAAATGCCGTAACAGCGCTTGCCAGGCCAGATGTTTACGTTCTGCCAACTGGCGTCGCAGTCTTCGCAGATGCGCATCGTAACGTTTGGTGCCGAGGTAATCGACCAGCGCCATTTGCATCGGCGAACTGGTCGACAGCGTACTCATTAACTGCAAATGCTGAATGCGCTGCGCGTGTTTGCCCGCCGCCACCCAGCCAATGCGAAAACCCGGTACCAGGCATTTCGAAAAAGAACTGCAGTGCAGCGTCATGTCATCGCGATCCCAGGCTTTTGCCGGCAACGGTTTCTCACGACCAAACCACAATTCGCTGTAGACATCATCTTCTATCAGCACCACGTTATGCGCCGTCAGTAACGCTACCAGCTGTTCTTTCTTCTCCGGCGTGAGCGTAAACCCAAGCGGGTTCTGGCTATTGGTCATCAGCCAACAGGCTTTGACCGGATACTCTTTCAGCGCCTGTTCCAGCGCCACCATGTCGATGCCCTCCTTGACATCCGACGCCACCGACAGCGCTTTCAGTTTTAATCTTTCCAGCGCCTGCAATGCGCCGTAAAAGCACGGGTTCTCAACAATCACCCAATCGCCGGGTTCCGTCACCGCTTGCAGACTGAGGTTTAACGCCTCCAGCGCACCTGCGGTGATCACAATTTCATCCGGCGAAATATTCATCCCCTGTAATGCATAACGCCGCGCAATGGCGTGACGCAGTTCCGCATTTCCCGGCGGCAGATTTTCAATCACGCTCATCGCGGTGGCGGTTTTGCTGACCTGTGCCAGCGAGCGGTTGAGCTGTTGCAGCGGAAATAAACGCGGATCGGGAAACGCCGAGGCAAACGGCAGCACCGCCGCATCGCGGCTGGCCTGTAATACGCCGAAAATATAGGTATTGATATCCACCGCTTCATCACGCATCACCTGCGCGGGCGGCACGGTTTTGACCTGTTTAACCGGACGCGGCGCGACGTAATAACCCGACTGCGGCCGGGCGATAATCCGCCCCTGGCTTTCCAGCAACTGATACGCATGACCGACAGTCATAAAACTCATCCCGCTGATCGTCACCTGCTCGCGCAACGACGGCAGTCGGTCGCCGGGTTGCCAGACGCCAAGGCCAATCTGTTCGGTAATCTTATGCGCCAGCTGTTGGTATTTTTTCATCGTCGGTTCCGGTGTCCATTTTCATGACAGTGATAAAAAATATCATGATTAATGTAACTGTTATAGTTAAATAAGCCCCGACTGTGGCTGCTACTTCTGCCGGATACTCCCTACCATGACCGCGAACACCGTTTTATGTCGAGGTTGTCCATGTTCGGTTTAGACGCATTCCACCTGGCGCGCATTCAGTTCGCGTTCACGGTTTCTTTTCACATTATTTTCCCCGCCATTACCATCGGGCTGGCCAGCTATCTGGCGGTGCTCGAAGGGCTATGGCTGAAAACTAAAAATCCGGTCTGGCGTTCGCTGTGGGCGTTCTGGTCGAAAATATTCGCCGTTAACTTCGGCATGGGTGTCGTTTCCGGGCTGGTGATGGCCTATCAGTTCGGCACCAACTGGAGCGGTTTTTCGCAGTTTGCGGGCAGCATCACCGGCCCGCTGCTGACCTATGAAGTGTTGACCGCCTTCTTCCTGGAAGCCGGTTTTCTCGGGGTGATGCTGTTTGGCTGGAACAAAGTCGGCCCCGGCCTGCATTTCTTCTCCACCTGTATGGTGGCGCTGGGGACGATCATTTCGACTTTCTGGATCCTCGCCTCTAACAGCTGGATGCAGACGCCACAGGGCTATGAAATCGTCAACGGCCAGGTCGTACCTGTCGACTGGTTCGCGGTGGTGTTTAATCCGTCGTTCCCTTATCGCTTGTTGCATATGTCCGTCGCGGCGTTCCTCAGCAGCGCACTGTTCGTTGGCGCATCCGCCGCCTGGCATTTGCTGCGCGGTAACAACACGCCCGCCATTCGGGCGATGTTTTCGATGGCGCTGTGGATGACGCTGATTATCGCGCCGGTTCAGGCGCTGATTGGTGATATGCACGGTTTGAATACGCTTAAGCATCAACCGGCGAAAATCGCCGCCATTGAAGGCCATTGGGAAAATACCCCAGGCAAACCGACGCCGCTGCTGATTTTCGGCTGGCCGGATATGGAGCAGGAACGTACGCGCTTTGGCCTGGAAATTCCGGCACTCGGCAGCTTAATTCTGACGCACAGTCTGGATAAACAAGTTCCGGCACTGAAAGAGTTCGCCAAAGAGGACAGACCCAATTCTACGATGGTGTTCTGGTCATTCCGCGTGATGGCCGGGCTTGGCGGCCTGATGCTGATACTGGGTCTGGCGTCGTTATGGCTGCGCAAAGGCCAGCGCCTGTATACCTGTCGCCCATTTTTGCGTTTCGCGTTGTGGATGGGACCATCCGGGCTGATAGCGATTCTGGCAGGCTGGATAACCACCGAAGTAGGCCGTCAGCCGTGGGTAGTGTATGGCCTGCAACGCACCAAAGACGCAGTTTCGGCACACGGTGATTTGCACATGAGCGTCAGCCTGTTGGCTTTCTTCATTGTCTATTCGTCGGTGTTTGGCGTGGGTTATAGCTACATGATACGGCTCATCCGTAAAGGTCCACAGGACTTCATTCCTGATGCGCACGGCACCCCAGCACGCCCGCTGTCTGCCGCGATTGACGGTCATCAACACAAGGAGGGCCACTAATGGACATCGACTTATCGGTTATCTGGTTTGTGATTATCGTCTTCGCCACCCTGATGTACATCGTGATGGACGGTTTTGATTTGGGGATCGGCATTCTGTTCCCGTTCGTGCGCGGCGCGGAAGACAGAGATGTGATGATTAATAGCGTCGCGCCGGTGTGGGACGGTAACGAAACCTGGCTGGTGCTCGGCGGCGCGGCGTTGTTTGGTGCATTCCCACTGGCCTACGCGGTGATCATCGATGCCCTGACCATTCCGCTGACATTAATGCTGATCGGTCTTATTTTTCGCGGCGTGGCCTTTGAGTTCCGCTTCAACGCCACCCCATCGCATCGCCCGTTTTGGGATCGCGCTTTTCTCGGCGGGTCGATCCTTGCGACGTTTTGTCAGGGGGTTGTGGTTGGCGCGGTGTTGAACGGTTTCCCGGTGCATAACCGCGCGTTTGCCGGCGGCGCATTCGACTGGCTGACGCCGTTTACCCTGTTTTGCGGTTTCGGGTTGGTTGTCGCGTATGCGTTGCTCGGCGCGACGTGGCTGGTGATGAAAAGCGAAAATCCTTTGCTGGATAAAATGCGCCGCGTCTCGCGTGGATTAGTTATCGCCATGCTGGCGGTGATTGCCGTTATAAGCGTGTGGACACCGCTGGCGCATCCGGAGATTGCGGTGCGCTGGTTCAGCCTGCCGAATCTGTGGTATCTGCTGCCGGTGCCGGTTCTGACGTTAGCCGTCGCCTTTGGGCTATGGCGCACGTTGGATAATTCAGCGTATCACGCCGCGCCGTTTTTACTGACGTTAGGGCTGATTTTCTTAGGCTTTAGCGGACTGGGCATCAGTATCTGGCCGAACCTTATTCCACCGGACATCAGCCTGTGGCAGGCCGCCGCGCCACCACAAAGCCAGGGCTTTATGTTGGTAGGCGCGCTGATTATCGTGCCGATTATTCTGGTCTACACCTTCTGGAGTTACTACGTGTTTCGCGGCAAGGTGCAACATGGCGAGGGGTATCACTGATGCAACAACCACTGTACAAACGGCTGTTCTGGCTGGTGACGTTATGGGGCGGCAGCGTGCTGGCGCTGGCGGCGGTCGGAATGTTCTTTCGGCTGCTGATGAGCGCGGCAGGGTTTAAATCCTGACCAATAGCTGCAGAATAATCTCAAACCGACGGGTGCTTCACAATTTCTCCACTTTCCGGTGCTGAAATCAATGTTACTCACTGACGAGCCCTGAGAATTGAATGATGAAAAAAATCGTAGCACTTAGCGCCATCCTGGCTTTTGGTTTTGCTTCGACCGTGTTCGCTGCGGACAATCAGCCACCGCGCCCGGACGAATACCCGGCCCATCACCAGGACGGTAAAGACCACCGCGATGGTAAAGACCATCATGACGGTAAAGACCACCACGATGGCAAAGAACATCATGACGGCAAAGACCACCACGATGGCAAAGAACATCGTGACGGCAAAGACCATCGCGATGGCAAAGATCATCATGACGGTAAAGACCATCACGATGGCAAAAAACCGATGCCACCAGAGCAGCACTAAAAACAACACAGGGGCCGAAAGGCCCCTGTTTTTTTGTGCCCGACTACACAATCATGTAGGCCCGGCAAGCGCATGCGCCGCCGGGCAATTCGGTTACGCGCCTTTGCGTTTAGGCAACGTTTTCATCAAATCCTCTGTGCTCACCGAAGCCACCACACTTCCCGCCTGCGGCAGTTTCAGAATGTGGTTTTTGATTTTACCGACCACGTGCATTTCGCACGGGCGACAGTCAAATTTCAGGGTCAGCACTTCGTCGCCGTGCATCAACTGCATCGGGGTTGCTTTCCAGCTCTTGATGTTGCCCTTCGCCTGTTTCGGGCACAGGTTAAACGCAAAACGCAGGCAGTGTTTGGTGATCATCACTGGCACATCGCCCTTCTCTTCGTGCGCTTCGTAAGCCGCGTCAATCAGCTGCACGCCGTAACGATGGTAAAACTCACGCGCCTTGTAGTTGTAGACGTTAGTTAAGAACGTCAGATGCGTTTCCGGGTAAACCGGCGGCGGCGTGGAAACCGGTTTACGGCTGCCACGCTGATAGGCCGCCAAACGGGCTTCATCGAGCATCTCGACCGTTTCGCGACGCAGCTGGTTCAGTTGGCTGTTCGGCACAAACAGCGCTCCCGGCAGATTCACTTTTACGTCGCGCGGGTAGTAAATGGTCTGGCCGAGTTTCGCCACGCCGTCCTGCAAATTGCTCAGTGCTTTCTCGGCGTTTGAGGCTTCTTCAAAGTTGCCGTCCAGCGTGTGTGTCACGCTCACGCCGTCTTCGCTGGTCATGGTCAGGATCAGCTGTTCCTGCCAGCCGCCAATCTCTACATCGACCGCAATACGGCGTTCGCTGGAGGTTTTGGTTAGCGCCTGTGACCAGTTGTGATCAAGGTTACGGTTAAGCGCCGCATTCGGGCGGGCTTTATACAGATCGGCTGGCATTTCATTCGGCCAGACGCGATAACGGTTTTCACCGGTTTTCTCCACCGTATTCGCACGGAAGCCGACAATTTCACGCTTGATCATCACATTCAGGCCATCACCATTAGCCAGCGGCTCGGTCACGACGACGTCGAGGTGCTCTTTGCTCACTTTCAGCACTTCGCCGACCGGCAAACCAATAAACTTCGGTGAGTCGAACGCGCCGATATCGCCTTTACGCGCATTGACGAAATAGTCGGTGCTGCCGCGATGGAAGGTTTTGTCGGTCGATGGAATGAAGAAATGTTCGGTGCGCCCGGCAGAAGAACGCGCCAGATCGCCACGGTCTTCAATAATCGCATCCAGCATCTGGCGATAATGCGCGGTGATGTTTTTCACGTAGCTCATGTCTTTGTAACGCCCTTCAATTTTGAAGGAACGCACGCCCGCGTCGATCAGCTGCGCCAGGTTGGCGGTCTGATCGTTGTCTTTCATCGACAACAGATGTTTTTCGTACGCCACTACGCGGCCCTGATCGTCTTTCAGGGTGTACGGCAGACGACAGGCCTGCGAGCAGTCGCCACGGTTGGCGCTGCGCCCTGTTTGCGCATGGGAAATATAACACTGGCCGGAATACGCCACGCACAGCGCGCCGTGGATAAAGAATTCGATAGTGGCGTCGGTGTGTTCGTGGATGGCTTTAATCTGTTGCAGATCCAACTCACGCGCCAGCACTATCTGGCTGAAACCCACGTCAGACAAGAATTTGGCTTTCTCGACGCTGCGGATGTCGCACTGAGTACTGGCGTGCAGCTCAATCGGCGGCAGATCCAGTTGCATGATCCCCATATCCTGCACAATCAGCGCGTCGACGCCGGTCTGGTACAGGTCGGTAATCAGCTTTTGCGCAGGCTCTAACTCATCATCATGAAGAATGGTGTTGATCGTCACGAACACCTTAGCGCCATAGCGATGGGCAAAGGGCACCAGTTCGGCGATATCGCTCAGGCTATTGCTGGCATTGTGACGGGCACCAAAGCCAGGGCCACCGATGTATACCGCATCGGCGCCGTGAAGGATCGCTTCGCGGGCAATGCTGGTGTCACGGGCCGGGCTCAGGAGTTCAAGATGATGGTTTTGCAGGCGCATCGTTATTATCCGTTGGGTCAAAATGGCGGCTATTGTAGTCAGAAGTGAGGCGCGACGACATCATTTTCCACGTCGCGCTGACGGGCATTTTCTGCGATTCGGCAAAGCATTGAAGAATTTGATATTTCCAGGCGAAGCGGCAACGATTTACAGTGGCTGCGTATTCCGGATTTTTCCTCGTCGCGTTATGAATTTTTTCTCGTCGTCGTGCTTTGCCGCAGCTTAGTCTGCGGCTTTTTCTTTTGTTTTTTGTTCAGACGGATAGTGAATCAACGAATGAAACAGTACCGTTCGCGCTGAACGGTTGCGATAGGCGTGTGGCTTATCGCCTGCAAAGCGCAGCCCTTGCCCTTCATTCACCGCCTGCCACTGCCCGTCGATACACATTTCCAGCGTGCCGTTAATCGCCACCACATGCTCGATTACGCCCGCTTCATGCGGTGTCGATTCACTCAACGCGCCCGGCGCGAGCGTTATCGCGAAATGATCGTAGTGCAAAATCGGGTCCCACGAAAAAATCGGCGTCACCACCATCGCTTGCTGTTGTGGATCCCAGGCGCGCTCTTCGCTTTCCGCCGGGGTGATAAATAACGAAAACGGTACGTTAAGTCCGGTGGCGATTTTCCACAGCGTCGCCACCGTCGGGCTGGATTCGTTGCGTTCGATTTGCCCGAGCATCGCTTTCGATACGCCGGTCTCTTCTGCCAGTTTCGACAAACTCCATTCGCGCTGCTGACGCAGGGTTTTCAGGGTCGTCGCCAGATGTTGTGCAATATTCATCGCCGCTCCTTTTTGCCGCAGCTTAGCACTTGTACGCTATAACGCTCAATGCTATCTTCCCCGGACGCTATAACGCACAAGAGAACATTATGCGCGCTTTTCCTTTTTCTACCCTGCTCGCCGGGTTTGTCGCTGTAGTCGTCGGTTACGCCAGTTCTGCCGCCATTATCTGGCAGGCCGCTGCCTCTGCGGGAGCCGATGCACAAACCATTGCGGGCTGGATGACAGCGCTCGGTCTGGCGATGGGCGCCAGCACACTTATTCTGACGCTGTGGCGCAAAGTGCCGATATTAACGGCGTGGTCCACACCGGGCGCGGCGCTGTTGGTGACGGGGTTGCAGGGCGTGACGCTAAATCAGGCAGTCGGCATTTTCATTTTCGCCAACGCGCTGATTGTGCTTTGCGGGCTGACTGGGCTGTTTGCGCGGTTGATGAACGTTATTCCCCACTCGCTGGCGGCGGCAATGCTCGCCGGGATCTTACTGCGCTTCGGTTTACAGGCCTTCACCAGCCTGCCGGGCAATTTATTGTTGTGTGGCAGTATGCTCGCGGCATGGCTGCTGTTTAAAGCGATCGCCCCACGCTATGCGGTGATTGCCGCGCTTATCGCGGGCAGCGTGGTGGCGATTGTCACCGGGCAATTGCACAGCGAAACGCTGCATTTTGCTTTTACGTTACCGCGTTATCTCTCTCCGGAATTCGATTTTTCACTGCTGTTGAGCGTCGGTGTGCCGTTTTTCCTCGTCACCATGGCCTCACAAAACGCGCCGGGAATTGCCACCATGAAAGCGTCGGGGTATCCAGCGCCTGTCTCACTGCTGATCGTGATAACGGGCGGGATCGCGTTGGCCTTCTCGCCCTTTGGCGTGTATTCAATTTGTATTGCGGCCATTACCGCTGCGATTTGCCAAAGCCCGGAAGCGCATCCTGATGCCGATCAACGCTGGAAAGCCGCTGCGGCCGCGGGTGGTTTTTATCTCATCGCCGGTATTTTTGGTGGATCAATAACATCGCTGATGGCCGCATTACCCGTCGCCTGGATCCAAATGCTGGCGGGCTTAGCGCTGCTCGGCACGATCGGCGGCAGTCTGGTGCAGGCGCTGGCGAAAGAAAATGAACGTGATGCGGCGATTGTCACCTTTTTGGTCACCGCCAGCGGTTTGACGCTGGCAGGAATTGGTTCAGCGTTTTGGGGATTAGTCGCGGGCGGCGTGTGCTTTAGCGTGCTGTCACTGGCCCGCCGCGCGTAGCTGTGACGGCGTCATGCCCAATGTGCTTTTGAAACGGTTGCTGAAATGGCTGGCAGAGCTAAACCCACAGGCCAGTGCGATGTCGGTCAACGGCAATGCAGTGTGGCGCACCAGCTCCTGCGCTCTCGCCATCCGGCGCTGCATCACGTACTGATGCGGTGCCATTTTCATTGATAGCGTGAACATACGCGCAAAGTGGTATTCGCTGAGCGCCGCTTCTTGCGCCAGATCGGCCAGGGTCAACGGCTCTGCGAGCCGGGACTCAATCAACGCCAGCACGTTGCGCAGCACAAATGGCGCGAGGCCACCGGTCACTTTCGGCAACTGCCACTGCACGTTGGTGTAATGCTGAATCAGATGCGTCAGCAACAGCGTGGTGGCGGAACTGAGCGCCAGCTGATTGGCCTGCTGTTGCCAGTCACAGTCGAGCAGAAAATGTCGGTACAGCGCGGTAATTTTATCGTCGTTGGCGAAGGTTTTTTCATCCAGACGAAACGACGCCGGGCTGCGATCCCAGATTTTCTCACCGGTTTCGCGCAGATGCTCATCGGTGCAGTACAGATGCACGAACGACAGATTATCGCGAATATCCCAGCTTGATTCGCTCTCTTTCGGCATCAGACAAAAACGATCCGGTCCCCCGCCGTTTTTCCAGCCGTAGGGCGTTTTATGATAGCTTTCGTAGCCGTCAGCCACGTACAGACTGAGCGTATGATGGTCGCTTTGCACCGTCACGGTATCGTTTTGATTAAACCAGGCCGCCAGCTGAATACCGGAGTTCAACGCCACCGTGTCACGCAGGACGGCGTTTTGTTGGCGCAGGGTGTCAAAAGTACCGTAATTTTCGGGCATCGTATTCGCTGTGGCGATGAGTCAGAGCGATAGTCTATGAATTGTCGTCCACGCTTGCCAGCATTACTCCCGCTCACCCGCAAAAAAATGCGCAAGAATATGCAACTCCCCCGCAACCTGCTGCAAGCGCCGGTTCGCGCCAAATGCCACACTTCGCGTTATTGCTGGCTGAACTGAGATAAAAAATGAACGTAATACTCTATTTTCTGGTGGTGGTTATCTGGGGCACCACCTGGATTGCCATTTTCCTGCAACAAGGCCCGGTCGCCGCACCGGTGTCGATTTTCTGGCGCTTTGCGGTGGCGAGCGTCACCCTGATGCTGGTGCTGAAACTGATGGGTCGTCTGCGTAAGTTGCAGGCGCGCGATCACCTGTTCTGCATCATTCAGGGCTGTTGCGTGTTTTGCTTCAACTTCTGGTGTTTTTACAGCGCCGCGAAATGGATCAATACCGGCCTGGAATCAGTAATTTTCTCAATGGCGGTGCTGTTCAACGCCATCAACAGTTTTCTGTTTTATCGCCAACAGCCGCCGGGCCGTTTCTATCTCGCCGCCCTGCTTGGTCTGATTGGGATCGTGACGCTGTTCTGGGACGATCTCCAGGCCAGCGGTCTGAGCACTGAACTGCTGATGGGCATTGGCCTGAGCGCGCTGGGCACGTACGGCTTCTCTCTTGGGAACATGCTGAGCATTCGCCATCAGCGCCGTGGTCTGGAAACGTTGACCACCAACAGTTGGGCGATGCTGTACGGCACGATTGTGATGGGCGCGATTGCACTGATCCGCGGCGATAACTTTATGCCAGAATTCACCGTCAGTTATATGGGCGCATTGCTGTATCTGGCATTGTTCGGGTCAGTGGTGGCATTTGGCGCGTACTTTACGCTGGTCGGTCGTATCGGGCCTGCCAATGCCGCGTACAGCACGCTGCTGTTCCCGCTGGTTGCGCTGACCATTTCGACGTTCTACGAAGGTTACGTCTGGCACGCCAATGCGGTGTTTGGTTTGGCGTTGATTCTGGTGGGCAATATGGTGATGTTTGCGAAACCAGAAACCTGGTTTAAACGCATGGCATTACGCAAAAGTGCGGCATAAAAAAACCGGCGGAGCAATCCGCCGGTTGTTCTGATGATGAGAATTTACTTCTGAGTCGGATCGAACTTCACGGCGTCAATCGCCATTTCGTCGATTACTGCTTTCATGGTTTCAGCGGTCAGTGGCGTATTTTCGTTAGACAAGTTTTTACCCTCGCCTTTACGCACCACTTTGATTACCGGTTTGTTGGTTTTCGGGTCGATAAGTTCGCCTTCAAAATACAAACTGGTATCCATCGTACGGTGGCCCGTCGCCATCTGCGTGCCGGCCACGATCAGCGCCACAGGCACCACTTCGTAGAACTGCAACCCTTCTGAACTTGAATCCACACCGGTGATGGCACCACGGAAAATCAGGCTGCGCGGGCCTGCGGTGGCAACCAGCGTTTTCCGTTCGGAAATGGCTTGTTTCATCTGGGTGTTGGTGTAGTTCAGAATTTGTGACAACGCCTGCTCACCCACCTGAGTGGTAGGTTTTGGCACGGGATAGAACACAATCGGGTTGTAGACGATGCTGTCGTAATTCGCCGGGTTGTAATTCGGGTCAATCCAACGCAGTTCCGGTTTGCCGGAAGCAGACGTCGTTTCCTTCAAATCAGAATAGCTTTTCAGAAAACCAGAATATTTTTCCGGTGGTGCAATTTTTGACGCACAGCCTGCCAACGCTAACAGGGCCGCAACGGCGGCCACTTTAAATACCGTTTTGCTACGCATAAGTTAATCCCTGTAAAAGTACAAATGCGCACTCTTTATAGCAAAGCGCCCCGATAATTGTTGTAGGAAAAAAAGCGGTGCTTCAAATATTCGAAAAATAATTATCACCCGCCGAAATAACGGGTGAAATGCCGCTTGTTTCATGTCCAACGGAGAGAGTCATCATCACCGCAGACATGCGATTACGTTACGCCGGTTTACGGGCGAGCATCGTCGCAAAGCGCAGTTTGATGCGGTTGCCGTTGGCGTCGATGCGGTGTAATTCGCCGACGTCTTCGTTGTAACGATCGAATTCCCAGCCCGCATAATAGTTTTTCAGCTCATTACGTTTGAAGGCAAACGGGAACCCGACGTTACACGGATAGTCGTCGGTATCCATCGCTGCCACAATCAGGTTCCAGCCGCCCGGACGCGTGCAGCGCTGCATGTTGGCGATAAGACCCGGAATGGTGTCAGCGTCGAGGAACATCATCACCACGGTGGAAAGAATAAAATCGTATTCGCCATCGAAAGACAGCGTATTAAGATCGACCTCTTTCGAGCGCAGATTTTCCAGCCCTTCTGCCTGACGCACGGTTTCCAGATTGTTGATGCTCGCCGGGTTTTTATCCCATGCCGTCACATCAAAACCATTGGCCGCCAGATAAAGGCTGTTGCGCCCCTGACCGCAGCCTAAATCCAGCGTTTTGCCTGGTGCCACTTTGGTCGCCGCGTGCAGCACTTCGGAATGGGTGCGGGTCATGCCGTATTTGTCGGTGAAGTAATTCTCATCACGGAGGGTCATTGGGAGTCCTTGTTTCTTAAAAGTGTATGGCGTTCAACGCGAGTCAGCAGCGTGCCACAAACTAGCAGATGCACGGTGCGGATAATCAGCAACGCGATGACCGCATTGGTAAAAATAAATAACGGCAGCGCCAGCGTATGGAAAAAACCGCCTGGGCTGGCGTGCCCGAGGCGCAGGCCGGTGCTGGCGAGCGCCGAAATACCGAACGAAAAGCTCCAGAACGAGGCGTTAAACGGCTGTTTCAGGAACCACGGCAGCAGGCGCAGCATAAACAGCAACTGTAATAAGCCGTAGCCGAAAAGCATTTTGGCAAACACGTCAGCCTGACCGCCATTAACGGCAAACCAGGCGCTACAGGCGACCAACGCCGGAGCGAGTTGGATACCGAGCGACGTACGCAATGGCGCGGGCAGTTCTCCGGCGCTGCGTAAACGCTGGAGAATAACCGGTTCAAGACTCAGCCACGACAGCACGCCCGCCCCGAGAAACACCAGCCCGGCGTCGGTATACCCCAGCGCCCCGCAGGCCATCGCACTGATAAAATTATTGGCGACAGTCGGAAGATAAAGCCCCGGCGTTGTGGCGTCGTTCGGATGCTGGCCGCGCCATAATCCAGCGCTTTGCCACGCAGCGTAACAGAGTTGAATCGTCACGCCCGCGCTAAACAACCCCACCGCAAGCGCCCTGAACCACGGCGTGACGCCAATCGCTACCAGCATCGTGGTGGCGGGGAAAAGGCTGACAAAACTGCTGGCGAACGGATGACGCATCTCCGCCAGTACGCTGTGCGGAAAACGCGTTAACCGCAGTAAAAACGCCAGCGTCAGCAGCGCCCAGACGACTATCGCCAGAACAACCAGCCCGTCGCCAATGATCTTCGGCACCGGCCAAATCGTGCTGGCAAAGCGCCAGGCAAAGCCCATGCCGATAATCCCGAGCACCATACCGAAATAACCTGCGGGCAGATGCAGGACTTTGCTTTGCGGATCCACACTCTTCATTCTGTTTAATCGTTCAAAAATATTTGAAGATGCATTTTAAAGGAACCTTATCCGTCGCGTCACGCAGATTCTTTGCTACGGTTATCTTAATCCCTCGTAAAGAGAAAACCGATGAACAAGTACCGCCTCAGCGAAACGTCACGCGCCTTTAGCTATCAGGATGAAGGTGAGAAAAAAAGCGTCACCCTGTGGCAAATTATTGCCCTGCGCGATTTCGCAGATGTGACAGCAGGCAGCGCAGGCGGTTGGATTGACGACGAAAACGCACTTAGCCAACAGGGAGAATGCTGGATTTACGACGAAAACAGCGTGGTGTTTGCGGGCGCGACAGTGACGGGAAACGCACGCGTCACGCAACCCAGCACCCTTTCTCATGGTGCGATCGTTGAGGATAACGCCTGGATTGACCACGCCACGTTGTCGCATCACGCCAGAATAAGTGACAACGTCACCATTCAATGCTCTCGCGTGCGCGGCGAATGCCACCTTTTCGGCGACGCCCGCATTCTTAATGAGTGCGACATCATCGCAGCCATTGGCCTCACGCCCGACAAAACGCAGCATTTGCAAATCTACGACCGCGCCACCGTCAGCCGCTCACGCGTGGTCCACCAGGCACAAATCTATGGTGAGGCGATTGTCGATCAGGCGTTTATTGAACACCGCGCAGAAGTTTTCGATAACGCGCTGATTCAGGGCAACGAGGAAAATAACGTCTGGGTGTGCGACTGCGCGAAAGTCTACGGCAACGCCCGCGTGGTGGCAGGGAGCGGCGAAGATGCCATTCCTACCTTGCGCTACAGCTCACAGGTAGCGGAAAACGCCGTTGTCGAAGGCAACTGCGTGCTGAAACATCACGTAATGGTGGGCGGTCACGCGTGGTTACGCGGCGGGCCCATTTTGCTCGACGATAAAATTCTGATTGAAGGTCACGCGCGGATCAGTGGCGACGTGGTGATTGAACATCGCGTGGAAATCTGCGGCAATGCGGTGATCGAAGCCTACGGCGACGACACCCTTCACATTCGCGGGCGTAAAGTGATTAACGGCGACGAGCGGATCACCCGCACGCCGCTGCTCGGGTCACTCTAATTCTTCGTCGATGATGCGGGCGTAAATATTCTGGTCATGATAGTGACCATTCAAAAACTCCGCCTGTTTCAGACACCCTTCCAGCGCAAAACCGTTGCGCTGCGCCACCTGATTACTGCGCGCATTGTCGACACGGCACTTAATCACAAAGCGCCGCACTTCGCCCTGCTGCGCGTAATAGCGCATAAAAGCGCGAAGACAGTGGGTAATAATGCCCTGTCCCTGATGTTCTTCGTCCAGCCAGTAGCCGATGTACCCGGCTTTGTTCAGCGGTTCTATCGAACTAAACGACAGCACACCGACCAGTTCATCACGCAACACAATCAGGAACATTTTGGCGTAGCCGCGCTGATGCAACATCCGGTTGCTCAACATATTTTGCCGGGTGTCGTCTTCCCTGCCGACAAACTGCGGCCAGTTCAGTGAATGCTGCAACCAGTGGCGATTTTTGAGCACCAGTTGATGCTGCGCGGAAACAAAACGTTCATCGGCGGCATGCAGCGCCAGCTCGGGCGACACCTGAATCAGTTCATCCTGAAGCGGTTGTGCTGGGATCATGGACCCTCCTCGCGTCTACGGAAAATGCACACACCTATCGTTACTCAGTTTCTTTCACAAAATCAATCAACGCCCGCAAGGGAGGTGGCAGCAGTTTTCGCCCGGAATAGTAGAGAAACGGGCCGTTGAATGACTGCCACCACGGCGTCAGAAGCGGCTCCAACTGGCCACTGTCGAGATGCGGTTGTAGCCAGGCTTCAAACAAATGGATAACGCCTATCCCTTCCAGCGCCATACTTACGCCCAAATCCACCGCCGTACCGCCGCTGTAAATCAGCGGGCCGTGAGGCTCAATATGCCTGATCTCTTCCCCGCGCTGAAAGGTCCAGCGTTCGAGATTACCTTTGGCAAAGCGGCCACGAATACAGGGCATTTTCAGCAGATCGTCCGGATGCTGCGGGCGACCATATTTCTCGAGTAATGAGGGTGCTGCCGCGGTAGCAAAACGCTGCGTACGTGGCCCGATGGGAAGCGCAATCATGTCCTGATCGAGCCGGTCATCGTAGCGGATCCCCGCATCGCATCCGGCGGCAAGAATATCAATCACCCCCGTTTCGGCTACCACTTCCACGCTGATGTCCGGGTAACATTGCAGAAAACGGGTCAACAGCGGTGCAAGAAACAGACGAGTGGCGTTGACTGGCACGTTCAAACGCACGTTTCCTGCGGGTTTATCGCGTGAGGAGGTGACCATTTGCAGCGCCTGTTCCAGTTCAGCAAACGCGGGCGCTATGCGCTCCAGCAGCTGTTTCCCCTGTTCTGTTGCCGACACGCTGCGCGTGGTTCGGTGCAGAAGCCGCGCGCCTAAACGATTTTCAAGCCGACGTACCGCATCGCTCAACCCTGATGGACTCAGCTGCAATAACCGCGCAGCCTCACGAAAACCGCCCGCACGCGCCACGGCGGCGAAGGCTTTCAAATCACTCAGTTCATCGGTTGTCCGTTTTGGCATATTGATTCCTCCATTTTCTGGCCGCTGAAGTGCGATTGGGTCATGTAATTCCTTTTATTGTACGCCATAACGAACAACCCGTGCGCCGCGAAGGGGATTATCATCCCTGCCGTTCCCGACTATGCTTTGTCACATCATTCGCATAACGTCATACAGGAATTTTTATGTCTTCTTCTTCAACCCGTTTAGCGCTCGTGACAGGTGCCACCTCCGGCATTGGCCAGGCCTTTGCGCGTCGCTTAGCCACGAAAGGATACGACGTAATCGCCGTCGGCAGACGCCAGGAACGCCTCGATGCGCTGGTCGCCGAATTTCCTGCCGGTCAAATTCGCCCGGTCGTCGCCGATTTAAGCACGCCGGAAGGCCTGAACCGTATCAGCGAAATCTGTCGCCAGGAGCCGCTGACGCTATTGATTAACAACGCGGGTGTCTCACATTACATGGGCTTTACCGAACTACCGGCAGAGAAAGCCAATGCGCTGTTGCAGGTGAAAGTCATCGCGCCAACGCTGCTGGCTCACGCCGCCGCACCGGGCATGGTTAAGCGCAAAAACGGTACCATTCTGAATGTGGCGGGCATGCTGGCGTTCGGCGCAACGGCCCCACTCGGTCAAGCGGCTGGCCGCGCGACCTACGTTGCCGCACTGTCGCATTTGGTGTCGCTTTCACTGGCACTGCATGAAGAACTGAAACCCGCCGGATTACAGATCCAGGTATTGTGCCCGGGCGTGGTCGCAACCGAATTTCATGAACGTCAGGGAATGGATTTAAGCGCCATTCCGCGCATGAGCGCAGAAGAAGTGGTGACGGCCAGCCTGAAGGCACTGGATACAGGAGAAGTGATTTGTGCGCCGGGCGTGGAGGATGTGACGCTGTTAGGACGGGCATTGAATGCCAATTTGCAGGCCTTTAGCGGACAATCACCGAAGCTGGCGTTGCGCTATCGCGGGAAATAATGGATAAAAATTGCCCGGCGGCACTGCGTTTGCACGGGCCTACAAGCATATGGCCCGCGCATAAAACCGCTTATTTCATTACGCGATCATCAACGTAATTACGCTTATCCGCCGCAGGCGGGAAATACTGATACAGCCAGGTTTCGCTGATAGCATCGCCCTGACAGCGCAGGAACATACGCATTTCCACCGGATCGGTAGAATCGTTGGTCGGATACCAGTCGAACAGAATACGGTAGCCGTCGAACGGTTCAACGTAGAGGATTTCCACCTGCTTCGCTTCCCCGTTGGAGAGCGTGATCACCGGCTCAATGCCTTTCGGTGCCGCTGCTTTCAGGTCGCCGCCAACAAAGTCGATAGCAAAGCGGCGCGCCCATTTTTCCGGGTAATGTTCGCCCGGTGCCCAACCTTCCGGGAAACCGCCCATGCCGGTGCGGGTCGCCATCACGCGCGCCAGTGGAGAACGCACTGGCGGCTGCGCGGCCCAGTACAGACGGTATTTGAAGTCCAGCTCGTCGCCTGCTTTCACCGCTTTTTTCGGCTGCCAGAAGCAGACGATGTTATCCAGCGTTTCGCCCGTGGTCGGGATTTCCATCAATGACACAGCCCCATCGCCCCACTGATTACGCGGCTCTACCCACAGGCTTGGACGTTTATCATACCAGCCCATCACGTCCTGATAATGCGTGAAATCGCGATCGAGCTGCAACAGACCAAACCCGCGCGGGTTTTTATCCTGGAACGCGTTGAACTGCAGTTTTTGCGGGTTATTCAGCGGACGGCAAACCCACTCGCCGTTACCACGCCACATCGCCAGGCGGTCAGAGTCGTGGATTTGCGGGTGAATGGTGTCGCAGGTGCGGCGTTCATTGTTGCCACAGCTGAACATGCTGGTCATCGGCGCGATGCCGAGCTGTTTGATGTCCTTGCGCGCAAAGATGTGATTTTCCACATCCATAATCACCTGCGTTTCCTGGCAGTTGACGGTGAATTTGTACGCACCGGTCACGCTTGGGCTGTCGAGCAGCGCATAGACGGTAAACACCGTAGCGCCTGGCTTGACGGTTTCGAACCAGAAAGAGGTGAAATCCGGGAACTCTTCCGGCGTGTCGGTAAAAGTATCTACCGCCAGGCCGCGTGCGGATAAACCGTACTGATAGGTGCTGTCAACCGCGCGGAAGTAGCTTGCGCCGAGGAACGACACGATATCGCGACGCGCCAGTTCAGGGGCTTTAAAGGTACGGAAACCGGCGAATCCAAGATCGGTTTGCCCTTCGAGCTGTTTGGTGTCGACACCTGCGTCGTTGTATTTAAACAACTCCGGACGGAAGTGAATTTCACGCGCCTGCTGCGAAGCAGGATCCAGCGAGAACATGCGCACGCGACGACGGAAGCCCATCCCGACGTGGAAGAACTGCACATCCAACTGGCGCTCTTCGATGTTGTTCCACAGCGACTGGGACGCATCATACTGAATGGCGTTGTAGGCCTGCGGCGTCAGCTCTGCCAGCGTTTTCGGCAGGTCTTTCGGTGCGCCGCCCCACGGTTGGCTAGCGATATCTCGCGCCATAGATTGCAGGACAGAATAATCAAAGCGGCGCGTTTGCCCGTCGGCAATCGACGAGTCATCAGCCAGCGCGGCTTTGGAGAAGAGAGTGGCGATGCCAGTTGTAGCGCTCACTGCGGCTACAGCCATGGAAGATTTTATAAAGTGTCTGCGGTTCATGCCTGAGTCAGCGTCCTTCTTTGGTAATCGACTTCGCTAAGATGCGCCCACTCTAGACAAAAAATGCGGATAATCCAATTGTTGACGGTACAAAATCCGAACAAACCCGGAAATAAATAATTGCGATCGGAAGTGCCTGATTCGAGGTGTAAAAAAGAGTAAAGCGCTCAATGAGTGAATTTGCACTGCGGAGGTAATAGCCGAAACAATTCACGTTGCAGGAACGCAGCCAACGCACCTGCAACGTGAAGAATGAAGGCTATTTTACGCTGACATCGATACCAGGAAAGTATTTCGCCGCAAGCGTGGTGATCGTGCCATCGGCGCGAACTTTGTCGATGGCGGCGTCGAGTTGTTTTTTGTGCTCTGCGTCGCCCTGGCGCAAACCAAAACCAATGCCGCTGCCCAGAATGGTGTCATCGGCGACCGGTTTGCCGATAAAGCCAAATCCTTTGCCCTGCGGTTTGCTAAGGAATCCCGCTTGCCCGGCGGCAGACATCACCAGCGACGCGTCAATACGGCCATTCAGTAAATCCGCCCACGCCATATTCTGATCTTTATAAGACACCACGGTGACGCCGTGTTTTTCCCAATGCTCTTTGGCGTAGGTTTCCTGAATCGAACCCTGCAACACACCGATGGTTTTGCCGTTCAGCCCGTCCGGCGTCGCCTGCATGCCGCTGCCTTCTTTGCCCACTAACTGCGAAGGAATACGGTAGATAGGCTGGGTGAAATCGATACTCTTACGCCGTTGTTCGGTGATGTTCATCGCCGAGTTAATGGCATCGAATTTCTTCGCCACCAGGCCTGGGATCAGCGAATCAAACGAACTCTCCACCCAGCTACATTTCAGCGCCGCCGCTTTACAAATGGCGTTGCCTAAATCGATATCAAACCCTTGTAACTCGCCCGCCGCATTACGGCTTTCAAACGGTGGATATTCCGCTTCCACGCCGAAACGCAGCTCGCCTGCGGCAAAGGAAGAAACAGAGCAGAACAGGCCCATGCCTACAATCAGTGCTTTCACTTTCTTCATCGCCAACGCCCCTTAACGTGGTTTTACCTGACACAGGGCCGCAGCACCTGCCCGTAATGTGGCCTCATCTTTAGCAAAAGAGAGGCGGATCAGTTTGTTATCAGTGCCGTCGGTGTAAAACGCCGACAGCGGGATCGTCGCCACGCCGTGGTCGACAATCAATCGTTTCACCATCTCACTGTCACGTTCATCGCTGAAATGGCTGTAATCCGCCAGCAGGAAGAATGAACCCTGGCTCGGGAGCAAACGGAACGGTGATTCCGCCAGCAGCGATTGCAACAGGTCGCGCTTACGCTGATAGAACGCCGCCAGCGACAGCCAGGTTTGCGGGTCATTCATGTGCTCAGCAAACGCGTACTGCATCGGCGTGTCGGCTGAGAACATCAGAAATTGATGCACTTTGCAGATTTCATCCATCAGTTCCGCCGGCGCAACACAGTAACCCACGCGCCAGCCGGTGACATGATAGGTCTTGCCGAATGAGGAGATGATCACACTGCGTTCCGCCAACTGCGGATGCGTCGCCATACCGTGATGTGGCTGACCGTCGAACACCACATGCTCGTACACTTCATCGGACAAAATCACAATATCGGTGTTGCGCGTCAGCGCCGCCAGCTGATGTAAATCGTTGGCATCGAATACTTTTCCGCTCGGGTTGTGCGGCGTATTGATGATGATCATTCGTGTGCGCGGCGTAATCGCAGCGCGCACTTCATCCCAGTTGACGGTGAAATCAGGCACCGTCAGTTTGATAGCCACCGGCGTTGCGCCCTGCAAACGCACAATCGGCGCATAGCTGTCGAACGACGGTTCAAAATAGATAACTTCATCGCCGGGATGCACCAGCCCGCCGATGGCTGAATAAAGTCCCTGGCTGGCGCTGGCGGTGACCAGCACTTCGCTGTCGACGTCATACCGTGTGCCATACAGGTCGGCAATTTTTTCAGCGATGCGGGTTTTCAGCGAATGCAGCCCGGTCATCGGCGCATACTGGTTATGCCCTTCTTCCATCGCACGCGTTACGCCCTGCACTAAGCGTGCATCACAGGCGAAATTCGGTGCGCCCTGGGAAAGGTTAATCGCGTTATGTTGAGAAGAAAGCTGACCAATCACGGTAAAGATGGTCGTGCCCACATCGGGCAATTTGGTGCGGGTTTTCACCGAAGAACGCAGAGTCATCGCCAATCCTTTCTCAGTAAATATGCATAACTATTCAATAGAAAGCCTCGCGAGGCGACAATCGAATTGTTGTCATAGTAGCCATGACAAAATTGCATAGCTCCGTTCCTGGTCTAGACTTATTACACGTCATGACAGGAACTGATGAATGAAAAAGATAGCCATTGTCGGCACGGGCCCAACCGGTATTTATACACTCTCTGCGCTGGTGAAAAACAAAATGCCGATGGCGATTTCGCTGTACGAACGCGCAGAAGAAGCGGGTGTCGGGATGCCTTATGCGAATGAGGATAACTCGCGCATGATGCTGGCGAACATTGCCAGCATTGAAATTCCCCCGCTCGGTGTGAGCTATCTCGACTGGCTGAAAAACCAGCCCGAAGCGCATCTGGCGCGTTACGGCGTGGAGGCAACGACACTGCACGATCGCCAGTTTTTGCCGCGCATACTGCTCGGTGAATACTTTCGTGACCGTTTTTTGAGTCTGGTTGACCTGGCCAAACAGCGTGGTTTCCAGATAGCCGTTCATGAATCATGCGAAATCACAGATGTACAGGCCACGCCACAAGGTGTCCGGCTGTGGGTCGACGGTGAGCAAGTGCCCGACATCTACGATTTGGCCGTTATCGCAACCGGTCACGTCTGGCCGGAAGAAGCGGAAGCCACGCGCGCATTTTTCCCGAGCCCGTGGTCGGGTTTGATTGACGCGCAGATTGCGGCAAGCAACGTTGGCATTATGGGTATTTCGCTCAGTGCCATTGATGCCGCAATGGCCGTGGTGATGCAGCATGGCGTGTTTGTTGAATCTGACAAACACGCGGTCACGTTCAGCCTCAACGATGAAAGTCGTGCGCTGAAAATTGCCCTGCTGTCGCGTTCCGGTATTTTGCCGGAAGCCGATTTTTACTGCCCTCTCCCTTATGAACCGCTGCATGTCGTGACGGAACAAGTCATTGAGCAAGAGATTGCTGCCGGAAGCAACGGTTTGCTGGACCGTGTATTTGAACGTATGGTTCAGGAACTTGAACGTGCCGACCCGCAATGGAGCGAAAGGATTTCGCTGCGAACGTTAAATGCTGACACCTTTTCCGACGCCTGGTTTGCCGACAGGAGAAACCACCATCCGTTTCACTGGGCCGAAGCCAATCTCCATGAAGTAGAACGCAATAAGCGTGAGAAGCACACCGTCCCCTGGCGCTATACCATTTTGCGCTTGCATGAAGCGGTAGAAGCTATCGTACCGCACCTTGAGGAAACAGACCGCGAGCGCTTCAAAAAGGGTTTGGCTCGTGTGTTTATCGATAACTACACCGCGATCCCTTCCGAATCAATCAGGCGATTGTTGGCCTTACGCGAGGCGGGCATTCTCAGCATTCACGCCCTCGGCAACGACTATACAATGGAAATCAAAGACCAACGGACGCTGATTTCCGGCCAAAACGGCGATTTCGAGTTCGACACCTTTATTGATGCTCGCGGACAGCAGGCGCTCAAGATACGCGATTTACCCTTCCCGACGTTACGTCAGCAACTGGAAACGACCGGTGACGATTTTCCCGATGTCGCAGAGGATTACACGCTGCTCGAACCGGAACTCTTGCGTGGGCGAATCGCCTTCGCTGCGTTACCGTATCTGATGCATGACCAACCGTTCATACAGGGCATCACCGTCTCCGCCGAAATCGGTGAAAACATTGCCAAATCGGTCTCGCAAACGAGCGTGCATTACCGTCGGCGATTGCCGTTTATTGCGCTGTGACGCTATGTCATACTCGCCATGACTAAATTGCATAGCTGGAGTCAGCATGTCCCGTAGCCAGTTGCCGTTGAATGCCATCGAAACATTTCTGGTGACCGCCCGTCATCTCAATCTGACCCATGCGGCGAAAGAGTTGTGTCTGACTCAGGGCGCGGTCAGCCGTAAGATTGCGACGCTGGAGGCATGGTTTGGTTTTCCCTTGTTCGAACGACTGGCGCGCGGCCTGCGTTTATCGCCTCAGGGCAGCGCGCTGTACCCGGAGTTGATGACGTCGTTTAACCAGATGGTGATGGTCGCGGAACAGGCGCGCCAACAGCAAACGGTGGTGCGTCTGAAAGCGCCGACCTGCGCAATGCGCTGGCTGGTGCCGCGTCTGGTAGAGATTGAGCAGCGTTTCCCGGAGATGCAGATTGCGCTCACCACGACTACGGAGCATTCGGTTAATTTCAAAACCGAGCCGTTTGATGCCGCGATTGTATTTGGCACGCATATGAATGCCGGGGATCTGTTGTTTGAGGAGTCGTTGACGCCGGTGGTTAGCCACCGTCTTGCAGAAAATATGCTGTTTTCCGGTATGACGTTTTTGCATCCCACCCGTGATAAAACCGACTGGTCATTATGGCTGGCGAAATTACCCCATCCGCTGCCGTCTGCGATGCAAAAAAATCAACACTTCGACACCATGGATTTGGCGATCACCGCTGCGGTCCAGGGTTTTGGCGTGGCGATTGCCGATGAAACGTTGGTGGAAGAGGATTTGCTCAGCGGCAGACTGGTGCGCCCTTACGCGCTGAGTGTGAAAACCGGAGCCAGCTATCGTCTGGTGGTGCGGGAAATATCCGCCAAAGCGATTGGGCTGACCCAGTTTCGCGACGGACTGCTTAATCCAGCGTCACATGATGACGCATTACCCGTCGAAACAGCGCCAGCCGTGCGCGCATAAAACGGTTCTCCACTTTAAACCCGGCCAGTTTGTTGAGCCCAATTCGCAACAGCCTGTCGCGGCCTTTGATCGCCGCAGGCCAGCGCACCGGACCGTGGAGTGTTTCACAAACCCCACTCGCATTTCGCGCGAAATTAACCCAATAATCGGCGACCTGCGCTGAAAAGGCCAAATCACGTGCATTGACGTAGTGCCTGGCGGGTTCAGCAAGAGTAAGCGTATCAAAGACGTACGGCACTTCGTTGCCGTGCCATGCGCCGTTTTTATAGGTGTGATGTTCGGCTTCCGCCACGTAATCAAACCAGTAACGCCAGCACGGCTGCCCGACGCGCTGCTGCGCCTGCATCACCACCAGGCCAAGCGTGGTAAAGGCCATATCGCGGCACACCTGCCGCCCCAGTTCCTCGTCACCCTTCACGCCCGGATACAGCAGTTTAATCAGCCCCAATCCCAGGCGACGTTCACGGCGTAATTTCTGAATTTGCCCCGCGAGATCCACACCAAATACCGCCATCACGCTCGCTTCGTCGCTGTTAGAGCCCACCATAACCGGCACCGGGTGCTGACGCGCAGTGAAGAACGTTTCCAGCATGGGCTGCGGTAAAACCGCATCCCCACAAACGGGCACCGGACCCGGTTTCAGTGAACCCTCGAGCGGCCAAAAGGCGTCGGCGGGCAATTCACGTAATTGCGCCGCCGTGGCATTTTTCAGACCAAAATGAGCGGCAATGGCTTCCCCTTGCGCCAGCGCCTTGTCGATGGGCTGGTCAGGCAGCGTATAGCCGCTTTGGATAATCGCCTTGTGAAACAAACCCTTGGCTTTTGGCGACGCGAGCAGAGAAAGCACGCTGCGCGCCCCCGCCGACTCACCGAATAACGTGACATTGTCACTATCACCACCAAACGCGGCGATGTTTTCCTGCACCCATTTCAACGCCGCGATTTGATCGAGCAGCGCGAAATTGCACACCCGTTGACCCTCTTCGCCGTCCAGCGCCGGGTGTGCAAAACAGCCAAGATGCCCCAGCCGATAGTTCACCGTCACCACGACAGCATCACGCTTTGCCAGCGCTTTACCGTCGTATGGCGGTAAACTGCCCGCGCCGATAGTGAACCCACCGCCGTGCAGCCAGACCATCACCGGTAAAGGATGTGTGCGCTCCGCTGGCGTCCAGAGGTTGAGATAGAGACAATCTTCGGAGAAACGACCGGGATCGCCGCCGCCCAGCTCACGGCAGTAGTCGATGTTTTGCCAGCTGGCGGGCGAAAAAGCCTGCGCTTCACGCACGCCATTCCACGGTGCGACAGGTTGTGGAGACCGCCAGCGCAATGCGCCAACGGGTGCGGCGGCAAAGGGAATGCCGCGCCAAATCTGAATGTTGTCTTCGGTAAGCCCCAGCAGGACGCCCTGCCGGGTGTGTGCCAATGGCGCGGTGGGATTATGCATCGTTCGCTTCCTTTATCTGCATTGATCCCAGTGTATGCGGGCTATCGCGCTTTTCGCAACGCCGCCGGATGCGGGTGATGTCCCGGCGGCGCTACGCTGGCATAAACCTACAGCAACCCACAGCGCCGTTTACTGCGGTCTTCCGCTTCCTGATACAGCTGGAATTCATCCAGCACCGGGCAGCCGAGCGCTATTTCAAATGCTGCTTTGCTGGAATTCCCATGGCTACGCGCCTGCGTTTCATTGCCGAGATTAGACTGGAAAATACCCGCCGCACTCACCGGTAAAAAGTCCTCATAGGTGATCGGCTGTGCAACCAGCCAGCCGCGTTCAATCAGCGGCTGCGGGTCATCACCGGGACGAAATGCCTGGCGGTGCGACTCGCCAATAGGCGTCAGGCGATAGCGGAAATAGGCCAGTTCCTGACGGCGCAGGAACATTTCGCTGTCCGGGAACGCTTTAAACATCTCCGACAGATGCTGCTGATGGCTCATGTTGTCTTTGCCCGTTCCGGCTTCGGTCAGCAGCGCGTCATACAGCGCCCGGCCTTTTGGCGTCAGCGCCACACCCCGCTGTTCGATTTCACCAAACCGCGCGGTATGCGTGCCACGATGCTCTCCGGCGAATAAAACCGGCTCTTCCAGCGCTTTAAAGCTGGTCTGGCGCAGCAGAATCGGTACCTCACGGCGCGGCGGGCCTTCAATCAAAATTTTAGGTTCAATACCGTATTCTGACATCAGCGACTGCACGCGGTCGATATCCAGCGTGCGCGGTGTCAGATGATTGATATGGCAACCGGGGAAACAGACCACGTCAGCAATTAAGCGGTGTTCATTGTGCAGCGCCAGATACGTTTCCTGCTCGACCGTGGCATGACTGTGCCAGCGGAAGGTTTCCAGCGCTTCTTTGACAAACTCTTTGGCTTCCGCCGCCGTAAACTGGCCTTCCGTTTCGAAGTGCGCAATCAGCTGGCGACAGCGTGGCGTGAAGATATCGCGTTTTGCGAGAATTTCTGCGGCTTTCTCCCGCAGTTCAACGTTATCAATCAATTCAAGGCGAAGCAGCGAGGTGAATACGCGAAACGGGTTACGCGCCAGCGCCGCGTCTTCCACCGGACGAAAGGCGGTGGAGTGAACCGGCACGCCCGCCTGAGAGAGATCGTAATAGCTGACCGGCTGCATCCCCATGATCGCAAACATACGACGCAGCGTCGCCAGCTCGTTCGCCGAACCGACACGAATCGCCCCGTGGCGCTCTACGTTGAGACGCGCCAGTTCGTCGGCATTCGCCAGTTGTTCATGCAAGTGCGGATGATGTTCCAGCACCGCGAGGTTCACATCGGCAACAAGTTCCAGCAACGTGCCGTACTGTGGAACTTCCTGCTGGTACATCGCTGACATAGCCTGCGAAAAGTTTTCCCGAATCTCATCAGCCGTGATGGTGTTCGCCATGATGTCATGTCTCCAGTGAATATTACCTGGAGTGTACATAAGCCATTTGCCGCCGGGAGGAAGAATTTCTGAATTGTGATCGCGGATTACCTCTCCGTTGATGCACCGTTTACACCCGCCATGGGTGCGGTTTATAACCTGTTGTTATGCAAAAACCCTTATAAATTCACTTTAAATTAACAATATCATTACACACACTCCAGAGGGCGAACTGACAACAATAATATTTCCTCTTACCCGGAGCGCCCTATGACCGAAAAATGGACACCACGCGAAGTGGTGCATCGCGATTACAACAATCACCCGCCCGCCTTTGCCCCCGGCTATAAAACCAGCGTACTGCGCTCGCCGCGTCATGCGCTCATCTCGTTGCAAAACTCACTGTCTGAAATCACAGGCCCGATTTTCAGCCGTGACGATCTCGGTCCACAGGACAACGATCTGATCCTGAATTACGCCAAAGACGGTTTGCCGATCGGTGAGCGTATTATCGTCCACGGTTACGTGCGCGATGGCTTTGGTCGTCCGATGAAAAATACGCTGGTCGAAGTGTGGCAAGCCAATGCCGGTGGCCGCTATCGCCATAAAAAAGATCAGTATCTGGCCCCGGTTGACCCCAATTTCGGCGGCTGTGGACGTGTGCTGACCGATGAAAATGGCTATTACGTCTTTCGTACCATCAAACCCGGCCCGTATCCGTGGCGTAATCAGGCCAGCGACTGGCGACCGTCGCACATTCACTTTTCACTTTCCGGCGAAGCCTTCGCCCAGCGGTTGATTACGCAGATGTATTTCGAAGGCGACCCGTTGATCAAGCAGTGCCCGATCGTGAAAACGATTAATAACGACGACGCCATTCGCACGCTGATTGCCGAACTCGATATTCATGCTGCCGTGCCGTTGGACTGCCTGGCCTACCGTTTCGATTTAGTGCTGCGCGGCAGTCGCGCCACGCTGTTTGAAAACCGCACGCAGAGGGCCGCACGATGAAAGACTATTTAGCTGAAACCGCCTCGCAAACCGCCGGGCCGTACGTCCACATTGGCCTTGCGCCTGACGCGGCGGGATTTCACATCTTCGAGAAAAACGTTGGCCCGGTGCTGACCAACAGCCATACCGAAGGCGAGCGCATCACGATTGAAGGCCGGGTATTTGACGGTTCTGGTACGCCCGTGCGCGATGTGCTGCTGGAAATCTGGCAAGCCAATGCTGCCGGGCGCTATAACCACCCTGCCGACCAACAGTCAGATAAAAAACTCGACGATGATTTTCGCGGCTGGGGGCGAAGCTGTTCTGATTTTGACTCCGGTATCTGGCGCTTCGACACCATCAAACCCGGTGCGGTCGTGGGCCGTGACGGGCGCGTTATGGCCCCGCACGTGAATCTGTGGATTGTCGCTCGTGGCATCAACATTGGCCTGAACACGCGAATGTATTTCTCCGATGAGCTAGAGGCCAATCAGCGTGACCCGGTGCTGAATCTGATTGAATGGGAAGTGCGTCGTAACACGCTGATCGGTCAACGCGAACAGCGCGGCAATGGCATCGTTTACCGTTTCGATATTCATCTCCAGGGCGACGCTGAAACGGTTTTCTTCGATCTTTAACGTCCGTATCCGTCCGGCGATTGCCTCGTCGTCGGGCTTCTTTTACGGCTTTTTCATAACCTCATGTAACGCAAAAACGTTATTATGTTAATAATATTTTGCTAGCAAGTTATCAAATCTCAACAACTTGTCTTGATACCCGTATCGCTCTCTCATTAACATCCCGTTATGGAAAAAAACGGTCTCTTCAGTCAGCGCATTCGCTTGCGCCATTTGCATACCTTCGTCGCCGTCGCTCAACAGGGAACGCTGGGGCGTGCGGCGGAAACGCTTAACCTCAGCCAGCCCGCGCTGTCGAAAACCCTCAATGAACTGGAGCAACTTACCGGTACACGCTTGTTTGACCGAGGACGCCTCGGCGCAAAGCTGACGCTGGTTGGCGAGCAGTTCTTGACCCATGCAGTAAAAGTGCTCGATGCGCTCAATACTGCCGGGCAGGCACTGAGCCGTAAGGAAGGCATCAACAACGACGTAGTGCGCATCGGCGCATTACCGACGGCAGCGCTGGGCATTCTTCCCGCGGTCATTGGTCAGTTTCACCAACAGCAAAAAGACATCACGCTGCAAGTTGCCACCATGAATAACACCATGCTGCTGGCCGGGCTGAAATTGGGTGAAATCGATTTGGGTATTGGTCGGATGTCCGATCCTGAACTGATGAGCGGCCTGAATTACGAGCTGCTGTTCCTGGAATCACTCAAACTGGTGGTGCGCCCGGATCATCCTTTATTACAGGAAACCGTCACCCTGAGCAAAGTGATGGAATGGCCGGTGGTGGTGTCGCCAAAAGGCACGGTGCCACGGCAAAATGCCGAAGCGCTGGTGTTAAGTCAGGGCTGCAAAATCCCGTCGGGCTGCATTGAAACGCTGTCGGCGTCGCTGTCGCGTCAGCTCACGGTGGATTTTAACTACGTGTGGTTTGTGCCATCGGGGGCAGTGAAAGACGATTTACGGCGTGGCACGTTGGCTGCCCTGCCGGTTCCAACGCAAGGTGCGGGCGAACCTATTGGGATTTTGACGCGGGTGGATGCTCAGTTGTCGGTCGGCGCTCAGACATTGTTGAGCGCCATTCGAAAATCAATGCCGGGCGGTTGAATTCCTGTGCCCGGCGGCGCTTCGCGAGCGCCAACGGGCAACAAAACGCCCTACTTCTTACGCGGCATCATCCGCAGCAGCGTGTTGTCCTTCCAGACGTAATGATGAATCAACGCCGCCAGCGCGTGCAGGCCAATCACGTAATAACCGATATTCGCCAGCAGCACGTGATATTCCTTGAGATTATCGGCCAGGTCGAAATTCGCCTCTGCCGCGTGCGGCATGGTGATGCCAAAGGCCATCCACGGATTACCCCGGTTGTACATCATCGTCAGGCCAATGATCGGCAGCACGATAAACAACCCAAAAATCACCAGATGCCCGAGATGTGCCATGCCAGTCATCCATGGTTTCGGTTTTGGCACAATCGGCGGTGCTGGACGTTTCAGACGCACCAGAAGACGCGTAATCATCAGCACCAGAATCGAAATCCCGCCGGAGACATGCACCATATTAAAATACGGACGGTACTCACGCGGAAAGAAACCGCGTAATTCCATAGCGCAATACGTCATGACGACCAGCAGAAAAACCAGCCAATGAATGCCAATTTGCAGGCTCGAATACTTATCTTTCATTTTTATTCCCGGAAAAAACGGTGAAGTCGTTAACATAACGGCCCTGTATCAAAAATTCATTAACTTTTCTGTACAGATTTTCAAACCGTTAGCGCTTGCTGAAAATTGTTCAGTTGCCCAATCGGACCGACTGGTCTAAGCCTGGAGGAGTTTTCTCACCTTGTGATACAACCGCAAAAGGAACACATCCATGAGCAAAATTGGGATTAACGGTTTTGGACGCATCGGACGCCTGGTGCTACGCCGCCTGCTGGAAGTGAAAAGCGCACAGGAGGTCGTGGCCATTAATGATCTGACGTCACCGAAAGTGCTGGCCTATCTGTTAAAACATGACTCTAACTACGGCCCGTTCCCGTGGAGCGTCGATCACACCGATGATTCACTGATTGTTGACGGCAAAAAAATCGCCGTGTACGCCGAAAAGGACGCCGCCAATATTCCGTGGAAAACGGCGGGCGCCGAATTTGTCGTTGAATGCACCGGGTTCTACACCTCGACCGACAAGGCCAAAGCGCACCTGGATGCCGGGGCGAAAAAAGTGCTGATCTCCGCGCCTGCCGGCGACATGAAAACCATCGTCTTTAACGTCAACGACGATACGCTCGATGGCAATGACACGATCGTTTCTGTCGCGTCCTGCACCACCAACTGTCTGGCCCCGATGGCAAAAGCGCTGCATGACGCGTTTGAAATCAAAGTCGGTACCATGACCACCATTCACGCGTATACCGGCACTCAGGCGCTGGTCGACGGCCCGCGTGGTAAAGATTTACGCGCCTCACGCGCGGCGGCTGAAAACATTATTCCGCACACGACCGGAGCGGCTAAGGCTATCGGGCTGGTTATCCCGGCGCTGAATGGCAAGCTGAAAGGCCATGCCCAGCGCGTACCGGTGAAAACAGGGTCGGTAACGGAACTGGTGTCTATTCTCGGCAAAAAAGTGACTGCCGATGAAGTGAATGCTGCAATGAAGAAAGCCGCAGACGGCAATGAATCTTTTGGCTATACCGAAGAGGAAATCGTTTCGACTGACGTTATCGGCAGCCATTTTGGCTCGGTGTACGATGCGACGCAGACCGAAGTGGCCGAAGTCGGCGATGTGCAGCTGGTGAAAACCGTCTCCTGGTATGACAACGAATACGGCTTTGTCACTCAGTTAATTCGCGTGCTGGATAAATTCGTTAAACTATAATGATAAAGCGCGAAGGCATCTCCTTCGCGCCGTCATCACATCACGTCCGAAAAAATTTAGAATGACATTAAATACAGAAACACATCTAAAGTGAGAGCATTTATCGTTTAAGACATTGCCGTGTGAGCAATTACATTATGCTAGCCAGCAATTTGGGAAGGCGTCTTAATTCTCTATTCCTCCCTACTTCTTTAATTCAATTGGGTTTAATCAATGAAAAATTATGTTATCGGTGGTAAAAAAGCACTCACTCTGCTCGTACTGGCAGCCAGCCTTGTCGGCGTGAGCGCTCATGCAACGGAGCAAGCGCATCAGCGTCGCGAAGCGCGTGATACGCGCCAGGACACTCGTCAGGATGCGCGTCATGTTAAGCGTTCATGCGTGGTGAACGACAATAAGTCGAATTCAGATTGCCGTCAGGACAAACGTTCCAGCAAGCAGGACGGTCGTCAGCAGGCTCGTGACATTAAGTACTAGTCTTTATGTTTCATACCGCCGGTACGCTGGCGGTATGAATATCCGTAATGTCGTCGCTATAGCGTGGCGTTAATTTCCATCCAGAATCTTTTCTCTGACCGCCCCGCTTTTAATAATCCGTTTCCCGAACGCAATGCCTCGCATTTCGATATAACGATGCAGCACCGTAGCCAGTAAATAAACCACAGGGAAACAAAGCCCAACGGTAATAAGGTAACGTGCGCCGCTGGTATAGGTCGCCAGATGCGAATGATGCAATAGCAAAGCAATAATCGGCATCACCAGCAGCAGATGCAGCAAATACACCGAATAAGAGACATCGCCGAGCCAGGTAAATATCCGGTTGCTCAACAATGTGCGTGGCACACTAAAAAGCCGCTGCAACAAACCGGGCTGTTGATACGGCCACAGTACGCCCGTCATGCCTAATATCATTAGCGCTTCGAAGAAAACCTGCGTTGAGTCCATTCTGATATTCATTAATGCGCTAACAACCGGTGCGAGCAGCGCCAGCACAATAAATAGCAAACGCCGCTGTCTGACCGCCTCTGCCATCAACATGCCAGCAATAAACACATGCAATTTTATGAGGATCATCGACGGCATCGGGAACGCGGTATAGAGACCCGGCAGTAGATAGCGCCCGATAACATCCAACACCATAATCGCCACCAACGCGCCCGCGAATCCCCAGCGTAACGTCAGCAGCATGATGAACGGGAACAGCAGGTAATATTGCATTTCAAGGCCGATACTCCAGTCCGGGAGCGCGGTGTTATAAGCGTACTGCGGCAAATCACCAAACACGAAAGTCAGATGTGCCAATACGTTGAAAAAGGATAAATCACTGTAGCGCGATGTTTCCGTGGCTGTAGACGGAAAAGCATCGGCAATAATCTGACGCATATCGCCGAGAAAATGCCCGGCTAACAGTGCCACAAAGAGCATCACATAATAGAGCGGCGCGATGCGGAAATACCGCCGTAGCCAGAATGTCCTGATCGTCTGCCAACGCCCCCACGGCTCTTTATCCTGACGCTCAATATAGTTTTTCGTCATCAGATAGCCGGACAACAAAATAAACAAATCGACGCCCAATTTCGGCACCGCAATAATCGGGATTTTGCAGTTTACCAGCAGTGCAATATGCCCAAGAAACACCCACAGCGACGCGACGCCGCGCAGGCCTTCCAGTTCCGGAGACCAGTTTTTAGTCGTTGCCATAATCACCTCGTTAAAAAAACATCATAGCAATATGAGGATGACCGGAAGTCCGAATACGCTATTCGGCAACGACTTTCAGATTAACGCCAGAAACGGTTTTTTTTACACTTTGTTCGCAGAGGAATAGCGCAAATAACCGGCTACGCCACCGCCGCCATCCGAGGGATGATGAACGCCGTTTGCCACCGTCACTTCGGTAAAATCGAACGGCGAGACATTTTCAATGCAGGCGACATTCACGCCATATTGGTTGGGATTGGAACGCCGCTGATGGAAGGTGTAGATCCCGCAAACGGAACAAAAATAGTGCGCCGCAGCACGGGTGTTAAAGCGATACTCCGTCAGTTTATCTTTGCCTTCCGTTACGTCGATACCCGACAGTGGCGCAGAGACCACCACCGCGCCACGCATCCGACAAAACGAACAGTTGCAGCGACGGATGGTATTGTAACCGTCCGACAATTCGACCGTAAACTTCACGGCACCACAATGGCACTGGGCTTTCACTTTATCCGACACGGGCACACCTCGTCAGTTAGGGAGAGCCTAAGTTGTAGCACAGCGTGGGGGTTTTCGCCGGGTAAGACTGATGCTTACCCGGCGCGTCAGCATCACCCGGTCCCATCAAGACTGCAAATACACCACCTGCGTTTGCAGATATTCTTCCAGCCCGTGACGCCCATCTGCGCCGCCGATCCCGGATTTACGCCAGCCCGCATGGAAGCCCTGCATCGCTTCAAAGTTTTCGCGGTTGATGTAGGTTTCGCCAAATTTTAGCCCTTTGATGGCCTTCATCGCTTTGTTGAGATCCTGGGTGTAGACCGATGAGGTCAAACCGTATTCGCTGTCGTTAGCCATTTTCAGTGCGTCTTCCAGCGTATCAAACGCCACAACCGGCAGCACCGGGCCAAAGGTTTCTTCATGCATGATGGTCATATCGTGGCGAACATCCAGCAACAGCGTTGGCGGGTAGAAATACCCTTTCCCTTCCACTGCTTTGCCGCCGAGCACCACTTTAGCGCCCTGCTCAACCGCTTTCGCCACCTTCTGCTCTACACGTTCCAGCGCGGCGGCGTTAATCAACGGCCCCATGGCGATATCCGTGCGCTGCGCCGGATCACCAAACTGCACGGCTTTCATCGCTTCGCCCAGACGGTTGACGAACTGATCGTAGATGCCTTTTTGCACATAAACGCGTTCGGCACAGTTGCACACCTGTCCGGTGTTGATCACTCGAGAATCAACAATCGCTTTCACCGCCAGTTCCAGATCCGCATCGTCCAGCACGATAGCCGGAGCTTTGCCACCCAGTTCGAGGCAGACTTTGGTGATGTTTTTCGCCGCAGCAGCCATGATTTTCTCGCCCGCGCCGACGCTGCCGGTCATGCTGACCATCGCCACTTTCGGGTTACCGGCCAGTTCCTGACCGACGGTTTCACCTCGCCCTAATACCAGGTTAAATACGCCTTTTGGCAGGCCGGTGTCATGCACGATTTTTGCAAACGCAATGGCGTTATTCGGTGTAAATTCACTGGGTTTAATGACAATGGTATTGCCGGTGATGAGTGCGGGTGCGAGTTTGCGGGCGATCAGGAAGAAGGGGAAATTCCACGGCAGAATGCCGGTGGTCACACCCAGCGCGCGCTTGAAGACAAAGATGTTCTCACCCGGACGGTCGCTTTGCAGAATTTCACCTTCGTAGCGTCGCGCCCACTCGGACATGTAATCGAGATAGTCAGCGGTAAACGCCACTTCGACTTCCGCCAACTGTTGGATTTTTCCGCCTTCGGCGACAATCAGCGCACTGATTTCCTCTGCACGCTCACGAATGCCCGCCGCAATTTTTCGCAGCCAGCCCGCACGTTGAATGGCCGGGAGCGCTTCCCATTCTGGCTGCGCGCGTTCAGCGGCTTCAATCGCCTGCTGCGCTTCTTTGGCAGAACCGTCCGGAATGCGCGAAATCAACGCTTCGGTTGAGGGGTTGACCACATCAATCCACGCGTCGCCCTGCCAGGACACAAACTTACCGTCGATATACATAGGGTGTTGTACGGGTGCTGTCATGCGCTGCTCCTGTGAATACATCGTTTTTAACAAGTGAAATTATTGTTAAATATCGAGAATTCAAGGGCAGAAGCCCAACGCTATGATCATGAATCTGTGAGACATCTCATAAAAGTGAGCCAGTGGATGCGATTCAGCCGTAACAACGTCGTAACAGCAAATGCCCGTTTGCGGCTTTTCTGTCGCAAACGGGCATTTTCAGGCGGGGAAATTTAGAGCAGAGAACGGCTGGATAACGCTTCGCGCAGCAGCGTATCTTCGCGCAGAATATGCCACGCATTCATGACATCAGCGGGTATCTCCACATGGGCGATAAATCCTTTCCCACGCGGCCCGTAGCCATTTTCATCATCCATAATGCGCGGCAACTCACCCATTAAAAGCGAAAGGTAACGCTCTACCGGCCAAACGGCGTCCGCTTCATCGGTAAAGGTCAGGCCCGCATCGCCATTTTTTAACACGGGCAGATAACCCGGATAGCTGTGCCACTGTGGCGCGTTGGCATCGCCTTGCCAGACGTGCGCGAACGTCGCCATGGTGCGACGCTGCATCGTCGGATCCTGTACCACAATGGCGTTATGGCTGTGAATGCCACGCTGCTCCATCATTTCGCGAGTGAAACGGGCATTCTCGCCACAGTGAGTGGAACGGTCCTCGACGACGATGCGTTCATGAGGAATAGTCCAGAACTGGTGCGCGATGTCGGCAAGAATGGTCGCTTCGGCAAGCCCGGTCGTGCGTAAGGTGTTGTAGCGAGGGTGACGCGCCACCGCCGCATAAAGAAAAGTGGTCGAATGACCGATCCCGCCACTTATCAGCAATGTGCGGTTTTCAGCCGCCAGACGACAGGCGGCGTCAATGGTCGGCATTACCGCGTTGCCCGCCAACACCACCAGATCGGCGTCAACATTGACCGGCGGCGTGGAAAAATCGTTCTGCGCCAGCCATTCACCCACGCGGTTAGCGGCTTGCAGCGTTGTACCATTCAGATGTGGAAAGGTGGTCAGCATAAAACTCCCTTCTTTCGTATGTCATACCACAGGGTAACGCCTACGGAGGAGGATGACAGGAGATCACTCCGAAATCTCATTCGACAAAAGAGTAAGGGCAGACAAAAAGCCTGCCCTTGTTTGTCAGGATAATGGGAAACAATCCGCAGCTATTTAAGCGGTTATCTGCTCCATCGCCTGCACAATACGCTTATCAGAAATCGGATATGGCGTACCGAGTTGCTGCGCGAAATAGCTGACGCGCAGTTCTTCAATCATCCAACGGATTTCCTGCACATCGTCATCTTCACGACGACCCGGAGGCAGTTTGTTGAGCCACTGCTGCCAGGCCTGCTGCACACTGTCAACTTTCAGCATCTGTACGCGGTCGCGGTGCGGATCGATGGCTAATTTTTCCAGTCGTTTCTCAATCGCATTGAGATAACGCAGCGTGTCACCGAGGCGTTTAAAACCGTTGCCGGTGACAAAACCGCGATATACCAGTCCCGTCATCTGCGCTTTCACGTCAGACAGCCCCAGCGCCATGGTCATATCCACACGCCCTTTCAGCCGCTTGTTGATATTGAACACCGCGGTCAGGATCTGCTCGACCTGTTTGGCGACGTCTACCACGGTATCGTTAAGCTCCGCGCGCACTTTTTCGTGCAGCTTCGCAAAGTTCTCTTCGCTCCACACCGGGCCGCCCGCTTCGTGAATTAACTTGTCCACGCCACAGGAAATACAGTCGTCAATCAGCTCCAGCACTTTGCCGTACGGATTAAAGTACAGCCCCAGCTTGGCTTTGTTCGGCAATTTTTCGTGCAGATATTTAATCGGCGACGGAATATTCAGCAGCAGTAAACGACGCAAACCGCGCCACATGGCCTGTTGTTGCTCCAGCGGATTATCAAACAGTTTGATAGCAACGCTGTCGCGTTCATCCACCAGCGCCGGCCACGCTTTGACCTTATAGTTGCCGCGCTTCTGCTCGTAGCTTTCCGGTAATTGACCGAAACTCCACAGATGCAGCCCACTCTGCTCGATACCGTCATCAGCCACCGCTGACAGCGTTTCCTGGACTTTGCCTTTTAAGGTATCTTTCAGCGCGGTGAGATCACGTCCTTCCTGAAGCTTCTTGTTTTTATCATCGAGAACACGAAACGTCATTTTCAGGTGATCGGGCACCTGATCCCAATGCCAGTCTTCACGGTCAATGGTGACGCCGCTCATGCGACGCAATTCGCGCTCTATGGCATCCAGTAGCGGTAATTCGAACGGCGTGACGCGCCCCAGCAGCGCTTCGGCATAGTTTGGCGCGGGCACAAAATTACGACGAACCGGTTTTGGCAGTGACTTGATCAATGCGATAAGCAGTTCACGGCGCAGCCCCGGAATTTGCCACTCAAAACCAGCGTCATCCACCTGATTAAGCAACGGCAGCGGAATGTGCACCGTCACGCCATCCGCATCAGCGCCCGGTTCAAACTGATAGCTCAGACGCAGCTTGAGATTGCCCTGATGCCAGAAATTCGGGTAATCGAGCTTACTGACGTTATCCGCCCCTTCTTTGATAAGCATACTTTTTTCAAAGTTGAGCAAATCGGGCGTTTCACGGCTGGCTTTTTTCCACCAGTTATCGAAATGGCGACCAGAAATCACTTCGTGGCTGATGCGCTGATCGTAAAACTCAAACAGCGTATCGTCATCGACGAGGATGTCACGGCGGCGTGATTTGTGCTCGAGTTCTTCAATTTCATTGCGCAACTTGTTGTTGTCGCGGAAAAAGGCGTGCCGTGTTTGCCAGTCGCCTTCGACCATTGCGTGGCGAATGAAGAGTTCGCGGCACAGCGCCGGGTCAATCTGGCTGTAATTCACCTTTCGCGCCGCCACAATCGGCAAGCCGTAGACGGTCACTTTTTCGGTCGCCATCACCGCGCCCTGCGAGCGTTCCCAGTGCGGTTCGCTATAAGAGCGTTTAATCAGATGCTGTGCAACCGGTTCGACCCATTCCGGATCGATACGGGCCGCGATGCGTCCCCACAGACGGCTGGTTTCCACCAGTTCCGCCACCATTGTCCATTTCGGCGGTTTTTTGAATAAGCCGGAACCCGGAAAAATCGAGAAACGGGCGTTACGCGCGCCGGTAAATTCCTGCTTATCGGTATCTTTCATGCCGATGTGCGACAGCAACCCCGTCAGGATCGCCACGTGAACTTCCCGGTATTCCGCCGGTTCACTGTTCACCGGGATGCCCAGCTCTTTCACCACTTGTCGTAGTTGAGTGTAAATATCCTGCCACTCGCGCACACGCAGGTAGTTAAGGTATTCGGTACGGCACAGACGACGGAACGTATTAGACGAGAGCGCTTTTTGCTGCTCGCCGAGGTAATTCCACAAATTCACAAACGCAAGGAAATCAGACTCTTTATCGTGGAAACGACGGTGTTTTTCATCGGAGGCTTGCTGCTTGTCCATCGGGCGCTCACGCGGATCCTGAATCGACAACGCGGAGGTGATGATCATCGCCTCGCGCACACAGCCATGTTTTTGCGCTTCCAGCACCATACGCGCCAGACGCGGATCGACCGGCAGTTGCGAAAGCTGACGCCCCATCGGCGTGAGTTTGTATACCGTTTGCTGCTCGTCGGTGGTAATGGCGCCCAGTTCTTCCAGCAGACGCACACCGTCCTGAATATTACGTTTATCTGGCGCTTCCACGAACGGGAATGCGCCAATATCGCCCAGACCTAACGCAGTCATCTGTAAAATAACGGAGGCCAGGTTGGTTCGCAGAATTTCGGGATCGGTAAATTCCGGACGCGACAGGAAATCGTCTTCCGAATAGAGCCGAATACAAATGCCTTCCGACACACGCCCGCAACGGCCCTTACGCTGGTTCGCCGAGGCCTGTGAAACCGGCTCAATCGGCAGACGCTGTACTTTGGTGCGGTAGCTGTAGCGACTGATACGCGCAGTGCCGGGGTCGATAACGTATTTGATGCCCGGTACGGTCAGCGAGGTTTCCGCTACGTTGGTCGCCAGCACGATACGCCGCCCGCTGTGCGACTGGAACACGCGGTTTTGCTCGCTGTTTGACAACCGTGCGTACAGCGGCAGAATTTCGGTATGGCGCAAATCACGCTTACTTAGCGCATCAGCGGTATCACGAATTTCGCGCTCGCCGCTCATGAAAATCAGAATATCGCCCGGACTCTCTTGCCCCAGCTCATCGACCGCATCAAAAATCGCCTGCAGCTGATCGCGTTCGGTGTCGTCTGCATCTTCAACTATCGGGCGATAACGCACGTCCACCGGGAAGGTTCGCCCGGAAACTTCGATGATTGGCGCGTTATTGAAATGTTTTGAGAAACGTTCAGGATCGATAGTCGCCGACGTGATAATAATTTTCAGGTCAGGACGCTTCGGCAGCAGTTCGCGGAAGTAGCCCAGCAAAAAATCGATGTTCAGACTGCGTTCGTGCGCTTCATCAATAATGATGGTGTCGTACTGCATCAGCAGGCGATCCTGCTGAATTTCAGCCAGCAGAATACCGTCGGTCATCAGCTTGACCATGGTGTTGTCGCTGACGTGATCGCTAAAACGAACTTTATAGCCAATGCAGCCACCCGGCTCCGTTTGCAGCTCTTCGGCAATACGGTTGGCGACGGTACGCGCGGCCAGTCGGCGCGGCTGAGTATGGCCAATCAGCCCTTTTACGCCGCGCCCCAATTCCATACAAATCTTCGGTAACTGAGTGGTTTTACCGGAACCCGTTTCCCCCGCCACAATCACCACCTGATGGTCGCGAATGGCGTTGAAAATATCCTGTTTTTTCTGGCTGACAGGGAGATTTTCAGGATAGGTAATCGCCGGGCGCGACGCTTCGCGCAGCAGGACTTTACCCGCTGCCTGCGCAATCTCTTGCGCCATCGTCTGCATAACGGCCTGTTGTGATTCAGGATTTTTAACCTTCTTCACACCCTGTAAGCGGCGGGCAAAGCGCATTTTGTCGCGCAGCATCAGGGTATCGAGCTGCTGATGTAGCTGCGAGAAAGTCATTTTTTGTTGTTCTGTCATAGCGTTATCGGGCATCGCACTGCCGGAAAAATGTCTCTGTTTTCATTAGTGTTAGATTACCACATCGTAGCGCCCCTTTCCTTCATCAATAAATTTGAACGAAGGCTTCGATATATTGCGCTATCCCTGCGACAGGATTGTGAATAGAGTGTCTGCAAGCAACAGGGCACGAGCCCGTCAATCTCTTAAAAGGAAACACCCATGAGCAAAGTTTTAGTTCTTAAATCCAGTATTCTGGCAGGGTATTCGCAGTCTGGTCAGCTGACCGACTATTTTGTTGACCAATGGGCTGAAAAACACCCAGCGGATCAGATTACCGTTCGTGACCTGGCAGCACAGCCGATCCCGGTACTGGATGGTGAACTGGTTGGCGCACTGCGTCCGAGCGATGCCCCGCTGTCTCCACGTCAGCAGGAAGCGCTGGCGCTGTCCGATGAGCTGATCGCTGAACTTCAGGCTCACGACGTTATCGTGATTGCCGCACCTATGTATAACTTCAACATCCCAACGCAGCTGAAAAACTACTTTGACCTGGTTGCGCGTGCGGGTGTGACTTTCCGTTACACCGAAAACGGTCCGGAAGGCATGGTGACAGGTAAACGTGCAGTTGTTGTTTCCAGCCGTGGCGGTATCCACAAAGACACCCCAACTGACCTGTTGGCTCCGTACATGAAGCTGTTCCTCGGCTTCATCGGCATTACCGACGTGAACTTTGTCTTCGCTGAAGGCGTGGCTTACGGTCCGGAAGTGGCTGCTAAAGCGCAGTCCGATGCTAAAGCTGCAATCAACAGCCTGGTAGCCGCTTAAGATTTTCGCCCTCTCACCGCCCGGTGAGAGGGTTCTTCCTGTCGATTCCCCTGCTTTGCCTCTTCATCATTTCTTTTATATTCCCATTCCTTAGAACACACATTCGCGCTTTCCCCGCATTGAGAAAAACGTTTTACGAGCCTGCTCGGGAAAACGAGACATAACACTTTGACATCAGAGTGAAAAACATAGAATGGCGGCGGGTGCTTGAGGCTTTCTGGTCTCAGGCATTGGACGAGCAAGATGTGCAGGAGCCGGAAAGTAAAAGCCCCAGGCGATATTTCTATCAACCTGGGGACTAACAATCCAACCCTAGCACGTTGGATGTTAGTCCCAATCGAGCATGGAGGCAATAACAATGCTGACAAAGTACGCCCTGGTGGCGATCGTGGTGCTGTGCTGCACAGTACTGGGGTTCACGCTCATGGTACGCGAAACATTATGTGAGTTGAGCGTCAAGGAGCGCGGTATGGAAATCAGGGCTGTTCTCGCTTACGAATCGAGGAAGTGACTGACAACGCGGGGAGCAATCCCCGCGTCTTGCGGGCAGGACTGGAGACCAAAAGCACCCGTTTTAGCCCTCTCTCATGAGAGGGCTAACTTTCATTATTTGGCCGATTTCGGACGCAGATTTTCGTCAAATTCCAGACGCTTGCGCCCGGCTTCCACCTCGCGTAGCGGCTCCACCTGATGCATCGTCAGTTTGCAGCGTTCCACCAGCACCTGATACTCGCGCGTGCCGCGTTTTTTCCATTCGATTTCGTCAGCACTGAGGCTGCGAATCGCTTTCGCCGGACTCCCGACGATCAAATGGTCGGCAGGCATCTCGGCTTTCGCTTTCACAAATGCCGCCGCACCCACAATGCTGTTTTCGCCAATGACCGCACCATCCATAATCACCGCGTTCATCCCAACTAATGCGTTACGGCGGATAACACAGCCATGCAAGATTGCGCTGTGCCCGATATGTCCGTCCTCTTCAACGACCGTGTCCTGTTCCGGGAAACCGTGCATCACACAGTTATCCTGAATATTGGCACCGTCTTTCACCACAATACGACCAAAATCACCGCGTAGACTGGCATTCGGCCCGACATAAACCCCTTTGCCGAGGATAACATCGCCAATCAGCACGGCCGTGGGATGCACATAACTTTCCTCTGGCACGACGGGCGTTAAGCCATCTATCTGATATACCGGCATGTTTGCACTCCTTATTTGAGGTTCAGACCACCAAAACGCTGATAAAACGGTGAGGCTGGCTGCGGCAGCGGGCCGACGGAGGTTTCGCCTTTCTCACTGACCCACGCCAGCGCACCGGCGGCCACGCGTTGATAGATATTAATGCACAACTGACGCGCGGCCTGTCCGGCCCAGTGCGCGGGCAGGAGTTCTTCCGGCAACAGCGGATCTTTTAGGATCACCCGCCGATAGAGATGAATGGCCAGTAGTTGAATAGCAAAACAGCGCTCAGGTGTCAGTTCATCCGGCGAAGCATCACGCAGCAGCGGCAGCAACGGTCTGAACGTATTGATGAAGTTTTCATACATCTGGTTTTGTTCGGTGAGCTGCCAGCACTCTTCTACCCGCGATCGTAATGCGCTCACCGACGTCGCCAACGGCGATTGTGCTTCAAAGCAGATGACGTTTTCGGCAACGCCCGCTTCGTGCAATAACGCCTGAACATCCGCTAATTTTTGCGACGGCGAGGCCATCAGGCTTGGCGCAAGCGTGCCAAAGCCTTGCCAGATAAGCTGTTTCTTTACGTCGGAGAGCGTGTTTTTATCCAGCCCTTCTGACAGCAACAGCAACCAGGTGCCGTCCCAGGTCGGCGGTTCGGCGCGGTAGATTTTACTTTCCGCGCGTCGGGTCAGACGCAGCCCTTTGTCGCTCAGACGATAAAAACTGCGCCGTCCGATACGCGAAACATCAAGCCAGCCTTCTTTGTTGAGTCGAAACAGTGAAGTGCGTACAAAGCGATCGCCGAAACCCAGCCCTTCCAGCAAAGCTGTCAGGCTTCCGAGCCAAATTTCACCGCCACGATGGGATAACGCATCGCCATAGAGCGAAGAGATCAAAGAGGTTCCGCTAACCGGCACCGCCGCTACGGCCTGCTGAATAAAGGTATCGAGTTTACTCATCTGATTCATTCTGTTGTGATTTTTTCCCTGGATGAATCATAGCACAGTTCATTTTCCTTAGGCTGTAATGCCAGCGGCGCGGCGCTTGCAGGGGCCTACGCGATATTTGTAGGCCCTACAACGAAATTTAACCGTTGGCCGCCACCTTACGTAGATCAAATACCCGGCAGGCCTTGCCTTCAGAACGCGGAATGCTGCCGCAATTGACGATCATTACGTCGGTAGAAATCCCGACCATCGATTTAATGCGATGACGCAACTGATGGCATACGTGGCAGCGTTGCTCGTGCGTCAACGTCAGACTGCTCTCTTTCAATTCAACTTTGATTGACAGCGAATCAAGATGCCCGCGACGGTTCACTTCCAGCTGATAGTGCGGTGACAGATGCTCAAACTTAACGATCTCTTCTTCCAGCTGCGACGGGAAGACATTCACGCCACGGATAATCAGCATGTCATCGCTGCGCCCGCTGATGCGGTCCATACGGCGCATGGTGCGCGCGGTGCCTGGCAACAGACGTGTCAGGTCGCGGGTGCGATAACGAATCACCGGCAGCGCTTCTTTGGTCAATGTGGTGAACAGTAATTCGCCCTGCTCGCCATCCTCTAGCGGTGTACCGTCCGTAGGATTGACGATTTCCGGGTAGAAATGATCTTCCCAAATGGTCGGGCCGTCGGCGGTTTCTAAACACTCCATCGCCACACCCGGCCCCATCACTTCGGACAGGCCATAAATATCCAGCGCGGTGATACCCAGACGACGTTCAATTTCTTTGCGCATCGCCATGGTCCACGGTTCCGCGCCAAACACGCCCACGCGCAGACTACAACCGCTGGCATCACCGCCCATCTGGCGTTCCATCTCTTCAATCAGATTCAGGCAATAGGACGGCGTGACCATGATCATGTCGGGTTTGAAATCGTGGATCAGCTGCGCTTGTTTCTCTGTCTGGCCGCCGGACATCGGGATCACCGTCGCGCCCAGCCGTTCTGCGCCGTAGTGCGCCCCCAGCCCGCCGGTAAACAGACCGTAGCCATACGCCACGTGAATTTTGTCTTTTGCACTGCCGCCTGCCGCGCGCAAGGAACGGGCGACAATATTGGCCCAGGTATCAATATCATTTTGCGTATAGCCCACCACCGTGGGTTTGCCCGTCGTACCGGACGAGGCGTGAATACGCACCACCTGCTCCATTGGCACCGCGAAGGTGTCAAACGGGTAGTTATCGCGCAAGTCCTGTTTAGTGGTGCATGGGAATTTGTGGATATCACTCAGTTGCTTAAAATCGTCAGGGTGAACACCCGCTGCATCAAATTTGCGGCGGTACATCGGCACATTGTCGTAAGCGTGTTTCAGCGTCCACTTCAGGCGTTCGGTCTGTAAGGCCTGCAATTCGTCAAGGGATGCGGTTTCAATCGGATCTAATTTTGTTGTTGTCATTGTAGGGTACTCGCAGGTTAATCAGCTCACACGCGCTCCAGGATCATGGCAATGCCCTGACCCACACCGATACACATCGTGCACAGGGCGTAACGCCCGCCGCGACGGTGCAGTTCATTGCTGGCGGCCAACGCCAGTCGGGCACCACTCATTCCCAACGGATGGCCTAATGCGATGGCGCCGCCGTTGGGGTTAACATGCGGGGCATCGTCCGCAAGCCCCAATTGACGCAGGACACCGAGCGCCTGGGCAGCAAATGCCTCATTCAGCTCGATGACGTCCATATCGTTGATACTCAATCCCGCACGCTCCAGCACTTTACGGGTCGCAGGCACCGGGCCAAGGCCCATCAGACGGGGTTCGACACCCGCCGTCGCCATCGCCACAATGCGTGCGCGTGGCGTTAACCCTTGCTGTTGCGCCATTTCACGGCTGGCGATGATCAGCGCGGCGGCCCCATCGTTTACGCCCGACGCGTTCCCGGCGGTGATCACGCCGTTGGTACGGAATGGCGCTTTCAGCGCAGCGAGTTGCTCAAGCGTGGTTTCCGCACGCGGGTGTTCATCCTGCGTCACTTCGGTCACCGTGCCCTTCTTACCTTTTACGCATACCGGCACAATTTCCTCAGCCAGAATACCGTTGCGCTGTGCGGTCGCGGTGCGCTGCTGGCTGCGCCAGGCGAAAGCATCCTGATCGGCACGGCTTATCTTTAACAATTCGGCTACATTCTCTGCCGTTTCCGGCATGCTGTCAGTACCAAAATGCTGCTGCATGAGCGGGTTCACAAAACGCCAGCCTATTGTGGTATCAAACATTTCTGCCTGACGCTGGAACGGCGTGGTGGCTTTGCCCATCACGAACGGCGCGCGCGACATCGATTCAACACCGCCGGCAATCAGTAAATCCGCATCGCCCGAACGGATGGCGCGCGCGGCAAAACCGATCGCATCCAGTCCGGAGCCACATAAGCGGTTGATAGTGGTGCCAGAAACAGTTTGCGGCAGGCCCGCCAACAGCGACGCCATGCGCGCCACGTTACGGTTGTCTTCACCCGCCTGATTGGCGCAGCCGAAAATGACATCGTCGATAAGTCCGGCGTCGAGCTGCGGGTGTCTTTCCAGCAGCGCGCGAAGCGGAACAGCGCCCAAATCATCAGCACGAATGCCGGACAGTCCACCGCCGTAGCGTCCGACCGGGGTTCGCACACCGTCACAGATAAATGCATCACGCATCAGGCTTCTCCCGTTACGCTGCCGCCGATGCGGTGTGATTTACCGCGAAACAGGGCGACAGTCTTTTGTTGTTGGTTGACGATTTCAATGTCGTACACGCCGGTCAGTTTGCCCTGATGCTTAACGCACGCCGTGGCAGTCAGCTTATCCCCGGCAAAGCCCGGACGCAGAAAATCGATATTGCAGGCCGAGGCCACCGCCGCCAGCCCCTGGCTGTTGCAGGCGTAGGCAAACGCGGTGTCGGCCAGGGAAAACAGTTGCCCACCGTGACAGGTTTGATGCCCGTTGAGCATTTGCGCCGTCACGGTCATGGTCAGCACCGCCATGCCTTCGTCCATCTCGATAATGTCGATCCCCAATGCCTGCGCACAGGTGTCGCGCTCGTACATCACGCGGGCGTTATGCCAGGCGTCGTTATGACTCATAGCTACTCTCCAGAAGCGCGCGCTGGCGCAGCAGGGAACAAGGGCGATAGCGTTCTTCGCCGTAATGACGTTGTAAGTTTTCCAGCAGGGCCAGCACACGCTGCCAGCCGAGCTGTTCGCCCCAGGCTAGCGGACCATGCGGATAGTTCACACCAAGCCGCATCGCGGTGTTGATGTCGTCTTCGCTGGCAACGCCTTTTTGCAGCGCATCCAGCGCCTCGTTGACCAGCATTGCCACAGTGCGCCACACCAACAGCCCCGGATAATCGGCGACCAGCAGCACCTGTTTGCCCTGCTGTTGCAGCCAGTAAATCGCTTTTTCTGTCTCTTCCAGGCGGTTACTCGCGGCAGGCGCGATGACAACGACTGTCCCTTCGCTGCGATCCAGCATCACCACTGGATGATGCGTTCGCGTAGCGGCGGCCTGAGCGGTTTCGCCGTTGGTTTCCATCAACAGCACATTATCAAGCGTGACAACGTCACGTTCTTTTTGTATGTTAGCCGCCTGGCGATGGGCGGGAACCGTCGGGTAAAACTCGGCTTCGGCAGCGCCTTGCGGCCATGCGTACACACCGTGCCCACTTTTCTTGCCGAAACGCCCCGCCAGCACCAGCTCCTGTTGCACTAACGACGGCAGAAAACGACGTTCCTGCCAGAAGGCGTTAAACACGGAACAGGTCACGGCGAAGTTAACGTCCTGGCCAATCAAATCGGTCAGCGCCAGTGGTCCCATCGGGAAGCCACCCGCCTCACGCAATGCGGTATCAATCGCTTCCGGCGCGGCAACATGTTCTTCCAGCGCGCGCCAGGCTTCGGCATAGAACGGACGCGCCACGCGGTTGACGATAAACCCTGGCGTCGACTGACACTGCACCGGCTGTTTGCCCCACGCCAGCACGCACTGGCTCAGTTGCGTCACCACTTCAGCAGAGGTCGCCACCCCACTGACCACTTCCACCAGTTTCATCACCGGGGCCGGATTGAAAAAATGCAGCCCGGCTACGCGCTCCGGGTGCTTTACGCCAGCTGCTATCGCGGTAATCGAAATCGATGAGGTGTTGCTGGTCAGCAGTGTGTGCGGCGGGCAAATTTCGCCGAGCTGGGTAAACAGCGCTTTTTTGATGTCGCGATTTTCAGCGGCGGCTTCAATGACCAGATCAGCCGCAGCCAGCGCGGTAATATCGGTCACGGGCACTATCCGCGCCAGACCCCGTTCACAGGCCTCGGCGCTGAGTTTGCCACGCGCCACGCGTGATTCCAGACGTTGGCGCAGTGCCGCCAGCGCACGGGTCATCGCCTCGGCATTGATGTCGTGCAACAGCACCTGCTGTCCGGCCATCGCCGCCACTTCAGCAATGCCTGCGCCCATCGTGCCGCTGCCAATCACCGCCACGGTTCGAATGTGTTGATTCATGATCATTTCCCGCTGAACTGGGGTTGGCGTTTGCTGAGAAACGCGCTGACGCCTTCGCGATAATCCGCGCTGCGCCCGGCCATACGCTGGAAATCACGTTCCAGATCGAGTTGTTGATCCAGGCTGTTGGTTTCCGCCGCGTTGATCGCCTGCTTAATCAGCCCAAGGCCAAACGTTGGCTGCAAAGCCAAATGACGCGCCAGAGAACCGGCGGTATCACTGAGCTGCGCGTCATCGACTACTTGCCAAATCATGCCCCACTGCTGCGCCTGTTCCGCGCTGAGTTTATCGCCGAGCAGCGCCATGGCCATCGCTCTGGCACGGCCCGCCACGCGTGGTAACAGCCAGGTGCCGCCGCAATCAGGGATCAGACCGAGCTTGCTAAACGCCATCACGAAATTGGCCGAGCGCGCGGCAATCACGATGTCGCAACCCAGCGCTAACGTTGCGCCCGCGCCCGCCGCCACGCCATTCACCGCGCAGATAACCGGTTTTGGCAGCTTCGCCAGGCGGCGCACCAGCGGATTCCAGAAGGTCTCCACCGAATAACCGAGATCCGGAGGTGGGCCGCTCGGGTCAACATTACGGTCATTCAAGTCCTGACCTGCGCAGAAACCGCGCCCGGCACCGGTGAGCACCAGACAACGAATAGCGTCGTCGCGTTCGGCCTGTTTCAGGCATTCGGCGAGCTGTTTGTGCATCACATCGTTAAAGCTGTTCAGTCGCTCCGGGCGGTTGAGCGTCACGGTCATCACGCCGTGCTCGACGTGGCTGAGAATAAAATCGTCCATCGTTAGCGTCCTTTGAATTCGGGTTGGCGTTTGGCGAGAAACGCGGCAATGCCTTCGCGGCGATCGTCAGTGGCGCTGAGCAGCGTAAACAGCTGGCGCTCCTGCGCTAAGCCCGCGCTGAGCGTGACCTCCTGCGACTGGCGCAGCGCTTGTTTCGCCGCCTGTAACGCCAGCGGAGAATGCTTCGCCATTGAGACCGCCAGTGAAATCGCATATTCGGTGGTCAGGACCACGGGATATATTTCACTGACCAGCCCAGCCTGTTGCGCGCGCCGGGCGTCAATGGCTTTGCCCGTCAGCACCATTTGCGTTGCCAGTGATTTGCCCACGCAGCGGATCAAACGTTGCGTCCCGCCCGCGCCCGGCATAATGCCGAGTGTGATTTCCGGCAGACCAAAACTGGCGTTGTCACCGGCTACAACGACGTCGCACAACAGCGCCAGCTCACAACCCGCGCCAAGCGCGTAGCCGTTCACCGCCGCAATCAGCGGTTTGGTGAAGGCGTCGATTCGCGCCCAAAGACGCGGACGAATGTCGTTCAGCGTGGCGGCTAAATCCTTCTCCGCCATCTCCTGTAAATCGGCCCCGGCGGCAAACACGCGGTCGCTGCCTGTAATAACCACTGCGCCGACTGCGCCGTCCTGCTGCGCCGCGTCCAGCGCTTCGGCGATCTGCGTGAGCAGCGCATTATTCAGCGCATTGCGTGCCTGCGGACGGTTCAGCGTCAGCAGCAATACGCGGTCATGACGGCTTATCAGTAATTCGCTCATGCCATCCCCTTCGCGTCAAAGTCGACAATCACGTCGGCCGTCAGCGGCAGTGACTGGCAGCTCAACACATAACCCGCCGCCAGTTCGTCCGGTTCGAGGCTGTAGTTGGTCGCCATCGACACTTCCCCGCGCAGCACTTTGCATTTGCAGGTGGCACAGACACCGCCTTTACAGGCATACGGCAAATCCGCGCCCTGTCGCAGCGCCGCGTCGAGAATGCTTTCATCATCGGCAGAAAGAACGATCGCCCGGTCACGACCGTCCTGCCGTAACGTCACCGTCTGGCCGTCAGCCTGCACGCTGGACGCGTGCCGTACGGTGCTGCCCGGCGTGTTAAAACGCTCCAGATGAATGGCTTTTTGTGGCATGCCCAACGCGATCAGTGCGGTTTCGGTTTCATCCATCATCGCCGCCGGGCCGCAGATAAAGGCCTCATCAAACTGGCTGAAATGGAGTAACGAACGTGAAAGCGCATGCAGTTTTTCGCCATCGATACGCCCGTGTAACAGCGTGCTGTCGAGGGTTTCCTGACTGAAAATATTTAACAGTTGCAGGCGCGTCGGGTAGGTGTCTTTCAGATCGGCCAGCAACTGGCGGAACATCATGCTCTGGCTGCTGCGGTTGCCGTAAATCACGGTGAACTGGCTGTCCGGTTCGGCCTGCAAGGTGGTTTCGACAATCGCCAACATCGGCGTAATGCCTGATCCTGCGGCAATCGCCAGATAATGGCCGTTGCGCTCAGGTTGTGGCTGGTAGCCAAAATTGCCCTGCGGCACCATCACCTCGAGTGACATTCCGGCTTTGATTTCGTCGCGGGCGTAGCGGGAAAAACGCCCGCCTTCGATGGCTTTCACCGCGACGCTGATTTCACCGGGCACTGCTCGGCGACAAATCGAGTAGCAGCGGCGCAGTTCTTCCCCTGCCAGTTGTGCTTTCAGGGTCAGATGCTGGCCCGGACGGAATGCGTAAGCGCCTTGTAACGTCTGCGGCACGGCAAAGGTAATGGTCACCGCATCGCGGGTTTCAGGCTCAACTTTTGCCACCGTTAGCGAATGAAATGTGGTCATGGCAACCTCAAATACATTTAAAGTAATCAAAGGGTTCCCGGCAGCTGTCGCAGCGATATAGCGCTTTACAGGCCGTGGAACCGAATTCACTGATCATCGTGGTATGGGTGCTGGCACAGCGCGGGCACGCAACGTCTTTCGGCATGGCATCCGCATGACAGGCATGGGCCTGCGGCGGGCTGATGCCGTACTGACGCAGACGTTCACGCGCATCCGGCGTCATCCAGTCGGTGGTCCACGCCGGGTCAAGCTGCAACACAATATGCAGCGGTGTGAAACCGTGTGCGGTCATCACACTGCGGATCTCGCCCAGCAGATGCTCCGTCGCCGGGCAGCCCGAATAGGTTGGCGTGAAGCCGATGACCCAGCCTTCGCCCTGCGGCGTAACGCTGCGCACCATCCCCAAATCGGTGATGGTCAGCACCGGCACTTCCGGATCACAAATCTGGCTTAACAGCGCCCAAATCTGATGCACTTCGGCGGGCGCAATACTGGCAAGACGTTGCATAGCGACCTCCGTTACCACTGCTGACCGGGGTACGAACGCTGCAGATACTGCATTTCAGCGAGCATGGGCCCCAGATGTTCAGTGTGCAGGCCTTGTTTACCGCCGGTGCGATACGGCTGTTCCTGCGGCACGTTCAGTTCTGCGGCGTGCAGTACGCTTGAAATCTCAACCAACCAGCCTGCTTTCAGTTCCCGTGGGTCGACCGCAATGCCCTGCGCAATCAGTTCAATTTCCAGCGCATCGGCCTCAAACAGTTCAGCGGTAAAACGCCACAAATTGTCGATGGCAGCCTGCATCCGCGCGGCAGAAAGTTCGGTGCCGCCGCCCAGACGCTCAACCCAACCCCGGCTGAAACGCAGGTGATAACGCGCTTCTTTAATCGCTTTCGCGGCGATGGCGGCGATCTGCGCGTCTTTGCTGCTCGTCAGACGACTGAACAACGCGACGTGCCAGACATCAATAAACAACTGGCGAGCAAGTGTGTCGGCGAAATTACCGTTCGGTTGCTCCACCAACAGCACATTGCGAAATTGACGCTCGTCGCGACTGAAAGCCAGCGTGTCTTCATCGCCCTTGCCTTCGCGTTCCGCGGCGTAGCTCAGGAAATTACGTGCCTGACCCAGCAAATCGAGGCCAATATTTGCCAGCGCCAGATCGATTTCCAGCTCCGGCGCGTGACCGCACCAGGCCGAAAGACGTTGAGCCAGCACCAGGCAGTTATCGCCGAGGCGCAGCGCATAGGTCGCAACAGGGTCGTGATTCATCATGACTGCCTCACATGTGCTCAATGCCGTCAGGCAGGGTGTAAAACGTCGGATGGCGGTAGATTTTGCTTTCCGCCGGGTCGAAAAACTCACCACGTTCTTCCGGTTGTGAAGCCACGATCTCGCTCGCTTTCACCACCCAAATTGAGCAGCCTTCGCTACGGCGGGTGTAAGCATCACGGGCATTTTCCAGCGCCATGCGATCGTCAGCGGCATGCAGGCTGCCGACATGACGATGCGATAACCCCTGTTTGCTGCGAACGAACACTTCATATAACGGCCAGTAAACATTGCTCATTGTTATTCTCCTTAGGCGACGTTGCGGGCATGCTGTTTTTCGGCGTGTGCCAGCGCGGCTTCCCGCACCCACGCGCCCTCTTCCCAGGCTTTACGCTTGGCGGCAAGACGCTCGTGGTTGCAGACGCCGCGTCCGTTAATCACGTCATTAAATTCCTGCCAGTCGATTTCACCAAAGCGGTACTGACCGGTGGATTCGTCACGCGTCAGGTCGGCGTCCGGCACGGTCATGCCCAGCATTTCCACCTGCGGGACGGTGTTGTCGACGAAGCGTTGACGCAGTTCATCATTGCCAAAACGTTTAATTTTCCACGCCAGGCTTTGGGCGCTGTTCGGCGAGCTGTCATCGTTCGGGCCAAACATCATTAACGCCGGCCACCAAAAACGGTTGATGGAGTCCTGCAACATGGCGCGCTGATCGTCGCTGCCGTTTGCCAGCGCCATGCAGGCTTCAAACCCCTGACGCTGATGGAAACTTTCTTCCTTACAGATTTTCACCATCGCGCGGGCATACGGCCCGTAGGACGTGCGACACAGCGCCACCTGGTTGACGATCGCGGCACCATCGACCAGCCAGCCGATCACACCGATGTCAGCCCAGTTCAGCGTCGGATAATTAAAAATGGAGGAGTACTTCATGCGACCGTCGAGCATCTTCTGGTAGATGTCTTCGCGAGCGCAGCCAAGCGTTTCAGCGGCGCTGTAGAGATAAAGGCCGTGCCCCGCTTCATCCTGCACTTTCGCCAGCAGAATCGCCTTGCGGCGCAGCGTAGGTGCGCGCGCTATCCAGTTGCCTTCCGGCAGCATGCCGACGATTTCAGAATGCGCGTGCTGACCAATCTGACGGATCAGCGTTTTACGATACGCCTCGGGCATCCAGTCCTGCGGCTCGATGGCCGTCTCTTCGGCGATCTTCGCGTCAAAGCGTTGTTCTTCAGTCACATTGTCACCTTTATGATTCCCATTTGATTCACTCAGTGCATTTTTTTGAATCATATTGTTTATGGAAAGTTACATAATGGTTAACTAAAACCCCAAGAAGGGTTTGTGTATTCTGTGAGCATTGTCGCAATGTAAATTGGCAACAACTTAAATAACAATAGATTAAGATTTGGCACCATCTGGACAAGGATCGCATTGTTAATAAATTATTAAATTCAGCATTGCTTTTTATGATTCATAATCAAACTATATATGGCGATATGACGTAACATTTACGGAGAAACACGATGCAGCAGTTAACCAGTTTCTTATCCGGCAACTGGCAGTTTGGCCGGGGCCGTGCACGAACCATTCATCATGCGATTACAGGCGAAGCACTTTGGGAAGTGACCAGCGACGGGCTGGATATGGCGCAGGCGCGCCGTTACGCCATCGAGCATGGCGGTGCCGCACTCGGCAAAATGACCTTTGTCGAACGCGCCGCAATGCTGAAAGCAGTGGCAAAACATTTGCTGGAACAAAAAGAGGTCTTTTACGCCCTTTCGGCGCAAACCGGTGCGACCCGCGCCGACAGCTGGGTGGATATCGAAGGCGGCATCGGCACGCTGTTTACCTATGCGGGCCTTGGCGCACGTGAACTGCCGGACGACGTGTTGTGGCCGGAAGATGAACTGATCCCGCTGTCGAAAAACGGCGGTTTTGCCGCGCGCCATGTGCTGACCGCCAAATCTGGCGTGGCGGTTCACATCAACGCCTTTAACTTCCCGTGCTGGGGAATGCTGGAAAAACTCGCGCCGACCTGGCTTGCGGGAATGCCAGCCATCATCAAACCCGGCACCGCCAGCGCGCAGGTAACACAGGCGGTGGTAAAAGCGATTGTTGACAGCGGCCTGGTACCGGCCGGTGCGATCAGCTTGATTTGCGGCGGCGCAGGCGACCTGCTCGACCAACTCGATTTCCAGGACGTCGTGACCTTCACCGGCTCGGCACAAACCGGGCAATCGCTGCGCGTTCATCCCAATATCGTCAAAAACTCCATTCCATTCACCATGGAAGCCGATTCGCTGAACTGCTGCGTGTTGGGCGAAGACATCACGCCAGAGCAGCCGGAATTTGCGCTGTTTATCCGCGAAGTGGTGCGCGAGATGACCACCAAAGCGGGTCAAAAATGTACCGCTATTCGCCGTATTATCGTGCCACAGGCGCAGACTCAGGCCGTCAGTGAGGCGCTGATTGCCCGCTTGCAGGGCGTGAAAGTCGGGGATCCTGCCGTTGAAGGCGTGAAAATGGGCGCACTGGTCAGCGCCGACCAGCGTGCCGATGTGCAGGAAAAAGTTGATGCGCTGGTCGCCGCGGGCTGCGAAGTGCGTCTGGGTGGCAAGGCCGATTTGCAGATGACCGGCGCGTTCTTCCCGCCGACGCTGCTGTTCTGCCCGCAGCCGGATGAAAGCCCCGCCGTTCATGCCATTGAAGCGTTTGGCCCGGTAGCCACGCTGATGCCGTATCAACATCGTGAGCACAGTCTGGCCCTCGCCCGCGCCGGTCAAGGCAGCCTGGCGGGTACGCTGGTGACTGCCGATGGCGATATTGCCCGCGAATTTATTTTGGGTGCCGCGCGTGCGCACGGACGTATTCAAATTCTCAATGAAGAGTCATCGAAAGAGTCCACCGGACACGGTTCCCCGCTGCCGCAACTGCTGCACGGCGGTCCGGGCCGTGCGGGCGGTGGCGAAGAGCTTGGCGGCTTACGCGCAGTGAAACATTACCTGCAACGCACTGCCGTTCAGGGCAGTCCAACGATGCTGGCAAGCGTCAGTAAACAATGGGTTCGCGGCGCACAGGTGCGCGAAGACCGCGTTCATCCGTTCCGCAAATATTTTGAAGAACTCCAGCCCGGCGACAGCCTGCTGACTGCCCGCCGTACGATGACCGAAGCGGATATCGTTAATTTCGCCTGCCTGAGCGGTGATCATTTCTACGCGCACATGGACAAAATCGGCGCGGCAGAATCGATGTTTGGCGAGCGTGTGGTTCACGGCTACTTTGTAATTTCTGCCGCAGCGGGTCTGTTTGTTGATGCGGGCGTTGGCCCGGTTATCGCCAACTACGGCATGGAAAACCTGCGCTTTATCGAACCGGTAAAACCCGGCGATACATTGCAGGTGCGCCTGACCGTGAAACGTAAAACCATCAAACGCCAGAAAACCGCCGACGATAAACCGACCGGCGTGGTGGAATGGGCAGTGGAAGTCCTTAATCAGCACCAGCAAGCCGTGGCGTTGTATTCGATCCTGACGCTGGTAGCGCGCCAGCAGGGAGATTTCTAAGTCGTTATTGCCGGGCGGCGCTGCGTTCGCCCGGCCTGCCATCGCAAAAACCTCAACCTGGCAAATATGACAAAACGCCTGGCAGGTGCAGACAAACACCGTGTGTCTGCTCGCTGTTAGGGTGAAGCTGTCGCAATAAAACACAACACCTATAAACAGAACAAGTAGACGAGGTTAACAATGGCAAGCTGTACTCCATTTTCCGCCCGTAAAACGGCGCTGGCCCTGGCAGTCGCGCTGATGTGCAGTTGGCAAACTCCTGTTTTCGCCCACGGAGGCGAAGCCCATATGGTCCCGATGGACAAAACGTTGCAGGATTTCGGTGCTGACGTGCAGTGGGACGATTACGCCCAGATGTTCACCATCGCCAAAGACGGTGCCTTTGTTAAGGTGAAACCGGGCGCGAAAACCGCCATCGTCAACGGCAAAACGCTCACCCTGCAAGTGCCGGTGGTGATGAAAAATAAGAAAGCCTGGATTTCGGATACCTTCATTAATGACGTATTCCAGTCCGGGTTAGACCAGACTTTCCAGGTTGAGAAACGCCCACATCCGCTGAATGCGCTGACCGCCTCGGAAATCAAAGAAGCGGTTGAAATCGTTAAGGCGTCCCCTGATTTCAAACCGAATACCCGTTTTACGCAGATTGCCCTCGCCGAACCGGAAAAGGCCAAAGTGTGGAATTTTGTGATGACCGGTGCCGCCGTAAATGAAGATCGTCTGGCAAACGTCACGATGCTCGACGGCAAACATGTCATCGAAAGTCAGGTCGATTTAAAGAATAAGAAAGTGCTGAACTGGCAGCCGATCAAAGACGCACACGGCATGGTGCTGCTGGACGACTTCTCCACCGTGCAGAACGTGATTAACGCAAGCTCTGAGTTTGCTGAAGTCCTGAAAAAGCACGGCATCACCGACACAACCAAAGTGATCACCACCCCGCTGACCGTGGGCTATTTTGATGGTAAAGACGGTCTCAAACAGGAAGACCGCCTGTTGAAAGTGGTGAGCTATCTCGATACCGGCGACGGCAACTACTGGGCACACCCGATTGAAAATCTGGTGGCAATCGTTGACCTCGAACAGAAGAAAATCATCAAGATTGAAGAAGGTCCGGTAATCCCCGTGCCGATGGCACCGCGTCCGTATGACGGTCGTGATCGCATGGCGAAACAGATGAAGCCGCTGGATATCATCGAGCCGGAAGGCAAGAACTACACCATCACCGGCGATATGATCCACTGGCAGAACTGGGATTTCCACCTGCGTCTCGATTCCCGCGTTGGGCCGATCCTGTCGACCGTGACCTATAACGACAACGGCACCAAACGCAAAATCATGTATGAAGGTTCGCTTGGCGGGATGATCGTGCCCTACGGTGATCCAGACGTGGGCTGGTACTTCAAAGCCTATCTTGATTCGGGCGACTACGGCATGGGCACGCTGACGTCTTCCATTGCCCGTGGCAAAGATGCGCCGACCAACGCCGTGCTGCTGGATGAAACCATCGCCGATTATACCGGCGCACCGATGGATATTCCGCACGCTATCGCGGTCTTCGAGCGCTACGCCGGGCCGGAATATAAGCATCAGGAAATGGGCCAACCGAACGTCAGCACCGAGCGCCGTGAACTGGTGGTGCGCTGGATAAGTACCGTCGGTAACTACGACTACATCTTTGACTGGGTGTTCCACGAAAACGGCACGATTGGCATCGATGCGGGCGCCACGGGCATTGAAGCGGTGAAAGGCGTGCAGGCCAAAACCATGCACGATCCGACCGCCAAAGATGACACCAAATATGGCACGCTGATTGACCATAACATCGTCGGCACGACCCATCAGCACATCTACAACTTCCGTCTTGACCTGGATGTTGATGGTGAAAACAACAGTCTGGTGGCGATGGACCCTGACGTGAAACCCAACACCGCCGGTGGCCCGCGCACCAGTACCATGCAAATTGATCAGTACAATATCGACACGGAACAACAGGCGGCACAGAAGTTTGACCCGAGCACCATTCGTCTGCTGAGCAATACCAGCAAAGAAAACCGCATGGGGAACCCGGTGTCGTATCAGATTATCCCATACGCAGGCGGCACGCATCCGGTCGCAACAGGGGCGAAATTCGCGCCTGACGAGTGGATTTACCATCGTCTGAGCTTTATGGATAAGCAGATTTGGGTCACGCGCTATAAGCCGGATGAACGCTATCCGGAAGGCAAGTATCCGAACCGTTCAACGCACGACACTGGGTTGGGTCAGTACACCAAAGACAACGAGTCTATCGACAATCACGATGACGTGGTGTGGATAACCACTGGGACGACTCATGTGGCACGCGCCGAAGAGTGGCCAATAATGCCAACCGAGTGGGTTCACGCGTTGCTGAAACCGTGGAACTTCTTCAACGAAACGCCGACGTTAGGCGAACAGAAAAAGTAATCATCAAAGGGGCGAAAGCCCCTTTTTTAATCGTGTAAACCACTACACCGTGCCCACTTTTGTTGCCGTCTTTCCCACCACAGCCACACCGCAATGTTCATTAATAAATATTCAATACCTTGCTTATCAAGGGTGTGTATAGAAATATTTTATTTTTATTCGGACGACTGATGGTCGTTGTCAGCCTATAGTTCATTGAGCCGGATGACCGTATCAAGCACGCACAGGACAATATTATGTCGATAACACGTAGAGAGTTTTACAAACTGGCACTGGGTTCTGCCGTGGGCCTTGCGGTACTCAAAACATCGTCACCTGCCTATGCCCAAGTGCTTTCGCCCAAAACGCCGTTACCGTATGGCGCAGGTCAACAAGGTGAAACCGCTGGGGGTCTGCCACCTGCCGGATCATCCAGCTCGGTTGATGATTTCGACTACCAGATTAAGTACCAGCGCGCCTTTGAGGCGGTGTTGTGGAATATGCCCGCCATCGCTATTTACAGTTTCCGCCGCGCGGCGTTTGATAATTTAGGGCTGAAAGATAACGACATCATCGCTTATTCAAAGCCAGCGACGCCGCATCTGGAAGCGATCACGGCCAACAGCACTACACCGTATATATCCGCCTTTACCGACCTGCAAAAAGGCCCGGTTGTACTTGACGTCCCGGCCGCGGGTTCAGATGGCAGTTTGTATGGCCAGATTGTTGATGCATGGCAATTCACCATTGCCGATGTTGGCCCCGCTGGACTCGATAAAGGCAAAGGCGGGAAGTTTTTACTTACGCCGCCGGGTTATAACGAGGCGATTCCTGAAGGTTATCTCCACGTTCCTTCACCCAATTTCCGTATTGCGTTCGCTTTTCGCTCTGTGCCTGCCGCAGGAAAATCTACGACAGATGCTTATCATTATTCGAAGCGCATGCGAATGTATTACCTCTCGCAATCAGGCAATCCACCGATTCAGCGCTTTGTTGACCCAGGCGAAAAACGTTATCCAACCCTACCTTTTTATGATGAGCGCCATTTTGAGGACATGCACGCGGTAGTCAGCGTCGAACCTGTGCGGGAGCAGGATAAAGTGATGATGGGCATGCTATCTTCACTCGGAATTATCCACGGACAACCGTTTAATCCTGACGACAAAACCAAGAAAGCGATGCGTCAGGCCGCAATTGATGCCTGGTTCTACATGCAGTACTGGTACGACAACTTCCCGAAAGACAAGCTGTTCTGGCCTGACAGACATTACGCGTCCCTGTTGCAGGCCGACGACAATAAAGCGTTCAACTTTATCTACGACGACCGTATTGATCTGATTAATCGTGCAGCAGAGTATTTCTGGTGTACTTATATGCCGAAAACACTCAGCGACACCCCTGCGACACAATATCTGATGTGTCTGGCAGACAAAGATGGAAAACATATGGAAGCGGGTCAGCTTTATAAAGTGACGTTACCCGCCAAAATGCCGGTGAAGCAGTTCTGGGCATTGACCGTCTACAACCGCGACACCATGTCGTTCATCTACAGTGAAAGCAACCGCACGACGTTGTCGTCTTACGATCTCGGCAAGATGCAAAAAAATCAAGACGGCAGCGTGACCATTTATGTTGGCCCTACTGCGCCAACCGGCATGGAAAATAACTGGATCCCAACCAGCGGCAAGCGCCCATTACCGGCGATGCGCTTCTACGGCCCAACCGATGAGCTGAATCAAAAGACGTTCAAACTTGCAGATTTTGAGCGAGTCTAGTTCATCTCACTTTTGTATCAGACCGCGGCGACGCTAATAATCCTAACAGGTTGCCAGTGCTGGACGTCGTTACATAACAATCTTCGCGTAACGATTCAGCCCTTAATGCCCTGGGTATGAAGGTTTTTTGTTCTATGCTTTCAATATAATATTTGTTTTGGGATTTATATGATTACACCACCAGACCGCCCTTCGGCTTCCATCGATCGACTTATCAATGCATTAGCCCCCTTTGGTGAACCCATTGATGTTGCTGCTAAAAAACGCCTCAACTGGGAAAAAGAGGGAAATCCCTCCGTTTACCTCTTTCTGTCCGGAGAACTGTCGATTTCGCGTGTGACGGACGGTATTCTGGTCGCCACCGTCAACGAACCCCATGTGTTCGGGTTTTCCGAATTATTCTACCCATTGAGAGGGAATCGATTACGCGCCGAGACGGCGTGTAAGCTCTCCCGACTCGAGCAGCAGAAAGCGGAAGACATCATTGGACAGCACGGGTTATGGCGAGACGTGGCCGCAGTACTTGCCTTTCATACCAATCGAATGGTGTACCGTGACCTGCAAATCATGAACCAACGCACGTACCCAATCGTTTGCTATTATCTGCGCGAACTTAATGCGCTTCCACATGAAACGAAAGCTCGGGTAAATATCCTTAACTACATACAAGAGCGGTCAGGACTTTCACGCAGCAGCATCCTGAATATTATTTCGTCATTAAAGACAGACAAGGCGATTAACTTTGCCCGTGGTGGCTACGGCCTTGAAGTTTTCGATTTGCCCGATTGAGCCTTTCTGGCCCGGAGCAACGAGTTTACGAGGATGCACGCAAATTATCCCCTGAGAACGGCAAAACGTAATTTACGGGCATATTCTTGCGCGTAATAACGTCAATTGTCTTTTTTAAGTGTACATTGTACTCCTTAAAGGAGTACAATGTACACGCACAGGGAGACCGTGCCAGTGACTCATGCCATTGAATTTATCGAAACGCCGCTCTTCACCCGGCAGATCAGAACGATTGCCACGGACGAAGAACTTTGGGAATTGCAGAGAGAGCTTATCCAGTTCCCGACCAGGGGCGATCTTATCCAGCAAACGGGTGGATTGCGTAAAATAAGGCTGGCAACCGGCTCTCAAGGTAAAAGCGGCAGTTCCAGAGTTATCTATTTTCTGGCAACAGAAGAGGTAGTCTGGTTTGTGCTGGCCTATCCCAAGAACGTCAAAGACACGCTGACAGATGCCGAAAAATCAGCGCTAAAGAAACTCACGAAACAATTGAAAGATGAGGTATGACATGACTTTTTTTAACGAACTGAAAACGTCTCTGGAAGAAGCCGTCGACATTAAAAAAGGCGACAAAGCCCCAGGCCGTGTCACCCGTTATGAGATTGCCGATGTCAAGGCTATCAGAGAGCAACTGAATGTCTCACAAAGCGAAATGGCGAACGCGCTCGGCACAAGCCTTGATACCATCAAAAGCTGGGAAGCAAAAAGACGCAATCCGACAGGCCTTGCAGCAAAAGTGCTGGCAGTGATCAAGACCAACCCTGCCTTTTTCTACGAACTGGCCGCCCACTGATCGGTGCCGGATGGCGCTAACGCTTATCCGGCCCCCACGAAGAGTGTTGACGCCACAGTGAGTAGATAACAAAGCCGATGCGATTGTAGGCCGGACAACCGAAGGGCCGTCCGGTAGTTTTCATCAAACTTAATAACGCACGCACACCGATTTTGTTTCGCACCAGCCATCCAGCCAGTCCGGGCCAAAATCGCGCCCTGTGCCGGATTGCTTCATGCCACCAAACGGCAGATTCGGGTCAATCAGCGTGTGGCTGTTCACCCATACCGTTCCGGCCTGCAAACGATCGCTGTAGCTCAGCGCCTGCGAAAGATTTTGCGTCCAGACACTGGCCGTCAGACCATATTCGGTCTCGTTTGCCAGACGCAACGCTTCGTCACCGTCTGCCACGCGCACCAGGTTAACCACCGGACCAAAGACTTCTTCGCGCGTCAAACGCAAGCGGGCATCCGGGTTGACCACCAGCGTCGGGCGCACGTAATAGCCCTGGCCTGCTGGCCCGGCGTTCCCGCCAATCAGTTCCGCTTTATGCTGTTCAGCCTCATGCAGGAACGCCGCGACTTTATCGCAGTGCGCCCGTGACGCCAGCGGGTTGATTTGCGCACTTTCGGACATGCCCGGCCCGACGCTCAGCGATTTTACCGCTTGCTCAAAACCGGTAACCAAATCATCAAACAGCGGCGCTTCAATATAGATGCGCGAACTGGCGGCGCACACTTGCCCCTGGTTGAGGAAGCTCCCCATCATCAGGCCTTCAATTACCCATTGTGGGTCGGCATCTTTCAGGATAATCGCCGGGTTTTTACCGCCCAGTTCCAGCGTGACGCGCGTCAGTCGGTCTGCCGCCGTGCGAGCAATTTGCTTGCCGGTTGGCGTTGATCCGGTGAAACTCACTTTAGCAACGTGCGGGTGCGACGTCAGCGCCGCACCACATTCCGCCCCACTGCCTGTCACCACGTTAAACACGCCTTCTGGCACACCCGCTTCGCTCGCCAGTTCTGCCACGCGCAGCAGCGTCAGTGGCGTGGTTTCCGACGGTTTGATGACTATTGAGCACCCCGCCGCCAGCGCTGGCATCACTTTCCACATGCCAATCATCAGCGGGAAGTTCCACGGCACAATGCCCGCCACCACGCCAATCGGTTCTTTGCGCGTCCACGCCTGATAGCGCGCTCCCGCAGGCAATGGAATGGAAACATCCAACGTTTGCCCGGTGATTTTGGTCGCCAGCCCTGCGGTGTAACGCATCCAGTTCAGGGTGCAGCCCACTTCGAAGGCACGGGAAATGTTTATCGACTTGCCCTGCTCCAGCGTTTCCAGCTGCGCCAGTTCCTCAGAATGCTTTTCCACTAAATCGGCAAAACGCAGCAAAATGCGTTCGCGTTCGGCAGGCATACGCCCTGCCCAGCGGCGATCGACAAACGCACGCCAGGCCGACATCACCGCCGCATCGACATCTGCGCTGTTCGCATCCGCAGTGCTGGCGATGGCCTTACCCGTCGCCGGATCCCACACGGTCAGGCGTTTGTCGCTGCGCGAAGCCTGCTGTGTGCCGTCAATATAGAGCCCGTGCTGGCGCGCCAGAAAATGTTGTACGCTCTCGAGCAGCGCGACCTGTGAATCAGACATATCAACTCCTTATTACCCATCACGGTTTTCTCCAGTGTAGAAGCTGAACGCCAGTTCTGTTTTTGTCTCCCTGTCATTCGCTTTGTCGCCTGTGACAGCCCTCGCAAACAGTGACAATAGTCGTCAGGTCTTCTGTCGCGGGTGAGTGTTCTTTCGTATAGTCACCAGGGGATGCTTGTTTACGCAACATAAATGCAACAATATGTTAGCACGAAGATGACTGAGGCAAGATATGGCGCAAATGACCGGCAGTGAGCAGTTCCAGCAATGGTTAGCCCAGGTAAATCAGGAGTGTGGAAATTTTGCCGCGCGGCCGCTGGACGGTGAATTTTCGGGCCATCTGGAAACGGGATACACGCAGGCGTTCAAGCTCAGCACCGTTACCACCGCCAACGTTAATCTTTACCGCACTCAAAATGAGATAAAGGACCACAACGACAGCTGGTTCTACACGGTTTTTCAGCTGGAAGGCCAGGCTATCATCGAACAAAACGCCCGCCAGACGGTTATCCAGCCCGGCGACATTACGCTGGTCGACGCCTCACGTCCGTGTTCCATCATCTGGCAGCAACCCTCGCGTCAAATCTCGCTGTTAATGCCGAGAAATTTGCTGGAACAGCAGCTTCGGGTCGGTGAAGCGCACTGTGTTCAACGGCTGGGTAAAAATTTGCCGATGGTGCAAATGAGCCATCGCCTGTTGCAGGAAAGCATGAGCAACCATGAATTATCCGGCACCGAAAGCGAAGCCGCGCTGGAAGCGATCGTCTGTTTATTGCGCCCGGTATTACAGCAACAGGATGTGCAGCCGTCGCGCCGTGACCGGCAGTTTGAAAAAGTCGTGCGGATGATTGATGACCATATTCAGGCTGAAACGCTGCGCCCGGAGTGGCTGGCGAATGAAACGGGGATGTCGGTAAGAAGCCTGTACCGGATGTTCGCCGATAAGGGCCTGGTAGTGGCGCAGTACATCAAAAATCGGCGGCTTGATCTCTGTGCTAAAGCGTTACGCAGCGCCACCGACGATGAAAAACTGGCGGGGATCGGCTTCAGTTGGGGCTTTACCGATCACAGCCATTTCTCTACTGCGTTTCGTCAACGTTTTGGCGTCTCGCCTGGCGAATACCGTAAACGTCATCGCTGATTATTTTTTCAGCCATTTTCCGTTCAGGCCCTTCACGTATTCTCCCGGTTGCGCGCGCGTCACCAGTTTCTGCCCGGCCATTTTCGCCACTTCATCCACCGGAAGATTGTTGCTGTCTGCCAGCTGCTGATAGCTTTCGCTGCGAGCGTCATTGATTTGCTTTACCAGCGCCAGCGTCTCTTTATCCTGCTTTATCGGCGCCAGATAACCGGTCAGGGTTTCGCCTGCTCGCCCTTGCATCCGCGCCTCGTCCAGCGTCAATCCGAATACGCTGTGGCTGATGAGTCCCAGACTCAGGACAGCCATTAACACACTCTTTTTCATGGCGGCCTCAGAATAAATCACTGCGTGATTTCAGCAGGTCTTCAACGTCTTTATCGACCTTGATGTGGATTTCATGTTCGATTTTGACATTCATGTTGATGGTTATCGGCTCCTTCGGCGCGGCAACCTCAATACGCGGCGTACAGCCGCTGAGGGTCAGCGCAGCCAGCCCGCTCAGCATGGCGTTTTTCACTTTCATTGTTGCTCCTTACAGTCCTTGCCTGCCCGGCAGCGCGGGTCGGGAAGGACCGCGTTTTGCTCAAGCCATGCCTGAAGATTGTCGCCAAAGCGCAAACTGCGCCAAAGATCGAACACGTTCTCTTCATGGGTATAGTTCAAATTCACGGTGCTGCTTTTGCCATCCACCCGGCTGGTGCCGGTTACCGTAGATTGCAGGGTCAGCAGGCCGAGATTATCGAGATTGATTTTGGTCCACGAGCGGGAGATTTCCATGTAGCGCAGCCAGTTGATAGCCACACCGGCGACCATGTTGTCTTCCACTACCGCATCGGCGGTGTCTTTATCAAGACGCAGCGTCATCGGGCCGGGATTCATCAACCAGCCGTCTTTAATTATCCATTTTTCGTTATCGAGCCACAGCGGCAGCGCGCCGCTTACCGGGCCAGACATCGTGAACTGTTTCGGATTCACGGCACTTATCAGTTCGCTTGAGGAGATATTCTGCACGCGTAACAAAGCGGGATCGTGCTGCGGCATTCGCAGTTGTAGCATTGACAGTTTGCCGCCAAGTACATCGACGTTCACGTCGCTCAACTGCAGCGGATTGCTTTCGCTCCACGGATAACTGCCCTGCAAATCCGCGGTGAAATTACTGGCGGTCACCTGGTTGACGATTTCGCCAATCCGCAATGAAACCGGGCCACGCGTGCCGAGTTCCCATGTTCCATCGCTAAAGCGGAATGGCAGCACGAAATCGATACCGTTGATTTGGTTATCCGGCATCAAGACGCTGCCGCTTTTCAGTACGCCGTGACCGCCCGCCTCAAAACCTTGTCCCGCAGTGGCTGAAAACGCGACCTGCGCATACAACATGCCGTCACGCAGGTTCATTTTCCAGTCCGGCGGGATAAGTGGCTGAAACACTTTCAGCGATTGTTTCGGCCACCAGGCCTCCCCACGCAGACGCTCACCATCCCAGCGCCCGTTAACACGCACCGGGCCGATAGCTGCCGCGTGCAAATCGCCTTTAAACTGGAACCAGGTCGGGTCACGCCCGTCAACGCTGAATTTAAGCGTCGACGGCGGTAGAACGCTGCCACCGCTGAATTGGGTTTCCCCGGCATCGAGTGAAAGCGCCCCGGTGAGCGACGGATGTTGTTCGTTGCGGATCCAGTGAATCGGTTTTTCCAGCACCAGACGCGGCTGGCTGACGGTCATGGTGCCGTATTGCAGCTTGTCGAATCCTGTCGAGAGGCTATTGAGAACAATGGCACTATCACGCCACTCGCCGTCACCTTTTACGTCCCAGCGCGCCTGCATTGGCGTGAAATGGCCGTCGCCCCAATAGCGCCAGCGCCAGCTGCCTTTATCGGGTAAAAAGTTGTCGGCCTGACCGTCGAGATGCAGTACAAAGTCGCCCATCTCCTGCTCATGGGCACGCAGGATTGCCTGCAAACGCCCGTCTACGCCCTGACTGCTGACATGCACGCCCGCCAACGGCCAGCGGATTTCATCAATATTGAGGGAATCTATAAGACGACCGCGCGAACGTAACAATGACCCCGGCGCAAAACTGAGTTTCGGATCCATCAACGAACCACTCAGCTGTGCGGGAAGATTGGCGTACAGCACCAGATCGTCGTATTTAGCTTCGCCCATCAGCCGGAGTGGCATGGCACTGTTGTCCATGCTGAGCGTGCCGGGGCCGATATTCAACACGGCGTTACCCTTCCCGGCGACGCCCTGCGTCAGTACGTTGAGACGCCCGGCGATCTGCATTTTATCGAGCCCCTGCTGCCAGTTGTCAATTCTGAGGCCCACGCGCCCGCTTAACGGCACGCCTTCCTGCCACGGCCAGTTCCAGCGTCCGTCACTAATGGTCAACTTTTCGCGGGTCAGCTCCCAGGGCAAATCAAGCAAAGGCTCGGCATTGCCGCGTTCCATCACGATCAGTTGGCCCTGATTTTCACGCCAGTCAAGTTCAGCATCAACCAGTGCGGCGGGCGTCGGCACCTGGAACGTTGATTCCACGTGACCGTTCACCGGTAAACCGTCCGGCACTAATGGCAACGTGAATTCGCCGACCAGTTTGACCGGCGGCTTGTCGGCCTGAACGTTGGCTTCAAAGCGGCTGATGGTCAGCTTTTGTCCTTTCAGATTCGCCTGTAAATGCACCGCATCGCCGTTATAACTCAGTTCCTGCATTGATGGCGTCAATGACACCGCCAGCTTGCCCTGCCATTTTTCCCACGGCGATAAACGCAGCTGATCGATAGTCAGCCAGCTGTTTGGCAGCATGGATTGCCATTCAGCAAGACTGCGCGGCGCGCCAGGGGTTGGCGTGCTGTTAGGGAGTTTGCTTAAACAAGCGGAATTGATGTCGAGTTGACCGATGTGCAGACGCCAGCGGCTGGGATGGGATAGCTCGGCATCGTTGAGCTGTGCGAGCTGGCAATCGCCCACCAGATAACGCAATTCGGGAATGCGCACCGAATGACGCGTGAAGCGCGGGCTGTGATCGATAGCGATTCGCGTGCCAGCCGGAAGCCAAATACCCGCCAGCGTCGGTACCCAATGGGTCAGCGTCAGCAGCAATGTGAGCGGCATGAGGATCAGTAACAGCAGTAGCGCGATCGCGGCTTTCCAGGTACCCTTCATGGGCGGTTAACATCCTGATTCTTTGTCATTAAAAGCCGAAGTGGTGCATATTGTGGCATGTTTAGCCGACCCGTTAAAGTCACCGTCAGGTTTAAGCATAGATGCTGCATTTAACGCCTTCCTTACGATCCGCAAAACATCTGCGCGTTATGCTCTACACTTTTTGTTATAACCTGATGATTAAACTAAATTTTAAAATTTGTATGATTATTTGAATTATGCTACCGTGACGTTAATATCACTGGAGAAAAGTCTTATGAAAATCGCAGTTTATAGCACAAAGCAATACGATAAAAAGTATCTGCAAGATGTTAATTCCGCATTTGGCTTTGAACTTGAATTTTTCGACTTCCTTTTAACTGAAAAAACAGCCAAAACTGCCCATGGTTGTGATGCAGTCTGTATTTTCGTCAATGACGACGGTAGCCGTCCGGTTCTTGAAGAGCTGAAAAAGCACGGCGTGAAATACATCGCCCTGCGCTGCGCGGGCTTTAATAACGTCGATCTCGACGCAGCCAAAGAACTCGGTTTACGCGTGGTTCGCGTGCCAGCGTACTCCCCGGAAGCCGTGGCTGAACATGCGATTGGTCTGATGATGTCGCTGAACCGCCGTATTCATCGTGCTTATCAACGCACCCGCGATGCCAACTTCTCACTGGAAGGATTGTGCGGCTTCACCATGCACGGTAAAACGGCCGGCGTTGTCGGAACCGGGAAAATCGGCGTGGCGACATTGCGTATCCTGAAAGGCTTCGGCATGAAGTTGCTGGCGTTTGACCCGTACCCAAGCGCCGCCGCGCTGGATCTGGGCGTGGAATATGTCGACCTGAATACGCTGTTCTCGCAGTCTGACGTTATCTCCCTGCACTGCCCGCTGACGCCAGAGAACTATCATTTGCTGAACCAAAGCGCGTTCGATCAGATGAAAGACGGTGTGATGATTATTAACACCAGTCGCGGCGGCCTGATTGACTCGCAGGCGGCGATTGAAGCGTTGAAAACCCAGAAAATCGGCGCGTTAGGAATGGACGTGTATGAGAACGAACGCGACCTGTTCTTTGAAGATAAATCAAACGATGTGATTCAGGATGACGTATTCCGTCGCCTTTCCGCCTGTCACAACGTACTGTTTACAGGGCATCAGGCGTTTTTGACCGCTGAAGCACTGATCAGCATCTCGGAAACCACGCTGGAAAACCTGCGCCAAATTGACAACGGAGAGTCCACACCGAACGCACTGGTTTAACCATTCTTGCTCCCCACACACGGGGAGCACTTTCAGACAATCCCCACTCACACCCACCGCACTACAGTGTCATCCTGATTCAGAATTATTTATTTGGTGAATACTTAATGAGTAGCAAGAAATTAACCCTCGCCCTGCTGGCGGCCGTTGGCATGATGTTGGCCGGCTGTGTGTCGACAAGCAAAGTGACCACGCAACCCGAACAGCTTCAGCACCATCGTTTTGTATTGGAAAGCGTGAACGGCAAGAATGTCACCAGCCAGAAACCGCTGGAACTCAGTTTTGGCGAGAAAATGCATATCTCCGGCAACATGTGTAATCAGTTTACCGGAGAAGGAACGCTGTCGGACGGCGAGCTGAAAGTGAAAAACGTCGCGATGACCAAAATGTTATGTACCGATCCACAGTTGAATCAACTGGACCAGACTCTCGCAGCGATGCTGCACGATGGCGTACAGGTAGACTTAACTGAAAATCAGTTAACCCTGGGCACCTCTAATGATTCGCTGGTGTATAAACTCGCGGATCTGATGAACTAAATCAGTAGTTGGCGCAGGTCCCGGTGGCAAGAGACTGCTCGCTGCATCGCTTGCCATTAGGTAACGCGCACATCCCGATAGCTGAACCGTCAAGCTGACGCGCGACCGATAACGCGCCACCCACCATCGCACAGTTCGCCTGGCCGGAAGATGACATCGCCGCACGCATTCCTGGCGTGACGTGTGCCGCGGTGGCTTGTTGTTCTGGTTCACTGCTGCATGCCGACAATAACAACGCCGCACATCCTACCCAAAAAGCTGCTCGCATTCTTTTCATTCCTTAGTCAAATACGTTTCGCAAAACCTGTTCATAATAGGCAGCAAGCGCCCTGCCGTCGAGAGACGAAGCGCGCATTTCGGCGTTCTGAAACATTTGCTGCCAATTTTTTCGCAGAAATTGATCTGCGCATTACTCAAATGAAGAGCAAGGACACAAAAGCAAAAATGGCTTTCCCGGCGCTTTGCTAAAATAGAAGGATAACTACAGGACACGTCGACGTATCACGGGTCCCTTTTTCTTGCGCAATGTAAGGGTGTCACATGATTACTACTGACGGTAATGGCGCGTGCGCCTCGGTGGCGTTTCGCACCAGTGAAGTTATCGCCATCTACCCGATCACACCAAGCTCGACGATGGCCGAGCAGGCCGATGCCTGGGCGGGAAATGGGTTAAGAAATGTCTGGGGAGATGTGCCCCGGGTAGTGGAAATGCAGTCGGAGGCCGGTGCGATTGCGGCGGTTCATGGCGCATTACAAACCGGCGCGCTTTCCACATCGTTTACCTCTTCTCAGGGATTGTTATTGATGATCCCCACGCTGTACAAACTGGCCGGTCAACTGACGCCGTTTGTCTTGCACGTCGCCGCACGTACCGTCGCGACTCACGCGCTGTCGATTTTTGGCGATCACTCCGATGTGATGGCAATACGCCAGACCGGCTGCGCGATGCTAAGCGCAGCGAGCGTACAAGAAGCGCAGGATTTCGCGCTAATTTCGCATATCGCCACCCTCAAAAGCCGCGTGCCGTTCATTCATTTCTTTGATGGTTTCCGCACTTCGCATGAAATCAACAAAATCGTTCCGATATCGGATGACACGATCCGCTCTCTGCTGCCGCAAGCAGAAATTGACGCGCATCGTAGCCGCGCGCTGAACCCTGAACATCCGGTGATTCGCGGGACATCCGCTAACCCCGACACCTATTTCCAGTCACGTGAAGCCACTAATCCGTGGTATGACGCGGTTTACGATCACGTGCAGCAGGCGATGGATGATTTCGCTAGCGCCACAGGGCGACAGTACAAACCGTTCGAGTATTACGGCCATCCACAGGCTGAGCGCGTTATCGTGCTGATGGGATCTGCTATCGGCACCTGCGAAGAAGTGGTTGATGAACTGCTGACTCGCGGCGACAAAGTGGGCGTGTTGAAAGTGCGACTGTATCGCCCATTCTCGGCTAAACACCTGTTGGCAGAAATCCCCGATAGCGTGAAAGCGCTCGCCGTGATGGATCGCACCAAAGAACCGGGCGCACACGCCGAGCCGCTGTATCTCGACGTGATGACTGCGCTGGCGGAAGCCTTTAACAGCGGCGAACGCGAAACGCTGCCACGCGTGATCGGCGGACGTTATGGCCTGTCATCGAAAGAGTTTGGCCCTGACTGCGTGTTGGCGGTTTTCAATGAACTGAACGCTGCAAAACCGAAACCGCGCTTCACCGTCGGTATCTACGACGACGTGACCCATTTATCCCTGCCATTGCCGGAAAATACCCTGCCTTCTACCGCAAAACTCGAAGCCCTGTTTTATGGCCTGGGCAGCGACGGCAGCGTGTCTGCGACCAAGAACAACATCAAAATTATTGGTAATTCGACGCCGTGGTACGCCCAGGGCTACTTCGTCTATGACTCGAAAAAGGCCGGCGGGCTGACGGTTTCACACCTGCGCGTGTCGGAACAGCCTGTTCGCTCGGCTTATCTGGTGTCGCAGGCGGATTTTGTTGGCTGTCACCAGCTGCAATTCGTCGATAAATACCAGATGGTTGAACGCCTGAAACCCGGCGGCATTTTCCTGCTGAATACACCGTACAGCCCGCAAGAAGTCTGGTCGCGTCTGCCGCAGGAAGTCCAGGCGGTGCTTAATCAGAAACAGGCCCGCTTTTTTATCGTTAACGCGGCGAAAATCGCCCGCGAATGCGGCCTGGCGGCGCGTATCAATACCGTGATGCAAATGGCCTTCTTCCAGTTGACACAAATATTACCCGGCGATACCGCGCTGGTAGAGCTGCAAGGGGCGATTGCGAAAAGCTACAGCAGCAAAGGACAGGAACTGGTCGAACGCAACTGGCAGGCTTTAGCGATGGCGCGTGAGTTGCTGTCTGAAGTGCCGTTGCAGGCGGTTGATGAAAGCAGCCCGAATCGTCCTCCGGTGGTATCCGATGCGGCACCGGATTTTGTCAAAACCGTTACCGCCGCGATGCTGGCAGGGCTCGGCGATGCGTTGCCTGTATCCGCACTGCCGCCAGACGGTACCTGGCCTGTCGGCACGACGCGCTGGGAAAAACGCAATATCGCCGAAGAAATTCCTATCTGGAAAGAAGATCTCTGCACCCAGTGCAACCACTGTGTTGCCGCCTGCCCGCATTCGGCAATTCGCGCCAAAGTAGTGTCGCCAGAAGAGATGGAAAACGCGCCTGCCAGCCTGCATTCCCTGGACGTTAAATCCCGCGATATGCGGGGACAGAAATACGTGTTGCAGGTCGCACCGGAAGACTGCACCGGCTGTAATCTTTGTGTAGAGGTCTGCCCGGCGAAAGACCGCCAGGATCCAGAAATTAAAGCCATCAATATGATGTCGCGGCTGGATCACGTCGAAGAAGAGAAAGTAAATTACGACTTCTTCCTCGATTTACCGGAAATCGATCGCAGCAAACTGGAACGTATCGACATTCGTACTTCGCAACTGATCACCCCGTTGTTTGAATACTCTGGAGCCTGTTCCGGCTGCGGTGAAACGCCGTACATTAAACTGCTGACCCAACTGTACGGCGACCGGATGATGATCGCCAACGCCACCGGCTGCTCGTCAATTTACGGCGGTAATCTACCCTCTACGCCTTACACGACCGACATTAACGGTCGCGGTCCGGCGTGGGCGAATTCACTGTTTGAAGACAACGCCGAGTTTGGCCTCGGTTTCCGTTTATCCGTTGACCAGCATCGCCAACGCGTGATGCGCCTGCTGGAAACATTCGCCGACAAACTGCCCGCGGAGCTTAACGACGCGCTACATGCGGAAGCCACGCCAGAAGAACGCCGTGAACAGGTCGCCTCCCTGCGTCAGCATTTACAGGGCATGGGTGGTGCAGAAGAACTGTTGACGGATGCCGACGCGCTGGTAGAGAAATCCATTTGGCTGATTGGCGGCGACGGCTGGGCTTACGACATCGGTTTTGGCGGCCTCGACCACGTGTTGAGCCTTACCGAGAACGTGAATATTCTGGTGCTCGATACGCAGTGTTATTCCAACACCGGCGGTCAGGCGTCGAAAGCCACGCCGCTTGGCGCTGTCACTAAATTTGGTGAGCACGGCAAACGTAAATCACGCAAAGATTTGGGCGTCAGCATGATGATGTACGGTCATGTTTATGTCGCACAGATTTCGCTTGGCGCGCAGCTCAACCAGACGGTGAAAGCCATTCAGGAAGCAGAAGCCTATCCGGGACCATCGCTTATCATTGCGTACAGTCCATGTGAGGAGCATGGCTACGATCTGGCATTGAGCCACGACCAGATGCGTCAACTCACCGCCACCGGCTTCTGGCCGCTGTATCGCTTTGATCCGCGTCGCGCCGATGAGGGCAAACTGCCGCTGGCGTTGGATTCGCGCCCACCGTCAGACGCCCTTGCCGACACCCTGATGAAGGAGCAGCGTTTCCGCCGTTTGAATGCGCAGCAGCCTGAGGTGGCCGAGCAATTGTGGAAGGATGCCGCTGCCGACTTGCAAAAACGGTATGACTTCCTCGCGCAGATGGCGGGTAAAGCGGAAAAATCAGCCAGCGATTAAGTTAATGATTTAATCCAAAACTAAATAAAAAAGCTCGGGCAATAGTTCGGGCTTTTTAAATTTCATATTGACAAAATAATAGCAATCTAATTATAGATAAAAATCCCAACGTACATCACAAATCAAACATATAACAATAGCAATCCAGACCTTTTTATCCCCATGGAAAAACGCATTTAACCGAATGATTCGACGTCAAATATTCAAACCATCAATATATATTTCAGCTGAATTATTTATTGTGAATTTTACTTATATCGTAACAAATGAAGTTTACCTTCTTTAGATATCTCTACATTAGCATGACGGGACTTCCCGTAAGGAAGGCAGAGTATAAAAACAGCTTAAAGGATTATTAAAATGAAAAGAAAAGTACTGGCACTCGTTATCCCTGCACTATTAACCGCAGGTGCTGTTCACGCAGCTGAGATTTATAACAAAGATGGCAACAAACTGGATCTGTACGGTAAAGTCGACGGCCTGCACTATTTCTCCGATGACAAAAACGCTGATGGCGATCAGTCTTACATTCGTATTGGCTTCAAAGGCGAAACCCAGATCAACGATCAACTGACCGGTTACGGCCAGTGGGAATACAACGTTCAGGCAAACAACACTGAAAATTCCAGCAATCAGGCATGGACTCGTTTAGGCTTTGCTGGTCTGAAATTCGGTGACTACGGCTCATTCGACTACGGCCGTAACTACGGTGTTCTGTACGACGTAGAAGGCTGGACCGATATGCTGCCAGAGTTCGGTGGTGATACCTACTCCAAGTCTGACAACTACATGACCAACCGCGCTAACGGCGTGGCGACCTATCGTAACAGTGACTTCTTCGGTCTGGTTGATGGCCTGAACTTCGCATTGCAGTATCAGGGTAAAAACGAGAACCCAGGCGAAGGCGAAGGGACCAACAACAGCAATGGCCGCAACGTGAAAAACGCGAACGGTGACGGCTTCGGTATCTCGACTACTTATGATATCGGCCAGGGCTTCAGCGCGGGTGCAGCATACACCTCTTCTGACCGTACTGACGAGCAAACTAACGCGTCCACTGCGGGCGGCGACAAAGCTGACGCATGGACCGCGGGTCTGAAATATGACGCCAATAACATCTACCTGGCGACCATGTATTCTGAAACCCGCAACATGACTCCGTACGGTAATCAGTCTGGCACCATCGCTAACAAAACACAGAACTTCGAAGTAACTGCTCAGTACCAGTTCGACTTCGGTCTGCGTCCAGCGATCTCTTACCTGCAGGCGAAAGGTAAAGACCTGTATAACACCAATGGCACCTCTGCTGGCGACCAAGATCTGGTTAAGTATGTGGATGTAGGCGCGACTTACTACTTCAACAAAAACATGTCTACCTATGTTGATTACAAAATCAACCTGTTGGATGACAACAACTTCACCAAAAACAACGGCATCACCACCGATGACGTTGTGGCTTTAGGTCTGGTTTACCAGTTCTAATTCCGCTGTAGTCCATTGTGAAACCCGCCCTTATCGGCGGGTTTTTTTATGTCTAATGAATAATTACGCCAAGAGCTCGCCCCACAAACCCGGAAGGTTATTTTTAATACTATCCGTTTTTCTTCCGGTTTTACTGTTCCACACTGTTTTCATCAACAACAGGAGATGAAATGATGAACAGTGTCCACACCTGGTTACGAGACCTCAAAGTAACGTGGCTGAAAGAGCCTGCAGGTACCCATAATCTTGGTCTCTTCTATCTCACACCAGCGCAACGCTACGCGCTGTTGAAAGAACTGATGATGCCACACAGCGAAAAGACAAAAAACTGACGAGGAAATGCATTGCGACAGAAATCACGCTGGCATTCGGCGCTGTAATCCGTACCATACACGCCAGACTATCGAAGGGCAGCCGCAGATTATTGCTACACTCCATCATGAACCCCGATGTTCGTCAGTGCTCCTGACGCTGGCTGCCATTTACCTACGACCAGAGCCATCATTAAATGTCGCAAAATCAAGAAGCTAGCAAGAAAGACCAGTACAACCTGAACAAACTGCAAAAACGTCTGCGTCGTAACGTGGGCGAAGCCATTGCCGACTACAACATGATTGAAGAAGGCGACCGCATCATGGTGTGCCTGTCGGGTGGCAAAGACAGCTACACCATGCTGGAAATTTTACGCAATCTGCAACAGAGCGCGCCGGTCAATTTCAGCCTGATCGCGGTAAATCTCGATCAGAAGCAGCCGGGCTTCCCGGAGCATATCCTTCCGGCGTATCTCGACACACTTGGCGTTGAATACAAAATTGTCGAAGAGAACACCTACGGCATCGTTAAAGAGAAGATCCCAGAAGGAAAAACGACCTGCTCTCTGTGCTCTCGTCTGCGCCGCGGTATTTTGTATCGCACCGCGACAGAACTGGGTGCGACAAAAATCGCGCTGGGCCATCACCGCGACGACATCCTGCAAACGCTTTTCCTGAACATGTTCTACGGCGGGAAAATGAAAGGGATGCCGCCGAAGCTGATGAGCGACGACGGAAAACACATTGTTATTCGCCCGCTGGCCTATTGCCGCGAGAAAGACATTGAACGTTTTGCACACGCGAAAGCGTACCCGATCATCCCATGCAACCTGTGCGGTTCGCAGCCAAACCTGCAACGCCAGGTGATCGGCGATATGCTGCGTGACTGGGATAAACGTTATCCGGGCCGTATCGAAACCATGTTCAGCGCAATGCAAAACGTGGTGCCTTCTCACCTGTGCGATACCGACATGTTCGACTTTAAAGGTCTGAAACACGGTGCAGAAGTGGTGAACGGCGGCGACCTGGCGTTTGACCGGGAGGAAATCCCGTTACAGCCCGCAGGCTGGCAACCGGAAGAGGAAGATACCGATATCCACGCCAACCGCCTCGATATCGTCGAAATCAAATAAGCATCAACGTGCATGATTCAGCCCTCTCTACGAGGGCTTTTTTACGCCTGGCGATCAGCCGAACGGCGGCGGATCGATAATCGGATGCGGATCGGGGTCGAACGGCGGGTCGGGTATCGGTTGTGGCCGCGGAATGGGGTCAGGCACGGGAACGGGATCGGTGGGTATCGGGTCGCTGAGTCGCCACGTCATTTTTGCCTCCGGTTCTTTGAGTGTCCCTTAAGGGTAGTGGTTCTTGAATGAGAGGCAAAAAAAAGCCGACTTATCTAAGTCGGCATTGTACGAATCAAGTGTGCTATGCAGTAATTCAAAAAAGGAAGTAAGACAATATGGAGCGCAACGCCCATCGCTTGACGTTGCATTCACCTGCAAGAAAGATATTGCCCTGAATGGGTAGCTTGTTTATTGACTTCGCTCAATTTAAGCGGCATTTATGGGTGTTTCCCTGCTCATAAAGGTGATTTTTTACAACCATTTACTGCGATGCAACCACCATGTAACACCACCAATCAGCACGACTAATCCAATACAAAACAACGAAAAACCGAACTGCCAACCCCCGCCCGGAATGCCGCCAAGGTTAACGCCAAACAGTCCCGTCAGAAATGTACTCGGCAGAAACACCATCGCCATCAACGACATGGTGTACGTTCTGCGCGCCAGGGATTCCTGCATCACCTGTGCGATTTCATCCGCCATCACATCCGTGCGGGCAATACAGGCGTCGATTTCGTCCAGGCCACGGCCCAGCCTATCGGCAATATCCTGCATTCTGCGACGCTGATCGTCGTTCATCCACGGAAAACGTTCACTCGACAGGCGTGCATAAACATCTCGCTGTGGTGCCATATAGCGACGCATCACAATCAATTGTTTGCGAAGCAGCGCCAGAAAACCACGTGGCGGAATTTGCTGATCGAGCAGGTTATCTTCAAGATCGATAATTTTATCGTGCAATTCTTCAATGAATTCGCTGGCGTGATCGGTGAGCGCATCGCACACATCCACCAGCCAACCACCGCAATCTGTCGGGCCAGTGCCCTCTTCCAGATCTTTTACCACGTCATCCAACGCCAGCACTTTGCGCTGACGCGTCGACACAATCAGGCGCTCATCCATATACAAGCGCATGGCGACCAACTGGTCAGGCCGTTCATCGGTGCTGCCGTTGATGCAACGCAGGGTTATCAACGTACCGTCGCCCATACGCGTGACGCGCGGGCGCAGGCTGTCACCTGCCAACGCATCACGCACGCTGTTTGGCAGCAGCGGCGTTGTCGCCAGCCACTGTGCGCTCTCAGGATGGGTGTAATTGAGATGCAGCCAACACGGGTTCTCTTTATCAATAACCCTTTCGTCGTCCAGCGGTATCACCCCGCCTTTCCCGTCCAGCATCCAGGCAAAAACCGCATCAGGTACGTTCACATCAGCTCCCTTAATGGCTTCCACAACGCCTCCATTAATTTTTTTGCTTGTGCAATGAAGTCTAGCCCCGCAAAGGTAATAAGCAAAACGCGGTCCCGGCATCGCACTGAATTTGTTCATGAAAGCGGAATTATCTGGCAGGACGCGAGACAGTGCAACGCGCAAATCGTTAACAACGATGAAATCAGAGGATCACAAAATGAAAATGGGCCTGCTTTTCACCGGCCCATTGTGCGATTAAAGAAAGCGATTTAGAACGAATGCCAGTAGTTCTGGTCACTGCTGGCAGCCGCAACAGGCGCAGGCTTCGGCTGAGTCACTGGTATGATTGCTGCCGGTGCTTCGTTTCCCAGACGGAAATTACGCGTCCGTGTTTGCAATTCCACCACCTGATGCTTCAACACATCTGAAGAACCCGCAAGTTCTTCCACGACCGCCACATTACTCTGTGTCACTTTTTCAAGTTCAGACAGCGCGAGCGTGATCTGTTCAATTCCTTTTTCCTGTTGCAGTGTAGAGCTGGAAATCTGCTCCATTAAACTGCTCAGTAAACCGGAACCGGAAACAATCTCCTGCATATTTTTCTCTGCCTCAGCGACAATATTGGCTCCCTGCGTGACGTTATCGCTGGTAACACTGATCAACGTTTTAATATTCTTCGCTGCTTCTGCACTGCGATGCGCCAGATTCCGCACTTCCCCTGCCACCACAGAAAAACCTTTCCCGTGGTCGCCTGCGCGTGCCGCTTCTACCGCAGCATTTAGCGCCAGAATATTTGTCTGGAACGCAATGCCGTCAATTAACGAAATAATTTCCGTCATTTGACGCGCACAATCCGTAATGGATTGCATATTGGTCGCCACATCACCCATTAACTCCCCGCCTTTGCGAGCGCAGAGTGTTGCATCACCGGCACGGTCGCTTGCCAGGCGTGTGTTTTCCGCATTATTTTTGGTACTGGCGGCAATTTCTTCCATGCTGGAGGCGGTTTGCATCAGCGTGGCAGACTGCTGTTCTGACGTCACCGACAGTTCCGCACTGCGGTTTGCCAGCTGTTCAGACAGCGTCATCGCCGTTTGTGACGAAGCACGAATTTCCGATACCAGCGTTGAAATATTACTCGACAGACTATTAATGCCTGGAATTAATCGCCCGGCACAGTTATTACCAAATTCAGGGATATACACTGATAAATTTCCCGACGTCACTTCATCAATGCTTCTTTTAACCGCATTAATGGGTGTCACCAGATATTTCGTCATATAAAGCCATAATAAAGAAATGGCCACCAACCACGAAATATTATACATCACCATCACAGGAACACTGGCGGATAACAGAACGGCTAAAATATCGATAATTAAGAAAACCACCAGCAAAAACATCAATATGAAGGTTCTGACACTGATATTTCTTAACATAATAAAACTCACAAAATACTCGGAGGGGTCATATGGTTATAGCACCCGCCTTCACTATTTCAATATGATTTCCGTGAGAAATTAATCTTCACCGTTAAACATGGCAAGTTTGGCTTTAGCAATTTATTTATCTGACAAGTCCGCAACCTTGTAGTTTTTAACGCTAAAAATGGATGTTTCATGGCCTCATAACGGCAGATTATCGCAGAGCATCTCTCGCCAGTGCCCTTTAACTTAACTGGCGCTATACGACAATTAAGCAATACTTAAGACTTAGTGTACTTTCTGCGCGATATTTTTTCCCCGCCCTGGAAAAAGTGATGAGCCGCAGATCCAATCAAAAGAAATACAGCCTTTCTTCTCTTTTATTTCATAGCATCGCCTGAGGATTTGCTGTTACATTACTTTAACAAACTTAAAAAGAAGTGGATTGCATGATGCTGTACGTTTCGTGGGACCCGGTTCTGGTCGGCATTTCGTTTTTAGTCGCCTTTATTGCCTCATTTGTTGCACTGGACAGTGCGGCAAAAATTGCTGCATCCAATAAAAATGCCGCGCTTTTCTGGCGTCTCGCCGGAGGTGCCACATTAGGTATCGGTATTTGGTCGATGCATTTTATTGGCATGCTGGCAATGAAAATGCCGATGATGATGCATTATGATTTTGCGACCACCGCGATTTCGCTTTTGGTGGCGATCGTGACCGCTACCCTGTCGATTAATATTGCCGTAAATGGCAACGTGTTGTCGCTCAAACGCTTGTGTCTCGCTACCGCTATTCTCAGCAGCGGCGTGGTTACCATGCACTACGTCGGCATGGCGGCGTTGATGATGCAGGACATGATTCGCTGGAATTATGGTTTGGTTGCGCTGTCGATGATCATTGCGGTTGTCGCCTCCGGTGTCGGTCTGTGGCTGGCATTCAGTTTACGGCTTAACAGCAAAGGGGCACTGATCAATCGCATGACAGCGGCAGTCGTGATGGGCATCGCCATCGCAGCTATGCATTACACGGGCATGAGCGCTGCCGATTTCGAAGATCAAGGGCATTACATGAGCGGCGGCGTGAGCGAACTCGGGTTGTCAATCTGGGTATCTGCCATCACGCTGGCTATCCTCGGCGTGATGCTGATTATTTCGATGGTCGACTCTCAATTGCGCACGAATCGCCTGACAGAAAATTTGCAGCAGCTCAATCAACAGCTTGAACAACAGGCGCGTTTTGACGGCCTGACCGGGCTTGCTAACCGTAGTCAGATTGATTTACGTCTTGAAGCCTGTTTGCAGCAATCGCAAATGACCCAAACGCCCTTCGCGTTAATCTTTATGGATCTTGACCGCTTCAAGCTGGTGAACGATGCCTGGGGTCACCACGTTGGCGACCATCTGCTGGTTTCGGTGGCCAACCGCATCAGCGCCTGCCTGTCACCCAAAATGACCCTCGCCCGTCTTGGCGGCGACGAGTTTATTTTACTGGTGCCGGATGCTAATCAAGGCGATATCGAAGATTTAGTCACGCGCATGGTGGAGTGTGTACGCCGTCCGTTTTATGAAGCCGGACAAATATTGCAGGTGTCGCTCAGCGCCGGGGTCAGTTTGTTCCCACAACACGGCAAAACGTTGCAGGAACTGAAACTGCGCGCCGACACGGCGATGTATAACATCAAACAGCAAGGCCGTAACGGTTGGGCGATCTACCATTCTGAAATGGTGCAGAAAGCCTGGGAAGGTGCCGAGTTTCTGCAAGATTTAACCCAGGCGCTGGAGCGCGATCAGTTCGAGCTGTGGTATCAGCCGAAATATCACTCCGCCAGTAAAACGATCTATGGCTTTGAAGCCCTGCTGCGCTGGCGCCATCCGGCAAAAGGCATTTTGTTGCCAGAGGTCTTTCTTGCCACACTGGAAAACACCGGGCTTATCATTCCCGTCGGGTATTGGGTTATCGACCAGGCCTGTTTACAACTACGCCAATGGGGCGATCAGGGCCATTCAGACTGGAGTCTGTCGATTAACCTCTCTGCCGCTCAGTTTGAGCAACACGATATCTATGACACTGTCTGCGGCGCATTAGCCCGCCATGCCGTGCCGCCGTCGCGCCTGACCATAGAGCTGACGGAAAGCACCGCTCTGCGTAACCTTGAGCGAAGTATAGAAATACTGAATGATTTTAATCGCATGGGCATTACGGTTTCCATTGACGATTTCGGCACCGGTTATTCCAATATGCTGACGCTGAAAAACCTGCCCGCGCGCGAGCTGAAAATCGACAAAAGCTTTGTGCGCGATATTCGCGACAACAGCAAGAACGTCAAAATTGTGGCGACCATCATTGATATCGCCCACTCAATGAATATGAACGTTGTCGCCGAAGGAATTGAGACGCTGGATCAGCAACAGCTGCTAACCAGCCTGGGCTGCGGCTATTTGCAGGGATTCCTGTTCGCTAAAGCGTTGCCTGCGAAAGAGATCCCTCAGCTGCTGACACAAATTGAAAGCGCGAAAAATACGCCGGCGGCACCGGTTCACGCCGTTGTGCAAAAAAAGCAGGCGTGAACTGATGAAAATGCATTATGTTTAATACGTGCCGGTGGCGGAGAGGCATCCGCCCAGGGAGATAATGCATGTTATCAGCCGAACTGTCCGCCTATCACTACCTGACCACGCCGGTATGGCTCCTCGACCCCATCGATGAGCGGGTCATCTTTGCCAACCATGCCGCACAGGCATTGGTTGGCGAAACGTCGCTCATGTCCCTGCGTTTTGGTGCCTTTTCTGCTTGTGCCCAGACGCGACTGTCGTTGTATCTCAACGATCTTAAAGACCAACATGAAATCGTCGAAATCTGGACGATCCCGGCATCCCGCGGCGAGCTACCGCTGCGCTGTCGTCTGACGCTCGTCACCTTTCCTGATCTGCCTCCCGCTATCCTGTTTGAAGGGGCGAACATTCCCCATGCGGCGACAGAAAGCTCTGTTCGCAGCACCGGGTACAAATCCCGTCGGCATAATTTTTATCAGCGTTTTTTTATGACCACCACCGCGCCCATGCTGCTTATCGACCCGGCTCGCGATGGGCTTATCGTCGATGCGAATCTTGCCGCGCTGCGTTTCTACGGTTATCACCGTGAAGAGATGTGTCAGAAGCACACATGGGAAATCAACACGCTGGGTCGTCAGGTGCTGCCGGTAATGGCTGAGATTGCACGTTTACCCGGCGGGCATAAGCCGCTGTACTTCGTTCACCGGATGGCCGACGGCTCAACGCGCCATGTACAAACCTATGCCGGGCCTATCGTGATCGGTGGCGACCGCCTGATGCTGTGCATCATTCACGATATTACTGAACAAAAGCGTCTGGAACAGGAACTGGAGTATGCGGCGCTGCGTGATTCACTGACCGGATTATTGAACCGCCGCCAGTTTTACTCGCTGACGGAGAACCAGACTGCGCACCACCTGCCGCTAAAAACCGATTACTGCCTGCTTCTGGTGGATACCGATAACTTCAAAGCCATTAATGATAATTTCGGGCATTTGAAAGGTGATGAAGTGCTGGTGCAACTGGCACGGCTCCTTGAAGCCTGTAGCCGGTCGGAGGATTTTATTTTCCGTTGGGGTGGCGAAGAGTTTGTATTGTTACTGCCGCACACAGCGCTGGATACCGCAATCAATATCGCCGAAGAAATACGTGACAGCGTCACAAAAATCAGCAACGCTGAGATGCCCGCTTTTACCGTCAGCATTGGCGTAGCGAGGCATCAGGCAGGAGAAAACATCGATGCGTTATTCCGACGGGTCGATAAGGCGCTGTATCAGGCCAAAAACGAGGGACGCAACAAAGTGCTGGCTGCATAACGCCCAACAAAAAACCGCCCGCAGGCTAACGCCGTTCACTTAAGTCAATGAGTTAGGGGAAACACCGGGATTGGGTTCCCGGAGGGACGCCAAACCCGGTGGTCGCCCCGGGTAACGCGTTCTTAAACCAACGGCGTTAGCCCGCAGACGGTTTTGATGCACGGGTGGCATTAATGGTGCTTATACTCGCCTGTGCTGTGTTGAGGTCCAATGCGCCCGGCTTCCACCAGCAGCTCTTCAATCAGTTCCTCAAGACACTCTTTCCCATGCTTATCACAGACCAGATGGACTTGCCTGAAAATTTCTTCGGCCTTCATGCCATCGCACAGTGCGGATTTCAGCATGAGAGCGGCCCAACGTTTTGCTTCTGAATGCGTCAACATATCCCCTCCTGATACAGGATATTCCATAAGCATAGTCGGCTTACGCTACGTTATCCACACTCTGAGAAAGGTCTTAAGCATAAAAAAGCCCAGAGCATCGCGCCCTGGGCTTTATTGCATCACCGTTTATCAGTGCTTGATGATATACATTGTGCGGCTGTAGGCCACGTCCTCTGGGTTATCAATCGGATAACCTTTCACCCACGGTTTGATCAGACGACCGTTGGTGTACTGATAAATCGGTGCAATCGGCGCCTGCGCGGCAATGATTTTTTCGGCTTCGTTATAGTCCGCATTACGCGCTTCTGCGGTGGTTTCCTGCGTCGCCTGCTTAATGATTTTATCGTACGCCGGGTCGCTGAAACGAGAGATGTTACCGCTGTGCGCTGAGGTTAACAGCGACAGGAACGTTGATGGCTCGTTGTAGTCACCCACCCAGGACGCGCGGATCACATCGAAATTACCGGTGTTACGGCTGTCGATATAGGTTTTCCATTCCTGGTTTTGCAGCTTCACGTCTACGCCGAGATTTTTCTTCCACATCGACGCCACGGCGATAGCAATTTTCTGGTGGTTTTCAGACGTGTTATACAACAGCGTCAATTTCAGCGGACGATTCGGGCCGTAACCTGCCGCAGCCAACAGCGTTTTGGCTTGCGCATTCAGCTCTTCCTGGCTCATTTTCTCCGCGGCAGACGGTTGTGGCTTGAAACCCGCCGTCACATCGGGGGTAAAGCGCCAGGCAGGCTTCTCGCCTGTGCCTAACACTTTATCGGCCATGATCCGGCGATCAATGGTCAGGCTCAATGCCTGACGCACGCGAGCATCAGCGGTTGGCCCTTTCTGGGTGTTAAACGCGTAGTAATACGTCCCGAGCTGTGGCGGGGTGTACACCTGCCCTGGGATCTGTTTCAGCAGCTGTTTGTACTGTGTTTTTGGGAAAGATTCGGTGATATCAATGTCGCCTGCCTGGTAACGTTTGGTGGCATTCGACTCCTGGTTGATCGGCACAAACGTGACTTGCTTGATAACGGTCTTGGCGTTATCCCAGTAGTTCGTGTTCGGCACCACCACCAGCTTCTCGTTGACCACGCGGTCTTTCAGCACATAAGCGCCGTTGCCAATCAATTTGCCCGGACGTGTCCAGTTCGGATCGCTGTCGACGTTGGCCTTTTGTACCGGATAAAGAGAGAAGTTGGCGGTCAGATTCACAAACCACGGCAGCGGTTTATCTAACTGAACGCGTAACGTTTTGGCGTCCACCGCCGTTACGCCGAGCTTATCCGGCGTCGCTTTGCCGTCGATAATGTCCTGGGCATTCGCCATACCGGCCAGCGCAGCAAACGAAGCAAACGGCGATGTTGTTTTCGGGTCAACCAGGCGTTGCCAGCTGTAAACGAAATCCTGCGCAGTGACAGGCGTACCGTCAGACCATTTCGCGTCATCACGCAGTGTAAACGTCCAGACGCGGTTATCGTTGGTTTGCCATTTGGTCGCCACACCCGGGATGATATTGCCCTTGCTGTCCTGATTTACCAGGCCTTCAAACAAATCACGGATCACCTGAATTTCCGGTAACCCCACCGCTTTTGCCGGATCCAGTGATGCGGGTTCATCTTTAATGTGACGAACCAGCACCTGCTGCTGCGCCAGAACGGTTCCCTGCGGAACATCGGCCGCAAAAGAGAGGGAAGATACGCCACTCAGCACCAGCGCAAAACAGACAAACGATACAGGAAACTTCATGGGATCCCCTTAATTCAAATAAACCCAGCCAACATAGACCGGTAATTATTTGTTTCAACAGGGCAAATTGCAAACGACTTATGGCAAATAGTTGAAGGAAATAGCGAAAACGTTTCAGAAAGGGCTAAAAGGAAACTATTTGATTATCGGTCGATTTTGCACAACACTGCCAGAAACAACACAATAAAGCAGGATTAAGCATGTCATCCACTCGACCACGCCAGCAGCGCGGCGCGTTTCCTCCCGGGACTCAACACTATGGCCGTTCATTACTGGGTGCCCCGCTTATTTGGTTTCCCGCGCCTCTCGCCGACAGCAACAGCGGGCTGATTATTGCGGGGACACACGGTGATGAAAACTCATCTATCGTCACCCTCTCTTGCGCACTGCGCACGCTCGCACCTGATTTACGTCGCCACCACGTCGTGCTAACGGTTAACCCGGATGGCTGCCAGTTAGGGTTGCGTGCGAATGCCAACGGCGTCGATCTTAACCGTAATTTCCCGGCGGCGAACTGGAAAGCCGGAGAAACGGTCTATCGCTGGAACAGCTCTGCTGAAAGCCGTGATGTGGTGCTGTTAACCGGCGACAAACCCGGTTCTGAGCCAGAAACTGAAGCGCTTTGCCAACTGATCCACAAAATTCATCCGGCATGGGTTGTCTCATTCCACGATCCATTGGCCTGCATTGAAGATCCGCAGGAAACACCGCTTGGGCAGTGGCTGGCAGACTCTTTTGAACTGCCGCTGGTGACAAGCGTTGGCTATGCAACCCCAGGCTCTTTTGGCAGCTGGTGTGCGGATATTGGCCTGCACTGCATCACCGCTGAATTCCCGCCTATTTCCTCTGACGAAGCCAGCGAGAAATACCTCGCAGCGATGACCACGTTGCTGCACTGGCACGAAGAGTCAAAACCGACATCGAAATAGACCGGTTCACCCAATAAAAAATCCGCAATGCCAACGCACTGCGGGTTCTTTCTTTGATTCATCGCTGTTCAGGCAAAGCATAGACCGGTAATCACCGCAACAACCAGCACGACGATACCCACGGTATCAATCATCTGTTTCATCAATCTGTCTTGCGTTGCCACGCCCTCATCTTCCCAGTCAATCATCGCTAAACCCCCATGTTCGTCACGAAAATATGCTAAACGTGTGGCGCGGATGATGAATGATCGTTTTGTGCCAGATGCTGTTTAAAAATAAACCGCCGCCTTCATAGATATAGCGTACCGGTACCAAAACGCAATGCAGGCTCCGCATCAACGGCAAGCCAGGTTGGGCCATCAAGATCGGCAAAGCGAACTTTTGGCGTCAACGGCAATGCGGCACTGATGGCGCGAGAGGTGCACAGCATACAGCCGAGCATCAACCCAAAGCCCTGCGCTTTCGCTGCTTCTGCCAGCGCCAGCGCTTCGGTTAACCCGCCGGTTTTATCAAGCTTGATGTTGATCATTTCATAGCGTCCGCTAAGTTTTGCCAGGCTTTCGCGCGTGTGGCAACTCTCGTCTGCGCAAATCGGTAACGGATGAATGAAGTTCGCCAGTGCGGCATCTTCCGCTGCGGGCAACGGTTGTTCCAGCATTGCGACGTTGAGGTCCGCCAGCAGCTGGCAGCGTGACGCCAGACCGTCGCTGTGCCAGGCTTCGTTCGCATCGACAATCAGCGTAGCTTCCGGTACCGCCGCGCGAATGGCAACCATTCTCTCGCTGATCAAATGCTCGTCGAGTTTGACTTTTAACAGGCGCGCGCCTTTATCCCACAACGCTTTAGCACTGTTTGCCATCTGGTCGGGCGTGCCGATCACCACCGTTTGCGCGGTGGTGACGTTCGACGCTAATTCGCACCCGGCGAGCTGCGCTATTGAGCGGTCGGCTTTATGCGCTTCAAGATCCCACAACGCACAATCCACGGCATTACGTGCCGCGCCCGCAGGCAGCAGATGTTGTAGAGTTTCGCGAGACAGGCCTGATTCAAGCTGTTCGCCAATGCTGACAATCTGTGCCATCACCGAAGCAATACTCTCGCCGTAACGCGGATACGGCGTGCATTCGCCGGTTCCCTTCACGCCGTTTTCTTCGATTTCGACCACCACGACCTTCGCTTCGCTGCGGGTCCCGCGCGAGATAACAAAGGGCGTATGCAACGGCCAGGCTTCCTCATACACTCTCAAACTTCTCATTCCCTGTACCTCGATTTAGCAGCACTAAAAGGATTTGCCGTGTTAACTGTGGATGTCATACACTAGCCGCGACGTTAACTATTTGTAAACAGGAAGATAATCATGTCACAAACTGTGCATTTCCAGGGCAACCCCGTTTCCGTTCAGGGCTCCATCCCACAGGCGGGCGCCAAAGCACCAGCATTCACACTGGTTGCCAAAGATCTCTCCGACGTCGCACTGAGCCAGTTCGCGGGCAAACGTAAAGTGCTTAACATTTTCCCAAGCATTGATACCGGCGTATGCGCGGCATCCGTGCGTAAATTTAACCAACTGGCAACCGAGCTCAACAACACTGTCGTGCTGTGCATTTCTGCCGACCTGCCGTTCGCCCAGTCTCGCTTCTGCGGCGCGGAAGGCCTGAGCAACGTTGTCACTCTGTCGACCCTGCGCGCGCCAGAATTCCTGCAACAGTACGGCGTTGGCATCGCAGAAGGCGCGCTGAAAGGCCTGTCTGCTCGCGCAGTCATCGTGATTGATGAAAATGACAACGTAGTGCTGAGTGAGCTGGTGAACGAAATCACCAACGAACCGGACTACACTGCCGCACTGGAAGCGCTGAAAGCTTAATCGCTTCGGTGAGAAACAAAATGCCGCCTTCATCACTGAAGGCGGCATCGCATTTACTCTTCGTTTTTCTTCTGGCTTAACCCGTATTCCCGCAATTTATTGGCAATCGCCGTATGCGAAACGCCCAGACGTTTGGCAAGTTTTCGCGTGCTCGGGAAACTACGATATAGCTGGGTCAACACCGACCGCTCGAAGCGGCTGGTAATATCATCCAGCGAGCCTTCCATCGCGTCTTCTCCTACAGCCACCGTCGTGGTGTCGTAATCCGGCAGTAAGATGTCCTGTGGGCGCAGTTCGTAGCCGTCAAGCTGAGTCAACGCGCGGTACACGGCATTTTTCAACTGACGCACATTGCCCGGCCAGCCATAACGCGTAAGCACGGTGTTCAGATCGGCGGCCAGTTTTGGTCGCGCGATACCCTGCTCATCGGCAAAACGCGCCACAAACAGTTCGGTCAGCGGCATGATGTCTTGTGGACGGTCACGCAGCGGCGGCAGATTCAACGTCAGAACGTTCAGGCGATAATAGAGATCCTCCCGAAACAGCCCTTTCTGAACGAGTTCGACCAGATTTTTCTGCGTGGCACAAATCACGCGCACATCGACGTGGACTTCATGATCTTCGCCCACACGACGGAACGTACCGTCGTTGAGGAAACGCAGCAGTTTGACCTGCATCCCCGGCGACATTTCACCGATTTCGTCCAGCAAAACCGAACCGCCGTTGGCCTGCTCGAAGAAGCCTTTTTTGCCTTCCGGCGCATGGCCGAACAACTCGCTTTCAACGGCATCTTCCGGAATAGACGCGCAGTTCAGCGCCAGATACGGCTTCTGCGCACGCGGGCTGGCAAGGTGACAGGCATTCGCCAGCAAATCTTTACCCGTGCCGGTATCACCGATAATCAGCAGCGGCGCGGTCAACATCGCCAGTTTGCGGGCCTGCTCAACCACATGACGCATTTTCGGGCTGACAGCAATAATCTGGCTGAATGCACTGACATCCTGGCTGGTCATGGTTTGCAGCTGACGCCCCATCCGCAGCGTAGAACGCAGCATCACCACCGCGCCCATCAGCACGCGCGTGGCGTTTTCGCCTTCCAGCGTGACCGGGGTGATTTCCAGCAGGAAGTTTTGCCCGTTGATAACCACATGCTCCGCGTGAGATTCCACCGGCGCACTTTCCAGCCAACGCGGGAAGTTAAAACCGTTAATCAGTTGCGCGGCATGGTGACTGCGCAGCTTGTCCGGTGACTGACCAAACAGCTGGCAGCTTGCCGGATTTCCCAGCTCCACTTTGCCTTTGGTATCCAGCGACAGCACCGGTTCCGGCATCGCTTCCAGTAATGCGCTCAGCGCCAGATGCTCACGTTCTGACGGCATCCACGGCACAGTGCGCACGTCAGTCACCCCTTCGATGCGGCGGATTTCCGCCATCAGCGTGCTAAAGCTGTTAAATTCCAGCTCCGCAAAATTCAGGTAGATTCGGCCAATGGGGTCGATATCGATCCCGCGCAGGTCAATGCCACGCAGTACCAACAGATCGAGTAATTCACGGGTCAGACCAAGGCGGTCCTCACAAAAGACTTCAAGACGCATGGGAAGTATCACCCTCATAGCCAATAACGCATGGATGATAAGACAGTTCTCCGCCTGCGGGAAGATGGCTGTCAACAATTATTGACAGTATGACGGAAAATCAGGCGCTTTGTCGTAAAGTTGACGAGATAACGCACAAAGCGGCAAGGTAGATTTGATCATTTGCTTTCCCCTTCTCGGGAGAAAACCGGAGAAAGGGAAAGTCTGGTGAAGAGGTGGATCAGGAGGATTTCTTGCTGACGGTCTCTTTCAGTTGTCCAATCAGTTCACGACGAAAATCGCCCAGTCGTGGTTTGTCGTTGTCGATCCACGGCAGCGGGCGGCACACTTCCATCGCTTTAATGCCCAGGCGCGCGGTCAACAGGCCCGCGCCAATGCCCTGTGCAGCGCGAGCGGAAAGTCGAGCGGCTAAATCCTGCGACATCCAGTCCATTCCAACCTCACGCACCAGTTCACTGGCCCCCGCAAAGGCGATATTCAACATCACCAGACGGAACAGGCGCAAACGGCTGTAATAGCCCAGCTCAATGCCATACAGCGTGGCAATGCGGTTAATCAGACGCAAATTACGCCAGGCGATAAACGCCATATCCACCAGCGCCAGCGGGCTGACGGCAATCATCAGCGTTGATTCGGCAGCGGAACGGCTGATTTCACGACGCGCCTGCGCATCCAGCACCGGCTGTACCAGATGGGCGTAAAGCGCCACCACTTCGCGATCGTTTTGTGTTTCGTGAATAGCGGCATACCAGCGCTGCAGCGCCGGATGCGATTTGTCGATCCCGGCCTGTTCGGCGAGTTTTTCGCAGAATGCGCGGCCCTTGCCCGTGCCGTGGCTGTGCAGCAGATCGCGCGCTTCGTCGCGCTCTTCGGCGCGTTGACGCAGACGCCATAAACGCCGCCATTCGGTTGCGACAGACCCCACACCCGCGCCGATAATCAAGGCACCTGCGGCATAACCGCCCAGTGCCACCCAATCCTGCGTTTGCCAGGCGACCATCGTCGACTGTACGCCCTGCGCGACCACGCTGACGCCGAAAATAGCCAGCCCTGCCGTCACCATCCGTCGCCACAGGCTTCGTTTCGGACGCAGTGCGGCTTCCACCACCGCTTCGGCCTGCCCTTCGTCTTCCAGAGGATCGTCAATCACCGTCGGGGCAAAGTTCTCTGCCAGCGTCTGCTCAAAGGTTTGCGCTCCGCGCAACTGTTCCATTTTGTCCGCTTCCAGCGGCCCGGCGAAATCGATACGCGGTTTTAACGGTTCGCTCATCGCAATTTATCTCCAATCAAAAACTCCAGTGCCGCATCAAGGCGAATGTGCGGCAGCGGTTTATCGACGTCCATCGCCTGCGGGCGGAACGCCTCAAACTGAAAGCCCTGCTGTTCCCAAAACGCCTGACCCGGTAAACGCGCAGGCACTTCACCCGGATAGACCGTCAACGGCTCGCCGTCGCTCAGGCGGTTGCCGCGCAGCGCGGGAATTTTTTCGCCATCGACGTCAATCAGCCCGCTTTGCGTGGCCTGCACCGACGCCAGCCCCAGACAGTCCATGCTAATGCCTTCAAACGCCGCGTTCTGCCATGCGTCCTGAATTAACTGTTGCAGCAGAGAAACCATGTTTGCGTGTTGATCGACCGTGACGTGATCGGCTTTGGTGGCCGCAAACAGCAGTTTGTCGATAACCGGGGAAAACAGACGACGAAACAGCGTGCGCTGCCCGTAATGGAAACTCTGCATCAGTTGCGTGAGCGCCAGACGCATATCGTTGAACGCCTGCGGGCCGCTGTTCAGCGGTTGCAGACAATCGACCAGTACAATCTGGCGATCAAACCGCAGGAAGTGATTTTTATAGAAGTCTTTAACAACGTGTTCGCAATAGTAGTCAAAACGCGCCCGTAACATACCGGCGTTGGTGTGTTTGTTGGCCTGTGCCAGTTTGGCTTCGCCCACGGCGTCAACGTCCGGCCACGGGAAGAATTGCAACGCAGGCGCGCCCGCCATTTCACCCGGCAGCACAAAGCGGCCAGGCTGAATGAAGTGCAGCCCCTGCTGTTTACAGGCATGCAGATAGTCGGTCCATGCCTGGCTGATTTCTGCCAGACGGTTTTCATCGGCAGGTGCCAGTGGATCAAGCCCCGCGCATAATTCACGCCAGCGTGCAGACCACTCCGCGCGTTGTCCGGTCAACAACCCCGTCATTTGCCGTGACCAACTGAGATAATCCTGTGCCAGCATCGGCAAATCCAGCAGCCATTCGCCCGGATAATCGACGATTTCCAGATACAGCGTGGAAGTGTCTTTGAAGTGACGCAATAAGGAGTCATTGGAGCGGAAACGCAGCGCCAGACGAATTTCGCTCACGCCACGCGTTGGCGTCGGCCAGGTCGGCGGATTGCCGTAAAGCTGCGCCAGCCCTTCATCGTAGGTAAAGCGTGGAATACCGTAGTCGCGCTGCGGCACGCGTTTAACGCCGAGCAGGCGTTCTTCACGCACGGCACTCAGCAGCGGCAAACGCGATCCCGCATGGAGATTCAATAATTGATTCACCATCGCGGTGATAAATGCCGTTTTCCCGCTGCGGCTAAGCCCGGTCACCGCCAGACGCAGATGCCTGTCCACGCCACGATTGACCAGTGCATTAAACTCGCTTTTGAGTCGCTTCATCGCCATCCGATTGCGTCCTGAAGAGTAAATATAGATTGAAGGATATTACATGAGGCGCGACACGGGGAGACTCAATAGAGAAAAGACATAACATTCTGGCACTTCCCGGTTGTGCCGCGGCCATTATTTCAGATTACGTGACATCCGGCTGGCAAGGCGAGCCAGCATAGGTTCAAGCGCCATCGCCAGCAGCATTTTCAGCGGGCGACGAGCAACAGATTTGATAGCCCAACCGGCAACGCCCGCCGGGCCGTAACGCAATGCGGTAAGCAACACAAGCTTACCGGCGATTTTCAGGCCGGGTTTTACTTTCTGCCCGGTGCGTTGCCATTTTGAGTTCATCAAGTGCCTCTTTCAGTTAAAGCTGACGGAAACGGCTGCGCAAAGAGAACGTGTCAGAGGTGACATAACGTTCCATTTCACGCAGGCGTTTTTCACCTGCGGCCAGCTCGGCATCGGCCGCTTTCAGCAGCTCGCCGCTGGACGGCATTTTTTCGCCGTACATTTCGTTATCCGGGATCGGGTCGAGGGCAAACGTCAAAATGATGTACGCCACCACCACGAAGAAAAACAGTCCAAAAATCATCGCCAGCACGGTGATCAGACGCACCAGTTTCACCGGAACGTCGAGCCAGTGCGCAATACCGGCGCACACGCCCTTCACCATGCCCTGCTGCGGAATACGCCACAGCTTTTTGCTGAAATCTAATGCCGCCATTATTTTTCTCTCCAGTTCGGATGTTCCGCGTCGAGAATATCTTCCAGCGCCTGAATACGTTCACGCATCCGTTTCGCGTCGTCCGTCAGGTGCGAAAGGTGCTGCTGTTCGCTTTGCGACAGGTCGGCGCCGGAGCGATTGCTGTAGTGCAACCACAGCCAAACCGGCAGGACAAACAGCACAAATAATGTCAGCGGTATGGCAAGAAAAAGCGCGCTCATAAGGTCTCCTTACAGATGATGAGCGGCGGCACAAACAGGTGCCGCCTGAAAATGATTATTCACTATCCTGTTTCATTTTGGCGCGCATCTCAGCGATTTGTGCGCTGATGCCGTCATCGGCTTTCAGTTCAGCAAACTGCTGGTCCAGCGATTTCTGCTTCCCGAAGCCGTGGCTTTCCGCTTCGGCTTCCATCTGGTCGATACGACGCTCGAAGGATTCAAAACGCGCCATCGCGGTGTCCAGTTTACCGCTGTCCAGTTGACGACGAACGTCACGTGAAGAGCTAGCCGCCTGATGGCGCAGGGTCAGCGCCTGCTGGCGGGCTCGGGTTTCGCTGAGTTTATTTTCCAGCTCACCGATCTCTTTTTTCATCCGGATCAGGGTTTCATCGACCAGGGTGATTTCACCTTCCAGCGTGCTAATCAAGTCGGTCAGCTTCTGTTTTTCGATCAGCGCCGCACGCGCCAGATCTTCTTTCTCTTTACGCAACGCCAGTTCAGCTTTTTCCTGCCATTCGGCCTGCTGCGCATCGGCTTGCTCAACGCGGCGGGTCAGCTGTTTCTTTTCAGCCAGCGCACGAGCGGAAGTAGAACGCACTTCAACCAGCGTGTCTTCCATTTCCTGAATCATCAGGCGAACCAGTTTTTGCGGATCTTCAGCCTTCTCCAGCAGTGAGTTGATGTTGGCGTTCACGATATCGGCAAAACGAGAAAAAATACCCATCATTCAAATCCTCTTACAGTCAGTCAGTTCTGGTATCGGGCATGGCCCTGCTGATGAGACAATACAAATGCCGTGCCAACTTTTTATCTTATTGATTTTACGCGAGGTGATTGAATTATCGCCGCTCTGACGCTACAGTAATGTGGTCAATTACACCAACGAGTGGCGAATTTCATCATGGCAGATTACAAGGACAACCTGCTCGGGGAAGCGAACAACTTTCTTGAGGTGCTGGAACAGGTCTCAAGGCTAGCGCCGCTGGATAAACCGGTGCTGGTGATTGGTGAGCGCGGCACAGGGAAAGAGCTGATTGCTAACCGTCTGCACTTTCTCTCTTCCCGCTGGCAAGGGCCGTTTATCTCGCTGAACTGCGCGGCGCTGAATGAAAACCTGCTCGATTCGGAACTGTTCGGCCATGAAGCCGGTGCCTTTACCGGTGCGCAGAAACGCCATCCAGGGCGATTCGAACGCGCCGACGGCGGCACGCTGTTTCTTGATGAACTGGCGACCGCGCCGATGCTGGTGCAAGAAAAACTGCTGCGCGTGATTGAATATGGCGAACTGGAACGCGTCGGCGGCAGCCAGCCGTTACAGGTGAATGTGCGTCTGGTGTGCGCCACCAATGCCGATTTACCGCAGATGGTTGAAGAAGGCACCTTCCGCGCCGATCTCCTTGATCGTCTGGCGTTTGACGTCGTACAACTTCCCCCGCTGCGCGAGCGACAGAGCGACATCATGTTGATGGCAGAACACTTCGCCATTCAGATGTGCCGCGAGCTGAACATGCCGCTGTTCCCCGGTTTTACCGAACATGCGCGCGATACGCTGCTCGGCTATCGCTGGCCGGGGAACATCCGCGAACTGAAAAACGTCGTTGAGCGTTCCGTTTATCGTCACGCCAGCATCGACGAGCCGCTCAATACTATTATTCTCGACCCGTTCCAGCGCCCGGTTGCTGTGGAGAATATTGCCGAGAAAAGCGAGCTGACGCTGCCATTGGATCTGCGCGAGTTTCAGCAACAACAGGAAAAAAATCTGCTCCAACAAGCGCTACAACAGGCACGATTTAACCAGAAAAAAGCGGCTGAATTGTTAGGGCTGACGTATCACCAGCTAAGGGCGTTGTTGAAGAAGCATCAGCTTTGAGAGCGGGATCGTTTTTTGATTTTTGTGCTGCTGGCGCTTACATAATAATGGCGCTGAAGCGTTTGCTTAGTGCCACAAACTGTGGATGCTCGTATCTGGGTGTATTAATTAACGGGAAAAGGACAGGAGATATAATGGTAACAAGGGAAAGCATGAAACAATGGATTATTGGGTGTCTTAAAGAGCGAAATGGCAGTGCCTGGCCACGGGAAGTCTCAAAATATGTATGGGATAACTATGAGGTAGAGCTTAAGGGTTCAGGTGATATGTTGTATACGTGGCAGTATGATATTCGTTGGGCCGCTCAACAATTGAGATATGAAGGTATTCTTAAACCGGTAAATGGGCGTAAAGATTTGCCATGGGAATTAGCGTAATCATAGTAAATTTAACGTTAACGCCGCTCGAGACTGTAATTAAAATTGTGTAATTGCCTGTTTTTGATATGTTCACTCCACTAACGGAGACAGGCAAATTATGGACGAAAAGAAACTTAAAGCCCTTGCGGCTGGACTGGCTAAAGACATTAAAACCGAAGCCGATCTTAATGCGTTTTCCCGATGCTGCAGAAACCACGAACTGAAATAATCGGGGTGAATGAAATCGGACAACCAGTTGATTTTTACCATGTAAACAGTAAAGCCACTTTCACTCAATAACGAGATCTTCCTTCCGGGAATATCCCTTGTTGGCATCGGGTTATCGCTATATTCTTCTCCGGCATCTGCAAAATCAGGTGCCGGGATTGGTCTCCTGCATTACCCTACCGACGACACATTGGCGCGTTAGCACCATTTTTGTGTCGTGCGCACGGCTACATCTCAATGGTGGGCCGGGTGGTGGCGTCGCAAGACGCACCGGTATCCGGTAGGGCCGGTAAGACCAACGCCGCTCGGTTCCACCACCCGTAAGATTGGTCTCTTTAGGTGGTGGTTCAAATTCTACCTACCGGAGACAGCCCTTATGGCGACAATTCTTAATAACGAAATCGATCCACTTACCATCCCCTTCAACGCCGCAACGGACTTTACCGATCTGGCCGACTGCTGCGATCGCTTTGCGGAAACCCTGATGGAATGCAACGACACCACGCACAAACTGGCGCTATTGGGCCGTATCGGTGCCTGTCTGGCGTTGCTGCAACCGACGCTTAACGAGCCAATTCCTCCGCATCTGATCGACCGCTTTACCGTCGAGACGCTCCCTGCCCCTCAGACCTATTTTGAGCCGGATGCCGAGGCGCTGTGCCATTACTGTCAGACGTTAACGCAGGTGCTGTGTCAGCAGTCGTTGCTACCGGAAATGGAAGAGACGTTGCGAGGATTACTGTGTGAGCTGGTCTGGATGTTTGCGGCGGATTTGAAAGCCCCGCGCTGGTCAGGCAAAACGGCGGAACACTGAAATAAAACGCCGGATGGCGCTGACGCTTATCCGGCCTACAACACCACCAAATTGACGCCTTTCCGGCCTGGAAACGACAAATTTAGCACTTATTCAACCTGCCTACAGCGTCATGGATTTTGTAGGCCCGTGCAAGCGCAGCGCCGCCGGGCGATATACCACGGCGGCGAGGCTGACCTACCGCGCGCCAGATCGCACAAATGCAGCTGCGCGCGGCAATAACCACCAACTCGCCAGCATAGAACCTAAGCACAGTACGCTGTTGAACAGCAGCGCATATTGCGCGGCGTTAGCCATGCCAAAGGGCAAAAAGATGGCGTAAAGTGACGCTGTCACGGCGATCCCCATCGCTCCACCCAGCGAACTGCCCATTTTGTAAATCCCTGAAGCCACACCCACTTTTTCCTCTGGCGCATTCACCACGGCGGTGTCGGTGGACGGTGTAGCGTAGCAACCCAGCCCCAATCCCAGCAGAATGTTGCTAAAGAAAACGACGCCGATATAAATGGATTTATCGAGGAAGGTACAGGAAATCAGCGCCACGCCGATCCCGGCAATAATCGGGCCGGTCATCATCGGCAAACGCGCACCATAGCGCTGAAGCAGTTTTTCGCCCACGCGGATCATCACCAGCACCGTCACCAGATATCCCATCGTCATCATGCCGGTTTGCAGTGCCGACAAATGATGTCCCTGTTGCAACCAGATGCTGGTGATCATCAATGTACCGATGCAGCCGTTGAGCATGAAATTCGACAGCACCGCCGCACTGTAGGCACGATTTTTAAACAGCGCGAAGTCGATCAGCGCCTCATCGCCTTTGCGCAATCCCGAGCGAATAAACCAGGCGGTTGCCAGCGCCGCGCCACACAACATTGAGAGCGAGAGTCCACTGCTCCATCCCCAACTGTGGCCTTTGCTGATAAACAGATTCAGCAGCACCAACGCAATCACAAAGCTAAACAATCCACTCAGATCGAGTTTACGGTTTTGCGCGCTTTCGCTGCGGGTTTCCGGCGTGCCACGAATCAGCAGAATTGACACCAGCGCCGCCACCATCGAGAACACGAAGATCCAACGCCAGCCAAGACCGGTGGCAATCGCCCCGCCGACAAACGAACACAGGCCGCTGCCGCCCCACGAACCGATCACCCAGAAGCTGATCGCCCGCTGGCGGGCCTTGCCTTCGTACCAGGTTTTGATCAGCGCCAGCGTCGCGGGCATGATGCACGCCGCCGATAATCCCTGAATCGCTCGCCCGGTCAAAAACAGCACCGGGCCGTGCGACAGCACCAACAGCGCACTGCCAACAATACTGAGCACCAGCCCAATTAACGTCAGCCGCACACGACCAAATTTATCGGCCAGACCTCCGCTCGCCACCACGAAACAGCCGCTGAATAACGCACTGAGACTGACCGCCAGCGTCAGCGTTTCCAGGGAAATATCGAGGCTGTCTTTCATCGCCGGAACCACGTTTATCACCGACTGGGCAAACAGCCAGAAGGTTAAAACGCTGAGAACAATGCCCGTCAGCAGTCGGTCGTTACCGACAAACGGGCGGATTTCTGTTAAGGGAACAGTACTCATCGTGCGGCCCTCCTTCGTGTTCGGTCATCAACGCAGATAGTGTTCGGTCAGACCGCTCCACAATGCCGCGCCGGTGATGAGGATCTTGTCGTTGAAGTCATATCCCGGGTTATGCACCATGCAGCGCTCCGGTTCATCGCCTGCGCCAATGGTGAAATAGCTACCGTTCGGGTTCTTTTCGAGCATGAAGGCAAAATCCTCGCTGCCCATAAACGAACCGATGGTGACCACTTCCTCTTTGCCAAACAGGTCACTGGCGACAGTACGCACCATCTCGTTGGCGGCCGGATCGTTTTTCAACACCGGGCTGCCATTCACATGCGTAATGGTCGCGGTGGCATTAAAGCTTTCGGCCTGCCCGATGGCGATGTCGTGAATGCGCTGCAACACCGTCTGGCGTACTTTTTCGCTGAGGGTGCGAACGGTGAGCTTCATCAGCACTTTTTCATTGATGATGTTCGGCGCATGACCCGCCTGAATACTGCCGACGGTGACAACGGCTGGCTCGAACGGCGTGATATTACGGGACACAATCGACTGGAGCGCAATGGTGATATGACACGCCACCAGTGTGGCATCGACGGTATGTTCCGGCACTGCGCCATGACCGCCCACGCCCGTCACTTCAATGTGCAGCGTGTCGGACGACGCCATCATCGCGCCGTCGTGCAGGCCAATTTTGCCAAATTTCTGCTGCGGCATATTGTGCAGACCGAAAATGTGGTCACAGGGGAATTTGTCGAACAGGCCGTCTTCCACCATCACACGACCGCCGTACAGCAACTCTTCGGCTGGCTGGAAAATCAGGTTTAACGTGCCGCTAAAATTACGGGTGCGTGCCAGATATTCAGCGGCATACAGCAGCGTGGTGGTGTGTCCGTCATGCCCGCAGCCGTGGAATTTACCGTCGGTTTTGCTGGCCCACGCTTTGCCGCTGTTTTCCTGCATGGGCAACGCGTCCATATCGGCGCGGATCCCCAGACGCTTGCTGCCATTCCCCACTTTTAAGGTGCCGACAACGCCCGTTCCACCTAGCCCACGATGGACCTCGTAGCCCCATTTTGTCAGCAGACGCGCGACCTGATCGCTGGTCTGGTGTTCTTCAAAACCAATTTCCGGATGCTGATGAAAGTGACGGCGCAGTTCGGTGAATTGTTCTTCGGTGGCCTGCAATGCTTCAACAATTGGATGTTTCATTTTTGTTATCCCTTTATTGCTTTACAGTGATAATGTCGAGTTTATGCCGTCACCTTGACGGAAAAGCGCCTTTTTTTGTTGTGTAGTCACGCATTTCTCATGACTGTTTTTCATACAATTCAGTTATGACAAAAAACAACAGGCACTCTTTTGTCTCGATGTGAGGTGAGTCATGGAACCAGGCGGCAGTGAGTTTGCAGTTACAGTGTTGGATGTGCGCCAGCTCAACCAGGAAGAGAGCAACGCGCTGACGCTGCTGTGGATGCTGGAAGGCAGCGCGGAGCTTGAGACACAGGATGCCCGCCAAACGCTTCACGAGGACAGCGTCACGGTCATCAACCGCAATCAACGCTGGCAGCTTTCCAGCGAACATGCCAACGCGACGCTACGCGTGACGCTTTCCGGTCACTGGTTGACGCGCTTGTACAGCGATGTTTTCGCCCACGACTACCACATTCCCGATGAAGCCAGCGGCAGTTGGCCGCAGTGCGATGCGCTTCGTCATCTGTTACGTCAGCTATTGGTGGTGACGCTGATTAACCATCCAAGTCGTTACGGCCTTGAGGCTAATCGCTGGCTCGGTGAACTGTTGCTGTTGCTGACCACCCGTTTTCAACAACCCGCGCGTATCAGCCAACGGTCAGACAATCCGGGCTGGAGCAAACGCATTACGCAGGTCGTCGAACGTATTGACGCCAGTTTTACCCGGCGCATTACGCTGGCGGAAATCGCCGCAGCGGAATTTGTCTCTGAGGCCTGGCTTTCCCGCTTGTTCCGTAAAGAAGTCGGCGTGAGTTTTATGCAGTACATCACCACACTACGCCTGGAAAAGGCCGCCGATGCGCTGCGGCTGACCAACCGCCCGCTGCATCAGATTGCGCTGGAACAGGGCTTCGCCAGTACCCGCATGATGAGCGATCTGTTTCGCCGTCATCACAATATGACTCCGCGTGAGTTTCGCCGTCTGCGGCAAAATCCGTCGGCCACCGCGAGACTACGCCCCCCCGCCAGTGACACGCTGTTTCCGGTCGCGGTCGATAAATTATTCAGCCTGCTGAACGAGCCTGAAACACGCGGCTGGGAACCGTCGCCGCTGACGCTGCATCAGCAGCAAGAACGCGTTGTCGATTTGCGGGCGCTTTCAACACGCGTCGCCCCGCTCCGCCACACCCAGGTAATGATCACCCTGCGCGAACTCGACGATTTACTGCGCGAAGATGTGCGCCGCGAACTGGAGGCGCTGGATGCGCAAATCCCGATTTACGGCATCGACATCAGCGAGCCGTTTCTCAGCAGCCGTTTGTTCGCCAGCGGCTGGGATGACCCGCTGACGGCGGGCTACGCCTGTTGGTACAACCTGCATCAGATTTTCAGTTGGCTGGCCGAGAAAAAATGGATTGTGCTGCTGCATACCGGCCTCACCACTCGCCCCGATTTGCTGCGCCATTTCCTCAAACAATCGGTCAATCATTTCCCGGCAGAGGTGACGGCGGGCTGGCAGTTTGTCTGGCACTGGTCAGCACAGGCCAGCGTCGAGACGCGGGAAAACGTCTGGCAAACCCAACGCGCTGTGCTGCACGAGTTTCTGCCAAAGGCAAAACTGGGGTTGTGGCACCGTTTTGCCGTCAGCCAGCAGCCGATTGCCGACGACGCCATTTTTCAATCCGGATTGTTGAGAGAAGCCGATTTTCTCGCCTGTCCGGCAGACGCCAATGAATTACTGGATTTAGCGCAGCTCGATCCGGCCCGTCTGGCTTCAACGGAAAATTATCCGGTGCAGAAAATTAAGCAGATACAAAGCGCATTACGACAACAGCAAATTACCCTGCCGCTGTGGCTGCTCTCCTGGAACACGCTGACCGGCAATACGCGCGCGACGAACGGCTGGTTTTTCCGTGGCGCGTTGCTGATGCACAATTTATTAGGATTATCCGAGCAGGTCTGGCTGGCGGGTTTCTGGCTCAATTCGGGTCTGCAAGGAGAAGCGCGCGCGAACGATACGCTCGACACCTCAAGCCTGGCATTGCAGTACAACCACGGCCTGCCGCGCCCGATTTATTGGGTGCTGTGGCTGTGGCGACGGCTACGCGGTGAAGTCCTTCTCAACGACAAAAACCTGCTGCTGTTGCGCCACGAAGGACGTTATCAGTTGCTGCTGCGCAACACCGTGGTATTTAACCCGTGGCTTTCCAGCGAAGAGACCTTTATTCAGCGTTTTCGCCAGCAGTATCGCGTTCAGCTTCAAGGGTTAAGCGGCGCGTGGCGCATCAAATCGCATCTTTATGATCAACACAACGGCGCGCTGTATCCGCTGTTGGATGCGTTTACCGTGGCCAGCGGTCCCGACGAAGAGATCTGGCGCTGGGCGCGGCATAAAGCGCGTCCAACCCTTGCGGCGCGTGACGAGTTGCTTCACGACAGCTGGCAAATGACCGATTCGCTGGAAAGCAATGCGCTGGTGCTGTATGAATTAACCCCACTCAATTGACGACTTTTCCAGCGGTCGGTCGCAGAGTTTTGTACCTGGCCGCCTCAAGTGCGATACACTTTGCAGATCGGTCTGAATTATGAAGAAATTATGCGCCTGAAATTATCATCCTTACTGGCAGTGATGGGGTTACTGTGCGGCACTGCCTCGGCAGCCACACCGCCCGCGCTGGCACCGCATGGCGATATTCGCGACAGCGGTTTTGTCTACTGCGTCAGCGGCCAGGTGAATACCTTTAACCCGCAAAAAGCGGGCAGCGGCCTGATCGTCGACACTCTCGCGGCACAGATTTACGACCGCCTGCTGGATGTCGATCCTTACACCTATCGACTGGTGCCGGAACTCGCCGAGAGCTGGGAAGTGCTGGATAACGGCGCAACGTACCGTTTCCATCTGCGAAGCGGCATTGCGTTCCAGAAAACCGCCTGGTTCAAACCGACCCGCACACTCAACGCCGATGACGTGGTGTTTACCTTCGAGCGCATCTTTAATCGCAATCATCCGTGGCATAACGTCAACGGATCGAACTTCCCCTATTTCGACAGCCTGCAGTTTGCCGACAGCGTGGAAAGCGTGCGCAAGCTCGATGGTCGCACCGTCGAGTTTCGCCTCAAACGCCCTGACGCCTCATTCCTCTGGCATTTAGCCACCCATTACGCGTCGGTGATGTCGGCGGAATACGCGGCGAATCTGACAAAAATCGGCAAGCAGGAATTGATGGATCGTCAACCGGTCGGCACCGGGCCTTATCAGCTTGATGAATATCGCGCCGGTCAATTCATTCGTTTACAACGTCATCCCCTGTTCTGGCGCGGCGAACCGCTGATGCCGCAGGTGGTGGTGGATTTAGGTTCTGGCGGCACCGGACGTTTGTCGAAATTACTGACCGGCGAGTGCGATGTGCTGGCGTGGCCAGCAGCGAGTCAGTTGACCATTCTGCGTGACGACCCGCGTTTGCGTCTGACGTTACGCCCCGGCATGAACATCGCTTATCTGGCGTTTAACACCGATAAGCCGCCGATGAATAATCCTGCGGTGCGACACGCGCTGGCACTGGCTATCAATAACCAGCGTTTGATGCAGTCTATTTATTACGGTACGGCTGAAACTGCGGCCTCTATTCTGCCGCGCGCATCGTGGGCCTACGATAATGACGCTAAAATTACCGAATACAATCCGGCGAAAGCGCGCGAACAGCTCAAAGCGTTGGGTCTGGAAAACATGACGCTGCATCTGTGGGTGCCGACGACCTCTCAGGCGTGGAACCCGAGCCCACTGAAAACCGCCGAACTGATTCAGGCCGATATGGCGCAAATCGGCGTAAAAGTGGTCATCGTTCCGGTGGAAGGTCGTTTCCAGGAAGCACGGCTGATGGACATGAATCATGACCTGACGCTTACCGGTTGGGCAACGGACAGTAATGATCCAGACAGTTTCTTCCGCCCGCTTTTAAGTTGTGCGGCAATCGGGTCACAGACCAACTTTGCGCACTGGTGTAATCGCGAATTTGACGACGTGCTGCGAAAAGCGCTGTCGTCACAACAGTTGGCTTCGCGCATTGACGCCTATGATGAAGCGCAGCAAATGCTGGCTAAAGAGCTGCCGGTGTTGCCGCTCGCCTCCTCTCTGCGTTTGCAGGCCTACCGTTACGACATTAAGGGTCTGGTGCTGAGTCCGTTTGGTAACGCCTCGTTTGCCGGCGTGTCGCGTGAGAAAGAAGAAGAGGTGAAAAAACCATGATCATTTTTACCCTTCGCCGCCTGCTGTTGCTGCTGGTGACGCTGTTCCTGCTGACCTTCGTTAGCTTCAGCCTGAGCTATTTCACGCCGCACGCGCCGTTGCAAGGTGCGTCCCTCTGGAATGCGTGGTTGTTCTGGTTTGAAGGATTGCTGCACTGGGATTTCGGCGTGTCCAGCATCAACGGACAACTGATTTCCGCGCAGTTGAAAGAGGTGTTCCCGGCGACGATGGAACTGTGCGTCCTCGCCTTTGGTTTTGCATTGCTGGTCGGCATTCCCGTTGGGATGCTGGCGGGCATTACGCGTTTTCGCTGGCAGGATAATGTCATCAGCGCCCTTGCGCTGGTCGGCTTCTCAATCCCTGTCTTCTGGCTGGCACTGCTGCTGACGCTGTTCTTCTCGTTGACGCTGGGCTGGCTGCCGGTCTCCGGGCGTTTTGACCTGCTGTATGAAGTGAAAAACGTAACCGGTTTTGCGCTCATTGACGCCTGGCTGTCCGATTCGCCGTGGCGCGATGAGATGATCATGAGCGCCCTGCGCCACATGGTATTGCCGGTGCTGACGCTTGCCGTGGCACCGACGACAGAAGTGATACGCCTGATGCGTCTGAGTACCATCGACGTCTACGACACTAACTATGTGAAAGCGGCGGCGACGCGCGGCGTTTCACGTCTGACGATTTTACGTCGCCATGTGCTGCACAACGCCCTGCCGCCGGTTATTCCGCGTCTTGGTCTGCAATTTTCCACCATGCTGACGCTGGCGATGATCACCGAAATGGTGTTCAGCTGGCCGGGGTTAGGCCGCTGGATGATTAACGCCATTCGTCAGCAGGACTACGCGGCGATTTCCGCAGGCGTGATGGTTATCGGCGCGCTGGTGATTATTGTGAACGTGATTTCTGACATTCTGGGTGCTATGGCTAACCCGCTGAAACATAAGGAATGGTATGCCTTACGATAGCGTCTATCAGGAGAAGCTTCCGCCGGGTGTCCTGCGCACCGTGTGGCGTAAGTTCTATGGCGATACCACCGCGATGATCGGCCTGTACGGCTGCGCGGGACTGGCGCTGCTGTGTATTTTCGGCACCTGGTTTGCGCCTTACGGCCTGGACCAGCAGTTTTTAGGTTATCAGCTGCTGCCGCCATCGTGGTCGCGCTACGGCGAGGTGTCGTTCTTCCTGGGGACGGACGATCTGGGTCGTGACGTGTTGAGCCGTTTGCTCAGCGGCGCGGCCCCTACCGTCGGCGGCGCATTTGTTGTGACGCTGGGCGCAACGCTGTTTGGGCTGCTGCTCGGCGCGTTTGCCGGTTCTACGCGCGGGTTACGTTCAGCGGTGCTGAACCATATTCTCGACACCCTGCTATCTATTCCGTCACTGCTGCTGGCCATTATCGTCGTCGCCTTCTGTGGACCGCATCTGTTGCACGCGATGTTTGCCGTCTGGCTGGCGCTGCTGCCGCGCATGGTGCGTTCGGTCTACAGCCTGGTGCATGACGAACTGGAAAAAGATTACGTGGTGGCGGCCCGTCTTGATGGCGCGACAACGCTGAATATTTTGTGGTACGCGGTGTTGCCTAACATTGCTTCGGGCCTGGTCACTGAGATCACCCGCGCGCTGTCGATGGCGATCCTGGATATTGCAGCGCTCGGCTTTCTCGACCTCGGCGCACAGCTCCCTTCTCCGGAATGGGGCGCGATGCTCGGCGATGCGCTGGAACTGATTTACGTCGCCCCGTGGACTGTGATGCTGCCGGGCGCGGCGATTATGCTCAGCGTGCTGCTGGTTAACCTGCTGGGCGACGGTATTCGCCGTGCGATTAACGCGGGGGTACAATAATGCCGTTACTCGATATTCGTAATCTGACGATTGAATTTCGCACCAGCGAAGGCTGGGTGAAAGCGGTTGACCGCGTCAGTATGACCCTCGCCGAAGGGGAAATTCGCGGTTTGGTCGGTGAGTCTGGCTCCGGTAAAAGTTTGATAGCCAAAGCCATTTGCGGCGTGACCAAAGACAACTGGCGCGTCACCGCCGACCGTATGCGTTTTGATGATATTGACCTGCTGCGTCTCTCCAGCCGTGAACGACGTAAACTCGTCGGCCACAACGTGTCGATGATTTTTCAGGAACCGCAGTCGTGTCTGGATCCGTCCGAACGTGTGGGCCGTCAATTGATGCAAAACATTCCTGGCTGGACCTTCAAAGGCCGCTGGTGGCAGCGTTTCGGCTGGCGTAAACGTCGGGCTATCGAACTGCTGCACCGCGTGGGGATCAAAGATCATAAAGACGCGATGCGCAGTTTTCCGTATGAGCTGACCGACGGCGAGTGCCAGAAAGTGATGATTGCCATCGCACTGGCGAACCAGCCGCGCCTGCTGATTGCCGATGAGCCGACCAACGCCATGGAAGCGACCACTCAGGCACAAATTTTCCGTCTTCTCACACGTCTCAATCAGAACAACAACACCACTATTCTGCTGATCAGCCACGACCTGCAAATGCTCAGTCAATGGGCCGATAAAATTAACGTGATGTACTGCGGACAAACCGTGGAAAGCGCATTCAGCGAGGAACTGGTGAGCATGCCGCATCACCCGTACACGCAGGCGCTGATCCGCGCGATGCCAGACTTTGGTCGTTCGATGCCGCATAAAAGCCGTCTCAACACCCTGCCGGGCGCGATCCCGTTGCTGGAATCGCTGCCGATTGGCTGTCGTCTTGGCCCTCGCTGCCCTTACGCGCAGCGTAAATGTATTGAAAGACCGCTGCTGACCGGGGCGAAAAATCATCTGTTCGCCTGTCATTTCCCGCTGAACATGGAGAAAGAGTGAAATGGTCGAGACCCTGCTCGAAGTTCGCAATCTGAGTAAGACCTTTCGCTACCGCACCGGATTGTTCCATCGCCAGACAGTAGAAGCGGTGAAGCCGTTGAGCTTTACGCTACGCGAACGTCAGACGCTGGCGGTGATCGGTGAAAATGGTTCCGGTAAATCGACGCTGGCGAAAATGCTCGCGGGCATGGTCGAGCCGACCACCGGCGATCTGCTCATTGACGATCACCCGCTGGAATTCGGCGATTATTCGTTCCGTAGCCAGCGCATCCGCATGATTTTCCAGGACCCGTCAACGTCGCTTAACCCGCGTCAGCGTATCTCGCAAATTCTCGACTTCCCGCTGCGCCTGAACACCGATTTAGACGCAGAAGCACGCCGTAAACAGATTATCGAGACCCTGCGTTTAGTTGGGCTGCTGCCCGATCACGTCAGCTATTACCCGCACATGCTCGCGCCAGGACAAAAACAGCGTCTGGGGCTGGCTCGCGCGCTGATCCTGCGCCCGAAGGTCATTATCTGCGATGAAGCGTTGGCCTCGTTGGATATGTCGATGCGCTCGCAGCTCATCAACCTGATGCTCGAATTGCAGGAAAAACAGGGGATTTCGTATATCTACGTCACCCAACATCTTGGGATGATGAAGCACATCAGCGACCAGGTACTGGTGATGCATCAAGGTGAAGTGGTTGAACGCGGCAGCACCGCCGATGTGCTCGCCTCCCCGCTGCATGACTTAACCAAACGCCTGATAGCCGGGCATTTCGGTGAAGCGCTCACGGCAGATGCGTGGCGCAAGGACAGGTAAAAACAAAAACGGCAGAGACATTCTGCCGTTTTATCGCCATTACCCCTCGGTCCTCACACTAATGACGCCGCGCCATCAGGTTGGATCAGTCCCTGCTTCAGCACCTGATATAATAGAAAGGTGTTGTTTTTATACTCTCTGGCATTCTGAATCCCGGGCGCAATGTAAAAATTACGTGACAATTCATGCAGGTAGTGGGCTATAATTTCGCCCTGCCATCTCTCCATTCTGGCTTTGAGAACAGTAACTTAATGAATTCAAAGCCAAAAATAAGCAATGACATAAGGATTAAAGCTATGGGTTTTCTTTCCGGTAAGCGCATTCTGGTCACTGGCGTTGCCAGCAAACTGTCCATCGCCTTCGGTATCGCACAAGCTATGCATCGTGAAGGTGCTGAGCTGGCTTTCACCTATCAGAACGAAAAACTGAAAGGCCGTGTTGAAGAGTTTGCTGCCCAGCTGGGTTCCAGCATTGTTCTGGAATGCGACGTTGCTCAGGACGAAAGCATCGATGGCATGTTCGCTGAACTGGCGAAAGTATGGCCGAAATTTGACGGTTTCGTACACTCCATCGGCTTCGCGCCGGGCGACCAGCTGGACGGTGACTACGTTAACGCCGTAACCCGCGAAGGCTTCAAAATCGCTCACGACATCAGTTCTTACAGCTTCGTTGCAATGGCGAAAGCCTGCCGCGAAATGCTGAACCCAAGTTCAGCGCTGCTGACGCTGTCTTACCTGGGTGCTGAGCGCGCTATCCCTAACTACAACGTGATGGGTCTGGCGAAAGCGTCTCTGGAAGCGAACGTACGCTATATGGCGAACGCAATGGGTCCTGAAGGCGTGCGCGTCAACGGTATCTCTGCGGGTCCAATCCGTACCCTGGCGGCCTCTGGCATCAAAGATTTCCGTAAGATGCTGGCACACTGCGAAGCGGTTACCCCGATTCGTCGTACCGTGACTATCGAAGACGTGGGCAACAGCGCAGCATTCCTGTGTTCTGACCTGTCTGCCGGTATCTCCGGTGAAGTCGTTCACGTTGACGGCGGTTTCAGCATCGCCGCAATGAACGAACTGGAACTGAAATAAGTTCTCTTTCCGCCCTGCTCTCGCGGGGCGGATTTCCCGCCGTTATTCCACTGCGTTATTTGTTATCACGCTTCAATATTTTTACCTGCTCCCGCCTTACGTCAGGATAGCTATCCATAAACGATACGACGTCCTGAAGGAATTCCCATGGAGCAACGCCGCACTCACGGCAAAAGCCATTGGTATCATGAAACGCAAGCGAAAAACCACGCCGCCGATGTGCTGGCGCTGGTGCCGGAAGCCGCCTACGTTACAGACCGTTTTTTACTGGATCTGACGCTCCCCGCTGCGGTCATCACTGAAAACCAGCCCTGGCTTACGGTTTCCCTGCACATCGCGAAACATCTCTTCCCTGACGCTGTAACCGTCACTCGCCTGAATACCTTTAGCGCTTATGAGCGCCTGAGCACGGCATTAACCGTGGCGCAGGTCTTTGGTGTCCAGCGATTGTGCAATCATTATGCCGCACGATTGGCACCGCTTCCGGGCCCGGATTCGTCGCGAGAGAGTAATCATCGGTTGGCACAAATCACGCAATACGCGCGCCAACTTGCCAGCTCCCCTTCTGTCATCTGCGCTCAGTCGCGCCAGCAGCTTGATGCCGTTGGGCTGACGACGCCGGATATTGTGTTGATCACCCAAATCGTTGGCTTTATTGGCTATCAGGCACGTGTTATTGCCGCAGGACAGGCGTTGCAAGGGCTGCCCGCGCGTTGGATCCCCGGCATGCCGATGCAGGACGATGCCCCTGCCGCGCTGTTTTCCTCGCTGTCCGATGGCTGGCAATCCGATCTGGATGAGGTGGATATTCGCCATGCCAGCGTTGAACAGATGGACGTTCTCGCCCGCGCCCTCTCACTGAAAGCGTTAGAAGGCCTGACGCCGCTGCTCGTCTGGGATGAAACGTTGCTTGAATGGCAAAGTGAGCTGCTGGCGCTGCTACCCGTTGATAACGAACTCGCTACGCTGGGCGCGCTGATCACTTCGCGTATCAACGGCAGCGTCAATTGTTTCCAGCAAAATGCGTCCGATGAAGATCTGAAAGAGGCTGTTCTGCAAGGGGATTGTGCGTTGCAACGCTGGGCCGCTGAGAAGCCACTTCTCCATGCCGTGGTTGTTGCCGTTCAGTTAATAACCCGCGCACCAGACCGATTCAGCACCGCACAATTGACGCCCCTGACAGAACAGCGACTTTCCCCAGAACAGGCTTTCGCCTTGCTGGCCAGAAGCAGTTTATGTGGCTGGCTCAATCGCCTGAAAATCGGCCTTGGCGAGGTGTTTCAGGATACGTAAAAGGCGTAAAGTTCACTTGCCGCAACAGGCATATTCGCGTAAAACTGTCAGCCGCTCTTTTGGCCACGAAAATACAAAATTATGCTTCAGGACAACCCGCTGCTTGCGCAGCTAAAACAGCAACTTCATTCCCAGACCCCTCGCGCTGAAGGGGTAGTGAAAGGCACTGAAAAAGGCTTTGGTTTTCTCGAAGTCGATGCCCAGAAAAGCTATTTCATCCCGCCCCCGCAGATGAAAAAAGTGATGCATGGTGATCGCATTATTGCCACCATCCATGCCGATAAAGGCAAAGAAAGCGCCGAGCCAGAAGAACTGGTGGAGCCATTCCTGACGCGTTTTGTTGGCCGTGTGCAGAAAAAGGACGATCGCCTGTCGATTGTGCCCGATCATCCACTGCTGAGAGATGCCATCCAGTGCCGCCCTGTGCGCAGCCTGGAACATGATTTTAAAGAGGGTGACTGGGCCGTTGCAGAAATGCGCCGTCATCCGCTGAAAGGCGATCGCACTTTCTACGCTGACCTCACCCATTTCATCACCTATGGCGACGATCATTTCGTACCGTGGTGGGTAACACTGGCACGCCATAATCTTGAGAAAGTGGCCCCGGAAGGCACCGCCACCGACATGCTGGACGAAGGCCTTGAGCGTCGTGATCTGACCGCGCTGAACTTCGTGACTATCGACAGTGCCAGCACCCAGGATATGGATGATGCGCTATACGCTGAAGTTGCCGCTGACGGCAAACTGCATCTGACCGTCGCTATCGCCGACCCGACGGCGTGGATTGCTGAAGGCAGTAAGCTGGACGACGCTGCGAAAATTCGCGCGTTCACCAACTACTTACCGGGCTTTAACATCCCAATGCTGCCGCGTGAACTGTCTGACGACCTGTGCTCTCTGCGCGCTAATGAAGTGCGTCCGGTACTCGCCTGTCGCATGATAATCGACGCCGAAGGCACCATTGAAGACGATATCGAATTCTTCGCCGCAACCATCGAATCGAAAGCTAAGCTCGCTTACGACGACGTGTCTGGCTGGCTGGAAGGCAACGGTGACTGGCAGCCGCAGAATGAAGCGATCGCCGGTCAAATCAAACTGCTGGAACGCATTTGCGGCCTGCGCGCACAATGGCGTCAGACCCACGCGCTGGTGTTTAAAGACCGTCCTGACTACCGCTTCGTGCTTGGTGATAAAGGCGAAGTGCTGAATATCATCGCTGAACCGCGCCGCATTGCGAACCGCATCGTCGAAGAATCGATGATTGCCGCCAATATCTGCGCCGCGCGTGTGCTGCGCGATAATCTGGGCTTCGGTATTTACAACGTACACACCGGCTTTGATCCGGCCAAAACCGAACAGCTCGCCGAATTGATGAAAACGCATGATGTCCACGTCGATCCTCAGGAAGTGCTGACGCTGGACGGTTTCTGCACACTGCGCCGTGAACTTGATGCGATGCCGACGACGTTCCTCGACAGCCGTATTCGTCGCTTCCAGTCATTCGCGGAAATCAGCACCGAGCCTGGCCCGCACTTTGGTCTGGGCCTCGAAGCTTATGCCACCTGGACATCGCCTATCCGTAAATACGGCGACATGGTGAACCATCGTCTGCTGAAAGCAATTATCAAAGGTGAAACGCCAGCGCGTCCACAGGACGATGCCACGATTCAGATGGCTGAACGCCGCCGCCTGAACCGTATGGCTGAGCGCGACGTAGCGGACTGGTTGTATGCGCGTTTCCTGAGTGACAAAGCTGGCACCGATACCCGTTTTGCGGCAGAAATCATTGATATCAGCCGTGGCGGTATGCGTGTCCGTCTGGTGGAAAATGGTGCTGTGGCGTTTATTCCGGCCCCGTTCCTGCACGCCGTGCGTGATGAAATGATCTGCAGCCAGGAAAGCGGCACCGTGCAAATCAAAGGCGAAACCGTGTACAAAGTGACCGATGTGATTGACGTCACCATCGCTGAAGTCCGCATGGAAACCCGCAGCGTTATCGCACGCCCGTTCCAGGCATAACACTTAAGGGCGGCTAATCATTGCCCAGCCGCCCTTTTCTTTCCCTGCAATGCCATTCCTTCCACAATTTTTTTCCTCTTTTTCCCCACATTCCATCAAAAGCGATCACAATCAAAGAGTGCATCGTCACGTAAAAACAATAACCTGCCTGGTCGGTGCACTTTTTCCGCCCCGGACGACTAGTATACGATGACAAACCAATACACTATGTTCAGCTCTAATTCTTTTGGGTGACCTGGCTGTGCCGATTTTAACAACGATTCCAATGATGCGCTTAAGTAGGTTTGGGAGAAGACATGGCTGAGGAACTGGAGCAAAACCTGCTCTATCGGTATCTGGGGACCACCAGCCCCTACTGGCGGCTGTCGGGTGACAGCAATGCGCTGCATCTGGCGACCAGCGAGGAGACCGATACAAATCAGGTGGTTGCACTGAGTGCGGATCAGGCAAGCAGCATCCGCGAGATGACGGTGATCACGTCCAGCCTGATGCTGAGCCTGGATTTATACGGCAACGCCGTGCCAGTGCATTTGGTGGGCCGTAAAATCAATAAATCACAATGGGCCGGGAGTGCATCGGCCTGGGATGATACCGGTTCTGTCGCCCGCGATTTGGTGCATGGTCTCTCTTTCGCTGAACAGGTCGTTTCCGAAGCCAACTCCGTTATTGTTATTCTCGATCGCCACGGCAATATTCAGCGCTTCAATCGTTTGAGCGAGGAATACACGGGCCTCAAAGAGCAAGAGGTCATTGGTCAGAACGTTTTTAAGCTCTTTATGAGCCCGGCAGAGGCGGCGGCCTCCCGGCGTAATATTAGCGGCTTTTTTAAAAACGGCAGCTCGTACGAAGTGGAACGCTGGATTAAAACCCGTAAAGGCCAGCGTCTATTTCTGTTTCGCAATAAATTCGTTCACAGCGGCAGCGGTAAAAATGAAATCTACTTGATTTGTTCCGGCACCGACATCACCGAAGAGCGTCGCGCCCAGGAGCGTCTGCGCGTGCTGGCGAACACCGATACCATCACCGGCCTGCCAAACCGTAACGCTATCAGTGATATGATCACCGACGCGATTAACACGCGTGAAGATAATCAGGTCGGCATTGTTTATCTTGATCTGGATAACTTTAAAAAGGTGAACGATGCCTATGGGCATATGTTTGGCGATCAGCTGTTACAGTCAGTTGCCTTATCCATTTTAAGTTGCCTGGAAGAAGGCCAGACTCTGGCGCGTCTTGGCGGCGATGAGTTTATCATTCTCGCCACCGATACCTCTCAGGGCGGTTTAGAAGCGATGGCGTCGCGTATTCTCACCCGCCTGCGTGACCCGTTCCGCATTGGTCTCATCGAAGTGTATAGCGGCTGCTCGTTGGGCATTTCACTTGCGCCACAGCACGGTAGCGATCGTGAGAGTTTGATCCGCAACGCCGATACCGCGATGTATACCGCCAAAGAAGGTGGTCGAGGCAAGTTTTGCGTCTTCTCCCCGGAGATGAACCAGCGGGTGTTTGAATATTTGTGGCTCGATACCAACCTGCGTAAGGCGCTGGATAATAACCAATTAGTGATCCACTACCAGCCAAAAATCACCTGGCGTGGCGAAGTGCGTAGCCTCGAAGCGTTAGTGCGGTGGGCATCGCCGGAACGCGGGCTGATCCCACCGAACGACTTTATCTCTTATGCCGAAGAATCCGGACTTATCGTGCCGCTCGGGCGCTGGGTAATGCTCGATGTGGTGCGTCAGGTTGCGGTATGGCGTGATAAAGGAATTAACTTGCGCGTAGCGGTGAACGTCTCGGCCCGGCAGCTTGCCGATCAAACGATTTTCAGCGATTTAAAACAGGCGCTTCGCGATCTCAATTTCGAATATTGTCCTATCGACGTTGAGTTGACGGAAAGCTGTCTGATTGAGAACGAAGAGCTGGCGCATTCGGTTATCCAGCAGTTCAGCGCGCTGGGCGCGCAGGTGCATCTTGATGATTTTGGGACCGGCTACTCATCCCTTTCACAACTGGCCCGTTTCCCGATTGACGCAATTAAACTCGACCAGGTGTTCGTGCGCGATGTGCATAAACACTCTGTCGCTCAGTCTTTGGTACGCGCGATTGTGGCGGTGGCGCAGGCCCTGAATTTGCAGGTGATTGCAGAGGGCGTGGAGAGCGCAAAAGAAGACGCCTTTCTGACGAAGAACGGCGTCAACGAACGACAAGGCTTTCTGTTTGCTAAACCAATGCCCGCTGCCGTCTTCGAGCGTTGGCTAAAGCGACGTCAAAGCCGCAATCTGCGTTAACTGGCATTACGCAGCGCAACCTGAGTATGCCGGTTTTGCAGCATGACCAGACGTTCCATATAGGCAATGTCATTCTCTTGCAGACAGAATGCGGCATCCACCCAGTCCTCAGTGATGTCCATCAACTCGCTTCTCGGTAAGGTCAATACCCGCTGACGGGCGCGAAGCATCGCGCGAACCCCATTCAACTTCGGCTGTAGCGTATCAATGAACGTACGGGTCGACATGTAGCTGTTGCCCGGTTCGAATAACACATCCACCAGACCGCGCTGCTCATGCCATTCCGCGGTATGCGCTTCCCCTCGGTAGATGAGCTGTTCGGCGAGCCTCATACCCGACCGACGACTAACCAGCGAGTACCCCCCCATTCCAGGGAAGAGGTTGAAGGCAATCTCCGGGAATCCCATCCGGGCATCACGCTGCGCAAGAATGAAATGGTGCGCCAGCGCCGCCTCAAAACCGCCGCCGAGCGCGCTTCCTTCCACCATTGCGATGCTGATAGCGCCAGTGTCAAACGCCCGTGATGCCGCATGAACGCAATCCACACAGGCACGTGCATAGGCACGAAGCGCCTCGCGTCGCCCATTGCGAATGCATTCGACAAAAAAGTCCAGATCGCCCCCGGTGTTGTAGATGCCCGTAACCAGCGATCCGGTGACCCAGAAATCAACAGCAAATCCCTGCTGCTTCACCAGCCAGGAGAGATTCATAATTTCCTCAATCAGGGCGTGATTGAAGCATGGGCGCGGCTGGGCGCGTAATAACATCCATACTGTACGGCGTTCCTCCTCATAGTAAGCAGAGAGCTGGGTGAATCGTTCAGCATCGGTAAACAATTTGCATGTTGGCTGATTAATCACGGTCATCATCTTTTCCTCATAGAAAAAAGCGCATTGCGCGCTTTACCAGCCTAATCCAGCCCATTTATTGCGGAAACGAAGCAGTAGTAATTTATAATTTTTGGTTATGTGTTTTAGCACCAATACAATTTCCGCTTCTCTTTTGTCGTCTTTTTTTGCATCATTGATTTTTATTACTTTTCTCTCAGGATTGCCTATGTCAAACCTCGATGCGCGCCAGTTAGCTCAACGTATTGATACCGTGCTGGATATTCTGGTGGGCGGTGATACCCACTCTGCAATTAACAATCTTGAAATTCTTAAAGCAGAACTCTTGGCACAGGCGTCCGGCGAACAGGAACACAAATCCGCTCAGCCGAAATCTCCCTGGGAAATTTAAAAACAGCAGTGATGTAGACATGAACGCCCGACAACAATCGATTTTGCAAATGGTGATCGACAAAGGCCGCATGAGCGTTGCCGATCTCGCCCTGATGACCGGAGTTTCAGAGGTGACAATTCGTCAGGATCTGAATCTGCTGGAGAAACAAAGTTATCTGCGTCGTATGCATGGTTTCGCGGTTCCTCTGGACAGCGAAGATGTCGAAACGCGCATGATGAACAACTTTTCGCTCAAGCGTGAACTGGCCGCCTACGCAGCGCGGTTGGTCAGCCCCGGCGAAACCGTATTCATCGAGAATGGCAGCAGCAACGCCCTGCTCGCCCGCACGCTTTCCGAACAGCCTGGCATTACTATCATTACCGTCAGCAGCTACATTGCCCATTTACTGAAAGAAACGCCCGGAGACGTTATCCTGCTCGGCGGCATCTATCAGAAGAAAAGTGAAAGCATGGTTGGGCCATTAACCCGCCAGTACATTCAGCAGGTGCATTTCAGCAAAGCGTTTATCGGCGTGGATGGCTGGCAGAGCGAAACCGGCTTTACCGGACGCGATATGATGCGGGCAGATGTGGTCAGTGCGGTGCTGGATAAAGGCTGTGAAGCCATTGTGCTGAGCGACAGCTCAAAGTTTGGCACCGTTCACCCTTACCCGCTTGGCCCAACGAACAAGTTTAATCGGGTGATCACCGACGACGGGTTATCACCTGAACAGCAGCACAAACTGGAACATTCCGGCCTGACGGTGGATATTGTCAAACGCCCATAATAAAAACCCTCGGCAACGGGGGTTCTTGCTTTTCAGCGTATTACCGCTTCCTTCGACATTATCATTTCGACGTATCCTTCAACATCCCGTCATAATCAGACTCTTCTGGTCAACCAATTAAGATTATTTACCTCCCTGTTCTTGCGCAACGACGTAAAATTAATGTTAGCGATATAACAGGAAGTGACTATCACTTGCGTGATTTAAGTAACACCTGCGCAACCTATTCCATGAATGCCGCACGGTTACCCATCCGGGACTAAACTGAATGCAGGCACTTTCGTGGAGATATTATTCAGGAGAGAACTTTATGACTTCAATGAGCAAAAAAATGACCGCTGCCGCGTTGGCTGCGACCCTGATCATGTCCCTGAGCGCATGTTCAAACTGGTCTCACCGTGACCGTAACACGGCTCTCGGCGCCGGTGCGGGTGCAATCGGTGGTGCTGTGCTGACTGACGGTAGCGCACTGGGTACCTTGGGTGGTGCAGCAGTGGGTGGTATTATCGGTCATCAGGTCAGTAAGTAATTCCCTTTCGGGAAACGATAAAGAAAACAATATTCAGGTCTGACTTACGCACTAAAAATCAGGGCCACGCAATTGCGTGGCCCTTGTTGTTTGAGCGCGCTTTTAGCCACCGGCCAGCTTGACCTTCATGCCTTTGGCTTCCAGCAGCGATTTAATCAGGTCACGTTTATCGCCCTGAATCTCAATCACGCCGTCTTTTACTGCCCCGCCACAACCGCATTTCTTTTTCAGTTCAGCGGCAATTTTCACCAGTTCGGCGTCATCAACATCAATGCCACTCACCAGACAAACGCCCTTGCCTTTGCGACCGCTGGTCTGACGCTGAATGCGCACAATACCATCGCCTTTTGGCCTTTCAGCCACGGTTTTCGGCTCGTCGATACGCCCGCTGTCGGTGGAATACACCAGACGGCTGTTGGAATCACGCATTATGCCTCCTTCGTGAGAGACGCATTAATTTGACGCAGCGTTTGCGCCGGGTCTGCGGACTGCGTCACAGGGCGTCCAATGACCATATAGTCGACGCCTGCGGCCTGCGCCTCTTCCGGGGTCATGATACGGCGCTGGTCGCCAGCATCACTGCCCGCCGGACGAATGCCTGGCGTCACCAGTTTAAACGCCTGCCCCAGCTCCTGCTTGAAGCGTACCGCTTCTTGCGCCGAGCACACCACACCATCCAGGCCACAGCGCTGAGTTAAGGCTGCCAGCTTCGCCGCATGATCTGCCGGCGACAAGGTAATGCCTAAATCCTGCAAATCGCTGGCTTCCATACTGGTCAGCACAGTCACTGCAATCAGCAGCGGCGCTTCTTTCCCAAACGGTAACAATGCTTCACGGGCGGCGGTCATCATACGCGCCCCGCCAGAGGCATGAACGTTCACCATCCACACGCCTAAATCGGCGGCAGCGGCAACGGCATGCGCCGTGGTGTTCGGAATGTCATGGAATTTGAGGTCGAGGAAAATATCGAAACCGCGCTGTTGTAGGTCACGCACCAGTTGTGGCCCAAACAGCGTGAACATCTCTTTCCCGACTTTCAGGCGGCAGTCGCGCGGATCGATGCGATCGACAAAAGCCAGGGCTTTATTGCGATTATCATAATCAAGGGCAACGACTACGGGAGAGGAAGTAACAATACGGGATTCAGACGTCATGACCAGACCTTCTTATTGTGGGCCGCAACCGGCGAAAAAACGGTAAACGGCGTGCATTCTACCTGCGAAGGGGTCAAATTGACAGGCTGCATTCCTCTGTTTTCCCCTGCCAGACGATAATACGCACGGTGCCACAAAGTGAGTGCAGCAAAATCATAAGTATGTTGTAACTAATGCGCGTGTTTTTTAAAAAATTACTGGCCGTCGAGACCACGGATAGGTTTAACGCTAGACCAGGCACGGCACGAAGGACAGTGCCAGTAAAGCGTGTAAGCGGTGAAACCACATTTCTGGCAGCGATAGCGCGGTTTGCTACGCACCTGTTCGCCAACCATGTCTCGCAGCACCATCAGGCTCTCTTTTGCACGCCCTTCTTCCGCTTCATTGAGGTGGTAATCCATCAATTTATGGAACACGCGCATTGTCGGGTGACGTACTAACTGGCGAGTCACGAAGGTTTGCGCAGGGTCAGCACCTTCACGTTGCTCCATGATTTGCGCCAGCATCAGCTCTGCGGTTGCGCCGGTGTTCTCTTCTACCGCACGGCGCAGGAAATGTTCCCACTCCTCATCTTTACCGAGCTGCTGGTAGCAGGTTTGCAGCATTTCCAGCGTTTCGCTGACCAGTTCACGATCCTGATCGATAACTTTCTGCAATGACTCTACCGCTTTGGCGTACTCGCCGTCCGCCATATAGACGCGGCCCATCATGATTGAGATGCGGGCGCTATTGCGATCGGCAGCCGCGCCTTTTTTCAGCAGCGACATGGCTTTATCCATGTCGTTATTACCCATCTGTTGCAGTGCCAGTTCACACCAGAAATGGGCAATTTCAGGACGGTGTTTTTCTTTGCCGAGTTTCACCAGACGTTCGGCCACGTCGATGGCTTTTTGCCAGTCACTGGTCGCCTGATATATTTGCAACAGCTGCTGGAGCGCACTGATTCGGAAATCCGTTTCATCCACCAACTGGCTGAACATGTCTTCTGCACGGTCATACAGCCCCGCCGCCATGTAGTCTCGGCCCAATTGTTGCACAGCCAGCAGACGCTGATCGTAGGTTAACGAGGCGCTTTCCATTAAGGTTTGGTGGATGCGGATGGCGCGATCGACTTCACCGCGCGAACGGAACAGGTTGCCGAGCGTGAGGTGTGCTTCAACGGTGCCCGTGTCCTCTTTCAGCATGTCGAGGAACAAGTCCACCGCTTTGTCCTGCTGGTTACTGAGCAGGAAGTTAACGCCCGCGACGTAGTCACGGGAGAGGCGGTTGGCATCGTCCTGTTTGGACTGTTGTGCACTTCTGCGGCCCATGTACCAGCCGTAAGCGGCGGCAACGGGCAAAAGCAGAAACAACAACTCCAGCATAGAAAGTTATTCCTTCACGGCCGGAACAACCGGCGCAGGCGAGACAGGAACGACCGGAACCATTTGTTGCTCAAGGCGTTTGATTTTACGTTCTGCGCGCAGCAGTGATACGCGAGTGCGCAGCCAGAACATGCCGCAAATGAGCCAGCCGATAGCAAAACCGGCGGCAAACAGCACCGCTAACAGCGTGGAGATCCGGAACTCTCCTTGCGCCAGCAGATAGTTAAAGGTGACCTGCTGATCGTTTTGCGCACCCAGGGTGACGGAGATGACGAAAATCGCCAGCACCAATAAGAAAATGAGTAAATATTTCACATGACTTCCCGTTATGTGGTTTAGGTGAATAAAACCTGTTCAGTCTGTCGCTTCCAGCCTTATAAAGTACCATCTTCGCCGCAACGGCGAAACTGGCAAGCGTGCTGCTTACCCTGGATTTGTGGGCGAAAGCCGTCGAAATCAACCTGTATCACGCTTCTGGCTCGCGGTTTCGGATTTCCCTCGCTTCTTCGCCCGGCGGTGATAGCGGTCCACACAGCTTTTGCGCAAGCCAGGTGGCGAGCGTGACCAACAGCCAGGACATCAACGTCGCCACCACTAAATCACGCGGCCAGTGCATTCCTAACAGCAATCGGCTCCCCATCACCGCCGTTGCCCACACCAGCAAAACGGCGATAGTCACCGTACGACGACGCGGCCACAGTAGCCCTACGGCCAACAACGCCCAACTCGCGGCAAACATCGTGTGCCCTGACGGAAAGGCGAATCCGGTTTCTTTTTGCCAATGTTGTCGTAAAAACAGCGGCAAATCATTCCTGTCAGCCAGTTGTTGTTTCACCAAATGCGCCCTGTCCTTGCGCTTTAAAGTGTAGAACTCCTCGACCGGCACCTGCTGCGTTTTTTCCAGCCAGATAACAAAAGGTCTCGGCTCCTGAACGCGGTCCTTCACCCAGGATTTCGCGGCCTGACCAATAAGAATGGCCCCCGCCAAAATAACAAAAAGCGTTAAGGCCGCGCGCAGGCGAAAGCGAAGACACCATAAAAACCAGGCGCAGAGAATCACATGCGTGATGATGCCCCAAGGCTGGGTCACCGTTTCGGTTACCCAGTAGAGGATTTTCAGCCACCAGCCGCTCTGTCCGGGCTGCCACGTCCAGCCGGATAGCAATACGGCAACCGGCATGACAAGTAAAACTGCGGCACCCACCGTGGTGCGTCTGGCGATAGAAAACATCATTTCTCCTTTTTCCTTAAACATCACAATCATAACTGAAAAATGCAACTACGGTAAAAGAGGTCGAATTGTGCGCTTAAGCAGCAGACAGCCGTCAGCCATTAGGTGAAGCCTTGCCGTTGTGGCAAAATGGGCGCAATCAGAAGGCACATGGATGCCGATATAATCTGGAGAATCACATGCAGCTTAAACGTGTGGCAGAAGCCAAACTGCCAACCCCCTGGGGCGATTTCCTGATGGTGGGCTTTGAAGAACTGGCAACCGGGCAAGATCATGTTGCGCTGGTGTTCGGTGATATTTCAGGGAAACATCCCGTCGTGGCACGCGTTCACTCCGAATGCCTGACCGGTGACGCCCTGTTCAGCCTGCGCTGTGACTGCGGTTTTCAGCTTGAAGCGGCGCTGGCACACATCGCTGAAGAAGGCCGCGGTATTCTGCTTTATCACCGCCAGGAAGGCCGCAATATTGGCCTGCTGAATAAAATCCGCGCGTATGCATTGCAGGATCAGGGTTACGACACCGTAGAAGCCAACCATCAGTTGGGTTTCGCGGCGGATGAACGCGACTTCACCCTCTGCGCGGATATGTTCAAGCTGCTGGGCGTAGATGAAGTGCGTCTGCTGACCAACAACCCGAAAAAGGTTGAGATCCTCACCGAAGCGGGGATCAACATCGTTGAGCGCGTGCCGCTGATTGTGGGGCGTAACCCGAAAAACGAACATTATCTCGACACCAAAGCTGCGAAGATGGGTCATCTGCTCGGCAAATGAGTCTGCGACGGTGCCTGTGGGCACCGCTTTATCGTTGTTATACCCCTGTTGATTGAGCCTTCCCGCAAACTGGTGTAAGGTCTCCAACATGTATCGCCCACCGTTTTCCCTCACCCAGCGTTGGTGGCTGCCTTAATCAAGGCCGCCTGATATCCCCTACTCTTTTTTCACATTCAGGCCGCCGGAAGGCGTCCATTCTGTCAACAGAACCGTCTCCGGTGGCAAAACCAGGAGCTTCTGATGACACACATGACCGAACCACAACACCTCATTTTGACCGGCGATCGCCCTACCGGCCCGCTGCATTTGGGTCACTACGTCGGGTCGTTACGCCAGCGCGTGGCACTCCAGACAAAACACCCACAATTTATTCTGATAGCCGATTTACAAGGGCTAACCGACAACGGATCGCAGCCGGAAAAAATTGCCAATAATGTCCTTGAAGTGATGGCCGACTATCTGGCCGTCGGCATTGATCCGCAACAGACGACGATTTGCCTGCAATCGGCGTTGCCTGCGCTGGCGGAACTGACGATGCTGTACATGAATATCGTCACCGTTTCACGCGTTGAACGTAATCCCACAGTGAAGAATGAAATTCAGCAAAAAGGGTTTTCCCGTTCGCTGCCTACAGGATTTTTGGTCTATCCAATAAGCCAGGCGGCTGACATTACCGCCTTTGGTGCCGATCTGGTGCCCGTTGGCGATGACCAGTTGCCGATGATCGAACAGACCAATGAGATTGTGCATAAGATGAACGGTCTGCTGAAAACGCCGGTTTTACGTCATTGCAAAGCGCTGTTAAGCACAACCGGGCGTCTGCCAGGGATTGATGGCTCGGCCAAAATGTCGAAGTCACTCGGGAATACGCTGACGCTTTCGGCAAGCGAAGAGGAAATCTACCGGGCGGTCAGTGCGATGTACACCGATCCGCAGCATTTGCGCGTCAGCGATCCGGGTAATATTGAAGGCAATGTGGTGTTTACCTATCTCGACGCATTCCATCCCGATAGCGAGAAAGTGGCGGCGATGAAGGAACATTATCAGCGAGGCGGTCTCGGCGACAAGCAGTGCAAAAATGAGCTTGAAACGTGCCTGCAAGCGCTGCTGACGCCGATTCGTGAGCGCCGACAACAGCTGATCGCCGATAGAGAAATGCTGATGGGTTTACTCAAACAAGGCAGTGAGCAAGCCCATTTGCATACGCAGAAAACGCTCCACGCGGTGAAACGCGGTTTAGGGCTGCCGGTGATGTTCTGAAACGAAGATGCCCGGCACGCCGGGCATCTGGATATGCTCTTGTAAAGTCTGACATTACAGCATGTTACGGATCACGTAATGCAGTATCCCGTCGTTCTGGTAGTAAGTCAGCTCCGTCGCCGTATCAATGCGGCAGCGACATTCAATCACCTCTTTTTTACCGTCTGTTCGGGTCAGCGTCACCGGCACAGTCGCCCCCGGTTTCAGGCTTTGCAGATTGACGATATCAATCTGTTCCTCGCCCGTCAGCCCCAGCGTTTTGCGGGTCACGCCCTGTGGGAATTCTAGCGGCAGGATCCCCATCCCTATCAGGTTAGAACGGTGAATACGTTCAAACGATTCGGAGATAACCACACGCACGCCCAACAGGCGCGGGCCTTTCGCCGCCCAGTCGCGACTAGAACCCGAACCGTACTCTTTCCCGGCAATCACCGCCAGAGGCGTACTCTGTTCCTGGTAACGCATCGCCGCATCGTAAATCGAAATCACTTCCGAACCCGGCAGATGACGCGTCATGCCGCCTTCGATACCAGGCACCATTTCATTGCGGATACGAATGTTAGCAAACGTCCCGCGCATCATCACTTCGTGGTTGCCGCGTCGGGATCCGTAGGAGTTAAAATCGCGCCGTCCAACACCGTGATTTTGCAGATAACGCCCTGCCGGACTGTCTGCTTTGATGCTGCCAGCCGGGGAGATATGGTCCGTCGTCACCGAATCGCCCAACATCGCCAGAATGCGAGCGCCGTGAATATCCTGCACCGGATCCGGCTCGACGCCCATCTCATCAAAGAATGGCGACAGGCGAATATACGTCGAGTCTTGCTGCCAGCCGTAGGTGTCAGATTTATCGACCTGAATCGCTTTCCACTCCGGCGTGCCTTCAAACACTTCGGCATACTCTTTGTGGAACATTTCGGTCGACACTTCCTCCACCGCGCGGGCAATCTCTTTACCACTCGGCCAGATATCCTTCAGATACACCGGGTCGCCTTTCTGATCGTGTCCCAGCGGATCGGTCAGCAGGTTAATATTCATGTTCCCCGCCAGCGCATAGGCCACCACCAGCGGCGGCGATGCCAGCCAGTTGGTTTTGACGAGCGGATGAATACGGCCTTCAAAGTTACGGTTCCCGGAGAGCACCGCCCCGACGGTCAAATCACCTTTCTTGATGGCCGTTTCAATCGGATCCGGCAATGGGCCTGAATTCCCGATACAGGTGGTACAGCCATAGCCCACCAGATTGAAGCCAAGTTCATCAAGATACGGCGTCAGTTTGGCGCGGGCCAGATAGTCCGACACGACTTTCGAACCCGGCGCTAATGAGGCTTTCACCCACGGTTGACGCTGGAGGCCAAGCTTAACGGCTTTTTTCGCCAACAGCCCGGCGGCCATTAATACGCTTGGGTTTGACGTATTAGTACAGGACGTGATGGCAGCGATAACCACCGCACCGTCCGGCAACTGATACTGATGTCCGTTCAGCGTATAATCCACCGGATTACGGTCTTTCTGTGCGGTGTTCAGCTCCAGCTCAGAGCTTTGCGCAAAGGCTTTTGGCACATCGCCCAATGCCACGCGATCCTGCGGGCGTTTTGGCCCTGCGAGGCTCGCCTCAACACTCCCCATATCCAGTTCGAGCGTGCTGGTAAATACCGGTTCATCGCCGGTATTGCGCCACATGCCCTGCGCTTTGGCATAGGCCTCCACCAGTTCGATTTGCTCTTCGCTACGCCCGCTCAGGCGCATGTAATCGAGCGTTACGCCATCAATCGGGAAGAAGCCGCAGGTCGCACCGTATTCCGGCGCCATATTGGCGATAGTCGCGCGATCTGCCAGCGGCAGTGAATCCAGCCCGTCGCCATAAAATTCGACAAATTTACCGACCACACCGTGCTTACGCAGCATCTGGGTGACGGTCAGCACCAGATCCGTTGCGGTAATGCCTTCCAGCAGTTTGCCCGTGAGTTTGAAACCCACCACATCCGGGATCAGCATCGAAACAGGCTGTCCAAGCATTGCCGCTTCGGCTTCAATCCCACCAACACCCCAGCCCAGAACGCCAAGGCCATTGATCATGGTGGTGTGAGAATCCGTGCCGACCAGCGTATCCGGATAAGCAATCCACTCGCCGTTCAGTTGTTCGCTCCACACCGCTTTACCGAGGTATTCCAGATTGACCTGGTGACAGATCCCGGTACCCGGCGGCACAACGCTAAAGCGGCTGAACGCCTGTTGTCCCCAACGCAGGAACACATAGCGCTCATGGTTGCGCTCCATTTCCAGGCGCACGTTTTCAGTGAAAGCACCGTCATCACCGAAATGATCGACGGTCACCGAGTGGTCAATAACCAGATCGACCGGAGAGAGTGGATTCACTTTCGCGGTATCACCGCCGAGGCGTTTGACGGCTTCACGCATCGCGGCCAGATCGACCAACGCAGGTACGCCGGTGAAATCCTGCATCAGCACGCGGGCGGGACGATAGGCAATTTCACGATCGGCATGGGCATTATTCAGCCAGCCCGCCAATGCCTGAATATCTTCTTCAGTAACGGAATCGCCGTCCTGCCAGCGCAGCAGGTTTTCGAGCAGAACTTTGAGTGATTTTGGCAGGCGGGAAAGATCGCCCAGGGTCTTGGCGGCCAGTGGCAGGCTGTAGTAATGATACGTTTTGGCTTTGGCCTGTAGCGTGTCCTTACTGGCTTCTCGTAGGGTTGACGACATAGCTCCTCCTTAATGACAGGGATTGCGATACCCTGAAACTCCTCAGGGTCTGTCTATAAAGATAACACAACCACAACGTAACGCTTTGATAACAACCCGAATTGCTAAATGAGGGGGAAACGTGCGAGGTAAAAATGAAAACCCGACGTAAGTATCGGGTTTGTCAGGGGTTTATTTGATGATCATCCAGACCATTTGGCACCAGAAAAGGAGTGAAAGTGAAAACACCCCCATCCACGACCAGTATTTCACGCTACGATTCGTATTCATTATTTAACACCCATAGTTATTCATTTTAACTGCCCGCTCAGGCAGTGGACTTATTGCTGTGGTGTATTTATTAACGAGTACAAGAAACGAAAAGTGACTTACCACTCACAGAAAAGAATCCGCTTGATTAATTAGCTTTTTTTATTGTCGTCAACGGCAAAAGAATCAATAAAGCTCTGCTGCTGCGTTGTCAGTTTCCAGGAGGCAGGAACGGTCACCGCCCCCTTTTTGTGGGTTTGTGGTTTGTCATTTGACTGACATGTTGGCTTCACGGACACACGCTGACCAGAAACAACCATTTTTAGCCCCAATATTTCCAGATGAGCAGTGCAACAACGACCCAGAACAGCGCAGAACCCAGGAATACCGCACGCCATGCTTTTCGCTTCAGCTCAGGATCCCTTTGCGGTTCTTCACGTCCTGACGGCATTGCTAACCTCATACAATCGGTATCACTTATCATATTTGCACCAAACAATCGGTACGATTAATCACCATTGAGATAAATCCTAATTAAAAAAGCGCTAAAAATCCAGCGATTTTACGAATCGTTACCCGCTGATTCTTTAATTTTTGACGGCAAATAAATAATTGATGAGCAAAATTTGCGTAGCGGCAAAATAGTTTCTACTTTTGTCGTCTTTTAACAGGACATTAACGTGGAGTGGGTCATTCGTGAATGGAAACCAGAAAAATGGGAAATGCAAATGAGGGAGATTTTAATTTACGTTAAGTGATCTATTTCACGATATCCCCGTTGCCGGGGATATCATTAATACCCTGATGGATTATTTCTCAGGTAATTTAATATCCTTGAACATCTCTTCAATATCTTCATTTGAACGCAACGCCACCGCGGTATCGACCACGTCACGTGTCAAATGCGGCGCAAAGCGCTGAATGAAATCATACATATAGCTGCGCAGGAAGGTGCTACGGCGGAAGCCAATTTTAGTGGTGCTATGGCTGAAAATATCCCCCGCTTCCAGTTTAATCAGGTCAGGGTCGGACACAGGGTCAACAGCCATACTCGCAATCACCCCTACTCCCAATCCCAGGCGGACATAGGTTTTAATCACGTCGGCATCCGTCGCAGTGAACACAATACGCGGCGTCAGCCCTGCACGGTTAAACGCGGTATCAAGCTCTGAGCGCCCGGTAAAGCCGAAGGTATACGTCACCAGCGGATACTGTGCCAACTCTTCGATAGTGACCGCCCCTTTGCCTGCCAGCGGGTGATCCGCCGTGACGACAATCGAGCGATTCCAGTGATAACACGGCAGCATTACCAGATCATCATAAAGATGTAGCGCTTCGGTGGCGATGGCGAAATCTGCATTGCCTTTGGACACCGCTTCCGCGATTTGCGTCGGTGAACCTTGATGCATGTGCAGCGAAACACGCGGGTAGCGCTCAATAAAACCTTTGATAACACCCGGCAATGCATAACGCGCCTGGGTGTGCGTTGTCGCAACATACAGCGAGCCTTTGTCCGGCCAGGTGTGTTCCCCTGCTACCGATTTAATGGCTTCTACTTTGGACAGAACTTCACGCGCGATGCGGATAATTTCCTGTCCGGCGGGCGTCACCTGCGTCAGGTGCTTTCCACTACGCGCAAAAATCTGAATACCCAGCTCATCCTCGAGCATACGAACTTGCTTACTGATGCCCGGCTGCGAGGTATACAGCCCTTCGGCGGTCGAGGAGACGTTGAGGTTATGGTTCACAACCTCAACGATATAACGGAGTTGCTGTAGTTTCATGACCGGTATCCGATATGCGTACGGCGTTGATGCCTAATACGATTTAATAATAAGAAATGGGTTAACTATAACCACTATATCATTTATACCGGATGTGTATAGATGTGAATAAAAAATAATAACGCGCTGAACTGTTGCTAAAACAAAGGGCCGTAGCGCGGCCCTTAGAGCGATGACAAACCTAATTTCAATGCAGGTTTATCATATGATAACCAACATAAAAACCAGGAAAATCAATTTATTGATTTTCGGCTGATAAGCACAAAGAAGGAAAAACCACGTTTTTTTCTTCTTTGCCAGCAATCCAAAGGGCCGCAGCGCGGCCCTTTGGAGAGGTTTCAGGAAGGAATTAGCGAATTATTTCTTCGCCACTTCCTGCCATTTGCCGTCGATAAAGAAGGCAGACCAACCGGTCGCTTTGCCCTCTTTTTCAGAAGCCACATACTGTTGCTTCGTTTTACGGCTGAAACGCACCATGGTCTTATTGCCTGCAGGATCTTCCTGCGGTGCATCGGCGAGATAGCGCAGTTTTTCCGGCAAACGATCGCGGAAGCGATAAAGTTCTTCCACCAACGGCGCACGCGTTTCACGCGATTTCGGGAAGGTATTCGCTGCCAGGAACACACCTGCCGCACCATCACGCAGAACAAAGTACGCGTCTGATTTCTCACACGGCAGTTCAGGCAACGGAACCGGATCTTCTTTCGGCGGAGCAACATCGCCGTTACGCAAGATTTTACGGGTGTTCTTACAGTCGTCGTTGGTACACGCCATGTACTTGCCAAAACGCCCCATTTTCAGGTGCATTTCGGAACCACATTTCTCACACTCAACGATCGGGCCGTCGTAGCCCTTGATGCGGAATTCACCTTCTTCGATTTCGTAGCCATCGCAGGTCGGGTTGTTACCACAGACATGCAGCTTGCGCTTCGGATCGATAAGGTAGCTGTCCATCGCCGTACCGCATTTAGCACAACGACGTTTGGCACGCAGCGCGTTAGTTTCCGCGTCGTCACCTTCCAGCACGTTCAGCACTTCGTTTTCCGGCACCAGGTTAATGGTGGTTTTGCAGCGCTCTTTTGGCGGTAGCGCATAGCCGGAACAGCCGAGGAACACACCGGTGCTGGCAGTACGAATACCCATCTGACGGCCACAGGTTGGGCAGTCGATGCTGGTCAAAATCATCGGATTGGGCAGCATACCGCCTTCTTCCGGATCTTTATCTGCAGTTTCCAACTGACGGGTAAAATCACCGAAGAAATCGTTCAGAACCTGTTTCCACTCCGCCTCATGGTTTGCAACCTTATCAAGGCTGTTTTCCATTTGCGCGGTGAAGTCATAGTTCATCAGCTCGCGGAAATTGCCTTCCAGACGATCGGTAACGATTTCACCCATTTTCTCGGCATAGAAACGACGGTTTTCAACACGCACATAGCCGCGATCCTGAATGGTCGAAATGATCGACGCATAAGTGGACGGACGACCAATGCCGCGTTTTTCGAGTTCTTTAACCAGCGACGCTTCGCTGAAACGCGCCGGCGGTTTGGTAAAGTGCTGCGCCGGCAGCAGTTCAACCAGTGCCAGTTCTTCGCCTTTCTTCACCGGCGGCAACGTACGATCTTCATCGCCTTTACGCAGCGCAGGCATGACTTTCGTCCAGCCGTCGAAACGCAATGTACGACCGCGCGCTTTCAGTTTGAAATCACCCGCGCCAACGGTCAGCGTGGTGGAATCGTACTGCGCTGGCATCATCTGGCAGGCCACAAACTGACGCCAGATCAGCTGATAAAGTTTCTGTGCATCGGCTTCCATATCCTTCATGGATTCCGCTAACACAGCAACATCAGAAGGACGAATCGCTTCGTGCGCTTCCTGCGAGTTCTCTTTGTTGGAGTAATGATTAGCGCTTTCCGGCAGGTATTTCTTACCGAAGTTATCGCCAATATAGTCGCGCACCATGCTTACGGCGTCCTGACTCAGGTTAGTGGAGTCAGTACGCATATAAGTGATGTAACCCGCTTCATACAGACGCTGGGCCATCATCATGGTTTTCTTCACGCCATAACCAAGACGGGTGCTTGCCGCCTGCTGCAACGTCGATGTGATGAACGGCGCGCCCGGCTTGCTGCTGGTCGGCTTATCTTCACGCTCAAGTACGCTGTAGCGCGCTTTTTCAAGCAAGCTAACGGCAGCCATGGTTTCGTCACGGGTTACCGGACGGAACGGCTTATCGTTATGATGGCTAACTTCCAGCGGCAGTGCATCGCCAGACGGCGTGGTGGTGTTGGCATCGATTTCCCAGAACTCTTCCGGAACGAACGCTTTAATTTCACGTTCACGCTCGACCACCAGACGCACGGCAACAGACTGTACGCGCCCTGCTGACAGGCCACGGGCAATCTTTTTCCACAGCAGCGGAGAGACCATGTAACCCACCACGCGGTCGACGAAACGACGCGCCTGTTGAGCGTTGACACGATCGATATTCAGTTCGCCCGGCGTGTCAAACGCCTGACGAATCGCATTCTTGGTTATCTCGTTAAACACCACGCGGCTGTAACGTGAGTCATCACCACCGATCACTTCCCGCAGGTGCCATGCAATGGCTTCCCCTTCGCGGTCAAGGTCGGTTGCGAGATAGATGTGGTCAGCTTTTTCGGCTAACTGTTTGAGTTCAGCAACAACCTTTTCTTTACCTGGCAGCACTTCATACTGGGCTTCCCAGTCGTGCCATGGATCCACGCCCATGCGATTAACCAGCGCGCCGCGCTCATCCTTCTTCGGCTTCTTAGCCGTTTTGGTGGCGGGTTTGGCGGCGGTCGCGTCAGCGGCTTTTTTGCTTGCTGAGCCACTGGTCGGCAGATCGCGGATATGACCGACGCTGGATTTCACCACGTAGTCATTACCCAGATATTTATTGATCGTTTTGGCTTTTGCCGGGGACTCAACGATAACGAGAGCTTTACCCATATTCACCTTTACCTAATTTGATTCTTCCAGGAATACGCACTCACTCCAACGAATGTAGCGCATATATCGCACTTGAATTCACCTTCCAGTGGCGACGAGCCTAAATCTGGTGGCGGCGTCAATGGAGTTCAACCCCTTCTCTGGTTCGGCCCCAGAAGCCTGAGTCAGAGGATTGAGTTGGCTGGACTTTTCCTGCCAGATGGTATAGCACGAAGAATTTTCGGTCGAATGTCAAGCAAATCTGCTGCCAGATTGCGAAAGCGTCACACTGTACCTGATAAAATCCGTTACGCAACTTTATTAGCATGCAAAAGCAATTCCCGCCAATTCACGACATCCCGCGATGTCCTTGTCTTTAACAGGGAAAATTTGCCCGTATAGCATGCCGGGCGTAGACTAGTGGCAATGTTTTAGAGGAGTCCGTGATGCAAGAATCATCCCAACCTATCGATCGCCAGTCCTTACTGGTAGAAGCTAACCGCCTCATTCGTGAACATGACGATACGATGAAAGGTATTGAAGCCACCGGCGTCACCCAGCGCAATGGCGTGCTGGTGTTTAGCGGTGAGTTTTATCTTGATGAGCAAGGTTTGCCGACCGCGAAGAGCACCGCGGTATTCAATATGTTCAAATATCTGGCCCATCAGCTCTCGGAAAAATACCACCTGATTGATTAAAAAAATGCGAGGCTTCGGCCTCGCATTTCATTTACATCATCGGTTTTTGCCCGCGCTGCCACCAGCGCATCAGCAGGTGGTCAGCGCTTTCTGCGGCGCTGCCGGTAAACCGGTCCATCAATTTTTTACGCTGCAAATAACGAACGTTCAGCACATCGTGGCCGTCCATCAGCCCCAACAGCAGATCGTCACTGGTGCCAATCTCGTCAACCAGTCCTTTTTCCTGCGCCTGTTGGCCGTACCAGTGCTCACCTGTAGCCACTTGTTCAATGTCCAGTTGCGGACGCATCCGGTGTACAAAATCTTTAAACAGCAGATGGGTTTCATTGAGATCTTCACGGAATTTCTGCCGCCCTTCTTCGGTATTTTCACCCAGCAACGTCAGCGTGCGTTTGTACTGGCCCGCGGTATGCAGCTCAATGTCGATATCTTTGTTTTTCAGGAAGCGGTTGAAATTCGGGATCTGCGCCACAACGCCAATCGACCCGATAATCGCAAACGGCGCGGAGACAATTTTGTCACCGACGCAGGCCATCATGTAGCCACCGCTGGCAGCCACTTTATCGACCGCAATGGTCAGCGGGATGTGCTTATCACGCAGGCGCTGGAGCTGCGAAGCGGCCAGACCATATCCGTGCACCACACCGCCAGGGCTTTCCAGACGCAACACCACCTGATCCTGCGGTTTGATAACGGCTAATACAGCCGTCACTTCCTCACGCAGCGAGTTCACCTCGTGGGCGTCCATGCTACCTTTGAAATCCAGCACCCAGACTTTCGGCTTATCACCCGTCTCACTCACGCCTTTCTTCGCGTTAGCTTTTGCCGTTTTCGCTTCCAGCTTGTGCTTTTTCTTTTGCGCTTTGTGCCAGAGCTTTTGCTGTGGGCCATCAAGCAGCGCCACGCTCATGTCTTCTTGCATCTCTTTGTATTGTTCGCTGAGATTGGTTACCCGCAGCTCTCCGCGCTGCCGCTTACGCTGGGTAAGATTCACGATAAGCGTAGCAACCACCGCAATTGCGACCACAATCGTGGCGATTTTCGCCAAAAACAATCCATACTGAGAAAGTAGTTCCACGCTTCCACCTTGAAAAAAATGACTCGGATATCGCGCACAGTGTACAACAGCCCATACGGTGCGTCTCCCGCCTGAATTGTACGCTGCGAGCACGCTTCCCGTTTTTTTCTCTGTCGATGAAATGATTGCAAAATGTTAATTCTGAACAGGCTTTCCGTCTGGCTGATTGAAATACCCCGGCGTTTAGGGCATAAAACCGAAAAGCGAACAAACATAATCAGAACAAATACGTGGCGTGACGAACCGCCACAGGAGAGAGTCCGTGCATTATCAACCGCAGCGTGATTTGCTACAAAATCGCATCATTCTGGTCACAGGTGCCAGCGACGGCATCGGTCGTGAAGCCGCCCTGACCTACGCCCGCTATGGCGCGAGCGTCATTCTTGTCGGCCGTAACGACGACAAACTGCGCATCGTCGCCCAACAGATTCAACATGAAGGCGGGATCCCGGCGCAATGGTTTATTCTCGATTTGCTCACCTGCACGCCGGAAGAGTGTCAGCAGCTTGCGCAGAAAATAGGTATTCATTATCCCCGTCTCGACGGCGTGCTGCATAACGCAGGGCTTCTGGGCGACGTCGTACCGATGGATCAGCAGAAGCTGGACGTCTGGCAGAATGTGATGCAGGTGAACGTGAATGGCACATTTATGCTGACCCAAGCGCTTCTTCCTTTATTACTCAAGTCCGACTCTGGTTCACTGGTCTTCACTTCTTCCAGCGTCGGCCAACAAGGGCGCGCCAACTGGGGGGCCTACGCAGTCTCTAAATTTGCTACCGAGGGAATGATGCAGGTGCTGGCTGAAGAGTATCAGGGCCATCTGCGCGTAAACTGCATTAACCCTGGCGGCACCCGCACCGGGATGCGTGCCAGCGCGTTCCCGACGGAAGATCCGCAGAAACTGAAAACCCCGGCTGACATTATGCCGCTATATCTGTGGCTGATGGGCGACGACAGCCGCCGCAAAACCGGCGTCACTTTTGATGCCCAACCGGGCCGTAAACCAGGGATTTCACAATGAGTGACGATCGTCATCGCGAACGCCAGCAGCGCCTGAAAGAAAAAGTTGATGCCCGCATTGCCGATGCTCAGGAAGAGCGCGGTATCCTGCTGGTCCTGACCGGCAACGGCAAAGGCAAAACCACCGCGGCATTTGGTACAGCCACGCGTGCCGTCGGGCACGGTAAAAAAGTCGGCGTGATCCAGTTCATTAAAGGCGAATGGCCCAACGGTGAACGCAATTTGCTGGAGCCGCACGGCGTTGAATTTCAGGTTATGGCGACCGGATTTACCTGGAATACGCAGGATAAAGAAGGCGATACCGTGGCATGTTTGTCCGTCTGGCAACATGCAAAGCGCATGATGGCAGATGACGCACTGGATATGGTGATTCTCGACGAACTGACGTATATGGTGGCGTATGACTATCTGCCACTGGAGGAAGTACTGACAGCGCTACGCAATCGACCTCAGCACCAAACGGTCATCATTACGGGCCGTGGCTGCCATCGGGATATTCTTGAGATGGCCGATACGGTGAGTGAACTGCGTCCGGTGAAACATGCCTTTGACGCGGGTATCAAAGCGCAGCTGGGTATCGACTATTAAAAAAGGCCCCTCGGGGCCTTTTGCATTTACGAACCGCTGCCGTTGTTTCGGCTGCTGGAACGATTTCCTGGTCGGCGGCTGCCGCCACTCTTCGCGGGCTTACCGCTCACTTGAGTGTGACGTTTCACCGCACGGCGGATTTGGTTCGCCTTCACGCGGCGACGGTCTTTCTCGACCGCGACTTTCGATTCGGTTTCCGGCTTCAGTTCCACCAGCTCGCGCAGGTAGTTGGTCTGGGCCAGATCCAGTTCGGTATAACCGCCGCGCGGTATACCTTTTGGCAGATTGATATCGCCGTAGCGCACGCGAATCAGACGACTCACCTGCACGCCAACCGCTTCCCACAGACGACGCACTTCACGGTTACGCCCTTCGGTCAGGGTCACGTTGTACCACTGGTTAATGCCTTCGCCACCGGTAAATTTGATGGTTTTGAACGCCGCCGGGCCGTCTTCCAGCTGCACACCGCGTGACAGTTGACGAACTTTATTGTCGTCCACTTCGCCAAACACGCGCACGGCGTATTCGCGTTCAACTTCACGGCTCGGATGCATCAGACGGTTTGCCAGTTCACCATCGGTGGTGAACAGCATCAAACCGCAGGTGTTCACGTCCAGACGCCCTACGGCAATCCAGCGCGCACCGCGCAGTTTCGGTAGACGGTCAAATACCGTCGGACGCCCTTCCGGGTCACTGCGGGTACACAGTTCGCCTTCTGGCTTGTAATACGCCAGTACGCGGCAAACCTGCTCCACGGACTCTTTAACGGAAATAAGGTGTCCGTCGATACGAATTTTAAGACCGGGGATCACTTCAACGCGGTCGCCCAGCGTGGCAATTTTGCCATCAACACTGACGCGACTGGCCTGAATCATGGTTTCGATTTCACGGCGGGAGCCGTGGCCAGCACGGGCCAGCACTTTCTGTAACTTCTCGCTCATCGAGCTTCCTTAAGGTGTCGCCTTCCCAGGCGTCTGGTAACTATGCAAATCAACACGTTAGCAAATACTGAACGCATCGACAGAACTCATTTTTCGCCCCGGATTAACCTTTACTCACCCGAGTGGCGCTGCGTGACCGCGTATCTTACATGAATTTTAGGCTAAATGATTCATCTCGTTGTCTTCACAGCACGGGGCCCGCCCAATCTAGTTACCCTCTGCGCGTGACATCAGGGTATTTCTCGCTGGCGGCTTCGTGATAGATATCCGATAGCCAGCCCACAATGTCAGCTTCGGTTAGCTCTGAGGGGATAATGCCTTCGTAAATTCGTGATGATTTACCTTAATTGGGGTCGCCACGACGATAAGGCGATGCTTCCCCAAACTTTACCTGCAACACATTCACGTCAATAATGTTTTACTCGTATTCTTCGGACAAGGTCAATGAAAGACAGCGATGAGCAGTCGCACCCCGACAGCTGGCTAAGCCTTCAGCGCGATGCGCAAACCGGTATCGAAAGCGTCAGCGCCCATTTTAAGGGCCACGCTTACGATCCACATGACCATGATGAAGTGCTGATTGGCGTCACCCAGCAGGGTTTGCAGCGCTTTCATTGTCATCGTGCGCTGCATACCAGTACACCGGGCCGCGCAATATTGATTGAACCCGGTGCTGTACATGACGGCCATGCGCCTGATGCGCAAGGGTTTACGTATGCGATGCTGTATATCCCGCAGCGCTGGATTTCCGGAATGATGGACGCGCGGGGTTTGGGCGATATTGCCGCACTACAGTCGGCATTTCGCAGCACTCTGACCGACGATCCGCGACTGACCACGGCCATCCAGCAGAGTTTCTTTGCGCTTCATCACCAGGAAGGTCGTCTCGCGCGGGATCAAACGCTGGATCATCTACTGAGCCTGCTCTCCGGGCATATCCGCACACGCCCCGCTTCGACCCTGAACGATTCTCAGCGCCAGATGTTTCAGGTGCGGGACTATCTGTATGACCGAATGGGCAGCGACATCGGGCTGGACGAACTCGCGGCTTGGGCAGGTCTCGACCGCTTTCGCCTTAGCCGTCAGTTTAAGAATACGTTCGGCCTGAGTCCACACGCCTGGCTGGTGCGCCTGCGGTTGCGTACCGCGCGCCTGATGCTGGCCAAAGGTGACGATCTGGCGCTGATCGCCTCACTCGTTGGTTTTGCCGATCAAAGCCATATGGGGCGCTGGTTTCAGCGCGCGTATCGCCTTTCCCCCGCCGCTTATCAGCGACAGTGCACAAACGTTCTATCTTAGCGCCCGCCCTTCGCTGATGCTGTGCATTCGCAATCACGTCGTGGAGATAACCTGTGATTTTTGAAACCAAGAACGCACTGATCGTGCGCAATGATTTGGCCGCCTGGCAGCGCCTGAACGTCGTGGCCTTTCTCGCAACCGGCATTACGGCTGCGGCCCCTGAAATTTTAGGACAACCCTATGTGGATAGCCTGGGTCGGCAGTACGGTTCGCTTGCGGGCGAACCGATGCTGGTTTTCGAAGCCAGTCTGGAGGCATTGCAAAAAGCCCATTGCAAGGGGCTTGAGAGAGAACTCACACTGACACCCTATGTCGAAGCGATGTTTGCAACCGGGCATGATGAAGCGAATCGGGAAGTGTTTCGGGCAGAGGACGCGGCTAACCTGAATCTGGTCGGGCTGGCTATTCGCGGGCCGAAAAAAGCAGTTGATAAAGTCATTAAAGGGCTGAAGCTGCATCCGTAAAACGAAACGGCCTCGTGTCCTGAACCCAAAAAAACGCCGCATTTCTGCGGCGCTTGATACAGATTATTGCTCAATCAATTCGTCGGGGCGAAGTCCTGTGTTATACCGTCAGTGACATCCTTATTAGGGTTAACAACGCTACCAAGCGTCACCAATACATTTGTCCTTACATCGCTCACAACATCGGCTGTTTTGTTATAGCAGGTCTTGGTTGCCTTCCCATTTGGATTGGTGACGCTATCCCCCGTATTACACGCAATCGAGGTATTATTGATTATGCCTCCAGACCAAATAATCCCGGCATCCGGGACCACTTCACCGTCGGTGTTGCGCGTAGTCGCCGTGTATACCACCGGGTCAGTCTGGCTACCTGAGCCTTTCGCCACCAACGCCACGGTGCTCACTTTGCGATTGCTGGTCGTGAATTTCGCCGCCATTTCCCCTGATTTTTCGCTCGCTTTAGCCGTGACCACAACGTTTTCCATCACCGTATCCGTGAAATTGAACGTCGCATGTCCGGCATCATCGGTTGTCGCTGTAGTCGTAGATGATGCCACTGCGCTGCCTGTAACCTTCCATTCAACCGACACGCCCTTCATCGGTTTACCGCTCGCGTCGGTCACTGTCGCCTGCGCCACATTCGCGTCGGTGCCATTTGCGGGTTGATAATTGGTGTTCATCGCCACCACGACTTTATCCACTACCGCTGCGGTCGCGACAAAGTGGGCTGTGGTCTGCCCGGATTGCCCTTGCTCGCTGGCGGTAGCAATGACGGCTTCCGCAACGCTATCTTTCAGATTCAATGTGGCTTTACCTTCACTGTCCGTTTTGACCGTCGTCGGCGTGGTCGGCACAGCACTTCCGCTCAAGGTCCAGGCCACACTTTCATCTTTCAGCGGCTTGCCCTTTGCATCCGTCACAACGGCCTGAACGGTGTTGATGGCGTTGCCATCGGCGGGCTGATTGTCCGTCACTGTTGATGCCGTGACGGTCACCTGCGTTTGTTGTTCGCCGAAGGCAGAATTGACGGATTCCGTTTTACTGCCACTGCTGGTACTCAGTTTCACCTGTCCTTCGGTGGTGTTGGTATAACTGACGTGGGCTTGCCCCTTGCTATCAGTCGTGCTGTCGCCCTGCACTATTTTTGCCCCGTTATCCACTGTCCAGCTAATGGCCGCGCCCGTCATCACGTTACCATTGCTATCTTTGAGCGTGACCAAACCGGTATTTTGATCGCTACCGTCAGCGCGGCTGTTGTTCTTCGTCAGTTGCAGATTCAGCGCGGCAGCTGCCGGTTCAAACGCACTGGTGGTCGTTCGAACCAGCGATCCTGACGTTGCAGTGACAACCACCTGTTCGGCGGTGGTATTGGTGACGCTCACCGTCGCATCACCCTCGTCATTCGTTACGCTACTGGATGCGCTCAACTTGCCGCTGCCGGACACAGTCCAACTCACCGCTGTGTTTTTCGCAGGCTTCCCGTCCGTCGTTACCGCGTGAACCTGGATTTGATTGGCCGTGTTGCCGTCAGCCGGACTGTTGTTTTGTGTTGCTATCAACGTCATATCGGCGAGTGCATTTTCAGCCTGGGCTTTCTTTTTATATTGCAGAACGATTTCGTTATTACGCTCAACCAGATCGTAGCGGCTGCCTGCCAGACTGCGGCGTAATGCCACGCCATCCGGCGAAATTTGCGACTGCCAGGATTGACCAATTTCATAACGCAGATTCAGCGAGAAGTGCGTTTCGTCCATTGAATCCTGGCCACGTTTGTAATCAATCCCTGCGGTGATCAGTGGAATTGGGGTGTAGCTCAGCCCTACCGTAACGGCTGAAGGGTTCTTTTGCAGGTCATCTTTATCAAACAATGCAACCTGGTCACCATAATATTTCTCATACATGATGCTGGCACCCAGTTGCGGGTAGGCCGGTAAATAGCCCTCTGCACGAATATCAAAACCATCGGCGGGTTTTTCATCGTAATCGCTAAAATCGCGAGAAGAATGCCAATCAGATGTCCCTATATAACTGTTGGCCGACATTTTGAAATTATCTGTCCAGGCTTCCGCACCAATGCCAATACGGCGGTTATCGCCCGTGTAATCATGGTCAAAAAATACGTTACCGCCAAACATCCAGTTATTAACATAATAAGTACGCACGCCCACACCGATATTGCTGGTCACGCGACCATCCGGCGCACGGATCCCAAGTTGGGTAAAGAGTACGGATTTTTTATTGTCATAAAGCGGCAGAAGATAATCGAGTGAACTATCGCCCCAGTCACCCTTTTCATCGACATTAAGCTGAATGCGTGCGGTACCGAAATGATCCAGCCATTCCTGAACCGTTGTCGCCGTGGCCCCCGTCGCCATATTGGTGGCAGTTGTTTTAAACGCAGAACCATTACTGCTCGACATATCCTGTGCGACGGCGGTCATTTGCCCACTCCAGGCGAGGGTGTCCGGGGTATCAGTCGACGAAGAAGGAGTATGAGCGGCGGAGGCGGCAAACGAGATAACAGGAAAAACGCATTGCAATGTCACTAAAGACCAAACAGTACAATATTTTATTAATGTATTCATTCTAAACAAGCCATGTATTCCTTTATATTGAAATATATATCTCTTAAAGTGATGGCAGTTTGAAAATCGCGAATATTGTATTGTCCGTAATACTGATTAGTTACACCTAAGTTCCATTGTCATTCATTCATATTCAAAACACCCCTACACACAGCCATAAAGTTGACCATGTGACGTTGAATTGTATTCAAATACATTTTGAAACTTAATCGCTATTACATTTTTTAATAAATGTCAGTCTGGACGTTGGCATAAAAATGGCACCCTCAGGTGCCATAATAACGAGAGTTTATTCTCTTACAGGAACGGCTTAACGTCGCCCACGCCCTCGCGCAATACCACCGGTGAATCGTCGGTAATATCGATAACGGTGGTGGGGTGTTGGCCGAGATAACCCCCATGGATGATCAGATCCACCTGTTTTTCCAGACGATCTTTGATCTCTTCCGGGTCCGACTCGGTAAAATCGCTGCCGGGCAGCATCAGCGACGTTGAGAGCATCGGCTCTCCCAGCGCTTCCAGCAGCATCTGCGCGATGGGGTTCGACGGAACGCGCATCCCGATGGTTTTGCGTTTCTCCTGCAACAAACGTCGCGGCACTTCTTTCGTTCCCTTGAGGATGAACGTGTAGTTGCCCGGCGTGTTGTTCTTGATCAGACGAAACGCCACGTTATCGACGTAGGCATAGGTCGACAGTTCGGACAAATCGCGGCACATCAGCGTGAAGTTATGCCCGTCGGGCAAATGACGGATGCGACAAATACGCTCCATTGCGCCTTTGTCTTCAATTTTGCAGCCGAGCGCATAGCCGGAATCGGTCGGATAAACGATAACGCCACCCTTACGCACGATTTCCACCGCTTGATTGATCAGGCGCTGCTGTGGGTTTTCTGGATGAACATAAAAAAACTGACTCATACTTCCCTCTCGTTAATCTCTTGGGGCTGTTGTTCCCAACTTTGCCACACGCCTTCTACGCCGGCGGGGAGCCACAGCTTGCGTCCGAGTTCTATCCACGGACAGGGTTGATGAAAATCAGAGCCCTGAGACGCCAGTAACCCGTACTGACGCGCATAGGCGGCAAGCTGCGCACGTTCGTGGGGAGCCTGCTGACACTGGGCGACTTCCATTGCGTCGCCGCCACATTCACTGAAGAAAGCCAGCAGTCTTTTCAGCCACTTGGCAGAAAGATTGTAACGCCCTGGATGGGCGATCACCGCCTTACCGCCAGAATGATGAATCACATCAATAGCTTGATCTATTGTACACCACTGTGGCGGAACGTATCCGGTTTTACCGCGCGCAAGATATTTTTTAAACACGTCGTTAAAGTTGCTCGCTCTGCCGGATTCCACCAGAAAACGGGCGAAGTGGCCGCGCGTTACCGTCCCGCCGTCGGCCAGGGCTAATGCCCCTTCCCATGCGCCGGGGATCTGCGCTTTTTCCAGTCGCTCCGCAATCAATTTAGCGCGCTGTTGACGACGCTCAGTTTGTGCGGCCAGAAACGCTGTCATCTCCGGGTGCTCAATATCAATATTCAGGCCGACAATATGAATGTCGTGATTTTCCCAGACGGTGGATATTTCCACCCCGGCAATCAGATCCAGCGGCAGTCCGGCGCGCGCGATTTCAGCCCGTGCGGCGGGGATCGCCGCCACGGTATCGTGATCGGTAATCGCAAGCGTACCCACGCGCATTTCCAGCGCACGATGCACCAGTTCCTCTGGCGTTAAACGGCCATCAGAGGCGGTGGTGTGGCTGTGCAAATCGTAAATCAGGGCGTAGGGATGGTCGCTCAAAATCGCTCCGGTATTCATTATCACTATCAGATTGGGGTTATGACGGCGCCCATCATAGCCTTTGTGAATGAATTTCTGAAATCAGGGGTTGACTTTATTCTCCTGGACTAGTTAACTAGTACGCAAGTTCACACAACGAGGTATCTGCGATGTCACATCTTTCCGTTACGCTTTATGGCTGGTGGCGTACAACCTGATACCGGGCTGTACTACGCGTCTGCATAAGACAAACAGATACCAGGCCCGCCAATGCGCGGGCTTTTTTTTGAACACAGACCAGACGAGAACGACAATGCAAACACAAAAACCCGCGCTCGAACTTCTGACCAGTGATGCCATCTACCGGGAAAACCCGACGGCGCTGTTTCACCAGTTATGCGGCGCGCGTCCAGCGACCCTGCTGCTGGAATCGGCGGATATCGACAGTAAAGATGATTTAAAAAGCCTGCTGTTAGTGGACAGCGCGCTGCGTATTACCGCCTTAGGTGACACTGTCACACTTCATGCCCTCTCCGATAACGGCGCAGCGCTGCTGGATTTGCTGGACCACGCGCTGCCTGCGGGCATTGATAATCAGCGCCAGCCAAACGGACGCATCCTGCACTTCCCGGCGGTGAGTAACCTGCTGGACGAGGATGCGCGTCTGTGTTCACTGTCCGTTTTCGACGCCTTCCGTTTATTGCAAACGCTGGTGACGGTGCCGGCTGACGAGCGCGAAGCGATGTTCTTCGGCGGCTTATTCGCCTATGACCTGGTCGCCGGTTTTGAAGATTTACCGGCGCTGGAGAGCGACACCGCCTGCCCGGACTATTGCTTCTACTTAGCGGAAACGCTGTTGGTCATTGATCATCAGACGAAAAGCTCACGCATTCAGGCCAGCCTGTTCACCCCGCTGGAATCTGAAAAACAGCGCCTGACGCAACGCCTGGCGCAGATTCGCCAGCAGATGAACGAACCGCCAAGCCCGCTGCCGGTGACCAAAATCGAGCAGATGCAGACCGAAGTGAATCAGAGCGATGATGAATACGGCACCGTGGTCCGTAAGATGCAGCGCGCTATTCGTGCCGGAGAAATTTTCCAGGTGGTGCCGTCTCGTCGTTTCTCACTGCCCTGCCCGTCACCGCTCGCGGCATATGACGTGCTGAAAAAGAGCAACCCAAGTCCGTATATGTTCTTCATGCAGGACAACGATTTCAGCCTGTTCGGCGCGTCGCCGGAAAGCTCGCTGAAATACGATGCCAGTAACCGTCAGATTGAAATCTACCCGATCGCCGGGACGCGCCCGCGCGGTCGTCGTGCCGACGGCACGCTGGACCGCGATCTCGACAGCCGTATCGAACTGGAAATGCGTACCGACCAAAAAGAGATGTCTGAGCACCTCATGCTGGTTGACTTAGCGCGTAACGATTTGGCGCGCATTTGCACCCCGGGCAGCCGCTACGTGGCGGACCTCACCAAAGTTGACCGTTATTCGTTTGTGATGCACCTGGTGTCGCGCGTGGTGGGTGAACTGCGTCAGGATCTGGACGTGCTACACGCCTACCGGGCCTGCATGAATATGGGCACGCTCAGCGGCGCACCGAAGGTTCGTGCGATGCAGCTTATCGCCGCTGCCGAAGGCAAACGCCGTGGCAGCTACGGCGGTGCGGTCGGCTACTTTACCGCCCATGGCGACCTCGACACCTGCATCGTTATTCGTTCCGCCTTTGTGGAAAACGGCATTGCCACCGTTCAGGCGGGCGCTGGCGTCGTACTCGACTCCGTACCGCAGTCCGAAGCCGATGAAACCCGCAGTAAAGCTCGCGCGGTGCTGCGCGCTATTGCCCAAGCCCACCACGCGAAGGAGATGTTCTAATGGCTGACATTCTGCTGCTCGATAATATCGACTCTTTTACTTACAACCTGGCAGACCAGCTGCGCGCCAGCGGGCATAACGTGGTGATTTACCGTAACCACGTTCCGGCCCAGACGCTGATTGAACGTCTGGCGACCATGGATAACCCGGTGCTAATGCTTTCACCTGGTCCCGGTGCGCCGTCCGAAGCCGGCTGTATGCCTGAACTGCTGACCCGTATGCGCGGTAAATTACCGATTATCGGTATTTGCCTCGGTCATCAGGCGATTGTTGAAGCCTACGGCGGCTATGTCGGTCAGGCGGGCGAAATCCTGCACGGCAAAGCCTCAAGCATTGAACACGACGGTCAGGCGATGTTTGCTGGCCTCGCCAATCCACTGCCCGTTGCGCGCTATCATTCGCTGGTCGGCAGTAACGTTCCTGCCGGGCTGACCGTTAACGCCAGCTACAACGGCATGGTGATGGCGGTACGTCACGATGCGGATCGCGTGGTCGGCTTCCAGTTCCATCCGGAATCGATTCTGACCAGCCACGGCGCTCGCCTGCTGGAGCAGACGCTGGAATGGGCGCTGAAAAAACTGGAACCGGCGAATACCTTACAGCCGATTCTGGAAAAACTGTATCAGGCGCAAAACCTGACTCAGCAGGAAAGCCACCAGCTGTTTTCTGCGGTGGTCCGTGGCGAAGTGAAACCGGAACAGTTAGCCGCCGCGCTGGTGAGCATGAAAGTGCGCGGTGAGCAGCCACAGGAAATTGCCGGAGCGGCGACAGCATTACTGGAAAACGCCGCGCCGTTCCCACGCCCGGATTATCCGTTTGCCGATATCGTTGGTACCGGCGGTGACGGCAGCAACAGCATCAATATTTCCACCGCCAGCGCCTTTGTGGCGGCAGCCTGCGGGATGAAAGTGGCAAAACACGGCAACCGCAGCGTATCGAGCAAATCTGGCTCGTCTGATTTACTGGCCGCGTTTGGCATTAATCTCGATATGAATGCCGATAAATCCCGCGAAGCGCTGGATGAGCTGGGCGTGTGTTTCCTGTTCGCACCGAAATACCACACCGGTTTCCGCCACGCGATGCCGGTTCGCCAACAGTTGAAAACCCGCACCCTGTTTAATGTACTCGGACCGCTCATCAACCCGGCGCACCCGCCGATTGCGCTGATCGGCGTTTACAGCCCTGAACTGGTGCTACCGATTGCTGAAACGCTGCGCGTGCTGGGTTATCAGCGTGCTGCGGTGGTTCACAGTGGCGGAATGGATGAAGTGTCGCTGCATGCGCCAACGGTGGTTGCCGAACTGAAAGACGGAGAAATCCTTAACTACCAGTTGAACGCCGATGACTTTGGTTTGACGCCGTACCGTCAGGAGCAACTGGCTGGCGGCACGCCGGAAGAAAACCGTGACATTCTTTCACGCTTGCTACAAGGTAAAGGTGAAGCCGCCCACGAGGCCGCTGTCTCTGCCAACGTCGCCATGTTAATGCGCCTTCACGGCCATGAAGATTTGAAAGCCAACGTGCAACAGGTGCTGGACGTATTGCACAGTGGTGCCGCCTACGATCGCGTGACCGCATTAGCGGCAAGAGGATAAGAAATGCAGACCGTGTTAGCCAAAATCGTTGCCGATAAACGTATTTGGGTCGAAGCCCGTAAAGAGCAGCAACCTTTAGCCAGTTTCCAGAATGACGTGCAGCCGAGCCAGCGTCATTTCTATGATGCCCTGCAAGGCGCACGCACCGCATTCATTCTGGAATGCAAAAAAGCCTCTCCATCAAAAGGGGTGATTCGCGAAGATTTTGACCCCGCGCGTATCGCTGGTGTCTACAAACATTATGCATCGGCGATTTCCGTACTGACCGATGAAAAGTACTTCCAGGGCAGCTTCGATTTTCTGCCGATTGTCAGCAACATCGCGCCGCAGCCTATCTTGTGCAAAGACTTTATCGTCGACCCGTACCAGATTTACCTGGCGCGTCACTATCAGGCCGATGCCTGCCTGCTGATGCTGTCGGTACTCGACGATGACGAATATCGTCAGCTTTCTGCGGTGGCGCATAGCCTGAGCATGGGCGTGCTGACCGAAGTCAGTAACGAAGAAGAACTGGAGCGCGCCATTGCGCTGGGTGCGAAAGTCGTCGGCATTAACAACCGCGACCTGCGTGATCTCTCTATTGACCTGAATCGTACCCGTCAACTGGCACCGCGCTTAGGCGCTGGCGTGACGGTGATCAGCGAATCGGGAATCAACACCTATGGCCAGGTTCGCGAGCTGAGCCATTTTGCTAACGGTTTCCTGATTGGCTCAGCGATGATGTCTCACGACGACCTCAATGCTGCCGTGCGCCGCGTGTTAATGGGCGAAAACAAAGTGTGTGGTTTGACCCGCGCACAGGACGCACAAGCCGCATTTGAAGCCGGTGCTATTTACGGCGGGCTGATTTTTGTGCCTTCTTCCCCGCGTTTCGTAAATGACGCTCAGGCGCGCGACGTCATCAACAGCGCCCCGCTGAGCTACGTTGGCGTATTCCGTGATACCGCCGTTGCCGATGTGGCGGCGAAAGTCGAAAGCCTCGCCCTTGACGCCGTTCAATTGCATGGCAGCGAAGATCAGCCCTATATCGATGCACTTCGCGCTGCATTGCCGGAAAAAGTACAAATCTGGAAAGCGCTAAGCGTCAAAGAGACGCTGCCTGCCCGTGACCTCAATCACGTCGACAAATACGTGCTGGATAACGGTCAGGGTGGAACGGGACAACGTTTCGACTGGTCGCTGCTTAATGGTCAGGACTTAAGCAATGTCCTGCTGGCTGGCGGCCTTGGCCCCGATAATTGCGTAGAAGCGGCAAAAAGCGGCTGCGCGGGGCTCGATTTTAATTCAGGCGTAGAGTCTGAACCGGGTATTAAAGACGCCAGCAAACTGGCCTCGGTCTTCCAGACGCTGCGTGCATATTAAGGAAATGGACATGAATACTTTACTGAACCCCTATTTTGGCGAATTTGGCGGCATGTACGTACCGCAAATTTTGATGCCTGCCCTGCGCCAGCTGGAAGAAGCGTTTGTCAGCGCGCAGAAAGACCCCGAATTTCAGGCACAGTTTACTGACTTACTGAAAAACTATGCGGGTCGTCCGACGGCGCTGACCAAGTGTCAGAATCTGACCGAAGGCACCAAAACCACGCTGTACCTCAAGCGTGAAGATCTGCTGCACGGCGGCGCGCATAAAACCAACCAGGTGTTGGGCCAGGCGCTACTGGCTAAGCGGATGGGCAAAACGGAGATCATCGCCGAAACCGGTGCGGGTCAACACGGCGTTGCCTCGGCGTTGGCATGTGCCCTGCTCGGCCTGAAATGCCGCATCTACATGGGCGCAAAAGACATTGAGCGTCAGTCACCCAACGTGTTCCGTATGCGTTTGATGGGTGCCGAAGTTATCGCCGTTCACAGCGGTTCCGCGACGCTAAAAGATGCCTGTAACGAGGCGCTGCGTGACTGGTCTGGCAGCTACGAAACCGCGCACTATATGCTCGGCACAGCGGCTGGCCCGCACCCGTTCCCGACTATCGTGCGTGAATTCCAGCGCATGATCGGCGAAGAAACCAAAGTCCAGATTCAGGAGCGCGAAGGCCGTCTGCCGGATGCCGTTATCGCCTGCGTGGGCGGCGGTTCTAACGCCATCGGCATGTTCGCCGATTTCATCGACGAAACGTCTGTCGGCCTGATTGGCGTTGAGCCTGCGGGCCACGGTATCGAAACGGGCGAACACGGGGCACCGCTGAAACACGGTCGCGTTGGCATCTACTTCGGCATGAAATCGCCGATGATGCAAACCGACGAAGGCCAGATTGAAGAATCTTACTCACTTTCTGCCGGTCTGGATTTCCCGTCCGTTGGGCCACAACATGCGTATCTGAACAGCATCGGTCGCGCTGAATATGTGTCGATTACCGATAACGAAGCGCTGGATGCGTTCAAAGCGCTGAGCCGCCACGAAGGGATTATCCCGGCGCTGGAGTCTTCACACGCGCTGGCTCATGCACTGAGAATGATGCGCGAGAACCCGGAAAAAGAGCAGCTACTGGTGGTTAACCTCTCCGGTCGCGGCGACAAAGACATTTTCACCGTACATGACATTCTGAAAGCGCGAGGGGAAATTTGATGGAACGCTATGACAACCTGTTTGCTGAGCTGAAAAACCGCAAAGAAGGCGCGTTTGTTCCCTTCGTGACGCTCGGCGATCCAACGCCGGAACAGTCATTGAAAATCATCGACACCCTGATTGAAGCGGGTGCCGATGCGCTGGAGCTGGGTATTCCGTTCTCCGATCCGCTGGCTGACGGCCCCACAATCCAGAACGCGACCCTGCGTGCCTTTGCGTCCGGCGTGACGCCGACACAGTGCTTCGAAATGCTGGCGGCCATTCGCCAGAAACACCCGACCATTCCCATCGGTCTGCTGATGTACGCCAACCTGGTGTTCAATCGCGGTATTGATGCGTTTTACGCTGAATGCGCGCGTGTCGGTGTCGATTCCGTGCTGGTGGCGGACGTGCCGATCGAAGAGTCTGCGGAGTTTCGTCAGGCCGCGATGCGACACAACGTTGCGCCGATTTTCATCTGCCCGCCGAATGCCGATGACGATTTGCTTCGCCAGATTGCGTCACACGGTCGCGGATATACCTATCTGCTGTCCCGTGCAGGCGTGACTGGCGCAGAAAACCGCGCCGCGCTGCCGCTGCATCATCTGATTGAAAAGCTGAACGAATACCATGCGGCTCCGCCGTTACAAGGTTTCGGGATCTCGTCACCGGATCAGGTTCAGGCTGCCATCGGGGCCGGTGCTGCCGGCGCGATTTCCGGTTCGGCTATCGTTAAAATTATCGAGAAGAATGTCGATAATCATCCAGCGATGCTGGCTGAATTGAAAGCCTTTGTGCAGAACATGAAGGCCGCGACCCACGCCTAACGCTCCACGCCGTCTGGTTATTCGCCAGACGGCACTTTACCTTTCACCCCTTCCGCGTAGTTGCGTACCAGTCGAAACAACGCCTTAACGTCGTCTTCCGGCCAGTCGGCAAAGAGCGCATTCATCAGCGTTTGTCGCGCGTCATCTATACTGCTGGTCAATGCTTTTCCCTGCTCCGTGAGCGTCACTTCGCTGATACGTTTGTCACGTTCAGCGGGCTGTTTTTGCGCCAGTCCTAACGCGTTTAGACGCTTAATCTGACGGCTGACGGTGGTGTAATCGCGCCCCAAATGATCGGCCAGTTCCACCACGCCCGACGGGCCGCAGCGACCGATCGTCACCAACAGCGGAAATAACACCTGATCAATCTGTACGTTTGCCGCCTTCAACAGCGTTTCATCACGCTGTGGCTGATTCATGACGCTGATGATATCCAACAGCGCACCGTGAAAATCGCTGACATCATATTTTTTATGTGCATATTGCATATAATTTACACCTGACGTAGAGTGGCCTCATTGAATATGTGCATTTTACATATATCTGACTTCAGGAGAAACACAATGAAAGCAGCCGTGGTTTTTGACCCCGCAACTGGCCCGGTCTACGCAGATTTCGCTCAACCGGTCGCCGCAGAGAATCAGCAAATCATCAACGTGACCGCCTCGGCCATTAGCCACGTAGTGAAAAGTCGGGCATCCGGCACGCATTACAGCTTTGACGGCACGCTGCCGTTTATTGCCGGTATTGACGGCACGGGCGTGACGCCAGAAGGCAAGCGGGTTTATTTCGTCTTCCCGCCGTCACCCTGGGGCAGCATGGCGCAATGCGCGCCAGTCGATAATGCGACCTGCCGCTGCCGGATGGGCTGGATGATGCCACTGCCGCTGCGATGGCGAATCCGGGGATGTCAGCCTGGGCCGCGCTGGTCAATCGTGCCCACGTTAAAGCAGGTGAAACGGTACTGATCAACGGTGCCACCGGCACGGCCGGGCAATTGGCGGTGCAGATAGCCCGCTATCTCGGCGCGAAAAAGATCATCGCTACCGGACGTAATGCTCAGGTTCTGGAAAGCCTCAATGCGGATGCAACGGTATTGCTTACTGACGATGAAACCGCTCTGACTCAGACATTGGCAGCCCATGCGGCGACACAGATTGATGTGGTAATCGATTATTTGTGGGGAAATAGCGCGGAACGGTTATTAACGGCATTGGCAAAACACACGCCGGGTATTACGCCCGTTCGTTTTGTGCAGGTCGGTTCGCTGGCGGGCCAGGAGATCACTTTACCCGGCGCCGTTTTGCGTTCGTCACCTATCCAGTTAATGGGCAGCGGAATTGGCAGTCTTGCTCTGCCAGAATTGGTACGCGCTACCGGAGAAATGCTACAGGCTGCTGCCGCGGGTAAATTTACCATTGCCCACCAAACAGTGCCGTTATCAGACGTTGCACAAGCCTGGCCGCTGGATGACAGCAAGAATCGCACCGTTTTCCTCATTGCTTAACATCCCCAAAAAAGAAGAGGTTGAAGTTATTAATGAGAAGGATTATCCTTCTCATTATCGAATAATTGAGCAAATCACTCACCTATTCGGTACGACATTGCTCACATTGCTTCCAGTATTCTTTACCCGCCTTGTGCGGGCTTTTTTTGTTCGCTCTAAACCACAAAATCCGCCAGCAGCGCCATCAGTGACTCTTCCGTCGGTTGCTGGCGCGTCACAAGAAATAATGTTGCCTGATAGCTGAGCGCATCGCCGCCGAGCTGTCTTAATTCCCCCTGCTCGACCCAACGTGCCGCGTAATGCGTTGGCAAATAGCCAAGATATTCGCCACTCAAAATCAGATGCGCCACGCTCTCCATGTGAAAAGCGATGCTGCTGACCTCGACGGGCGACACCGGACAAAGCTGCTGAGCAAGCACATATCCACGCTGGATCCAGCGGGCATGCTCAATCTGTTCCTTTGACGGATTTTCCACGGCGAAGAGTTCGTGGCTGGAACTGCAATAAATCGCCTGTGTTTCCTCAAGCCACGGACGATATTGCAGCTGCGCCAGCTGCTGGCCGAAATAGCCAATCCCCAGATCGAGCTGACGATTGAGTAGCCCCTGCTCTATTTCGCCCGGCGAACAAATACGGCACTGGAGTTGAACATTTTGCCGCCGTTGCAGGAAGCGGCGCAGCGTCTGACTGAACGGACTGCCTGGCAACGACACCAGGTTATCAATAAGCCCAATGTGCAGATCGCCGGTCAATAAACCGTTCAAGGCGAGACTGACCCGCGTGAAATCTTGCGCGGCGCTGAACAACGCCTGACAGGCGATCAGCATCCGTTCACCCTTTGGCGTCAGGCTAAAACCCGCCCGCCCTCGTTCGCATAAACGAAAGCCCAGCCGGGTTTCCAGCGTAGCAAGATGGCCGCTGATCGTGGACTGACTCATCTGCAGTTTGTTCTGCGCGGCACTCACCCCGTTTGCCTGTGCCACGGCGGCAAAAATTCGCAACAATTTCAGGTCAATATCGTTCAGATTCGCGAGCATTGGCACTCCACCTTGATTTCATTAACAACTTTCTAACGCATTAAGCTGTCAATGAAAACGCCTGCTCGCCGTTTCTGAAACAGAGTTAACACATATAAATTCAACATATTAGTTTTCATCGATTTTCCCGATGCTCACATTTCAAGTCCATGATGGTAACTCTTTCTTACTGTCGTTAGTGTTCAGTTGTTACCAATATGTTTCACTAGCTATCGTCAGTAAGGAGCCAAAATGTTTAATCAGCCTCAGGGCGGCAACGAGATGCCGCGTTTCGGTGGAACACCAACAATGATGCGCCTGCCTTCCGCCACCAGCGCCGAAGGCCTTGATGTCGCGTTCGTGGGCGTACCTCTGGATATCGGTACGTCCAACCGCAGCGGTACTCGCTATGGGCCGAGACAAATTCGTCAGGAATCGGTGATGATCCGCCCCTACAACATGGAAACCGGCTCCGCGCCGTTCGAAAAATTGCAGGTCGCGGATTTGGGTGATGTCGCCACGAATCCCTACAGCCTGACCGACAGCGTCAGGCTCATTGAGCTGGCATACCAACAGATCCTGCGTAATGACTGTATTCCACTGACACTCGGCGGCGATCACACCATCACCCTGCCGATTCTGCGGGCGATTGCCCAAAAGCATGGTCCCGTAGGGCTGATTCACGTTGACGCGCACGCTGACACCAACGAATCGATGTTTGGCGAAGCCATTGCCCACGGCACCACATTCCGTCGCGCCCATGAAGAAGGTTTACTCGATCCACAGCGCGTGGTGCAGATTGGCCTGCGCGGTTCGGGCTACGCGGCGGACGATTTTGACTGGTCACGCCAGCAGGGATTTCGCGTTATCCAGGGTAAAGAGTGCTGGCACCGTTCACTGGAACCGCTGATGGCAGAAGTTCGTGAGCAAATGGGGCATGGGCCGGTGTATCTGAGTTTTGATATTGATGGTCTGGATCCCGCGTTTGCGCCCGGCACTGGCACGCCAGAAGTGGGAGGGTTGTCTGTCTGGCAAGGGCTGGAAATCGTGCGCGGCTGTCAGGGTCTGTCGCTGATTGGCGGTGATTTGGTTGAAGTGTCTCCTCCTTATGATAACTCAGGCAATACTGCCCTTGTGGCTGCCAATTTGCTGTACGAAATGCTCTGCGTGATGCCAGTCGGCCATCGCGTCTGACCTCTTCCTCTGATTCATAACGACGCACATAACAACAAGATGGAGTACCTATGAATCTCGATTTACTGACCATCGTTCTCTACTTCCTTGTCATTGCAGCCGTCGGCTGGAAAGGCATCCGTAAAGCCCGTACCAAGGATGATTATCTGGTTGCTGGACGCAATCTCGGCCCAGGTCTTTACCTGGGGACCCTTTCAGCCGTGGTATTAGGTGGCGCGTCCACCATCGGAACTGTGAAGCTCGGCTATACCTATGGGATCTCCGGCGTTTGGCTGTGTGTCAGTCTGGGGGCAGGCATCGTACTGTTAAGTACCGTGTTCGCCAAACCGCTGCTGCAACTCAAGCTATACACCGTAAGCCAGGTTTTTGCTCAGCGTTTCCATCCGGCCGCCAGAGTCACCAGCGCCGTGATTATGCTGGCTTATGATTTGCTGGTTGCCGTGACCTCAGTCATCGCGATTGGGAGCGTGATTGAAGTGATGTTCGGGCTCTCTTTTTCCACGTCAGTCCTGCTCGGTGGCGGTATCGTTGTACTGTATTCCACGCTCGGCGGCATGTGGTCATTAACCCTGACCGACATTATTCAGTTTGTGATTATGACCGTCGGGATGATGTTTGTGCTGCTGCCTCTGAGCATCGACAAAGCCGGAGGCTGGCAACAACTGACCCAGCATTTACCGACCAGTTATTTCCAGTTTTCCAGCATTGGGTTAGACACCATCATCCTGTTCTTCATGATCTATTTCTTCGGTATTTTGATTGGGCAGGACATCTGGCAGCGCGTGTTTACCGCACGCAGCCCTAACGTTGCTCGCTTCGCCGGGCTGGGCGCGGGCGTTTACTGCATCCTGTACGGCGTTTGTGGGGCACTGATTGGGATGGCCGGAAAGGTGGTAATACCGCAGATGAGCAACCCGGACGGTGCGTTTGCCGCCATTGCGCAAACCGTATTGCCCGTCGGCGTCAGTGGACTGGTTGCCGCCGCTGCACTTGCCGCGTTGATGTCAACCGCCAGCGCCTGTCTCCTGGCCTCTGCCACCGTGACGCTGGAAGATATCTTACCCGCCATTCGTCACCGCCCTGCCAGCGGGTTAAAAACAGGAAGAATAATCACGCTGTTAATGGGGGTAGCAATGCTTGGCCTGGCGATGATGGTCAAGGATGTCATCTCCGCGCTGACCATGGCGTATAACTTGCTGGTGGGTGGAATGTTAATCCCTCTGGTCGCTGCTCTGTTCTGGAAAAGAGCCACCAGCGCAGGGGCTATCGCCGGTATGATTTCCGGCAGCGTAACCGCCGCATTCTTTATGTATTACCACGGACTGAGTGCTAACAGCCCTATTTATGGTGGACTGATTGCCAGTTTCCTCGCGTTCACTTTATTCAGTCTTATGACCACACCGCAGGAAAACCCACAACGCATTGATCTCAAAGAACCACAGGCGTAACAGCGATATCCTGTCAGCGGGTGCTGGCAGGATGCCCGTTTTGCCTCAATGCATAATCCGGTTGATGGTGAGGCTCCGATCGACAAACATGCAGCGGTTTCTGCCGTTCTGTTTGCCGTGATACAAGGTGTCTATTTCATGCGGTTTTTTGCTCATGGAACCTTCTGTTCCGCTCGCGAATATACTGACAAAGGGTAGCAAGCAAAAATTATAGCAGCATCAGGGCGTTAAAAATCAGCGCTATTATTTTTCACAAAGAGGGAAACGAGAGATGAGAGGCAGAAAATTATGCGGAGCGTGATACGTAATAGGATAGAGAAATAAAAGCCGGCATCGCTACCGGCATTTTTATTATTTGTTCAGATCGGCATCAGGCCAATATTTATAACCGTTGATCATCGCCTGCGCCGCCAGACCTTTTTCGGTCATTTCATAGACGCTCACTTTTGATGGTAAAGATTGGCTATCTGTCGCTACGCCAGTGGCTGAAGCACCCGTACCGGCACCTGTATCATCATATTTCGCGGCAGCGTTTGCGTCTGCGCCGACAACATAGCCATCGGTGGTGAATTTGTTCAGCGATTTAGTGTCATGGAACACGATAACCGTGCTCAATTGTTTCACGCCCACGCCAACGCCTGCTCCGCCCTGGGCCATTTTCATGTAGGTGTCTTTACCGCTGTGAAGATCTTTCACCACGCCGTAACCGCTACCGAAGCCAAAGAGGAAAATTTTGCTGCTGTTGCTGGAAAATACCGCATACCCCGTGGCATGCTGAACATCGCTGCGCGCTTCCGGATGCAGCTTATAGAGCTGAGTTAACGTATCGGTGCGCATTTTTTGAATGGTGGCACGTTGTTCACTGGCGGTATCGCCTTTTGCACTACAACCAGCAAGAACCAGGGCTGAAACAAGAAAAAGTGATTTAAATTTCATCGTCTATATCTGCGTCTAATAATTGAGCGCGCTATTGTAGGGCGAATATGAGCAGATGCGAGGAAAGCAGAAGAACCAAATGTAAGGAATTTATTTATACATTTCAAAGGGCGAGTTTTACGTCAATATAAGAGTGACCGCCAGGCGGCCACTCTTTATTAATATCAGAAACGATAACCTGCTGAGAACATAAATACCCACGGATCAAGACGCGTGTGAATCGTCTGGTTTTCGCCACCGGCTTTGAATTTAATATCGGTGTCCACGTCCATATACCAGACTGAGGCGTTAATCAGCCAGTCGCGATTAATCAAATAATCGACACCCACCTGACCTGCCGCGCCCCAGGAGTCGTCTGCGCTCAGATCGGATAAGCCCGCCTCTTTGCCGGTATCGTTAAAATCGGCATTAAAGAAGGTGGTGTAGTTGATACCCGCCCCGATATACGGACGCACTTTGCTGCTGGCATCAAAGAAATACCACTGCGCCATCAGCGTTGGCGGCAGCAAATTGACGGTTGCCAACGTGCCGGTTGGGCCAGTACCCACTTTGCTGCGGAACGGCGAAGCGGCCAGCAGTTCAATACCAATGTTATCCGTTGCCATATAAGTGAAGGTTAAGCCAAGCTGGGTGTTGTTATCGACGGTAAAACTGCCGAGCCCCAGTACGTTATCAGAACCTTCCGTCGGACGAATCGTCGCTGAGCCTGCACGAATAAAGAACTCACCTGCTTCATGTGCCCAAGCTCCACCAGAGAGACTGCTTAAAACCAACGCCGCCACTGCTAACTTTTTCATTTCCACTCCTTTGTTATGGTTTTATAAACGCGCTGAATATACCCACAAATAAGTAAAAACGATCTAACTCGGATCACATTCAATCTTGAGATTTAACATTTATTGATCTGGATTAATTTTTCGTGGCGAAATCGATAAGGACAAAGCACATCCACATCAATTTTCTGCCTGTGCCTTGTTACAAAAAAAGGGTGTGCCGCTCTCTTATCCCTTTTCACGCCCATGACTAATGTGTACTTCGGTTAAGGAACATGCGTTGTGCGGGTATGGCGGCGATGAGGGCTTACTTCTCCTTTACAAAGATATGCTTTTCCATACAGGTGTTGATGCTGCCACTTTGATGCCGGGTGAGTTACAATTGTCGGCTTATTACTACCAGCCAGACTCAAGGAGAGTGCATGTCTATCACGGCTAAGTCGGTTTACCGTGACACGGGTAATTTTTTTCGCAATCAGTTCGTTACGGTTCTGTTGATTGCGCTGCTGTGTTCGTTTATCACGGTGGTGCTTGGCCATGCGTTCTCACCAAGTGACGAGCAGCTCGCTCTACTGAGTCAAGGCGATAGCCTTGCGGGCGGTGTAGGTCTGTTTGAACTGGTGCAAAACATGACCCCAGAACAGCAGCAAATCCTGTTGCGTGCGTCGGCGTCTTCTACGTTTTCCGGCCTGATTGGTAATGCCATTCTCGCAGGCGGCGTACTGCTGATGATCCAGATGATTTCTGCCGGGCAACGCGTCAGCGCGCTGCGCGCCATTGGGGCCAGCGCTCCGGTACTGCCGAAATTGCTACTGCTGATTTTCATCACCACCTTCCTGGTGCAGATGGGCGTCATGCTGATTGTGGTGCCGGGTGTACTGCTGGCTATCGTGCTCTCCTTCGCACCGATTATGCTGGTTCAGGACAAAATGGGGATTTTCACCTCCATGCGCAGCAGTATGCGTCTGGCGTGGGCAAATATGCGTCTGATAGCACCCGCGGTCATCGGCTGGCTGCTGGCGAAAACGCTTCTGCTGATGTTCGCCCCGAGCTTCGCAGTGCTGACGCCAAACGTCGGTGCGGTGGTCGTGAATTGTATTAGCAACCTCATTTCTGCTTTGTTGCTGATCTATTTATTCCGCCTGTATATGCTTATTCGTAACTGATCTCCCTAAGGCCCGGTTTTCCGGGCCGTTACTGAACTACGGAACCGATGTATGAAGCAGTTTCTCGATTTTTTACCGCTGGTAGTGTTCTTTGCTTTCTATAAGCTTTATGACATCTACGCCGCAACCACAGCGCTTATCGTCGCTACCGCTGTGGTGCTGATTTACAGCTGGATACGCTATCGCAAAGTCGAAAAAATGGCGTTGATTACCTTTGTTATCGTCGCGGTGTTCGGCGGCCTGACGCTGTTCTTCCATAACGATGAATTTATCAAATGGAAAGTCACGGTGATTTACGGCCTGTTTGCCGTCGCGCTGCTGGTCAGCCAGTGGGTGATGAAAAAGCCGTTGATCCAGCGCATGCTGGGTAAAGAGTTAACGCTGCCGCAGTTTGTCTGGTCGCGACTGAATATTGCCTGGGCGGTGTTCTTTATCCTCTGTGGGCTGGCAAATATTTATATCGCGTTCTGGCTGCCGCAAAATATCTGGGTAAACTTTAAAGTGTTCGGCTTAACCGCCCTGACCCTGATTTTCACATTGCTCAGCGGTGTGTACATCTACCGCCATATGCCGCAGGACGACAAGTAAATGACCGTAAGCACTGACGCCCCGCTGGGCGATCTCGTTCTGCGCACGCTGGCAATGCCCGCAGACACCAACGCCAATGGCGATATCTTTGGCGGCTGGATAATGTCGCAAATGGATCTCGGCGGCGCGATCATGGCGAAAGAAATCGCGCAAGGCCGTGTGGTCACGGTGCGAGTTGATGGCATGACGTTTTTACGTCCGGTTGCGGTCGGTGACGTGGTGTGCTGCTACGCACGCTGCACAAAGCGCGGTACCAGTTCGATCACGGTCAATATTGAAGTATGGGTAAAGAAAGTCTCTTCCGAGCCTATCGGGCAACGTTATAAAGCGACTGAAGCGCTGTTTATCTATGTCGCAGTAGACAGCGAAGGCAAACCTCGGCCTTTCCCAAAAGCATGAACAAACCCGGTCACATGACCGGGTTTGTTGTTTTTAGAGGAAGCCCAACAGCCTGAAAAAGAAGTACCCAGCGACAATCACAATGATCGGCAAGATATAGAGCGGGAAAAATTGCAGAAAAATAGAGTGATTTGGCACGACAATTTTCGCTTCAATCTGCTCTTTGGTTAACCCTTCCACCCCTTTCGCTTTCTCCAGGATCATCTGGTCTTGCACATTTTCACGCAAAAATTTCGTCTGACGGCTCATGCGCGCACCGGAAGCCTGTAACGCCAGCCCCACGAACACCAACGCAAAGATAATCCAGAAGCCGATATTCAGACTGTGTTGGAAATCCGGCAGCGGTGAGTTGTACCAGAAGAAATTCAGGAACGGCGTGTTGAAGCGGATCATTTCGATCATCACGTGGGCGAAGTCAAGCAGAACGGCATCAATGCCAGGCTGCTTCTCACTGTGCTCGAACATGAATTTAAAGACGGAAATGAGACTCGAAATAACAGCCGGGATGAAAATGACCCAGCCCAAAATGCGTTTCAGTATGGCGATGCGTCCAGCTTGTTGATACGTCATGGTTTCCCCTTGTTCAGACGCGCTTTCTGTTTGGCTGTAAGTCTACCTTTACTTACGCCTTTTCGCCTGCGCTTTAAAAGCGATATGCTGTACGATTAGGTCGAATCTCAGGCCTTTTTACCTCTACAGGAGTTGCTTTATGACAGCCCAGCGTCAAATTCTTGCTGCCATCTTTGATATGGATGGATTACTGATTGATTCCGAACCGCTGTGGGATCGCGCCGAACTGGATGTGATAGCAGGTCTGGGCGTAGATATTTCGCGCCGTAACGAACTGCCTGACACGCTGGGTTTGCGTATTGATATGGTCGTTGAACTGTGGTTTGCCCAGCAGCCGTGGGACGGCCCAAGCCGCGAAGAAGTGACTGCACGCATCATCAGCCGTGCCATTTCACTGGTTGAAGAAGAACGCCCACTGCTGTCTGGTGCGCGCGAAGCCATTGCCCTGTGCAAATCCCAGGGAATGAAAGTGGGTCTGGCGTCTGCATCTCCGCTGCATATGCTGGAAAAAGTGCTGGAGATGTTTGACCTCCGCGACCAGTTCGACGCCCTCGCCTCGGCGGAAAAGCTGCAATACAGCAAACCACATCCACAGGTGTATCTCGACTGTGCGGCCAAACTGGGCGTTAACCCGCTCGCCTGCGTCGCACTGGAAGACTCCGTCAACGGGATGATCGCCAGTAAAGCAGCCCGTATGCGTTCTATCGTCGTGCCAGAGCATGAGAACTTTGCCAACGCGCGCTATGTGCTGGCCGACGTAAAACTCTCTTCTCTGGAACAATTAACCGTCGCGCATTTGCTCGGTTAATACGGTTCCTGCCCGGCAGTGACGTTGCCGGGCATTGAAAAAACCTCTTCTCCTTCAAATTAATTAAAACATCGTTTTATTTTAGTTTGAGTTTTTGCGCCCTCGCCTCTATGCTTCTCGCATCAACCTGCACCACAACGATAAAACAGGCCAGAGGAGTGCTTATGATTCTCAATGCGTTCAACCTTTCGGGTAAAGTCGCCATCGTCACCGGCTGTGATACCGGCTTAGGCCAGGGTATGGCGCTCGGACTTGCCGAAGCGGGCTGCGACATCGTCGGCGTCAGTCGTAAAAACCCGCAGCAGACGGCAGAACGTGTTCAGGCGCTCGGCCGCCGTTTCTGTTTCGTTCAGGCCGATCTGAGCCAGCAGGATAAAGTGGAAGAGATTGTCAGCCGCGCGGTCGCCGAAATGGGCCGTATCGACATTCTGGTTAATAACGCAGGAACCATTCGACGCAACGACGCGCTCACGTTCAGCGAGCAGGACTGGGACGACGTAATGAACCTGAATCTCAAATCGGTCTTTTTCCTCGCACAGGCCGCCGCGCGCCAGTTCATCCGCCAGGGCGAGGGCGGGAAAATCATTAATATTGCCTCGATGTTGTCGTTTCAGGGGGGGATCAGAGTGCCGTCCTACACCGCCTCGAAAAGCGGCGTACTCGGTATCACTCGCCTGTTGGCGAACGAATGGGCACCGCACGGTATCAACGTCAACGCCATCGCACCGGGTTACATGGCGACCAACAATACCCAGGCGCTGCGGGAAGACGAAGATCGCAATAAAGCTATTCTTGAGCGTATCCCCGCCGAACGCTGGGGCACGCAGGAAGACCTGCAAGGACCGGTTGTTTTTCTGGCGTCCGGCGCATCCGATTACGTCAACGGCTTCACGCTTGCGGTCGACGGCGGTTGGTTAGCCCGTTAATCGCGCAAATTTGACAAACAGTTACACCGTCACCTCTTCCGCCTACTGTATAAAATCCCTATACTGTATGAATTGACAGTTTGACGGGTATTATCATGACGGCGGAAGGCCACCTGCTCTTTTCTATCGCCTGCGCGGTGTTTGCCAAAAATGCAGAACTGACCCCGGTTCTGGCGCAGGGTGACTGGTGGCATGTTGTTCCCGCTGCGGTATTGACCTGTCTGCTGCCGGATATCGATCACCCGAAATCCTTCCTCGGCCAACGATTAAGCTGGATAGCCAAACCCATCGCGCGAATGTGCGGTCATCGCGGGTTCACGCACAGTTTGCTGGCGGTGTTTGGCGGCCTGACGCTGTTCTATTTGAAAGTGCCTGATAGCTGGATTATTCCCGCCGATGCCATTCAGGGCATGGTGCTCGGGTATCTGAGCCATATTCTGGCCGATATGTTAACGCCCGCAGGTGTTCCACTCCTGTGGCCATGCCGTTGGCGTTTCCGTTTGCCAATTCTGGCCCCGCGAAAAGGCAATCAACTCGAACGCTTTTTGTGCATGGCGCTGTTCTTCTACGCCGTCTGGATGCCGCAGTCGATGCCGGATAACAGCGCCGTGCGCTGGTCCTCAAGCCTCATCAGTTCACTGCAATTGCGCTTCGACCGCTTTATTAATCAGCAAAGCGGACATTAAATCGGCGATGCGTGTTTATTTGGAATAATCAATTCCATTTGGATATAAGCGCCACATCACACTTCTGCTAATCTTGCGACATTAAAGTCGGCCACTCATTCGAGCCGTCTAATGACACCAGGAGAACGGGGATGAATTTTCCATTAATCGCGAACGTCGTTGTGTTCGCTGTATTGTTATTTGCTCTGGCACAAACACGGCACAAAAACTGGAGTCTGGCCAAAAAAGTGTTGGTCGGCCTGGTGATGGGTGTGGCCTTCGGCCTGGCGCTGCAACTGATTTATGGCGCAGACAGCCAAGTCCTCAAGGACTCTATCCAATGGTTTAACGTCGTCGGCAACGGCTATGTCCAGTTGCTGCAAATGATCGTTATGCCGCTGGTATTTGCCTCTATTCTGAGCGCGGTAGCGCGTCTGCATAACGCGTCACAGCTCGGTAAAATCAGCTTCCTGACGATTGGCACTCTGCTGTTCACCACGCTGATTTCGGCGCTGGTCGGTGTGCTGGTGACCAACCTGTTTGGCCTCAGTGCTGAAGGTCTGGTGCAGGGCACGGCTGAAACCGCCCGTCTGAACGCGATTCAGAGCACTTACGTCGGTAAAGTCGCTGACCTCAGCGTGCCGCAGTTGCTGCTCTCTTTCGTGCCGAAAAACCCGTTTGCTGACCTCACCGGCGCAAGCCCAACGTCAATTATCAGCCTCGTGATTTTCGCTGCGTTCCTGGGTGTCGCCGCGCTGAAATTGCTGAAAGATGACGAACCTAAAGGCAAACGCGTTCTGACCGCTATCGATACCCTGCAAAGCTGGGTGATGAAGTTGGTGCGTCTGGTGATGCAACTGACGCCGTACGGTGTACTGGCGCTGATGACCAAAGTCGTGGCGGGTTCAAACCTACACGACATCATCAAGCTCGGCGGTTTCGTGGTCGCGTCTTATCTCGGTCTGGCGATCATGTTTGTGGTTCACGGCCTGTTGCTGGGTGCTAACGGTGTCAATCCGCTGAAATACTTCCGTAAAGTATGGCCGGTGCTGACGTTCGCCTTCACCAGCCGTTCCAGCGCGGCCTCTATTCCGCTCAACATCGAAGCGCAAACGCGTCGTCTGGGCGTACCAGAATCCATTGCCAGTTTCTCCGCCTCGTTCGGTGCCACGATTGGTCAGAACGGTTGTGCGGGTCTCTACCCGGCAATGCTGGCGGTGATGGTTGCGCCAACGGTGGGGATTAACCCGCTGGATCCGCTGTGGATTGCGACGCTGGTCGGTATTGTCACTATAAGCTCAGCCGGTGTTGCGGGTGTGGGTGGTGGCGCCACGTTTGCGGCATTGATCGTTCTGCCTGCCATGGGCCTGCCTGTGACATTAGTCGCGCTGTTGATTTCCATCGAACCGCTGATCGATATGGGCCGTACCGCCCTGAACGTCAACGGATCAATGACCGCCGGAACCCTGACCAGCCAGTGGCTGCGCCAGACCGACAAGACGGTGATGGAAAGCGAAGACGAAGTGGAGCTGGCGCACCGTTAAATGCCCTGCTGCCTGCAACAAAAAAGCGCCGATTCGGCGCTTTTTTTATATCTTAAGTAAAGGCTGAATTACTCCTCTACTTCTCCTTCCTGACGCATCTGCATAGCCCAACGCTGTGCCGCTTCCGGCCCGGTGAACGCCTGCGATTGCTGGAAACGGTTGCCCATCAATACAAACGCCACATATTTTTTACGCAGCAACCAGACGTCGCGGTAGCCGTCCACCTTCGAGGCGTGATCCGGCGGCGCCGGTTCGACACGAGGCACATAGCTAATAACGGGGCGATTGTTGTGTTGACGCAGCGGTTTCATAAGCGGAAAAGCACCAAAACGGAAAACAAAGTCATGAACCCCCTATGATAGCCGATTGTGGCCCTCATCGTCGCGCCCTGCGTGCGATCTTCTCTGCTGTACGGTCGCGACAAACCAGGCATTTGTCTCAGAATGACGAGGCCACAGCGCGCGTTGTTCTATAGTTAACAGGTTTTGACGCAAAAATACCCTTTTTCCAGACTGAAACAGGAGAAGCGTGCAATGTCGAAGAAATCAGAGAAAAAACCACAAAATACCTCACCCGTTCACGATAGTGCGGAAGCCAAACCAGGACTGGATTCTCTGGCTCCAGACGATAACTCTCATCTTTCGCCCCCACACCCTAGCGCACCGGGTGAATTCCCTACAGCACCTGGCAGCGTGAAAGCCCCTGAAACGCAAAGCGAAAAACTGGCGGCGCTGGAACCCTTCCGCAAAGGCGGAGAAAATGTTCCTTTAACCACCAATCAGGGGACGCGAATTGCCGATGACCAGAACTCACTGCGCGCGGGCAGTCGTGGCCCGACGCTGCTGGAAGATTTTATCCTGCGGGAAAAAATCACCCATTTCGACCATGAGCGGATCCCCGAACGTATCGTTCATGCCCGCGGTTCCGCCGCCCATGGCTATTTTCAGCCTTATAAAAATCTCAGTGATATTACCAAAGCCAGTTTTCTGACTGACCCGAAAAAAGCCACGCCGGTGTTCGTGCGCTTCTCTACCGTTCAGGGCGGCGCAGGCTCTGCCGATACGGTGCGCGACATTCGCGGTTTTGCCACCAAATTTTATACCGACGAAGGGATTTTCGATTTGGTCGGCAACAATACCCCAGTATTCTTCTTGCAGGATGCGATGAAATTTCCGGATTTCGTCCACGCGGTAAAACCAGAGCCGCACTGGGCAATCCCTCAAGGCGGTAGCGCCCATGACACCTTCTGGGACTATGTTTCTCTCCAGCCTGAAACCTTGCATAACGTGATGTGGGCGATGTCTGATCGCGGTCTGCCGCGCAGTTTTCGCACGATGGAAGGGTTCGGTATCCACACCTTCCGCCTGATCAACGCCAAAGGCGAAGCCACGTTTGTCCGATTCCACTGGAAACCTGTCGCCGGAAAGGCCTCCATGGTGTGGGATGAATCACAGAAACTGACCGGGCGTGACCCGGACTTCCATCGCCGTGAACTGTGGGAAGCCATTGAAGCGGGCGATTTCCCTGAATATGAACTGGGTTTCCAGCTGATCCCCGAAGCCGATGAATTTAAATACGATTTTGACCTACTTGACCCCACCAAACTGATCCCCGAAGCGCTGGTTCCGGTGCAGCGTGTCGGCAAGATGGTGCTGAATCGCAATCCGGATAACTTCTTCGCCGAAAATGAGCAAGTTGCGTTCCATCCTGGGCACATCGTGCCGGGAATCGATTTTAGTAACGACCCGCTGTTACAAGGGCGTTTATTCTCCTATACCGACACGCAAATCAGCCGACTTGGCGGCCCTAACTTCCACGAAATCCCGATCAATCGCCCGACCTGTCCGTACCACAATTTCCAGCGTGACGGCATGCACCGGATGGACATTGACACCAACCCGGCCAACTACGAGCCGAATTCGATCAACGACAACTGGCCGCGAGAAACGCCGCCGGGACCAAAACGTGGCGGCTTCGAGTCTTATCAGGCTCGGGTTGACGGCGATAAAATCCGCGAGCGCAGCCCTTCCTTTGGCGAATATTATGCGCATCCGCGCTTGTTCTGGCTCAGCCAAACGCCGGTTGAACAGCAGCATATTGTTGACGCCTTTAGCTTTGAGCTGGGTAAAGTGGCCCGGGCGTATATCCGTGAACGCGTAGTGGATCAACTGGTGTCTATCGATATCCAACTGGCGCAGAAAGTCGGCGATAATTTGGGGTTAACCCTGAGCGATGAACAGCGCAAGCGCCCCGCTCCGCCAGACGTAAATGGGCTGAAGAAAGACCCGACGCTAAGCCTGTACGCTACACCTGGTGGAAACATTAAAGGACGCGTAGTCGGTGTCCTTCTGGGAGATAAACCCAACGCCAAAGAACTCCTCACGTTACTGAAAGCGCTGAAGGCGCAGGGCGTCCATGCGAAATTACTCTACAGCCGGATGGGTGAACTGACTGCGGATGACGGTTCGGTACTGACGATTAATGCCACCTTCGCCGCTGCGCCCTCGCTGACGGTGGATGCCGTTGCTGTGCCCGCAGGCGATATTAGCAGCCTTGAAAAGAGCGGCGATGCCCGTTACTACCTGCTCGAAGCGTATAAACATCTTAAACCGCTGCTGCTGACAGGTGATGCCCGTCACTTTAAAGCACTCCTTAGTGTGGGAGATAAAGGCGAAGAAGGCGTTGCAGAAGGAGAAAGCGTGACGAAGCGTTTGACGGAGGATTTCCTCGGCTTACTGGCGGCACATCGAGTGTGGTCACGCGCGGCGAAAATCCCGGGTATTCCAGCCTAAAAAAATGCCGGGAACATTCGCCCGGCCTAACCCCTAACACGGTGCCCGAGGAGAGCCGGGCACCAATAGTGACATTCTATACGTCGCGGTAAGTGCCGAGACGGTAGCCGTGCTCCGCGACCGCGTATTTCAGCGACGGGGACGTCAGTACATCCAGTTCAGTCAGACGCGGGTAGCAATAGGCGCTGCCCATGATGGTGTTATCGACAAACGCCGGGTGACACATCACTTCCAGTGACGACTCCCCTGCCCGCGCCGAGGTTTCCAGCGTTTGCAGGAACAACGCTTCGGTTATCGCATCGCCATAAAACTCACTCGCGAATCCGTCACTGCTGCGTACACCTTGCGCATCCAGGCTATGCAGTTTTTGCAGGCTGCGATCGATACGCATCGCTACGCCTTTTGCTTTGGCAAACGCCGCCACAATCGGGAAAATCTGCGGGATCATATGCACATGGTGATGGCTGTCGAGATGCGTCGGTTCGCAACCGAACAGGTCAACAAAGCGGTGATACTGGCAGTCCAGTTCACGCGCGATTTCATCCAGCGGTAGCGAATCGTCTTCCGCCATCTGCCAAATCCATTTACCCAGTTTGCCCTCGCGCGTCAGACCCGGCATCGCTGACAACGGCATACCCAGCGTGAGCACAAAATGCATCCCCACCGCGAGTTCAGGTAAACAACGGCTCAACTGAGCCGCGTGTTCAATGGCTGCGCCGTTCACCAGCGCGGTTGTGGAGGTCACCAGACCGTTTTTGCAGGCGTCGACAATTCCGTAGTTTTGCCCTTTGCTCAGACCAAAGTCGTCGGCATTGACGATTAGCACACGTTCCATCTGCAACTCCTTTTACTGCTTGAGGGTTTTCACCGTTTCGGCAAAGTTTGGCAACCATTTTTCATGGGCGAGGAGAAGCTCGCGAGCCAGCACTTCAGCATCTTTATCGGAGTGAATCAGCGGGCTTAAGTTCAGCGCCAGCAGCACGTCGTTGAATTCACCGCTCAGGGCCGCATGGCTTGCCGCCACTTCAAAGCCTTTAATGGTGTGAATCAGTCCCAGCACTTTGTCATCGAAATGCGTCAGGCGCGGATGCGGCTTCGCCCCTTCGCTGCCAAGGATACAGGTCATTTCTACTGCCCAATCCGCCGGAATATTATCGACATGACCATGGTGCGGCACGTTGACATAATGCTCAGTCTGCTTGTTATTGTAGATGGCGTTGATAACCTCGCAGGCCGCATCGGAATAGTACGCCCCGCCGCGCTGTTCCAGTTCTTTCGGCTTGATGTTGAGATCGGGATCTTTGTACAAATCGAACAACTGTTTCTCAACCTTCTGCACCACCTGCGCACGCGCGCCGCCTTTGTAGTATTCGCCCATTTCGATAGCCAGCATCTCTTTCTGCTTAAAGTAATACAGCAGATATGAGCACGGCAGCAGATTCAGGGAACGAATCAGCCCTTCGCTGAACGGCATATCGAAGATGTTTTTCACGGTGTTAGCGGTCAGCTTACCGCTGGCCACGCCATCCAGCAGTTCTGCAAAGCGCGATTGACCGTTCACGATAACGTCGCGAATAAACACCATGTGGTTCAGGCCGAACAGGTCGATAGACAAGTCGTCTTTTTCGGAAAGCTGGAGCACATCGGTGATAAACATTTTCATGCCCACTGGGATGTTGCATACCCCGATGAAGCGTTTGAAATGGGTGTGACGGTAAACCGCCTCGGTCACCATGCCCGCCGGGTTCGTGAAGTTAATCACCCACGCATCCGGGCAGATTTCCTGCACGTCTTTGATGATATCAAACACCACTGGAATGGTGCGCAGTCCTTTGAACAGGCCGCCAGCGCCGTTGGTTTCCTGGCCGAGATAACCGTGACTCAACGGAATACGCTCGTCTTTTTCACGCGCTTTCAGCTGGCCCACGCGCAGCTGCGTGGTGACGAAATCAGCGTCCTTCAGCGCTTCGCGACGGTTAAGGGTTTTATGCACCGTCATTGGCACACCGGCTTTTTGCACCATGCGTTCGCACAGCGCGTGGATGATGTCGAGTTTCTCCTGCCCCTCCTCAACGTCCACCAGCCACAGCTCGGTAACCGGCAGTTCATGATAGCGCTTGAGGAAACCTTCCAGTAATTCCGGGGTGTAGCTGCTGCCGCCGCCGATAGTCACAACTTTTAATTTCTGGCTCATAACGTTCTCCCAGGTGACCCGCAAACAACGTGTGGCTGACTCTCCACATCATGCGCGGATAGCTAAACGAATTCGGTAGGTGCGGCGAACCGCACGCTATTAATTAATGACGGTGAGTTGCTTGCGATAATTGCTTGGTGTAAATGAGGTCAGCTTTTTGAAGGTCTTAATAAAAAGACTTGGACTGCTGTAACCCGATTCATACGCAATATCGGTCACCGAGTAATTGGTAATTTCTAATTGCTTCATGGCGAAGTTAATGCGGATATCATTAATAATCTGCATTGGCGTTTTGCTGTAAAAACGTTGTGTCGCCCGAGTCAAATATTCCTGTGACTTGCCGGATAGCGCCACCATATTCTCCAACGCACCTTCACCAAATTTATGTTTATCGTGCATCTCTTCTACGGTGGTTTTTAACCACTGTGGGATAACATCCTGTGCTTGCTCCTCACGGAAATGACGCAGGCGGTTAATAACATAGAACGAGACCACTTCAATAAACTCATCAAATTCACTTTCGCGAAAATTGAGTGAGGCAATAACCGACTCTATATAGCTGAGAAAGGCACTTTTGACGGAATAGACCTGAGAGGCAACCAGGAAATTCGGCATCAGCGGCTGATAATGCTCTTCAAAAAAGCGTTTGCTGATGCCTACGTTCAGGATGCGAGTGGCACCGAACTCATAAAAGCTCTGGTGATACGACCCCATCGGGATGAAAACAAAATCCCCGCGTTCCAGCATCACCCGTTTGCCATTGATTTCCTGATAATAGCGCCCGGTGAGTACGAGCGTGAACTCGTAGTAGTCGTGCTGGTGTAACCCGCTGATACTTTCCGTTTTATTGTAGATGAAAACATGGAAATTTTTACCGTTAAACAGCTGTTGTTCCAGTGCGGTACTGATTTCCAGGGTCATCATCTTAGGTTGCCTCATCGTGGTATCTGCCCGTTATTGTACCTTCTCGTGAAGCTCAATCAATTCGGCAACCAGCTCGCGGGCCAGCATTGAGGTCATAAGATGATCCTGAGCGTGTACCAGCACCAGGCTGACCTTCATTTTGCCTTCGCCTTCATCGCTTTCGATGAGTTGCGTTTGTACGCGATGCGCTTCGCTCAGCGCCACGCGGGATTGTTCCATCGTTGCTTTCGCGGTGACAAAATCACCTTGCTTAGCCTGTTTCAGTGCGGTGTACGCCAGGCTTCTGGCCTGTCCGGAGTTAATAATCAGCCCCATCACCACTTCTTCGAGGTCGTTTTGCTGCACCTCATCTGCCACGATATTTTCCAGGTCGAACATACTCATTCCCTCTTTACGTCTGGCGGTGCGGGGCGAACCCCGCACCGTGTTACATCAGAATTTCAGTGCGTTAGCGATATCTTCTTCGCTTTCTTGCTCATCGAGAACCGCCTGCGCCTTGTTGGATACCGCCACGAACGGCAGGTAAACCAGCACCGAGACACCGAGGTTGAACAAGGCCACGCAGAGTGCCGCGACGCTGCCGTTACTGTTAAAGAATGCGCCCAGACCGGTTGGCATCGTCCACGGCGCCAGGTTGGTCACCGGAGGAATGATGCCCATTGAGTAGGCGGCAAGCGTAATGGCCGCCAGAATCGGCTGCACCAGTACGAATGGAATAAACATCACCGGGTTCATGATGATTGGCAGACCAAACAGAATCGGTTCGTTAATCTGGAAGATGCCTGACGGCAGCGCCAATTTTGCGACCTGACGGTGATCCGCCCGGCGAGAACCGATAAAGATGGCAATAATCAGACCGAGTGTTGCCCCGGAACCGCCCAGCAGGATGTAGGAATCCAGCATTGGTTTAGCCCAGAAGTGGAACTCTTTACCCGCAGCGATAGCCGCTTCAACGGAACCATACTGGTTGTACAGCGCAATGTTTTCCAGCGCCCATGGGGTCATGATGCCATTGTCGAGCGCGGTCAGCGCAAGTGAACCGTGGACACCGAAGAACCATAAAAGGGAGTTAAAGATAACGTAGGCCCAGCCCACCACGCCGCCCATGGCTGCCAGTGGCTTGGAGATGGAGTCCATGATTATCTGGTGGAAGTTGCTGCCGTGGTTGGCGAGAACCCAGGAGATAATCCCGAACACCGAGAGGATCAGGAAGCCCGGGATCAGCGCCGAGAATGAGCGGGCGACCGATGACGGCACGCTGTCCGGCAACGTAATGACCCAGTTGCGACGGATAACGAAGGTGAACAATTCTGCCACCACCAGGCCGATAATCATCCCGGATATGATGTTGGCCCCACCCAACCAGTTAGCCCCTACCGCATAGGCTTCACCCACACTGTACGGTGTGACGGTCATGAATGCCGCGACGGATAACAAACCCGCCGCCAGAGGATCGACTTTACGTTCTTCAGCTAGCGCCATGCCTATGAAAAAAGGCGCCATCAGCGACATAATGCCCAACGTACCGTTGTACACGTTGCCGCCGATGGCTTTAAAACCATTCAGGGTCTCAATGGTGGAAGCGTCTAACCGGATGCCCATAGAATAGAAAAACGAGCCTTCACCAAAACTCAAGAAGACGTTATTGATTAAGACGAACATAGCCCCTGCGAGGGTTAGCGGCATTAATTTAATAAAGCCGTTTTTAATCGCATTAATATGAGGCTGCTTTCCTATTTTAACAGCAAAAGGAAGGAGTACCTTTTCAAGAGAGTTAATAATTTGACTCATAGAAAATACCCTTAAAGGCCGCAATAAAATATTACGGCGATTGTGTGTGAAATTACTCTTTGACGGGAAAATTAAAACAAAATTAAAAAAATTATTGCGCTGCGGCTTTCTTAATGGCGGCAACAGCGGCTTTAAGCACACCTAAACCATCTATTTTGCCATACAAAATAGAATCAATAACTTCCACTGGCTTATTCGGCAGCAGACGTTGAATTTCGGGCAGCATATACGCAATCTGCGGACCTAATAATACGACATCGGCCGCTTCACCTTTTTCACCGGCGAGGGTTTCAGGGAATGCTTCAATCACCACCGGTACTTCGTATTTCTCAGCCTGAGTGCGCATTTTCGACACCAGCAGTGAGGTGGACATGCCCGCAGAACAGAACAGATAGATATGTTTCTTTTCCATACTCGCTTCCTCAATGTGTATTTTCTGACCGCCGCCGGGGTTTTCATCCTGTACCCATCGGAGCGGGATTATGACGGTAACGAATTGTTACTTTGTGTTTATGAGGTGAGTATACGGCATCGTACTGCGGCAAGATAATTCCTGGCAGACCTAAATTGTCTCTCCTTGACCTTCGGTTATGACAACCCTCACATTTTGGCCAAATAATTCGCGCAATTAAATAAGAGGTTTTTACCAACAAAAAGCCCGACCAAAGGGCCGGGCTTGCTCAGGACTCAGCAGAATGTGTGATTCGGTTACTTAGCCGCCTGCGGATCAGTATCGTACTCAGCACAGGTCTGGTAGCCAGAATTAACAACGTGTCCGGTGTCATCCAGCGCAACAAAATAGGTTTGTGCTTTACCATCTCGTTGACCCAGCATGTAAGTCTGACAGGTACCGCGTGCATGAATCATCGTAATTTCAGACGAAGGCTTACCGGCAATTTGCTGGACCTGCTCACGGCTCATGCCTTTTTTAACGTCCTTCACTACCGGCTGTGTGAACTGGTCGGTTGTGCGATCGTAGGCGGTACAACCCGCCAACATGGTCAGTACTGCTGCTGCACCTAAAATTCCCGCTACGTTCTTGTTCATATTCCGTCCTCTTTTTTATCAGTGTGTTATAAGCCTGGAATAAATAGTGCTATTTTTCAACCCAACGCGCGATTTACCGTAACTTTCGGATAACTCTGGTAATAATGCGCTATGCTGCTGAATCGGGGGTTTTTCCGGCAGTCAAAACTGTGATCCTTGTCGTTTTATCAGCAAAGAGGTAGCTTTAGCAGATACACGACAACCTTTTCGGGGAGGGGTAAATGGCTCTGCAACAAGAGATTATCGCGGCACTCGGCGCTAAGCCGCAGGTCAACAGCGAAGAAGAAGTCCGCCGTAGCGTGGATTTTCTAAAGTCTTATATCACAACCTATCCGTTTATTAAGTCACTGGTGCTCGGCATCAGCGGCGGCCAGGATTCCACATTGACCGGAAAACTGTGCCAGCTCGCCATCAGCGAACTGCGTAAAGAAAGCGGTGACGCCAGCCTGCAGTTTATCGCGGTGCGCCTGCCTTATGGCGTACAGGCCGATGAGCAGGATTGCCAGGACGCTATCGAATTTATCCAGCCGGACCGCGTGTTGACGGTCAATATTAAAGGCGCGGTGCTCGCCAGCGAAGAAGCGCTGCGTGAAGCCGGTATTGAGCTGAGTGATTTTATTCGCGGGAATGAAAAAGCCCGCGAGCGTATGAAAGCGCAGTACAGCATTGCCGGAATGACCAAAGGCGTGGTGGTCGGCACCGATCACGCGGCGGAAGCGCTCACCGGGTTCTTCACCAAATACGGTGACGGTGGCACGGACATCAACCCGATTTTCCGTCTTAATAAACGTCAGGGTAAACAGCTACTAGCCACCCTCGGCTGCCCGGAGCATCTGTATAAGAAGGCCCCGACTGCCGATTTAGAAGACGACCGCCCTTCTCTGCCCGATGAAGCGGCGCTCGGCGTCACCTATGACAACATCGATGATTATCTCGAAGGCAAACCGGTTGACGCGGGTATCGCCAACATTATTGAAGGCTGGTATCTGAAAACCGAACATAAACGTCGTCCACCGATCACCGTTTTTGACGATTTCTGGAAGCGTTAATCTGATTTATGCCCGGCGACAATGCCGTTGTCGGGCCTCTTCCTTCCTTTTGTAAGCCAGATACGTGCCAAACCGTTGTACAATTTTGATGCAATCCTTTCGCAACGCCGCTACACTGTATGGATAAACAGCATCAGGAGTGAGTGTGGCCCGGCGTCAATCCGCCCCGCGTCTTGAATTTGAAGCGGCGGCAATCTATGAATATCCCGAACATCTGCGCCTGTCGCTGGAAGCCCTGCCTTCCCTGCCCGGCGTGTATACCTTTCATGGCGAAAGCGAAACCTTGCCGCTGTACATCGGCAAAAGCGTCAATTTGCGCAGCCGAGTTCTGTCGCATCTGCGCACGCCGGATGAAGCCGCTATGCTGCGCCAGTCGCGGCGTATCAGTTGGGTTCGTACTGCCGGTGAAATCGGCGCGCTGTTACTGGAAGCGAAACTGATCAAAGAGCGACAACCGTTGTTCAATAAACGTCTGCGCCGTAATCGCCAGCTTTGCTCGCTGCTGCTCAAAGAGGCTCAGCCGCGGGTGGTGTACGCCAAAGAGATTGATTTTGCCCATCAGCCCGGATTGTTTGGCCTGTTTGCCAACCGCCGCGCGGCGCTTCAGGCACTGCAAACCATTGCCGATGAACATCAGCTTTGCTACGGCTTATTGGGCCTTGAGAGCGTCACACGTGGACGTGGCTGTTTTCGCGCAGCGCTGAAACGCTGTGCCGGAGCGTGCTGTGGTAAGGAAAGCGTAGAAACACATCATCAGCGGCTGCTCTCTGCGCTCGCAAAACTGCAGCTAACCTGCTGGCCATGGCGAGGGGCAATCGCCCTGAAAGAACAGGCCAATGACATGACCGAGTACCATATTATCCACAATTGGTTATGGCTAGGCTCGGTCGCCAGTCTGAGTGCCGCCGAGGAACGGCGTCGCTTACCCGCAGGATTCGATCACGACGGCTACAAAATTCTGTGTAAGCCGCTGTTAACCGGCCAGGCTGAGATTATCGACCTGACTGACCACATTTAGCGGCCACGCCGGATTCCAGCTGATTTCGCTGTACAGAATTTTGCCTTCGTCTTTCAGCAGGCGAAGGGTGTGATGTTCATCCTGCCAGTACGCGCCCTGATCCGCCGTCAACAGTTTGTCGCCCAGCTGCCACGCCCCGCTCAACACCAGCACCATTCCGCCGCGCGCACCAAACGTCGTAAACGTCCGGTCAGCCACTCGCACTTTTGCCTGACAGCGTTCGCGACGGGTCATGATATTGAGATCCATCGACATTTGCCCTTCGGAAAGCTGCGCCCGCACCGTTTGTTCTCCGGCAAAACGGAACGGCTGAAAACGCTTAAGGGTATGATGGAAAGCCGTCCCGCCGTCGAGCGTCACTTCGCCCCCTTCCAGCAGCGTGATAACGCGGTCAACGCCCGGAAAGGCAGAAAACTCGCCGTTGCCCGCAATCGACGCAATGCTGGCGCGCCAGTTAAAATCGCGGGTTGCAGGCGGAAAACAGCAAAGCTCTCGTGTTTCGCCCGCCCCATTTTTCCACAGACTGACTGGCATCTTGCGGATGTCAAAATATTCCATCATCACTCCTGAAGAACGACTCAGGCTGCATCGACGGCAGCCATGTTTATTATCAGTTATTCACCACAGACGGATTATCGGCACGAGAGACACAGAGCCTTAGCAGCTTTCTGCATTTATTGGCACACATGACCAGTAACAGCATGATAACCGTGAAAAAAGAGTCTTCGGGTGATTGCCAAGGAGAATACCGGGAATGCGGCAACAGGCAAGCGGAAGGCAAAGAAAAACCGCCGGTCCTGCCCACGGCTGATAGCGGATGTGGGCAAGACCGGCGGTCTTTAAGTCAGTGCGGCTGAATTACTCAGCAGATGAAGGCATTTTACCTTCCGGCGCGTGACGTTCTGTCAGACGCTTCTCAAAATTGGCATTAAATTGCTTTTTCTGTTCCGGCGTCAGGATGTTGTAGATCTTGTTCTGGGTTTCCATACGGGAAACGGCCATGTCTTTGTGCTGCGCTTCCATTTTGGTCACCATCTCTTCGGCTTTCGCTTTATCGAAGGAATCGCTGGCGATCAGGTTATGCATCGCACGACGTTCATCGAGGGACGGACGCTGCATTTTGCTGTGCTGCTCTTTCATGATGGTGCGAATCTGCTGCTTCTGCGCATCGGTCAGGTTCAGACCTTTGAACATCATGTCGTGGTGCATACCCGGCTTGCCTTTATGGTGCATCATCGCCGTGTTGTCAGTGGTGCCCGTGGTGCCTGCGGGGGTGGTTTCAACAGCATGTGCCAGGTTAGCGGCGCCCAGAGCCAGAACAGAAGCGATAATCAGGGAAGATGTCATCTTTTTCATAATATATACCTTACTTTCAGTTTATTTTTTACGGCGTGTTGCCGTGTTGACGTGATTAACTTTACGGGGTTAAACGTCAATGATTCAGAGTAAACGTAAAACAGTGAAAGTATAAAAACGACTTTCTGACCAATTGTGAAGGAAATAAGGAAAAAGTGTGGAGAGTTGCAAGAGGAAATAGATAACTGGCTGTTCTGGAAGAGATTATGGAGAAGTGTACCGCAAGCCTGTCTAATTAAAAAGCGCTTTATAAGAATACTCCGCAATTGCGGACAAAAACACGTTTGACCTAACAAATAAAAAAATCGGCGGGAGGGAAATGCCTCACCGCCGCGTTGATAAATTACGCGTCGCGCACCAGCATCAACCCCGCCCGTAGCCCTGACGCCACATTCGGATTAGGGAACAACACATATTCCGTTTGCTGCTTCGCAACCCAGCGCGTATCCCCTTCTTCAGCCAACAGCGTTCCTTCGCTAAAAGGGGTGAAGTTCAACGTTTCGTTGGACATATGCAGCCGGAAGCGGTCGTCATGGCGCGTGATTTGCTGTGCGACGCGGTATTTCAGCGGCAACGGTGCGCAAGCCACTTCGCCGCCGAGTAGTTGCGCCAGCGCATCCTGCGTGACGATAAACTGAGTTAAATCGTTATGCCCAAACGGCAGCGCTTTGCCCAATTCCAGCGTGCAGGACAGTGCGCTAAACCGTTCGCAGCTGTAATGGGTAAATGTGCCGCCAGCACTCTGATGAAATACCAGCGCTTCAAGCCCCGCCGCCCCCAGCCAGTGCAGAAAGATGTCGTCCCACGGCTCTTTTCGCAGCGGCAACACGCCGAAACGCACGTGATGCGAGCCGCGAATGGCGGTATGCATATCAAGATGCCAGCGCAGGGAATCCAGTGGTTGCCAGAACTGCGAGAGCGCATGTTCAAGCCTCGCCGCACGCGCCGTTTCCAGCGACGGCACAAACTCATGCCAGCGCCCGCCGAACATCCGGTTCATGTCACTGTGCAGATAGCGTTTGTTTTCTGCCAGCGCCGGAGGATTACCCAGCACCACCAGCAGCCGCCAGCGCAGTGTGATTTCACCGCTGAACAGGCCATGTAATAACGCATCCAGCATTTCTACCGGGGCGGTTTCATTACCGTGGATCCCCGCCGACAGCACCAGCGCCTGCGAGCAAGGCGCAAACGGCGTCAGCTCCAGAATGCCATTGTCATGCCATTGCCAGTGAAACTGTGCTGTTTCGCCGCGCGCCTGCGTCGGTTTTTCGCCCGCAAGCGTGAGGGCCAGAAAGTCCTGCATGCTGCCTCCTTTATTGCTGGAACGGATAAACCGAACCGAGGCCGAGGATTTGCGTGAGCTGATCCAACGCCTCACGCCCTTCGCGCAACAGCTGCGGGTCGGCTAAATCAGCCTGTGTCAGACGATCGCGATAGTAGCGATCAACCCACGTATTCAGGGTATCGAACAGCGTATCGTTCATCAGCACCGCCGGATTCACCGCCTGAATTTCTGCTTCATTCAATACCACGCGCAGACGCAAACAGGCCGGACCGCCGCCGTTGGCCATACTTTCACGTAAATCGAACACTTTCAGCTCATTGATCGGGTTATCCTGCGCCAGCATGTCGTTCAAATAGGCCCATACGCCCGAATGCTCCTGAGATTCTTTCGGCAACACCAGCATCATGCTGCCATCCGGCTTGCTCAGCAGTTGGCTGTTAAACAAATACGTTGATACCGCATCGTTCACGGAAACGCGTGACGCCGGCACTTCAACAGGCATGAAGCCCGACACCCGTTCGCGCAGTTGCGCCAACAGTTGGGGCTGATTGAGAAACGCCTGGTCGTGGCAGAAAAGCACCTGTCGGTTGCTGACCGCAATCACGTCATTATGGAACACGCCCTGGTCAATCACCGCCGGGTTCTGTTGCGCAAAAATGAGCTGTTGCGGATTGACCTGATTCAGCCGCGCGACGGCCTGACTGGCCTCCAGCGTCTGACGCGCCGGATAACGCTGCGGTTGCTGATTCCCGCCCTCTTCGCGCCCGTAAACAAACAGCTGCACGCCCGGCTGGTTGTCATCGCTACCGAGGCGGTTATGGTTTGCCGCCCCTTCGTCGCCAAACATCGCCACCTGCGGCAACGCGCCGTGCACGGCAAACGCCTGCGCATTGTTGAAAATCGCCCGCAGTACCGCCTCGGTAGTCGGCGCTTCGCTGGCACGATGGAATTTGTTGTTAAGATTCGCCACCGTCAGATGCACTTTGCCATCCAGCGCATCGGCTGACGGGCAAACCGTGGCGGCATTCGCCACCCACATAGCGGAAGCCGAGCTGACGGCAGACAACAATTGCGGTGCCTGCGTCGCCGCTTTCTCAACAACCTGTTCATCGCTGCCGGTAAAGCCTAACTGGCGCAGCAAGGGCACATTCGGGCGCTCCTGCGGCGGCAACACGGCTTGCTTAAAACCGAGATCCGCCAGCGCTTTCATCTTGCGCAAACCCTGCTTCGCCGCCAGCTGCGGATTCGACGTGCGAAAACGGTGTTTTGTCGAGGCTTCATTGCCGAACGACAACCCGGCATAGTGATGCGTCAGCCCCGGCAGCCCGTCAAAATTCACTTCCCAGGCTTTCATGACGTCACCTCAGCAGAAAAATCGAGCCCTGGATTCAGCGTGCCCGGCAGCGTCAGCGCGGGAGATTCCAGGCTTGCCATTGGCCACGCGCAGTAATCTGCCGCATACCAAGCGCCCGGCCGATGATTGCCCGATGCGCCTACGCCGCCAAACGGTGCAGTACTCGCGGCACCGGTCAACGGTTTATTCCAGTTGACGATCCCGGCGCGCGCTTCCAGCAGCAGTTGGTCAAATTTCTCGCGTTCGGCAGACACCAGTCCACAGGACAAGCCATAACGCGTGTTATTCGCCAGTGCGATAGCTTCGTCAAAATCATCGTAACGCCACACGCACAACAGCGGACCAAACACTTCTTCATCTGCCACATTTTTCACCTGCGTCATGTCGATAATGCCTGGCGTCACAAGCGATGTGCCCGGTTCCAGCAAACGGGGTTCCAGCAGCGTCACGCCGCCATTGGCCACGTGTTGCAGCCAGGCAGTACGCACGTTTTGCGCCGCTTGTTCGGTAATCAAGCCGCCGATAAACGGCTGTGGTTCAGCGTTCCAGCGGCCTGGAATAATACGACGCGTGACATCCACCAGCCGTTTCAGGAACGCGTCTCCCGCTTCGCCACGCTTCACCAGCAGACGACGCGCGCAGGTACAGCGCTGCCCGGCGGTGATAAACGCCGACTGCACCGCGACATGAACAGCGGCATCCAGATCCTGCGGCTCATCAACGATTAACGGATTATTGCCGCCCATTTCCAGCGCCAGAATTTTTTGTGGCTGCCCGGCCAGCTGACGATGCAGCGTGAAACCGGTATTGGAACTGCCGGTGAACAACAAGCCGTCCAAATCGTTTTGCGAACTTAACGCCTCGCCCGTCGCACGTCCGCCCTGGAGAAGGTTCAGTACGCCTGCTGGCAAGCCAGCCTGTTCCCACAGTTTTACCACCGCTTCGCCACTCATCGGCGTTAATTCACTGGGCTTAAACACCACGGTGTTGCCCGCCAGCAGCGCAGGCACAATATGCCCATTCGGCAAATGACCAGGGAAATTGTATGGACCAAACACCGCCAGCACGCCGTGTGGACGGTGACGCAGCGTTGCCGCACCGTCGGACATCGGGGTTTCCTGCTCGCCGGTACGGCTGTGATAGCCCTTCACCGAAATAGCAATCTTGTTGATCATCGCACCGATTTCCGTCGCCGCTTCCCAGCGCGGTTTGCCGGTTTCGCGGGCGATGACGTCGGTCAGCGCTTCTTTATTTGTTTCCAGTAACGCGGCAAATTTTTCCGCTATCTGCTGCCGCGCGCTGAACGGCTGTTTTGCCCAGCCAGGGAAAGCGCCGCGAGCGGCTTTTACCGCGTCTGCCACCTGTTCGGCGTCGGCATCATTGCCCTGCCACACGGCTTCGTGCGTGACCGGATTGGTTTTGCTGCGTGCCTCTGCGCGTCCGGTGACCCAGTCACCGTTGATCCATAAACTCATGCTTTTTTCTCCTCAGGGCAAAGACGAACCAGCCTTACACGGTCACCCGCGTGGCATTTCAGGGCATCAAGCTGTTTCGCGCTCAGCAGCAGTTTGTCAGTGTGCGGGTCGGCCTGCACCAGCATCGCGCGATAGTGTTGGTACTGTTCGTTGGACACCAGACAGGTTGGCAGTTCGCCCGGTGCGGGCTGGCCTTCACCCACTTCCACCAGACGACTTTTGCGGATCGCACGCACGCGGTCGATGTCACATTCCAGCGTCGGGCCGCCATCGAAAATATCGACGTAATTACGGTAGCGGAACCCTTCTTTTTCCAGCACCGCGCGGGCGGGTGCAGTTTGGGGATGCACTTCGCCAATCACCGCGCGCGCTTCTTCCGACAGGAAATCAGTGTAAATCGGGTGCTTCGGCATCAGTTCGGCGATAAACGCTTTTTGCCCTGTACCGCACAGATAATCCGCGCGGGCGAACGGCATCGAGAAGAAGCGCTGGCCCAGGCTTTCCCAAAACGGTGAGTAACCATGTTCGTCGATAACGCCACGCATCTCGGCCACCACTTTTTCGTTAAAACGGTCGCGAAAGGCCGCCATAAACAAGAAACGGGATTTCGACAACAAGTAGCCATTGCCCTCTTTGCGCCATTCCGGGTCGAGAAACAGCGTGCACAATTCGCTGCTGCCGGTGTGATCGTTGCTGAGAAACAGTGTCGGCAAAGCGTTGTAAACATTCAGTTCTTTGGACGCGTGAACCTGCGTGCCGACGCGATAGTTGTACCAGGAGTCGTGCAGACCCACGGCAACCTCGATGGCGCAAATCCCCGCCACGCTGCCCGTGGCGGTGTCTTCCAGCACAAAGACGTAGCCCTGCTCGCCTTTCTCCAGCGTCCCGTTCCAGGTGTTGATGGAACGATCAATGCGTGCCGACAGCGTGGTTTCATCGGCGGGAAGCGACGTTAAACCGCCGCCCGTTTTCCCTGCGAGCGCCAACAGGCCAGGCAAATCTCCCTGCCCGACCGGACGGATCACCATCATGATGACACCTCAGAGATGAAGCGTTCGCAGGTCTTCTCAAAACGGTCGAGACCGGTCTTAACCTCTTCTTCGCTGATGATCAACGCAGGCGCAAAGCGCACCACGTTGGCCCCGGCAATCAGTACCATCAGACCGTTTTCAGCCGCGAGCTGGCTGATGTGTTTTGCTTTCCCGGCGTACTCTTTTTTCAGTACGCAGCCAATCAGCAAGCCCATGCCGCGAACGTCGTCGAACAGGCTGAATTTGGCGTTGATTGCCGTCAGACGCTCGGAGAACCACTGATTACGCTGTTTTACGCCGTTGAGCACGTCTTTGGTGTTGAGGATCGCTAACACTTCCCCGGCGACCGCACAGGCTAACGGGTTGCCACCGTAGGTGGTGCCATGCGTCCCGACAACCATCACGCTGGCGAATTCGTCACGGGTCAGCAATGCGCCAATCGGGAAGCCGCCGCCGAGTGCTTTCGCCGTCGACAGCGCGTCTGGCGTCACGCCGTAATGCATATAGGCATACAGTTCGCCGGTGCGGCCCACGCCGGTTTGTACTTCGTCAAAAATCAGCAGCGCGTTATGGCGGTCACACAGTGCGCGCAGTTCTTTCAGGAAGGCCGGCGTTGCAGGTACCACGCCGCCTTCGCCCTGGATAGGCTCGACGATCACCGCGCAGGTATCGTCATTAATCAACGCGCGGGCGGAGTCGATATCGTTATAAATCGCATGCTGAATTTGCGGCGGCAGCGGCGCAAAGTCCTGAGAATAAGAAGGCTGACCGCCCGCGCTGACGGTAAACAGCGTGCGCCCGTGGAAGGCATTTTTGAATGCCACAATGCCGCTTTTCTGCGGGCCGAATTTGTCGTGCGCGTATTTACGCGCCAGTTTCAACGCCGCTTCGTTCGCTTCCGCACCGGAGTTACAGAAGAACACTTTGTCGGCAAAGGTGGCGTCAATCAGCTGTTTCGCCAGTTTCAAAACCGGTTCATTGCTGTAGCCGTTGCCGGTGTGCCAGAACTTGCCTGCCTGTTCGGTCAGCGCACGGATCATCGCCGGATGCGCATGGCCCAACGCGTTGACTGCAATTCCACCTGCAAAATCAATGTACTCTTTGCCCTGTTGATCCCACAGGCGAGAACCTTCTCCACGTACCGGAATAAAAGGCGCCGGGGCGTAAACCGGCATCATCCAATCGTCAAAATTTCCGCGCGTAACTGAGTGAGTCATAGCAACCTCTTCCGGTAAACATTCCGTTATTGTGATGTTAATGAATATGAGTATTTGTGCTGTAAATGTATATTGCACGCATCGTGCCAGCCAGCGTCAAAACTGCATAAACGGAAGGGGTCAACTAAATATCAATGAGTTACAATCTGCCTCTATTCATATTAACTGCATATAAAGTGAATAAATAAGCTGTTAACGCCATTAGCAGCACTAATATCAGCAACATTATGCATTAGTAAAACTTAATTCATGAACTGTGAAGGCTGCGACATTTGTTGTCATTTTGCGCCCCAAAACGGGGCATGATGCGCGATGGGTGGGCAATATTTGTCGCCACTCTCCCCCTGCACTACGCTCAATTTGTTCATTTAACAAACAGGCTTTCGGGGAAACACAATGCGACACTTTGATGCGGTACTGATCGGCGCGGGTCAGGCAGCACCTGCTTTAGCGGTGGAATTAGCGGCTCGCGGCCAGCACGTCGCATTAATTGAAGGCAATCTGTTTGGTGGCACCTGCGTCAATGTCGGGTGTACGCCCACCAAAACGTTGCGTAAATCGGCACGCGTGGCACATATGCTGCGGCGGGCGGCTGAGTTTGGCGTTATCAGTGGGCCCGTCAGCGTCGATTTTCCTGCCGCGATGATGCGCATGCGCCAGCGGGTTGAAACGTCGCGCAACGGCTTAGTCGGTTGGCTTGAAGCAACGGATAAGGTGGAAATGATCCACGGCTGGGCGCGCTTTCTGGGCCGCGATGGCGACAATTTCCTGCTTGAGACCAACGGTGAAACGCTTTCGGCCGCTCGGGTGTTCCTCAATACCGGTACTCGTGCTTTTATTCCCGATTTGCCCGGTATCGACAGCGTGCCGTATCTCGACAATGCCAGCCTGCTTGCGTTGACCGAATGCCCGACACATTTGATTATCGTCGGGGCCAGCTACATTGGTCTGGAATTAGGGCAAATCTTCCGCCGCCTTGGCGCTGACGTGTCGATCATTCATCGCGCAGGCCGGATCGCCGAACGTGAGGACGAGGATATCAGCGAACACATCGCCAGTTTTCTGCGTGCCGAAGGCATCACGTTTTATCTCAACAACAGCATAAACAGCCTCGCACCGAATGCTGATGGCCTGACCGCGCAGTTGGCCGACGGCAGCACGTTAAGCGGCAGCCATATCCTGTTTGCTACCGGGCGTCAGCCCAATATCGAGCGGCTGGATCTTGCCGCCGTCGGCGTCGAAACCGACAAACGCGGATTTGTGCGCACCGATGCACATTTCAACAGCAACGTGGCAGGGATTAAGGCGCTAGGCGATATCAACGGACGCGGGGCGTTTACCCACACCAGCTATCACGACTACCAAATCGTCCTCGCGGAAATTGACGGCCAGCAGCCAAACGGGCAGTGGCACGATGCCGATAAGCGGGTGTTGAGCTATGCGATGTTTACCGATCCGCCGCTGGGACGCGTCGGCATTACGCTTGCTCAGGCATGTGAGCGTGTCGCTCAGGGGCAGCCGGTTTTGGTGGCAGAAATCAGCATGGCTGACGTCAGCCGTGCGAAGGAAGAAAGTGAAACGTTTGGCATGATCCGCCTGATTGTCGATGCACAAAGTGAACGCTTTCTGGGTGCGGCCTTTCTCGGGATCGGCGGCGATGAGATCGTGTCGGTGATCTCAAACTATATGGCGACGGGCGCCAGTTACCGTCTGATGATGCAGACCTTGCCGGTACATCCGACCGTCGCTGAATTTTTGCCCACGGTGTTAGGGCGATTACGTCCATTGTCGATTGAATAGCCCCGGCAACAGGCCGGGGCTAAGGGAAATGCCCCGCAGTACCTGACACCCAACTGCGCGCCAGCACCTCGCCCTTTTCATAGGGGGAAATGGATGTGTAACATTGCCCTCGATTTCATAGCGAGCGCCCCCACGCGAATCCACAGCAGTCATCCGCCGCAAATTCTGCTAACATCCGTGCATCATTCACCTGACACAGTGGCAGCGACTATGAAATTTGTTTCGTTTAATATCAACGGCCTGCGCGCCCGCCCGCATCAACTGGAAGCCATCGTCGAAAAGCATCAGCCTGACGTCATTGGCTTGCAGGAAACCAAGGTTCATGACGACATGTTCCCGCTGGAAGATGTCGCTAAGCTCGGCTACAACGTGTTTTATCACGGTCAGAAAGGTCACTACGGCGTGGCGTTGCTGACCAAAGAGACACCGATTTCCGTACGTCGTGGTTTTCCTGGCGATGATGAAGAGGCCCAGCGCCGTATCATCATGGCAGAAATTCCTTCTGCGTTCGGCAATCTGACGGTGATTAACGGCTATTTCCCGCATGGCGAAAGCCGCGACCATCCGACCAAATTCCCGGCCAAAGCGCAGTTCTACCAGAACCTGCAAAACTACCTGACCAGCGAGCTGAAAAAAGAAAACCCGGTACTGATCATGGGTGACATGAATATCAGTGCGACGGATCGGGATATCGGTATTGGCGAAGACAGCCGCAAGCGCTGGCTGCGCACCGGCAAATGCTCGTTCCTGCCGGAAGAACGCGAGTGGATGGACCGCCTGATGGGTTGGGGCCTGGTGGATACCTTCCGTCACGCCAACCCGGAAACACAGGACCGTTTCTCGTGGTTCGATTACCGCTCAAAAGGCTTCGATGATAACCGTGGTCTGCGTATCGACCTGCTGCTGGCAAGCGAAGGTCTGGCACCACACTGCGTTGAAACCGGTATCGACTACGATATTCGCAGCATGGAAAAGCCGTCCGACCACGCGCCAATCTGGGCGACGTTCAAAAAATAATCTTTACCCGCCTGACGTTGCCCGTCATCGTCAGGCGTTTTCTGCTTTACTTGCGTAATCTCAAAGACATGGCCCGGCTGATACAGGGTAAAATGCCCGCCTTCTGAAATCCCCCCGCCGACACGGAGAACCCGGATGCCAAAAAAGTTCTGACCGTGCAAGCGCTGAAGCTCCCGCTGCTGTTGATAACCGCCTGTGCCTTGCTGGTCGCTTATCTGTTGTTGCCGGAAGTGAAAACGTTTTTCGACGCCAGCCACGCGGCATTCTCGACGCTCGATCAAGCTGCGATTGAGCGGTTCATCCAGTCCTGGGGTCCGCAAGCCGTGGTCGTTTCGTTCTTTTTGATGATCCTGCAAGCCATTGTCGCCCCGCTGCCCGCCTTTTTAATCACCTTCGCTAACGCCTCACTGTTTGGCGCATTCTGGGGCGCGGTGCTGTCGTGGAGCAGTTCGATGGTCGGAGCGGCGCTGTGCTTTTACATTGCCCGAATTCTGGGGCGTGGCGCGGTGGAAAAACTGACCGGCAAAACGGTACTTGAGAGCATGGACGGTTTTTTTGAGCGCTACGGTAAGCACACCATTTTACTTTGTCGTCTGCTACCCTTTGTGCCGTTCGACCCGATTAGCTATGCCGCAGGGCTGACCTCGATGCGTTTTCGTCAGTTCTTTTTCGCCACCGGCCTGGGACAGCTGCCCGCCACCCTCGTCTATTCCTGCGTCGGCAGTTTGCTTGTCGGCGGTACATACTGGCTGGTAACCGGGCTGTTGATTGTCTTTGCCCTGGCTATCCTCATTGTGATGACCAAAAAAATCTATCTTGACCGCCAAAAGAGGCTCCGATAATGCGCACGCTTTCCCGCCGTTTGTTATGGATAACGTTGTTCGCCACCAGTCCGCTCGCGCTTTCCGCTACGTCCTGGCAGCAAACGGAACAGGAGGCTCGCGGGCAAACCGTGTGGTTCAATGCCTGGGGCGGCGACCAGGCGGTCAATCGCTATCTCGACTGGGTCAGCGGTGAAGTAAAACGCGATTACGGCGTGACGCTTAACATCGTGCATCTCGCCGATGCCGCCGACGCGGTAAAACGGATACAAACCGAAGCCAGCGCCGGGCGCACCACAGGCGGTTCGGTGGATTTACTGTGGGTCAACGGCGAAAATTTCCGTACGCTAAAAGAAGCCAATCTGCTGAAAACCGACTGGGCGCAGACGCTGCCGAACTGGCGTTATGTTGATCGGCAAAAGCCAGTGCTGGAGGATTTTTCGATTCCCACACAAGGCGCGGAATCGCCGTGGGGTAGCGCTCAATTGACGTTTATTGCGCGTCGGGAACAAACGCCGCAGCCGCCGTTATCCCCACAAGCGCTGCTCGACTTTGCCACCGCGCATCCGGGAACGGTGACCTATCCGCGCCCGCCTGACTTCACCGCCACGGCGTTTCTTGAGCAGCTGTTGTTGAGTCTCACCGATCGGCCTGACGCGCTAACACAACCACCGGATGACACCACGTTTTCTGCCGTCACCGCGCCGTTGTGGGCCTATCTTGATAAATTGCATCCACAGCTTTGGCGCAAAGGCAGCGATTTCCCCGCCTCTCCGGCGCGGATGGACGCCATGCTTACCAATGGCACATTACGCCTGTCGCTGACGTTCAACCCAATGCACGCCAGCCAGAAAGTGGACAGCGGCGAACTGCCGAAAGACAGCTACAGCTTTGGTTTTAGCCACGGCATGATAGGAAACGTCCATTTCGTCACTATTCCGGCCAACGCCCGTTCAGTGGCTGGCGCACACATTGTGGCGAATTTCCTGCTTTCCCCCGCCGCTCAACAGCGTAAAGCCGACCCCGCCATATGGGGCGATCCGACGGTGCTTGATCTGAGCAAACTCCCGGAACCCTGGCCGGCGGGCCAGCGTGTAAAAACGCCACCGGTACTGAAAGAACCGCACGCCGCCTGGGTTAACGCGCTGGAGCAGGAATGGCTGCGCCGTTACGGCACGCATTAATTGCGCTGCTGTGGGCGGCGATGAGCCTGATTTATCTGCCGTTGCTGCCCGCCGCAGTTCAGCTTTTCACCCCCGCATTCAGCCAAACGAACTGGCTGGCGCTTTTTGACGATCCGCAATTACCGCAGGCGGCACTGGCTACCCTCATTTCTACGTTGGTCGCCATTATCGGCGCACTGCTTATCGCGTTAAGCGTTGTCGCAGCGTTGTGGCCTTCTCGCCACTGGCAGCGCCTCTCAGCCCGCCTTCCTTTACTGCTCGCACTGCCGCACGTGGCCTTTGCGACAGCGGCATTACTGCTGTTTGCCGAAGGCGGCTGGCTATTTCGAGTGTTCCCGCAACTCACCCCATTTATCGATCGCTACGGCATCGGGCTGGGTCTGACGCTGGCGGTCAAAGAGAGCGTTTTTTTACTGTGGGCGATTTTCGCGCTGCTGGGCGAAAAACGGCTGGCTGAGCAAGGTCTGACGCTGCGCAGCCAGGGCTACGGGCGCTGGCAATGTCTGGCGTGGATTGTCCTGCCCCGGCTGCTGCCGCAGTTGCGTATCGTTTTGCTGGCAACGACGACGTGGACTTTATCGGCGGTCGATGTGGCGATCGTCCTCGGGCCGGGAAATCCCCCGACGCTGGCGGTGCTGGCGTGGCGATGGCTTTCGCAGGGCGACGCGCTGCAACAGGCGCAGGGCTCACTGGTGTGCCTGTTGCTGTTGTTGTTGCTTGCCGCGCTGATGCTCATCGCGCATTTTTTATGGCGAATATTCCGCATCCGTGTCCCCGATTTTCAGGGTGTTCGCCATCCTCAACCGTGGGCCACGCCCGGGCATTTTTTGGCCTGGCTGCTGCCCTGTTGCGGTCTGTTATGCGTAGTAACGCTGGCGCTGCTGGCAGACACGCAATTCGCCAATCGGGAAAGCATCAATAACAGCTTGTGGCTGGCGCTCGGTTCAACGTTTATCAGCGCCGCACTGTGCCTGTTGTGGCTGGAATTTGGCCCGCAGCGGTTCACCGTTTGGATTTGGCTGCCGTTGATACTGCCTGCGCTGCCGCTTGCCGCCGGGCAATATCAACTGGCGCTGCTAAGCTGGCAGGACGGTGAATGGCTGACGGTGCTGTGGGGCCATTTGTTGTGGGTGGTGCCGTGGATGCTGTTTATTTTGCTGCCCGCCTGGCGACGGCTCGACGCACGTCTGTTGATTATCGCCCGCACGCTGGGCTGGGGACGCTGGCGTTGCTTCTGGCAGGTGAAATGCCCGTTATTGCTTCGTCCTCTGTTAGCGGCTTTGGCGGTGGGCTTTTCAGTCAGCATTGCGCAATATTTGCCGACGCTGTGGCTCGGTGCCGGACGCATCACCACGCTGACCACCGATGCCGTGGCGCTCAGCAGCGGCGGTAATATGTCGATGCTTGCCACTCAGGCGCTGTGGCAATTGCTGCTGCCTGGCCTCTTTTTCCTGCTCATTGCCTTACTGTTGAGGCTGACAGGTCATTTAAGACAAGGACTGCGCTGATGTTGCACGTTGATAAATTAACGTTACAGTGTCACAAAAAAGCGTTACTCAGCAACGTGAGCTTTCACGTCGACAACGGTGAAATTCTGACATTGATGGGTGCTTCCGGCAGCGGTAAATCTACGCTATTAGCATGGATGGCGGGCACGCTGGATAGCCCGTTTCAGGCAAACGGTGAACTGTGGCTAAATGACAGGCGCTGCGACGGATTGCCCACAGAAGCGCGACGTATCGGCATTCTGTTTCAGGATGCGCTGCTGTTTGACCACTTTAGCGTGGGACAGAATCTACTGCTGGCCCTCCCCGGCGGCGTTCCGCGCCATCAACGCCGGGCAAGCGCAGAAGCAGCGCTGAGTAACGCCGGGCTGGGTGGATTTTATTCCCGCGACCCGGCAACGTTATCCGGCGGCCAACGGGCGCGTGTCGCGCTATTACGTTCGCTACTGGCAGAACCCGAAGCCCTGCTGCTCGACGAACCGTTCAGCGGGCTGGATGCGGCGCTGCGCGACAGTTTCCGCGCGTGGGTTTTCGCCGAAGTGAAACAGCGCAACATTCCTGTGATTCTGGTGACGCACGACGTGGAAGATATTCCACCCGATGGACGCGGTCTGCGGCTTGAAAGCTGGGGCTAAGCTGCGCCAGCGCAAGGTTTTTCCTATAACGGGCGTTCAGAATGGCGCTTCAATTTTCTTCTGACGGGCAATTCGATGAAACGTGTTTCTCAACTGACCGCGCTGGCCCTGCTGATCGGGCTGTCTTCCTCCACGACTTTCGCCGCTGATAGGCTTTCCCCTCTCAGTTTTAACCAACTGCAGGCGCAAAAAGGCGTCGCCATTGATACGCGCCTGAGTGCGTTTTACAACGGCTGGCCACAGACGTTGAAGGGGCCAAAAGGCCATGAACCGGCGGCGCTCAATCTTTCAGCCGGTTGGCTTTCGGCGATGAACGACGCACAGTTCGGCGAGTGGGTCACGCAACACCAGCTTCAGTCGTCCACACCTGTGGCGCTGTATGGCGCAGAGAAAGATAACGCGGCGGTCGCTGCACGTCTGAAAAAAGCAGGAATCACACGCATCAGCCTGCTGAGTGATGCCCTCCAACAACCCGATCGTCTGCAAAAGCTGCCGCATTTTGAACAACTGGTTTATCCGCAGTGGCTGCATGATTTACAGCAAGACAAAGCTGTCACCGCCGCACCACAAGGCGACTGGAAAGTGATTGAGGCCGCCTGGGGGGCGCCAAAATTCTTCCTCCTGAGCCATATCCCAGGCGCGGGCTATATCGACACCAATGACATCGAAAGTGAACCATTGTGGAATAAAGTCTCTGACGACAAACTGAAAGCGCTGCTGGCAAAACAGGGCATCCGTCACGACACCACCGTGATTTTGTATGGACGTGATGTTTACGCCGCCGCGCGCGTGGCGCAAATCCTGTTATATGCAGGCGTGAAAGACGTGCGCCTGCTCGACGGCGGCTGGAAAACCTGGTCCGATGCGGGTCTGCCTGTCGAACGCGGCACGCCGGGTAAAGTGGCACCGGCACCTGATTTCGGCGCGCCCCTTCCGGGCCAGCCGCAGCTGATGCTGGATGAACAACAGGCGCGCGGTTTACTGCACCGTAAAGACGCGTCGCTGGTCAGTATTCGTTCATGGCCGGAGTTTATCGGCACCACCAGCGGCTACAGCTACATCAAGCCAAAAGGTGAAATCGCCGGGGCGCGCTGGGGCCACGCGGGCAGTGATTCGACGCACATGGAAGATTTCCACAACCCGGACGGCACTATGCGTAGCGCCGATGACATTGCCGCGATGTGGGCCGAATGGCATATTCTGCCGTCACAGCAGGTGTCATTCTATTGCGGCACAGGCTGGCGCGCCTCCGAAACCTTCATGTATGCCCGCGCGATGGGCTGGCAGAACATTTCGGTGTACGACGGCGGTTGGTATGAGTGGAGCCAGAACGCGAAGAACCCGGTGAGCCACGGCGAGCGCGGGCCGGATTCAACGCTGTAATCGTTTGTGTTGCCCGGCGGCGCTATCGCTTGCGCGGGCCTACGAGAGCAATGTAGGCCCGCGCAATACACACGACGAGAGCATTGTAGGCCCGCGCAAGCGCAGCGCCGCCGGGCAAAAAGTCAGAGACGTTTTAACGTCAGATACCCGCTCCATACCCGCGTCAATGTGGTCAACCAACACAGTCCACCGAAAATCCACGCCATCCACACGAAAGACTGAGGAAACAGACAGCTCAGCGCAAACAGCGCGATCGTTTCCGTGCCTTCGGTTAATCCACCGAGATAATAAAACGATTTATGCGCGTAGCCAGGATTGTCGATACTGTGTTTTGCCGCCAGCGCCGCGAAGGCCAAAAAACTGCTGCCGGTGCCGATAAACGCAAACAGCAGCCAACTGCCCGCCAGCGCGTTAGTCAGGGGGTCCGCGAGAATAAAGCCAAACGGCACCAGCGCGTAAAACAAAAAATCCAGTGCGATATCAAGAAAACCGCCCGCATCGGTCAGCCCGCGTCGCCGCGCCAGCGCGCCGTCCAGCCCGTCGAGCATGCGGTTCAGCACAATAGCCACCAGTGCCGCTAAATACCAGCCTAACGCCAGAAACGGCAGCGTCAGCACACCCATAGCGAAACCAATAAGCGTCACGCCATCCGGCGAAATGCCCGGTCTGTCGATCATGTAAGCCAGCCGGTTTAGCGACGGTTTGAGACGAGGGTGCAGATGGCGGTCAAGCATGGGGCTTTCTCGTCACATCACACAGCCCTTGCGAAGGGATATCCAGCGCAGCGTTAAAACGTGCCGAGAGATTCTGGAACGCCACCAGCGCGGTGATTTCGCAGATAGTCTCATCGTCGTAGAACGATTTCAGCGTCGCTTTTTGCTGATCGGTTATCAGCGGCGGCGTGGCGGTCATCGCGTCGGCGTAATCCAGTGCGGCACGTTCTGCCTCACTGAACAGCGTTGAACATTGCCAATGCGCGACGGCCTGCACTTTCTCCAGCGAGTTGCTGCGCTGCGCCAGCCGAAGGCTATTGGCATCGATACAAAACGCGCAGTGGCACTGTTGAGAAACGCGGGTCATCAACATCGCCCGCAGCTCCGGTGAGAGACGCGCTTTTTTGCGCTCCAGCCAACCCACAAACAGCGCGACCAGCCAAAAAAGACGTGGCATTCTCCCCCACCAGCGCGTGGGGTTCAGCACCTCGCCGTAGTGTTTCTTTTGCATTTTGACAATCGGCGCAAGCGACGTCGGTATTTTACCCAGCGGCGGCACCCATGGCTGACGTTTTTTCACCCAGAAACTCCTGCAGAACTTTAGATTTATCAACGGCAGAGATAGTATGGCACGCCCCGAACAGGAACCTTGACCTCTATGCTGAAAACAATTGATGTGGTGGCGGCAATCATCGAACAAGACGGGCTGATTTTGCTGGCTCAGCGCCCTGCCCATGCCGACCAGCCGGGAATGTGGGAGTTTCCAGGCGGTAAAGTGGAGACCGGAGAGTCACAGCCCGAGGCATTAATCCGCGAGCTACAGGAAGAGTTAGGCATTCATGCCCTGCCCGCCGCCTATGTGGCGAGCCATCAGCGAGAGGTGTCCGGGCGTTTGATTCATTTGCACGCCTGGCACGTACCTCAATTTACAGGTGAGCTGACCGCACACGAACACAGTCAGCTGGTGTGGGTGAAACCGGAAGAGGCGTTTAGCTGGGATCTCGCCCCTGCCGATATCCCACTGTTGGACGCGTTTATTGCCTTACGCGACGCCAGACCAGCGGATTCGTGCTGATCGTTTTATCGTCACGCTGGCACTGCAACAGGATCCCTTCTGCCTTCACCACCGCACCTTCGCTGTAGTTCTGGTCTTGATAGATACAGCATTGGGAACAGGGCTGCGCACGTTGACCGCTGTTACTGAACACTTCCGGCGGCACGTTAACATCGACGCTGGAGCCATAGCGCTCAGCTTGTGCGCCGCCCGCAATCGCCAGCAACAGCCCCGCTATCAGATATTGTTTCATTGTTGTTCCTTTTTTAACGTCCTCTGATAACTATATCGACCCTGCCGCCGTTTTCTTAAATTTTCATCGGCCTTATTTTTCAATTCCCACCAACACGCCGCTTTTTTCTTTTCAACTACACTCAGCCTACTTTCCCGCAATGATGCCCGCCACGGTTTTTACTTAAGAGGATCGAATGAACAATCTACGTAAAACGAGTGCCGCGTTGATGACGTTGATGGCGCTGAATACAGGTGTCCTGGCAGCGACCTCGCCAGTAATGGCCGATCTCAATGCCCCAAAAATCAATTATCAGGCAGGGACATTGCCGCAAAAATGGCTAACCGGCGGACCTGAATGCGCCACGTTTAAAGATGATTTTCAGGTTCAGAAATATAACGATAATTTCTATATCTTGAGAGAGTCAGGTTGCGTGCATACCGAAAAGCCGTTTCTGTATCTCTTATTTGGCGAGGATAAAGCGATTCTTTTTGATACCGGGGCCGGGAAAGATACCGATCCGACAACCGGACGCGTACCCAATGTCGTGGGGGCCGTTGATCGCGTTATTGCGCAATGGAGCCAACAGCATCAGCGTAAATCTATTCCGCTAGTGGTGGCGCATCTTCATTCGCATTTTGATCACATCTGGGGCGATCCGCAGTTTATTCAGCGCCCGGACACCACGTTTATTAAGCCTGGTGATGTCGACACGCTCAAAACCGCGTTCCACATCCAGCGCTGGCCTGATGACATTGGCACATTCGATCTCGGCGGACGTATTCTGGATGTTATTCCTGTCCCCGGTCACGATGAGACCAGTATTGCTGTTTATGACCGCGCGACGGGCGTTTTGTTGACGGGAGATATGCTGTATCCGGGGCGGTTGTACGTTAACGAAAACAACCCCGATATTATGCAGGCCAGCGTACAGCGACTTGTCGATTTCACCCGCTCGCGCCTGGTGGTGCATATTCTTGGCACTCATGTAGAACAGCGCGCACCGTATTATGATTACCCGCGCGGCGTACATTACGCGCCTGACGAAATGCCGCTCCAGTTGGGACGTGGAGATTTGCTTGAGCTGCTGGAAGCGACGAAATTGCGCACCACGAAAGATAATCATCCGCTCATTACACAAAAAGCGTATCGAAACTTCACGCTTTGCGGCGTCTATCCACAGTGCGAACCGGTGAACGCCGAGTCCCGTACCCGTCTGGTGAACGATCAGGCTAAATAAAAACAGGCGTTGCTTCCTTTTTTACGGGAAGCAACACGCTATCAGCCCGCCGCGGGCCCTTCTGGCTCGGCAGGTTTTTTCTTCCGCGCCTTGCTAAACGTTTTCTTCTTCGGCTGCTCACCGCCCGGGGCTACCAGACCACGGAACTGTTTCACCGGCGTGTTGCGCGCCTGCTGAATAAGATCAAACAGTGTGCCCACCAGCGGTTGCATAAAGTCCTGATAACGGCACTGTTTTTCGCTGATTTGTGTCAGCACCGATTCCCAGTGCGCAGTCATGTCCGGGCGTCCGGCCATTTCCGGCAGCGAGTGGATTAACGCTCGACCCGCATCCGATGAATGAATGTAGCGCCCTTTTTTGACCAGGAAACCGCGTTTGAACAGCAGTTCGATGATCCCCGCGCGCGTCGCTTCTGTGCCTAAACCGTCCGTTGCGCGCAGGATTTTTTTCAGATCTTTGTCCTGCACGAAACGCGCAATGCCGGTCATGGCCGAAAGCAGTGTTGCATCGGTGAAATAGCGCGGCGGCTGCGTTTGTCGCTCAACCACTTCGCCCTTTTCGCACAGTAGCTCGTCATCTTTCGTGACGACCGGCAGCGGTGTGCCGTCGTTGTCTTCATCACGCTCTTTGCTGCCAAGCAACGTACGCCAGCCCGCCTCCGCAAGGAAACGCGCTTTGGCGACGAATTTGCCATTGGCGATGTCGAGTTCTATCTGGCATTTGCGGAACACCGCATCCGGGCAAAACTGCATCAGATACTGACGCGCCACCAGTTCATACACTTTGGCTTCGTTGTCGGTCATTTTCACCGACGAACTGCGTGCCGTTGGGATTATCGCGTGGTGCGCATCGACTTTTTTGTCATCCCAGCAGCGGTTGCGAATTTCTGGATCGACTATCGGCTGCGGCAACAAACCTGGCGCGTGAACGCCAATTGCATTCAGCACCGCCTGGCGTCCGGCAAAATGTTCTTCCGGCAGATAACGGCTATCGGAACGCGGATAGGTAATCAGCTTGTGGGTTTCGTATAATTTCTGGCAAATATCCAGCACGTTCTGCGCGCTGAAGGCGAATTTCTTAGCGGCTTCAATCTGCAACGCAGAAAGCGAAAACGGCAACGGCGCCATTTCAGAATCACGTTTGTCGTTATACGAGGTGACGATCGCCGGTTGTCCGGCGATACGCGCAACAACGTGATCGGCAAGCTGACGGTGCAACAAGCGCCCTTCTTCATCCTGGTAAGGTTCGCAGGCTTCGCTCGGCTGCCACGTAGCGGTAAAACGCTCGTCGGCAGGGGTGACAATATGCGCCTTCACATCAAAGAAATCTTTAGCGACGAAGTTTTCGATTTCTTCATCACGACGCACCACTAACCCGAGGAGCGGAGTTTGTACGCGCCCCACCGACAGTACGCCCTGATAACCTGCATTGCGGCCCAGCAGCGTATAGGCGCGGGTCATGTTGATGCCATATAGCCAATCGGCGCGGGCGCGGGCCAATGCCGACACGCAGAGCGGGATAAAATCGTTGTTCGAGCGCAGACGCGAAATCGCGCGCTCAACCGCCTGCGGGTTGAGATCGTTAATCAAACAGCGCTGGACCTGACGGCGTTTTTCCGCTGGCATTTCGAGATAATCCAGCACTTCATCGACCAGCAGTTGCCCTTCGCGATCCGGGTCACCCGCGTGGATCACTTCGGTGGCATCGCCCAGCAGACGCTTAATGGCGTTCAGTTGTTTGGTGACCGAGGGCCGCGGTTGTAACCGCCATTTTTCCGGCACAATCGGTAAATCCATCAGATTCCAGCGCGCATAGCGACTGTCGTAGACATCCGGCTGCGCCTGTTCCAGCAAATGGCCGATACACCAGGTGACCACCTGCCCGTTACCACACTCGATATAGCCATCGCCCCGGCGATGCGGCTTCGGCAGCACGTCGGCGATGGCACGCGCCAGGCTTGGTTTTTCCGCGATAAACAAGCGCATTAGGTTAGCGAATCTCAATCATCGGACGACCGCCGCGTGCCACGACCAGCTCACCAATCGCAGCCAGCGTGATGCCATATTCCGCCGCAATGGCTTTGGTTTCCGCTTCCGCTTCTGGCAACACCGCCAGCAGCAGGCCGCCGGACGTTTGCGGGTCACATAACAAATTACGCCACGCTTCGGGCATCTCGCCCATCAGATGACCATAGCTCGCAATGTTACGCGAAGTCCCGCCCGGCACAGCGCCCTGCTCGATGTAGTCTTCTACGCCAGGCAGTTTAGGCACGTCGGCAAAACGGATTTGTGCCTGCACACCAGCGCCCTGACACATTTCGCTGAGATGTCCGAGCAGACCAAAACCGGTGACGTCAGTCATCGCTTTGATACCGTCAACATTAGCGAAAGCCGCCCCGGCAATATTCATCTGACACATCACTTCCGTCGCCAGCCCCTGATGTTCAGGTTTCAGCAGCGATCTTTTCTCGGCGGTGGTGAGCACGCCAATGCCGAGCGGCTTCGTGAGAAAGAGCTTACATCCCGCTTCGGCGGTACTGTTTTTCTTCACTCGCTCCGTGGGCACGATGCCCGTAACCGCGAGGCCAAAAATCGGCTCCGGCGCGTCAATCGAGTGACCGCCCGCCAGAGCAATGCCCGCCTCTTGACAGGCAAAACGCCCGCCCTCAATCACTTCACGCGCGATTTCCGGCGCGAGCGTGTTGATTGGCCAGCCCAGAATAGCGATCGCCATGATCGGTTTACCGCCCATCGCGAAAATGTCGCTGATGGCGTTGGTCGCCGCGATGCGCCCGAAATCAAACGGGTTATCGACGATTGGCATGAAGAAGTCGGTGGTACTGATAACCGACGTGCCGTTACCCAGATCGTACACCGCCGCATCATCGCGGGTTTCATTGCCGACCAGCAGATTCGGGTCGACAAACTTCGCCTGTTCGCTATGAAGAATAGTTTCCAGCACTTTGGGTGAAATTTTACAACCGCAACCGGCTCCGTGGCTGTATTGCGTCAAACGAATGGCTTGCTCGCTCATGGACATCTCCTGTCATTGCAATCCCGCTATGGTAGCGCCCATTTGCATCAGTGATAAGTGAGACAGTCTGATTTCGCGCGCTGTTGCTCACTATCCGCACAATTGAGCGTTGTGACGGTGAGCAGCGCTTGCGATTAATTCATTCACGTAACTTATGGATTAGCCATTTTGCGAGCCACCGCAATTTTCCCGGCAATGATTTATGACAGAAATATGACAGCGTTACTCTGGACGACTTTCATTAAAAAGGAATCATCAATGAAGAGAAGTATGCTTGCGTTTTGCGTTGCCAGTCTGTTTTCCGTTAATGCCTTTGCGCTGGTTCCCACCGGGAATGATGCCAGCACTAAGCCTGACCTCTATTATCTGACAAATGCCCAGGCTATCGACAGCCTTGCCCTGCTGCCACCACCGCCGGAAGTCGGCAGTATCGCCTTTCTGAACGATCAGGCGATGTATGAACAGGGTCGTCTGTTGCGCACTACCGAACGTGGAAAGCAGGCGGCGGAAGATGCCAACCTCAGCAGCGGCGGCGTGGCGAATGCCTTCTCGGGCGCTTTTGGTTCACCGATTACCGCGAAAGACACGCCGGAATTGCACAAGCTGCTGACCAATATGATTGAAGATGCGGGCGATTTAGCCACGCGTTCGGCGAAACAGAAATATATGCGTGTGCGTCCGTTTGCTTTCTATGGCGTGCCGACCTGCAACACCAAAGAGCAAGCTGAACTGGCGAAAAACGGCTCGTATCCGTCGGGCCACACTTCTATCGGCTGGGCAACGGCGCTGGTGCTGACGGAAGTGAATCCTGCGCGTCAGAACGAGATTCTCAAACGCGGTTATGATTTGGGCGAAAGCCGTGTGATTTGTGGTTATCACTGGCAGAGCGATGTCGATGCGGCGCGTATTGTCGGCTCAGCGGTTGTAGCGACATTACACACCAGCCCGGCATTCCAGCAGCAGTTGCAGAAAGCCAAAGATGAGTTTGCGAAGACACAGAAATAGCCAATAAACCGGGGTGACCATATATTCCATCTACCGTAGGGGGTATCGCAATCGCTGCCCCCCTACACCATCGGACGGCCCACATCGTAAAATTTTACACCTGCGAAATTAAAAATCTACTCGGAATGAATCGCGTAACCAAAAAAGCCCACCAGCAGATTTAGCTGGTGGGAAAGAGTGAAGATCATTTCATCGAAAGCAATTTTTCATAATCTGGATAGATACTTTGAATTTTTTCACTATTACCATCAGGATAAATAGCTGTCAGGTTTCCGGGGATATTAGGTGGATTCAAAGTAACAACTTTGCTGAGATGAATGATTGGTTCAATCTCGATATTTTGAGTGTTTTTAATTTGAAAACGTCTTCGCCATTTTTCAAACTCAGTATTCCCACCGAAAAATTTTAAACTAACTGTGTTATCAATGTGATTAGCTACCATAGGGAAAAAATCTGTTTTTAAATTCAGATCTCCACTAACTTCTTTAGATCTTCCCGTGCCGTAACCATCACTGAGACCATAGCGACCAAAATCAAATATATAATTGGTCGCAATAACCTCTTTTCCTTTCGCTAAGGGATTATTCGTAGATAGCTGGAAACTAACCCGAAGTGAACTTAGGTACCATTGACACGAACCACCGCCCTCAATAGCTACTCGCTGTTGCCAGATATTACTGCTTCCCTGCTGGCTAAATTGTTGTTCAAAGTCGTTGTAACCAGGAATATCATGTGGCTCATTACTTGAGTTATAACGAACGGTTTTGCACTTTTCAGAACGATACAATAGCTCTGCTGGCAGCAACGTCACACCATCAGGCACACTGAAACTTACATTTACCCATTTAGCATCTTTGGGGGATTCAGTGTGCGGTCAGTGCGATCTCCACATCCGTAGAGCAACGCAAACACTGGCAGGATGACTGCGATTTTTGTTTTATGTGGAAAATTCAACGTCTTCCTCCGTAACCGCCGCAAAGCGAATAAGTGAGTTTTTCCCGGTTTCTTCACTCTGCGTCAGTTGCAGGGCAATCGGCAACATGCCCTGGAGAGCCAGAAATTCACGATTTCGTTTAACCTCATATTCATTCGCATTTTATGACGTTTGTAATTAAAAAGGAAAGTACAGACTTTAACCGTTCGTTCATAGAGCAGCACCCCATCACAACACAAAAAATTTTACAGGAGGGGATCACAATCCCTGCGCCCTTTGTCCATCGTGACGGCCCGCCTCGTCAAATTTTTGCATCCGCGAAATTAAAAGAATCAATTACCCGGTTAAGCAACCCGTAAGCTGGCTTAACCTTCGATCAAACCGCCCTGCAAGGCGGTTTTTTCGTTTACAGGGCAAGAGATTACGCGTAGATAAAAAGGATCTCAAGAAGATCCTTTTCAGATCGATAAATACATCATTATTTCATCGAAAGAAGTTTCTTATAATCAGGGTATATATACGAAAGTTTGCTGGTGCTGCCATCTGGATAAGTAGCAATAAGATCTCCCGGAGGAGGGTTTGGCGGAACAACGGTGACGGCCTTATCCATATGAATAATTGGTTGAATCAATATTTCATTACTCCCTGATACACGAAAATACCTTTTCCATTGGTCATTCCGAATATCACCGCCAAACAATTTCACCGAAACGCCATTATCTCTATGATGGCTAATAACAGGGAAGAAATCTGTTGTTAAGTTTATATTCCCACTGACTCTTTTAGGTTTCCCGTGCCCAAAGGCGCTACTGTATCCTTCATCATCAAAATCAAAAACATAGTCCGAAGGAACAGGCTCTCCCCCCTTAATCAACGAAGAAGACTTTGATAGCTGTATACCTAACCGGATACCACTGAGAGTCCAGCTACAGCTAGTGCCTCCGTCCAACGCAACACGAACCCTGCGAACCCCAGCATTATCCGGTGAACCAAGCTGGAAACGCATGGGATTAAACCCCTTAATAGTACGGACATGTGATTCAGTTGTGGGATCATAATCCTCCCGCCGGCAAATATCCGAACGGTACAGAACGTCCAGCGGCACCACCTCCGTTTCCGGAGGAAACTTCACGGCCACCGTCACCCATTCCGTACTGGCCGGAGGGGTAAGGGTGTAATCCGGGCTACTGGCGCAACCACTCAGGGGAAACAGAACCAGAACCGGCAGCAGACCGGCAAACTGCTTAATGAGACATTTCAATGGCTTCCTCCGAGACTGATCTGAAACGAACAAGCGCACTATCTCCCCCCTGCATTTTCCGGGTTTGATCCAGCGTACTGCCCAGCATGTCCTGAAGCGCGAGGAACATCTGGTTGCGCTTCATCTCTTCCGGGGGGGCATCCTTGCCGTATTGCGTCATCTGCTGCCTGAAATCTTCGCGGTATACTTTCCGTTGCAGCTCCAGCTCCGGCCAGGCTAATTCCAGCAACTGATTATTCAGGAACGGCAGATACTCCCCGGCCATCGAATGGCGGAAGGGATTCGGTGCATGATCCATCAGTGGGTTGGTGTTGCGTGGGAAAATCTTCTGAATATCTGCGGCCGGAAACTCCCTGACAAACGCCTCCTGAGCCTCTTTCGCCTCTTCGTTTTCAGTCTCAGCCAGTGATGGGACAAGGAACAGTTTGATTTTATACTGCTGGCTGTAGCGAAGCCGACGGCAGGTATGGCTGTTCATCGTATTACATTCTTCATAGGAGCCGGTCTGAGTGGTACGGAAGAACACAACCGGCTTACCGTGATGCCAGAAATGCTCTCCGACATATGCCCCGGCCATCTGTGCCGGTAGCTCTGCTGTCAGCGTCCAGAAAAAACCCAGCGTACTGCCAAGAGGTCCGAACTTACCGTACAACCAGTTATCCAGATCGGCATCAAAAGGCACCGTGGTGATCACATCACTGTCGTTGACATGCCGATAATGATTTATCTGGTACAAGTTCCCGACTGCATCAGCGGTAAAAGTGCGCGGCATACCATAAGTATAAAGCACCGGCTCATATCCTTTCATCTCCGCCGCATAAGTCAGCCCCAGTGCGCCGCCCAGACTATGCCCACAAATAAACAGCGTTTTCCCCCTATCCAAAAGATCTTTAATGCCATTGAGCTTTTCACCAAACCGCTCTTTAGCCAGCTTGTATGCATCCAGAAAACCGCCATGAATACATCCGGCCTTAGCCAGTTCGGGAGGACAGGGCTGAGGAGAATAGGAGCCATCTGTTAGCCAGTCAGGCACTTCCTGTGTGCCGCGCCATGCCACGATCACATGGGAAGTATTTTCCACGTAAAAAAACTGCGTACTGTCCAGCAGGGGACGGGATTTCCCTTTTTCATCAGCGTGTCTGGAATCCAGAAATTCTGCGGTGGTGTAGCGCTCACGGAATGGAACATCCACGACCAGCGCATGAGGGTACGCCGGGAACTCTTCATGTTTTGGCGTACAGGACAAATCCAGGCATTTGCGCTTGAAAAAATCCTCCACCATCGCTTTGTCCGCATAGGCCATATCCACCATGACGCCGAGGTTGTAGCCGTTCGCCAGCGAGTAATCCGTCGTGTCATGCAGGACCAATGACCACGCCCGGAACGGGCAGATTTCGATAACATGGCGCTTTTCGAGCATCTCCCGCGCTATCTCTGTGCCCTTTAGCGACTTGCCCGGAGGAAAATGAAACTTTGGCGGCTCTTTATCCGTCCAGCCCTCTATCTCGGGCATCCTGTCGCACAGTTCGCCGATGGTGATATAGTGATGCACATAACCGTGCTGCTCTGCGCTAAGCTGCACATTAGAGCGCCATTTGGGATCGCGGGTTTCCGGTTTGAAGTAGTTATTGCTAACCGGCTGTGAGTTGGGATTACGGCTGAGTCCCAGCGGACGCTGCTCCATCTCGTCGGCCAGTTGCTGCCCGTCAACCTTCACATCAACGGTTACCCAGTAAAGATCATCGCAACGGACAAGCCCCTGACTGTCGGTAACACCGGCTGGCGGATTAGGTGGCGGCGTGGGGTTGAAGTCGTAGCCGCGACTTTTAGCGATAGCCACATCTTTATCAGAAGCCAGTGGGCGATACTCCAGCCGCACGTTCAGCCCGGAAACAGGCTTGTTATTCTCGTCAACAAACTGGAGTTCCAGCCAGTACTTGTGCCGCTCTCCACGACAGTAAACAACTTTCCCTTTAGGTTTTATGCTGGTAACGGTCGTATTATCGCCGATGATTTCCATGTCTATACTATTGTCCTTGCATTTAAAATGGTTAAACAACACCCATCATACACCGCTCAAGACTTAACCAAAATTCTCTTTCAGGAAGAACATGCTACCGGGGGAATGCGTGAATTACTCAAGTCACTATCGGAAAAAAATCAGAAATGCACCACAAACGGTGCCGTATCCGGCACAGAAACGGTGGTAGACGCTTTCAACTGCGGCGTGCCGATGTACAGGAAGCCGACGATTTTATCCTGACTGCGACACTGCAAACCGTCACGTACCACCGGACTGTCAGTCAGTGCACCGCTGCGCCAGATACCGTTAAAACCTTGCGCGACTGCTGCCATTTGCATCGCCATCACCGCACAGCCTGCGGACATCTCTTGCTCCCACACCGGCACTTTATGCTGCTCCTGACATTTCGCCACAACAGCGATAATCAGCGGTGCACGGAACGGCGCATTGCGGGCCTTGTCGATGGCTTTTTCATCCTGCCCGGCAGCCATTGCGCCCTTTTCCAGCAGTTGACTGAAACGCTCGCGCCCTTCGCCTGCAATCACAAAGAACTGCCACGGTTGTAATGTGCCGTGATCTGGCGCGCGCAAGCCAGCACGCAGAATGTTTTCCAGCTGTTCACCTTCCGGCGCAGGGTCTGCCAGGCGGGAAGCGCTGCGGCGATTGACCAGTAGTTCGAGTGCATCCATTAAAGATCTCCTGTCATAGGGTTTTCACAAAATTAACATGACAGCAGAATTTGTTACAGCGCCGGAGGTGATTCCTGCTGACAAGCGGCAGCGGTGTCTTTAGGATAGCCACACGTCGCGCCTTTGCGGGCGGACCTCTATTCATTCAGGCAGGGAGTAAACATGCGAACCCTTTGGCGATTCATTGCCGGATTCTTTAAATGGACATGGCGTCTGTTGAATTTCATCCGAGAACTGGTGCTGAACCTGTTCTTTATTTTGCTGGTGCTGGTATGCGCGGGCATCTGGATGCAGTTGAGCAACACCACGACGGAAAGCTCAGGACGCGGCGCGTTGCTGATGGACCTGACCGGCGTGGTGGTCGATAAACCGTCTTCAACCAGCAAACTGGGCGCGATTGGTCGTCAGCTGTTAGGCGCAAGCTCTGACCGTTTGCAGGAAAACTCGCTGTTCGACATTGTGCAGACCCTTCGCCAGGCGAAAGACGACCGCAACATTACCGGTATCGTGCTGGATCTGAAAAACTTCGCCGGGGCCGATCAGCCTTCGATGCAGTACATCGGTAAAGCGCTGCGCGAATTCCGCGACAGCGGCAAGCCGGTTTACGCCGTGGGTGATAACTACACCCAAGGCCAGTACTACCTCGCGAGCTTTGCCAACAAAATTTATCTCTCGCCGCAAGGCAGCGTCGATTTGCACGGCTTTGCCACCAACGGGCTGTATTACAAATCGCTGCTCGATAAGCTGAAAGTGACGACGCACGTATTCCGTGTGGGCACCTATAAATCGGCGGTTGAGCCGTTCATCCGTGACGATATGTCTCCGGCTGCGCGTGAAGCAGACAGTCGCTGGATTGGCGAACTGTGGCAGAACTATCTCAACACCGTCGCCGCAAACCGTCAGACCACGCCGGAACAAATTTTCCCTGGTGCGCAAGGCATGCTCGACGGCCTGCGCAAAGTCGACGGCGATACCGCCAAATATGCACTTGATAACAAACTGGTGGATGTTCTGGCGTCCAGTACGGATGTAGAAAAAGCGCTGACCAAACAGTTTGGCTGGAGCAAAGCGGATAACGATTATCGTGCCGTTAGCTATTACGACTACTCGCTGAAAACCCCGGCTGATACGGGTTCCAGCGTCGCGGTTATCTTTGCCAACGGCGCTATCATTGACGGTGACGAAACGCCGGGCAATGTCGGCGGCGACACCACCGCTTCGCAGATCCGCGATGCGCGTCTTGATCCGAAAGTGAAAGCTATCGTCCTGCGCGTAAACAGCCCAGGCGGCAGCGTCAGCGCCTCTGAGGTTATCCGTTCTGAACTGGCGGCCGCACGGGATGCCGGTAAACCGGTCGTCGTTTCAATGGGCGGCATGGCGGCTTCTGGCGGTTACTGGATCTCCACTCCGGCCAATTACATTGTGGCTAACGCCAGTACCCTGACGGGATCTATCGGTATCTTTGGTGTGATTAACACCGTGGAAAACAGTCTGGGCACCATCGGCGTGCACACGGATGGCGTATCGACGTCTCCGCTGGCGGACATTTCGATGACCAAAGCGTTGCCGCAGGAAGTGCAGGACATGATGCAACTCAGCATTGAGAGCGGTTATAAGCGCTTTATCACGCTGGTTGCCCAGTCTCGTCACAGCACGCCGGAACAAGTGGATAAAATCGCGCAGGGTCACGTGTGGACCGGTCAGGATGCGAAAGCGAATGGTCTGGTCGATAGCCTCGGTGATTTCGATGATGCCGTAGCGAAAGCCGCTGAACTGGCGAAACTTAAGCAGTGGCACATTGATTATTATCAGCAGGAGCCGACGTTCTTTAACTCGGTTATCGATAGCCTGAGTGGGTCCGTGCGCGCCGCGCTGCCAGAAGCGCTACAGGCTTATTTGCCTGCTCCGCTGGTCAGTGCCGCAAGCGTGATGAAAGCGGAAAGCGATAAACTCGCTGCCTTCAACGATCCACAAAATCGTTACTCGTTCTGTCTGACCTGCGCGAACGTGCGTTAATCCTGACTCGCCGGGCGGCGCGCTGCGTCTGCCCGGCCCTTTCCTTTTAGCCTCATCCCCGCTGCGCCGTCCGGCGACACACGTAAATACACGTCCATGACAGACGCGTCGTTTCCCGACCTGCAAGTTGCTGTGTAACCGGATATACTGCGCCGGTATATACCTAACCAAAACGACGCCATGCAAAAGAAATCGATTTACGTTGCCTACACTGGCGGGACCATCGGGATGCAGCGCTCTGAACAGGGCTACATTCCGGTTTCCGGCCACCTCCAGCGCCAATTAGCGTTGATGCCTGAGTTTCATCGCCCGGAAATGCCGGATTTCACCATCCATGAATACGCCCCGCTGATGGATTCATCCGATATGACGCCAGAAGACTGGCAGCATATCGCTGAAGATATTCAGGCACATTACGATGAATACGATGGCTTCGTGATCCTGCACGGCACTGACACCATGGCGTTCACCGCCTCGGCGCTGTCGTTTATGCTGGAAAACCTCGGTAAACCGGTCATTGTGACAGGGTCACAAATCCCATTAGCAGAGCTGCGTTCAGACGGGCAAATCAATCTGCTGAATGCCTTGTACGTGGCGGCAAATTACCCGATTAACGAAGTGACGCTGTTCTTCAACAATCGCCTGTATCGCGGCAACCGCACTACCAAAGCCCACGCCGATGGCTTTGACGCGTTCGCTTCACCCAATCTGCAACCGCTGCTGGAAGCCGGGATCCACATTCGCCGTTTAGGCACACCACCCGCCCCCCACGGGACCGGTGAACTGATCGTACATCGTATTACTCCGCAGCCGATTGGCGTGGTGACCATTTATCCGGGCATTTCCTCCGATGTGGTGCGCAATTTCCTGCTCCAGCCTGTAAAAGCGCTGATTCTGCGCTCCTATGGCGTTGGTAATGCTCCACAAAACGGTCAGTTCCTGAAAGAGTTGGCTGAGGCCAGCAATCGCGGCATTGTGGTTATCAACCTCACCCAGTGCATGTCCGGTAAGGTCAATATGGGCGGCTATGCCACCGGTAACGCCCTCGCCCATGCGGGTGTCGTCAGCGGTTTTGATATGACCGTGGAAGCGACGCTGACCAAACTCCACTATCTGTTGACGCAAGGGCTGGATGTCGACGCCGTGCGTACTGCGATGCAGCAAAACCTGCGCGGTGAACTGACACCCGACGAGTAAGGAGCAACAATGAACGCACGAGCGCTGTTACTGGTTGATATTCAGAACGATTTTTGTGCCGGCGGTGCCCTTGCGGTACCAGAAGGCGACAGTACGGTGGACGTGGCTAACGCCATGATTCACTGGTGTGTGGTTCGCGGTGATGCGGTGGTTGCAAGCCAGGACTGGCACCCGGCTAATCACGGCAGTTTTGCCCGTCAGCACGGTGTGAAACCCTACACGCAAGGCGTGCTCGACGGCTTGCCACAAACGTTCTGGCCCGATCACTGTGTTCAGAATAGCATCGGTGCACAGCTGCACCCGATGCTCAACAGTGAGTTTATCGACCTGGTGTTTCCGAAAGGCGAAGCGGTCAATATCGACAGCTACAGCGCCTTCTTCGATAACGGTCATCGCCAGAAAACCGGGCTTGACGAGTGGTTGAAGGCGCATAACGTGTCCGAACTTATCGTGATGGGATTAGCGACCGATTACTGTGTGAAATTTACGGTGCTGGATGCGTTGAAACTTGGCTATGAAGTGAATGTGATTACGGACGGCTGTCGCGGCGTAAATCTTAATCCGCAGGATAGCGTTGAGGCATTTATGGCGATGGCCGCTGAGGGCGCTACGCTTTATACCTTCGATGACTGGCAGGAAACGCAGGCCTGACGTGTCGGGATGATTGCCCGGTAGCGCTTTGCGCTGACCGGGCCCACAAAATCCATGCATGTTAGGCGTCAACGTCACCCGACAAAAAACGTTACTGCATTTTCAGCGTGGCAATCGGTTTTGGCACGATCCCAAAATCTTCTTTCAACTGCTGTTTGCTTTTCATCACCATCTGCCCTTTCGTATCAATGGTCATGTGCTGTGCTTCGGTGTTGTAGCGTGCTTGCCACAGCATCACCAATTGCAGGCAGTTCTCTTTCTGTTCGGACGTTAGCGCGACGCCATCCGGCCATTTACCCAGCTCTACAGCAGTCGCAAGACGCTGGTAAACGTCCTCCGTCATACCGTCGATAATCTGTTCAATTTCCACGATCCGGTCCACTCCTCAGGAATAATTTGCTGAATCGTTTCTTCAGCCTTTAGTCTGGCCGCCATTTTGCTCATCGGTGAAGCTCAATGACGCCGAGTTCACACAATAACGCTCACCGGTGGGTTGTGGTCCATCCGGGAATACGTGACCGAGATGTGCATCACAGTTTCCGCAACGTATTTCCGTGCGCTGCATGCCGTGGGCGTAGTCATTGAGGTATTTAATCGCCGTATCGTTTACCGGCTCATAAAAACTCGGCCAGCCGCAGCCAGAATCAAACTTGCTTTCCGCGGTGAACAACGGGGTATCACACACCAGGCAGTGGTAGATGCCGTCACGCTTATTATGCAGTAGCCGCCCGGTGAATGGCGGCTCGGTGCCGTGTTTCTGCGTCACGTAAAACTGCATCTCGCTGAGAGAGCCTTTTAGCTCTTCGGGGGAAGGTTTGTCGGTCATAGGCTCAAATCTCACTGTATTTAGGGACCACTTCTGCCGCAATTCTAACAAAACATTAACAATGGAGTGCGAACTTTTGTTCTAAACTTATTCGTTGCGAAAGGGCAGCCAGGTAATTGTGATGTAAATCACATTTTTATCTCTTATGGCCTTTAAAATTCCCGGCGCAGCCCCCATATGAAAATCGGGCAAAAGGATGAGTGAGACAATCAGTCGTGCAAAGGTTGTGCAGAGGATTGATTTGTCGCAATGATTGACACGATTCCGCTTGACGCTGCGTAAGGTTTTTGTAATTTTACAGGCAACCTTTTATTCACTAATAAATAGCTGGTGGAATATATGACTATCAAAGTAGGTATCAACGGTTTTGGCCGTATCGGCCGTATTGTTTTCCGTGCTGCTCAGGAACGTTCTGACATCGAAATCGTTGCAATCAACGACCTGTTAGACGCTGAATACATGGCTTACATGCTGAAATACGACTCAACTCACGGTCGTTTCAACGGTACTGTAGAAGTCAAAGACGGCCACCTGGTTGTTAACGGCAAAACTATCCGTGTTACCGCAGAACGTGACCCGGCTAACCTGAAGTGGAACGAAGTTAACGTTGACGTTGTTGCTGAAGCAACCGGTCTGTTCCTGACCGACGAAACTGCTCGTAAGCACATCACCGCTGGCGCTAAGAAAGTGGTTCTGACTGGTCCATCTAAAGACAAGACTCCAATGTTTGTTAAAGGTGCCAACTTCGAAAAATATGCTGGCCAGGATATCGTTTCTAACGCATCTTGCACCACCAACTGCCTGGCTCCGCTGGCGAAAGTTATCAACGACAACTTCGGTATCATCGAAGGTCTGATGACCACCGTTCACGCGACCACCGCGACTCAGAAAACCGTTGATGGCCCGTCTCACAAAGACTGGCGCGGCGGCCGCGGCGCAGCTCAGAACATCATCCCATCTTCTACCGGTGCTGCTAAAGCGGTAGGCGTTGTTCTGCCAGAACTGAACGGTAAAATCACCGGTATGGCGTTCCGCGTTCCTACTCCAAACGTATCCGTTGTTGACCTGACCGTTCGTCTGGAAAAAGCAGCGTCTTACGAAGAAATCAAGAAAGCAATCAAAGCGGCTTCTGAAGGCGCAATGAAAGGCGTTCTGGGTTACACCGAAGACGACGTTGTTTCTACCGATTTCAACGGCGAAATCTGCACTTCCGTGTTCGATGCTAAAGCCGGTATCGCACTGAACGACAACTTCGTGAAACTGGTTTCCTGGTACGACAACGAAACCGGCTACTCAAACAAAGTTCTGGACCTGATCGCTCACATCTCCAAATAAGTTGAGATGAGAAACTGATCAATAAAGGCGACTTCGGTCGCCTTTTTTTATTTACACGTCTTCCTTCACGCTGCCTCTTCGTTGGCTGCGCTTTCGGATCCCGGTCACATAGTTATCTATGCTCCCGGCACCCTCAAGCTTGCCGCCTTGATGCAACCCGAATGATTTTGTGTAAAAACTAAATATAGGATTGCATCATGATTAACAAAATTTTTGCTCTCCCGGTAGTTGAACAACTTACTCCTGTACTTTCCCGCCGCCAGCTCGACGACCTTGAACTGATTGTTGTCGATCACCCACAGGCCAAAGCATCCTTTGCACTCCAGGGCGCTCACCTGCTCTCGTGGAAACCTGCGGACGAAGAAGAAGTGCTGTGGCTCAGCAACAACACCCCGTTCAAAAAGGGTGTCGCCCTTCGCGGTGGCGTGCCGATTTGCTGGCCATGGTTTGGCCCGGCGGAACAGCAGGGTCTGCCCGCTCACGGCTTTGCCCGCAATCTACCGTGGACGTTAAAAGCGCATAATGAAGACGACAACGGCGTGGTGCTCACTTTCGAACTGCAAAACAACGAAGAGACGCTGAAGCTGTGGCCGCACGACTTTACGCTGTACGCACGTTTCAAAGTGGGTAAAACCTGTGAGATTGAGCTGGAAGCACACGGCGAATTCGAAACCACCTCTGCCCTGCACACTTACTTTAACGTCGGCGATATCAGCGCGGTGAAGGTGAGCGGCTTTGGCGATCGTTATATTGATAAAGTGAAAAACGCAGAAATTGGCGCACTGACGGATGGCGTGCAGACCTTCCCGGATCGCACCGACCGTGTGTACCTGAATGCAGAAGCCTGCAGCGTGATCCACGACGGTGCATTAAACCGCAATATCGACGTCGTTCACGGTCATCATAGCAACGTGGTTGGCTGGAACCCTGGCCCTGCGCTGTCTGTCAGCATGGGCGATATGCCTGACGACGGTTATAAAACTTTCGTGTGTGTGGAAACGGCCTGCGTGACAAAACCGCAGAAAGCATCAGAAGAAAAACCTTCTCGCCTGTCGCAATCTATTCGCGTCGCGAAACGCTAATTTCCTTCTGCACTATCGCAATGCAAAACAGGGCGTCTCCGCCCTGTAAACTTGCCGACCAGAAAAGAAAAAGCGTGGTTTTTCCTTTCTGGTGTTTATCTGTCGAAAATCAATAAATTGATTTTCCTTATGTCTAAAACAGGGCGTCTCCGCCCTGTTTTATTGCACACTTTGCACTGCTAAAGCGCGTTATCAGAAACTGTAGGTTATCCCGGTAGACAGCAACCCGGTCCAGTTTTTGTCAACCATCGGACTGTCGGTGATTTCATCGGACAAACGAGAATAACGCCCCACGCCGTACACGCTCCAGTCGTCCGTCAGCTTATAGTTCACAGAAAGCTCCACATACGGATTCCAGCCGTTGTCCGGATCGTAGCTGCGCAGGCCACTTTTCCGCGACTCGTTTTTGGAAACGCCATAATAGTATTCGTTCTGATTATCACTGTTCCACTGCACGCCAATTCCCGGCGTCACGGTCAAATTTCCCGCGTTATAGCGATAAAGCCATGCCATATCCCAGGTGATGCCGTTGCTCTTGTCGAGCGTGTCACCCGCAAGCGTCGTGCGCAGGAAACCGTACTGCGTAAAGTGCATATATGACAGGCCAGCCATCATCGTTGACTGGCGACGATCGAGCTTACGCAGCTGATTATTGTCGCTGTCACCTGGCTTGAAGTACATTGGCGACCAGTAAGCGGTGATGGAGAGCTTATCGGCGGTGTCATTCCACAGGTAGTACCCTGCCCCCAGACCGTGGAACCAGAAGTTGTCGCTTTCAAAATCGATAGCAGGCACAGGGTAAACATCACTGCTGTACTGTTTGTACGGATGCCCTACCACGCCTACACCAGCGCCCAGCGTCAGTTTGCTGTCAGCGGCATGTGCAACGGTTGCTGCTGTTGCGAAAAGCAGACCCGTTGTCAAAAATGTGATTGTCTTCACGTTGCATATCCCTTTAAAAATACAAAGCGGCTAAAGTTTACGCGCCCGCTCCGCTTACCTCAAACTTTTTACTTCTACTTACATAAATTAACCGACCAAACTGCCACCGCCTGATGACACTTCGCTTGCAGGCAGATGACAGGCCAGTGAAGCGCCGAAATTTCTTCGCCTTTAAGTCGCGGTATTTTTTGATGAGTTATTGATATGTCATTGAAATTGACTTTTGACCCCATGCAAGTTTTCCAAACTCCATCTACGCTTAAATTCAGAAGGTGTAATTGCGGGGCACGTTATGTTTTCAGCACCAACAACCTGGCATAAGGGTTGCTGGAGATTGAGCGAGCGTCGTTCAGCTTACGGCTTCCGGGAGCCTCCATTATTCATACGAACGGCTCTTTTCCTGTGCTAAAAAACGAAAGGACGGCATGCCATGAATATATTCGATCACTATCGCCAGCGTTATGAGGCTGCCAAGGACGAAGAGTTCACACTGCAGGAATTTCTTACCGTTTGTCGGCAAGATCGCAGTGCTTATGCCAATGCGGCAGAACGTCTCCTGATGGCCATTGGTGAGCCCGTCATGGTAGATACTGCCCATGAGCCACGGCTATCCCGTCTATTTTCGAATCGGGTGGTCGCACGCTACCCGGCGTTTGAAGAGTTTTACGGTATGGAAGACGCCATCGAACAGATCGTCGCCTACCTGAAACATGCAGCCCAAGGTCTGGAAGAGAAGAAACAGATCCTCTATTTACTGGGGCCCGTCGGCGGCGGGAAATCTTCCCTGGCAGAACGTTTGAAAGCGCTGATGCAACGCGTTCCGATTTATGTGCTCAGCGCCAACGGTGAACGCAGCCCGGTGAACGATCACCCGCTGTGTCTGTTCAATCCGCAGGAAGATGCCCAAATTCTTGAGAAAGAGTACGGCGTTCCGAACCGTTATCTCGGCACTATTATGTCGCCGTGGGCGGCAAAACGTCTGAACGAGTTTGGCGGTGACATCACCAAATTCCGCGTCGTCAAAGTGTGGCCATCGATTCTGGCGCAGATTGCGATTGCCAAAACGGAACCCGGCGATGAAAACAACCAGGATATCTCGGCATTGGTCGGTAAAGTCGACATTCGCAAACTGGAAAACCACGCACAGAACGATCCGGATGCCTACGGTTATTCCGGCGCGCTGTGCCGCGCCAACCAGGGCGTGATGGAATTCGTCGAGATGTTTAAAGCGCCTATTAAAGTACTCCATCCTTTGCTGACTGCGACTCAGGAAGGAAACTATAACGGTACCGAAGGGATCTCTGCTCTGCCATTCAACGGCATTATTCTGGCGCACTCCAACGAATCGGAATGGGTGACGTTCCGTAACAACAAGAACAATGAGGCATTCCTTGACCGTGTCTACATCGTCAAAGTGCCTTACTGCCTGCGGATCTCCGAAGAGATCAAGATTTACGAAAAACTGCTTAATCACAGTGAATTGACTCACGCGCCGTGCGCCCCAGGCACTCTTGAAACGCTGGCTCGTTTCTCGATTCTGTCGCGTCTGAAAGAACCGGAAAACTCGAGCATCTATTCGAAAATGCGCGTGTATGACGGCGAAAGCCTGAAAGACACCGACCCGAAAGCGAAATCCTATCAGGAATATCGCGACTATTCGGGCGTGGACGAAGGGATGAACGGGTTGTCGACCCGCTTTGCGTTCAAAATTCTCTCCCGCGTGTTCAACTTCGATCACGTAGAAGTGGCTGCCAACCCGGTACATTTATTCTACGTGCTGGAGCAGCAGATTGAGCGTGAACAATTCCCTCAGGAGCAGTCAGAACGTTATCTCGAATTCCTGAAAGGCTATCTGATCCCGAAATACGCCGAATTCATCGGCAAAGAGATTCAGACCGCCTATCTCGAATCCTACTCCGAATACGGACAAAACATTTTCGACCGTTATGTCACCTATGCGGACTTCTGGATCCAGGATCAGGAGTATCGCGATCCGGATACCGGCCAACTGTTTGACCGCGAATCACTGAATGCAGAGCTGGAGAAAATTGAGAAGCCTGCCGGGATCAGTAACCCGAAAGACTTCCGTAACGAAATCGTCAATTTCGTGCTGCGCGCCAGAGCGAACTATAGCGGACATAATCCGAACTGGACCAGCTACGAAAAACTGCGCACGGTTATTGAGAAGAAAATGTTCTCCAATACCGAGGAGTTGCTGCCGGTGATTTCGTTTAACGCCAAAACCTCAACCGATGAGCAGAAAAAGCACGACGATTTTGTCGATCGCATGATGGAGAAAGGCTATACCCGCAAACAGGTTCGCCTGCTGTGCGAGTGGTACCTGCGCGTGCGTAAGTCGTCATAACACTGTTGCCCGGCGGCGCGTTGCTTGCCGGGCCTACAACGACAAGGTGTCGTAGGCCGGACAAGCGTCAGCGTCATCCGGCAATAATGACAATGAAAGTTGGTAGTACGGGAGGGGCATATGACCTGGTTCATAGACCGACGCCTGAACGGTAAGAATAAAAGCGCAGTGAATCGCCAGCGCTTTTTGCGCCGCTATAAGGCGCAGATTAAACAGTCGATTTCCGAGGCCATTAATAAACGCTCGGTGACCGATATTAATAGCGGTGAGTCGGTTTCCATTCCGACAGACGATATCAGCGAACCGATGTTTCATCAGGGACGGGGCGGCCTGCGCCATCGCGTACACCCTGGTAACGATCATTTTGTGCAGAACGATCGCATTGAACGCCCTCAAGGCGGCGGGAGTGGTGGTAGCAGTGGTCAGGGCCAGGCAAGCCCTGATGGCGAAGGTCAGGATGAATTCGTATTTCAGATCTCAAAAGACGAATATCTCGATCTGCTGTTTGAGGATTTAGCCCTGCCGAATCTGAAAAAAAATCAGCACCGTCAACTGACAGAATATAAAACCCACCGTGCTGGCTATACCGCTAATGGTGTGCCCGCCAATATCAGCGTAGTGCGCTCTTTGCAAAACTCGCTGGCACGACGCACCGCGATGACCGCGGGGAAACGCCGTGAACTGCGCGAGCTGGAAGTGAGCCTGGATACTGTCGCTAAAAGCGAGCCTGCGCAGTTGCTGGAAGAAGAACGTTTGCGCAAGGAAATAGCGGAACTGCGGGCCAAAATCGAACGGGTACCGTTTATCGACACCTTTGATCTACGTTATAAGAACTACGAGAAACGCCCTGAGCCTTCCAGCCAGGCGGTCATGTTCTGTCTGATGGATGTCTCCGGTTCGATGGATCAAGCGACCAAAGACATGGCAAAACGTTTTTACATCCTGCTGTATCTGTTCCTCAGCCGGACCTATAAAAACGTCGACGTGGTGTATATTCGCCATCATACGCAGGCCAAAGAAGTGGATGAGCATGAGTTCTTTTATTCACAGGAAACGGGCGGTACCATTGTTTCAAGCGCCTTAAAGCTGATGGATGAAGTGGTAAAAGAGCGCTATGACCCGGCACAGTGGAATATTTATGCGGCACAGGCTTCGGATGGCGACAACTGGGCCGATGATTCACCGCTGTGTCATGAGATCCTGTCGAAGAAAATTCTGCCTGTGGTGCGTTATTACAGCTATATCGAAATCACCCGTCGGGCGCACCAGACGCTGTGGCGCGAATATGAGCATTTGCAGTCAGTGTTTGAAAACTTTGCGATGCAGCATATCCGCGATCAGGAAGATATTTACCCGGTGTTCCGCGAGCTGTTCCACAAACAAGGTACCACCAGCAACTGATCATCCGTCAGTCAGATAACGCCTATCTGACTGACATTTTTATTGCCGGTAACGCCCACCCCGCTTGCCCCGCTATTTTTGAGAGACTATGCTGACGAACAGTCCTTTTGACGGAGTCACTATGTCTGAAATTTCTTCCCGCGACGTTCACCAGCATTTGCTGGATGTGCTGAATCAACAACAGGCCCATTTTCGGGTCATGGAGCATGAAGCCATCGGAAAGTGCGAAGCGGTGTCCGAGATTCGTGGCACGCCGCTGGGGCAAGGAGCAAAAGCGTTGGTATGCAAAGTGAAAGGCAACGGTGTGAAACAACACGTGCTGGCGATTTTAGCCGCCGATCAGCAAGCAGATTTATCACGCCTCGCGAGCCATTTGGGTGGCTTGAAAGCCTCGCTGGCAAGCCCTGCGGAAGTGGATGAACTCACCGCTTGTGTCTTCGGTGCGATTCCCCCCTTCAGCTTTCATCCTTCGCTGAAACTGGTGGCCGATCCGTTGCTGTTTGAGCGTTTCGACGAGATTGCATTCAACGCCGGGCTGCTGGAAAAATCTATCGTGATGGATACTCAGGATTATCTGCGTATCGCGCAACCAGAGCTGATCACTTTCCGCCGTGAAGTCTGAGAGCTAGCCCATCCGCTCCAGCAACAGAACGGAAGCGACTAACGTCAATGCCACGGCGATAAATACAGTGGCAATCATCAGCGTTTCAGTGGTTATCAGGTCGTTCACACTCATCTCCCACACTGTTCATGCATACTGACGACTATTCCTCCCTTTGATGACACAGTGATGACATTCGACGTTGTGCTCTCTGCAAATCCCCGAATACCGGTTAACACGTCATAAAATCCTTTGCGTTCACGTATTTATGCGTAAAGTAAGCAGGCTTACTTTTTCTACTTCTGGCAAGGATACCCCATGTTTGATACCACCCTTCTGATTCTATTAGGGCTGGCGGCACTCGGTTTTATTAGCCATAACACCACCGTTGCCGTCTCGATTTTGGTGCTGATTATTGTCCGCGTCACTCCGCTAAACACGTTCTTTCCATGGATTGAAAAACAAGGACTGAGCATCGGTATCATCGTGCTGACAATAGGCGTAATGGCCCCTATTGCCAGTGGCACGCTGCCGCCCTCGACGCTGTTACACTCTTTCGTTAACTGGAAATCACTGGTGGCGATTGCGGTCGGCGTGTTTGTCTCGTGGCTCGGCGGCAAAGGCGTTCAGTTGATGGGGACACAACCTCAGATAGTGGCTGGCCTGCTGGTCGGGACCGTGCTCGGTGTCGCACTGTTTCGCGGCGTACCGGTGGGGCCACTTATCGCTGCCGGAATTGTGTCCCTGTTTATTGGGAAGGGGTAGTCAGGCTGCTGAGATAGCGTCCGGGTGTTTGCCCCAGACCTTTGCGGAACATCGTGATGAATGCGGTTGTGGAATCGTAGCCCAGCGCATGTGCGGCCTGTTGTACGCTGTGACCCCGGATCAACAACTGGAGCGCGAGAATAAGCTGTAACTGATGCCGCCAGCGACGAAAACTGAGGCCCGTTTCTTTCACCACCAGCCGCGCCAGATTGCGTTCGCTCATCGCAAAATGGCTGGCCCACTGCCCTAGCGTTTGCCAGACGGCGGGTTCAGCGGCCATGGTATCAACCATGGTGCGAATTTTCGGATGCGCCGAGACAGGCAATTGCAGCTGCTGCTGTGGCTGTTGCGGCAGTTCATCGAAAAGGACCTGAACCAACCGTTGCAACGCCGGGGATGTTTTCTGCCCTTTATTACGCACGGCCAACGTCAGGATTAACTCACGCACCAGCGGGGAAATTTTCAATGTACAACTGTGCTCTGGCATCGCCGCCGTTCCCGGCTCGATAAACAGAAAGCAGAGCCGGGCACCCGGCGTAGCACGATTGCTGTGCGGTACCATTCCGGGGATCCACACCGCGTACTGTGGCGGTACCATCCACATGGCGTTCTCCACTTCGCAGGTTATCGCCCCGTGAAGCGCCAGAATCAGCTGCCCTTTCCGATGCCGATGCTGCGGAATAAACTGTTCGTCTTCCAGCACCTGGACGCGAAAGGCCACGGCCGATTCTGGCTGGCTGTCCGGTTCATACCCGGCAAGACCCAGACCTGTCGTCATGTATTTTGTCCGATTTGAGAGATAATTTGTCATTTTAGCTTGATTTTATCATAGCGAAAAACGGCTATCCTGTGCACTCCTGAGAATGACCGAGAACATCATGAGTACAGTTACCCTGACTTCCCGCCGACAGAATCTGTTGTTGATTGCCGGGATCCTGCTTATCGCCACCTCGTTGCGCGTGACGTTTACCGGGGCTGCCCCACTGCTTGACAGTATCCGCGCCGATTTTGGCCTTTCTACCGCCCAGACCGGCATGTTAACCACTCTGCCGTTACTGGCCTTTGGGCTGTTTTCTCCTCTGGCGGCGGGCATTGCGCGTCGTTTTGGTATGGAACGCAGCCTGCTTGGCGCATTGCTGCTGATTTGTGCGGGTATCGCCGTTCGCTCTTTACCCTCTGCTACATTCCTGTTCGTCGGCACGGCCATCATCGGCTGTGGCATTGCAATGGGTAACGTACTGCTGCCGGGGCTTATCAAACGTGATTTTGCCGGGCACGTCGCGAAAATGATCGGTGCTTATTCCCTCACGATGGGCGCAGCTGCCGCATTGGGTTCTGCCTTAGTGGTGCCGATTGCGATGAGCGGCGCGGGTTGGCATGGCGCGCTGCTGGCGCTGATCGCTTTCCCCCTGCTGGGATTGATTGTCTGGTTGCCACAACTGCGTAATCACACGCCGGGGACCGTCACCACGGCCCGCAGCCTGCACAGTAAAGGTATCTGGCGTTCATCGCTGGCCTGGCAGGTCACGCTATTCCTCGGCATTAACTCGCTGGTGTATTACGTCATCATCGGCTGGCTGCCTGCTATTCTCATCAGTCACGGCTACAGCGAAGCCCAGGCCGGATCTCTGCATGGCTTATTACAGCTGGCGACTGCCGCGCCGGGTCTGTTGATCCCTCTGGTGCTGCACAAACTGAAAGATCAGCGAGGGATTGCGATTGGCGTCGCGTTGATGTGTGCCGTCAGTGCCATAGGTTATTGGCTACTGCCGCAGCAAGCGGTGCTGTGGACGCTGATTTTCGGCTTTGGTTCGGGTGCCACCATGATTCTGGGCCTGACGTTTATCGGCCTGCGCGCGGGATCGGCTCATCAGGCGGCAGCGCTGTCCGGGATGGCACAATCCGTCGGCTATCTGCTGGCTGCCTGCGGGCCACCGGTGATGGGGAAAATTCATGACGCCAGCGGCGACTGGCACATTCCGCTTATCGCGGTGGCCGTTATCTCGCTGATTATGGCCGTGTTCGGCGGACTCGCCGGGCGCGATCGGGAAATCGGTGGTTAACCATTAACGGCCCGGCAAGCGTCGACGCTGCCGGGCTTTTTTTCAGTTCGCAGCGGCACGCAAGAAGGCGTGAACCAGCGGCGCCGGACGCCCCTCCAGCGCATTGCGCTCATGCTGAAACAGCGTCGCAACAAAGAACGGATGGGTAATCAGTTCCACGGCGCGAATTTCACCCTCTTCATCCCAACCCGTTACCCGCAGCGCCCCTTCTTCAAGCTCTGTAGCAAACTCAGATGAAATGCCGTAGTTGCAATGATAACCCTCTTCAATGCTCAGCCGTCCATAGGCTTTCGCAATCAACGTGTTAGCACGCAGCTCAATAACATCGGATTTTTCCACCAGCGAACAACTCAACGGCGCAATCACCATTCGTCCTTCGGTGTCACTTTCTGCATGCGCGGCATCGCTCCAGCCCAGCACGTTGCGAGCGTATTCGATGATCGCATGTTGGAAACCACCGCAAGTACCCAGGAATGGAAGGCTGTTTTCACGGGCATAACGGATGGCAATGAACGCTCCTTCGACATTTTTATAAGGGCTGGCAGGAACCAGCCAAATAGCATCGTAACCCACCAAATCGTCAGCGCTGCTGATATCGCTCGTGGCCACCCAATCATAATCGGCAGTCAGCTCCTGAACGGCAGCGGCGTCATCAATTGCCAAGGGGATTGCCTGATGGGCGATAACCTCTGAATTGAAGTCGCCGACCAGCGCTATTCGCAGTGTTTTTTTATTCGAAGCGTGTTCCATGAAGGGATCCTTATGCTGTGCAGTTTACGGACTACATAAGGAACACCAGCCTACCGGGGTTTTACTCATAGAACAATCCCCAGAATGAGCAAGTGGCGATCGTTTCATCTCTTTGCGGAACGTATTACTCTTTAAAGGGCAAACAAATGGAGTTGAGATGAAAACGAAGATCCTGGTCAGTGCCTGTCTGATGGGCCATCCGGTGCGTTACAACGCCAGCGCCAAAACTGCTTTGGGGGAGCTTCTGCACACACTGCACGCCGAAAATCGGCTGGTTACCCATTGCCCGGAACTCGCCGCCGGGCTTCCCACGCCGCGAGCACCCGCAGAAATTTTCTCCGCTCAGGGTACACAAGTTATGTCGGGTCAGGCGCGGATTATTGAAAATACGGGCGCTGACGTCACCGAACACTATCAACTTGCCGCATGGCTGGCTTTAAAGGCTGCGCAAACAGCAGGCTGTCGCGCCGCGTTGTTGACGGATGGCAGTCCGACTTGTGGCAGCACAGAAATTTATGACGGTAGCTTTAGCGGCAGAAAAATTGCGGGCAGTGGCGTGGCGGCCGCTTTGCTTCGTCAGCACGGTATTGTCGTCTTTTCACACGAACAGATCCCGGAACTGCTGACGTGGATTGCTCAACAGGAGGAGGAAGAATGATCCAGTGCAAACGCGTTTACGACACGGCTGCGCCAGAAGACGGTTATCGGGTGTTAGTCGACAGGCTCTGGCCCCGAGGCATAAAAAAAGAGACTCTGGCTTATAACGAATGGTGCAAAACGCTGACACCTTCAACGGAACTGCGCAACGCCTTTCACGGCGAGGCCGTCGATTTCGCAGGTTTTAGCGAGCTTTATCGCGCCGAATTACAACCAAATCGGGCGGAAGGCATACGCCTTGCGCATCTTGCACAACAACAAACGCTAACCCTGCTCTATGGTGCAAGGAACACCGAACAAAATCATGCATTGGTCCTGGCAGAGTGGCTACGCGGTCTTACCCGGTAACTTTTTCGAGTTCTTCGGCTGGGAGCGTATCTGGCGTGAGCGGCATTAAATGTTCAGGACGAACAAACGCGAATCCGACCTGACCGTCAACCGATTGAATATCCCCGGTCACCAGCCACAGCGCACGCTGTGCTTCACGCGGTAATTCAGTCACCACGCCATTCACTGGATTCAGAAGACGCTCACCCGGCTGACACAATGCAAATAGCGACACAGACTTACCGATATTGGCCCGGCCTGCGGGCGTACGGGCCGCGATGATCATCGCCAGAGTGCCCGGTTTAAGCTGAAACATGCTGCTCTCACACAATCTGATTTTAAGATTAATCTTATCATTGATTGTATCCTGGAGAGCAGCATGCTGTCACGAATGCGAATGGTCGCGACGGTATAACGTCCATTCGTCAATCACTTCGCCACTCGGCAGTTTGCAGTCAGTACGCACGCCCTGAGGCGTTTGCACTGGCACTTCCGTCCCGCCTTTTTGCAAGCAGTAGACTGACGCAGGGTTTGCCATGCCCATGTTTGGCGGTGGCGGCGCGTCGTTTTCTTTTGCATGGGAACAACCTGCCAGCACAAGTGGCAGTAATAATCCGGCGTATTTCATTGAGATAGGATCCTTTAAATGCGGCTAATTTGCCTTAATCTTCACTATTTCTTCATTTTAACTGCACTTTTGCAACTTAAATTAGGCGTGTTCTCACATTGACCAGAGAACACATCATTCCATAATCAATGAGTTTTGCCCCGTCTTCCCCGGCGGGGCTTTTTTATGTTGCAATGTCATCTCATTCTCGCCCTTTTGATGTATAAAATTTGATGTATTCATGGTTTACTATCAGGAGATAGTCGATATTTTCAGCATAGCGTGCAGCCTTTCGCTGTCAGTGCACGGGAGTTTTCAGTTCATGTCAGATATTATTCTCGCCCGCGTTTCCCAAACCCTCGCCACCGAACAATCACTCGAAAGCCTCGTGCGTCAACTGCTGGAAATGCTTGAATTGGTCACGCATATGGAATCGACCTATCTGACCAAAATCGACAGCACTACACGCTTACAGCATATTGTCTATGCACGTAACAGCAGTGAAATGCAGATCCCCGAAGGCTTTTCGCTGCCGTGGGATGACACGCTATGCAAACGTGCAGTCGATGAACAACACTATTTCAGCAATGATGTTGATACTCGCTGGCAGGATTGCCAGGCCGCTCAGTCACTGGGCATCAATACCTTTTTCACTACGCCGGTACATTTGGCCGATGGTTCGCTGTACGGCACGCTTTGCGCGTCTAGCCGCGACAGGCACAGCTACAGCATCAACAGCGAGCATGTGTTGCAGCTGTTTGCCAGTTTGATTGCCCGTTACATTGAAAAAGAGTCATTGGTCATGCAGCTGCGCGAAGCCAATGCGGCACTTGTCGCCCACTCCTACACTGACGCATTGACCGGCCTTGCCAATCGCCGCGCCGTTTATGAACACCTTGATGCGTTGTTTGAACGTTCACGTCGCAACCATTCGCGCGTGCTGATAGCGTTTATCGATCTCGATGATTTCAAAGAAATTAATGATATTCACGGTCATCAGGTTGGGGATGCGTTTTTAATTCAGGTCGGTCAGCGACTCGCTTCGGTGATGCGTAGCGAAGATATTGTCGGTCGTCTTGGTGGCGATGAATTCCTGGTCGCCTGCGAAATCACGTCCAGTGGTCAGAAACTGCCATTTATCGAGCAGTTACGCCGTCAGATTCACGGGCATTATCAAATTGGCGGTCACAGCCTGCATTACCCTGGCGCGAGTATCGGCGCGATTGACGTCAGCCCGCATGAGATGGATGCAGAAAGCGCTATCCAGGCAGCAGATGCGGCAATGTATCTCGATAAAAAAGCCCGTCAGCGAGTTGTTGTCGCGTCCTGACGCGACTGCTTCATCCGATACATATCCACATCGGCCTGTTGAATGGTGGCGTCCAGATCGTCATGATACCGCGCAATTCCCCACGAAACTGAAAGGTGCACCACCTCACCGCTGGCCATAAAATCATACGCAGAGATATCCTCCGCCACTCGCCCTGCAATAGCGTGCGCGACCTCTAATCCCGTTTGGTACAATAAAATTACAAACTCATCGCCGCCGGTACGAATGACCAAATCCTTCACATCCCGTACATTGGACATCATCCGTTGGGCAATAACCTGCAACGCCCTGTCGCCGGTGCCGTGTCCCCAGGTATCGTTGATGGATTTAAACTTGTTGCAGTCCATCAGGATAACCACCGGGTAATCACTGATGCGCATTCGTACAATCTCAAGAATCCTACGTGTAAAGCAACCCGTGAGCGAATCGGTATAATGTTTGATGTCATTTTGATTGAAACGACGACGCAGTGAGCAGGCCATCAGCAGAAAGATTAACGGCGCCAGAAGGACTGCCGCTCTGCCCTGTGGATCGTTGAGCACAAACAGATACACCGGCAACACATAGCGGTACTGATATTTGTCCGAGATGGGGCGAATTGTCGCTTCACTCAGCCAGAAACAATTTTTCGTCAGGCATAGCGACGTCTTCGTCGGCACGTTGATCAGTTCAACCATCAGCGCCGCAGGGAGTTTCCCGCCAAATGATTCCAACATCGCTGCCCGCATCTCACTCAATGAATGATCATAAAGCAGATAACCCACAATACGGTCAGACACCCCTGCTCCCGATAAATCATAGATATAACTGATGACGCTATACGCCTGTTCGCCGGTAATGCGATCGGTGTAAAAAGGGGTCGAACTCCCCGCTCGCTTGCTCACATCTTTTTGCAGCAAACGGTCATAGAATGACTCTGGCGGTTTAAAGAAGGCCGCCGGATCGGCCGCCATCTTAGAATCACTAAAATGGAAAGGAATGGAGTCACGCGGGTCAAACCAGTAAAACCAGCTCGCGTCATGGGCGATGATGTACCGGTGTGCATCGAAGCGTCCGGGATTGATAGCGTTGATTTTATGACGAACAAATTCGGCGGCGGCATACATGCAGCTGGCATTCAGGTCCAGCGTACGGGAAACCACCGTACCGGAATCGGGATCGAGCCGCTGTGAATTACCGTTGATGGCCCAGTTTTCGCCGTCTCGTGGGACAAAGGCCGAAAGCCCGCCGCACTCTCGAGTTCCACGGATTTGCTGAAAGCGCACCCCCGTCGCATCGGCGATCAATTCATTGTCGTTGAATACCGATATCACCTGCGTGACCAGAGTATTCATGCGTTCGTTGACTTCTGCCATCCGTTTTTGATGAGCAAAAACAACGTAAAGCGTAACGCACAGCAGCGTAATAGCCGCCGATATCAGCAGTGCCTGTCGTTTTCGTAACGCATCCTGGACATTCTTCACAACGGCACCACTGACAAAATAGTCTTAATATTCAGGTACAATTTAGCGGGAAAAGGAGACGAGCGCCATCATAGCGACGGCTTAAATTTCAGGACTCGCGGGCGGGATCTAACAGTAACTGCCCCAATGGAATCGCACTGAGCAGCGTAAAGACGACGCTGTAAACCAGCACCCTCACCGCTTGCATTATTCGCATCGAGGCCGAGCCGCTGTCGTACGGAAAATCAGACGCCTGCACCGTGGTGCCGAATGCTGCATGGCCGACAAGCGCCAGTGCGATAACAAAAATGGCAACCAGTGCCAAAATAAAGCGTTTCCCTTTCTTCGTTTTGTATTGTTCCAGCTGCATTACAGACTTCTCTGATGTGATTTTCCGCCGTATTTCTAACACTAAATTAACCCTGCGGATATCAGTTTTTGATACTGAATGACACCCGCCTTTTTTTGCGCAAAAAATCGCGTCAACACGCGACACATCTACTCCTGGTAAAGAAAAACAAAAGCACTTTTGGTGATTTATAATTAAGGGATGTGAGGATCTTCTCACATCAGTTTCTCTCATTGTGCTTAACCCATTTTGGTTTAAGACGATGAATTCACGCAGTGAACACTGAGGAATACCATTATGAGTTTATTCAACCAGGTGGCAGGCATGTTCGGCGGCCAGGATGGACAGGCAGCTAATTATCAGGCCATTTTAGCCTGGATCAATGAGCAAGGCGGTGTGTCTGGGCTTATCGCTAAGTTTCAGCAAGGGGGATTGGGCGCAGTTGTCGAATCCTGGATTAGCACCGGTTCGAATCAGCCGGTTTCTGGCGATCAGATAACGGATGCGCTGGGCTCTCCGGCAGTCGCCGATCTCGCGGCCAAACTGGGCATCGATCCGCAAACAGCATCGAATCTGATTGCTGAACATCTGCCAAAAGTGGTCGACACGCTTTCCCCTGATGGGCAGGTGAACGACAACCAGGATCTCCTCTCAGAGGGTCTTGGCCTGCTCAAGGGCAAACTCTTTAGCTGAGGCGATTATGCGGTAAACAGGCATAAAAAAACCGCCCAATGGGCGGTTAACGGGACATGCAGTTTTTACAGGTACTTTTCTGCTGCTTTGAGAATATCTTCTGCAGCAAGTTCTCTGTCTGTGGCGACGTGGTAAACGTTGTGATCGCCGGTTAGAGAAGGAAAACTGGCAGACATTATTTTCAATGTTGCCTCCTCTCCATTCGGGTATTCACGACGTATTGACGTTTCTTCTGGCATCACGGAAACGACGACAAGCGGTTCAGCGTTAAAAAACACGAGCACTTTTTTCATTCGTTCTCCGGATTCGGAAGAAAAGTCCGTCACCTGTCCCAAAAATATTCTTTATCTGATGACGATAGTCTGTATTTTATTTTCTGATTTCAGCAGAAATAGAGACAGGTCGTTGCCAGGTATAAATATTATCGAAGGTGACCATTGCTGATTTGCAAAAAATACATTTCGCACCAAACGGATTTTTTTCAGAAACATCGAAGGATGAAGTCCGATATTGTGAACCGTGGCAGCAAGGGCAGCGGAAGTGAATTGAATCAGTAATATTCAGGCCCTCAACGCGGCACCACGTTGACAGCTGAAGGACCTTTAGGACCTGCTTCAACGGAGAATTCAACTTCTTGATTTTCGTTCAGAGTACGGAAATCGTTGCTCTGGATAGCAGAGAAATGTACGAAGACATCTTTGCTGCCGTCTGCTGGAGTGATAAAACCGAAGCCTTTATCAGCGTTAAACCATTTTACTAAACCAGTCATTTTAGTAGACATATATATTTACCTTTGATTTTTATTTCGCCCGTAGGCAGTGCTGGTTTGAAAAAACTGTTGAGTCTAAGAAACGATGCTAAAAGCTAAGAAAACTGAAGAAGGACATCAAGGAGAGAAAATGATGAGAACGACTTAAGAGAACTGTTTCAGATAACGCGCATGTTCAAACCGATGACGCATTAACGCATGATTAACTTTACTTAGCAAGGTTTATCTCAGATAGTTTTCCCAGAGGCGGGAAAAAGTCTTAATGTTAAAAATAAAAAAATGAATGAGGGCTTTTCAAGAGCCTTTGAGTTATTGTTTTGCGCCAACATAAAAGGAATACACATGGCTGAACGTAAAAATCGTGCACTTCGCCCTTCCCAACCTGCAGAATGTACATGCCCTAAATGTGCTAAACAGTCGATGCACAGCCCTTCCAGAATTAAAAAAAATAGTCCTTTGCTTTGTCCTTACTGCGGTACGCTCTTTTCAGCGTCGCAACTGTCCGCCAGATAATTTAGCGCTGCGGCAGTACGCTTCTGACTCAGCGAAGAGCCGCAAGCGAAAAAATGGGAACCCTGAGGTTCCCTTTTTTATGCCTGACGTTCACGCATCACAGCGATTTGTCGACGCTGGTGTTTGAGCCTTGGGTCAAAATACGGACCTTATCGCCCGGATTAAAAACAATTCCGCCGTTGTAATCCTGCACCACATCAATGGTCGCCCCGGACTGCGTCTTGATCAGCAAATCCACCTTTTGCGGCGCCTGCTGAGTACTTTGATGATAACGGGAAGCACTGGCACCGGCCGCCGCACCCGCAACGGTCATCGCGGTTTTTCCTTTACCGTTACCGAACTGATGCCCCACAACGCCACCTAAGGCGCCAGCAGCCACGGTACGAAGGGGATGATAACGTCCGTTGCTGTCGCTAATGATGTGGCTTTGCTGAACCACACCATATTCCACCAGCGTTTTTGTCCCTGCAAAACTGGACTGGCTGGCGAAGAGCATAAAACTGATTGCGAAGAGTGCACTTTTTTTCATGATGGCAACTTAATTGTCGTTTCAGAAGTACCTGTGATTCTGCCAGTCTCAGATTAATTCCTCTAAGTGATTAATGCTGCGCCACGCATTTCAGTGAGTTCCTGTGCCCCAGATACTGTGGGTTTCCTTCGCCACACTTGACACTGTTTATACATCCAGTATAAAACTATACCTCTAAAAAGTACTAAGGAAAAAGTCATGTTCGTCGAACTCATCTATGACAAACGCAATTTCGAAGGCCTGCCTGGCGCGCGCGAAAAAATCCTCAGCGAACTCACCCGTCGCGTTAATCACATTTTCCCGGAAGCAGACGTTCGCGTTAAGCCGATGATGACCCTGCCCGGCATCAATACAGACGCCAGCAAGCATGAAAAAGAGCAAATCAGCAGAGCGGTGCAGGAGATGTTTGAAGAAGCCGATATGTGGATGATGGAAGACTAAATGACGCTATAGAAAGTATTTGTTAGATACGAGCGGGAGCCAACACGCTCCCGCTTCAGGATAACTGCACTCACTGCGTAACACCCCTGCCCATTCGTTGTCTCATTAAGGACATAGTGTCATATTAATCGGCGGGTTGGCAGACATTACAGAGTCCACAGAATTTCAAATCTGATATCTGCGAAGTCGTGCCACTTATCGATTTTTCACCGAAAATAGCCCATAGAAAGAGTAAGATCCATGCAGGTAGAAACCATCCCGTCAGGACGTTGATAATAATGATGGGAAATGCATTTCTCTTTTTAGAAAGCAGTGCGATAGCAAGAGGGACACTGTAGAGGCAAATCCAGACAAACGGCTCCATCACCAGTACTTTTCCCATCCCAATGAAAAACATTAAAACGTCCATGAAAGCCATGCTCCTGGTTTTTGTAAAATACACCCTGTGGCAATCATTAAGCGACACAAAAAGCCAGAGAATTAAATATTGCAGTTATTTCTACTATTCAAACCTCGTTCCCCCATAAAAAAACGGGAACCCAAAGGCTCCCGTTCATATGCAATCTATGTTGTCGTATGCAAAAAATATATCGGATCATCAATATGACAGGTGTACAGATGCAATGCATCTTGCGAATATCTCCGTCGTTTCGACGTGAAATTAAAACCCGTACATGAGTGCAGGGGCAATGCCATTACTCGACACCTATAGGAGGGTATATCAAAACTCCCCGTAAGTGCTTTATATCAATGTGATGTAACAGCAGCGGCGGCGAGCGGGTGATCGGATGAAGCAACCACTGCAGCTCTTGCAACAGGGTGACGGCCGTTATTTCCAGTGGCCACAGCCATCGCTGCAGGATGATCAGAGTTAGCAACAACAGCTGCTCGAGCAACAGGGTGTGCTCCGCGGCCACTGGTAGCGGCAGTCATCGCGACAGGGTGGTCAGACGAAGCAACTGCAGCCGCCCGGGCAACAGGATGGTTAGCAAACGCGGGAAGAGTTACCGTTGTTAAAACTAAAGTCAGAATGATTTTTTTCATAATATCGCCTTTATGAAATAGCCCCAATATAAATAGAGCATATGTTGTTAGTGGCTGAAACTATAATAATAAAATCATAATAAAAACCGTAAAAATAACGTTTATTATTACACTCTGCGGCGCAAAATCATTATTCAACTGGAAACTGCTTGTTAGGGCGCAGAAGGGCATGACAATAACTGAGCGGCCGCGGGAAACGAGCTCACATCATCAGTCTGGAAGGCTGAGGTAAAAGCCATATGAGTTTATGATTATATCAGCTGTTGGCCTTTTATAGCCCAAAGACCGTCATCAGCGTATATTCAGACAACGGCGAGATCTCTCGGCCCGTTTTTACACTTCAGCTTTCGGTTCATTCCTGGATACAGGTAAAAATATGACGGGATTTTGAGCGGGGTTGAGATAAAATTTTGCTAAACGTTAGCAGGCTATCCAAAAACAACGGGAGCGTTAAGCTCCCGTTAATAGATTTAACAATCTTCGCGATTACATATTCGCGATAATCGCGTCACCAAACTCTGAACATTTCAGCAGCTTAGCGCCTTCCATCAGACGTTCGAAGTCATAGGTCACGGTCTTGGCAGCGATTGCGCCTTCCATGCCTTTAACAATCAGGTCTGCGGCTTCGAACCATTCCATGTGACGGAGCAGTAGATTTCAGGAGTATCATTAACCAATTGATAATTATGGTTAATATACGAAACACGAGCCTAAAACGCATAATTTCATCCGCTCCCTGAACCCCTGATTTTGCTGGATCGGCTTTGAGTTTTGCTAACCTCTTTCTGCTACTTTATCCAGAAACCGGACATCAGCTCATGAACAAGTTTTACCCTGTCATCCGCTAATAATCCTAGAGAGAAAGCGAACAAGTGAGCACTCTCTTCGTTGCGTTCGTAGCCATGCGCCGCAAGAAAATCACAGTAACGCTTCCTTCTCTCAGCCTGCACTTGAGTCTGCTGTGCGAGCTTTATTTGACGATCAAGCTTACTTCTGGCCATTACCTTCCCCTATTAAATAAACGCAGGCGAAGTATACGCCCCTAGCTATCTGACAATTTGCACTGAAGATGCCTTGAGGAAACGTGAGTGCCTGCGGGTTCAACTCCCGCCAGCTCCACCACTTTTGATAGGACTACGCCCGGACAGTGACAGCAAAAACAGTCACTTACGTACACTGACCAGACAGACAGTAGACCTAAAAAAGACAAAGATATGCACGTGAAATGCACGTGTACTTCGAAAGTGTAGTGGTCAACAAAAATTGGCCACGACTTTAGAGTTTTTCCAGAACAATCGCTCTGATTCATTCGGCGTCAAACCACCGTTATATTGATGAGGTCTGAGCTGGCTGTAATATCCCGTTATGTAATTCATTATCGCTA
>DASXML010000077.1:0-99590 GCA_036495715.1 Scandinavium sp.
TTATTTTCGCTTTTCTCTGTCAGAATTTCCGGAGAAACCCTTCTGACCCGGCGGCTTGCTTGCCGTTGTTCCGTGTCAGTGGAGGCGCATTATAGGGAGTTATTCTGAGGTGACAAGAGGAAATTCAAAAAAACTTTCCAACCGTCTCTTTTTTACCCAAACGCCTACTAAACAGACAAATTTTCGAGCCTTTCGAAGCCATAACGTTGCAAAACGGGGAAAAGTTGCTCAGTTTCCGGCGTCGGCGCCATACAAAAGGCGATATTCGATTCAGATGATTTAGCATCCGGGGCTTCGTGTTCAAGCAACCAGGCCGTACGACGTGCTATCGCCGCACCAGAATCAATCAACCGAGTTCCCTCTGGCAACACTTCCAGCAGTTCGTCCTGCAATAAAGGGAAGTGGGTGCATCCCAGTACGACCGTATCTGGCGGCTCGGGCATTTTCAGCCACGGGCGTAGAATTCGACGCAGCTCGTCCAGCGGTACCGGTTCGCCATGCAGTTTTGCTTCAGCCAGCACGACCAACTCTGCCGAACCCAGCATTTCTATCTGACACTCGTTAGCGAAGCGCTCGATCAATTCACGAGTATAAGGACGCTTTACCGTTCCGCGCGTCGCCAGCAGACCCACTACGCCATTCGCCGTCAGGCGTGCAGCCGGTTTAATCGCTGGAACTACCCCCACCACGGGGAAGGCAAACTTTTCGCGCAAAGCCGGAAGGGAAACGGTGCTCGCCGTGTTGCAGGCAATAACGGCTAACGCGAGAGGATACCGTGCCTGGACTGCCGTGACGATTTCTAGGACGCGTTCAACAATGAACGCTTCGCTTTTCTCGCCATAAGGAAAGGCAACGTTATCGAAAGCATAGATGTAATGAAGATCCGGCAGCAGGTGCCGAATCTCATCATAAACCGACAACCCACCGACCCCGGAATCAAAAACCAGGACGGTGGGACGTGGATCAGAAGGTGTAGCTGCCAGACAAGGTGTATTCCCGTCCTGCAGTTTCGTAGCCATAAACTGTCTCGTAATCTTTATCGAACAGGTTGGCGATTTTACCACGAACTGTAAGGTGAGAGGTGACAGGATATGAAACTGCGACATCCCACAGGCTTACACCGCCCATTTTGACGCGCTCTGAGGTGTACGTATTCGGATCGTATGCAACGTCATAACGCGTTCCCAGATAACGGTACGCAACATTCCAGTCGAGATCCCAAACCTGCCAGTCCAGTTGATACTTCACTTGCTGCTTAGAACGGCGAGCCAGCACTTCATTGGTTTTGGCGTTACGTGGGTCAACATAGTCGTAAGAAATCTGATGTCCCAGCGGGCCGGTATCAAACTGCGCCGTCGCTTCAACGCCTTTGATGCGCGCTTCACCCACGTTGTAATAACGATAGGTATGCGGATCGCTATCAATAAGGTTATCAATGTCGTTACGGTAACCCGTCACGCGCCAGTTAACTGGCCCGCTCAGCCCTTCGAAGCCCCCTTCCCACTGTTTGCTTTCTTCAGGCTTAAGATCTGGATTACCGTAGGTTGCACTATGAATTTGGCTCATGGTCGGTGCTTTATACGCCGTGCCGTAGGAACCAATGATGCGATAGCCGTCAATAAACTCCCACGCCGCGCTGGTTTGCCAGGTGCTGTGGTTTCCGAAATTGGAGTTATCGTCATTACGGGCCGCCGCTTCCAGCGTCACGCTGTCGAACTGCTGCATAGCAGAAAGGAAGACGCCCGTATTGTGCTGCTCGTAGCCGTTATCCAGATAACCCGTTCCGGCCTGAGTTCTCTGTTTCTGCCAGTCCACGCCTGCGCCGATATTACCGTGGCCCACGGTAAAGGTATTCAGCCACTGCGCCGTGTACTGCTTCACGTCATCCGTCGTTGCGGAAGAAGCGTAACGGCCTTTGCTCGGGTCATAGTTCTGATCTTTACTGCGGCCATAACCCGCCACCAGCTGAGACTCATAAAAACCCTGGTGATAGCGCAGGCCGGTATCCCAGTTCTGGCTATAGAGCTGACGAGTGTCCGGTCGACCATCGACCATGAAATTGGCGTCATAGTGATCGTAGCCGTCATAAGCCGTGCGGTTGTCGTAGCCAAAGCCACGAACAAAACCGCTCAGGTTATCGGAGAGCTGCTGCTCAACGGAGCCAAACAGCGACTTACTCATAAAACCGTCACGGTCGGGCTGACGCGGTGCATCTTGTGCATCAATATCGAAACCGCGCGTGTAGGTATAGTTGCCGCCAAGGGTGATTTTGGTTTTATCGTACACCTGCTGGAAAGAACCATCGTAGGTTTGATAGCCGTGCGACCCAACGCCCGCTGATATTTCGCCGCCAGGTTTATCACGTCCGGTAATAATGTTGATAACCCCACCAATCGCATCAGAACCATACAGTGCCGAACGTGGGCCACGGATGTATTCGATACGCTGAACGAGTGAAACGGGGATCTGGCTTAAATCAGGCACATTGCTGATACCTGCCGTATTCAGCGGGACGCCATCAATGAGCACCAACACATGGCGCGATTCGGTACCGCGTATAAAGGTAGAAGACGTTGAACCCAGGCCACCGCTTTGCGCAATGTCTACACCCGGCAACCGCGACATGACGTCAGTAATACTTTGCGCCTGCCAGCGTTCAATATCTTCACGGGTGACAATAGAGGTTGGTGCAAGAACGGTATTAACAGGTTGTTGAAAACGATTTGCCGTGACGACCATCGTGTCCGGGTTGCTGTCCTGCGCCCAGCCAGAAAAAGCTGTGACGGAGAGCGCCGTCAGCAGCGAAGCTTTTTTAATCATTGTTAAAAGCATCCAATAAATAAGACGGATGCCGCTGGTCTCATCAGTAGCTCGCGATGATGAGGATCCCTTGCGACGTAATCCGGCAGGTCTTCGGGCTAGAAGGCCCCCGAATCAAATCGGGGTAAAGAAATGAGGACTTCCCGCCCATCGGCAGTGTCTGCTTACGCTCTCATTTCGCCTTACTTTACCGCTGCGCGTCAGCTCCAGATTTACACTGGATTCCCTTTTAACTCACAAGACCGGAAACAGGATGCTACATTCAGTTACATACAGATGTCCAGACTGCTAATCCGCTAATCTCAGCCACAAGGGCTGGACATCCTGTGAGCATTCCCTACAATCGCCGCGTAATTTTTATCTTTCAGGAAGCATCATGACCCCCGAACACCTGCCGACAGAACAGTACGAAGCCCAACTGGCGGAGAAAGTCGTCCGTCTGCAAAGCATGATGGCGCCGCACAATGCGCCCGCTCCGGAGGTGTTCCGCTCACCTGTTAGTCATTACCGCATGCGTGCAGAGTTCCGCCTGTGGCACGACGATGACGACCTCTACCACATCATCTTCGATCAAGAGACGAAGCAGCGTATTCGTGTCGATACCTTCCCTGCCGCCAGCGAATTAATTAACGCGCTGATGAAAGCCGTGCTGGAAGGCGTAAAGGGTGAGAAAGTCCTGCGTCATAAGCTGTTCCAGATTGATTACCTGACGACCAAGAGCAATCAGGCCATCGTTTCTCTTCTTTATCATAAGAAACTGGATGACGAATGGCAGGCTGCGGCAACCGCGCTGCGCGATGCCCTGCGAGCCGCGAGCCTAAACGTGCATCTGATTGGCCGAGCCACAAAAACCAAAATCGCGTTAGACCAGGATTTCATTGATGAACGCCTGCTGGTTGGCGACCGTGAAATGATCTACCGCCAGGTAGAAAACAGCTTCACCCAGCCAAACGCAGTGACGAACGTTCACATGCTGGAATGGGCGTTGAATGCGACTCAGGGTTCAAAAGGGGATTTGCTGGAGTTGTACTGCGGCAACGGTAACTTCTCGCTGGCGCTGGCGCGTAACTTTGACCGCGTTTTGGCGACTGAAATCGCGAAACCATCCGTTGCCGCCGCGCAGTACAACATTGCGGCGAACCACATTGATAATGTGCAGATTATCCGCATGTCAGCGGAGGAATTTACCCAGGCAATGACCGGTGTGCGTGAGTTCAAGCGTTTGCAGGGAATTGATCTGAAGGGCTATCAGTGCGAAACGATTTTCGTCGATCCACCGCGCAGCGGGCTGGACAGCGAAACGGAGAAAATGGTGCAGGCGTATCCACGCATTCTGTACATTTCCTGTAATCCGGAAACGTTGTGTAAGAATCTGGAAACGTTAGGCCAGACGCACAATGTTGAACGTCTGGCGCTGTTCGATCAGTTCCCGTACACCCATCATATGGAGTGTGGTGTCTGGCTGACGAAGAAGTAATTCCTTTGTAGGCCGGATAAGCGCAACGCCATCCGGCAAAATGGCAGATGGTGCTACGCTTGCCTGCCCTACAAAAAACTTTTACTCGGCGATTTCCGCTTTGCGGTTACGCATCCGATAGCCAATCCAGAACACCATAATCACCGACAGAACCGCCGGGAAGAAGTTCGAGCCGATATCCGGGTATTCCGCACGTACCACGGTGCTGTAAACGAGGACACCCAAAATAAAGCAAGCGGCAGCAAGCCCTGGCAAACCCACCGGCATGGTACGATTTTGGTAACGTTGATGCAGACAGTACACCGTCAGCACCAGCGCAATAAGAGGGAATACGGTAAAGGGAACAATCGAGCTAAACAGCGCTGCAAATGCCCCGTTAATGGATAAACCAGCGATCAGCGCCAGCAACAACGTACCTCTGTCTTGACCTGTCTGTTTCATTGCTATTCCTTCACGTTATTCGGAATGATGAGTCATCTTCTCTTGTTCACGGCGATACCAGTAATACGCACCCTTGGAAATCATCCGCAGTTGCAGTACCAGTCGCTCTTCTAATTGCCGACGCTGTTCAGGGCCGACATCCAATACCTCCGCGCCTGCACTGAATACGATGGTCACCATCGCTTCGGCTTGTGCCTCAGTAAAAGCACGCGGCATGTGGTTTTCGATTTCCAGATAATCTGCAAGTTCCGCAATAAAGTGCTGAATTTCGCGCGCAACGGCGGCACGAAATGCCGCAGATGTTCCGGAGCGTTCACGTAACAGCAAACGAAATGCGTTCGGATTGTTACCGATAAATTCCATAAAGGTCGACACAGACGTACGGATAACGCTGCCACCTTTAGCAATACGTTGACGCGCCTGGCGCATCAACTGACGCAACATCAGGCCACTTTCATCGACCATGGTCAGGCCGAGTTCATCCACATCGCGGAAATGACGATAGAAGGAGGTTGGCGCAATTCCCGCCTCGCGCGCCACTTCACGCAAGCTGAGGCTGGCAAAACTTCGTTCAGCACTCAGTTGACTGAATGCGGCTTCTACCAGCGAACGCCGGGTTTTTTCTTTTTGTTGCGCTCTAACGCCCATCACAATGTCTGAATCCTTCCATCTGCCTTATCGGCACTATACCAGAGATTAAAACTAATCTGTTTGAGGTGGTTTGTGAATGATTGTTTACGCGCGGTTTGTGCTCTCCCGCGCGAAAAAAGCACAACGATAATTGGGTTATCGGGGTAATGATGTTAGTATTCTGTTGCTTTTATGTATAAGAACAGGTAAGCCTTACCATGCCACACACCTACGATTATGATGCAATAGTAATTGGTTCTGGCCCGGGCGGCGAAGGTGCCGCAATGGGGCTGGTTAAGCAAGGAGCCCGCGTCGGCGTTATCGAGCGTTATGAAAACGTCGGTGGCGGATGTACCCATTGGGGCACCATCCCATCGAAAGCACTGCGCCACGCCGTTAGCCGTATTATTGAATTCAACCAAAACCCTCTTTACAGCGACCACTCCCGACTTCTTCGTTCCTCATTCGCCGACATTCTCAATCATGCTGACAGCGTGATTAACCAGCAAACGCGAATGCGTCAGGGATTCTACGAGCGTAACCACTGCGAAATTCTGCAAGGCGATGCCCATTTCGTTGACGAGCACACCGTGGCGCTGAAATGCCATGACGGTTCGGTAGAAACCATCACCGCAGAGAAATTCGTTATCGCCTGCGGCTCCCGCCCGTATCGCCCCGATGACGTCGATTTCTCGCATCCGCGCGTTTACGACAGCGACTCGATTCTCAGCCTGCATCATGAACCCCGCCACGTCATTATTTACGGTGCGGGGGTGATCGGCTGCGAATACGCGTCTATCTTCCGTGGAATGGAGGTCAAAGTTGATTTGATCAACACCCGCGACCGCCTACTGGCGTTCCTCGATCAGGAAATGTCAGACTCGCTTTCGTACCACTTCTGGAACAGCGGCGTCGTCATTCGCCACAATGAAGAGTACGAGAAGATTGAAGGCATGGATGACGGGGTGATCATGCACCTGAAGTCCGGCAAGAAGCTCAAAGCCGACTGCCTGCTGTTCGCCAACGGACGTACCGGCAACACCGACAGCCTGGCGCTGGAGAATATCGGCCTGCAAACTGACAGTCGTGGACAGCTGAAAGTCAACAGCATGTACCAGACCGCCATTGCGCATATTTATGCAGTCGGCGACGTTATCGGTTATCCGAGTCTGGCCTCTGCCGCGTACGATCAGGGCCGTATCGCCGCTCAGGCGATGGTCAAAGGCGAAGCGACCGCGCACCTGATTGAAGATATCCCAACCGGCATCTATACCATTCCGGAAATCAGCTCAGTCGGTAAAACCGAACAGCAGCTGACGGCGATGAAAGTGCCTTACGAAGTGGGACGAGCGCAGTTTAAACACCTCGCGCGGGCGCAAATCGTTGGGATGAACGTCGGCACGCTGAAGATCCTGTTCCATCGGGAAACCAAGGAAATTTTGGGTATTCACTGCTTTGGCGAGCGCGCGGCCGAAATCATTCACATCGGCCAGGCGATAATGGAGCAAAAAGGTGGCGGTAACACCATTGAGTACTTCGTTAACACCACCTTTAACTACCCGACGATGGCGGAAGCCTATCGGGTTGCCGCGCTGAACGGCTTAAACCGCCTGTTTTAACGGTTTGTCGAAATGGCCATCCATCTGCGTACGGATGGCCTCTGCCAGCTGCTCATAGCGGCTGCGCAGCGGTGAACCCGGACGGTAAACCAGCCCAACGGTACGCCGCGGTTCCGGTTTGATGCACGGTAAATAGACCACACCATCGCGTTTACGCTCAGGTGGCACAGCCAGCGCCGGTAACAGCGTAATACCGCTGCCTGCGGCAACCATGTTGCGCAGCGTTTCCAGACTGGTGGCACGGAAATGTGTATCTTCATCCGCGCCTGCTTCAAAGCAGAAGCCCATCGCCTGATCGCGCAAGCAGTGGCCATCTTCCAGCATCAGCAGTTTTTCCCCGGCCAGATCGGACATCGGCACGCGGTCGCGGTTCGCCCACGGGTGATTTTCATAGATAGCCAGCATCATCGGTTCATCAAACAGCGGCACCTCAATAAAGGCTTCACTCTCTTTGACCAACGCCAGAATCGCGCAATCGAGCTTACCGCTGTCGAGTTGCGCCAACAGCTGATGGGTCTGCGCTTCGTGCAGATACATTTCCAGTTTTGGGAACGTCTGGTGCAGCATCGGAATAATTTGCGGTAACAGATACGGCCCCACGGTCGGGATCAGACCGATATGCAGCGGCCCGGACATCGCTTCGCCCTGTTGGCTCGCCATTTCCTTGAGCACTTTGACCTCGCGCAGCACAGTCCGCGCCTGATCCACCAGCAGCAAACCTGCCTGAGTGAACAGCACTTTACGGCTGGTGCGCTCCAGCAGCATGACGCCCAGCTCATCTTCCAGCTTGCGGATTTGCCCACTCAGCGTTGGCTGACTGACGTGGCAGGAGTCCGCCGCACGGCGAAAATGACGATGCTCGGCTAACGCCACCAGGTATTCAAGATCACGAATATTCATTATTCATCCTCCATCGCCACGATAGTTCATGGCGATAGATAGCATAGCAATGAACGATTATCCCTATCAAGCCCTGTGGTCAATAATACTCCACAGAAACGAGGCGGTATCTCATTTAACCCTTGAAGCCACCGACCCGTTCAGAGTTTCTCTCTGATATACCTAAAGCCAACGTAACTTTGCGGACCCCGTGGTCCGCTTTTTTTTGCGTAAAAAAACCAGCTCAAGGCTGGCTTTGTATTGGTCGACGGAACGTTCCCCGGCGGCGCAACGCTTGCCGGGGCTACAGTGTTTACCCTAAACGTTCGTTTGCATCGTTGATAGCCTGAGCCACCTGTTTCGGTGACACGCCGCCTTTAGCAGCACGCTTGTCGAGGCAGGATTGCAGCGATAAAATCGGGTAAACGTCATCGCCAATCACCGCGTTGAATTTCTGCAAGTCAGCAAGCGCAAGCGCTTCCAGCGGTTTGCCCTGACGGATCGCTTCCACTACCGCTTCACCTACAATATGGTGCGCTTCGCGGAACGGGACGCCTTTCGCCACCAGATAGTCCGCCAGCTCAGTGGCGTTAGCATAACCCTGCTGCGCCGCTTCCTGGCAACGTGGGCGTTTCACCTGAATACCGTCCAGCACCAGCGCGCCCATATGCAGACAGTCAAGCCAGGTGTCGAGCGCGTCGAACAGCCCTTCTTTGTCTTCCTGCATATCTTTGTTATACGCCAGCGGCAGGCCTTTCAGGGTCATCATCATCCCCGTCAGTGCGCCCTGTACACGGCCACATTTGCCACGAATAAGCTCCAGCGCATCCGGGTTTTTCTTCTGCGGCATCAGTGAAGAACCCGACGTCACGCGGTCAGACAGCTCAACAAAGCCCGCTTCACCGGAGTTAAAGAAGATCAAATCTTCCGCGAAGCGAGACAGATGAACCATACCGATAGAGGCATTCGACAGCAGTTCCAGCACGTGGTCACGATCGGAAACGCTGTCGAGGCTGTTACGCGTTGCCGACGCAAAACCCAACCAACCCGCCAACTGTTCACGGTCGATTTCATATGCAGTACCTGCCAGCGCACCGCTGCCCAGCGGGCTGACATCGAGGCGTCTTAACGTATCCTGCAAACGGCTTTCATCACGCACTAACATTTCAACGTAAGCCAGACACCAGTGCGCGAAAGTCACCGGCTGCGCGCGTTGAAGATGGGTATACCCCGGCATCACCGCGTCCTGATTGTTCTTCGCGGTTTCGACCAACGCGCCCTGCAGCTGGCGGTTAGCGCTCAGCAACTCGGTCACGGTATCTTTGCACCACAGCTTGAGATCGGTCGCCACCTGGTCATTACGGCTGCGTCCGGTATGCAGTTTCTTGCCCAGTTGGCCGACTTTGTCGATAAGCTTGCCTTCTACCCAGCTGTGAATGTCTTCCGCGTCGCTCTCCAGAATCTGCTGCGGATTGGCACGCACTTCCTCGAGCAGCACATTCAGCGCGTCTTCCAGCTGCTGCTGTTCCGCAGCCGTCAGTACATTGACCGTCACCAGCGCTTTAGACCAGGCCACGGAGCCAATGATGTCCTGCTCCGCCAGGCGATAGTCAAAGCGCAAAGAGTCGTTGAACTGTTTGAACCGTTGATCCGCTGCCTGAGTAAAACGCCCGCCCCAAAGTGCCATAATTGATATTCCTTACATTCGATAATAAATGCCGGATGGCGCGACGCTTATCCGGCCTACGACTGAAATCTTTGTAGGCCCGGCAAACGAAGAGCCGCCGGGCAACAGGATGAATTTACGCCAGAATACGCGTCCCGATCGGCGTACCGTTAAACAGCGAAGGCAGCTGTTCGGCATGACGCCATGAGGCGATATCCACCGGGCGACCCAGCGTACGCGCCGCATCCAGCGCCGCATTCACTTTGACGATCATCCCATCGGTGATGATGCCCTGGTCAATCAACTGCTCGGCTTTCGCCGCCGTCATTTCGGCGATCCGCTGACCTTTGCCATCGAGAATACCGCTGACGTCAGACAACAGAATCAAATCCGCGCCGAGCGTTGCCGCCAGCGCCGTGGCTGCCTGATCCGCATTCACGTTCATCAACTGCCCTTCTTCGGTCACGCCGATGGAGCTCACCACGGGCAGGAAACCACCTTCCAGCAGCGTATTGATCAGTTTCGCTGAGCCGGGTTTTGCCAACCCTACGTGGCCCAGTTCTTCGTCCAGCTGCGTCACGTTAACGCTGTCGCCGTCGCCGAGATACAAACCAACGGACGCAATCTGATGCTTCTTCGCCCATGCCAGCAGCGTTTTGTTCGCTGTGCCCGCAAGCGCACCGGTAATGATGTCAATCTGATCGGCAGGCGTCACGCGCAGGCCGTTTTTCTTCTTCACCGGCAGGTTAAGCCCTTTCATCAGCTCATCCACCACGCAGCCGCCGCCGTGAACAATCACCAGCGGACGCTTGTGTTCCGCGCGATAGTTCACCAGCGCGTCAAACAGACGCTCCAGCGCTTCTTCGCTGTCCAGCAGTACACCACCGAGTTTGATAATTAAAGGATTCATCATCACGCATCCATTAAAGAAGAGACTGGGTTTCGGCAAAGCCAAAACGAATATTTGCGCACTGCATTGCCTGAGCCGCCGCGCCTTTAAGCAGATTATCTTCTGCGGCGACCACAATCAGGTGTTCACCTTGAACGGCAAATCCGATATCGCAGAATGGCAGGCCAACGACATTTTTCAGCGCTGGCAGGCTGTTGTCATACAAACGTACCAGCGGTGTGCTGGTATACGCCTGATTAAACACGTCAGCCACCTGCTCACGGGTCACACCCGCTTTCAGGCGACAGGTAATGGTTTCCAGAATACCGCGTTTAAAGTTACCCAGATGCGGGGTAAAAATCACCTCAGCGCCTAAATGGGTGGTGATTTCTGGATGATGGCGGTGATTGAACACACCATAGGGTTGCAGGCTCACTTCGCAGAAACTATTGGAAATGGCCGCTTTACGCCCGGCGCCGCTGACGCCGCTGGTCGCGTTGATCACCGGCCATTGAGCAAGATCTAACAGCCCGGCGTCGATCAATGGTTTAAGCGACAACTGCGCCGCCGTGGGGTAACACCCCGGCACGGCAATCAGATTCGCTTCTTTGATACTGTCGCCGCTCCACTCTGCCAGGCCATACACCGCCTGCGCCAGCAGCTGAGGGTGCTGATGCGTAAAACCGTAGTATTTCTGATAAAAATCAGCATCGTTAACGCGGAACGCGCCGGAAAGGTCAAACACCACGCAGCCTGCATCGAGGAACTGCGGCGCCAAATCGTGACTCACTTCATGCGCCGTCGCGAGGAACACCACGTCTACACCCGCGCTAAATTCGCGGATATCGGACATCGGCTGTAACGGCAGATCGACCACACCTTTCAGCTGCGGATGAAGGTCAGAAATTAACTTTCCGGCATCATTGCTTTGCGCTGAGACCGTCAAAGCGGTTATGTTCATGTGCGGATGACGATTGACGTAATTCACCAGCTCAGCGCCTGCATAACCGCTTGCGCCTACAATCAGCGTATTCAACATCGGGTTCCTTTATGCTCAACGATAATGTATTTTTATTCACAAATACTGCATGAATATTGATACTATCACGACCTAAGGTGTGTCAACAATGAAAAACAATTTACCGCCATTTATCGAGATTTACCGCGCATTGATCGCCACACCGTCCATCAGCGCCACCGAAGAATCTCTCGATCAGAGTAATCAAGGTTTAATCAATCTGCTGGCGGATTGGTTTGCCGCCATCGGCTTTAATGTCGACATTCAGCCCGTTCCTGGAACGCGCAATAAATTCAATCTGCTGGCCAGTGTCGGACAAGGCGCTGGCGGGTTGTTGCTGACCGGTCACACCGACACCGTGCCGTTCGATGACGGCCGCTGGACACGCGACCCGTTCACGCTGACCGAGCACGACAACAAGCTGTACGGCCTCGGCACCGCCGACATGAAAGGCTTCTTCGCCTTTATTCTCGATGCGCTGCGTGATGTGGACGTGACACAGCTGAAAAAACCGCTCTATATTCTGGCGACCGCCGACGAAGAAACCAGCATGGCAGGCGCACGTTATTTCTCTGAATCGACGTCACTGCGCCCGGACTGCGCGATCATCGGTGAACCAACCTCTTTGCAGCCCGTGCGCGCGCACAAAGGCCATATTTCCAACGCCATTCGCGTACTCGGGCAATCCGGTCACTCCAGCGATCCAGATCGCGGCGTGAACGCCATCGAACTGATGCACGACGCCATTGGCCGGATCATGCAACTGCGTGATTCTCTGAAAGAGCGCTATCACTACGATGCCTTTGCTGTACCGTACCCAACGCTCAATCTTGGCGCGATCAGCGGCGGTGACGCTTCCAACCGTATTTGTGCCTGCTGTGAGTTGCACATGGATATTCGTCCGTTGCCGGGCATGACCCTCGACGATCTCAACGGCCTGCTGGCGGACGCGCTAGCCCCGGTTAGCGAAAAATGGCCGGGCCGTCTGACGGTTTCAGAATTGCATCCACCGATTCCGGGTTATGCCTGCCCGCCGGACCATCAGCTGGTTCAGGTGATAGAAAGACTGCTCGGCACACAAACCGAAGTGGTGAACTACTGCACCGAAGCGCCGTATATTCAGACCTTGTGCCCGACGCTGGTGCTCGGCCCGGGTTCTATCAATCAGGCGCATCAGCCAGATGAATACCTCGAAACGCGCTTCATTAAGCCAACACGTGAGCTGATTACCCAGGTTGTACACCACTTTTGCTGGCATTAATTCTGCCATCACCCTCTCTGCTTGAGAGGGTGATCCTCCTCACAATTCCATAAGTAACGCTTATCTCACTGCCGCTGAGTTAACTTTGGCAAATTTCTGCCATTTCTTCGTTTGCTGAAGCGATTTCGCAACAATTGACGTAGGGGTTTTTACGTGGCTTTATAAAGTGAAGACGAGAAAATACCGAATATCATGTCCGAACGATTTTGACCGACCACCAGCGGTAGTCTTGCGGTTGTGCGAAATCCAGGGACATACATAAATAAGATGGGGTGTCTGGGGTAATGAACGAACAATATTCCGCTTTGCGTAGTAATGTCAGTATGCTCGGTAAGGTGTTAGGGGAAACCATCAAGGATGCCCTTGGCGAGAACATTCTTGATCGCGTTGAAACCATTCGTAAGTTGTCAAAATCCTCCCGTGCGGGCAATGAAGCCAACCGCCAGGAGCTGCTCACCACGTTGCAGAATCTGTCCAATGACGAGCTGCTGCCGGTTGCGCGCGCATTCAGCCAGTTTCTGAATCTGGCGAATACCGCCGAGCAATATCACAGCATTTCGCCGAATGGCGAAGCGGCCAGCAACCCGGAAGTGATTGCCCGCACCCTGCGCAAACTCAAAGATCAGCCTAACCTGACCGAAGCCACCATCAAAAAAGCGGTGGAAGCGCTGTCGCTGGAATTGGTGCTCACCGCGCACCCAACAGAAATTACCCGTCGCACACTGATCCACAAAATGGTGGAAGTGAACAACTGTCTCAAGCAGTTGGATAACAAAGAGATCGCCGACTACGAACAGCACCAACTGATGCGCCGTCTGCGCCAGTTGATTGCTCAGTCCTGGCACACCGATGAAATTCGTAAGCATCGCCCAAGCCCGGTGGATGAAGCCAAATGGGGCTTTGCGGTCGTCGAAAACAGTCTGTGGGAAGGCGTGCCGAATTACCTGCGCGAACTGAACGAACAACTGGAAGCCAACCTCGGCTATCAGCTGCCGGTCGATTTCGTGCCCGTTCGCTTCACCTCCTGGATGGGCGGTGACCGCGACGGCAACCCGAACGTCACCTCTGACATTACCCGCACCGTGCTGCTGCTCGGTCGCTGGAAAGCCACCGATCTGTTCCTGAAAGACGTACAGCTGCTGATTTCCGAGCTGTCGATGGTGGAATGCACCGACGAACTGCGTGAATACGTCGGCGAAGCCGGGGCCGCTGAGCCTTACCGTTATCTGTTGAAAACCCTGCGTAGCCAATTGATGGCGACTCAGGCGTGGCTTGAAGCGCGTCTGAAAGGCGAGCGACTGCCGAAACCCGCGGGTCTGCTGACCCAAAACGAACAACTTTGGGAACCGCTGTACGCGTGCTACAAATCTCTGCAAGCCTGTGGCATGGGCATTATCGCCAATGGTGAACTGCTCGACACCCTGCGCCGCGTAAAATGTTTCGGTGTGCCGCTGGTGCGCATCGACGTGCGTCAGGAAAGCACCCGCCACACCGAAGCGCTGGGCGAACTGACCCGCTATCTCGGCATTGGCGATTACGAAAGCTGGTCAGAAGCCGATAAACAGGCGTTCCTGATCCGCGAACTGAACTCCAAGCGTCCGCTGCTGCCGCGCCAGTGGGAGCCGAGCGAAGAAACCCGTGAAGTGCTCGACACCTGCAAAGTGATTGCCGAAGCGCCGAAAGGCTCCGTTGCGGCCTACGTTATTTCGATGGCGAAAACGCCATCCGACGTGCTGGCCGTGCATCTGCTGCTGAAAGAAGCCGGGATCGGCTTTGCGCTGCCGGTCGCGCCGCTGTTTGAAACCCTTGATGATCTCAATAATGCCGACGATGTGATGACGCAGTTGCTGAACATCGACTGGTATCGCGGCTTCATTCAGGGCAAACAGATGGTGATGATTGGCTATTCTGACTCCGCGAAAGACGCGGGCGTAATGGCCGCTTCCTGGGCGCAATATCAGGCGCAAGACGCGTTAATCAAAACCTGTGAGAAAGCGGGTATCGAGCTGACCCTGTTCCACGGTCGCGGCGGTTCTATCGGTCGTGGCGGTGCGCCAGCGCATGCGGCACTGCTCTCACAACCGCCAGGCAGCCTGAAAGGCGGTCTGCGTGTGACTGAGCAAGGCGAGATGATCCGCTTTAAATACGGTCTGCCGGAAGTGACCATCAGCAGCCTGTCGCTGTACACCAGCGCGATCCTCGAAGCGAACCTGCTGCCGCCACCGGAGCCAAAACCGGAGTGGCGTCATATCATGGCTGAACTGTCGGATATCTCTTGCGACATGTATCGCGGCTATGTGCGCGAAAACAAAGATTTCGTGCCGTACTTCCGCTCCGCAACACCGGAACAGGAACTCGGTAAGCTGCCGCTGGGTTCGCGTCCAGCGAAACGTCGCCCGACCGGCGGTGTGGAATCACTGCGCGCTATTCCGTGGATTTTCGCTTGGACGCAGAACCGCCTGATGCTGCCAGCCTGGCTCGGTGCCGGTGCGGCGCTGCAAAAAGTGGTCGAAGACGGCAAACAGAGCGAACTGGAAACCATGTGTCGCGACTGGCCGTTCTTCTCGACACGCCTTGGAATGCTGGAAATGGTGTTCGCCAAAGCCGACCTGTGGCTGGCGGAATACTACGATCAGCGTCTGGTGGCGAAAGCGTTATGGCCGCTGGGGTCTGAACTGCGCACGCAGCTGGAAGCAGACATCAAAGTTGTGCTGGATATCGCTAACGACTCCCATCTGATGGCTGACCTGCCGTGGATTGCCGAGTCTATTCAGCTGCGTAATGTCTACACCGATCCGCTGAACGTATTGCAGGCCGAGCTGCTGCATCGTTCACGTCTGGCGGAAGAAGAAGGCAAAGAGCCGGATCCACGCGTAGAACAAGCGCTGATGGTAACCATTGCAGGTGTTGCAGCGGGTATGCGTAACACCGGTTAAGTAAATGCGGTAGGCCCGGCAAGCATCGCGCCACCGGGCAGTACAAACAAAAATCCCCGCTCATCAGAGCGGGGATTTTTTTATACCGAAGCAGACATTACTTCAGGTCGAAGCGATCCAGATTCATCACTTTGCCCCAGGCCGCCACGAAGTCTTTCACAAACTTCTCTTTAGAATCGCCGCTGGCATACACTTCCGCCAGCGCGCGCAGCACGGCGTTAGAACCGAACACCAGGTCAGCGCGGGTCGCGGTGTGTTTCACTTCACCGCTCTGACGGCAACGGCCTTCAAACAGCTCGGCAGATTCGTCAGTCGCTTTCCACTCGTTGCCCATATCCAGCAGATTCACGAAGAAATCGTTGCTGAGTACACCCAGACGTTCGGTGAACACGCCCGCTTTGCCGCCGTCGAAGTTTGCTCCTAACGCACGCAACCCCCCCACCAGCACAGTCAGTTCCGGTGCGGTCAGCGTCAACTGCTGAGCTTTATCGATAAGCAGCGATTCCGTGGTTGCCGCATCCAGACGGGCGCGGTAGTTACGGAAACCATCAGCCGCCGGTTCCATCAGGTTGAACATTTCAACATCGGTCTGATCCTGGCTCGCATCAACGCGGCCTGGGATGAAGGGCACACGTACGCTGACACCCGCCGCTTCCGCAGCCTGTTCAACGCCCACGACACCTGCCAGCACGATGATATCGGCCAGAGAGGCTTTACCAGACGCTTTCTGAATGGCTTCAAGCGCAGGCAATGCTTTCGCCGCCATGGCATTCACAGCCCAGCCACGCTGAGGGGCCAGCGCCAAACGCGCACCGTTCGCACCCCCACGCTTATCGCCACCCCGGAAGGTCGATGCCGAAGCCCATGCCACAGAAACCAGTTCACTGACGGACAGGCCAGATCGTGCAATTTCTGCTTTCAGGTGATCGATATCGGCAGGCGTTGGGTTCAACACCGCTTTCGGCAAGGGATCTTGCCAAATCAGATCTTCTTTCGGTACTTCCGGGCCAATGTAACGCGCTTTTGGCCCCATATCGCGGTGGGTCAGTTTGTACCAGGCACGGGCAAAGGCTTCGTTGAAGGACTGTGGATCGTTCAGGAAGCGACGAGAAATTTTCTCGAATTCTGGATCGAAACGCAGCGTCAGATCGGTCACCAGCATGGTGGGTTTGCGTTTTTTCGACGGATCGAACGGATCAGGAATAATATCCGGCGCATCAACCGCTTCGAACTGGATTGCACCTGCCGGGCTACGCGTCTGGACCCACTCGTATTTGAACAAGTTCTCGAAGAAATAATTGCTCCACTGGGTCGGAGTTTGCGTCCAGACCACTTCCAGACCGGAAGTAATGGCATCCGCACCCACACCGCTACCGTGGCTGTTGGTCCAACCCAGGCCCTGCGATTCAATTGGTGCGGCTTCCGGGTCGACACCGACATTGCTCGCCGACGCCGCACCGTGTGTTTTACCCAGCGTATGACCACCGGCAATCAGCGCGACGGTTTCTTCGTCGTTCATGCCCATGTTGCCGAACGTCGCGCGAATGGCTGATGCCGCAGACAGCGGTTCGCCGCTGGCATTTGGCCCTTCCGGGTTGACGTAAATCAGACCCATTTCGGTTGCCGCCAGCGGGCGTTTTGCCAACGCTTCGGGATCACGGTGTTCCAGCCAGGCTTTTTCATCGCCCCAGTTTACGTCCAGGTCTGGTTCCCAAACGTCTTCACGACCGGCACCAAAACCAAAGGTGCGGAAACCGGAGTTTTCCAGCGCCACGTTACCGGCAAGGATAAACAGGTCAGCCCAGGAGATTTTCTGGCCGTATTTCTGTTTGATTGGCCACAGCAAACGGCGTGCTTTATCGAGACTGACGTTATCTGGCCAGGAGTTCAGCGGCGCAAAACGCTGCTGACCACGGCCCGCGCCGCCGCGACCGTCTACTGAACGGTAAGTCCCCGCGCCGTGCCACGCCATGCGGATAAACAGGCCCGCGTAGCTACCCCAGTCGGCAGGCCACCATGGTTGAGAATCGGTTAATAACGCTTTGAGGTCACCTTTCAGCGCGGAGTAATCTAATTTGCTGAATTCTTTGCGGTAGTCAAAATCTTCGCCCAGCGGGTTAGAGCGGTTGGAGTGCTGATTGAGGAGGTCTACGCGGAGTTGCTTAGGCCACCAGTCACGAGTGCTGGTGCCTGCTCCGGCACTTTCATCATGACCGCTTTGATGGAATGGACACTTCCCTGCGCCTGCGGCTGACAACGTATTGTGATCGTTTTCGTTTGTGCTCATCTTCCTGCTCCCTTTCGTATTTTCAAACCAAGATACACAGCTCTGCAGATAAGTTATAGATGAAAAAATCTACAGATTTGATAGTTATTTCCTTCTGGTTATGAACAAGATAACAAAAGTTTCTCAAAGAAATGTCGATGACCCCGTAAACTTTCAATAATAACCCTTAATAGTGCACGGAAATACCACTCACAATCTGTTAGCGTCTCTTTGCCCACCATCTGCGGATATAACGATATGGAACAGAGGGATAACAGCATTACCCGAATCATGGCATCATTGATGGAATCAATGGATGTGCCAAGTACATGCTATTTTGCGCCGGAAAGCGGGACGATGCCGCCGCTGGCACTTCAGGTCGATTTCCCCCGTCTGGAAATAGTCCTGACAGGTGAAATCTGTGACGGCGCATTTATCCTCCGTCAGCACGATATGCTGTTTGTACCAACGGGGAGCTGGAACAGTCCACAATGGGCATTGCCCGCAACTACGCTTAGCATTCTGTTTGGTAAACAGCAGCTCGGTTTTAGCGTTCAGCACTGGAATGGCCAACAGTTAGTCAACGTAATGAAGCAGCATGTCGCCCGCCGTGGACCGCGTGTGGGTTCATTTTTGTTGCAGGCCTTGAATGAAATTCGTATGCAGCCCCAGGAAAATCACACAGCAAGACTTATCGTCTATAGCCTGCTGAGTCACTGTGCTGATTTGTTGGGCAGTCAAATCCAGACAGCCTCCCGTAGTGAAGCGCTGTTCGAGGCCATTCGCAGCCATATCGACACGCATTACGCCGAGCCGCTGAGCCGAGAATCCGTGGCGCACGCCTTTTATATTTCCCCCAACTATCTGTCGCATCTGTTCAACAAAAGCGGCCCGCTGGGTTTTAACGAATACCTGAATTTTACCCGGCTGGAAAAAGCCAAAGCGTTGCTCAAAGGCTACGACTTAAAAGTGAAAGAAGTCGCGCACATTTGCGGATTCATCGACAGCAACTATTTCTGCCGCCTGTTTCGCAAAAACACAGAGCGTTCTCCTTCGGAGTATCGGCGGCAGTATCACAGCCAACTGCTTATGAAAGAATGATATGCGTGTGTTGGGGCGCGGAAAGCAGTTTACGCACGGCACTCATTACCTTCTGCGGTTCGCGCAGAAAAACGTTGATACCCGACTGTAGATATCGCGCCTCGGTAAAGCGTTCTGCGCCATTCAAGTCGATATCGGTTATCAATAGCACCGCATCTGCCCGACGGATCTCTTCCGCAGTAAGGCAATTTTCAATCCCCAATGCCCCCTGGGTTTCAATCTTAATAGTCCATTTTTCCTGCTGGCAGAGCTTTTCCAACCGCTCCGCCGCCATATAAGTGTGGGCAACGCCGCTGACACAGGCGGTTACCGCCACCAGAAATCGTCCGCCCGCTATCGTCATTTATCCTCCGATCGTTACCTGAAAACCCCTTTCCTCTGCTAAGCGCTGGGCCACAGCAATCTCCTCAGCGGAAGGGGGCGGAATATCTTTCATCAACCACGTTCCCCCCAATAGCCGATACTTGGGCTCACCGTACTGATGAAAGGGCAGCAGATGCAACTCTCTAACCCCGGTGGTCTGCAAAAATGCCAGAACGGCTCGTAAATTGTTATCACTGAGGGTAAACCCCGGGATCAGCGGTATGCGCGGAATAACCCGCAGCCCCTCATTGACCAGCGCGACGAAATTCGCCATCACCCTTGGCTGATTCATCTTCACCACCGCCTGCGCTTGGCGCACGTCCATGATTTTCAAATCAAAGAGGATTTCATCGCAATGCCGGGCTAGCGACAACAGGCGGGTAAGCGGCGCATCGCCTGCCGTTTCAATGGCGGAATGGATACCATACGGGTGCAGCCGGGTAAGAAAACGGGTCGCAAAGCTCGCCTGCATCAGTACCTCACCGCCAGAAAGCGTCACCCCGCCGCCGGAAGTCCGATAAAAGATATCGTCTTTCATCACTTCGCGTTCTAACTCGTCCAGCGTGACGTCGCGCCCGATGTGTTCAAACGCACCAGACGGACATTCATCGGCATCTCGCAGGCACGGCGTGCAGCGCAAACATTTGCTTTCGCGCCTGACGGTTTCAATCGCAGACGAAAGGGATTCTGGATTAGCGCACCACGGGCAGCGATGCGGGCAACCTTTAAAGAACACCACGGTGCGAATGCCGCGCCCATCATTCAGCGAATAGCGCTGAATATTAAATATACGCGCCCGCTCAGTGCCCGTCTCCAGCACCTCACAATTGATGCGCGGTGCGGCGGATAATGTCATCCTGAATCTCCTTCGACAGCTCGACAAAGAAGGCGCTGTAGCCCGCTACGCGTACCACCAACCCAGCAAAATCCTGGGGGCGATGTTGCGCTTCACGCAACGTTTCAGCATTCACAACGTTGAACTGGATGTGCTGCAACTTCAGTTGGGTAAATGCCCGCAGGAAATCCGCCAGCTTCAGCAAACCTGCCTCACCCTCCAGTGTGGCGGGGGTAAACTTCACGTTCAGCAACGTTCCATTAGACAACAGCGTGTTATCCAGTTTACTCACTGATTTTAGCACTGCCGTTGGTCCCTGATGGTCCTGCCCAAGCATCGGCGACAAACCGCCATCTGCCAGTTGCTCCCCGGCATAGCGCCCATCGGGCGTGGCACCCACCACCGCGCCGAGCGGCACATGCGCCGAAACGGTGTATGACCCCGGCGTAAATTGCCCGCCACGTGGATTGCGGTATTTCTCCACTTCTTTGCAGTAATAACGCAGCAAATCGGCGCTGATGTTATCGACTTCGTCAATGTCATTGCCGTATTTCTCAAAGCGGTTGATCAGTCTGGCGCGAATTTTCACCCCTGCTTCCGTCGCAAAATTGGCTTTCAGGGCGGCCAGAAGCGCATCAAAACTCAGGCGCTGCTGGTCAAAAACCATTCCCTTCAGGGCATGTAGCGAGTCGCTCAAATTGGCGATACCGATACCTTGAACGCCAGAGAAATTGTAACGCGCCCCGCCATCAGTGATGTCTTTCCCGTTTGCCAGACAATCGCTGATAAACGATGACAGCAGCGGCACCGGTGCCCAGTCGCGGTGACCGATATCACAGATGTTACTGCCTTCTGCCATCAGTGAAATAAAGTGGCGCGTTTTGCCGCGCATTTGCTCAAGCAGGTTCTCCCACGTCAGCGTGGTATTGCCCTCGTTTTCCTGCAGAACAATTTCCATCACTTTCAGCAGGTTAAACATCGCGATATCGTGCAGCCCATAGGTTTTCCCAGGAATCGAGAGTTCCACGCAGCCCACCACGGCATAGTCACGCGCATCCTCCAGCGAAACGCCACGATTGAGAAATGCCGGTACCACCACTTCATCGTTAAAGATTTGCGGGATGCCAGTGCCAAGACGAATAGTTTCCGCCGTTTTACGCAGGAACGGAGCGTCAATGAGAGAGTTCATCCGCACGCCAAGATTTGGCTGCGGCAGGCGTACGTTCTGATAGGCATCCAGGCAGAGAAATGAAAGCACATTCACCGCACTGCGACCCGCTTCTGTCAGCCCACCGAGCAACGCGGTGTAACCCGTTGGAAAACCGGCGAAATAACGCGCACTGCTGGTTGACCGCAGCAGTACTACGTCATTGCATTTAACCCACAGCGACTCAAGAATTTCCCGCAGGAAACTGGCGTCCTCATCCTGACTCAGTGAGGCCTGATAGTACGGCAGCATGTACTGGTCGAAGCGGCCCAGTGAGAGCGAACTGGCATTGGATTCGAACTGCAAAATAACGTTCATGTACCAGAACAGCTGACAGGCCTGCCAGAAGTTACCCGGCTTGTGCTGCGCGTTGTGGCGGGCAATGTCGGCCAGGGTGAGGAGTTCTTGTTTTCGCTGCGGCTCGTTGCACTCGACGGCCATCTCCTCAGCCCGACCGGCATAGCGCAGAATATGACGCTGTGAGGCTTCAAGCAGCAGCAACGCGGCGGTATAAAAATCGTTGTCCGGCTCGCGCAGACAATGTGCCTGCATTTCTGCCACCAGCGCCCCCAGCCCGTTTTCCAACAGGCGCGGGTAATCAATAATGATATGCCCCTGGCCTTTGTCCGTCTGGTTGATGCTGAAAATCTGCGTTGCTACTGCCGCTTTGACCTCTTCCGATATCCGGGCGTTGATAAAATCCTTCATTGAGCGCTTTTCCCAGTATGGGAATAGCGTCTCTCGATAAATCTGTTTGTCCTCTTCACTGATGGCAAAGCGGTCCTGCGGGCGCGTCGGGAACTGATCTAACTCCTTTAGCAACCAATACGGATCCATCTCCGGTGACACAATTCCCGCCCGGGGCCGGACGGTACGGTTGCCCGCAATCAGCTCGTCATCACGAATCGCAATATTCACATTATCGAGAATATACGCCGTCGCCTTTGCCCGTCGTAAGATGACCGGCTCACCTTCGGTTTGCCGATGGCTTTCGGTATAGAGCAGCGCCCGCTCGAGGGATATTTCACGCGGGCAGGCAAACAGGGCTTCTTTCAGACGCTGGATGCGATTCGTCATGGTGCACTCCTTTTCGCTTTATCAAGCCCGCCCTTGTGGGCGGGATAACGCTATACGGTTTGGGTCAGATGCGCTTCGATTTTGTTCATGATGGCGTCGGCCCGCTTTACGGCATCGCTGATATTCACGCGCACCACGGTTTTACCTTGAAAACGCTCCTCAAACTTAATACCGATATCTTTGGTGAGGAGAACCAGATCGGCGGCGGCTACGTCTTCTGCCGTGAGTGTATTTTCCTGGCCGATAGAGCCTTGGGTTTCCACTTTGACCTGCCAGCCCTTCGCTTTAGCCGCGCTCTCTAGCGCCTCGGCGGCCATGTAGGTATGCGCCACGCCTGATGGACAGGCGGTTACGGCTACGATCATTGTCATGTTGAATCCCTCTTAGTTAATGTCGAAATCCAGTTCCAGGTCGTCTTCTTTTCCAACAACCGGCTTCTGTTGTTTTCTCGCCACGCTTTTCAGCACGTTCACGCTCACAGCGGTGACAATTGCGCCTACCGCGACAGCCGCGATGTAGCCGAGCTTGCCGTCCACCACGGGCAGTACAATCAGCCCACCCCACCCGGCGTAGCACTGCGCGCCAAACACCGCTACGGTGACTGCCCCACATGCAGAGCCCAGCATGATGGAAGGTATAACACGCAGCGGATCGGCTGCGGCAAACGGAATCGCCCCTTCGGTAACCCCGACGCAACCCATCACCAGCGCGGCTTTTCCTGCCTCGCGCTCTTCAGCCGTGAAATTTTTACGATTGATAAAGGTGGCAAGGCCCAGCCCCAGCGGGGGTACGCAAATCGCGACGGCGGCAATCGCCACGACGCTATAAACGCCCTGCGCCACGCAGATAAGCATGAAGGCGTAGGCGACTTTGTTCACCGGCCCGCCCATGTCGAAGGCCAGCATAAGACCCATGACGATAGCCAGTAACACGATGCTGCCCTGCTGCATTCCTTGCAGCCAGCTGGTCAGCCCATGAGTTAACGCCCCGACCGGCTCACCAAGCCCCCACATCATGACGCCAGCGGTAACCAAGGTGCCAACAATGGGAATAACGAAGATAGGCATCACCGAGCGCAGCACTTTCGGTACCGGGATACGCTTGAGATAAAAGACAATAATGCCGCCGATAAGCCCGGCAATGATGGCCCCGAAGAAACCGGCGCCAAAGCTGTTGCCCACCCATGCGCCTATCGCACAAGGTGCCAGCGCCGAACGCTCTGCAATGGAATAGCCAATGTAGGCCGCCAGAAACGGCACCATCAGCGTTAAACCCGCGACACCAATATCAAACAGCTTTTTTAAATTCGGATCCGTCGCCGCATCTGGCACCGCACCTTTGCCATACAGCATCACCGACACCGCGAGCAGGATGCCACCGGCGACGACGAACGGGATCATATGCGACACGCCCGTCATCAAATGCTGACGAGTATTTTTGAGGATCTGCACCAACTCTTTCATTTGCCGCTCCCGGGCCACTGGCCCTTGTCCATAACCTTGATGGCCCAACAATAGGCAATCACCAGCGGGACAGACAGGAGACAAAAAGGCCATTTACTGGATTTTTGTAATGTCTGGATAAAAATGCGATCGATTTCAAATCTTCCAATTTGCGTGGCCTCACGCAAAATCCTGCAACCTGTGAGTGAAATCCCATTTTTCGATGGATATTACATTTGTCCAGTTTTTGGCAGTTTTGTCAGATATCCCCACGCCTTCCATCCCTTCTATGCTGTCGCCAAACCCTGTCTGAATTAAGGAGAATAGCCATGGCTCAGGTTGTGGAATTTTGCTGTACCCTGCCCAACGGCGTTCATGCTCGTCCTGCCAGCCACGTTGAAACGCGGTGCAATACTTTTGCGTCCGCTATCGAATGGCACAATCTACGTACCGGTCGCAAAGGAAATGCCAAAAGCGCGTTGGCCATCATCGGCACCGATACACTGACTGGCGATAGCTGCCAATTGCTGATTAGCGGGTCAGATGAAGAAACGGCATGGCAAACGCTCAGCGCCTGGCTGCGCGATGAATTTCCCCACTGCGATGCCCCAATGGAACAGCCTGAGGTAGAGGAACTTTCCGCACTACCCGAATCACTCTCCCGTCTGAACCCTACGCTTTTCCACGCCCGCCCGGTATGCAGCGGCAGCGCTGGCGGTGTGTTGACGACGCTCGCGTCGCTGGATCTCACCGCATTGAGCGAGCTGCCCGCCGCAACCTCAGAGGAACAAGAACAGTCGGCACTGGATAATGGCCTGACGATGCTGATGAGAACCCTGACCCTACGCCAGCTCGACAGCGACAGCACCACCCGCGCCATTCTTGACGCTCATCGCTCGCTGGCAACGGATACCGAACTGCGTCAGCACTTATTGGATGGCATCAATCACGGAATGAGCTGCGCAGAAGCGATTGTCCGCAGTGCACAACATTTCAGCGAAACGTTCGCACAATCCAGCAGCGGCTATTTGCAGGAGCGTGTACTCGATGTCAGAGACGTGTGTTATCAGTTGCTACAGCAGATTTACGGCGAAACGCGATTCCCGTCCCCCGGCAAGCTGACACAACCGGCCATTTGTATCGCCGATGAACTGACGCCGAGTCAGTTTCTGGAGCTCGACAAAACGCAGTTAAAAGGATTATTGCTGCAAAGTGGCGGCTCGACTTCGCACACCGTCATTCTTGCCCGTTCGTTTAACATCCCCACGCTGGTCGGCGTAGACATTGCCGCGCTTTCCCGCTGGCATAATCAGCCGGTCTGGCTGGATGGCAACGCGGGTGTCGTGGTGGTCGAAGCGGATAACGCCATCAACCGTTACTACCAGCAGGAAGCAAACGTGCAGAGTGCCCTGCGTAAGCAGCAGAGCATTTGGCTAGAGCGTGAAGCGCGCACCGCCGACGGCCTTCGTCTGGAAGTGGCGGCAAACATTGCGCACGCGGTGGAAGCACAAGCCGCCTTTGGCAACGGTGCCGAAGCGGTAGGCCTGTTCCGCACCGAAATGCTGTATATGGATCGCAGCAGCGCCCCTGCTGAAGATGAGCTGTACAACATTTTCTGTCAGGCACTGGAGCATGCATCACGGCGCAGCATCATTGTACGCACCATGGATATCGGCGGGGATAAGCCGGTGGATTACCTGAATATCCCGGCAGAAAACAACCCATTCCTCGGCTATCGGGCCGTACGTATTTATGAAGAATATGTCGCCCTGTTCATGACTCAGCTGCGGGCAATCCTACGCGCATCCGCCCACGGCAACCTGAAAATCATGATCCCAATGATCTCCTCAATGGAAGAGATCCTGTGGGTGAAAGAAAAACTCGCGGAAGCCAAACAGCAACTGCGCCAGGCGCAAATCCCATTCGACGAAAAAATTCCACTCGGCATCATGCTGGAAGTGCCGTCGGTGATGTTCATCATCGATCAGTGCTGCGAGGAAATCGATTTCTTCAGCATCGGCAGTAATGACCTGACGCAATACCTGCTGGCGGTCGACAGGGATAACGCCAAAGTTACCCGCCACTACAACAGCCTGAACCCGGCGTTTCTGCGGGCGCTGGATTTCGCAGTAGAGGCGGTTCACCGCCAGGGGAAATGGATTGGCCTGTGCGGTGAGCTAGGTGCCAAAGGCTCGGTGTTGCCGTTGCTGGTTGGGCTGGGGCTGGACGAAATCAGCATGAGCGCCCCGTCAATTCCGGCCACCAAAGCCCGCCTCGCGCAGCTCGACAGCCGCGCCTGCCGTCAGTTGCTCAATCAGGCGATGACCTGCCGCACATCGCTCGAAGTGGAACATCTGTTGGCGCAGTTTCGCATGAGTCAGCAGGACGCGCCGCTGATCGCCCCTTCATGCATCTCACTGGATAACGACTGGCAGAGCAAAGAAGAGGTGCTGAAAGGGATGACCGACAATCTGCTGCTGGCCGGGCGCTGCCGCTATCCGCGCAAGCTGGAAACCGATCTCTGGGCTCGCGAAGCGGTGTTTTCCACCGGGCTCGGTTTCAGCTTTGCCATTCCGCACAGCAAATCAGAACACATTGAACAATCGACCATTAGCGTGGCGCGCCTGCCCGCACCGGTGCCGTGGGGCGATGAGGAAGCACAGTTCATTATCATGCTGACGCTCAACAAGCACGCTGCGGGCGATCAGCACATGCGCATTTTCTCCCGCCTGGCACGCCGCATCATGCATCAGGAATTTCGTCACGCATTGGTCAACGCACAAGACGCAGAAGAGATTGCCCTGCTGCTACAGCAAGAACTTGAACTCTAAATTTACGAGGAAATGTCATGGAACTGTATCTGGATACCGCCAACGTGGCAGAGGTTCGCCGTCTGGCTCACATTTACCCGTTGGCTGGTGTCACGACCAACCCGAGCATTATCGCCGCCGGGAAAGCCTCATTGTGGGATGCGCTTCCACTGTTGCAGGAAGCCATCGGTCCCCACGGTAGATTATTCGCTCAAACCCTGAGTCGGGATGCCGAAGGCATGGTGGCAGAAGCACAGCGCCTCCATGCCAGTGTTGCCGGTATCGTGGTCAAAATTCCGGTGACGGCAGAAGGGCTGGCCGCCATCAAACGGCTGAAACAGGCAGGGGTCCCTACGCTTGGCACCGCGGTCTACAGCGCTTCACAAGGGCTACTGGCGGCGCTGGCAGGAGCCGATTACGTCGCGCCCTATGTTAATCGCGTGGATGCACAGGGTGGTGATGGCATCCGTACCGTTCAGGAATTGCAGACATTGCTGGAGCGGCACGCGCCGCATTGCAAAGTGCTGGCCGCCAGTTTCAAAACACCGCGTCAGGCGCTCGATTGTCTGCTGGCGGGGTGTGAAGCTATCACCCTTCCCTTAGACATAGCGCAACAAATGCTCGGTACACCCGCAGTAGAGTCAGCGATTGAGAAGTTTGAGCAGGACTGGAAAAACGCGTTTGGCAACCTCAACCTGTAAGGAGAATGACGATGGACCGGATAATTCAATCACCAGGCAAATATATTCAGGGAGCAGATGTTCTCACCCGCCTTGGCGATTATCTCAAACCGATGGCAGAACGCTGGCTGGTCGTCGGGGATAAGTTCGTGCTCGGTTTTGCCGAAGCTACGTTACGCAAGAGTCTTTCAGAAGCAGAGCTAACGGTGGACATTGTCCCGTTCAACGGTGAGTGCTCGCAGAATGAAATCAACCGCCTGCGTGAAATTGCCGTTAGCGCAAAATGCCAGGCTGTATTGGGCATCGGCGGCGGTAAAACGCTGGATACCGCCAAAGCGCTGGCACATTTCATGAAGTTACCCGTCGCCATCGCACCGACTATCGCCTCTACCGATGCACCGTGCAGCGCCCTTTCCGTTATCTATACCGACGAGGGCGAATTCGACAGGTATCTGATGCTGCCACACAACCCAAATATGGTGATTGTCGACACCAAAATGGTCGCGGGTGCTCCGGCACGCTTGCTCGCTGCCGGTATTGGCGATGCGCTGGCGACCTGGTTTGAAGCGCGTGCCTGTTCACGCAGTGGTGCCACCACTATGGCGGGCGGAAAAACAACGCAGGCCGCACTGGCGCTGGCGGAACTGTGTTACAACACACTGCTGGAAGAGGGTGAAAAAGCGATGCTGGCCGCGGGGAAACACGTTGTGACGCCGGCACTCGAACGCATTGTAGAAGCCAATACCTATCTCAGCGGGGTCGGTTTTGAGAGCGGTGGCCTGGCGGCGGCTCACGCCATTCACAATGGTCTGACGGCGATCCCTGATGCCCATCACTACTATCACGGAGAGAAGGTCGCGTTTGGCACACTCACTCAGTTAGTGCTGGAAGATGCGCCCCTGGAAGAAATCGAAACCGTTGCCGCGCTCTGTTATGCCGTTGGTTTGCCAATAACACTGGCTCAATTGGATATACAGGACGAGGTAAACGAGAAAATGCGGATTGTGGCGGAGGCCGCCTGCGCACCGGGCGAAACCATCCACAATATGCCGGATGGCGCGACGGTGGATCAGGTTTACGCCGCGCTGCTGGTCGCCGATAAATTTGGTCAGCAATGCCTGCTAAACTGGGAATAGCAAAACGGCCCCTTATTCGGGGCCTTAAGAATTAAGAATATGTGCGAACCGGCCTTACACTCCCGGACGAACGCCGAGAGTGTGGCAAATGGCGTAGCTCATTTCCGCACGGTTCAGGGTGTAGAAGTGGAAATCTTTCACGCCTTCGCGGCTGAGGATTTTCACCATGTCCATCGCGATATTGGCACCGACCAGCTTGCGGGTTTCCGCATCGTCGTCCAGCCCTTCAAACATTTTCGCCATCCACGTTGGGATGCGCACGTTGGTCATATCCGCAAATTTCTTCGCCTGCTTGAAGTTTGATACCGGCAGAATACCCGGAATGATTTCTACGTCGATGCCAGTTGATGCGCAGCGATCGCGAAAACGCAGGTAGCTTTCGACATCAAAGAAAAATTGGGTGATCGCGCGGTTCGCCCCGGCATCCACTTTGCGTTTCAGGTTGAGCAGGTCAGCCTGTGCGCTTTTCGCTTCTGGATGCACTTCCGGGTAAGCCGCCACGGAGATATCAAAATCACCGACTTCTTTCAGCAGGCCCACTAAATCTGCCGCATACATGTCCGGTTTGCCGCTGCCTGGTGGCAGGTCGCCGCGCAGGGCGACAATGTGACGAATACCGTTGTTCCAGTAGTCCTGCGCGATGGCGCGCAGTTCGTCACGACTGGCATCGATGCAGGTCAGGTGCGGCGCGGCTTCAAGTCCGGTGCGGTCCTTAATGCCTTTAATGATGCTGTGCGTGCGGTCGCGCTCGCCAGAATTCGCGCCATATGTCACGGAAACAAACTTCGGCTTCAGGCTGCTCAGACGATCGATAGAGGCCCACAGGGTTTGCTCCATTTCACTGGTGCGCGGCGGGAAAAACTCAAAGGAAACGTTAATCTGGCCCTGTACTTCGGCCAGGCTCTGATTCAGGGCTTCCCGCTGGTTGGCGTGAAAAAAGCTCATACCTTACCTCTTCAATCGCTTATCGTTATGTTTGTTGTGTTATGAGCATCTATACGTTTAGACGTCCAGAAGTCAAAAATGACTGAAAAGCGGCGAGCCGTCAACTAAAAATAACGCACCGGGAGTGAGGATTGTTCACGGAAGATGAATATTTTTCATGAGAGAAGCGTTTTGGCCGGCGGTGCAAGCCTACCGGGCCGACATAAACGTTGTTAACCGGGTAAGGCGAAGCCGCCACCCGGCACATAACAACTACAGCAGTTGCGCCAGACGGTTGATGTCCGACTGAATCGCGCCTGCGGTGACGTCACGACCGGCACCCGGTCCACGGATCACCAATGGGTTATCACGATACCAGCGGCTTTCGATGGCAAAGACGTTGTCACACGGCAGCAGCGCCGCCAGCGGATGTTCCTGGCGCACCGCTTCCACACCGACACGCGCTTTACCGTTGGCGTCGAAACGGGCCACGTAGCGTAGCACCAGACCCATTTCACGCGCCGCTTCCAGACGCTGAATCATTTGTTCGTTCAGCTCATCGCCGTTCTCAAAGAAGTGATCGATAGACCCTTCTTCGCAATGCGAAGGCACCAGCGATTCCACACGCACCTGATCGGGCTCGATGTCATAACCCGCTTCACGGGCGAGGATCACCAGCTTGCGCATCACGTCTTTTCCCGACAGGTCAACGCGCGGATCGGGTTCGGTCAGCCCTTGCTGCCACGCCTGATCCACCAGTTCGGTAAACGGCACCGTGCCGTCAAATTGCAGGAACAGCCACGAGAGTGTGCCAGAGAAAATACCGCTGATAGACAGAATCGAGTCGCCGCTGTCACGCAGATCGCGCACAGTATGGTTCACCGGCAGGCCCGCGCCCACGGTGGCGTTATACAGCCAGTGACGACCGGTTTTCTCAAACGCGTCGTGGATCTGGCGGTATTTGTCGCTGGTGCTGGCCCCGGCAAGTTTATTCGCGCTGATCACGTGGAAACCGTGGCTGGCGAAATCCAGATACTGATCGGCCAACTGCTCGCTGGCGGTGACGTCCAGCACCACTAAATCATCGTAAGGATGCGCACGCATCCACAGGAACAGCGACTCTTCGTCTTGCTCAACCGCTTCATCATTAAAGAAAGCGAGCGCGCGGCTGGCATCCAGCCCTTCGTAATTCAGCAGGCTACGACGGCTATCCACCACGCCTGCCAGCACAAACTCAAATCCGGTACGCGCCGACAGCGTGCTTTGTTCACGGGCAAACAGTTCCAGCCAGCGTGAACCAATATTGCCTTTGCCGAATAGCACCAGGCCAATACGTTTTTCCGCACGGAACAGCGACTGATGCAGCCCCTGAATCAGGCTTTCAGTCGGGCCAGTACGCAGCACCGCCACCAGGCTGATGCCCTCTTCCGACTGCCAGGTGAACTCCACCGGCTGGCCTTTCAGCTGTTGCCAGAAACGGTGGCAGTGCAGCGGATTACGGGTGACGCCTGCGCCAACCATCGCAATGAGCGCCAGGCCCTGACGCAGACGTAATTCGCCAGGCAAACCCGCGTCATCCAGCAGTTTCAACGCACTGTCGGCCACTTCGGCGGTATAACAGAATTGCAGCAGATGGCGATCGGTATGCACGCCAACGGCCAGAGGACGTACCTGTATGCGCTTGAGAACCAGATCGATTTCTTTATGCGCCAGTTTGAAATCCTGACCCGCAGGCACCTGGAATTCAATCAGGCAGACATCATCGTGGCTGGTGACAATACGCGCGCCCGTGCCGGAAGCCAGCACGCGTTCGATACGCGTTGAGCCTTGGTCCGGGGTGTAGCTGCAACGCAGCTGTAAATCGATATCGCTACCGGAAACGGGTTGCAGCGTGCGGGCGTGCAGCACCGGGGCCGCCAGACGCGCCAGTTCACTGGCTTCGTCGAGACGCAACAGCGGCAGCAGACAGGCGTCTTTTACTTTGCGCGGATCGGCGCTGTATACGCCTGCCACATCGCTCCAGATAGTGACACGAGAGACACCCGCCAGCGCGCCAATCTGCGTGGCGGAATAGTCAGAACCGTTACGGCCCAGCAACACCGTATCGCCTGCGTTATCGCGGCTGATAAACCCGGTGACCACCAGACGTTTGTTTGGATGCTGCGCCAGCAGTTGCTGTAGCAGCGGGAAAGAGAGGCCTTCATCGACCTGCGGTTGGACCGCAAACTCGGCACGCAAGAATGTACGGGCGTCGAGCCATGCGGCATCCAGACCTTGTTGTTGCAAAACAGCAGCCATCAAACGCGCAGACCACACTTCACCGTGACCCACCACTTCGGCGTACACCGCATCGCTGATCCCACCGTCGAGGAGTGCGGCCAGACGCTCAAGATCGTGAATAAATTCGGCAATCATGCTGTCGGCCACGTCTGCAGGCAGCAGGCCGGTCATCAGTTCAATCTGATAACGGCGCAGCGCCTGCTGAACCTGATGCGCAGAGAGCCTGTCGGTCTGGCTGAGTTTCAGCCAGCTGATAAGCTGGTTGGTGGTGCTGCCGGCGGCGGAAACAACCATCATGTCTTCTGGCTGCGAGTGCTCAGCCATAATCCCTGCCACGCGCAGGTAACATTTCACATCCGCCAGACTACTGCCACCAAACTTGTGCAGTTGACGACCTTTCGCCCCTGCCTGCGCTATCAGACTCATTTTTATTCCTCGTTTGCTGCCCGGAACCCATTTTCCAGGTCCGCAATTAAATCTTCACTGTCTTCAATACCTGCCGAAATACGCAGCAGCGTTTCCGAAATGCCAGCCGCCGCGCGGGCTTCTGGTGCCATGCCCGCATGCGTCATGGTCGCCGCATGGGAAATCAGGCTTTCCACGCCACCTAAGGACTCTGCCAGCGTGAATAAGGACAGCCCGCTCAAGAAGCGACGCAGCGTGTTTTCATCGCCGTCCAGTTCAAAACTGAGCATCGCGCCAAACCCTTTTTGCTGGCGAGAGGCAATCTCGTGGCCCTGGTTTTCCGGCAGAGAAGGATGATACAGCTTTTTCACCCGCGGTTGCTGCTTCAGGAACTCAACAATTGCGGTGGCATTGCGTTGTGCCACTTCCATACGCGGAGAAAGCGTGCGCAGACCGCGCAGCAGCAGATAGCTGTCGAACGCGCCACCGGTGACGCCGATGTTATTCGCCCACCATGCCAGTTCGGTGACGGTTTCCTGATGTTTTGCAATCACTACCCCGGCCACCACATCGGAATGCCCGTTAAGGTATTTGGTGCAGGAGTGCAGAACCAGATCCGCTCCTAGCGCCAGCGGATTTTGCAGCGCCGGGCTCAGGAAGGTGTTATCGACGACGCTCACTGCGCCTGCCGCACGTGCCAGTTCACAGATTTTCGCAATATCTACCACGCGCAACAGCGGGTTACTTGGGCTTTCGATCAGCACCAGTTTCGGTTTTTCCGCCAGCGCCGCTTTCAACGCCTGCTCATCACCCTGATCGACAAACAGCACGCGATAGCAACCACGTTTAGCGAGACTGTCGAACAAACGGTAGCTGCCGCCGTAGCAATCGTGTGGGGCCACTAGCAGATCGCCAGGTTTCAGGAAAACGGTGGTCACCAGATGGATAGCCGACATACCGGTATTGGTCAGAACGGCACCTGCGCCGCCTTCCAGTTCCGCGAGCGCACGCTGCACGACGTCTCGCGTCGGGTTACCGCGACGGGAATAGTCATGGGCACGCGGCTCGTTAAATCCGGTGAAATTATAAGTACTGGAGAGGTGGATCGGGGGGACAACGCAGCCATATTGCTCGTCATCATTTAACCCGCTACGCACTGCGATAGTGGCTGGTTTACGCGTCATAGTGAATCGTTCCTGGCTTCATCGGTGAAAGTCAGGCCTCAGATTACCCACTGACAAGATAGACGTCAATACATCTGGACATCTAAACTTCTTTGCGTATAGATTGAGCTATCGGGAAATAGCCGTTAAAATTATATGCATTAGCGCACATCCACAGAGGCTTTGCTGGTGTCATGCTCACACCTCTCAGGTAAACTGTGCAGAATTATGGTCCGGGCGAGCGCTCAGGCCTTTATATTAATGATTAGAGGATGAGAGTCTCATGGCTGAATGGAGCGGCGAATATATCAGCCCCTACGCTGAGCACGGTAAGAAGAGTGAGCAGGTCAAAAAAATTACGGTGTCTATTCCGCTGAAGGTCTTGAAGATCCTCACCGACGAACGCACCCGTCGCCAGGTGAACAACCTGCGCCACGCCACCAACAGCGAACTGCTGTGCGAAGCGTTCCTGCATGCGTTTACCGGCCAACCGCTGCCGAACGATGAAGACCTGCGCAAAGAGCGTAGTGATGAGATCCCGGAAGCGGCGAAAATTATTATGCGTGAACTGGGGATCGACCCGGATACGTGGGAATACTGATTTTCAGATACAAAAAAGGCGGGATTGCTCCCGCTTCTTTTCAACCCGTTCATGTACTCCTCGCGTTACTGACTAATCCCGTTGAATTTATTTAGGGTTTCTTCCATTTTAAGCGTTTCTTTACGGTTCAATGGATAGCCATAAATCAGAATGACTGCCGCCACAAACAGGCATAAAGCAGGTAAGAGATTTGCCATCGTATAAATATTTTCCTGCACGGCACTTGTTTGCAGAGCACCGCCCGTTGACGAGGATTGATAACCAATGATGGCCAGCATAAAACCACCAATGGCTCCTGCACACGCCTGACCAATCTTGCGGGCAAAGAAATTCACACCATAAACGGTGCCATCCTCACGATTGCCAGTGACATACTGGTGATAATCACAAACATCGGTCATAAACGCCCAAATCATCAGGTTGAATAACCCCGCCCCCAGTGTCGCCAGGAACAAGAAAGCCAAATAAATTTTCGCGTCCGTAATGTGGATGAAGTACATCAGTAGATACATCATCACTGCAAAGAGCAATGCACCTACGCTGGCCTCTTTTTTACCAAACCGCTTCGTGAGCCACGATGCCGATGGAGCCAGCAACACCAGGGATCCAAAAGTAAACAGCAACGCGACGGACATAGCCCCTTTATTGTGGAAATAGTCATTAAACAGGTAAGTCATATTGGTGCCGGAAAGCCCCTGATTAATCACGATAAGCAGGTCTACAACAACTAAAACAATCAGCGCTTTATTGCGTAACAATCCCTTCAGCAGCACCGAAACCGGCATGCTCTCTTTTCTCTCCACCCGCACGCGTTCCGTCGTTAAGTGGCAGGTCAGGCTTAAAAAGATAAAACCCAACGCTGCGCAGCCAATGGCAATCCAGAAGAAGTGTTGCCCGGAAATTACCTGGCTTCCGTCCACCAGCGTGGTGTACATCAGGATAGGAATAAAAAAGCCGGTTGCCCCGCCGCCGATTGCCGACCCAACGCTGCGCCAGGTTGAGAGCGATACACGATCTTCCGGGTTCGAACTAATCGCCGCAGACATGGCACCATAAGGAATACTCACGGTCGATAACAGTGACCCGTAAATAAAATAGGAGCAGCAGATGTAGATAATTTTCGTCGTATACGAAAAATCATGCACAAACGGCAGAAACAGGACGACCGCAATGATACAAAACGGGTACTTCATGCGACGCACCCACGGGTTAAAACGCCCATGTACCGTCAGCTTAGAGGTATCGCATAAGCGCCCTACGCCAACGTCAACAAACGCATCAAAGAGTTTGGTCATAAAATAGAGTGAACCGACAATAACGCCAGAAACACCGAGTACGTTAGTGTAATAAATCATTAAAAAACTATTTACTAACCCAAGGATAAAACAGGTTCCCAGATCACCACACAAATACCCTATTTTATCTCTGAATCCGAAAGGCCTGACAGTAATGCTTTTATTGGTTCCGGTCATAGTTCCATCATTAGACATGATATCAACTCCTTAGACACATTATTCACGCAAATTATGAATACATACTGAAACTCAACGTAATAAGTAAATACGAAGCGTATTAACGGTCAGAAGTTATAACCCAGGCCAACACGATAACGCGTCTGGCGATCGTCCGTGGTCGTCGTATTATAACCTGAAGAGACGTTACCCACCTCAATAAAAGGAACCCAGGAACCTATCTTATAAGCAACACGGAAGTTATATTCATAATCTTCTTTTTGGTTGTTATATAAATCTTCGCTATCGGCAATTTTATAAATACCATTTAGCTCAAACATCCAATCATTGACGTTATAACCAAGCCATGCTTCAGGGCGATAGACCATGCGGTCATCTCTACCGTCGCTGTTCCTGCGCATGTATTCCTGACGATAACGGAACGCCGTCCACCAGTTTTCATTGATGTTATACTGCACACGAAGATAAGGCTTATAAATCGTAATGCCATCACCCGTTTCAATCGCAATACCTGGCTGCCAGATGAGATCCTGCCAAGTAAACTGATAGCTTGCAGTATACTCGTTTCCATTACTTTCCATATTGTTCCACGCATCATTAGATTGTGCATCATCGGAACGTGAAATAGCTTCGACCGCCACGCCAAAACCCGTCGCAAAACGGTGAGACATATAAACACGATCATAATTACGCCCATCGTCATAGTATTCATGACGATAATCAATATAACCTGCATGCACGGCCACAGATAATAATGAAACAAGTAATAACGCGAATTTTAATCTCATGACTATCCCTCTTCATACACAATAAATAAATCAGCCCACATCGTTCTCCAGAAAGGAGAAAAAGCCGGGCCTATGAATGATTTTAAATTTCTAAAAAAGTGTATTTAAACAAGAGAGATAAAACCTTTTAAATTTTGCCAATAAAAGAAATAAATGGCAAAAAAGTAAAAGTGCAAAGGGTTGAGATCACTAACAGAAACAATTTACCAATAAAATAAAAACGTCATTTCATTTATCGAAGTGAGCTATTTATTCAAGAACCAAATATATATTTCACTTCTGATTATCAGGCATAAAAAAAGGCGCCTTTCGGCGCCTTTTTTTCGGTTCGCTTATTTAGCGCCCGGAACGCTGAAACGCTTGTTAAAGCGGTCAACGCGGCCACCGGTAGCAACATCACGCTGCTTGCCAGTGTAGAACGGGTGGCATTTGCCGCACACGTCCAGGTTCAGAGAATGACCAACGGTAGAACGGATGGTCATTACGTTACCGCAAGAACAGTTTGCAGTAACTTCTGCGTAATTTGGGTGAATACCTTTTTTCATGGGAAACCTCAGTGAAGGCCGCGTCGCTCTTCCAGCCCTAACGCCAGACACCACGCGAAGTTAATAGTATAGGTCTTTTGGTATCACTTATGTGCACCAAAGGCGGCGAATCATACAGAATTTAACCAGGGGTTGCAATCCTTCCGCTCGTCTCCTTAGTGTAATGTGTATACTAACGCGCTCCTTTTCAAGTCAGGAAGATTCGATGCCCGTCGCACACGTTGCCCTGCCCGTTCCGCTTCCCCGTACCTTTGACTATCTGTTGCCCGATGGCGTCAGTGCTCAGGCGGGCTGTCGCGTGCGCGTGCCGTTTGGAAAGCAACAGGAACGCGTGGGCATTGTGGTGTCGGTCAGCAATGACAGCGAACTGCCACTCGACAACCTGAAGAGTGTGATTGACGTTCTGGATACCGAGCCGGTTTATTCGCCCGCCGTTTGGCGCATGTTGCAATGGGCGGCGGAGTATTATCATCACCCGATTGGCGATGTGCTGTTCCACGCGCTGCCGATTCTGCTGCGTCAAGGGAAACCCGCCAGCGCCGCGCCGCTGTGGTACTGGTTCGTAACGGAACAGGGCCAGGCGGTGGATATCCAAACGCTCAAGCGTTCCGCGAAACAGCAGCAGGCACTGGCCGCGCTGCGTCAGGGGAAAATCTGGCGTCATCAGGTCGCGGATTTGGAATTTAACGACGCTGCGTTGCAGGGCTTACGTAAAAAAGGTTTATGCGACCTGGCAAGCGAAGCGCCTGCAATCGGCGACTGGCGCAACGGCTACGCGGTCACTGGCGAGCGTTTGCGCCTGAATACCGAACAGGCCACCGCCGTCGGGGCGATTCACAGCGCGTCAGATAAATTTTCAGCCTGGCTGCTGGCGGGTGTCACGGGTTCCGGCAAAACAGAAGTGTACCTGAGCGTGCTGGAAAACGTGCTGGCTCAGGGCAAACAGGCGCTGGTGATGGTGCCAGAAATCGGCCTCACGCCGCAGACTATCGCCCGCTTCCGCGAACGTTTTAACGCGCCCGTCGAAGTGCTGCACTCCGCGCTGAACGACAGCGAACGGCTTTCCGCCTGGTTGAAAGCCAAAAATGGCGAAGCCGGGATCGTGATTGGCACGCGCTCTTCCTTATTTACGCCTTTTAAAAATCTCGGCGTGATCGTCATCGACGAAGAACACGACAGCTCCTATAAACAACAAGAAGGCTGGCGTTATCACGCCCGTGATTTAGCGGTATGGCGTGCGCATAATGAGCAAATTCCGATTATCCTCGGATCTGCGACGCCAGCGCTGGAAACCTTACACAACGTTCGCCAGGGAAAATATCATCAGCTAAAGCTGACGAAACGCGCCGGTAATGCGCGCCCGGCAAATCAACATGTGCTGGATTTGAAAAGTCAGCAGCTCCAGGCGGGGCTTTCTCCTGCGCTGATAAACCGCATGCGCCAGCATTTGCAGGCAGATAATCAGGTCATTTTGTTCCTGAACCGTCGCGGTTACGCCCCGACGCTGCTGTGCCACGAATGCGGCTGGATTGCCGAATGCCCGCGCTGCGACAGCTATTACACGCTGCATCAGGGTCATCGCCACCTGCGCTGCCACCACTGCGACAGCCAGCGGCCGATCCCACGCCAGTGCCCATCCTGCGGTTCCACGCATCTGGTTCCCGTGGGCTTAGGCACCGAACAGCTTGAAGAAGTGCTGGCCCCGCTGTTTGCTAACGTCCCCATTTCGCGTATCGACCGTGATACCACCAGCCGCAAAGGCGCGCTGGAGCAATACCTTGCGGAAGTGCATCGCGGCGGCGCGAGAATTCTCATCGGCACCCAGATGCTGGCAAAAGGCCACCACTTCCCGGATGTCACGCTGGTTGCGCTACTGGATGTTGACGGCGCGTTGTTCTCGGCAGATTTCCGTTCGGCCGAGCGTTTTGCGCAGCTGTATACTCAGGTTTCCGGACGCGCGGGCCGAGCAGGGAAACAGGGCGAAGTTATCCTGCAAACGCATCATCCGGAACATCCACTGCTGCAAACCCTGCTGCATCAAGGTTATGACGCCTTTGCCCAGCAAGCGCTGGCAGAACGTCAAGCGCTACAGCTGCCGCCGTGGACCAGCCATGTATTGATTCGTGCCGAAGATCACGATAATCAGCAAGCGCCGCTGTTTCTTCAGCAGTTACGAAATCTTATTCAGGCGAGTCCGCTGGCCGATGACAAACTGTGGCTGCTCGGTCCCGTCCCGGCGCTGGCGCCGAAACGCGGTGGCCGTTGGCGCTGGCAGATCGTGCTGCAACACCCGTCACGTCTGCGTTTGCAGCATATCGTTGGCGGCGCGATGACACTGATTAACACCCTTCCCGCCTCACGCAAAGTGAAGTGGGTGCTGGACGTTGACCCGATCGAAGGCTAACCCCTTGCGCTGCGAGGCAGATCGAAAAATTTAGCATCCGTCACAATTTTCATGAAATTTCTGTAACTCCCCAGGCTTACTCTCTGATAAAAAAGAGACTGTTGTCAGAGACAGTGGAAGTCTCTGCCCCCGTTAGCGAGGAGAACCCAGGTGAAGTCCAAGAAAGAGGTTGTTTCGGCAACCATGAAGGATGTGGCCCAGAAAGCGAATGTCTCAACGGCAACCGTTTCCCGGGCATTGATGAACCCCGACAAAGTGTCGCAGTCCACGCGTAATAAGGTGGAAAAAGCCGCTTTAGAGGTGGGTTATTATCCTCAGGCTCTGGGGCGCAACACCAAACGCAACGAGTCGAGGACCATTCTGGTGATCGTGCCGGACATCTGCGATCCTTTCTTTAGTGAAATCTTCCGGGGTATTGAAATTACCGCTGCCGAGCAGGGGTATCTGGTACTGATTGGCGACTGCGCGCATCAGAATCAGCAGGAAAAAACCTTCATCGACCTCATCATCACCAAACAAATCGACGGCATGCTGCTGCTGGGTTCACGCCTGCCGTTTGACGCCAGCATTGAAGAGCAACGGAATTTGCCGCCAATGGTCATGGCCAACGAATTTGCGCCGGAGCTTGAGCTGCCGACGGTACACATCGACAACCTGACCGCCTCGTTTAACGCCGTTAATTTCTTGCATGAACTGGGTCACCAGCGCATTGGTTGTATCGCCGGGCCGGAAGAAATGCCGCTGTGCCATTATCGTTTGCAGGGCTACGTTCAGGCGCTGCGCCGCAGTGGCATTACCGTCGATCCGCACTACATCGCCCGTGGCAACTTTACGTATGAAGCGGGCGCCAACGCACTCGAACAACTGCTGGCCTTGCCGCAACCGCCAACGGCGGTTTTCTGTCACAGCGATATTATGGCGCTTGGCGCACTGTCGCTGGCAAAACGCCGTGGTCTGAACGTACCAGAAGACCTGTCAATTATTGGCTTCGATAACATTTCATTGTCTGAATTTTGCGACCCTCCACTCACCACCGTTTCACAGCCACGCTTTGATATTGGCCGCGAAGCGATGCTGCTTTTGCTCGATCAGTTAAGCGGTCAAAATGTCAGCAGTGGTTCACGACTGCTTGACTGTGAACTGGTTGTTCGCGGCAGTACCGCTAAAAATAAGCCTTAATCAAAACGGCTTTCGGACTTGCGCTTCTGGTCAAAGCCCCGCCGCTTAAGTAACATGGCGGGCTGATGAACGAATAAATACAGCGAAACGACAGTGGCACAACGAGATTATGTAAGCCGCAGCAAGCCTGCTGCTTCGCGGCGCAAAAAGAGTCCTCCGCGGAACTCACGGAAAAAGCAAAGCAGCCTGCCTGCTGTCTCACCTACCATGGTCGCGATTGCGGCAGCTGTGCTGGTTGCCTTTATCGGCGGCCTGTACTTCATCACCCATCACAAGAAAGAAGAAGCAGACGCCCTGCAAGGCCGTCAGGCGACCGGTAATGGCCTTCCGCCGAAGCCAGAAGAGCGCTGGCGCTACATTAAAGAACTGGAAAGCCGCCAACCTGGCGTGCGTGCGCCGACAGAACCATCTGCGGGCGGTGAAGTGAAAAATGCCAATGAATTGACGGATGAACAGCGCCAGTTGTTAGCGCAAATGCAGGCCGATATGCGCCAGCAGCCGACACAGCTGACAGAAGTGCCGTGGAACGAACAAACGCCAGCTCAGCGCCAGCAAACGCTGCAACGCCAACGTCTTGTCCAGCAAGCCCAACAGGCACAGCAACAGGTCCAACAACAGCAGTATTCACAGACCCAGCCGGTGCAGGCTCAACGCACGCAGCCTCGTCCAGCGGAACAGCCTTATCAGCAACCGCAGCAAACACGCGCGGTACAGAGCCAACCGGCCCAGCCAGTGCGCCAGACGCCGCCAAAGCAAACGACGCAGCCTTATCAGGATCTGTTGCAGACGCCATCGCATACCACCGCCAGCCAGTCTAAAACGCAGCAGGCAGCCCCGGTAACGCGTGAGCCAGAAGCAGCAAAACCAACCGCAGAGAAGAAAGATGAACGTCGCTGGATGGTACAGTGCGGTTCGTTCAAAGGTGCCGATCAGGCAGAAACCGTTCGTGCGCAGTTAGCGTTTGAAGGGTTTGATTCTCGTATCACCACCAACAATGGCTGGAATCGCGTGGTGATTGGCCCCGTGAAAGGCAAAGACAATGCCGATGGCATCCTCTCCCGCCTGAAGGTCGCCGGTCACACAAACTGTATTCGTCTCTCCGCCGGGGGTTGAAACCCCCAAATTGCCCCCCATCTATTAAAGCATTCTGCCCCGTACAACGTGCGGGGCCTGTATTCTGCTTTACACCCAGGGGGTCCTCTCGTGACAACAATAGTCAGTGTTCGTCGTAACGGTCATGTCGTTATCGCCGGTGATGGTCAGGCTACGCTTGGCAACACCGTCATGAAAGGCAACGTAAAAAAAGTCCGCCGTTTGTATAACGACAAAGTGATCGCCGGTTTTGCGGGCGGCACTGCGGATGCGTTCACGCTGTTTGAACTGTTCGAACGTAAGCTGGAAATGCATCAAGGACATCTGGTGAAAGCCGCGGTGGAACTCGCCAAAGACTGGCGTACCGACCGCATGCTGCGCAAGCTTGAAGCGCTGCTGGCTGTTGCAGACGAAAATGCCTCGCTCATCATCACCGGCAACGGTGACGTGGTGCAGCCTGAAAACGATTTGATTGCCATTGGCTCTGGCGGCCCGTATGCCCAGGCCGCAGCCCGTGCGTTGCTGGAAAATACCGAGCTTGGCGCTCGTGACATTGCGGAAAAAGCGTTGGGGATTGCAGGTGATATCTGCATCTACACCAACCACTTCCACACCATCGAAGAATTACCTTCTAAAGCGTAAGGATCTCCTATGTCTGAAATGACCCCACGCGAGATTGTCAGCGAACTCGACAAACACATTATTGGCCAGGACGCGGCAAAGCGTTCTGTGGCTATCGCCCTGCGTAACCGCTGGCGCCGTATGCAGCTCGACGAAGAGCTGCGTCATGAAGTCACCCCGAAAAACATTCTGATGATTGGCCCAACCGGCGTCGGTAAAACCGAAATCGCTCGTCGCCTGGCGAAACTGGCTAATGCGCCGTTCATCAAAGTTGAAGCGACTAAGTTCACTGAAGTGGGCTATGTGGGTAAAGAAGTGGATTCTATCATCCGCGATCTGACGGATTCGGCCATCAAAATGGTGCGCATGCAGTCGATCGACAAAAACCGTTATCGCGCGGAAGAAATGGCGGAAGAACGCATTCTCGACGTGCTCATTCCGCCAGCCAAAAACAACTGGGGCCAGTCCGAAGCGCCACAGGAACCTTCCGCTGCGCGTCAGGCATTCCGCAAAAAACTGCGTGAGGGCCAGCTCGACGATAAAGAAATCGAAATCGATCTTGCTGCTGCGCCAATGGGCGTAGAAATCATGGCGCCTCCAGGCATGGAAGAGATGACCAGCCAGCTGCAGTCTATGTTCCAGAATATGGGCGGCCAGAAGCAGAAACCGCGCAAGCTGAAAATCAAAGAAGCAATGAAGCTGCTGATTGAAGAAGAAGCGGCGAAACTGGTGAACCCGGAAGAGCTGAAGCAAGACGCCATCGAAGCAGTTGAACAGCACGGTATCGTGTTTATCGATGAGATTGACAAAATCTGTAAGCGCGGCGGTAATTCCTCTGGCCCGGATGTGTCTCGTGAAGGCGTTCAGCGTGACCTGCTGCCGCTGGTCGAAGGCTGTACCGTTTCCACCAAGCACGGCATGGTGAAAACAGATCATATTCTGTTTATCGCGTCCGGCGCTTTCCAGGTTGCCAGCCCGTCAGATCTGATCCCGGAACTGCAAGGCCGTTTGCCGATTCGCGTTGAGCTACAGGCGCTGACCACCCACGATTTTGAACGTATTCTGACTGAGCCAAACGCCTCTGTAACCGTACAGTACAAAGCGCTGATGGGTACGGAAGGCGTGAACATCGATTTCACCGAAGATGGCATCAAACGCATTGCTCAGGCCGCATGGCAGGTCAACGAAACGACCGAAAACATCGGTGCTCGTCGTCTGCACACTGTGCTGGAACGTCTGATGGAAGACATTTCCTATGACGCCAGTGAACGCCAGGGCGAATCCTTTACCATTGACGCAGAATATGTGAGTAAACACCTCGATGCGTTAGTGGCAGATGAAGATCTGAGTCGTTTTATCCTATAATCCCGGTAATTGCATTTTCATCACCGTTGATGGGGGCATGAACTCTATATAGTTCGTGTCACAGAAAGGCAGCACGTTTCTGAATCCCAGGAGCATAGAAAGACTATGTGACTGAGGCGAAGAAACGCAGCTAACGCTTCTGTGCCGCGAAATATGACGAGTTAGCCCCCATTTTTATTGGCTGGAACAATGACTGAACAATCACTGAGTCGTACCCAGGCGTGGCTGGAAAGCCTGCGCCCGAAAACGTTACCCCTGGCTTTTTCTGCCATTATCGTCGGGACTGCACTTGCCTGGTGGCAGGGGCATTTCAATCCGCTGGTCGCGCTGTTGGCACTTGTCACTGCCGGGCTGCTGCAAATTCTTTCCAACCTGGCAAACGACTATGGCGATGCGGTCAAAGGCAGCGATAAGCCCGATCGTATTGGCCCGTTGCGCGGGATGCAAAAAGGCGCCATCACTCAGGAACAGATGAAACGGGCGTTGATTATTACCGTGGCGCTGATTTGCCTGTCCGGTCTGGCGTTACTGTTTACCGCGTATGAATCAATGGCCGATTTTATCGGTTTTCTGGTCCTCGGCTGCGTCTCGATTATCGCCGCTATCACCTATACCGTCGGCACGCGTCCTTACGGCTATATCGGCCTGGGTGATATTTCGGTACTGATTTTCTTCGGCTGGCTCAGCGTGATGGGCAGTTGGTATCTTCAGGCGCATACCCTCGAAGCGCTGACGTTCTTACCGGCCACCGCGTGCGGTCTGCTGGCAGCCGCCGTACTGAACATTAACAATTTGCGTGATATCACCAGCGACCGCGAGAACGGCAAGAACACGCTCGCTGTGCGCCTGGGACCGGTTAACGCACGCCGTTACCACTTGGGCCTGCTGATGGGCGCCCCGCTGTGTCTGGCGCTGTTTAATCTACTGGCGTTGCACAGTCTGTGGGGCTGGTTGTTTATTCTCGCTGTGCCATTGTTAATCAAACAGGCACGCTTTGTGATGAGCCATCATGATCCGGTAGATATGCGTCCGATGCTGGAACGCACGGTAAAAGCCGCTCTGCTGACTAACCTTTTGTTTGTGGTTGGGATTGTGCTGAGCCGCCTGTTTTCTTAACTGACAAATATCAATTAACAATTGATGATTTTGCCAACAATGCGATTAGCGCGATATACTGAAATCACTCGCAGCAACTGAACGTTAAGCCTATGAAATACGATACATCCGAGCTTTGCGACATCTACCAGGAAGATGTCAATGTCGTTGAACCGCTGTTCTCCAATTTTGGCGGACGGTCGTCGTTTGGTGGACAAATTATCACGGTGAAATGTTTCGAGGATAACGGGCTGCTGTACGATATGCTCGAACAGAACGGTCGTGGCCGTATCCTGTTGGTGGATGGCGGTGGTTCAGTACGCCGCGCGCTGATCGATGCTGACCTCGCGCGTCTGGCGGTTCAAAATGAGTGGGAAGGCCTGGTGGTCTATGGCGCGGTGCGTCAGGTAGACGACTTGGAAGAGTTGGACATTGGCATTCAGGCCATGGCCGCCATTCCGGTTGGTGCCGCGGGTGAAGGCGTTGGTGAAAGCGACGTGCGCGTCAATTTCGGCGGCGTGACCTTCTTCTCCGGTGACCATCTCTATGCTGACAATACCGGCATTATCCTGTCGGAAGACGCACTCGACATCGAGTAACACGGTCCCCATAAAAAAAGCCTTCTCAGTGAGAAGGCTTTTTCGTTTGCAACGGGCTTAGTTAATCTTGCCTAAGAAGTCGCCCTTGCCCAAAGGGGCACCGGCGTGGCGCAAAATGTCATAAGCCGTTGTGGAATGGAAATAGAAGTTAGGGATAGCAAACTGGAAAACATAACTGCGAGCGGTAAAATGCAGTTGATGTTCACGGGCCTGCACCATAATCGGACGCGCATCATCTCCTTCCAGCTGTGAATCCTGCACACTTTTCATGAACGCAACGGTTGCGGCAATACGCTCTTGCAGCTGCGCGAAGCTGTTTTCATTATCTTCCATTACCGGTGCTTCGATATCCGCCAGACGGGCAATCGTGCGCTTAGCCATATCGCAGGTTATTTGTACCTGACGTTTCAACGGGAACATATCTTCCGCCAGTTTCGCATCAAGCAATGCCGTTTCCTGAATCCCTTGTTCTTTTGCCCAGGCCGCGCCCTTCACAAGAACGGCATCCAGGCTCACCAGCCCGTGGATAAACTGTGCTTTCGTTTCGCTATACAGTGACATTTTCAGTTTCCTTTATGATTGCAGTGCATTTGCATAAGCGCTATCAAATTGAGAATAAGCGTAGGGCGTAGCGAAGAGTAGGGCGAATTGTGCGCCTAAGCGTTAAGCCCAGAATGCAAAAAATCCGTAACCCCACAAAGGATTACGGATTCTAAATTCGCTCAATTTGGATCTGCGTTTAGTACAGCTTTTTAGCGCAATCCAGCAGGTCGTTTTTAAACGGACGCTTCATGTTTTCGATAGCGTCGATGATGTCATGGTGAACCAGTTTTTCGTTCTGGATACCGACACAGCGACCACCGAAGCCTTCCAACAACAAATCGATGGCATACGCGCCCATGCGGGAAGCGAGGATACGGTCGTAAGGCACCGGAGAGCCGCCGCGCTGAATGTGGCCGAGAACGGTCGCACGGGTTTCACGTTTGGTTTCGGTTTCGATATATTTCGCCAGCTCGTCGATGTCACACATGTGTTCGGTGATGGCGACAATCGCGTGTTTCTTACCTTTAGCGATGCCAGCTTTGATTTCAGCCACCAGATCGTCACGGCTGAATTCCACTTCCGGTACCACGACGAACTCACAGCCGCCCGCAATTGCTGCCGCCAGCGTCAGGTCACCACAGTAGCGGCCCATCACTTCAACGATGGAAATACGCTGGTGAGAAGAAGAGGTGTCACGCAGACGGTCAATAGCTTCAACCACGGTACCCAGCGCGGTGAAATAACCGATGGTGTAGTCAGTGCCTTTGATGTCGTTATCAATGGTGCCCGGCAGACCGATACATGGGAAGCCCATTTCAGTCAGACGCTTCGCACCCATATAAGAACCGTCACCGCCGATCACGACTAGCGCGTCGAGGCCGCGTTTTTTCATGTTCTCGATAGCCACTTCACGGATATGTTCTTCACGGAACTCAGGGAAACGCGCTGAGCCCAGGAAGGTGCCGCCACGGTTAATCATGTCGGAGACGCTGTAGCGGTCGAGCTGAACCATGCGGTCTTCGTACAGACCGAGGTAGCCATCATAAACACCAAAAATTTCCAGTCCTTCCGAAAGCGCTGCACGCACAACACCACGAATGGCCGCGTTCATGCCCGGGGCATCGCCGCCGCTTGTCAACACACCGATTTTCTTAATCATGACTACCTCTGAACTTAGGAATGCTAAAAATTATTCTGTTGCCCGAAGCGCCCCCACAAACGGGAGAGATCGACTATATGAGAAATAGTATATCAAGTGCTTCGTGCTGAATTGATTCAGGTCAGGCCAAATGGCGGTAATTTATCCAAATACTGCCGATCCGACCCACATTTTCACAACGAATTACGAAAGTCCAAAAAGCCCTGCCGCCCCAACGGGACCACCGAGCACGGGTCCTGATGAATAATGACATCAGAGCCCGGAAAGCGTAGCAAAAGAGCCTGCTCTATTTGTTCAGCCACCAGGTGGGCCTGAACTAATGGCAAGTTATCTTCCATTTCCAAATGAATCTGAATAAAGCGGGTCGGCCCTGACTGCCGCGTTCGAAGGTCATGCGCACCGCTCACACCTGGCCAGGCGCTAACGATGTTAATAATATCCTGACGTTCTTCATCGGGGAGTGCCCGGTCTAATAGCGACTGGACCGCCTCATGCCCCATGCGTATCGCACTATACAAAATATAGATGCCAATCCCCAATGCAAACAGTGCATCCGCGCGATGCCAGCCATACCATGCCAGCGCCAGCGCCACCAGAATGGCTCCGTTCATCATAACATCAGACTGATAATGAAGCATATCGGCGCGCACCGCCTGGCTTTGCGTCTTGCGGACCACCCAGCGTTGGAAGGTCACGAGGATCATCGTACTGACCAGCGCAATCACTGTCACCACCATCCCGACGCCCGGTTCGCGCATAGGTTCTGGGGTAATCAAATTCTGAATACCGGTTAAAAACAGGAACAGAGCCGAACCCGAAATAAACATGCTCTGTGCCAGCGCCGCCAGCGATTCCGCTTTGCCATGGCCAAACGTATGTTCTTCGTCTGCCGGTTGCAGCGAATAACGCACCACCAGCAGGTTAGTCAGCGAGGCGGCAATATCCACCAATGAGTCCACCAGCGCCGCCAGAATACTGACGGATCCGGTGTACCACCACGCAAAAATTTTGATCAAAAGTAACACCGAGGCCATCGCTGTCGCGGCAATCGCCGCCCGGCTGACCAATCGGCCATAGGTTTGATTCATAAGCACTCCCACACTCTTCTGCGGGTAGTATAGCGGAATGTGTCAATGGGGAGTTGGCGGAAAAAAGGCAAAAAAAAACCCCCACATCATGTGGGGGAAGACAGGGATGGTGTCTATGGCAAGGAAAAACAGGGTCTATTACTGGTTACTACGGGTATTGCTACTACTGAACAGCATTGATTCTGTACTCTGCTGCATCCGTGCAACCTCACGCAACTCATCCAAACGTTGCTGGTGTCTCTCATTTAAAACCGCTTGCTGCTCCGGCGTTAACAGCCGGTACATCTGGTTGCGCACCCGGGCCATTTCGACCTGGCGAACAACCTGCTGCTGCGCCATTTTCTCGGCTTGAGCACGAACAGCGGTTTCATCAAATTTGTCTGCGGTGACAAGCTTATGCATTGTCTCCATTTCGCTAACATTAACAGGCGGTTGTTGGCGTCGAGCCTGTTGCATAAGATCCCGCATCTGTTGACGCTGATATTCGGTTAAACTTATGCCGTCAAACATATGGCCCTGATGACTGCCCTGCGTCGCTCCATCACCTGGAGCCCAGTTAACGCTGTTGACGACTTCAGCAGCCTGGCTATTCGCACTTAGCGCCAGCGTTGAGGCCATGACGGCAGCGATAACATTGCGCATCAATTGCTCCCAAGTACTTTTGTTTCGCGATTCAACGAGAGACAGTCTACGATTCAGGCTGCAAACATGCGTCAGGGGGTGTAAAACAACGTAAAGTCATGGATTAGCGAGCCTTGATGACGTAATTTCTGCCTCGGAGGTATTTAATCAATGAATAAAATCCTGTTAGTTGATGATGACCGGGAGCTGACCTCCCTGTTAAAGGAGTTGCTCGACATGGAAGGCTTCAATGTGCAGGTTGCCCATGATGGGGAACAAGCACTGGCGCTTTTGGATGACAGCATCGACCTGCTTTTGCTCGACGTAATGATGCCGAAGAAAAATGGTATCGATACCCTTAAAGAGCTACGACAGACACACCAGACACCGGTCATTATGTTGACCGCACGCGGCAGCGAACTGGATCGCGTTCTCGGCCTTGAGCTGGGCGCAGACGACTATCTGCCAAAACCGTTTAACGACCGTGAGCTGGTCGCGCGTATTCGCGCTATCCTGCGCCGTTCCCACTGGAGCGAGCAGCAGCAAACCAGCGACAACAGTTCACCGACTTTAGAAGTGGATTCTCTGAGCCTCAATCCTGGGCGTCAGGAAGCGAGCTTCGACGGCACTACGCTGGAACTGACCGGCACTGAGTTCACTCTGCTCTACCTGCTGGCGCAGCACCTCGGCCAGGTGGTTTCGCGTGAACATCTGAGCCAGGAAGTGCTGGGTAAACGCTTAACGCCGTTTGACCGCGCTATCGACATGCATATTTCCAATCTGCGCCGTAAATTGCCAGAACGGAAAGACGGTCATCCGTGGTTTAAAACCTTGCGGGGCCGCGGCTATTTGATGGTGTCCGCTTCATGATTGGAAGTTTGACCGCACGTATCTTTGCCATTTTCTGGTTAACCCTGGCACTGGTACTGATGCTGGTCCTGATGTTGCCCAAGCTCGATTCACGTCAAATGACGGAACTGCTGGACAGCGAGCAACGCCAGGGGCTGATGATTGAGCAACATGTCGCAGCCGAGCTGGCGAACGATCCGCCCAACGATTTGATGTGGTGGCGTCGGCTTTTTCGCGCCATCGATAAATGGGCACCTCCGGGGCAACGCCTTCTGCTGGTCACCAGCGAAGGCCGCGTGATCGGCGCAGAACGCAGCGAAATGCAGATCATTCGTAACTTTATCGGTCAATCTGATAACGCCGATCATCCGCAGAAAAAACGCTATGGCCGACTGGAAATGGTCGGGCCGTTCTCCGTCAGAGACGGAGAAGATAACTACCAGCTTTACCTGATTCGTCCGGCAAGCACCTCGCAATCCGATTTCATCAACCTGCTGTTTGACCGTCCGCTGCTGTTGCTGATTGTCACCATGCTGGTGAGTTCACCGCTGCTGTTATGGCTGGCGTGGAGCCTCGCGAAACCTGCACGTAAGCTGAAAAATGCCGCCGATGAAGTGGCTCAGGGCAACCTGCGTCAGCATCCGGAGCTTGAGTCCGGGCCGCAGGAATTCCTTGCTGCCGGGTCCAGTTTTAACCAGATGGTGACCGCGCTCGAAAGGATGATGACTGCCAATCAGCGCCTGCTTTCTGACATCTCTCACGAGCTGCGCACGCCGTTAACGCGTCTACAACTGGGTACTGCACTACTGCGCCGCCGTGCGGGAGAAAGCAAAGAGCTGGAACGCATCGAAATGGAAGCGCATCGTCTGGACAGCATGATCAATGACCTGCTGGTGATGTCGCGTAATCAGGCGAAAAATGCGCTGGTGAGCGAGAATATGAAGGCTAATCAGCTGTGGAGTGAAGTGCTGGACAACGCCGCGTTTGAAGCGGAACAGGTCGGCAAATCGTTCACCGTTGAATATCCGCCAGGCCCATGGCCGCTGTACGGTAACCCGAATGCGCTGGAAAGTGCGTTTGAAAATATCGTGCGTAACGCCCTGCGCTACTCGCACACCAAAATTTCGGTCAGCTTCTCGGTGGATAAAGATGGCATCACCGTTAACGTGGATGACGACGGCCCCGGCGTAAGCCCGGAAGACAGAGAGCAGATTTTCCGTCCGTTCTACCGTACCGACGAAGCACGTGACCGCGAATCAGGCGGCACGGGTCTTGGTCTGGCGATTGTCGAAACCGCCGTTCAGCAACATCGTGGCTGGGTGAAAGCCGATGACAGCCCGCTTGGCGGGCTGCGGTTAACGCTTTGGTTGCCGCTGTATAAACGCGGGTGATCGCGTCCCTCTCCCTGCAAAGGGAGAGGGAAAAATTCTACTTGCCCCACAAGCGCCGTGAATTATCCTCGATGTGCCCACTCAAACGCCGCTTCTGCATCGTGCGCGTCCAACTTATGGATAACCCTGCCGCCGACAGCAGGCGACGATACTGCTCATCGTCATACGGCGAGTACCACGCAATCGCCGCCGCGTCATACACCGAGACATCGCTGAGCCGGGAAACCCGCTCCAGCGGCTGTTCAGTGGACACATTGCCCGCCACAATCACCCGATACAGCCAGCCCATTTTGCCACTGCTTTGCATCAGCGAAGACAAATCGCTAATGCCAAAATGGTAATTGAGCTTAAAACACGGCGAACGCGGCTGCGTCACCTGAATCAGCGCATTACCCCAGCGGTAAATATCACCGATAAACACCGTCTTTTCCGTCAGCCCTTCAGTCGAGAGATTCTCGCCAAACGCCGGTGCGCAGAACAGTTCTGCCTGCTCGGGGAATTCGCGCGCCCATTCAGCGTAATGCTCGCGAGGATAATGACACAGCGCACGATCGGGACCGCCGTGGATTTTCTTTTCCGCTTGCTCATCGCCCACCAGGCCAAGCTCAGTGAGTTCAAGCTCGCCATCCACCTGCAATTTCGCGATGGCGCTCGGACGGCTTCCCTCGTACGCACGCACGCTGCCCGTAAACACTTCCACTGGATAATGCATCTTCCCTCTCCTGCTTGCGGAACTCATTGCCGCTATTTTTGCACGTAAACTGCGCAAAATGCGACAACGACAGGCATAAAAAAACCCCGCTGAGTCAGCAGGGTTTTGATGACGACCCAAGGGCCGTATCAGGCATTAAATTGCCTTATTTTTTAGCAGCGAAACGCGCCGCTGCTTCGTCCCAGTTCACAACGTCCCAAAACGCTTTGATGTAGTCCGGGCGACGGTTCTGGAATTTCAGGTAGTAAGCGTGTTCCCACACATCCAGACCCAGGATTGGGAAACCAGAGGTGCCAGAAATCGCTTCACCCATCAGCGGGGAATCCTGGTTTGCGGTAGATACCACAGCCAATTTACCGTCTTTCAGGACCAGCCACGCCCAGCCAGAACCGAAACGGGTTGCTGCCGCTTTCTCGAACTCTTCTTTGAATTTCTCAACAGAGCCGAAGGTGCTTTCGATAGCCGCTTTCAGGTCGCCCTGCAAAGTCGTACCGGTTTTCAGGCCTTTCCAGAAAAGGCTGTGATTAGCGTGGCCGCCCGCGTTGTTACGCAGTGGGCCTTTTTTGTCTGCTGGCAGCTGATCCAGTTTGGTGATCAGTTCTTCAACCGGCAGGTTAGCGAATTCTGGCAGGCTTTCCAGCGCAGCGTTCGCGTTGTTCACGTAAGCCTGGTGGTGTTTAGAGTGATGGATTTCCATCGTCTGCTTGTCAAAGTGCGGCTCAAGGGCGTCGTACGCATACGGCAGGGATGGCAGGGTATAACTCATATTCATCTCCATTTATTATCGGGCGGCTATAGTGTTACGCCGCGTAAGCAGTTGGTTCATTATAGTTAATTAAATGATATTGAAAATGTTTATCAATGCCGTACTTTTAATAAGGTTATAACTTTTGGTTATGTCGCTGATTTTGTGAGCCCGCTCAAGCCGAACACGCGCTTTTTGCCAGGTCTGAGATTTACACGGCAACGGTCGGAAGGTTAATCGATTGACTACTTTTTACACTCAGCACGTCAGATGAAAGATTCATCGACGTAAAAAGCTGAGGATAAGAAAATGAGTCACGCGATTACGATGGGTATTTTTTGGCATTTGATAGGTGCAGCCAGTGCAGCCTGTTTCTATGCCCCGTTTAAAAAGGTTAAAAATTGGTCCTGGGAAACAATGTGGTCGATTGGCGGTTTTGTTTCCTGGCTTATCCTTCCGTGGGCCATCAGCGCCATGCTGCTGCCAGATTTCTGGGCCTACTACCGTTCATTTAGCGCATCCACGCTGCTGCCCGTGTTTCTGTTCGGCGCGATGTGGGGCATTGGCAATATCAACTACGGCCTGACCATGCGCTATCTCGGCATGTCGATGGGTATCGGGATTGCCATCGGTATCACGCTGATTGTCGGCACGCTGATGACGCCAATTCTGAACGGCCAGTTCCACGTGCTGGTTGGCACTGAAGGCGGTCGTATGACACTGTTGGGTGTGCTGGTTGCGGTAGTCGGCGTCGGCATTGTGACCCGCGCCGGACAGTTGAAAGAACGCAAAATGGGCATTAAGGCGGAAGAGTTTAATCTCAAGAAAGGCCTGATCCTGGCGGTAATGTGCGGGATTTTCTCCGCAGGGATGTCATTTGCGATGAACGCCGCAAAGCCGATGCACGAAGCGGCGGCAGCACTCGGCGTTGATCCGCTGTACGTGGCGTTGCCAAGCTATGTGGTGATCATGGGTGGCGGTGCGCTGGTTAACCTCGGCTTCTGCTTTATCCGTTTGGCCACCAAATCAAACCTGTCGATAAAAGCAGACTTCTCGCTGGCAAAACCGATGATCATCGGCAATATCCTGTTTTCCGCACTCGCGGGTCTGATGTGGTATCTGCAGTTCTTCTTCTATGCCTGGGGCCACGCCAGCATTCCAGCGCAGTACGACTACATGAGCTGGATGTTGCACATGAGTTTCTACGTGCTGTGCGGCGGTTTTGTCGGCTTACTCATGAAAGAGTGGAACAACGCAGGCCGTCGTCCGGTAGGCGTACTGAGCCTTGGCTGCGTGGTCATTATCATTGCGGCAAATATTGTCGGGTTGGGTATGGCGAACTGATTACGCTGCCGTTTTATTCCGATGACGCCACTGCCCTGGCGTCATCCCCACTTCTCGATTAAACACCACCGAAAAGTAGTTACTGTCCTCAAAGCCGCAGTGCATCGCAATTTCACCGATCATCAATTCTGAATGCTGGAGCAGATACTGCGCGTGGCAGATACGCAACTGACGCAGATAATGGTTGATGGTCATTCCTGTCTGACTGCGAAACTGCTGACGCAGTGTGCGTTCGCTACAGGCCTGCTGCTCGCAGAAAATATCTAACGCAAAGGGTCGATTCAGACTGCCCGCCAGCGCGGTCAGTAATTTATCGAGCAACGCTTCACTCTCGGTCGCCGCCAGGTTATCCGTCGCATAACGATGGCGACGCAGCGTCACCACCAACTGCGCAAATAACAGCTCTGCCATATCGTTCGCATGGCTACAGGTTTTATGACTCTCTTGCTCCAGCGAGGTGATCACCTGCCGCGCCTGCGTCATGCCGCTGCTGCCAATACGCCAATGCGGCGTCCATACCGTACCGTGCAATCCGGGGATGTGCGCCGTCCAGTCCAGATTGAGCTTTAGACGTTCAGGGCAGTAGATAATATTCTGCAAAACCAGATCGTTAACGGAGGCGTAAGAGTGCTTGTCTTCGGCACGAATATAAAACAAATCACCGCGCGTGATGCGATACGGGCGATCGTTAAGAATGTGTAAGCCGTTGCCGCGCCACACCAACACCAGCTCGCAAAATTCATGCGTGTGCTCAGCAAACACATTTTGCGGATAGCGATCGGCCACCGCCACCGCCTGCTGCGGTGACGTAAAAAAATCGGCTTTGCGGAGAATAAGCGGTGCTGGCACAGCAAGACCTCAAACAGCGGATAACGACCTATTATTAGCTGTTTTTACGGCAAAAAACGGTGACTGGACTCGCGTTACTGAAGCAGGGTGTCACGTCCTTGACGGATATCGCGCGGCGACCAATCAAATTCGCGGCGAAACAGCGTCGAAAAGTGGTTACTGTCGCCAAAACCGCAGCGAAATGCAATATCTGTGACGCTTTCGTCGCTGTGACGCAACAAATGCCGCGCTTTGGTCAGGCGAATGCGGTTGAGGTAGCGCTGAGGCGTCATGCCGGTGTGCTGTTTTAACTGACGGTGCAACGTGCGCAACGACAACGAAAAACGCTCTGCGACCTCTTCCCAACACACATCGTCAGCGAAATGGTCTTCCAGCCACGCCATCATCAGGTTCAGGCGCGCATCGTTATTATTCGCCTCCGCCGCGAGGCTGCCTTTGCGCAGTTGAACCAGCAACTGCATAAACAGAATTTCGCGGTTGGCGATAGCGTGCATACCGCTATCGTCGTCGAGATTTTCCATCTGCTGCACAATCTGTCGCACCTGTGACAACACCGCCTGATTTACTCGCCAGTGTGACGGATACACGCCGTCTTGCTCCTGCGGTAACAGTTTTTGCAGACCGGAAAGAAACTGGAACGCGTCCGGCGAACGGTACAGCACGTTGGTCAGACACAGATTGTCGGTGTGTTCATACAGATGACGATCGTGATCGCGCACAAAACACACCGTGCCGCCGGTAATGGTGTAAGGCTGACCATTAAAGACATGGATGCCGGTGCCGTGTTCCACGATCACAATCTCATGAAAATCATGATGATGCTCCGGGAACTCCGCTTGTGGAAGCCGTGGCTCAATGGCGACAGGCGCATGCCCTGAGGGAAAAAAATCCACGCTGTGCAGTACGGTCATAACGGCCCCACGAAATGAGAAAAGTTATCAGGATAATAAGCAGCCCCCGCCATTCTCACCTTGAATTTTTGACAGCAAAGCGTGCAAACCCTGTTCGTTTTTCAAGAAACGACGGGAAAGATCAGGAAATGGGTTCAGCGTCACACCCGAATGAAACGACCTCACTAACGGAAATTGTGAACCCCCTCACGTTCATCTTTGATTTCTTGCCAGCCACCTTTTAGGACTGTCAGTAGTAAGAAGGTAGCGATCCCAGAGGTACTCCAGACTGTCTGCAATGACTATCAGAAGGACCCTGCCATGACTTTTCGCCATTGTGTGGCGGTTGATTTAGGCGCCTCCAGCGGACGCGTAATGCTTGCCTGTTACGACCGCAAAAAAAGGACCCTGGCGCTGCGTGAAATCCACCGTTTTATGAATACGCTCCAGAAAGTGGACGGCACTGACTGCTGGGATATCGACAGCCTCGAAGCCGAAATCCGCTGCGGGCTGAAGAAAGTGTGCGACGACGGCATTCTTATCGACAGCATCGGTATCGACACTTGGGGCGTGGATTACGTGCTGTTGGATAAAGACGGCAACCGCGTTGGCCTGCCCGTTTCCTATCGCGACAGCCGTACTCAGGGCGTGATGCAACGCGCTGAAAATCAACTCGGGCGCGCTGAAATCTATCGCCGCAGCGGTATTCAGTTCCTGCCGTTTAACACGCTCTACCAGTTCCGCGCCTTTTCTGAACAGCAGCCGCAAGTGGCAAAGCGCGTCGCCCACGCACTGCTTATTCCTGACTATTTCAGCTACCGCCTGACCGGCAAAATGAACTGGGAATACACCAACGCCACCACCACTCAGTTGGTGAATATCAACACCGATAATTGGGATGAAGAACTGCTCAACTGGGCGGGCGCACCGCGCAGTTGGTTTGGCACGCCGACGCATCCCGGCAACGTCATCGGCCACTGGATTTGCCCGCAGGGCAATAAAATCCCGGTCGTTGCCGTCGCCAGCCATGACACCGCCAGCGCGGTGATTGCTTCTCCACTCGAAGGCAAGCACGCGGCGTACCTTTCCTCCGGCACCTGGTCGTTAATGGGTTACGAGAGCAAAACGCCCTGTACCAGCGACGTTGCGCTAGCAAATAACATCACCAACGAAGGCGGCGCAGAAGGCCGTTATCGCGTGCTGAAAAACATCATGGGCCTGTGGTTGCTGCAACGCGTACTGAAAGAGCAAAACGTTGGCGACATCGCCGCGCTTATCGCCAGCACGCAGCAACACCCGGCGTGTAAATTCGTGATTAACCCGAACGATGATCGCTTTATCAACCCGAACAACATGAGCGCCGAAATCCAGGCCGCGTGTCGTGAAAGCCACCAGCCGGTGCCGGAAAGCGCCGCCGAACTGGCACGCTGTATTTTCGACAGCCTCGCGCTGCTGTACGCCCGCGTGCTGCACGAACTGGCCGATTTGCACGGGCATTCATTCTCACAGTTACACATCGTCGGCGGCGGCTGCCAGAACGAACTGCTGAACCAACTGTGCGCCGACGCCTGCGGCATTACGGTGATCGCCGGGCCGATTGAAGCCTCAACGCTTGGCAATATTGGCATTCAGCTGATGACGCTTGATGAACTCCACAACGTGGACGATTTCCGCAAAGTGGTGCGCGCTAATCACGCCCTCACCGCTTTTAATCCCGATCCGAACAGTGAAATTGCCCGCTACGTCGCGCAGTTTCAGTCACAACAGACGAAGGAGCTTTGCGCATGACCACTCAACTTGAACAAGCCTGGGAACTGGCAAAACAGCGTTACGCCACCGTCGGTGTCGATGTAGAAGAAGCACTGCGTCAGCTCGACCGCCTGCCTGTCTCGATGCACTGCTGGCAGGGCGATGACGTCGCCGGGTTTGAAAATCCAGGCGGTGCGTTAACGGGTGGCATTCAGGCAACCGGCAACTATCCGGGCAAAGCACGTAACGCCACCGAATTACGTGCCGATCTGGAGCAGGCATTAAGCCTGATCCCTGGCCCGAAACGCCTGAACCTGCACGCTATCTATCTGGAATCTGATACACCTGTAGGCCGCAACGAAATCAAGCCTGAGCATTTCAAAAACTGGGTACAGTGGGCCAAAACCAACAAACTGGGGCTGGATTTCAACCCGTCCTGTTTCTCGCATCCCAACAGCGCCGATGGCTTCACGCTGGCCCACGCCAACGATGAAATCCGCCAGTTCTGGATTGACCACTGCAAAGCCAGCCGCCGCGTTTCGGCTTATTTCGGCGAACAGCTAGGCACGCCGTCGGTGATGAATATCTGGATCCCGGATGGCATGAAAGACCTGACCGTTGACCGCTTCGCACCGCGCCAGCGCCTGATGAACGCACTGGATGACATCATCAGCGAAAAACTGAGTCCGGCGCATCACATCGACGCCGTCGAAAGCAAGCTGTTCGGTATTGGTGCGGAGAGCTACACCGTCGGCTCCAACGAGTTCTACATGGGTTACGCCACCAGCCGCCAGACCGCGCTGTGTCTGGATGCCGGTCACTTCCACCCGACCGAAGTTATCTCCGACAAAATCTCCGCCGCGATGCTGTTTGTTCCACGCCTGCTGCTGCACGTCAGCCGTCCGGTACGTTGGGACAGCGATCACGTAGTGCTGCTGGATGACGAAACTCAGGCCATTGCCAGCGAAATCATCCGTCACGACCTGTTTGACCGCGTACATATCGGTCTCGACTTCTTCGACGCCTCTATCAACCGCATCGCGGCGTGGGTGATTGGCACACGCAACATGAAAAAAGCCCTGCTGCGTGCGCTGCTGGAACCGACCGCAGAACTGCGTCAGTTAGAACTCGATGGCGATTACACCGCGCGTCTGGCACTGCTTGAAGAGCAGAAATGTCTGCCGTGGCAGGCGGTGTGGGAAATGTATTGCCAGCGTCACGATACGCCAGCGAGTAGTCAGTGGCTTAACAGCGTTCGGACGTATGAGAAAGACGTTTTAACTAAGCGTAAATAAAGACAATCCCGGCGGGACTTTACTCGCCGGGCTTACGCGTCAATGTAAGCCGGGTAAGCGTAGCGCCACCCGGAAATATGCAATATGAAGGAAAAGAAAGACTATGCAGACCATCACTAATTCCTGGTTCGTTCAGGGCATGATCAAAGCCACCACCGACGCCTGGCTGAAAGGCTGGGACGAACGCAACGGCGGCAATCTGACTTTACGCCTGGACGAAACCGACATCGCGCCATTTGAAGCAGATTTCCATCCGAAACCGCGTTATATCGCACTCAGCCAGCCGATGCCCGCACTGGCTAACACGCCATTTATCGTCACCGGTTCCGGCAAATTCTTCCGCAACGTACAGCTCTCCCCGACCGCTAATTTAGGCGTGGTGAAAGTGGACAGCGACGGCGCGGGCTACCACATTCTTTGGGGGCTGACGCACGAAGCGGTGCCTACGTCAGAGCTGCCTGCACATTTCCTTTCCCATTGCGAGCGCATCAAAGCGACCCAGGGTAAAGACCGCGTGATCATGCACTGCCACGCCACCAACCTGATCGCCCTGACCTACGTGCTGGAAAACAACAGCGACCTCATTACCCGCAAGCTGTGGGAAGGCAGCACCGAGTGTCTGGTGGTGTTCCCGGACGGCGTCGGCATTCTGCCGTGGATGGTGCCGGGCACCGATGAAATCGGCCAGGCAACGGCCATCGACATGCAGAAGCATTCGCTGGTGCTGTGGCCATTCCACGGCGTATTCGGCAGCGGTCCAACGCTCGACGAAGCCTTTGGTCTGATTGATACCGCCGAGAAATCGGCAGAAGTTCTGGTGAAGGTTTACTCGATGGGCGGCATGAAACAAACCATCACCCGAGAAGAACTGATTGCCCTCGGCAAACGCTTTGGCGTGTCCCCGATGGCATCAGCATTAGCGCTTTACGCATAACTACATCGCGCCCCGCTCACCGAGACGGGGCGAAAAAACACCTGCAACCTACCCATTCCCTATGGATTTCGCGGTGCAGAAAACCAACGCATCTGCAACGTGAAAGACGACGGGAATCTAACTCGAAGTGGAGTAAAGCAATGAAAATAAAAGCAAGCTTGATCCTCACCGTTGCCGCACTGGCACTGTCCAGTTCTGCATTTGCTGAAGTGAAAATCGCCCTGGTGGCAAAATCGCTGGGAAATGGATTTTTTGAGGCAGCCAACGTTGGCGCGCAGGAAGCGGCAAAAGAGTTAGGTGACGTTAAAGTCATTTATACCGGTCCCACGACCACCACCGCAGAAGCGCAGATCGAAGTGCTGAACGGTCTGATCGCCCAAGGGGTGGATGCGATCGCCATTTCAGCCAACGATCCGGACGCGCTGGTGCCGGTGCTGAAAAAAGCGATGCAGCGTGGCATCAAAGTAGTTTCCTGGGATTCCGGCGTCGCGCAGGCGGGCCGTCAGATCCACCTGAATCCTTCCAATAACGCGTTGATCGGCGAAACCAACGTTAAGCTGGCCGCCGATGCGTTGAAAGCGCTGAATGTCGAGAAAGGCGACGTGGCGATCCTGAGTGCCACGCCAACCTCCACTAACCAGAACATCTGGATTGCGGAGATGAAAAAAGTGCTGCCGCAGTACCCGTCCATCAACTTAGTCACCGTTGCCTACGGCGATGACCTTTCCGATAAAAGCTACCGCGAAGCGGTCGGTTTACTGAAAACGTATCCTGATTTGAAAGTGATCGTTTCGCCGTCATCTGTCGGCATCGTGGCGGCCGCGCAGGCGGTGAAAGATCAGGGCAAAATCGGCAAAGTGTACGTTACCGGCCTTGGCCTGCCATCTGAAATGGCGGGTGCAATCAAATCCGGCGCCAGCAAAAGTTTTGCCATCTGGAACCCTATCGATCTGGGCTATGCGGCAACGTACTTAGCAGACGATCTGGTGAAAGGCACGGCGACCAAAACCGAGGCCAGCATGGGTAAACTCGGCAAAGTGACGCTGGATGCAGACGGTAACGGTGCGATGGCGAAGCCGTTCGTCTACGATGCCAGCAACATTGATAAGTTCTCCAAAATTTTCTGATGCGTTTTGTAGGCCGGATAAGCGTAGCGCCATCCGGCAACACGGCGGGTGCGCTACCGCTTACCCGCTCTACAAGACCCCTTTGACGGAGAACATTCATGACCGAATCCACCCCCTTGCTACAGCTCATGGGCATCAGCAAGTTTTTCCCCGGCGTGCGCGCCCTGGAGAACGTGCAACTCAGCCTGTGGCCCGGCAAAGTGACCGCCCTGATTGGCGAAAACGGTGCCGGAAAATCCACGCTGGTCAAAGTGATGACCGGCATTTATCAGGCTGACGAAGGCGAAATCCTTTATAAAGCGATCCCCATTCAGCTGCCGACGCCGGAGTCTGCGCACAAAGTGGGGATCACCGCCATTCATCAGGAAACCGTGCTGTTCGACGAGCTATCCGTTACAGAGAACATTTTCGTCGGGCAATATCTGTATAAAGGCTTTTTGAAAAAGCTCGACTGGCCGGAAATGCATCGCCGCGCCCAGGCGTTGCTCGCACGTCTCGAAGTGCAAATTGACCCGCGCGCAACGCTAAAAACCCTCAGCATCGCCCAGCGGCATATGGTCGCCATTGCCCGTGCGCTCTCGTTTGATGCACAGGTGGTAATCCTCGACGAGCCCACCGCCGCCCTTTCTCAGCATGAAATTCTGGAGTTCTATCAAATTGTTGAACGCCTGAAACAGGACGGCAAAGCGATTCTGTTTATCTCGCACAAGTTTGATGAAATCTTCGAACTGGCCGATCACTACACCATTTTGCGCGACGGTGTGTTCGTGGGTGCGGGCAACATTCACGACATCACCGAAGAGAGAATGGTGGCGATGATGGTCGGACGTGCCATTACTCAAACGTTCCCAAAAGTCGCGTGCGAACCCGGCGACACGGTATTGGAAGTGAAAGACCTGTGTCACCCCACTGAATTTGCACATATCAATTTCAGCCTGCGCAAAGGCGAAATTCTCGGCTTCTACGGGCTGGTTGGCGCGGGGCGTACTGAACTGATGCAGGCGCTTTCGGGCGTGACAAAACCGTCATCGGGCGAGATTGTCCTGAATGGTCGCACCGTTCATTTCCACCAGCCTTCCGATGCCATCAACGCGGGCATCGTTTGCGTGCCGGAAGAACGGCAAAAGCAGGGCGCAATTATCGAATTGCCGATCGCGCAAAACATCAGCCTGCCGCAGCTGCGCAAACTCAATCCGAACGGGATTCTGCACGACGACCGCGAATGGCGACTGGCGGATAACTACGCCACGCGTTTGCAGGTGAAAGCCGCCAGCTGGCGACAGCCGGTAGAAACGCTTTCCGGTGGCAATCAACAAAAAGTGGTGATCGGCAAATGGCTTGCCACCCATCCGGACGTCATCATTCTCGACGAGCCGACCAAAGGCATTGATATCGGTTCGAAAGCCGCGGTTCACCAGTTTATGTCTGAGCTGGTAGGCCTTGGCCTGGCGGTGATCATGGTGTCATCTGAATTACCGGAAGTGATGGGCATGGCAGACCGCATTATCGTGATGCACGAAGGGTTGATGGTGGCGGAATATCGTGCGGGCGACGCGACGGCGGAGGTTATCGTCAGCGCCGCCAGCGGTGCGGGAAGGGAGGCGGCATGATGGTGCAATCTCTGCTTAAACACCGTGAAGCGCTGCTCGCGGCGGTGATCGTGTTACTGGTCGCCGCTATCGGCAGCCGCACACCGTCATTTATCGCCCCCGGTAATCTGGTGGAAATGTTCAACGATACGGCGATTTTGATAATCCTCGCCCTCGGCCAGATGATGGTGTTGTTGACCAAAGGCATTGACCTGTCGATGGCCGCCAATCTGGCGCTTTCCGGCATGATTGTGGCGCTGCTCAATTTCCATCATCCGGAGATCCCGGTCATTGCCCTGCTGGCGCTGGCAACATTACTCGGCCTCGTCATGGGCATCATCAACGGGCTGCTGGTGTGGAAACTGGGCATTCCGGCGATTGTGGTGACGTTGGGTACGATGAGCATTTATCGCGGGATAATTTTCCTGCTCTCCAACGGCGGCTGGGTTAACTCCAACCAGATGAGCGCCGATTTTCTCGGTCTGCCGCGCGCCGCACTGCTGGGCCTGCCGGTGCTGAGCTGGTTCGCCATCGCCGCGCTGTTTATTGTCGGTTATTTCCTGCGTTATAGCCGTACCGGACGCGCGTTGTACACCGCTGGCGGCAACGCTACGGCAGCGTATTACACCGGGATCAACGCCGGAAAAATGCAGTTCGTCAGCTTCTGTCTCTCCGGTGCGCTCGCCGGATTTTGCGGCTATTTGTGGATCTCACGCTTTGCGGTGGCCTACGTCGATGTCGCCAACGGCTTCGAATTACAGGTCGTTGCGGCCTGTGTGATCGGCGGGATCAGCACCATGGGCGGCACCGGGCGCGTGCTCGGCTGCTTGTTTGGGGCATTGTTCCTTGGCGTTATCAATAACGCGCTGCCGGTGATCGGCGTATCGCCTTTCTGGCAGATGGCGATTTCCGGCGCGGTGATTGTGATTGCGGTGGTGCTCAACGAGCGCGGCAACAAACGCAAAGGCCGTCTGATCCTGCGTGATGCGGTGCTGGCTCGGCAAAAAATGGCGGTGAAATCATGACCAAAATTTTGACGACTGACGAAGTGCAAAACTCGTCATCCACGCCGTCCCTTTTCCAACGTCTCGCATGCTGGGAAGGATTTTTGCTGGCGGTCACGCTGGCGGTGTTCGTGGTGAATGCGTTCGCGTCACCCTATTTCCTCAACATCTGGAATCTGTCGGATGCCACGTTCAACTTCACTGAAAAAGCGATCATCGTGCTGCCGATGGCGATGCTGATCATTGCCCGTGAAATTGACCTGTCGGTGGCGGCCATTATCGCGCTTAGCTCGACGGCAATGGGCTTCTGCGCGGCGGCAGGCGTGGATACGCCACTGCTGGTGCTGGTTGGGCTTGGGGTTGGCGTGCTATGTGGACTGGTGAATGGATTACTGGTCACCCGGCTGAACCTTTCTTCGATTGTGATAACCATCGGCACCATGAGCCTGTTCCGCGGCATCTCTTACATCCTGCTCGGCGATCGGGCGCTGAATCACTACCCGGCGAGTTTTGCCTGGTTTGGTCAGGGCTACGTGTGGGGCGCGCTGTCGTTTGAGTTCGCACTGTTTATCCTGCTCGCCGCGATTTTTACCTTCGTGCTGCACAAAACCAACTTTGGTCGCCGCACGTTCGCCATTGGCAATAACCCCACCGGCGCGTGGTTTTCCGGGATTAACGTTAAACGCCACAACCTGCTCCTGTTCGTGCTGGTCGGTTTGATGTCCGGGCTTGCGGCGGTGCTGCTGACGTCGCGTTTGGGTAGTACGCGCCCCACCATCGCACTCGGCTGGGAGCTGTCAGTGGTGACAATGGCGGTGCTCGGCGGCGTCAATATTCTTGGCGGCTCCGGCAGCATGGTCGGCGTGATTATCGCGGCGTTCCTGATGGGGCTGGTGACGTTTGGCCTGAGCCTGCTCAACGTGCCGGGCATTGTGATGTCGATAATCATCGGCGCGATGCTGATCGTGGTTATCTCGCTGCCGATTATTACGCGGCGCATTTTACAGCGAAGACGGAATTAACGCCGGGTGGCGCGACGTTGACCGGCCTACCGTTTTGTAGGCCCACGTCAGCGCAGTGCCGTCGGGCGTAAAATCACAGCAATATTAAGGAGAATAAGCATGAGTTTTATGTTGGCACTGCCGAAAATCAGCCTGCACGGCGCGGGCGCTATTGGGGATATGGTCAATCTGGTGGCGGACAAACAGTGGGGTAAAGCGCTGATTGTCACCGACGGACAGCTGGTCAAAATGGGTCTACTCGACACCCTGTTTGCCGCGCTGGACTACCACGAGATGTCGTATCATCTGTTTGACGACGTGTTCCCGAACCCAACCGAAGCGCTGGTGCAGAAAGGCTATCAGGCCTATCAGGACGCGCAGTGCGATTACATTATCGCGTTTGGCGGCGGCAGCCCGATCGACACCGCGAAAGCAGTCAAAATTCTCACCGCCAACCCTGGCCCATCAACGAATTATTCCGGCGTGGGCAAAGTAAAAAATCCAGGCGTGCATCTGGTGGCAATAAACACCACCGCCGGAACGGCGGCAGAGATGACCAGCAACGCGGTGATAATCGACAGCGAACGCCAGGTGAAAGAAGTCATTATCGACTCAAATATCATTCCGGATATCGCCGTGGACGATGCCAGCGTGATGCTCGATATCCCCGCGTCTGTGACGGCGGCTACCGGGATGGACGCCTTGACGCACGCCGTTGAAGCGTTTGTATCCGTGGGCGCACATCCATTGACGGACGCCAACGCGCTGGAAGCCATCCGTCTAATCACCCTGTGGCTGCCGAAAGCGGTCGATAACGGCCATAACCTGGAAGCACGCGAGCAAATGGCTTTCGGGCAGTACCTGGCGGGCATGGCCTTTAACAGCGCAGGTCTGGGGTTGGTTCATGCGCTGGCGCATCAGCCAGGTGCAACGCACAATCTGCCACATGGGGTGTGCAACGCTATCCTGTTACCCATCATCGAAAACTTTAACCGTCCGAACGCCATTGCCCGCTTTGCCCGTGTAGCGCATGCGATGGGCGTCAACATTCACGGTATGAGCGACGAAGCCGCTAGCATGGCAGCGATTCAGGCGATTCGTGACCTCAGCGCCCGCGTGGGCATTCCATCTGGCTTCGGCAAACTCGGCATCACCAAAGCCGATATCGAAGGCTGGTTGGATAAAGCCCTCGCCGACCCTTGTGCGCCATGCAACCCACGCACCGCCAGCCGCGACGAAGTGCGCGAGCTGTATCTGGAGGCATTATGATCCGCAAAGCGTTTGTCATGCAGGTGCATCCACACACCCATGAAGAGTACGAGCGTCGCCATAACCCTATCTGGCCGGAACTGGAAACGGTGCTGAAAGAAAGTGGCGCGCATCATTACGCCATTTATCTCGATAAAGCCCGCAACCTGTTGTTTGCCACGGTTGAGATTGAATCAGAGGAACGCTGGAACGCCGTCGCCAGTACCGATGTCTGCCAGCGCTGGTGGAAATACATGGGTGAAGTGATGCCGTCCAATCCGGACAACAGCCCGGTGAGTGCAGAACTGAAAGAAGTGTTCTGGCTGGAATAAGCTCACGTTCCACAGACAGAAAAAACAAAACCCGGCTACGAAGCCGGGTTTTTTCATCAGAAGAAATATTTAAACCGCACGCGGCCGCCATAGCGATCGTCGTTACTGCCCTGTTCGCCATCACCCTGCAGTTTCGACCAATACGCCCCGAGATAAATATTGAAGTTCTCCATATCCATCACGTTCGGGATTTGGTACGACGCATGAATGGTATGAATATCGTAAGTGCCCGCCTCAGTAAACCAGCAGTCTTCATCACAGGTAGCGCCGTTGTAGTCATCAATCTTGTTATGCGCGTAGATGTAACCCAGCTCGAAACGATGCCATAAGGCGTTAGCTCCGGCAGTGAAATCCTCTTCGCCCGATGCATCCAGATAAGCGGTGCTAACGTTCAGCACTACGCCGTTTTCCGGATCGTTTTTCAGGCCGTTCCAGGTCATGGTCATGCCGTAACCGGTTCGGTCCGACTGGTCCACAAATCGCCCGTGCTCGTCATAATAGCCGTAAGCGTTGTTGACCACGTTACTTTCCATCGCCGCCGCCACGGCAAACGCGCCTTCGGACCAGGAAATAATCGGGCGCAAATACGCTACGTTTTTCTGCTGATCCATATCATGACCGTGATAATTGCTGTCGTTAAACAACGCGGTGCCGTCCTCGAGCAGAGTATTCAGTTCGAAATACCAGTTATCGATTTGTTTACTCATCAGGAAATTGCCGCCGCTATCTGAACGACCACGACCTTCTTTCATCATGTAGATGTAACCGTGACCGTCGTCATACAGGTCATTGGCGGTATCACCCGAGTGCTCAACAAACGTGTCCTGATTGAGCGGGAACATGTCGTAGGCTTCAAAACGCCCGACTTTCACCTTCCAGTCTTGTTCCTGACCAAAGAAGAACACCGCATCATCCAGATTCATCGAACCATACATATCTGCCAGCGGCTGGGCTGAGAAACCGGCGAAATAACCATTTTCCAGTTTTCTCATTCCATCAAACCCTAACAGGATGCGCCCATTTAAATCCCAGCGTTCATTGCTGTTATCCTGATTGGAAATAATGGAACCATGACGGCTTTCGGCATCCATATTAAATTCCACATCGCCGTAAATTTTCAAATCACCGTAGCCGGAAAGCGATAAAGAGGGCGCGCTGGCATTCTTCGTGGTTTCCGTTTTTGCCGTTTCATTTTTCACCACAACGCGTTGCTGTACTGCGTTGATCTCCTCTCGGTCGGTGATTTGCTGCGCCTTCAGTTTCTGAACCTCTCGTTCTGCCAACTGAGCCCGGCTCTCGGCAGAAACCAATCTTTCTTCCAGAAGTTCTAGTCGTTGTTCTACAGTAAGGGGTTTTGATTTTGCGGTGGTGGTATTGGCAACCAGCAATAATCCAATCGCCACTGCCATTGCTGTTTTTTTCATGAGCAACGTTCCTTGAAGCAATAAAATAATACGGAAATGATATCCCGCAGTGAATATATATTTGAGGTGAATGCTTTATAATTATCATTCCACTACTGAACATTAAAAAATCGTGCCATCTGGAATGGGTGATTCATTTAAAACCAAGGCTAGATAATGCGAGGGAACAATAATATTAAGAACGTGCGGAGTGAATTGAAAATAAACAACAACGTGAGCGAGGTAACACCCTCTGTTTTAATGCATGTAATAAACAAATATATTAAATGCAAAACCGCCATCATTATTGATGGCGGTTATAATTAATTCTGCTCGGCGACCAGAATAGCCTGCGTATCCTCTTCCAGTGCTTTAAACACATGTGGCCTATCGCCAGGATAACAAATGTAATCCCCTTCGCCCAACTCTTCCGGCGCGTCTGTCAGACCCACCAGCGCTCTGCCCTGCGTCACAATAATATGCTCAACGGAACCCGGTGAATGCGGGTGTGAGACACGGTCCGCGCCCGGTTGCGTCATCAGCAGGTAAATATCTCGGCGTGCGCCCGGCGGGCACGTTGCCAATAAAATAGCCTGGTAGTTGGCCTGCTCTGCAACGACTTTTGTACCTTCGCCGCGACGGATTACCTGCGTCGTCGGCATCTGCGGTTCAAGCAGTCGGGCAAACGGAATATCCAACGCGACACAAAGCGACCACAGCGTTTCCAGGCTAGGATTGCCATTGCCCGCTTCCAGCTGCGAGAGCGTAGATTTAGCGATTCCGGCGCGGCGAGCAATTTCCGCCAATGATAGCCCGGTACGCTGGCGTTCACGCACCAGACTTTTGGCAATCACGCTGATTGGCTGTGTCATACACGGCTCCGTATTTCTCTCAATAAAGTGTAAATCGAACGAATCGTTCGTCTTGAAAAACGATCTGACTGCGTTCATTATAATGGAAACTCGTTCGATATGGCCAAAATTGTATGTTCAGACGTTACTTCCCCAGCCTGAAAGGCGACACCATCAAAGCCATCCTGCTCGTCGACATCGCCGTCGGCGTGGTCGGCGTTTCCTATGGATCGCTTGCGATGTCGTGGGGCTTTCCGCTTTGGGTGCCGCTGGCGCTTTCCACGTTGGTGCTGGCCGGTGCGTCTGAATTTATGTTCCTCGGCATTATTATCAGCGGTGGGAATCCACTGGCCGCCGCTGCCGCTGGGCTGTTGGTTAACGCCCGCCATATTCCGTTTGGCGTCGCGGTGCGCGACCTGGTCGGCAAACGCGCCGCCGGGCTGCTTGGCTGCCACATCATGAACGATGAAAGCGTGGTTTTCGGCATGTCACAACCCACGCCCGAGCAGCGCAAAGCCGCCTATTGGCTATGCGGTTGCGGCGTGGCAATCCTGTGGCCGCTCGGCGTTTTGCTCGGCAGTGGCGTAGGGAAATTATTGCCGTCACCGGAGACTATCGGCCTTGACGCCGTGTTCCCGGCGATTCTGGTCGCACTGGTGATTCCAGCCTTTAAAAAGCGCACCACGCTGATTCGTGCGATGACGGGTGCGGTCATTTCGCTGGCGGCTGTGCCGTTTACGCCTGCGGGCGTACCTGTGTTGCTGTCGCTGTTCGGCCTGTTCGCGAGGAAGAAATAATGAGCGATACCTTGTGGATTATTGCCGGGATCGTGGTGCTGTCGGCGGGCACCTATCTGATGCGTTTTGGCGGCACCAAACTGGGCAATAAGCTGGCGCTTTCCGAACGCTCACAGGCGTTGCTCAATGATGCCGCCACCACGTTACTGTTTGCCGTCGCGCTGGCCGCAACGTTCTTTGAAGGCAGCCATTTCGCCGGTAGCGCTCGCGTCATCGGCGTGGCGGTCGCGGTGTTCCTCGCCTGGCGCAAAATGCCGTTGATTGTGGTGATCGTTGCCGCCGCCGTGGTCACGGCACTGTTGCGCTATTTCGGCCTGCATTAATCGCTCAGCACACTCAGGCTTTACCGCCTGAGTGTGCGCTACGCCGCAAAACTTAGCGCCGTTTCTGTCATCCCCTGCGGACATATTGCCCGTCAGCTTTCCCGTCGCACATCGCTACACTGAGAGTCTGTTTTTTAGACGGAATATCAGCATGGCGCTTCTCACTCCCGACTGCATCAACCTGAATATCAGCGGCAATACCGCCTACTCGATCCTCAAACAATTGGCCGAAATGGCTTATGCGCATGGCTTCGTTAGCGATAAAAGCCAGTTCCTGCAAACGCTGCTCAAACGTGAAAAATTGCACTCCACCGGCTTCGGTTCCGGTATCGCCGTGCCACACGGTAAAAGCGCCTGTATCAAACAGCCTTTCGTTCTGTTCGCGCGTAAAACCGAATCCGTTGACTGGCAGTCCTCAGACGGCGAGCCGGTCAACTGCTGGATTTGCATCGGCGTGCCGCAAGAAGGGGAAGAAAATCAGGTGAAGATGATTGGCGCGCTGTGCCGAAAAATTATCCACGCCGATTTTATCAGCCAGCTGCAACAGGGCGATGTTAGCCGCATCCTGACGCTGCTCAATCAAACGCTCGGCGAGTAAAAGGAACCCACTATGGAATCATCATTACGCGTTGTTGCCATTACCAACTGCCCGGCGGGGATCGCGCACACTTATATGGTCGCCGAAGCGCTGGAGCAAAAAGCCCGTCAACTCGGACACACCATTCGCGTGGAAACACAGGGGTCGAGCGGCGTTGAAAATCGCCTGAGCGACGCCGAAATTGCCGCCGCCGATTACGTGATCCTCGCCACCGGGCGCGGTATCAGTAATGATGATCGGCAGCGTTTCGTCGGCAAAAAAGTCTACGAAATTCCCATTTCACAGGCGCTGAAAAATATCGATGGCATTTTCCCTCAGTTAGCCACGCATTCGCAGACATTCACCGCAGACAGCAGCATGAAACTCGGCAAACAGGACGTCGTTCAGGGCAGTGTGATGAGTCACCTGATGGCGGGCGTTTCTGCCGCGCTGCCGTTCGTGATAGGCGGCGGTATTCTGGTGGCTATCGCCAACATGCTGGTGCAAATGGGCTTGCCTTATACCGACATGACGAAAGGCGCACCGTCGTTTACCTGGGTCGTCGAATCCATCGGTTACCTCGGTTTCACCTTTATGATCCCGATTATGGGCGCGTACATCGCGTCGTCGATTGCCGATAAACCGGCGTTCGCTCCGGCGTTTTTAGTCTGCTATCTCGCTAACGATAAAGGTTTGCTCGGCACACAATCCGGCGCGGGTTTCCTGGGTGCGGTCGTTCTGGGACTGGCCATCGGCTACTTTGTACTGTGGTTCCGCAAAGTGCGGCTCGGCAAAGCTTTGCAGCCGCTACTGGGCTCAATGCTCATCCCGTTCGTCACGCTGCTGGTCTTCGGCGTGCTGACGTACTACGTCGTCGGGCCGTTTATGTCCGACGTGATGGGCAGTTTATTGCACTTCCTCAACACCATTCCGCCTTCCATGAAGCTTGGCGCGGCGTTCCTCGTCGGTGCGATGTTGGCCTTTGACATGGGCGGGCCGATCAACAAAACCGCCTGGTTCTTTTGCTTCTCACTGCTCGAAAAACACATTTACGACTGGTACGCGATTGTTGGCGTGGTGGCATTAATGCCGCCAATGGCCGCAGGGATCGCCACGTATTTGGCACCAAAGTTGTTCACCCAACAGGAAAAAAGTGCTGCCAGCAGTGCAATTGTGGTGGGTGCGACGGTTGCTACAGAACCCGCCATTCCTTACGCATTGGCGGCCCCGCTGCCGATGATCACCGCTAACACCCTGAGCGGCGGCATTACCGGTATGTTGGTTATCGCCTTCGGCATTAAGCGCCTCGCGCCAGGGCTTGGCGTGTTCGACCCGCTGATCGGGCTGATGTCGCCCGTTGGCTCGTTCTATCTGGTGCTGGCAATTGGGCTCGCACTCAACATCTCATTGATTATTGTGCTGAAAGGCCTCTGGCTGAAACGTAAAACCGCAAAACAGGAAACCGTCCATGAACAACGAACTGCTTAAGCAACTGTGCAACGCCACCGCCGTGAGCGGTGATGAACAGGAAGTTCGCGATATTTTGCGCGCGACGTTGGAAAAGAGTGCGGACGAAATTGGGTTCGACGGTCTCGGCAGTTTCATCGCCCGCAAGGGAAATCGTGGCCCAAAAGTGGCGATTGTCGGACACATGGATGAAGTCGGCTTTATGGTCAGCCATATTACCGACGACGGTTTTCTGCGCTTCGCGACCATCGGCGGATGGTGGAGTCAATCGATGCTTAACCATCGTGTCACCGTGCGTACCCGTTCAGGACAACATATTCCGGGTGTGATCGGCTCAGTAGCGCCTCACGCGCTCACCGAAAAACAAAAACAGCAGCCGGTCGATTTTGACGAGATGTTTATAGATATTGGCGCTAACAGTCGCGAAGAAGTCGAAAAACGTGGCGTATGCATGGGTGATTTTGTCAGCCCGGAGGCCAATTTTGCCCAATGGGGCGACGATAAAATTGTTGGTAAAGCGCTGGATAACCGTGCCGGATGCGCCTTAATGGCAGAGCTTTTTCTCACGGTGAATAACCCAAACATTACGCTGTATGGCGTGGCAAGCGTGGAAGAAGAAGTGGGCCTGCGCGGGGCGCAAACCTCAGCTGAGCATATCAAACCAGATGTGGTGATCGTGCTGGATACCGCCGTGGCAGGCGATGTGCCGGGCATTGATAAGGTGAAATTCCCACTGAAACTGGGCAGCGGTCCGGCAGCGATGCTGTTTGATAAGCGTTATTTCCCGAATCAGAAATTAACCGCGCTGCTGAAAGCATGCGCCGCTGAGACAGGAAATACCGTGCAGTGCTGCATCATGAAAACGGGTGCCACCGATGGCGGTCGCTATAACGTGATGGGCGGCGGGCGTCCGGTGCTGGCGCTGTGCCTGCCCACACGCTATCTACATGCCAATAGCGGGATGATTTCTGAAAATGATTATGACGCTTTGTTTACGATGACCCGCGCACTGTTGCAAAGGTTGGATGGTGATACGGTGGCGGCTTTGCGGGATTTCAGGTAAACACGGATGCTTAACGAACGTCAGCTTTCCCTTCTGGTCAAACTGGAACATCAACCCAGCTCCTTAACGGAGCTGGCGCAACAAGCTGGCGTTTCAGTACGAACCGTTTCGCGAGATATTGATTATCTGAATTTCACCCTCAGCGGCCGGGCCCGCGTGACCAGCCAAGGCAGCGCGGGCGTGCAGCTGGAAATCCTCGACCGAAAGCACTATTTCCAACTGCTCCAACGTCATGATAACGACGACCAACTGCTGGCGCTGCTGTTGCTCAACGGCTTCACCACGCGCCTACAGTTGGCCGATGTGCTCAGTCTTCCGGAAACGTTGATTGCCGATAAGCTCGTTAAATTGCGTCAACGTTACGAAAAAATATTCAGTATCGCCGGGCGGCCCGGTGTGGGCTATTTCATTGACGAACCTGAATCACGGCAAATCCTCATTCTCGCTAATCTCTTGAAAAAAGACCCGTTCATCTCCCCTCTGACGGGCTTTAACTACGCCGCCGTTGAACGGCTAACGTCATCCCTTTCTTCGCTGCGCGCCTGGCCTGCCGTTGAGCATGATTATGTGGTCAGCGTCGTGCTTGCCGTGTGGGCAATGCGGAATGTGCTGCGTGGCGCGGCAATAACGAAAGGAGATCACGAAGTGGCGTTGTGCATTGAAAATGCGGGGTTTTATTTCAGCGAAAAAGCCCTCAATGCGCTTATTTCGTTGCTGGATGATTTGCAATGCCAAGCTACGCGAGTGACGCCAGAGATGATTCAGCAACTGTTAGCCGAAACCCTCAGCGCTCACCCCGGCGGTGTGCTGGACGGGCAACTGATTGAAGATTTAACCGGGCATATTACTCGCTGCGCGGCATCGCCCGTGTGGGTCGCAGAAAGCCGTCAGGGCAGTATGAATAACCTGAAATCCGCATGGCCCGTGGCTTTTGACATGAGTATTCGCTTTATTGCGCTGTTGCGGAAACAGCAGGGAATTATCATCCCGGACAGCGATTTGATCGGCCTTTATTTTGCCTGTGCGCTGGAGCGTCATCAGACCGAGCGCCAGCCTGTTGTGCTTCTGGCAGAACAAAACGCGATCGCGACCATCAACAAACTGGCGATCGAACGTGATGTGTTGAACTGTCGGGTGCATATCGCGCGGAGCATTTCAGGGCTGACAGGGCTTCTCGACGAAATTCAGCCCGTGTGTATCATCAATAACAGCCATCTCATGCTCGATGAAAGCATCACCAATGTGCTGAACATTCGCAATATCATTACCCCAGCCGGCATTAGCCAGATTCGTGATTTTCTCGATACGGTGTTTATTCGGCAAAATCTCGACCGACTCTTTCCCATTGAACACTGTTTTCACGACGATAATTTGCCGGAGGACACGTGGCTTGAGATTTGCGCCCGCGTCAGTCAACGCCTGGTGAGGCAAGGACAGTTAACCGTCGACGAAGCCTGGCGAATTTGCCAGCGCGAGCAGGAAGGGGAAAATTTGATCGTTAACCAGCTCGCGATCCCCCATTGCTGGAGCGAGAAAGAGACATCGTTTCGCGGTTTTTTCATTACGCTCTCCCATCCACTAACGGTAAATCACGAACCGGTAAGCCATTTGCTGATCGCCTGCGCCAGCGCATCAGCGCGCCATGAACTGAAAATTTTCAGCTATCTTGCCAGAGCGTTATACAAGCATGTGCCGGGGAAAATTGCGGGATTGAAAACTGCGGAAGAGTTTGTGCGTTTACTGCGGGAATAAAACCTGTCCCGGACTCACAAGGAGCCAGGGACAGCGGCTATGGCTTAAATATCTAAATAATTCGAGTTGCAGGACAAAGCAGTTTACTGCTTTGAACAGTGCAAAGCACTGGCCCCGCAGGGGTGAGGTCTAAATAGACCGAATCACGCGGCAAGGGAGCGAGTCCCCAGGAGCTTACTTTAGTCAGTGACTGGGGTGAGGGAGTGCAGCCAACGCACCTGCGGCTCGAAGTATGACGAGATTTTTATTTGTTCAGTTCAGCGGTCATGTGTACACGGTTACCAGTGAATGCCTGGGTAATGGTGTAAGAAGACGCGCCTGCTGCCTGAGCCTGTGCGGCGATTTTTGCTTCTGCGCCGTCAATGGTTGAAGACGTTGCGGTCACGGTTTGTGCAGCGAATGAACCAAAAGAAGTAGCCAGTGCGATAACTGCGACAAAAGTTTTGATGCTTTTCATGATGTAAACCCTTTCGTTAAGCTGTGTTGGTAAGGCATGTCGCCTTGATGTGATAAATAGTAGTCTCACATTCACCCAGCGAATAGCGGAAGGTTTTGCTTACGTCATTCAATTTTATTGACAAAAAATCATGCACTCAAAAGCCGCTGTGGATGGGTATAAATTGTTGCCCTACCCGGTTTGCAAAATCCCACCAGCGTCAGGTTGCAGCGTTCGGCTACTTCCACCGCCAACGTGGTGGCGGCTGAAACAGCAAACAGAATTTCCACACCGCACATCGCCGCTTTCTGCACCATTTCATAGCTGGCACGGCTGGAAACCAGCACCGCGCCCTGATGCCATTCGTCACCTTCATCGGCACGACGGCCCAGCAGTTTATCGAGCGCAACATGGCGGCCCACATCTTCAAGACCGCCCGCCAGCTTGCCATCCGGCATCACCCACGCGGCGGCATGTGTACAGCCCGTCATACGGCCAACAGGTTGCACATCATTCAAATGCTCGAGCGCGAGATCCAGGTATTTGAGGCTAAACGTCTGCGTAAAGGGCAGCGGTGTAATTGGCCTGCCAACATCGTTCAATTGTTCGACACCGCAAACGCCGCAGCCGGTACGTCCGGCCAGTGCGCGACGACGCTCTTTCAGCGCCATAAAGCGGCGGCTGGAAAGCTCTATCTGAACTTCAAGCCCGTTGCAGACCTGCACCAAATCCATACTGTAGATTTCCGATCGATTGTCGATAATCCCTTCGGATAAAGAAAAACCGACAGCAAACAGCATCAAATCTTTGGGTGATGCCATCATTACAACATGGGAAATGCCGTTGTAGACCAACGCCACGGGCACCTCCTCAGCAAGTTCATCTTGCTGAGTGTGATGTAAATCCTGACGTTTCCAGAGACTCACCTGGCGCAATCCAGTGATATCACTCACATTACCGACCTGTTCTGCTGAATTTTCGTTCACTTTGCATTAACCGTATTGGAACAAACGTACACACAATGTGGTATTCTGAAGGCATATCCCTCCGGGAAAGAGGGAGATTTACCCCAATTCTGAACCTTTGCGGCAACGACCGCAAAGTTTAATAACAATCCATCCCCTTAGCGGTTTTTGGTATTGAATGGCGACGGGGAAGCAATGTCGAAACAAGGAGTGACCATGCAGGTCAGCAGAAGGCAGTTCTTTAAGATCTGTGCTGGCGGTATGGCAGGTACAACGGCAGCGGCTTTGGGCTTTGCCCCAGGCGTAGCGCTGGCGGAGACACGGCAGTACAAACTGCTGCGCACCCGTGAAACCCGTAACACCTGCACATATTGTTCTGTCGGTTGTGGGCTGTTGATGTACAGCCTCGGTGACGGAGCAAAGAACGCCAAAGCATCCATCTTCCATATCGAAGGGGACCCGGATCATCCGGTAAACCGCGGGGCGCTTTGCCCGAAAGGCGCAGGACTGGTGGATTTCATCCACTCCGCAAGCCGCCTGAAATACCCAGAATACCGTGCACCAGGCTCCGATAAATGGCAGCAAATCAGTTGGGACGACGCCTTCGAGCGCATCGCTAAACTGATGAAAGCCGACCGTGACGCCAATTTCATCGCACAAAACGCCGAAGGCACTACCGTTAACCGCTGGCTCTCCACCGGTATGCTGTGTGCGTCTGCGTCCAGTAACGAAACCGGCTATTTAACCCAGAAATTTACCCGCTCGCTCGGTATGCTTGCGGTGGACAACCAGGCACGCGTCTGACACGGACCAACGGTAGCAAGTCTTGCTCCAACATTTGGTCGCGGTGCGATGACCAACCACTGGGTGGATATTAAAAACGCCAACCTGGTTGTGGTGATGGGTGGCAACGCCGCTGAAGCGCATCCGGTAGGATTCCGCTGGGCGATGGAAGCCAAAATCCATAACGGCGCCAAACTTATCGTTATCGATCCGCGCTTTACGCGTACGGCATCGGTGGCGGATTTCTATACCCCAATTCGTTCTGGCACGGACATTACCTTCCTGTCCGGGGTTATTCTGTACCTGCTGAACAACGAAAAAATTAACCGTGAATACACCGAGGCGTATACCAACGCCAGCCTGATCGTGCGCGAAGATTACGCGTTCGACGACGGTCTGTTCTCGGGGTATGACGCAGAGCATCGTAAGTACGACAAAACCAGCTGGAACTATGAGCTGGACGAAAACGGTTACGCCAAACGCGACACCACCCTGACTCACCCGCGCTGCGTGTGGAACCTGATGAAGCAGCACGTTTCCCGCTACACGCCGGAAATGGTTGAGAACATCTGTGGTACGCCGAAAGCCGATTTCCTGAAAGTCTGCGAGTACATCGCCGAAACCAGCGCACACGACAAAACTGCGTCGTTCCTGTACGCACTGGGCTGGACGCAGCACTCCGTGGGCGCTCAGAACATCCGTACCATGGCGATGATCCAGTTGCTCCTCGGCAATATGGGCATGGCGGGCGGCGGCGTGAATGCCTTGCGTGGTCACTCCAACATTCAGGGCCTGACCGATATCGGCTTACTGTCACAAAGCCTGCCGGGCTATATGACGCTGCCGAATGAAAAACAGACTGACCTGCAAACCTATCTGACCGCCAACACGCCGAAGCCGCTGCTGGAAGGCCAGGTGAACTACTGGGGCAACTATCCGAAGTTCTTCGTTTCGATGATGAAATCGTTCTTCGGCGACAAAGCAACGGCAGAAAACAGCTGGGGTTTTGACTGGTTGCCGAAGTGGGACAAAGGCTACGACGTGTTGCAGTACTTCGACATGATGTACAAGGGCCAGGTGAACGGCTATCTCTGCCAGGGCTTCAACCCGGTGGCGTCGTTTCCGAACAAAAACAAAATTGTGGCCTCTTTGTCGAAGCTGAAATTCCTTGTCACCATCGATCCGCTAAATACGGAAACCTCGACCTTCTGGCAAAACCACGGCGAGTCTAACGACGTTGACCCGTCGAAAATCCAGACCGAAGTGTTCCGTCTACCGTCGACCTGCTTCGCCGAAGAAAACGGTTCTATCGTCAACTCTGGTCGCTGGTTGCAGTGGCACTGGAAAGGCGCGGATGCCCCGGGCGTCGCCAAAACCGACGGCGAAATTCTGGCCGGTATTTTTATGCGTATGCGTGAGATGTACGCCAAAGACGGCGGCCCGGTGCCAGAGCCGGTGCTCAACATGACATGGAATTACTCCACGCCCGATGAGCCTTCCTCGGAAGAAGTGGCGATGGAAAGCAACGGTAAAGCGCTGGCAGACATCACCGACCCGGCAACGGGCGCGGTTATCGTCAAAAAAGGTCAGCAGATCAGCTCGTTTGCACAACTGCGCGATGACGGCACCACCGCCAGCGGCTGCTGGATCTTCGCTGGCAGCTGGACGCCGGACGGCAACCAGATGGCACGTCGCGATAACGCCGACCCGTCAGGTCTCGGCAATACGCTGGGCTGGGCGTGGGCGTGGCCGCTCAACCGCCGCATTCTGTATAACCGTGCTTCCGCTGATCCGCAGGGTAAACCGTGGGATCCTAAGCGTCAGCTCCTGAAATGGGACGGCGCGAAATGGGGCGGCGTGGATATTCCGGATTACAGTGCAGCGGCGCCGGGTTCCGACGTTGGGCCGTTCATCATGCAGCCGGAAGGCATGGGACGCCTGTTTGCGCTCGATAAAATGGCAGAAGGTCCGTTCCCGGAACACTACGAGCCGTTTGAAACGCCGCTGGGCACCAACCCGCTGCACCCGAACGTCATTTCGAACCCGGCTGCACGCGTGTTCAAAGACGATCTGGAAGCAATGGGTAAAGCCGATAAGTTCCCGTACGTCGGGACCACTTATCGTCTCACCGAACACTTCCACTACTGGACCAAGCACGCGTTGCTCAATGCCATCGCGCAGCCAGAACAGTTTATTGAGATTGGTGAGAAGCTGGCGAACAAACTCGGTATCGGCCATGGTGATACGGTAAAAGTCTCCTCCAACCGTGGCTATATCAAGGCCAAGGCGGTGGTGACGAAACGTATTCGCACACTGAAAGTGGACGGTAAAGACGTTGATACCATCGGGATTCCGATTCACTGGGGTTACGAAGGGGTGGCGAAGAAAGGCTTTATCGCTAATACCCTGACGCCGTTCGTTGGCGACGCCAACACCCAGACGCCGGAGTTTAAATCCTTCCTCGTGAACGTGGAAAAGGTCTAGCGGAGACGACTTATGGCTTATCAATCACAAGATATTATTCGCCGTTCCGCGACTAACGGTTTCACGCCCGCGCCTCAGGCGCGGGATCATCAACAGGAAGTGGCGAAGCTTATCGACGTAACCACCTGTATCGGCTGTAAAGCCTGTCAGGTAGCCTGTTCCGAGTGGAACGATATCCGTGATGAAATCGGCAGTAACGTTGGGGTGTACGACAACCCGGCGGATTTGACCGCCAAATCATGGACCGTGATGCGCTTTTCGGAAGTGGAGCAGAACGACAAACTGGAATGGCTGATCCGCAAGGACGGCTGTATGCACTGCGCCGATCCGGGCTGTCTGAAAGCCTGTCCGTCGGAAGGGGCTATCATTCAGTATGCCAACGGCATTGTCGACTTCCAGTCCGAGCAGTGCATCGGCTGCGGCTACTGCATCGCCGGTTGCCCGTTCGACGTGCCGCGTATGAACCCGGAAGATAACCGCGTCTACAAATGTACACTGTGCGTAGACCGTGTGACCGTCGGCCAGGAACCGGCCTGCGTGAAAACGTGCCCAACCGGCGCAATCCACTTTGGTTCGAAAGAGGATATGAAAGTGCTGGCGGGCGAGCGTGTCACCGAGCTGAAAACGCGCGGCTATGACAACGCGGGTCTGTACGATCCCGCCGGGGTTGGCGGCACACACGTGATGTACGTGTTACATCACGCCGACAAGCCGAATCTGTATCACGGCCTGCCGGAGAATCCGCAAATCAGCCAGACCGTTAAGTTCTGGAAAGGTATCTGGAAACCGCTGGCCGCTGTCGGCTTCGCGGCGACATTTGCCGCCAGCATCTTCCACTATGTCGGTGTCGGGCCAAACCGTGCCGATGAGGAAGAGGACAATCTGCATGAAGAGAAAGACGAGGTGCGCAAATGAAACGTCGTGACACCATCGTGCGCTACACCGCGCCGGAGCGCATCAACCACTGGGTCACCGCCTTCTGCTTCATTTTGGCGTCGGTGAGCGGACTGGGTTTTTTCTTCCCGTCCTTCAATTGGCTGATGCATATCCTCGGCACGCCACAACTGGCGCGCATTCTGCATCCGTTCGTCGGGGTGGTGATGTTCGCGTCGTTCATCATCATGTTCTTCCGCTATTGGCACCACAATCTCATCAACCGTGAAGATATCTTCTGGGCGAAAAATATCCGCAAGGTTATCGTCAATGAGGAAGTGGGCGACACCGGGCGCTATAATTTCGGTCAGAAATGCGTGTTCTGGGCGGCGATTATCTTCCTGGTGCTGCTGTTGGTAAGCGGGGTCATCATCTGGCGACCTTACTTCGCACCTGCGTTCCCGATCCCGATTATCCGCATCGCGCTGATGCTGCATTCATTTGCCGCAGTCGCGTTAATTGTGGTTATTATGGTGCATATCTATGCCGCCCTTTGGGTGAAAGGCTCCATTACCGCGATGGTGGAAGGCTGGGTCACCAGTAAGTGGGCGAAAAAACATCACCCGCGCTGGTACCGTGAAGTCCGCCAGAAAGAGGAAAAATCGACCGAATGAGTATTCGCATAATCCCGCAAGATGAGTTGGGGAGTAGCGAGAAACGCACGGCGGAAGGAATTCCGCCGTTATTATTCCCGCGACTGAAAAACCTCTATCACCGCAGAGCTGAACGCCTGCTGCAGTTGGCACAGGAAAATCCGCTCGGTGATTTTCTGCGCTTTGCGGCGCTAATAGCCCACGCCCAGGAAGTGGTGCTGTACGACCATCCTCTGGAAATGGACCTGACAGCGCGCATCAAAGAAGCCGCCGCGCAAGGCAAGCCACCGCTGGATATCAATACCCTGCCGCGCGATAAACACTGGCAAAAGCTGTTGCAGTCGATGATTGCCGAGCTGAAACCCGAGATGAGCGGCCCGGCACTGGCGGTTATCGAGAATCTTGAAAAAGCTTCTGATACAGAGCTGGAAGAGATGGCGAGCGCGCTGTTCGCTTCAGATTTTGCTGCCGTCAGCAGCGATAAAGCCCCGTTCATCTGGGCAGCACTGTCGCTGTATTGGGCGCAAATGGCGAACCTGATCCCCGGCAAAGCCCGTGCAGAATACGGTGAGCATCGCCAGTTTTGTCCGGTGTGCGGCTCGATTCCGGTGTCTAGCGTGGTGCAAATCGGCAGTTCGCAAGGGCTGCGCTACCTGCACTGCAACCTGTGTGAGTCCGAGTGGCATGTCGTGCGCGTGAAATGCAGCAACTGCGAGCAGAGCCGCGATTTACACTACTGGTCGCTGGATAACGAGCAGGCCTCTGTCAAAGCCGAAAGCTGTGGCGACTGCGGCACCTATCTCAAAATTCTGTATCAGGAAAAAGATCCGAACGTCGAGCCTGTCGCCGACGATCTCGCCTCGCTGGTACTGGACGCACGCATGGAACAAGAGGGCTTTGCCCGCAGTTCCATCAACCCGTTCCTGTTCCCTGGGGAAGGTGAGTAAACCTGTCGATAAACCGGGTGCGTGAGTGCCCGGTTTAACATTGATAAGGTGTAATCACGCCAGGGTACGTCATCGTGCCCTGGCTCAATTTTGCGAGCCGCTTTCCAGAATCTGATTACGCCCTCTTTTTTCATTTTCCATTTACGTCAACCCAAGTTATAAAACTGGATATAAACACAGTTAAAGGGGCGGAAAATGGCGCTGGAACAGGGAATTGCTGAGTGGGTAAACGACTTTATCGCTGCAGGCAGACCATCGGCTAGAAACCAGAGTGTTACAGAGCGTAGAGCCGGGTACATCGCCAGCACGGCACTTGCTGGGGAAACAGAAACTCGCGTGCAGGTGCGCGACATTGAACGGGAAGGTATGCATTTTAGGGTGGTGTCTCCGCTCAAAATCACGGGTTTCCTTCCTGCGGTTATCTACTATCACGGTGGTTGTTTTGTCAGCGGCGGATTTGCTACCCATGACAATCAGCTTCGCCAGTTGGCGTACTACGGCAATTGCCATATGATTGCCGTGCAGTACCGGCTAGCGCCGGAGAATACTTTTCCTGCGGCCCACGATGATGCGCTTAACGGGGCTGAAATCATCCGGCGCAACGCCAATAAACTGGGTATCGATGCTCAACATATCTCACTTGCAGGTGATAGCGCGGGCGGCCATCTCGCATTAGTAACCGCATTGCGATTAAAAGCCCTGGCCCAATGGCAACCTGCGCAACTACTCCTGATCTACCCAATGCTGGACGCTACCACACGTTGTGAAAGCTACACCCGCAACGGCGAAGATTATGTGATAACGCGAGATACCCTGCTAAGCGGCTATGAAATGTATCTGGCAGAGTTACCGCGTGACCACCCAGAGGCAAGCCCGTTATGGCGTGATGATTTTAATGGGCTACCACCAGTGCATATCATCACCGCAGAATACGACCCGCTATGCGATGAGGGAGAAAGACTTTATCAGCGTATGCAGGATCAAGGGGTGAACTGTACCTGTCAGCGCTGGCCGGGTGTCATACACGGCTTCTTTCAGCTGGCAGGCGTTAGTGAATCAGCACGGCGGGTAATACAAGACGTGGCCCGTCGCATCACACGACGGGCAGGTGATAATTACTCTTCCTCGTTACCGCCCTCTTCCAGCGGCCCGAAAGGTTTGGCGGGTAGCACGATGTAAATGCCTTCAAAGATAGCGCCGGATGTGTCATCGCCAAACAGCTCTACTTGCATTTGCACACGCGCTTTGCGGCCGCGCGCCAGGCGGTCGAGGTCGCCGCTGAGTGAGCCTAAATCGGCGATCGCGCTCGGCCTGCCACTGATTGGGTTGCTGTAACGAATATGCGCGTCGGCCAGAATGATGGTTCCGCCGAGGTGGCGCTCGCGCAGCATCAGCCAGATTAGCCCCCAGCCAGTTAGCGTGGCGAGGGAAAACAGGCTCCCGGCAAACAGGGTGTTATGCGGGTTCTGGTTGCCAATTTCCGGCATGGTAGTAATGAATTTTTGTCCGGTGTACTGCTGAATGCGCACACCCATTTTTTCGCTCAGCGGGATATGCTCGTACCACGCCTGCTGTAACTGACCGCACCAGTCGCCGCGATGCAAAATATCATCCAGCGTCGCCACCGGTTTTATCATCAGGAAGTGACGAACCGGCGTGGTTTGCGGGGTGGTGATTTCCCCTTGGTTCTCGAAACCGAGCTTGGCAAAAAACTCAACCGCATCTTCACGAGCGCTACAGGTTACGCGTTTCACGCCTTCCTGACGCGCGACGGATTCCAGCGTCATCGCCATCAGCGTGCCGAGACCTTTGTCCTGCACGGTCGGGTCGACTGCCATAAAACGTATCGACGCTTCATCATCAGCATTGATATACAACCGCCCTACCGCCACCAGGTTGCCCGCTTCATCCATTACCATTTGATGATGCGCCATGGCGTCCCAGGCATCACGCTCTGAACCTTGCGGTTGATGCAGCGGCTTGCGCAGCATCTCCCAGCGAAAGTGGTAATAACGCGCTAATTCTTCTTCCGTTTGCGGTACTCGAAGGTGATACATAGCGGCACTCTCTTTAGGGGCTCGCGACCAACCAGCATGCAGTGTCATACCTGCAACCAGAACGTCACGGGACCATCATTGACCAGCGATACCTGCATATCTGCGGCGAAACGCCCTGTTTGGGTGTGCATCTCTTGTTGGCGACAGCGCTCAACAAAATACTCATACAGCGCTTCAGCGCGATCGGGCGCAGCCCCGCGGGAAAAACCCGGACGCATGCCGCGCTCGGTGTCTGCCGCCAGTGTAAACTGCGACACCACCAGCACACTGCCATCCGCCTGCTGCACGTTAAGGTTCATTTTGTCGTCGGCGTCGCTAAAAATTCGGTAACCCAGAACGCGTTCACACAGGCGATTCGCTTTCTGTTCGTCATCTTCCTTTTCGACACCCAATAACACCAAAAGTCCCTGACCAATTTCACCCGTCACCTCGCCGTCCACGGTGACGCTGGCACGGGTGACGCGCTGAATTAATGCAATCATGGTTGTTCGTCTTCTTGTTGAAGTGCAGCGAGTTTAAGTTTTCGGTATTCCCCGAGAGTGACAGTTATTTCTGCGCCAAGCAAGACGATGCACCACGTCCAGTAAACCCACACAAATAAAATGGGGATGACTGAAAGCACGCCATAAATCAGCTGATACGAGGGGAAAGTGGTGATGTAGAGGGCAAAACCTTTTTTGCCGAGTTCAAACAACAATGCGGCCACCAGCGCGCCAACGATGGCATCGCGATTCATCACCCGCGTCGTCGGCACGATGCTGTAGAGCATCCAGAACGAAATCCAGGACAGCAGCAGCGGGAAGATGCGCAGGATGTTATCAATTACCCCGTTGATTTCACTCGCCCAACTCAACGAGAGGAGATAGGAGCTGATCGCCAGACTCGCCCCGGCCAGCAATGGCCCGAGTGTCAAAATCATCCAGTAGACGGCGAAAGAGTAGATTTTTGGCCGCACTCGCTTGCTCCGCCAGATAGCATTCAACGCGCTATCAATGGCATACATCAGCAACAACGCGGTGACGATAAGCCCACAAGCGCCCACCGCCGTCATTTTGTTGGAGTTTGCGACGAACTGTTCGATGTAGCGCTGAATCACGTCACCCGTCGCGGGCAGAAAATTGGCGAAGACAAAATGACTCAGCGTGATGCTGACATCCGAAAACATCGGAAATGCGGCGAAAAGGGCGAAAATTACTGCAATTAGCGGCACAAGCGAGAGTAACGACACATACGCCAGATTCCCGGCAAGCGTCGTCATGTGGTCTTCATCAATACGCTGCCAGAGCAATTTCAGCCAGGCGACCAGCGGCCTGGCATGATGGGCGGCTTTTTGATGAACGGTTTTTAGCATAGCTGTTTCGCAAAATACTCAGGGATGATTTCTTTTCCGGTCACCAGAATGCTGGTGATACCCAGCTGATTAGCACCCTCTATATTATCGGCGTTGTCGTCGAAAAAGACCGTGTCGGCAGCAGAAAAACCTTCCGCTTCCAGGACTCGCTGGTAAATCCGCGCTTCCGGCTTACGCATCCCCATTTCTTGCGAAAGGTAAATATGGTCAGCGGCGTCGCGCACTTCAGGGTATTCATCCGGCCAGAAAGTCGTATGCAGACGGTTGGTATTCGAGAGCACAACGACGCGATGGCCCTGTTCACGAAGCTTATGCATCACGGCTATCACTTCCGGGCGCAGTCCGACAAATATCGCCTGCCAGCCGTGGGAGAACTGCTCATAACTCAGCGACAGGTCCATTTCGTGGCACAGCGCCTCGGCAAAGGCTTCATCGCTGATTTCACCTCGCTCATGCTGATGGAATGCTTCCCCCATGACGAAATTCTGCTTCAACGTCGCCAGCGGCACACGGCTGAAATCACTCCACGCGCCGAACACCCGGTTGAAGTCGATATCGACAATCACATTACCTAAATCAAAGATATAGAGCATGATCCTCTCCTTTTGCGTCATGGAAAAATAACTGTAGCGGGAAAGGGCGGGTTTGACTACCGGCATGACGAGCAGGATGGGAAAACGGTGATGCTGCTAAGGCTGCGTTGGGTCGTGAATGGTGACAAACAAAAAAGCCGCTGAAATCAGCGGCTTTTTATTGCCGGATGAGCGTAAGCGCAATCCGGCTGAAGGCTAGAGCAAAAGAAACTTACGCTTCTTTTGGACCACGGCCAGCACGTTTACGGTCGTTCTCGGTCAGATGACGTTTACGGATACGGACAGAAGTAGGGGTTACTTCTACCAGTTCGTCGTCATCGATGAACTCTAGAGCCTGCTCAAGGGACATCTTCTGGGCAGGAACCAGCGTGGTGGCTTCGTCAGTACCGGAAGCACGCATGTTGGTCAGTTTCTTACCGGTCAGGCAGTTTACAGTCAGGTCGTTAGAACGACTGTGAATACCGATGATCTGGCCTTCGTAAACTTCTGCACCGTGACCCAGGAACAGCTTACCGCGGTCCTGCAGGCTGAACAGTGCGAACGCGACTGCTTTACCCTGGCCGTTAGAAATCAGTACGCCGTTCTGGCGCTGGCCGATTTCACCCGGACGAACGTCGTCGTAGTGGCTGAAGGTGGAGTACAGCAGACCGGTACCTGAAGTCATGGTCATGAACTCGGTACGGAAACCGATCAGACCACGTGCTGGGATCAGGTAATCCAGACGAATACGGCCTTTGCCGTCAGGGATCATGTCTTTAACATCACCCTTACGCTCGCCCATTGCCTGCATCACGGAGCCCTGGTGCTGCTCTTCGATATCCAGCGTCACATTCTCGAACGGCTCTTGCTTACGGCCATCGATCATACGGTTGATAACTTTCGGACGGGACACAGCCAGTTCGAAGCCTTCACGACGCATGTTTTCGATAAGCACAGACAGGTGCAGTTCGCCACGACCAGATACACGGAACGCGTCCGCATCTTCGGTTTCGTCAACGCGCAGTGCTACGTTGTGCACCAGCTCTTTGTTCAGGCGGTCGAGGATCTGACGTGAAGTCACGTACTTACCTTCTTTACCACAGAACGGAGAGGTGTTGACGTTGAAGAACATGGTGACCGTTGGTTCATCAACGGACAGCGCTGGCAGCGCTTCTACCGCCTGCACGTCGCAGATGGTGTCAGAGATGTTCAGCTCGCCCAGACCGGTGATGGCAATGATATCGCCCGCTTCCGCTTCGGTGGCTTCGATACGTTCCAGACCGAGGTGGCCCAGGACTTTACCGACTTTACCGTTACGGGTTTTGCCTTCGCTATCAATGATAGTGACCTGCTGGTTCGGCTTCACTTTACCGCGTTTGATGCGGCCAATGCCGATAACACCCACGTAGTTGTTGTAGTCGAGCTGAGAGATTTGCATCTGCAGCGGACCATCAAGGTCAACGTTTGGTGCTTTAACGTGGTCAACAATCGCCTGGTACAGCGGGGTCATGTCTTCCGCCATATCAGTGTGATCGTTACCCGCAATCCCCATCAGTGCAGATGCATAGATGATTGGGAAGTCGAGCTGCTCGTCAGTTGCGTCAAGGTTTACGAACAGGTCGAAGACCTGATCAACAACCCAGTCAGGACGCGCGCCAGGGCGGTCAACTTTGTTGATTACCACGATCGGCTTCAAACCATGGGCAAATGCCTTTTTGGTTACGAAGCGCGTCTGCGGCATTGGGCCATCCATTGCGTCAACGACCAGCAGCACGGAGTCTACCATGGACATTACACGTTCAACTTCACCACCGAAGTCGGCGTGGCCCGGGGTATCAACGATGTTGATACGGTAGTCATTCCACTTGATAGCGGTGTTTTTAGCGAGGATGGTAATCCCACGCTCTTTCTCCAAATCATTGGAGTCCATCACGCGTTCGGTGGCTTCAGCACGTTCATTACTGAAGGTACCAGATTGCTGCAGCAGCTTATCAACCAGGGTAGTTTTACCATGGTCGACGTGCGCGATGATGGCGATGTTACGCAGATTTTCGATCACAACTTTGCCTCAGGCATTAGAAATAGCGCGTTATTGTACACGGATTAATCGCAGGACTAAACAGGATCACAAACATCCTCTGCAAACAAGTATCGCAGAGTTGTCGTGTGATCGCTTTCACGAAGAGTAAAAAGGGCTAAATTACGTAATTTGCACCAAAACAGTGCCTACATTTGACACGTGAGCACTATTTTGGTGCAAGATATCCATCATGGTGCAGCCCTTTTGCACTATGGCGCGCATTATAACGCCTTTTACGGGGCATTTAAAAGTTGGCACAGATTTCGCTTTATCTTTTTCAAGGCAACAACGCCACATTAAGCAGTGCCAAGAATAGTGCGTTACCACGACGACACTGACAAATCCGGGAGAGTTTAAGTATGTCCGCTGAACACGTTTTGACGATGCTGAACGAGCATGAAGTGAAATTTGTCGACCTGCGCTTCACCGATACCAAAGGTAAAGAACAGCACGTCACTATCCCTGCTCACCAGGTAAATGCCGAATTCTTCGAAGAAGGCAAAATGTTTGACGGCTCCTCTATCGGCGGCTGGAAAGGCATTAACGAATCTGACATGGTGCTGATGCCAGACTCTTCCACGGCGCTGATTGACCCGTTCTTCGAAGAATCTACGCTGATCATTCGTTGTGACATTCTCGAGCCAGGCACGCTGCAGGGCTACGACCGCGACCCGCGTTCCATCGCGAAACGTGCGGAAGAGTATCTGCGTTCTACCGGCATCGCCGACACCGTTCTGTTCGGACCTGAGCCAGAGTTCTTCCTGTTTGACGACGTTCGCTTTGGCGCATCCATTTCAGGTTCCCATGTTGCTATCGACGATATCGAAGGCGCGTGGAACACCTCTACCAAATACGAAGGCGGCAACAAAGGCCACCGTCCAGCCGTAAAAGGCGGTTACTTCCCGGTTCCTCCGGTGGATTCTTCTCAGGACATCCGTTCTACCATGTGTTTGATCATGGAAGAGATGGGTCTGGTTGTTGAAGCACACCACCACGAAGTGGCCACCGCGGGTCAGAACGAGATCGCCACTCGTTTCAACACCATGACCAAAAAAGCGGACGAAATTCAGATTTACAAATATGTGGTTCACAACGTTGCACACCGCTTCGGTAAAACCGCGACCTTCATGCCAAAACCAATGTTTGGCGATAACGGTTCCGGTATGCACTGCCACATGTCTCTGTCCAAGAACGGCACCAACCTGTTCTCTGGTGACAAATACGCGGGCCTGTCTGAGCAAGCGCTGTTCTACATCGGCGGTGTAATCAAACACGCTAAAGCGATCAACGCCCTGGCGAACCCGACCACTAACTCCTACAAGCGTCTGGTCCCAGGCTACGAAGCTCCGGTAATGCTGGCGTATTCTGCGCGTAACCGTTCTGCCTCTATCCGTATCCCAGTGGTTTCTTCTCCGAAAGCGCGTCGTATCGAAGTGCGCTTCCCGGACCCGGCGGCTAACCCATACCTGTGCTTCGCAGCACTGCTGATGGCCGGTCTGGATGGCATCAAGAACAAGATCCACCCAGGCGAAGCGATGGACAAAAACCTGTATGACCTGCCGCCAGAAGAAGCGAAAGAGATCCCACAGGTTGCTGGTTCTCTGGAAGAAGCACTGAACTGCCTGAACGAAGACCGCGAGTTCCTGACGGCGGGCGGCGTGTTCACTGATGAAGCTATCGATGCTTACATCGCGCTGCGTATCGAAGAAAACGACCGCGTTCGCATGACGCCGCACCCGGTTGAATTCGAGCTGTACTACAGCGTTTAATCACTGAATTTATCTGAGTTAGATCCAACGAATTTCGCGTCACAGCAAGGCGGCAACTGAGTGAATCCCCAGGAGCTTAGAATAACTAAGTGACTGGGGTGAATGAAAGCAGCCAACACCGCTGTGTCGTGAAAGGCGTTAGGAGATTTGTTGCCGTGGAAACTTTCAGCCCATCTCCGGATGGGCTTTTTTCTCCACCAGCCAAGTGATTTCAGACGCTTAGCGGCTTAAAACCGCTATAATGCACTAAATTAGTGCACACCTTTCAGGAGACTGCTGGATGGCAACAGGCGTGCTGCCCGATGCTGGGCAGATCCTCAATTCTTTGATCAACAGTATCTTACTGGTCGATGACGAGCTGGCGGTGCATTACGCCAACCCGGCGGCGCAGCAATTGCTCGCCCAGAGTTCGCGTAAATTATTCGGTACACCGCTGCCGGAACTGTTGAGTTATTTTTCGCTGAATATCGGTCTGATGCAGGAAAGTTTGCTGGCGGGCCAGGGCTTTACCGACAACGAAGTGACCCTGGTGATCGATGGACGCTCGCATATTCTGTCGTTAACCGCCCAACGATTGCCTGACGGCCTGATTCTGTTGGAAATGGCACCGATGGATAATCAGCGTCGTCTTAGCCAGGAACAGTTACAGCATGCGCAGCAGGTCGCGGCGCGTGACCTGGTCCGTGGCCTGGCGCATGAGATCAAAAATCCGCTCGGCGGCCTGCGCGGTGCGGCACAGTTGCTGAGCAAAGCACTGCCCGATCCATCGCTTTTGGAATACACCAACGTGATCATTGAGCAGGCCGATCGCTTACGCAATCTGGTTGACCGTTTGCTCGGTCCACAACAGCCAGGTATGCACGTCACTGAAAGTATTCACAAAGTGGCAGAGCGCGTGGTGAAACTGGTGTCGATGGAGTTACCGGATAACGTACGTTTGACTCGCGATTACGACCCGAGTTTGCCAGAATTGCCGCACGATCCCGACCAGGTTGAGCAGGTTTTACTGAATATCGTGCGCAATGCCCTTCAGGCTTTAGGCCCGGAAGGCGGCGAAATCATTCTGCGTACCCGCACCGCGTTCCAGTTAACGCTGCACGGCGTGCGTTACCGTCTTGCGGCACGCATTGATGTGGAAGACAACGGGCCGGGTATTCCCTCGCACCTACAGGATACGTTGTTCTATCCAATGGTCAGCGGACGCGAAGGCGGCACCGGGCTTGGGTTATCCATCGCCCGTAATTTGATCGACCAACACTCCGGTAAAATTGAATTCAACAGTTGGCCGGGCCACACCGAATTCTCGGTTTATCTGCCCATTCGGAAATAGAGGTGCATTTTATGCAACGCGGGATAGTCTGGGTCGTTGATGACGATAGTTCCATCCGTTGGGTGCTTGAACGTGCGCTCACAGGAGCAGGATTAACCTGTACCACCTTTGAAAGCGGCAGCGAAGTGCTTGATGCGCTGTCGAGCAAAACGCCTGACGTGCTGCTGTCCGATATCCGTATGCCGGGCATGGACGGGCTGGCGCTGCTGAAACAGATTAAACAACGTCACCCAATGCTCCCGGTCATCATAATGACTGCGCATTCCGATTTGGATGCAGCGGTGAGTGCTTATCAGCAAGGCGCTTTCGACTATCTGCCAAAGCCGTTTGATATTGATGAAGCCGTGGCACTGGTTGAGCGTGCTATTAGCCATTATCAGGAACAGCAGCAGCCGCGCAATGTGCAGGTCAATGGCCCGACGACGGACATTATTGGCGAAGCGCCAGCAATGCAGGACGTATTCCGCATAATTGGTCGCCTGTCGCGTTCCTCCATCAGTGTACTGATTAACGGCGAGTCCGGGACCGGTAAAGAGCTGGTCGCGCATGCTTTGCACCGTCACAGTCCTCGCGCCAAAGCGCCGTTTATCGCGCTGAATATGGCCGCCATTCCTAAAGATTTGATCGAGTCCGAACTGTTTGGCCATGAGAAAGGCGCGTTTACCGGAGCGAATACCATTCGTCAGGGCCGCTTTGAACAGGCCGATGGCGGAACGCTGTTTTTAGATGAAATCGGTGATATGCCGCTGGATGTGCAAACGCGCTTGCTGCGTGTGCTGGCCGATGGTCAGTTTTATCGCGTAGGCGGTTACGCGCCGGTCAAAGTAGATGTCCGCATTATCGCGGCGACTCACCAGAACCTTGAGCTACGCGTGCAGGAAGGCAAATTCCGTGAAGATTTGTTCCACCGTCTGAATGTCATTCGCGTGCCTCTGCCACCACTGCGCGAACGCCGGGAAGATATTCCGCGTCTGGCGCGTCATTTCCTGCAGGACGCCGCCCGTGAACTCGGCGTGGAAACGAAACAGCTTCATGCAGAAACCGAAGCGGCGTTGACGCGCCTCGCCTGGCCCGGCAACGTGCGCCAACTGGAAAACACCTGCCGTTGGCTAACAGTAATGGCGGCGGGTCAGGAAGTGCTGATTCAGGATTTACCGGCGGAACTGTTTGAAAGCACGGTGCCAGATAGCCCATCGAATTCACTGCCGGACAGCTGGGCTACTTTGCTCGCGCAGTGGGCCGACAGAGCGCTGCGTTCCGGTCATCAAAATTTGCTATCAGAAGCGCAACCGGAAATGGAGCGCACGCTACTGACGACCGCGCTGCGTCACACGCAGGGTCATAAGCAGGAAGCGGCTCGCCTGCTGGGTTGGGGGCGAAATACCCTGACGCGCAAGCTAAAAGAGCTGGGAATGGAGTGAGTTTGAGAGGGTTTTGCCCGGCGGCTCTTACGCTTGCCGGGCCGACACGAGAATAACGGTAGCCCTGGTCGGCGCAGCGCCACCGGGGAGTCGCGTTAAATCACGCGTGAGAACTGCTGCATCCGCGCTTTCTGACGCAGATAGGTATCGAAACACATGCAAATGTTGCGGATGAGCAAACGCCCTTTCGCCGTCACCTGAATGCCCTGCGCCGTCACATCCACCAGCCCGTCTTTTGCCAGCGGTGCCAACAGTTTTAAATCTTCCGCAAAGTATTGTTCGAAATCCAGCGCCCACGCTTTTTCTACCGCCGCAAACTCCAGACGGAAATTGCAGATCAGCGCTTTGATAACGTCACGACGGATACAATCATCTTTGGTCAGCGCAATACCGCGCCACAAAGCATTACCGCTCTCATCTACCTGCTGGTAGTAGCTTTTTAGTTCTTTCTGGTTCTGCGCGTAGCAGTCGCCAATCATGCTAATAGCAGAAACCCCGAGGCCTAACAGATCGCTGTCACCCTGCGTGGTGTAGCCCTGGAAATTGCGGTGCAGAACGCCTTCACGCTGCGCTATCGCCAGTTCGTCATCAGGCCGCGCAAAATGATCCATCCCGATAAACTGATAACCGGTGTCGGTCAGCGAGGTGATGGTTTCCTGCAAAATATCGAGCTTTTGCTGAGCCGACGGTAAATCGGCATCTTTGATTTTACGCTGAGCAGCAAACAACGTGGGCAGGTGCGCATAGTTAAACACGCTCAGACGATCTGGATTCAGTTCTGCGACACGCTTGAGTGTAAACGCAAAGCTCTCCGGCGTTTGCTTCGGCAGGCCGTAGATCAGGTCAATATTGGTCGAGGTGAAGCCAATTTCGCGGGCGTGATTCATCAGCGCAAAAATAAACTCTTCGTCCTGCTCGCGATTCACGAGGCGCTGAACTTCTTTGTTGAAGTCCTGCACGCCCATGCTCAGGCGGTTAAACCCTTCGCCGCGCAGGTGATCAAGCACGTCCAGTTCGATTTCGCGCGGGTCGACCTCAATGGAGATCTCCGCCTCCGGCAGAAAATCAAAATGCCCACGCAGCAGCTGCATCAGGCGGCTGATTTGCGCTTTATTCAGATACGTTGGCGTACCGCCGCCCCAATGCAGTTGGCTGACCTGACGGCCTGCAAACTGTGGCGCACGGTGAACAATTTCTTGCTCAAGCACATCGAGATATTGATCGGCTTTGTGCTGCTGGCGGGTCACAATCTTGTTGCAGCCGCAGAAATAGCAGAGCTTGTGGCAAAACGGGATGTGAACGTACAGCGACAGCGGGCGCTCAGGGTAACGGGCAACCGCCTGTTGAAAGTCGTTTTCGCCGAATGCTTCGGAAAACTCCAGCGCGGTGGGGTATGAGGTATAACGTGGCCCGGAATAGTTGTACTTCTGGATAAGGGCCAAATCCCAGTCGATTAACTGCTCAGACATGCTTACTCCTTGCGGTGGTATCGCGAACGGCGACGGCGTGCCGGCTGGCCCAAATTCAGGGCACTTAGCCGGTTGCGCAGCCAATGCTTTCGCCGCGACAACCGTCGTAGTTTAACGAATAACCACCCCAGATAACACATAACCATAAGGGTTATAAGCAGGACGGGCAGTCCGAGGGGGTGCAAACGTTAGTTTCCGCCCTTCAGCAGACGCATCATGTCTTCTTTGCCTTCGTCTTCTTCCTCTTCGTCTTCATCGTCGTCGTAGGAAAGACCCAGCTGTTGCATCAATGCGTCAATACGATCCAGCTGTGCATTAACCCAGGTTTGCTCTTCAGCATTGAGGGTTTCACCCTCTTCCAGACGTTCCAACAGCGCATCCAGGCGCTCATCATTTTCCAGTAAATCCAGCTCAGCCTGCGGTGAAAGCATAGGTTTCTCGCTCTTCGGTTTTTGCTGCTTTGTCACCGGACGCTCGATAGCGCCCAGCGGGATTGGAGTCTTACTGCCAATACGAGGATCTTTCTGCTGGCCCTGCTTTTTGCCACCAGCGCCAGCCTCACCGCTGCCCGCGCGGCTGCCTGCTACGTGACCCCGATGTTTTTTGTCGCGTTTACGGGCACGTGCTTCCTGATCAAGCTCTTCACGCGTCTTACGACGGGCTTTTCCAGGGACTTTACTGCGCGGTGCGGATGTTGGTTTTTTCATGATGATGGGTGTCTTTACGTTGTTTACTACAGTATAGAATTGAGGCGGAATCTAGCAGAAAGCAGACAAAGAAAAAAGGCGACAGAGTAATCTGTCGCCTTTTTTCCTGACTCACAACCCATTAAGGGTCACACTGTCCATGTTTGCCATCAACACACCCTGTTTTTCCCTTGGCATAAAACAATCCGTGTCTTCTTCCTGATCCTTTTACGACGTCTCCAGACGTTGCCTCCTGGCAATTCCTTGGTCTTCGCCTCCTGGCGTTCCTGACCCTCGTCCTGAGTTCTTATCCTTATCGGCATCCCCGCCTGATGTGGTGTACTTTACGCTGAATTCCTGAACCTACAAGCCGCATCGAGCGACGAAAATGCAATTTCGGAACAATACTAAAACCAACCTATTGATTTTAAATAATTCGCTGAAAATATCGGCTGCAACTTATCCTAAATTTCGCATAAAACCTATGGCAAATGTCCTACAAAGAAGAGGGATAAGACTGACAGCCTAAGAGCGTGACAAACACCGCCTTTTGCCATTGTTCAGGTATACTCCCCGGCATAGACCGATTTTATGGAGAGGCTCCTTTGATTAACCTGAACTATCAACAGACGCATTTTATTCTCAGTGCGCCTGATATTCGCCACCTACCGTCCGATACAGGGGTTGAAGTGGCTTTTGCCGGTCGCTCCAACGCAGGTAAATCGAGCGCGCTGAATACGCTGACCAATCAGAAAGGCCTGGCGCGTACCTCAAAAACGCCGGGTCGCACGCAGCTCATCAATCTGTTTGAAGTAGCCGATGGCAAACGCCTTGTCGACTTACCGGGTTATGGCTATGCCGAAGTCCCGGAAGAGGTAAAACTCAAATGGCAGCGCGCGTTGGGTGAATACCTGCAAAAACGCAACAGCCTCAAAGGATTAGTCGTTTTGATGGATATTCGTCATCCGTTGAAAGATCTCGACCAGCAAATGGTCAACTGGGCCGTTGCCAGTAATATTGAAGTGATGATTTTGCTGACCAAAGCCGACAAACTGGCATCCGGTGCGCGTAAAGCCCAGCTTAATATGGTGCGCGAAGCCGCTGCGGCATTCGGCGGAAATATCGAAATTGAAGCGTTTTCATCACTGAAGAAAATCGGTGTGGATAAGCTGCGCCATAAACTGGACAGCTGGTATAACGATCTTCCACCCGCAGTAGAAGAAGAAAACGAAGCACCTGAAGAATAAAAATAAACGGGTTCGCCCGTTTTTTTGCGCCGCGCGCAATAAAAAACGCCCCAGTCATTACTGACTGGGGCGGCTAAAATATTCAGCCAAATCCGATTACGTGAAGTAAAAGGTCTGAAAGATAGAACATCTTACCTCTGTACCCTACGCGATTAACTCTACTCTTTTTTCCCTAGCCCAGAAAGCACTTTTTGTAGTTTTTTTTCACTCTTTACATAGCAAATTCCGATGGCAATCACAAAAAGCTATAAGTTATGTTGCTTACTTACAAAAAGTGCCGATGAAATCACTGCGCTAAACAATCGAATTGAGTGGCGAATATTGGGCTTCTGACAGGCGCTTAATGCGCCTGATCCCAGTTCACACCGCTACCGACTTCCACTAATAAGGGAACATCAAGCTTCGTGCTGTTTTCCATGAGTTCGTGGACTTTCTTCGATACGTCTTCCAGATCGTCTTTATGCACTTCGAATACCAGTTCATCGTGTACCTGCATGATCATGCGCACACGCGGCTGCTCTTTCTGCAACCAATCATCAACCGCAATCATTGCGCGTTTGATAATATCCGCCGCCGTACCCTGCATCGGTGCGTTAATTGCCGCACGTTCCGCACCAGCTCGACGTGCCGCATTGCTGGATTTGATGTCCGGCAGATACAGACGACGCCCTTCCAGCGTTTCGACATAGCCCTGCTCTTTCGCCTGTTCGCGCGTGCGTTCCATATATTCGCGCACGCCCGGATAGCGCTCAAAATACAAATCCATGTACTTCTGCGACTCTTTACGCGGAATGTTCAACTGGCGAGATAACCCGAAAGCGCTCATGCCGTAAATCAGACCAAAGTTGATCGCCTTTGCGCTGCGACGCTGTTCGTTGCTGACGCTGTCCAGCGGCAGGCCAAACACTTCAGCAGCCGTTGCGCGGTGAATATCTTTACCTTCTGCGAACGCAGTCAACAGGCCTTTATCGCGGGAAAGATGCGCCATAATACGTAGCTCAATTTGCGAGTAGTCCGCAGAAACAATCAGATAATCTTCTGGGGCAATAAACGCCTGACGAATACGGCGGCCTTCTTCATTGCGCACCGGAATGTTTTGCAGGTTCGGATCGGTTGAAGACAAACGCCCTGTTGCCGCCACTGCCTGATGATAGGAGGTATGCACGCGCCCCGTTTTCTCATTGATCATCAGCGGCAGTTTGTCGGTATACGTTGATTTAAGCTTTGCCAGACCACGATATTCGAGGATAACTTTCGGCAGAGGATAGTCGAGCGCCAGCTCTTCCAGCACTTCTTCGGAAGTGGAAGGCGCGCCGCCTGGGGTTTTCTTCAGTGGCTTGATGCCCTGTTTTTCAAACAGAATAGTCTGCAGCTGTTTTGGCGAGGAAAGGTTAAACGCCTCTCCGGCAAATTCATGCGCTTTTTGCTCAAGCTCAACCAGACGCGTTGCGAGCTCTGCCGAATGATTGTGCAACACAGTCGGGTCGATATTCACCCCATTGCGTTCCACACGAGAAAGCACCGGTACCAAAGGCATCTCTATATTCTGGAAAACATTTAGCGGACCTTTCTGCTTTTGCAGTTTTGGCCACATTTTCAGGTGTAGCTGCAGCGTGACGTCTGCATCTTCTGCGGCATAGCATCCGGCTTCTTCCAGCGCGATTTGGTTGAAAGTAAGCTGATTTTTCCCTTTCCCGGCAATCTCTTCAAACGTGATGGTTTTATGTTTTAACCAGCGGTTCGACAGGCTGTCCATGTCATGCCGTCCAGCCACGCTGTCGAGTGTGTAGGATTCCAGCATGGTATCAAAAGCAATGCCGCGCAGTTCAACGCCATAGTTCGCCAGAATCCCGCGATCGTATTTCAGGTTCTGCCCAACTTTCAGGCGCTTTTCATCTTCCAGCAGCGGCTTTAACAGTTCCAGTACTCGCTCGCGAGAGATCTGTTCAGGCGCATCAATATAATCATGCGCGACCGGCACATACGCGGCTTCGCCCGGCTCAGCGGCGAATGAAAGCCCAACCATATTGGCAGAGATATTATCGAGGCTGTCGGTTTCGGTATCAAAAGCAAATACAGGCGCTTTCTTCAACTTCTCAATCCACTGCTTCAGCGTCGCTTCATCGAGAATGGTGACGTAGTTGTCTGCTGAGAGCACTGTTGCAAGCTCTTCGACTTCCTCTTCTGTCACCTCTGCAGCAGCAGTTGGCTTCGCCGCAGGTTTTCCACCTTTAGCCTGCATCCATTTCCCGGCTTCTACATCGGTTATCCAGCGTTTGAATTCATACTCTTTAAACAAACTCAGCAGCTCATCCACTGCGGGTTCCTGAACATGAAGCTGCTCACAGGTCAGTTCCAGTTCCACATCCGTTTTTATGGTCGCAAGCTTATAAGAGAGATAAGCCATCTCTTTGTTCTGCTCAAGCTTCGCGGCCATGGTTTTTGCGCCACGGAACGTCAGCCCGGCGATTTTTTCCGGCTCGGCATACAACGCATCCAGGCCACCTAATCCTTGCAGCAGCGCCTGCGCCGTTTTCTCGCCCACACCTGGGACGCCCGGAATGTTATCGGAGGAGTCGCCCATCAGCGCGAGGAAATCGATAATCAGTTCCGGCGGCACACCGTATTTGGTGACCACTTCTTCTGGACCCAGCACGGTATTGGTCATGGTGTTGATAAGCGTGATTTCCGGCGTGACCAACTGGGCCATATCTTTATCGCCGGTACTGATCAGCACTGAACGGCCCGCTTTTTCGGCTTCACGCGCCAGCGTGCCGATGACGTCATCGGCCTCAACGCCTGACACCGCCAATAGCGGCAGGCCCATTGCTTTTACCATCGCGTGCAGCGGTTCAATCTGAGCGCGAAGCTCGTCTGGCATCGGTGGGCGGTGAGATTTGTAATGTTCAAACAGTTCGTCACGGAAAGTTTTGCCCTTGGCATCAAAGACTACCGCCGCATGAGTTGGTTGATACTGCATGATCAGGCTGCGCAGCATATTCAGCACACCGTACATGGCACCTGTCGGCTGCCCTGCGCTGTTGGTCAGCGGAGGAAACGCGTGATATGCGCGATAGAGATAAGAGGAGCCATCAACCAGGATGAGGGGGTTTTCTTGGATCTGAACCATAATTTCCGTGCCTGTTTAGCAGATTAAGCGTAAAGGATGCCACAGACAGAGGTAAAACATGAGTTTTTCCCCCCTTTTGCCCCAAAACTTTTGTAGATCCTCAGGATCGCTCGCAAAGCAATCTTGTGGATAAGTTTGTGCATAGATTTATTCCATCGAATAAATCCTGGACAGACCGGATTCTATGTAACGATATTAATCATATTTTTCATCACGTTATCCATGATCACAACAACTATACGCATCATTGGTGACAATTTGTGCCGTGTGGATATAACTCATCGTTATTTTTCCATTCTGGTAGGACCCGTCTTTAGGGCTGATTTCTGATAAAATCAGCCTCTTGCGCCTGCGTAAGCCGCACTTTATACAATTAACTATCTGAATAAATTAATTATGTCGAGATTACTCGCTGCGATAACGCTTTTATTGAGTATCGCCCTGACCATCGTCGTGACCATTGCCTGTTCTGTGCCAATCATTCTGGCCGGGATCATTAAGCTTCTGCTTCCCATTCCTGCGGTGTGGCGGTCTATCTCGGCATTCTGTAACCTGATGATGTACTGCTGGTGTTCCGGACTTGCGCTGTTACTACACCTGAACCCGTGGTTGAAATGGGATGTTGAAGGTCTGGAAGGACTCAACAAGAAAAATTGGTATCTGCTGATTTGTAATCACCACAGTTGGGCAGACATTGTGGTGTTGTGCGTACTGTTTCGTAAGCATATTCCAATGAATAAATACTTTTTGAAGCAGCAGCTGGCATGGGTACCGTTTATTGGTTTGGCCTGCTGGGCGCTCGACATGCCATTTATGCGCCGCTATTCCCGAAGCTATTTGATTCGCCATCCGGAACGCCGCGGTAAAGATGTGGAAACAACCCGTCTTTCCTGTGAGAAATTTCGTAAACATCCGACCACTATTGTGAATTTTGTCGAAGGTTCTCGTTTCACGGAAGAGAAGCGCCAGCAAACACGTTCGCCTTATAAACACCTGTTGCCACCGAAGGCGGCGGGGATCGCCATGGCGTTAAACGTGTTGGGGAGTCAGTTCGATAAATTAATGGACGTGACGCTCTGCTATCCAGAAAACGATCGGACACCCTTTTTCGATATGCTGAGCGGGAAATTAACACGCATTGTGGTGCGGGTAGATTTAGTACCGATAGCCGAACAGTTGCACGGTGATTACGTTAACGATAAGAACTTTAAGCGCGGTTTTCAGCAATGGCTGAATACTCTGTGGGCTGAAAAAGATGCCCGGATTGAAGAGATTAAAGCGAGTGAAGAAGTCAGATAACGGTCGAAAAAAAGCCCCGTACGTGCCGTAATGTCAGTCAGTTAAGCCCTTTTTAAGCCCGGTGAACCGTTGCGCGCCTTCTGGTTCACGCTTTCCTTTCACGTCCCGGCAACGGGCGCACGAAGGGGGCGGCCAGTCGCCGCCGCCCCCTTCACCCCCGGCTCTGGCTAACAAAATCGTCGCTTCGCGATACCTTCCGCTTTTCCCTTTCGGCTTTCGGGTCGGGCGCGATGCAACGTCCCTGTAAGT
>DASXML010000078.1:0-5381 GCA_036495715.1 Scandinavium sp.
GCATCAAATTAAGCAGTAACCCGGGGAATGAAACCGGGAGTTGTAGAGAAATTCGGTGGAGCGGTAGTTCAGTCGGTTAGAATACCTGCCTGTCACGCAGGGGGTCGCGGGTTCGAGTCCCGTCCGTTCCGCCACTTATTAAAAGCCCTGAGCATTAGCTCAGGGCTTTTTCTTTTGTATAAATCCATTATTATTGCCAAAGAGTCAAAAATCCTCTGCATTTTTGACTCTTTTTCCCCTCATCCGATCTCGCCATAATCCTCTGATAACACACAAAGTGATTAAAGAGGAATAAATGACAATCCCTGCATTTGGTTTAGGTACATTCCGTCTTAAAGACGAGGTGGTAATTGCATCTGTTAAGACAGCGCTCGAACTCGGTTACCGTGCGATCGATACCGCCCAGATTTACGATAATGAAGCTGCCGTTGGCCAGGCTATCGCTGAAAGTGGCATTCCACGTAGCGAATTGTTCATCACTACGAAGATCTGGATCGAAAATCTGAGCAAAGATGCACTGATACCAAGCCTGAAAGAGAGCCTGAAAAAACTGCGCACTGATTATGTGGATCTCACGTTGATCCATTGGCCATCACCCAGTGATGCTGTTTCTGTAGAAGAGTTTATGCAGGCGCTTCTGGAAGCGAAGCAAAGCGGGTTGACGCGCGAAATAGGTATTTCCAACTTCACTATTCCTCTGATGGAGCGTGCTATTTCTGCGGTGGGCGCTGAAAATATTGCGACCAATCAAATCGAGCTCTCGCCTTACCTGCAAAACCACAATGTTGTTGAGTGGGCGCAGAAGCATGGGATTCATATCACTTCTTATATGACGCTGGCTTACGGAAAAGCTCTGAAAGATGAAGTTATTCAATCCATTGCGCAGAAGCATAATGCTACACCAGCGCAAGTGATCCTCAGCTGGGCAATGGGAGAAGGTTATGCCGTGATCCCTTCATCCACTAAACGGGAAAACCTGGCGAGTAATCTTCTGGCACAACAGCTTAGGTTGGATGATGCTGACAGAGCAGCGATTGCCGCACTGGAGTGCAATGACCGATTGGTAAGCCCTGAAGGGTTGGCGCCAGACTGGGATTGATAGACATGGGGGGAGAAATTCCCCCTATTTTATTTTTTCCGTTGGGCTTCATATTCGCTTAGAAAATCAATAAATGCCCTGATCCGCGTACTCACCGCCCGGTCGCTGTAATATACCGCGCTGAAGGGCATTTCTACTGGCAATCTTTTATCTGCCATCAGCTCGACAAACTCCCCTCTGGCAATTTCATTGTCCACCATATAGTCCGACAGACAGGCAATACCATTCCCGCTGAGGCAGAGCTGTTTCAGTGTTTCGCCGCTATTGGACGAAATCCCAGACATCACTTCATGTAGCTGACCATCACAGCAAGACAGCGGCCAGGTATTCAGTGAGGTAGGCTCTGTGAACCCCAGGCACAAGTGCTGTTTCAATTCTTCGACCGTTTCCGGTTTACCGAATTGTTCAACGTAGCCAGGAGAGGCAATGATTTTCCTATAGCTGGTGAACAACGGACGCGCGCGCAGGCTGGAGTCTGTCAATGTCCCTGCACGGATCGCTACATCGACTTTGCGCTCAATGAGATTAATGAACGTTTCGGAAGAAACGAGCGATAGCGTGATTTCCGGGTAACGCTCGCGAAACGGTTTAATCAGTGGCATCAGATAATGCAGAACCACTGGCGTAGCAGCATCAATGCGCAGTACTCCGCGTGGAGTATGGCGAGCTTCCATCAATTCATTTTCAGCAGCTGCCATTTCCTGCAAAACACCCTGCATACGGCGGAAATAGCGCTCGCCTTCTTCGGTCAAACTGAGCTGACGTGTGGTTCGATTGAGCAGGCTCACGCCCAGTTTCGACTCCAGTTTTTTGACGGCTCGACTTACCGCCGAATTAGCCTGGCCAAGCTGTTCTGCCGCGCGACTAAAACTGCCACTTTCAACTACCGCGACAAAGATAGCGATTTCTTCGGATGTCGCCCGCATTATTGCACCACCTGCAAAATTCAATTGATACTTTGACCATTTTTGTTATTTAAACACTGGCGCATACTCCGTGTCATCTTAATCCTGATGATACGGAGTAAATTATGCCACTGGCGCTACTTGCCCTAACGATAAGTGCCTTTGCAATCGGCACCACTGAATTTGTGATAGTCGGACTCGTTCCGACAATTGCGGAACAACTTTCCGTTTCCTTACCGTCTGCTGGACTGCTGGTATCGATTTATGCACTCGGTGTCGCGATTGGCGCCCCAGTACTTACAGCGTTAACAGGAAGCATGCCGCGCAAACGGCTGCTACTGGCGCTGATGGTGCTCTTTACCGCAGGAAATCTGCTGGCCTGGCAGGCTCCGGGTTATGGCACTCTGGTTGTGGCACGTTTGCTAACCGGGCTCGCGCACGGCGTCTTCTTCTCTATTGGTTCAACCATTGCGACAAGTCTGGTGCCGAAAGAGAAAGCCGCATCTGCCATTGCCATTATGTTTGGTGGCCTGACCGTGGCGTTGGTGACCGGTGTACCATTGGGAACCTTTATTGGTCAGATCTTTGGCTGGCGTGAAACATTTTTGGCCGTGTCACTGTTGGGTGTGATTGCTTTGATCAGTAGCCTGATTCTGGTGCCAAACGATATTCCACAACGTGCGATGGCGTCGCTACGTGAGCAACTGCAAGTACTCACTCACCCTCGTTTGCTGATGATCTATGCGATCACAGCGCTCGGATACGGTGGCGTCTTCACCGCCTTTACTTTCCTCGTGCCTATGATGCAAAACTTGGCAGGCTTTTCGTCGAATGCTGTTAGCTGGATTTTGCTGGGGTACGGTATTTCGGTCGCCATCGGTAATATTTGGGGAGGCAAACTTGCCGATAAACACGGCGCGGTTCCGGCGCTAAAAATTATCTTCGCGGCGTTAGTTGTTTTGCTTCTGATTTTTCAGTTTACCGCCTCAATGCAATATGCGGCGCTGGCAACGGTATTGGTAATGGGGATCTTTGCCTTTGGTAACGTTCCGGGCCTTCAGGTTTACGTGGTGCAAAAAGCGGAGCTCTATACACCCTCTGCGGTTGATGTCGCATCGGGTCTTAATATCGCCGCATTCAATGTTGGTATCGCACTGGGCTCAATCATTGGCGGACAAACGGTCGAACACTACGGATTAGCGCAGACGCCCTGGATTGGTGCCGCCATTGTGATGTTAGCATTCCTGTTGATTGGTATCAGCGGTCGCCTCGATAAGTCGGCAAAAGTGGTCATGAGCTAAATAATCAGTCCTCATTTGCTTACAGTCTACGCGTAATCTTTCTGGAAAATAGCGTTGAAACTGTGAGCAAAAATCCCTATAACAGAAGAACCACACTGTGATGACGGCGTGGTTTTTCTGTTTATTGAGGTCAGAAATCGAAAGTGCGAAAAAATACCTATGCCATGCGTTATGTTGCCGGACAACCGGCCGAGAGGATTTTACCTCCCGGTTCGTTCGCGACTATTGGTAAGGCATTACCCGCCGGTGAGCCATTAAGCAGCGAAGCAAAAATTCGCGTTCTGGTGTGGAATATTTATAAGCAACAGCGTGCCGAATGGTTATCGGTGCTGAAAAACTTTGGCAAAGACGCGCATCTGGTTTTACTTCAGGAAGCGCAAACCACGCCTGAACTGGTTCGATTTGCCACTACGAATTATCTTGCGGCCGACCAGGTTCCCGCGTTTGTTCTGCCTCAGCATCCTTCTGGTGTGATGACATTGTCGTCGGCACACCCTGTTTACTGCTGCCCGTTACGCGAACGTGAACCGATTCTGCGTCTGGCAAAATCGGCATTGGTGACCGTGTATCCGTTGCCAGACTCCCGTTTGTTGATGGTCGTGAATATTCACGCGGTCAATTTCAGCCTTGGGGTCGACGTCTATAGTAAGCAGTTGTTACCCATTGGCGATCAAATAGCGCATCACAGCGGGCCAATTATCATGGCGGGGGATTTCAACGCCTGGAGTCGCCCGCGGATGAATGCGCTTTACCGCTTCGCGCGCGAAATGTCGCTGCGCGAAGTCCGCTTTACTGACGACCAGCGCCGTCGCGCATTTGGCCGCCCTCTCGATTTTGTGTTTTACCGTGGTCTGAATGTGCATGAAGCCTCCGTTCTGGTGACTCGCGCATCCGATCATAATCCGCTACTAGTGGAATTCAGTCCCGGCAAACCTGAGCGATAAAGGTAAGTCAGGTCTGCCGTAGGGCAGACCTGTGCACGTAAGGTGCTGCCCTTTCATCATTCAACCAACCGAAGGACAACGCAATGACAACACAATCTCACCACAGTAATGTTGATAAGCAATTTGGCTCCCAGGCAAGCGCTTACTTGACCAGTGCGGTGCATGCATCAGGACGTGATTTGCAACGTTTAGGCGAGCGCCTGAGTGCATTCCCGCAAGCCCACGTACTGGATCTGGGGTGTGGAGCAGGGCACGCCAGTTTTACCGCTGCATCACATGTTGCCCAGGTGACCGCTTACGATCTGTCGGCACAAATGTTGGATGTAGTGAAACAGGCGGCAAAGGACAAAGGCCTGAGTAATATCACAACAACTCAGGGATACGCCGAAATCTTACCTTTCGATGATGCAACCTACGACGTGGTGATCAGCCGTTATTCCGCACACCATTGGCATGATGTAGGGCAGGCGCTTCGGGAAGTGAAGCGTGTGCTGAAACCGGGCGGCGTGTTTATCATCATGGATATTATGTCACCGGGGCATCCACTGCGGGATGTCTGGTTGCAAACTGTCGAAGCTCTGCGTGATACCTCCCATGTGCGCAACTACTCCAGTGGCGAGTGGTTCTCGATGATCAACGATGCTGGGTTGGTTACCGATAATTTGATTACTGACCGCCTGCCGCTCGAATACAGCTCTTGGGTTGCGCGTATGCGAACGCCCGAAGCGCTGTGCGCCGCGATTCGCCTGTATCAGGACAGCGCGTCTCAGGAAGTGAAGGATTATTTTGAGCTGCAAGAGGATGGATCGTTCACCAGTGATACCATCATGGCTGAGGCACATAAAGCGGTATAAGTAAAAATCCGCCTTCATAGAAGGCGGCATTGCTTTGGCGCCCCATAGGGGCGTACTAAGCTCCAACCCGTAGGGTCTTCGCTTCACATTCCATTCAGGCTTAGTTGATTCTCTTCTTGTTCATGTTTCTCTTGGTACTTTACGTATTTACGGATCATTTCTGCATTAACACCTACGGTGTCCACACAGTACCCCTTCGCCCAAAAGTGATTTCCCCATAACTTATGCTTTCTCAGGTACGGGAATTTATTGAATAACCTTATCGCTGTCCTTCCTTT
>DASXML010000079.1:0-4012 GCA_036495715.1 Scandinavium sp.
AAAGGAAGGACAGCGATAAGGTTATTCAATAAATTCCCGTACCTGAGAAAGCATAAGTTATGGGGAAATCACTTTTGGGCGAAGGGGTACTGTGTGGACACCGTAGGTGTTAATGCAGAAATGATCCGTAAATACGTAAAGAACCAAGAGAAACATGAACAAGAAGAGAATCAACTAAGCCTGAATGGAATGTGAAGCGAAGACCCTATGGGTTGGAGCTTAGTACGCCCTATGGGGCGCCAAAGCAATGCCGCCTTCTATGAAGGCGGATTTTTACTTCTCTTATTTAATATTTTTCTACGATACATGTTATTAAGTGATTGGAGTCAATTTTTAATAAACTAAGTGAGGTTATTTTATATTTCATTAAAGTCATTCAATTATTGGTTTCGGAAATATAATGAAGGCAAGCTATAAAGGACATCACTGGAAGTGACGAAGACTATGAATTTAAAAAATAAAATATTCATATTTTGGGGCTGCATGGATGTTTTAGCAGTGCTAACCTATTGCCTCTTATCCTTCTATAAGGGACATATTCCCTTTTATTCGGATGTGCATCAATTTTATGGCAACCTTGCTTCGCTGGAGGTTAAGGGGTGGGATGGTTTTTATATCCAGGTCTTCTTTGTTTTGGATATCCTGATGCATCTTTCTCTTTTTTATTCTTCATATGCCTTTATGATTAAAAGGGATGTCGCGCTCTCATTCTTTTGCTGTCAGGAATTTTTACGAATCTTTTCTCTAACGTGCTCTCTGACATTTATTCCTTATCTGCTGAATTTTATCAATGATTATCCCTGGTATTTGGGGGTGTCATTTTTTATCTTCTCAGAAATAGGCAAAGTCAGTACATTTTTGTGGTGTAAAAAGTCGTCACAAGCCATCAATTAAAATTTGAGTCGTTTTTACAGGCGGCATCACTCATCAAAAAGCGCGGCAGGGCGATCGCGAGTTCACAAATCTGTCATCTTTTCTTACAACAAACAGGGCACCTTCACGGTGCCTTGTCTCTTTATTGAACGTAAACCCTTATACTGAAAGTGGGTGAGGATGAAATCCTGTAAAAACGTATAACGATAAGGAGAATAAAAACCCGTGCTCACGTTGTTACATCTGCTTTCCGCTGTGGCGCTCCTGGTCTGGGGCACACATATCGTCCGAACCGGCGTCATGCGCGTTTTCGGCGCACGTCTGCGAACCGTACTCAGCCGTAGCGTAGAAAAGAAACCACTCGCCTTCTGTGCGGGCATCGGCGTGACCGCGCTGGTGCAGAGCAGCAATGCCACAACCATGCTGGTTACCTCGTTCGTCGCACAAGATTTAGTGGCGCTGACACCTGCACTGGTGATCGTACTCGGGGCTGATGTCGGGACCGCGCTGATGGCGCGCGTGCTGACGTTCGATCTCTCCTGGCTGTCGCCGCTGCTGATTTTTATCGGCGTTATCTTCTTCCTCGGGCGCAAACAAACGCGTGCCGGGCAGTTAGGCCGTGTGGGGATTGGCCTCGGCCTGATATTGCTGGCGCTTGAGCTGATTGTGCAGGCCGTCCACCCGATAACCCAGGCCAACGGCGTGCAGGTGATTTTCGCCTCGCTGACCGGCGACATTATGCTGGATGCGCTGATCGGTGCGTTGTTCGCGGTTATCACCTACTCAAGCCTGGCTGCCGTGCTGCTGACCGCAACGCTCACCGCAACGGGCGTGATTTCCTTCCCGGTGGCGTTGTGTCTGGTGATTGGTGCCAACCTCGGTTCGGGCCTGCTGGCGATGCTCAACAACAGCACCGCCAATGCCGCTGCGCGTCGGGTGGCGCTCGGGAGTTTGCTGTTCAAGCTGGTGGGCAGTTTGATTGTGCTGCCATTTATCCACATTCTCGCGGATCTGATGGCCCGTCTTCCGGTAGCGAAATCGGAACTGGTTATCTATTTCCACGTGTTCTACAACCTGATTCGCTGCCTGGCGATGGTGCCGTTTGCTGAGCCAATGGCGCGCTTCTGTAAGCGCATTATTGTTGAAGTGCCAGAGCTGGATGCGCGGCTGAAACCCAAACATCTCGACCCGACCGCGCTGGACACGCCGACGCTGGCACTGGCTAATGCCGCCCGTGAAACGCTGCGCATCGGTGATGCGATGGAAAACATGATGGTTGGCCTGCACAAGGTGATCCACGGCGAGCCGCGTGAAGATAAAGAGCTGCGTAAAATCGCCGATGACGTCAATGTGTTGTACACCGCCATCAAACTCTATCTGGCGCGAATGCCGAAAGACGAACTGGCAGAAGAGGAGTCGCGGCGCTGGGCGGAAATCATCGAAATGTCGCTGAACCTTGAACAGGCCTCCGACATTATTGAACGCATGGGCAGTGAAATCGCCGATAAATCGCTGGCCGCGCGTCGTGCGTTTTCCGTTGAAGGGCTGAAAGAACTGGATGGTTTGTACGATCAACTGCTTAGCAACCTGCAACTGGCGATGTCGGTGTTTTTCTCCAGCGACGTCGATAGCGCCCGCCGCCTGCGCCGTAATAAGCATCGTTTCCGTATCATGAACCGTCGCTACTCTCATGCCCACGTCGACAGGCTGCATCAGCAAAACGTGCAGAGTATCGAAACCAGCTCGCTCCATCTGGGGCTGCTGGGCGACATGAAACGCCTCAACTCGCTGTTCTGCGCTGTGGCGTACAGCGTAATGGAGCAGCCGGACGAAGATGACGATCGCGACGATTATTAATTTCTGACCTGCCGCAACATCGGGCCGATAGCTATTTTCTAAGGCTATCGGCCTTTGGTATAGTTCGCTCTCACAGGAGAAACTATGCTGCCGACTCAATCCATCCGATTAAACAAATACATCAGCGAAAGTGGCATCTGCTCACGTCGTGACGCTGACCGCTACATCGAACAGGGCAACGTGTTCATTAACGGCAAGCGCGCCGCGATAGGCGATCAGGTTATGCCGGGCGATGTCGTGAAGGTCAACGGTCAGCTTATCGAGCCGCGTCAGGAAGACAGTCTGGTGTTAATCGCATTGAACAAACCGGTCGGCATCGTGAGTACCACCGAAAACGGCGAAAAGGACAACATCGTCGATTTCGTCAACCACAGTAGCCGCGTGTTCCCGATTGGTCGCCTCGATAAAGATTCTCAGGGCCTGATTTTTCTCACCAATCACGGCGACCTGGTGAACAAAATTCTGCGCGCGGGCAATGACCACGAAAAAGAATATCTGGTGACGGTTAACAAACCGATTACCGATGATTTCATTCTGGGCATGGCCAAAGGTGTGCCGATCCTCGGGACGGTGACCAAAAAATGCAAAGTGAAGAAAGAAGCACCGTTCACTTTCCGCATCACGCTGGTTCAGGGGCTAAACCGTCAAATCCGCCGTATGTGTGAACATTTTGGTTTTGAAGTCACTAAGCTTGAACGTACGCGCATCATGAACGTGAGCCTGAAAGGCATTCCGTTAGGCGAATGGCGCGACCTGACCGATGACGAGCTGATTGAGCTGTTCAAGCTGATAGAAGATTCGTCATCAGAAGCCAAACCGGCGAAGCCAAAAGCGAAACCGAAAACGGCCGCCACACCGGCGAAAAAACCCGCCAGCAGCGGCGCGAAAAGTATGGCGAAAACCCCAGCAGAGTTAGCTAATCGTAAGCGTTTTGCCTCGGCGGGACGTAAGAAGAAGGGGCGGTAATTCGAGCTCGGCCCAAATATAAAAAAGCCGGGAAAATCCCTAATGCCGATCAGTTAAGGATCGGTTGACCGATCCAGTGGCTGGTGTAAAAAGGGTTCATGCTCATCATGGACCCTTTTTAAATGGAACTTTCACAAGCCCTCGGCATTATCAATGTCACCTCCCCAGAGCACGTCCGCAGCCTCTCTGACCTCATTCCCTCTGAATTCATTCAGAAGGCGTTAACGCTGACTGATACTGTTACGCTCCGCAAACGTAAACTTCCTCTTGAATCCATGATCTGGCTTGTCGTTGGCATGTCCATCTTCTGCAATCG
>DASXML010000080.1:0-70283 GCA_036495715.1 Scandinavium sp.
GATTTTCCTCGTTTTTATCTGGTGATATTTTCTGGATCTTCAATGAGCAGGCATTGTCATCACATTGAGGCTGGATATTTATCCAGCCTTTTTTTATGATATACCCTTCGGCATTCTCATTTTTGTCCCTAACGCAGGAGCGTCACGTGATCGGTAGACTCAGAGGCACCATTCTGGAAAAACAACCTCCACTGGTTTTACTGGAAGTGGGCGGCGTTGGCTATGAAGTACATATGCCGATGACCTGTTTCTACGAACTGCCGGAGCAGGGCAATGAAGCGACTGTTTTCACGCAATTCGTGGTACGTGAAGACGCGCAGCTGTTGTACGGCTTCAATAACAAGCAGGAGCGCACGCTGTTCCGCGAGCTCATCAAAACCAACGGCGTGGGGCCAAAGCTGGCGCTGGCTATCTTATCGGGCATGTCCGCGCAGCAGTTTGTGAATGCCGTGGAGCGCGAAGATTCCGTTGCGCTGGTGAAGCTGCCGGGCATCGGCAAAAAAACCGCCGAGCGTCTGGTGGTCGAAATGAAAGACAGGTTCAAAGGCCTGCACGGCGACCTGTTTACGCCGGCGTCCGATCTGGTGCTGACATCTCCGGCAAGCCAGGCGACAGACGACGCCGAGCAGGAAGCAGTTGCTGCGTTGGTGGCGCTGGGCTATAAACCTCAGGAAGCCAGCCGGATGGTGAGTAAAATCGCCAGTCCAAATGCCAGCAGTGAAACGTTAATCCGCGACGCGCTTCGCGCCGCGATGTGAGGTAACGGATGATTGAAGCTGACCGCCTGGTCTCTGCAGGCAGCACTACCGTCCCGGAAGATGTGGTCGACCGCGCTATTCGCCCGAAATTGCTGGCGGAGTATATCGGCCAGCCGCAGGTGCGCTCGCAGATGGAAATCTTTATTCAGGCGGCGAAACTGCGCGGCGAAGCGCTCGATCATCTGCTAATTTTTGGCCCACCGGGGCTGGGTAAAACCACGCTGGCAAATATTGTCGCCAACGAAATGGGCGTGAACTTACGCACCACTTCAGGCCCTGTGCTGGAAAAAGCGGGTGATTTGGCGGCGATGTTGACCAACCTTGAACCGCATGACGTGCTGTTCATTGATGAAATCCATCGTCTTTCGCCGGTGGTGGAAGAGGTGCTGTATCCAGCGATGGAAGATTATCAGCTGGACATCATGATCGGCGAAGGCCCGGCGGCACGCTCGATCAAAATCGATTTGCCGCCGTTTACGCTGATTGGCGCAACGACGCGTGCGGGTTCGTTGACTTCACCCCTGCGTGACCGTTTTGGCATCGTGCAGCGTCTGGAGTTTTATCAGGTGCCGGATTTGCAGTACATCGTCGGGCGCAGTGCGCGTTTCATGGGACTGGAGATGAGCGAAGAAGGCGCGCTGGAAGTGGCCCGTCGTGCGCGCGGTACGCCGCGTATTGCCAACCGCTTGCTGCGACGCGTGCGCGATTTCTCTGAGGTTCGCCACGATGGCACCATTTCGGCTGATATCGCGGCATCGGCATTAGACATGCTGAACGTGGATGCAGAAGGGTTTGATTATATGGACCGCAAGCTGCTGCTGGCGGTCATCGACAAATTCTTCGGCGGGCCGGTCGGGCTGGATAACCTCGCTGCGGCTATTGGTGAAGAGCGCGAAACGATTGAAGATGTGCTGGAACCGTACCTCATCCAGCAGGGTTTTTTACAGCGTACGCCGCGCGGACGCATGGCGACGGTAAGGGCGTGGAACCATTTCGGCATTACACCACCGGAAATGCCATAAGGATGAAACGCCCGGCGGGGCAAGCTGCCAGGTCTCTTTCTCCCCAGTTGACGGCTTTTGTAGGCCCGGTAAGCGTCGCGTTACCGGGCATAAAAATGCCATAAACCTGACGTTAAGCCTGCCCGTAATACGCCGCCTTCCCATGCTTACGAAGATAATGCCTGTCGAGTAACTCTGACTGCATACTCTCCAGTTGCGGCGTCAGTTGTCGTGAGAACAGCCCCATATACGCACATTCCTCCAGCACCACTGCATGATGTACCGCGTCACTGGCGTTCTTTCCCCATGCAAACGGCCCATGTGAATGCACCAGCACTGCCGGGATCTGCTGCGGGTCGATCCCGCGTGCTTCAAACGTTGAAATAATCACTTCCCCGGTCTGATGTTCATACTCCCCGGCAATTTCCTGTGGCGTCATTTTCCGGGTACAGGGGATCGCGCCGTAGAAATAGTCCGCGTGCGTGGTGCCCCAGGCCGGTAAATCTTTGCCTGCCTGTGACCAGATGGTGGCGTGGCGTGAATGGGTATGGACGATAGCCCCCATTTGCGGATAACGGCGATAGAGCGCCAGATGTGTGGCGGTGTCGGAAGAGGGTTTAAGCGTCCCGTCCACCACCTGTCCGCTCGCCACATCAACCACCACCATATCTTGTTCGCGCATATCACGGTATTCCACGCCAGATGGCTTGATAACCACCCATCCACGTTCGCGGTCAATCGCGCTGACATTTCCCCAGGTAAACGTCACCAGACCATGCGCCGGAAGCGCCAGGTTCGCGGCCAGTACCTCGGCTTTCAACTGTCCAATCACAGGAGTCCTCCTTCGCGCATTTTGGCTTCAATCCAGCAGCGTGCCTGAATAATTTCCAGCACCGGCTCACTGGCTTTTTCGGTCCACATCTCAATCAGAAATGCCCCGCGATAGTTCAGTTGTTTTAACGTTCGGAAGACGCTGACAAAATCGACGCAGCCTGCGCCAAACGGTACATCACGAAACTGGCCCGGCTGAGTGTCGGTCACGGGTTGTGTATCTTTCAAATGAATGGCCGCGATTTTATCCATTCCGAGGGCCAGTTCGGTGGGAATATCGTTGCCCCACGCGCTGAGATTGCCCACGTCCGGGTAAACGCTGAACCACGGTGAAGCCAGCCAGTTATCCCACCGCTTCCATTTTTGGATTGAATTTATAAACGTGGTATCCATGATTTCTACCGCCAGCATGACCTGCGCGGCGGCGGCCTGCTCCACCGCCCACGCCAGCCCATCGGCAAAGTGTCGTTCGGTGTCTTCGCCGTGCGCTTCGTAATAGACGTCGTACCCGGCAAGCTGAATGGTGCGGATGCCGAGATCGCGGGCCAGTTTAATGGCTTTCAGCATGATTTCCCGCGCCTGCTCACGGACCGCAGGGTCACGACTGCCAAAGGGGAAACGACGATGAGCCGACAGACACATCGACGGAATGGCGATCCCCGTTTCCAGCATCGCGGACACCAACGAGTGACGCTGCGCAATGCTCCAGTCGAGACGCGACAAACGTTCATCGGTCTCATCAATCGACATTTCGACGAAATCAAAGCCGCAGCTTTTTGCCAGCACTAGCCGTTCCGGCCAGTTCAGCTCTTTCGCCAGGGCTTTCTCATAGATACCCAAAGGATGGCGGCGCATCAGCGTTCTCCCCAAAGGCTGGACAACTGTTGATGGAAGGCGAGGGCCACTTGCTGAGGCTGCGGGGCATTCGTCAGTGCGCGCCCGGCAATAAAGGCTTTCACATTGATGTCGCGGAACAGCGGCAGGCTCTCCGGCGTGATACCGCCGGTCACCGACAGCGCTAGCCCAATCTCTGACAGCGCTTTCATGCGCGCTAAATCCTCTTCGCTCCAGTTCTGTCCGCGGGCCTGGGCATCGCGCCCACGGTGATAAATTGCCTGACGGATACCGGCGTTGTGCCAGCCGCGCGCGTCGTCGAGCGTCCAGTTGCCGAAGAGCTCAATTTGAATCTCGCCGTGGTTTTGGACGGCAACCTGATGCGCTTTCTCGACGGTAGCGAGTGGCGCGGCACAAATTACCGTCATCCAGTTGGCTCCTGCAGAAAAAGCCTGTTGTGCCAGCGTTTCCCCGGCATCGGCGACTTTCCAATCGGCGACGATAATTTTATCGGGACACCGCTCCCGTAAACGGCGCACTGCCTGTCGCCCTTCGTTAAGACATAAAATCGTTCCGGCTTCGATAATATCGACGTGCCCGATCAGCAGGTCCACGTTATGCAGGGCGTGCTTCAGTTCGGTGTGATCGAGAGCGAGCTGTAAAAGTGGGCGGCTCATAATAACGGTTCCTTCATGATTTTCAGTGACGCGCTGCGCGCATGAAAGCGCTGTAGCGCCTCAATAAGTAGCTGGTAATGTTGATATTTACATTGGTATGCCTGCTTCGCGTCGGGGTCGGGCTGGATAACGCGGGTGGCGTGGCAAAGCTGGCTTTGTGCCTGAGCAAAATGGCTGAAAACCCCCGTACCGACGAGCGCGGCAAGCGCCGCGCCGAGGCAGCCAGTTTCATCGACCTGCGGCAGTTCGACGGGCAGGCCGCTAACATCGGCGAGCATTTGCATCCACACGTCTGAACGAGCCGGGCCGCCGGTGACGCGCAGCGTTTTTGCCGTTGGAAAACGTTCACGCATCCGGTTCAGGTGCGTCATGTGGCTAAACACCACCCCTTCGTAGACCGCCTGCAACAAATGCCCGCGATGATGCAAAGATTGCAGGCCATAGAAGCCGCTAGTCATCTCCAGGCCTGCGTTACTGCCGTATAAAAAAGGCAGAAATAGCACGTCGCTGGCCGCTTTGGGCAAGGCCGCCACCGCCGCGTTGATCGCCTCAAAACGCATTTCGCCGAACTGGGCGGTCAGCCATTCCAGATTGGCCGATGACGTCGGGCTGGCCTCATGCACGATAAACTGTCCGGGCGTCACATAGCGGCCGTAAACATACGGATGTGGTTCCTGTTCGCAGATTCCGTTGGCAATGCCGCTGGTGACGGCCCAGGTGCCCATCACGGCATTGAGCGCTGTCTCATCATGCAGTCCGGCGCACAGTGCGGTAGACACCACGTCGAACAGGCCTCCGACAACGGGCGTACCTGCCGCCAGACCGGTTACGGCAGCCACCTCTGCTGTGATTTCCCCACAAATCTGATTCGATTTCACAATCGGCGGTAGCGCCGGGAAGATTTCGCCGATCCCGAGCCACTCCAGCAACTGTGGGTCGTACTCTCCGCGACGCATATTGTAGATGTTGGATTCAGAAATATTGCTCTCTTCACAGCCTTTGACCCCGGTCAGACACCAGCGTAGATAGTCGTGGGCCATCATCACGCAACCAACACGCCGATAGCGCTCCGGCTGATGCTCTTTCAGCCAACGCAGCAGAGACACCGGGTGTCCGGTCCACAATGTCTGACGCGTCAACGGGTACAGACGCTGTGGGATCCCGTCCTGCTGCCAGCGCTGGACGATATGCAGTGCGCGGCGGTCAGAAGAGAGGATGGCATTGCCCAGCGGCTGATCTTGTTTGTCGAGCAGGAACACCCCTTTTCCCTGCGCGGAAATCCCGATGCCTTTGATCTGTTTGCCTTGAACGTTACTGCGTTTCAGCAGAGAACAAAGCGTGTGAATACAAGCCTGCCAGAGTGCGGGCATGTCCCGTTCTGTGAAGCCAGGTTGTGTGCTCAGGGTCTGTAACACCTGCTTTTCGGTGGCGATTTCCCGACACTGGCGGTCGTACAGTCCGGCTTTCAGATAAGTGCCGCCGCAGTCAATGCCGAGCCAGAAGACGTCGTTATTGCTCATCATTTTTCTCTGTTTGTTCACTGCCCCGGCGGCCTCAGCGCACCGGGGCGAAAGGGCGTCAGACGGCACGCTTGTTGGGCGTCATTCCTCTGACAGGATCGCGTCCGGTATCGCATTGGGTGGGTAACAGCAGGGCCAGCAGGGCGGCAATGGCGAGTGAAATCGCCAGGCAGTAGACGCCCGCATCTTTGCTGTAGAGGGTTATCAGCACCCCGACGGCATACGGCCCACAGAACCCGCCCAGATTGCCGAGCGCATTAATGACGCCGCGTGCGCCGCCCGCCATCTCGGCACTGAAAAGACGTGCCGGAATGGTCCAGAAAATGCCCGCAGCGGATTGCAGGAAAAAGCCACAGCCGACGAGCGCGGCATACGCCAGCCAGATATGCGCCTGTAAGGTGACGGAGAGGAACATACACAACGAGAAACCGAGCAGCGGCAGGCAGACAAATAGTTTGCGTTTGCCGGTACGGTCAGACAGTGACGAGAACAGTAACATTCCGGCGATCGCCCCGACGTAGGGCAGGATGGCCAGCATACCCACCTGGCCCATACTGGTGTGGGTCAGCTCTTTCAGAATGGTGGGCAGCCACAGGGTGTAGCCGTAAATACCGGTCTGGTAGAAGAAATTCAGGGCAATCAACTGCCACATGGTTTTGTCAGAAAGCACGGCGCTGAGTGAGGCGTTTTTGACTTCCGTCCCGGCAATCGCCTTCTGTTCGGCGGCCAGTGTTTTCACCAGATAGTTTTGCTCGGCTTTGCTTATCCAGCGCGCCTCCTGCGGTCGGTCATAAATGGTGAATGACCACAGTACCAGCACCACCAGAGACAGTAGGCCTTCAATAATAAACAACCAACGCCAGTCCAGCTCGGTGATAATCCAGCCGGAAAGCGGGGCCGTGGCTATTCCGGCTATCGGCACGAACATGATAACAATCGCGTTGGCGCGACCGCGTTCGGCATCAGGAAACCAGTTGCTGATCATCGTCAGGACCACCGGCAACATGCCACCTTCGGCGACGCCGAGCAGGAAACGTAGTACCAGCAGTTGATATTGATGCGTGATAAACCCGGTCATCACCGAAATGATCGCCCAGGCGACCAGCGACCAGCCAATGAATTTCTTGCCGCTGCCGTGCACCGCAATTTTGCCGCCAGGGACCTGTAAAAAGAGGTAGCCGATAAAGAATATGCCACCGGCCAGACCTGCCATGCTGGCGGTAATGCCTAAATCGGTATCCATGCCGCCGGGCATTGCAAACGCGATATTCACGCGATCCATATAGGAAATAATACAGGTAATAAGGATCGGCGGAATGATACGCAGCCAACGCTGCTGCGGAATATCCGTCGGAGTAGAGACTCGGTAAGTTGTCATAATGGTATTCTCGCTAAAGAGAGTCGATGTTAGGGTTTATTATTTTTATTGTTGTGATAATTTCAGACTTTGTATTCCGTTGCGTACTATTTCCACGCGGTGCTCCACACTGGCAGCATTATTTATTTCCAGCAGTTTAATGCCGCTGAATAACAGTGAATGATCGTGAGCGACCTGAAAAAGTGCGCTGGCGTGTGTGGACGTCATCAGGCTTTGCGCACAGAAAGGCGCAAACGGCGCGTGTAAATCCTGCCATTCGCCGTAGTCAGCCGAAAGCGTTGTGCCCGAGAACATGAGCGCCCCCAGTTTTCCTGCGGCTGCGACCATTCGTGCATGGGTCAGTGGGGCTTCGGCGCTGCGTTCTTCGATTGCAGAACGCGCCCAGTTGATGCACAGGCTAATGTCATCGTTCGCGAGGATCTCCAGCTCGGCGGCTAATGGCAAAAAGCCTTTGCGGGGTTGCGGTTTGTCCATTGCGTCACAGTGTTCCAGCACTAATGCGCAGGACCACTCCCAACGGGCGATTTCGTGGACTGAACGGGCGAAGGCGTCCGTCGCTTGGGCTATGCTGGCATTACCCGCTTGCGGTGCAGACTGCATTTCGAGGGCGATAATTTTGCCCGGCTGGTGCGTATTGATAGCGTTGATTTTTTGCTGTAGCCGGCGGTAATACGCCACACAGGCTTGACGCTGCGGTTCGTCGGCAGAAGCCAGACCAAACCCACCATTTCCGGCACGCTGGCGCATGGTTTCCATCACCGCCGTGACGACAATTCTCCACTCGCCGGGCGTATGACGCAGAAGCCATTCATCGCCGTAGGGGTGTAGAGACTCAAGACAAGGCTGTTCGATACCCCGAATATGCGGCGTATCGGCCAGTTGCTGCCAGAATTGCGTCTCGCACTCTTTATCCTGCTGGTGGAATGAAGGGGCGCAGGGGTAGGCCCCGATAATATAATCGATGTTGTTCATAACGAGTTCCTTTATATTATGACATGGAATAAAATTAATTCAGCGCGCTGAGGGCAACTTTAACCACCACTTTGCGAATGGCCGTTTCCTTTATTTTATTACACCCCGGGCGATGAACATCGTGTGGGGAAAATATTGCATAACTTCCCGGTGTCATTTCTATTTGCGATTCATTCTCCATGTGCTGATAGAAAATAATATCCCGCTCGGCTAACAATGATTCGCTTATCTGATTATTACCACGGTCGATGGCAACACCGATGTACTCCTCACCCCAGGCCAGATATTGAATGTCGAGGTATCGGCGGTGCACTTCGGGGCGATTTTCTGCCTGTGGGCGGGTGTGCATGTCAATAATCTGGGCGTAAATGTTTTGGCCGTCGATTTCCACCACGCCTTGCGCAAGCTGGCTGAAATCGGTAGTGCGCAGAAACGCAAGCGCCTTCTCAATGGCCACAGGCAGTGGCCAGGGATGCGGTTGCGCGATATGTCCAAAAATCATTGTGGCTGCCCTCAAAGTGACTGAATTTTTGCCCAGACGCTGTCATCGACGGTGATGCCATCGCGACGGTTATTGGCCTGCATTTGGGTGAATTCGTGGCCGGGCAGGCGAATGGCGACATCTTCATCATTGCGTTCAGCGGTGGTGATGAAATCCATAATGCGTTGCAGTTTGGCGTCACGCGTCGGGGCGTCGATCAACCGGTCGACTTCGATGGCGATAAATATCTGCGACACGCCGTATTCATCGCTGTTGTCTTCGGTCACTTCTGCCACTGAGGCACCGTTCGACAACAGTGTCGCAATCATATCCAGCACCACTGACAGCCCGGAGCCTTTCCAGTATCCCATCGGCAGGATGCGACGGTTTTTCTCAACAATCGCCGGGTCTTTTGTCAGGTTGCCGTCGTCGTCAAAGCCGCCGTCAACGGGGAGTTCACGCCCGGCCAGGCGGTTCACTTCGAGCATGCCGTAGGAGAACATCGACATCGACATATCCACCATAGTGATGGGATTTCCGGGGATCGCCACGATCAACGGGTTGGTGCCGATACGGCATTCTTTTGCGCCCCACGGCGGCATGACTGCAATGGAGTTGGTCCAGCAGATCCCGACGTAGCCTTGTTCGGCTGCCTGCCAGCCGTAGCTGCCGCCGCGCATCCAGTGGTTTGCATTGCGCAGTGCCACCAGACCAATACCGTGGTCAGAGGCCAGTGAAATGGCACGATCCATCATCTTCTTCGCGGTGAGATTGCCAATGGCCCGGCCTGCATCCCATTGTTCAATCGCGCCCAGGCGGATCACTGGCACCGGTTCGGCATCGGGAACGATATCGCCGTTATCAAGCTGCTGAATGAATCGTGGAAAGCGGTTGATGCCGTGCGAGTACACGCCGGACTCGGTGGTGCGGGCAAACATGTCGGCGCAGGCTGCGGCGGTTTCTGGCTTAAGGTTGCGGGCCAGCAAGATGCGCTCAAACGCCGCTTTTAACTGTTCAAAAGTCACTTTCATCCGGTTCTCCTGGGATGTGGTTGATCGGTTAACTGGTGTTATTTTTCTCTCTTAATTTCATATTGTGAAATCTGATTTCAAATATATAGATCGTTTTTTGACAAAGCAATGACAGCCACTGCTTTTGAAATTATTTAAAATCAATTGGTTATGTTTTTGTTGTCGAGATCGTGAACTGAGGCACACTTTGCGCTACCATCAGATCGCGAAAAAAAGGAGCGCCCGTGATGAGCCAGCAAAAGAGTGATGTGAGCCAGGAAAAAGAAAAACCTGCCGGTAGCCAGAGCCTGTTTCGCGGGTTGCTGCTGATAGAAATTCTGAGTAATTACCCCAACGGTTGTCCGTTGCAGCACCTTTCTGAGCAGTCGGGGCTGAATAAAAGCACCGTGCACCGTTTGCTGCAGGGCTTGCAGGCCTGCGGTTATGTGACACCCGCGCCTGCGGCCGGGAGCTATCGGTTGACCACCAAATTTATTGCGGTAGGGCAGAAGGCGCTGTCATCGCTCAACATCATTCACGTGGCTGCGCCGCATCTGGAAACGCTGAATCTGACGACGGGCGAAACCGTCAACTTTTCCAGCCGAGAGGATGACCACGCGATCCTTATCTATAAGCTGGAGCCGACGACGGGAATGTTGCGCACGCGGGCGTATATTGGGCAGCACATGCCGCTGTACTGCTCGGCGATGGGCAAAATCTATATGGCGTTTGGCCATGCAGATTACGTCAACGCGTATTGGGAAAGTCATCAGGCTGAGATTCAACCGCTGACCCGCAACACCCTCACCGGATTACCGGCGATGTTCGACGAGCTGGCGCAGATCCGTGAGCGCAATATGGCGATGGATCGCGAAGAAAATGAGTTGGGCGTTTCCTGTATTGCTGTGCCGGTGTTTGATATTCACGGGCGAGTGCCGTACGCCATTTCCATTTCGCTTTCGACGTCGCGACTCAAACAGGTGGGGGAGAAGAATTTGCTCAAACCGTTGCGTGAAACGGCAGAAGCGATATCCAGGGAGTTAGGTTTTACGCTGCGGGAGTAATTCAGTGCGGGGATGTCGTTACCCCTTTCAGCCGATGTGAACGGGGTAACGTCATGATTAAATTTTGGTTTTTTTCATCATGCTGAAAATAAACAGCACTGCGGCGCAGAGCACCACTGACGGTCCGGCGGGCGTGTCGTAAAACGCGGAGAACGTCAGGCCGCCGGTGACAGCAATCATACCGATGCCAACGGCAATCCCGGCCATCTGTTCTGGCGTTTTCGCAAAGCGACGCGCGGTGGCGGCGGGAATAATCAGCAGCGACGTAATGATTAACGCGCCGACAAATTTCATGGCGACACCAATGGTTAATGCGGTGACCAGCATTAGCAGCAGTTTGACGCGTTGCAGTTTCACGCCGTCAACGAAGGCCAAGTCCGGGCTGATCGTCATCGACAACAAATTGCGCCACTGCCACAGCAGGATAGCTACGACAACAATAACGCCGAGTCCAATAGCGATTAAATCCTGCGGTGTCACCGCCAGCAGATCGCCAAACAGATAGGCCATCAAATCCACGCGAACGTTAGACATCAGGCTGACGACCACCAAGCCTAGCGATAACGCACTGTGCGCCATAATCCCCAACAGCGTATCGATCGCAAGATGGGGGCGGCGCTCAAGCCAGACCAGCCCGGCGGCCAGCAACAGGGTGATAGCAATAACGGCATAGAAAGGATTGATGTTCAGCAACAGCCCAAACGCCACACCGAGTAAAGAAGCATGCGCGAGGGTATCGCCAAAATAGGACATCCGACGCCAGACCACAAACGAGCCAAGTGGACCTGCGGCACAGGCGAGCATCACACCGGCAAGCCAGCCGGGTAACAGTAATTCAATCATGTGCGGTCGTTCCCTCGGCGCAGAACAATGCGTCCTTGTAAATCGTGACGGTGATTGTGCTGGTGGCGATAAATGCCCAGTTGCTGTGCGGCACCAGGGCCAAACATCGAAATAAACTCCGGGTGCATCGACACCACTTCCGGCGCACCAGAACAGCAGATGTGATGGTTCAGACACAGCACTTCGTCGGTTTTGGCCATCACCAGATGCAGATCGTGGGAAACCATCAGCACCGCGCAATCAAGCTCGCTGCGCAGCTGGTCGATAAGATCATACAACGCGACCTGACCATTGACATCGACACCCTGAGTGGGCTCATCCAGCACCAGCAACTGCGGTTGATTCAGCAACGCACGGGCCAGCAGGACGCGCTGCGTTTCGCCACCGGACAATTTTTGCATTGGCGCTTCCATCAGATGACCTGCCTGCACACGTTTCAGTGCCGGGAGAATGTCGTCTTTACGCGTGCCGGGACGCAGCCGTAAAAAACGACTGACGGTTAAGGGCAGGGTGGCATCGAGGTGTAATTTTTGCGGGACGTAGCCAATCCGCAGTTTACCCTCTCGCTTGATGACACCGGAATCCGGTGCTACCAGTCCGAGAACCACGCGGACAAGCGTCGACTTTCCTGCGCCATTTGGCCCAAGAAGCGTAAGAATTTTGCCAGGCTTTAGCGCCAGCGATACATCGGACAGGACACGGCGCTGACCGAAAGAGACCGAGACATTTTCGAGCGTTACGAGATTTGTCATTACAATTTGAGGTTGCACAAGTTAGTGAATGTTATAATATCACACTTCTTTTAATTATTACGATGATAAGACGCATTATGTTACATAAAAAGACGCTTCTTTTCGCAGCATTATCCACCACGCTTTGGGGTTCTGTTGCGACGCAAACTAACGCCGCCGTTGTTGCCTCCTTAAAACCCCTCGGATTCATTGCTGCAGCCATTGCAGACGGTGTAACACCGACGCAGGTTCTGTTACCTGATGGGGCCTCTGAGCACGATTATTCCTTGCGTCCAAGTGATGCAAAACGCTTACAAAACGCCGACTTAGTGGTATGGATTGGCCCTGAGATGGAAGCATTTATGGACAAGACAGCCACCGCGTTTCCTGAAGCTAAAAAGGTGACGATTTCAACGCTGCCGGGCGTGAAACCGTTGCTCATGAAAGGCGCAGACGACGATGACCACGACCACGATCATGACCATGGTACGGCTGAAAAAGGTGATGAAGGGAACCATCATGGCGAGTACAACATGCATCTCTGGCTGTCGCCTGAGATAGCGCGCCTGTCGGCGGTTGCAATCCACGATAAATTAGTGGAACTTATGCCGCAAAGTCGAACCAAACTAGACGCCAACCTGAAGGATTTCGAGGCTCAATTAGCCGTGACCGATAAACAGGTGGGTAACGAGCTGGCACCGTTGAAAGGAAAAGGGTATTTCGTTTTTCATGACGCCTACGGCTACTACGAAAAACACTACGGAATGACCTCGCTGGGGCATTTTACCGTCAACCCTGAAATCCAACCCGGTGCGCAGCGTTTACATGAAATAAGAACACAGTTGGTTGAGCAAAAAGCGACCTGCGTTTTTGCTGAGCCACAATTCAGGCCGGCAGTGGTGGAAGCGGTATCTCGCGGAACCACCGTTCGAATGGGGACTCTGGATCCGCTTGGCGCCAACATTCCGTTGGGCAAAGCGAGTTATCCGACTTTTCTGACCCAACTGGCGAACCAGTATTCGAGCTGCCTGAAAGGAGATTAACGAGGAAGTGAATACGTGCAGCAGATAGCCCGCTCTGTCGCCCTGGCATTTAATAATTTGCCGCGGCCCCATCGCGTTATGTTGGGGTCATTGACCGTTCTCACCTTAGCGGTCGCCGTATGGCGACCGTATGTGTACCATCCCCATTCAGCTCCTATCGTCAGAACCATCGAACTCGAAAAGAGTGAAATCCATTCTTTGTTGCCCGAAGCCAGTGAGCCTATCGATCAGGCCCCACAGGAAGATGAAGCCATTCCGCAGGATGAGCTGGACGACAAAGCGGACAGCGACGCTGGGGTACATGAATACGTCGTGTCTACGGGCGATACGCTCAGCAGCATTCTTAATCAGTACGGCATCGATATGGGAAATATCAGCCAACTGGCCGCGTCGGATAAAGACCTGCGGAATCTAAAAATCGGTCAACAGCTCTCATGGACGCTCACCGACGACGGTGATTTGCAGCGTATGACGTGGGAAGTGTCTCGCCGCGAAACCCGCACCTATGACAAGGCTGCAAACGGTTTCAAAATGAGCAGCGAAACGCAGCAGGGTGATTGGGTCAACAGCGTGGTGAAAGGCACCGTGGGTGGCAGTTTCGTCTCCAGTGCGCGTAACGCCGGTTTAACCAGCACCGAAGTCAGTGCGGTCATCAAAGCCATGCAGTGGCAAATGGACTTCCGTAAACTGAAAAAAGGCGATGAGTTCTCCGTCTTGATGTCGCGTGAAATTCTGGACGGCAAGCGTGAACAAAGCCAGTTACAGGGCGTGCGTTTGCGTTCAAGCGGCAAAGATTACTACGCTATCCGCGCCGAAGATGGCAAGTTTTATGATAAGAGTGGTACTGGGCTGGCAAAAGGCTTCATGCGCTTCCCGACCTCACGTCAGTTCCGCGTATCATCAAACTTCAATCCGCGTCGTCTGAATCCCGTCACCGGGCGCGTTGCACCGCATAAAGGCGTCGATTTCGCCATGCCACAGGGCACGCCAGTGCTGGCTGTCGGTGATGGTGAAGTGGTCGTCGCGAAACGTAGCGGTGCGGCGGGTTATTATGTCGCATTGCGTCACGGCCGGACTTACACCACGCGTTACATGCACTTGCGTAAGCTGCTGGTGAAACCAGGACAGAAAGTGAAGCGTGGCGATCGTATTGCGCTTTCAGGCAATACGGGTCGTTCGACTGGCCCGCATCTGCATTATGAAGTGTGGATCAACCAGCAGGCGGTAAACCCGTTAACCGCAAAACTGCCGCGAACCGAAGGATTGTCAGGCTCCGATCGTCGTGATTTCCTGGCGCAGGTCAAAGAGGTTGCTCCACAGCTGCAAATTGACTAAAAACCGTTCTCTTAAAGCCGATGCCTGACCTGGCGTCGGCTTTTTCTTTTGTGCGAAGCCGGGCTCGTCGCTAAACTATCAGCATCTTAATCATTTTCTGGCACGACTCTGGAACAGGCATGGACACGAAAAAAAATAACATTGAGTTTATTCCTCAGTTCGAAAAATCCTTTTTACACCCGCGTTATTGGGGCTCATGGCTGGGCGTGCTGGCTTTCGCCGGTATCGCGCTGACACCAGCATCGTTTCGCGATCCGATCCTTGGCGCGTTAGGGAAAAAAGTGGGACGGCTGGCAAAAAGCTCCCGCCGTCGTGCGCAAATCAATCTGCTTTACTGCTTCCCGGAAAAAAGCGAAGCCGAACGTGAAGCGATCATTGATGAAATGTACGCCACCGCGCCACAGGCAATGGTGATGATGGCTGAGCTTGGCTTGCGTGATCCCAAGAAAGTTCTGCCGCGCGTTGATTGGCAGGGGATCGAAATCATCGAAGAGTTGCAGCGTAACGATGAGAAGGTGATTTTCCTCGTGCCGCATGGTTGGGGGGTGGATATTCCGGCAATGCTGATGGCCTCGAAAGGGCAGAAGATGGCGGCGATGTTCCACAATCAGGGCAACCCGGTCTTTGACTACATTTGGAACACCGTCCGCCGTCGTTTTGGTGGGCGTATGCACGCGCGCAACGACGGGATTAAGCCGTTTATCAAATCTGTCCGTGAAGGGTATTGGGGCTACTATCTGCCCGATCAGGATCACGGTGAAGAACACAGCGAATTCGTTGATTTCTTCGCGACCTATAAAGCGACACTGCCGGCGATTGGCCGTTTGATGAAGGTCTGTCGCGCGCGAGTCGTACCGCTTTTCCCCGTTTATGATGGCAAAACACACCGTCTGACCGTTGAGATCCGTCCCCCAATGGATGACCTGATAACAGCGGATGACAACACCATTGCTCGGCGTATGAACGAAGAAGTGGAAGTGTTCGTCACCCCGCATACGGAACAGTACACCTGGATCCTCAAGTTGCTAAAAACGCGTAAGCCCGGGGATATTGAGCCGTACAAGCGCAAGGACTTGTTTCCTGGAAAATGAGTCTGAGCGTCGTGCTAATAAACAATCTTTAAGCCAGGGGCATTGAGCTGAGGTTGAAGGGCAGGTACCGCGGGAAAATGAAACTGCCGGGAAAGCCCGGCAGTTTATGGTAAGAGTGACATTACTCTACGGTCAGAATACGCGTGGTGTTCGTGGTGCCCACGGTACTCATCACGTCGCCCTGAGTGACGATAACCAGATCGCCAGAGACCAGATAGCCTTTGTCACGCAGCAGATTCACGGCATCGCTGGCGGCGGCTACGCCGTCGGTCGCGCTGTCGAAGTGAACCGGCGTTACGCCACGATACAGAGAGGTCAGGTTCAGGGTACGTTCATGACGGGAGAGCGCAAAAATCGGCAGACCGGAGCTGATGCGAGACGTCATCAGTGCGGTACGCCCGGATTCGGTCATGGTGATGATCGCCGACACGCCTTTCAGGTGGTTTGCCGCGTACATCGCCGACATGGCAATGGCTTCTTCCACGTTATCAAACTGGATGTCGAGACGGTGCTTAGAGACGTTGATGCTAGGAATTTTTTCTGCACCCAGGCACACGCGCGCCATGGCCGCCACGGTTTCAGACGGGTACTGACCCGCAGCGGTTTCCGCTGATAGCATCACCGCATCGGTGCCATCCAGCACGGCGTTTGCCACGTCCATGACTTCGGCACGGGTTGGCATTGGGTTGGTGATCATCGATTCCATCATTTGCGTTGCAGTGATCACTGAGCGGTTCAACTGACGGGCACGACGGATCAACGCTTTCTGAATGCCGACCAGTTCCGGGTCGCCGATTTCCACACCGAGGTCGCCACGGGCAACCATGACAACGTCAGAGGCGAGAATGATGTCGTCCATCGCGTCCTGGCTGCAGACGGCTTCTGCACGTTCAACTTTCGCTACGATTTTCGCGTCACAGCCTGCCTCGCGCGCCAGACGGCGGGCATAGTTCAGATCTTCACCACAGCGTGGGAAGGAGACGGCCAGATAGTCCACGCCAATCAGCGCGGCGGTCAGGATGTCTGCTTTATCTTTTTCAGTCAGCGCTTCGGCAGAAAGGCCGCCGCCGAGTTTGTTAATGCCTTTGTTGTTGGACAGCGGGCCACCGACGGTCACCTCGGTGAACACTTTCAGGCCCTGAACTTCCAACACTTTCAGCTGCACGCGACCATCGTCGAGCAGCAGGATGTCGCCAGGCACGACGTCAGCCGGCAGGCCTTTGTAGTCGATACCGACTTTCTCTTTGTCGCCTTCGCCTTTACCAAGGTTGGCATCCAGCAGGAATTTGTCGCCGATATTAAGGAATACTTTACCTTCTTTGAAGGTCGAAACACGGATTTTTGGCCCTTGCAGATCGCCGAGGATAGCGACGTGGCGACCTAATTTAGCCGCGATTTCGCGGACTTTATCAGCGCGGATTTTATGGTCTTCGGCGCTGCCGTGGGAGAAGTTCATGCGGACAACGTTCGCACCCGCTGCAATCACCTTTTCAAGGTTATTATCGCGGTCGGTAGCCGGGCCTAACGTGGTCACGATTTTGGTTCTGCGAAGCCTTCTGGACATGTAATACTCCGTTGCTGAAACAATTTTGGTGTTGCGTGAACAGGCATTCGGGCGTTCCACCTGTGCGAAGTCTAATGCTGGAACTTAACCGAATGTACAAATAAGTTACAAGCTTGTTATAAACTTTTAATGGTTATCACTGCTAATCTGCAGTTCCTTATCAAACCGCGATTCCTTCAACGCTTCTTTGACCCGCTTCAAGTTATCCCGGAATTTTGCCCCACGGCGCAGGGTAAAGCCGGTGGCGAGTACGTCGATAACCGTCAGTTGGGCCAGCCGGGAAACCATCGGCATGTAAATGTCAGTATCTTCCGGAACATCGAGCGTAATGGCTAACGATGCTTCACGTGCCAGCGGTGTCCCTGCTGACGTAATCGCAATGACCATGGCATCGTTTTCACGGGCGAGTTGTGCCAACTCAACCAAACTTTTCGTGCGCCCGGTGTGAGAAATGAGTACAACAACGTCATCATCGCTGCAGTTCATACAGCTCATACGTTGCAAAACGATGTCATCGGAATACACCACTGGCACGTTGAAACGGAAAAACTTGTTCATCGCGTCGTGCGCCACGGCGGCAGACGACCCTAAGCCGAAGAAGGCGATTTTTTTTGCCTGCGTTAACAGGTCAACCGCGCGGTTGACGGCGGACATATCCAGAGAGTGACGAACATGATCGAGGCTTGCCATCGCGGATTCAAAAATTTTGCCGGTATACGCTTCCACGCTGTCGTCTTCATCGACATTGCGATTCACATAGGGCGTGCCGTTCGCGAGACTTTGCGCCAGTTGCAGCTTAAAATCAGGAAAGCCTTTGGTGTCCATGCTTCGGCAAAAACGGTTCACTGTCGGTTCGCTGACCGTTGCCTCTAATGCCAGCGTGGCAATGCTGGAGTGAATCGCTTGGGAAGGGGAGGTGAGGATCACTTCCGCCACTTTTCGCTCGGATTTGCTAAGGTTTTCCAGATGGGACTGGATTTTTTCCAGCATGTTCATGGTTAACAGGCGCTCATCGGTGAAAGCGATTCCATTAATGGGTGAAATCGCCAGGCAATTTAGTGAGAATATACCCCTGTGAATTCTGCAATGCAGAGGAAAGAGGGCAATTTACGTTGTTTTTTTTCATTACATGATCACAGTCGACTTTTGCCAGGACATAACTGGCGAAATGACGAACAAAATTAAGCTGTTGCCCTACGCAGTGGAGGGTTTTTATTCCAGAAATGCCTTTATCTGGCATTGGCGGCGGGTTCAGGGTTTCGACATTCACGTAAACACAGTACAGTGCAACGTAAGAAAATTACAAATAGCGCCTGGCAGAAGCACCAGGCAATCCAACTGAGGAGAATGACATGGCGGTAACGCAAACAGCCCAGGCATGTGATCTGGTCATTTTCGGCGCGAAGGGTGACCTGGCGCGCCGTAAATTGCTGCCTTCCCTGTATCAACTGGAGAAAGCGGGCCAGATCCATCCGGAGACGCGTATCCTTGGGGTAGGACGTGCCGATTGGGATAAAGATGCATACACCAAAGTGGTGCGCGAGGCGCTGGAAACTTTCATGAAGGAAAAGATTGATGAAAGTCTGTGGGACACCCTGAGCGGGCGCCTGGACTTCTGCAATCTGGATGTCAATGACACCAAATCCTTTACTCGTCTCGGCAAGATGCTCGACCAGAAAGCACGTACGACGATCAACTATTTCGCGATGCCGCCAAGCACCTTTGGTGCCATCTGCAAAGGTCTTGGCGAAGCCAAACTGAATGCGAAGCCTGCTCGCGTCGTCATGGAAAAACCGCTGGGCACGTCGCTTGCTACTTCGCGCGAAATCAACGACCAGGTCGGTGAATATTTCGAAGAGTGCCAGGTCTACCGTATTGACCACTATCTCGGTAAAGAGACCGTGCTCAACCTGCTGGCGCTGCGTTTTGCCAACTCCCTGTTCGTCAATAACTGGGATTCCCGCACTATCGATCATGTGGAAATCACCGTGGCCGAAGAAGTGGGTATTGAAGGCCGTTGGGGTTACTTCGATCAGGCCGGGCAGATGCGCGACATGATCCAGAACCACCTGCTGCAAATTCTTTGTATGATTGCGATGTCGCCGCCGTCCGATTTGAGCGCCGACAGCATTCGTGATGCGAAAGTAAAAGTACTGAAATCGCTGCGCCGTATTGACCGTTCCAACGTGCGTGATAAAACCGTCCGTGGTCAGTACACCGCCGGTTTTGCGCAGGGTAAAAAAGTGCCGGGTTACCTCGAAGAAGAGGGCGCGAACAAGAGCAGCAACACCGAAACTTTCGTGGCTATCCGTGTGGATATCGACGACTGGCGTTGGGCTGGTGTGCCGTTTTACCTGCGTACCGGTAAACGTCTACCGACTAAATGTTCCGAAGTCGTGGTCTATTTCAAAACGCCTGAACTGAACTTGTTCAAAGAATCCTGGCAGGAACTGCCGCAGAACAAACTCACTATCCGCCTGCAACCGGATGAAGGTGTGGATATCCAGATCCTCAATAAAGTCCCAGGACTGGATCACAAGCACAATCTGCAAACCACCAAACTTGACCTGAGCTATTCAGAGACCTTCAATGAAACGCATTTGGCCGACGCTTACGAGCGCCTGCTGCTGGAAACCATGCGTGGCATTCAGGCGTTGTTCGTGCGCCGTGACGAAGTGGAAGAGGCGTGGAAATGGGTCGACTCCATTACCGAAGCCTGGGCTGCTGATCAAGATGCGCCGAAACCGTATCAGGCGGGCACATGGGGGCCGGTCTCTTCTGTCGCGATGATTACTCGCGATGGCCGTTCGTGGAACGAGTTTGAGTAAAAAGAGAGGCTACTCCGATCAGGGTATTTTACCGGTAACATGATCTGACACAGCATCACGCATAATATTTGCACTTTTAAGCCCCGGGAGGTTCACCCCCGGGGCTTTTTTTATTACACTTACGGTAGATGAATTTGCCCCTGAGCTACAGCACAAGCGCGTTTCAACATTGTTAATAACGCCTGAAGTTCGTGTTAATGCCAAAGCCCAGACACTCAGAGTTTGAGGAGCTTTTATGAATCCCGCACTGTTACGCGTAACAAATCGTATTATTGAACGCTCAAAAGAGACCCGAAGCGCCTACCTCGCGCGGATTAACCAGGCAAAGTCTGATACCGTTCAGCGCTCTCGTCTGGCCTGCGGCAACCTGGCACACGGCTTTGCAGCCTGTCAGCCAGAGGACAAAGCTTCGCTGAAAAGCATGCTGCGTAACAACATCGCCATTATCACCTCCTACAACGACATGCTTTCTGCGCACCAGCCGTACGAATTCTACCCGGACGTTATCCGTAAAGCGCTGCACGGCGTAAACGCGGTGGCGCAAGTGGCGGGCGGCGTGCCCGCAATGTGCGACGGGGTGACTCAGGGTCAGGACGGGATGGAACTTTCGCTGCTGAGCCGTGAAGTGATCGCGATGTCTGCGGCGGTAGGACTTTCACACAATATGTTTGATGGCGCGCTGTACCTCGGCGTGTGCGATAAAATCGTCCCGGGCCTGGTGATGGCAGCGCTGTCGTTTGGTCATCTGCCGTCCATTTTCATTCCGTCAGGCCCGATGTCGAGCGGCCTGCCGAACAAAGAAAAAGTGCGCATCCGTCAGCTTTACGCAGAAGGTAAAGTCGATCGTATGGCGTTGCTGGAGTCAGAAGCCGCGTCTTATCACGCGCCGGGCACCTGCACGTTTTACGGCACAGCCAACACCAATCAGATGGTTATCGAGTTCATGGGCATGCAGTTGCCTGGCTCCTCGTTTATTCATCCGGATGCGCCAATGCGCGAAATGCTGACCGCAGCTGCTGCGCGTCAGGTTACCCGCATGACCGGCAACGGTAACGAGTGGATGCCACTGGGCAAAATGTTTGACGAAAAAGTGGTGGTCAATGGCATTGTGGCGCTGCTGGCAACCGGCGGCTCGACCAACCACACCATGCATTTGGTGGCAATGGCACGCGCGGCAGGCATCATTATCAACTGGGATGATTTCTCCGATCTGTCTGATATCGTGCCGCTGATGGCACGCCTGTACCCGAACGGCCCAGCCGATATCAACCACTTCCAGGCGGCGGGTGGCGTACCGGTGCTGATGCGTGAACTGCTGAAAGGTGGCCTGCTGCATGAAGATGTTGAAACGGTTGCGGGGCATGGCCTGTCACGTTACACCATGGAGCCATGGTTGAACGAAGGTGAACTGGACTGGCGCGAAGGCGCGCAGGGATCGCTGGATGAAGCCGTTATCGCGACGATCGAAAAACCGTTCTCCCATCACGGCGGGACCAAAGTACTGAGCGGCAACCTGGGGCGTGCGGTGATGAAAACCTCCGCCGTGCCGGTTGAAAACCAGATTATCGAAGCGCCAGCGGTGGTGTTTGAGAGCCAGCATGACGTGTTACCTGCCTTTGAAGCGGGCCTGCTGGACAAAGATTGCGTGGTCGTCGTCCGTTTGCAAGGACCAAAAGCGAACGGGATGCCAGAATTGCATAAACTTATGCCGCCATTAGGTGTATTATTGGACCGTTGTTTCAAAATTGCATTAGTCACCGATGGGCGACTCTCAGGCGCATCTGGTAAAGTGCCATCAGCCATCCACGTCACACCAGAAGCTTATGACGGCGGACTGCTGGCAAAAGTCCATGATGGCGATATGATCCGCGTCAACGGGCAAACTGGCGAATTAACTTTGCTGGTAGACGAAGCTGAGCTTGCCGCGCGCAAACCGCATTTACCAGACCTGAGCGCATCACGGGTAGGGACCGGGCGCGAACTGTTCAGCGCACTGCGTGAGAATCTCTCCGGTGCAGAGCAGGGCGCGACCTGCATCACTTTTTAATACGACAAGATTTATCATTCTGGCGAAGAGAAAAACTCTGATGAAAAACTGGAAAACAAGTGCAGAAGCTATCCTGACCAACGGCCCGGTTGTCCCGGTTATCGTGGTTAATAAACTGGAACACGCGGTGCCAATGGCGAAAGCGCTGGTTGCCGGTGGCGTACGCGTGCTGGAAGTGACCTTGCGTACCGCTTGCGCGATGGACGCGATCCGCGCTATCGCCAAAGAAGTGCCGGATGCGATTGTCGGTGCCGGTACCGTGACCAACGTGCAGCAGCTGAAAGAAGTGACCGAAGCAGGCGCGCAGTTTGCTATTAGCCCGGGTCTGACCGAGCCGCTGCTGAAAGCGGCAACCGAAGGCTCCATTCCACTGATCCCTGGTATCAGTACCGTTTCTGAACTGATGCTGGGCATGGACTACGGTCTGAAAGAATTCAAATTTTTCCCGGCAGAAGCTAACGGCGGCACCAAAGCGTTGCAGGCGATTGCGGGTCCGTTCGCACATATCCGTTTCTGCCCGACTGGCGGCATCTCTCCGGCCAACTACCGCGATTACCTGGCGCTGAAAAGCGTGTTGTGTATCGGGGGTTCCTGGCTGGTGCCGGCGGATGCGCTGGAGTCAGGTGACTACGACCGCATTACCAAAATTGCTCGCGAAGCGGTAGAAGGCGCGAAGTAAATTTTCGGCAGTAGCGATAAGGCCCGGTAAGCGCTAACGCTACCGGGTTTTTTTATCCCTTTACAATGACAGACAGCGCCGCCGCTTTGGCTCGTTCCACCGCTGTATCGACATCATCTGCAATGGCTAGCGCCACACCCAAACGACGCGTGCCGTCGATATCCGGCTTACCAAACAAGCGAAGTTGTACACCTGCACCCACCGCGCTTTCTACATTGCTAAAGCTAACGTTATTACTGGTTAACTGCGGGAGGATCACCGCCGAAGCAGAAGGACCGTACTGGCGAATCGCGCCAATGGGCAGACCGAGAAAAGCGCGAACGTGCAGCGCGAATTCAGAGAGATCCTGGGAGATAAGCGTGACCATGCCAGTATCGTGTGGACGCGGCGATACTTCGCTGAACACCACCTCGTCACCACAGATAAACAGCTCCACGCCGAAAAGGCCGTAACCGCCGAGCGCGAGTACCACTTTGCGCGCGATCTCTTCCGCACGTTCAAGCGCGAGCTGGCTCATCTGCTGCGGCTGCCACGATTCACGATAATCACCGTCTTCCTGACGATGTCCGACCGGCGCGCAGAAATGCACGCCGTCAACGGCGCTGACCGTCAGCAGGGTAATTTCAAAATCAAAGTTCACCACGCCTTCAACAATCACCCGCCCAGCGCCTGCGCGACCGCCTTGTTGCGCGTATTGCCACGCGGCGGCGAGTTGCTCTTCGTTGCGGATAACACTCTGGCCTTTGCCGGAGGAACTCATCACCGGTTTTACGATGCACGGGAAGCCGATTTCAGCCACCGCATGACGGAAGTTTGGTTCGCTGTCGGCAAAGCGGTAGGTCGAGGTGGGCAGGGTAAGTTCTTCTGCGGCCAGGCGACGAATGCCTTCACGGTTCATAGTGAGCTTTGTCGCGCGAGCGCAAGGCACCACGTGCTGCCCGGCTCGCTCTAATTCAATCAGCATATCGGTGGCGATAGCTTCAATTTCCGGCACGATAAAGTCGGGTTTTTCCTGTTCGACCAGCAATTTCAGCGCCTGACCGTCCAGCATATTCATCACGTGGCTGCGATGAGCAACATGCATCGCCGGAGCGTCTGCATAGCGGTCTACGGCAATCACTTCAATGCCGAGGCGCTGGCACTCGATAGCCACTTCTTTACCCAGCTCGCCAGAGCCCAATAACATCACGCGAGTTGCCGCCGGACGCAGCGCTGTGCCTAGTACAGTCATAACGAAATTCCACAGTAAAAAAAGTGACGGCAGTATATACGAAAACGTTTGCGTGTGTCTTGTGTGGGTCGATGCCGTATCAGGTATCGTACTTTGCGTATCATTAGCTAAATCAGACATTTCATGACAGCGGATCGCTTAGTATGGGAGCAATTATCACAGTGCAGAGAGGTCGACATGGCAAACTGGCTAAATCAGCTCCAATCATTAATGGGACAATCACCCTCATCTGCTCAGTCGTCAGGTGAGCAAGGACTCAGCAAGCTATTGGTTCCAGGGGCGCTTGGCGGGCTGGCAGGACTGTTGGTTTCCAGCAAATCGTCGCGCAAGCTGTTGACGAAATACGGTACAGGTGCGTTGTTGGTTGGCGGCGGTGCCGTGGCGGGCACCGTGTTGTGGAACAAGTACAAAGACAAAATTCGTACCGCGCATCAGAACGAACCGCAGTACGGAGAGGTAATCAGTCCGGTAGACGTGCGAACAGAACGCCTGATCCTGGCGCTGGTGTTTGCGGCGAAAAGTGACGGGCATATCGATGATAAAGAGCGTGCGGCGATTGAACAGCAGTTGCAGGAAGCGGGCGTGGAAGCGCAAGGGCGCCAACTGGTAGAGAAAGCCATTTCCCAACCGCTTGATCCACAGCTACTGGCGAAAGACGTACACAACGAAGAAGAAGCGCTGGAGCTCTATTTCCTGAGCTGTGCCGCGATAGACATCGATCATTTCATGGAGCGTAGCTATCTGAATGCATTGGGCGATGCGCTGGACATCCCGCAGGAGGTGCGTGATGGCATCGAAGCGGATTTAAAAGCGCAAAAACAGGCACTATAACCACAATCTGGCATGTTTCGCTTGCATCGCTCGGTACATTTGCCACCCTTAGGGGAGGTAACTTGCAGAAGAACAACGACATGCCACCAAAAGCAAAACGAATTCCCCACGCCATGACGCTTCATGGCGATACCCGGACCGACAACTACGCCTGGCTGCGCGATGACGATCGCGCGCGGCCGGACGTGCTCGCGTACCTGAAACAGGAAAATGACTACGGTCACGACGTCATGGCCTCGCAGCGCAGCCTGCAAGATACCGTGTTGAAAGAGATTGTTGACCGCATCCCGCAGCGCGAAGTGTCTGCACCGTACAGCAAAAATGGCTATCGCTATCGGCAGGTCTACGAACCGGGTTGTGAATACGCCATCTATCAGCGTCAGTCGGTGCAGAAAGACGAATGGAACGACTGGGAATTGCTGCTCGATGGCAATCAGCGCGCGGCACACAGTGAGTTTTATACGCTCGGCGGCTTAGGGATTTCTCCGGATAATACGCTGATGGCGCTGACGGAGGATTATCTGTCACGTCGCCAGTATGGCCTTCGTATCCGCAATCTTGAAAACGATAACTGGTATCCTGAAACGCTGGAAAACGTTGAGCCAGGGTTTGTCTGGGGTAACGATTCACAAACGCTGTATTACGTGCGTAAACATCCCACGACGTTGCTGCCTTATCAGGTCTGGCGCCATACCGTCGGGATGCCAGTGACCGCCGATGAACTGGTGTACGAAGAACAAGACGATACCTTTTACGTGGGACTGCACAAAACCAGCTCAAAACATTATGTGATTATTCACGTCGCCAGCGCCACGACCAGTGAAGTGTATCTGCTGGATGCGGAGCTGCCGGATGCGCAGCCGCTGTGTTTCCTGCCACGACGTAAAGATCACGAATATAGCCTTGATCATTTCCAGCATAATTTCTATCTGCGCTCTAACCGCGAGGGCAAAAATTTCGGGCTGTACCGTTCGCCGGTTCGCGATGAAAGCCGCTGGGAAACGCTGATCACGCCCCGTGATGAAGTGATGCTGGAAGGCTTTACGTTATTCACTGACTGGCTGGTGGTGGAAGAGCGTCAACATGGCCTGACGAGTTTGCGGCAAATCAACCGTAAAACGCGGGAGTCCATTGGCATCGCTTTTGATGATCCAGCATATGTAACCTGGCTTGCTTACAACCCGGAATCTGACACTTCGCGTCTGCGCTACGGCTATTCGTCGATGACCACGCCGGACACCCTGTTCGAGCTGAATATGGATACCGGCGAGCGAACGGTGCTCAAACAGCAAGAAGTGAAGGGTTTTGATGCCAGTCGCTATCGTAGCGAGCATATGTGGGTCAAGGCGCGCGATGGTGTTGAAGTGCCGGTTTCACTGGTCTATCACCGTGAGCATTTCCGTAAAGGGAATAACCCGCTGCTGGTGTACGGCTACGGCTCCTACGGCGCAAGCATGGATGCGGATTTCAGCAGCAGTCGCCTGAGTTTGCTTGATCGCGGTTTCGTCTTTGCTATCGCCCATGTTCGCGGCGGCGGTGAACTCGGTCAGCAGTGGTATGAGGACGGCAAATTCCTGCTCAAAAACAACACCTTTAATGACTATCTCGATGTGTGCGATGCGTTACTGACGCAGGGGTACGGTAGCCCGTCACTCTGTTATGGCATGGGCGGTAGCGCGGGCGGGATGCTCATGGGAACGGTTATTAATCTGCACCCGGAGCTGTTCCACGGCGTGATTGCCCAGGTGCCATTTGTCGATGTATTGACGACGATGCTCGATGAGTCGATTCCGTTGACCACCGGCGAATTCGAAGAGTGGGGCAATCCACAAGATCCCGAGTATTACCACTATATGAAAGGCTACAGCCCGTATGACAACGTGGAGAAAAAAGCGTACCCGCATCTGTTGGTGACGACAGGCTTGCACGATTCACAAGTGCAATATTGGGAACCGGCAAAATGGGTAGCGAAACTGCGTGAGCTGAAAACAGACGATAATTTGCTGTTGCTGTGCACCGATATGGATTCCGGTCACGGCGGTAAGTCAGGGCGATTCAAAAGCTACGAAGGTGTGGCGCTGGAATACACGTTCCTGATTGCGCTGGCCCAGAACACCTTGCCGGGCCGGGCGCCGCGATAACTACTCACCGAGCCAGTGCTTAAGGGTCAAGCGCAGTTCCGGACTCATCGAGTTGAGATTATTGAACAGCCAGCGGAGGTAGCCGGGATCTTTCTCGGCAACTTCTGCCACCGGTTTACCGCGGTATTTACCGAAATTGAACGTAGTCATCAACGCCGGGCGACCAGTGATGTCGGCCATTTGGTCGGCGGTCCAGCCGGAAACATCCATAATATCAACCAACAGCGCCGCAGTTATGTAGCAATCATACAGCGCGCGGTGATGATGCAGGCCGGGCGGCGTGGCGACGCTGAGTTTGCGGGATTTATACAACGCCATATTGCTGTATTTAATGCCCGGCCAAAGTCGGCGGGCGAGTTTCATGGTGCAAATCCACTCACCGTTCATCTCAGGCAACACGCGACGGTCAAAGCTGGCGTTATGCGCCACATACCAGGTGCTGCCCTGATAATGCGGCACCACGTCTTCAATCCACGGTTTGTCGGCAACCATCTCTTCAGTAATGTGATGGATAGCCATTGCCTGCGGGCTGATAGGTCGGTCCGGGCGAACGAGATGACTCATGGGATTGGTTATCTTGCCGTCAACGATGTCGACGGAGGCGATTTCAACCACGCCTCCCTGCAAATCGCAAGTTTCCGTATCGATAACGCGTAACATGGTGCTCTCCCGGCTAAAAAGAGGCAGGTTATGCGTCGCAGCGGCTTTCGTCAATGGTACAGAGACTTTCTTGTAGCGGAATGATGTCGCCTTCCCAGCCGTTGGCGCATTTGCGCCCGGTTAACAGGAGTTCTCCGCTGTCGGCACGGACGATCAGCTGCCCGTTCTCGTCCCACAGCGCGCTGCCGTCTGCATAGTTGGACTTCAACACCGCGATAGCATATCGATGCGCCAGCCGTTGGAGCTGCTGTACGGATTGCTGCTGCTGAAATTCGCAGGTGCTGGTGCCGGTTGCTAGCAGAGAGGCAAAGGGATCGAGTTCGCTGCCTTCAGCGTCGGGCGCCAATACGCTGATATGCCGGGCCTGTGGGGTAAGACACGTACCCTGGCCCTGGAGCAGGGTAAGTGGGGAACCTGCGTCAGGGATAAAAATAGCGACGCCTTTGCTGCGTTTGCCGTTCATTTCCACCGGCAATCCGACAACAATGGTCATGCCATGACGCGTCGCCGCAAAGCTCAGCGGTTGAAGCAGTTCTTCATCGGGTGGCGGGGGCAGAGGGGCGCAAGCGTTCGGGCCGGTTAATGACATTTCCGGGAACACAATCAACTGACAGGCCTGCTTTGAGGCCGCGTCGATAAAACGCAAATGGTGGGCAATATTTTCCGCAACGCTCCTGTTGCGGGCCGTGTACTGCGCAGCGGCAATCGTCCATGCGGGCATAGTGGCTTCCTTTACACTTTTCCAGACTCAGCATCCCTGAGCCAGTCATCAGAATCTTCTCAGGATTGTAGCAGGGCTAATGTAAGGAAGTGTAACAACCAATTATTCTTACTTCTGTTTTGGCTCGTAAGGCAGGCGGGATAAATTTACTGAGGTCAGGCGGTGCGTGATTAAGCGTTCGCGAAACCAGTCGCGCAGATGCGCAGGCTGCTCGCGTTCCACCACTTCAGCCACGATTGGCATATTGTAGCGCTCTTTAAATGCGACACTGGCGGCGGCTAAATCGACGTTGACTTTGTCCATCTCCTCTTGGGGGAGGGTGGCCAGATTCATGTTCATCATGGGCTCCTTCTGTTAACGGGGCTGAAAATACTAAGAGTATCGTGAAATAGCAAGACTAACGGCGGTGAATCTCGACGTAAACATTATACAGAGTTATTCTTTCGTCCAGATAAATAACAAAAGGGAATGAAGATAATGAATCCAATCGCCTCACGCGCGTTACGCGCCGGTGTTTTCCTGACCTGCGTTTTAACCACTTCCACCGCATTTGCTCACGCACATTTGAAACATCAATACCCTGCTGCGGATGCGCAGGTGACAGCGGCCCCGCAGGCGTTGACGCTGAATTTCTCCGAGGGCATTGAAGTGAAATTCAGCGGCGTAACGCTGACAGGCCCGCAACAGGCAAAAATGCCTGTTGGCGCGGTGAAACTCAATGAAAAAGATAACACCCAACTGATTGTCCCGGTTGAGCAGTCACTCAAACCTGGCGATTACACCGTTGACTGGCACGTGGTGTCGGTAGACGGGCACAAAACCAAAGGCCAGTATCATTTCAGCGTGAAATAATCGTGCTGGGATGGGTGTATGTCGGGGTTCGCTGTCTGCATTTCGTTGCCGTCATGCTGGCGTTCGGCTGTGCGCTTTACGGGGCGTGGTGGGCAACGCCTCAGCTTCGTCGCCTGATGATGCAGCGTTTTCTGCCCGTGTTGCGTGCCGCATTGTTGCTCAATGCGATCTCAGCCACGCTGATCCTAATGTTGCAGGGCGGTCTAATGGGCAACGGCTGGCAGGACGTTTTACAGCCTGATGTCTGGCTCGCCGTAATAGGCACGCGATTCGGTAGCGTCTGGCTGTGGCAGATCCTTCTGACGTGGGTTGCGCTGGCGATCGCCTGTCTCAAGCCACATCGCATGGCTTCGCTGGTGCTGATTCTCTGTATCGCGCAGTTCCTGCTCATGGCGGGCGTCGGTCACGCGGCGATGCGAGAAGGTTTATCTGGCGTGTTGCAGCGAATAAATCACGCGATCCATCTGTTATGTGCGGGAGCGTGGTTTGGTGGGTTACTGCCATTTTTGTACTGCTTGCGACTGACGAAAGGGCAATGGCGCACTTCGGCCATCAACACCATGATGCGCTATTCCCGCTACGGGCATCTTGCCGTGGCGGGCGTGGTGCTGAGTGGCATAGCCAATGCCTGGCTGATTCAGGGGCAATTGTTGACGGGATCTGCATATGGCAGCCTGCTATTAGTAAAATGTGCGTTAGTGGCGCTGATGATAGTCATCGCGTTAGTAAACAGGTATGTTCTGGTGCCGAGGATGGCGACAGACCGACAGCGAACTCAGACGCTGTTTCTGCGTACTACTCAGGCAGAAATGATGTTAGGGGTTCTGGTCATCGCGGCAGTCAGCCTGTTCGCGACCTGGGAACCGTTTTGAATTAAGTGGCTAAATGATGAAAAAAATCGTTTTATCAATGTTGTTATTGGCAACGTCTGGAGCTGCTTTGGCAGCACCGCAGATAATTACCGTCAGCCGATTTGAAGTCGGTAAAACGCAGTGGGCATTTAATCGTGAAGAAGTGATGCTGACTTGCCGTCCGGGCAATGCGCTGTATGCCATCAATCCCAGCACACTGGTGCAGTATCCACTGAATGCAGTGGCTGAACAGGAAGTGAAAGAAGGGAAAACCAACGCCCAGCCGATCTCCGTTATTCAGGTCGACGATCCGGCGAATGCAGGTCAAAAGATGAGTCTGGCACCGTTTATCGCGCGAGCAGAGAAACTCTGCTGAGCGAAGCGATAACCTATTGACTGACAATAAAAAACCGCAAGATTTTCTGACGAAAGCTTGCGGTTTTTGCTTTTTGTGACACGTTGCTCACGGTTTTTTTCTGGCCACTTTTGTCGCGGACTGGAAAACCTGGCATGGTCATCTATTCTTAAAAGGCAAGGCGACTTTAGCCTGCATTAATGCCAACTTTTAGCGCACGGCTCTCTCCCAAGAGCCATTTCCCTGGACCGAATACAGGAATCGTATTCGGTCTCTTTTTATCTGCAATTCACCTCAGTGACGTGCAGCGCCAATCTCAAAAATTTCCCACACTTTCGCGACTGACCTGTTTCTTTTATACCACAACAAAATCAGCGTTAACATTTTTTTTACAGGCGAATTTACCGTTTCTGAGGCAATATTGCGCCATCAAATTGGCAATGATGGGAGGGGATAGAGGCAGAAAAAAGATAAAAAAAACCCCTTCACTTCGCAGGGTAAAGGGGAAAAGCTTGCAATGAATATTATATTTCGGACTTACTTTTTGCGGCTTTACAGGGATATGCAGCACCGCGAGGTTTGGTCTGAAAGTTGCGCGTCCAGGAATGGAGTCAGTCAGACCTGAAACGTACGTCAATGAGCGCTCAAGAAGAATCACTCGTTGTCATACGTTTCGTGAATAATGGTATGGCTCTGGAGGGTTTGGTTCAAATGACAACTTGTTTATTTTTGAATAGCCAGGCGTCGGGAGAGGGTTACTGAGGCGTGACAATATCGGGATAAAGCAGGGTTTCGAGATAGCTGACGAAGACCCAGATTTGGTTGCTCAAGATAAACCAGAAGCCAATAACCAGCAGTAGGATAACAAGGATTATCAGGGCAATTTCAGTTTTGCTCATAGCAACAGGATACCGCAAGCGAGGCATGAGGGGCGTGTTTTGATGATAGCGAAACATCAGGGTTTCGTGCAATGACAATGCGCGAAAGCATCTGCCTGGCGGCTGGCAGATGCTTGAACAGATGGTTTAAGAAGCAGGGAATAGCGCGTTAAACTGTGCCGCCATGTCATCCAGCAGCGCGAAACGACGGCGGTACTCCGCCCGTTTTTTGCTGGCGATATCTTCTATAGATTTGCGCTCCTGTTGCAGCGGCAACTGCCAACGGAATTCGTTTATTTTGACACCGTCAATGGATGCCCAAAATTCGTCATAACTGGCGTGGAAATGACGGCCTTTGCTGAACCGATAGCGCAGGGCGCGGAATACATGCCCATTATCGCTAACCCCGGATAACGTGGTTATGCCGCATTGCATTGCCATCAATCCAAAGAATTCAATCAGGATCCGCTTAGGGAAAAGTCCGTAGCAGGCGCGAGTCGCGTGCTTAATAGCGTCATGGGACACGTCACGACGCGGTCCTTGCAAGCCGCCAACGATAAGCTCCCAGCCATCTTTTTTACGTGCAATGCTGAATGTCGTACTGGCAAGCACCGTGTTGTCTGCGTTGCAGAACCATAGTGTGCTTTCTCCTTCGCGCTCAGCCTTGCGTGCGCAGGAGGCGTACAGTGTAAATTGCGCACCGTCTTTACCTTCGAAGGTAAGCAAAGCGGTTTGATCAGTGGCGGTTAATGCGCTGGCCAGTTGAGGACTTTTCAGCGAATCGATGAACTGATAGTGCCCAACAATTGCATCGGCACGCTGCGTTGATGACAATCCGCGCGCGAGGTACTGACGATGCGTTTTGCTGGGCAGCGTAACCTGGGCGTTCAGAAGTTGCATGAAATCAGGTCGCTGACCGAGGCTGTCAAGCATCAGGCGAGTCGAGCGATAAAAAATCAGGGTGCGCAGCAAAAACTTCAACCTGTAGTCGGCCTTTTTCCAGATAGGCGCGGGGGCTAATTTGCCTCTGACCAGATCGGAAATGAGATGTGCACGTGGTGCAGATGAATTCTCGGAGTGCTGGGGGGTATCTGACAAACTGTTAACCTCATTATGGCGCTTAATCTATTTTAGCTATCACTTCGGCTAATCTTAATCGATTGTAAGGCTTTATTTTCAATTCGTTCAATCTTTGTTTAGCCGATCCTTTGTGCATTCTGGCGAATGTTTCATCCTCTATACTGATGTTAGAGGATAAAAGTATGTATCAGAGAATCGATGGTAGCGCTTGGCGAAAGATATGGCTGATGGGTGATCTGCATGGTTGCTTTAATACGCTGATGCCAAAACTTCGGGTGCTGAAATTTAATCCCTATCAGGATCTCCTTATTTCAGTCGGCGACCTGATCGACCGTGGGCCTGACAGCTTGAAATGCCTTGAGCTTATTCATCAGCCCTGGTTTTTTGCCATTCGCGGCAATCATGAACAAATGGCGATGGATGCGCTTGAACATCACCAGTTATCATTGTGGGAATTGAACGGTGGAGAGTGGTTTGAGCATTGCTCGGCTAATCAACAAGCGTCGGCGCTGAATTTGTTTCGAGAATGCCAACGGTTGCCTTATATAATTGAAGTGGAAACGAATACTGGCATCCATGTGATTGCGCATGCGGATTATCCGGCGACGCATTATCAATGGCGACAAGAAGTGGACTGGCATCGGGTGCTCTGGGACAGGCAGCGCTTGAGCGATCATTTGGCGGGCCATCACACCGAAATTGACGGCGCGGATCACTTTTGGTTTGGACATACCCCATTGAAACACCGTTACGATGCGCTGAACCAGCATTATATCGACACCGGCGCGGTGTTTGGCGGTGAGCTGACATTGGTCCAACTTCAGTAACAACTCCTAATTGCTAGAAGTCGCTGTACTCCTGAGCCGGACGCCAGAAACCATCAATAAAATCTTCGACCGGAAAACAACCGCCATGACGTAACCGCTGAGCGTCCATTGCGCGTACGCATTGCGGCTCGGTGTTATACACCTCCACCACGAGATCTTCGCAGCCACCGTCGAGATAACAGATAAACAGAACCAGAGCGAACATCGCGTCTCCACACTCATGAATCATGTGTTAAGTGTAAGAGATATAAGCGAAAGGGGAAATAATTAACCCGCCGAAGGGCGGATAACAGTGAAGCTATGCGCTGCGGAGATGAAAATTGAACCTGTGTTAATGTAGGAAAAGAATGCAGTTTTTGGTTTACTCCAAACAGCAAAAAAACCGTTTTTATGCTGCTTGTCCGCAAATTTAACCCGCCGAAGGGCGGGTTCCTGGTGGGTCAGGCGAGGCGCATGACCCAGGCGTCGGACTGACTGTCATAATGTTTGCGGTAGAGGACGGAATGTTCGCCATCGAGAATGGCAGGAACGCTGGTTTCGGCATCCCATGCATCAAGCTGCATGCATAAATCAGGATCGGATTTACAGGGAATGCTTAACGTTCGCTCCCCTTGCTGCTCGCCATGCAGCTCGCCGTCGTCAATTTCGAAGGCGCCTATGCGTACGTTGGTTTTGGTCATAATGCTCTCCGGTTGTCTGCGTCATTGTGGTACGACCAGTTAGGTCTTCCCATTTTTCAGCCTAGACAACGGCGAGCATTTTGCCAGTCAGAACGTGCTTATTTTTGCCGGCCGCTACGCTTTGCCGGAGAACAGTTTTCCATCACGGACCAACTCGCGTGGATAGCTGTTCTTCAGACGTGAGCCGACTTTTTTGGCAAGCCCCAGCGGATGCCCTTGAAAGGTCACAATAACATCATCACGCGTCGGCGGTACTTCTGGCCATACGTCCCGACCGCGATACCACTCTTCGGCTTCATTAGGCGTCAGTTCAAAGCGTGAGCTTTTTTCGCCTGCGAGTGCTATCACTGCCTCATGCTGCCAGCGAAAACCTTTATTAAACGTCTCTGCTAAACGAATACCGATTCGCGAGAAGCGGACTTTGCCAAACAACGGTTCCATTTTTGCCGGGAACAGCCAAATTTCTTTATCGCGCTGCCACAGTTTCAGAGCGTCGCCCCAAACTAATCCAACGGCTTCTGCGGCCTGAATGACGGCCTGGGACTCGCGGGTTTTCATCGGTGTGAAGGGGAATTTTCCCACTTTGTATCCCGGTGTAGGCAGGGCATCAATGGCGGTCGTTTTTTTCAGTCGCGCGACGAAGAAACCTTCACAATCGTAAATCTGCGGGAAGACATGCAGGTAGCCTTCTGGCGTCAGCGCCAGCCTAGCACCGTCGAAAAGTGAATCGAGCGGGGTGATTTCCACGGCCTCTGGATAACGCGCCAGTAACCATGCCAACACGTCTTCGTTTTCTTCACGGTTTAGCGTACAGGTGGAATACACCAGCGTGCCGCCTGGGCGTAAGGCGTGAAAAGCGCTGTCGATAAGTTCGCGTTGGGTTTGGGCAATTTCACGGTTGCTTTCGGCAGACCAGTTTTTCAGTGCGTCAGGATCTTTACGCACCACACCTTCGCCAGAGCAGGGTGCATCAAGCAAGATGGCGTCGAAACATTCCGGAAGTGCCGCGCCAAAAACGCGGCCATCAAAATGGGTGAGGGCAACATTGCTGATGCCACAACGGCTGATATTGGCATGCAAGACTTTAACGCGACTGGCGGAAAACTCGTTGGCTAAAATCGCCCCTTCGTTGCCCATGCGTGCAGCAATTTGGGTCGTTTTGGAACCTGGAGCTGCGGCGACATCCATCACCCGTTGTGGCTGATTATTGTCGGCAAACAGCGCGGTGACGGGCAGCATAGAGCTCGCTTCTTGAATATAAAACAGGCCGCTTAAATGTTCTGCTGTGCTGCCCAGCGGCACGGCGTCTTCCTCTTCGCGTTCGATCCAGAACCCTTCTTCGCACCATGGCACAGGCGTCAGTTGCCAACCATAAGGCGCAACCCATTGCAGAAAATCCGGAACCGAAATTTTAAGCGTATTGACGCGGATACTGCGGCGCAGAGGGCGCTGGCAGGCGGCGATGAAGTCGTCGAAGGCGAGGTGAGTCGGCATTGCCGCACGCATCACATCAAGGAAGGAGTCAGGAAGATAAGCCACTAAGCGCACCAGATTCATAAACGGGTGCGCAGTTTAGCACAGCGACTCCGGCTTCTTACACCGGAGTCGCTCAGGTTTAGCGGGGCAGGGCTGTTCCCCAGTCACGCCACTCTTTCGGTTCGGTATCCTGCAACAGGAAATGTTTGCCCGTTTGCGCTTTAGGCGCGAGTGGCGTTCCCGGTGGCGTGGCAAACGCAATACCGCCGCGAATGAACTGATTGAACGTGCCGGTTTTAATGACACCTCCGATAATGCCGAAGTCGAGGTTATAACCGGACGCCAGCCAGAACACCGAGTTATTGCGCACCAGATGCTGATAACGCTGACTGATACGCAGCGCCACCATCACACGGTCGGACAGTGAACCTAACTGCAGACCCGTAACGGTACCCACTTCAATGCCACGGAACAGAACCGGTGTGCCAATGCTCAACGACCCGGCTTCTGGGGCTTCAACAATAATGCTCAAGCCATCGAGATAGCGTGAATCGGTAATGGTGGCTTCCTGTAGCTCAAAGTCACGGCGAGCGTTGCCTCCACGGCCTTGCTCAACGTTGATATAGGGCTGCAGGATGGTATCCAGATGCTCAACACCGGCGGCCGAAATCTGCGGCGTAACCACCGAGAAGCGAGTGCCACCGCGTGCAAAGTCTTTGACGTATTCCGGATACAACACCGCTTTTGCCTGCACTTCGTTTTTCGTTGTGATGAGTTCCAGCGACTGAACCTGACCAATATCAATCCCCAGATAACGAATTGGCATCCCCGCCGCCAGTTTTCCAGCGTCGAAAGCGTGCAGAGTGATTTGACCTCCGACTGCGCGCGCCGCTGTTTCTGAAGGATAGAGAATACGTTTATCGCCCTTGCGTGCTCCTGCACCCGCGCCGCTCAGATTATCGAAGCTAATGGCACCGCGCAGAGCACGTGAGAGTGGCGCGGCCTGAATCGTCAGACCGCTGCCGTTCAGTTGCACTTTCGCGCCCCCTTCGGCCCAGAAGATGCTGTTTGGTGTCAGCAAATGGCGGTATTCCGGTTTGATATGCAGCTCTATATCGAACGCATTGGCGCGTGGACGCACAGTGATCACTTGCCCGACTTCAAATTTGCGATACAGCACGACGGAACCGGCCTGTACATCAGGCAGCGTATCGGCGTTGAGCATCAGCGTTGTGGTCGGTAAATCACCCAGGCTGTTTTCCAGCGCCTTTTCCAGATTGGCAAACAGTGGATAGTCCTGCTTCATTGGGCCTTTTTCACCCGGTAAAATCCGGATCCCGCCGCTTATCCATTCGCTGGCGCTGGCGCCGAGAAACTCTATCCCGTCGAGGCCAACTTTGACGTCAACGCGACTGTTGACCACGAATTTGCTGTCACCATGAACAAGGTCACGATATTGCGGATCAATGGCGACGGAGAACGAGACACCTTTGCCGGTGAGCGTGCGCTCCAGAACCTGACCGATTTTAATGCCGTGCAGGATAATCGGCTGTCCGGCCTCAACGCCATAGGAATCCGGCGCGCTTAACGTAAGTGTGGCGACACCCGGCTCCTGGAGCAGCGTCTTGTCAGCGGGGACGACCACGAAATGGTTACGTGGTTGACCCTCGCCAGGCACCAGTTCAAACGTACTGCCCGTGAGCAGAGAACTCAGGTTAGTGTTCTCCAGAGACAACTTCGGATTACGCAGTTCGATACGGGTTTTATCGCGCAGCAGATTCACCACGCTTGGGTCAACGGTCATTTCACCGCTCACCGCACCGCCTGGATTGAGATCCAGTTTGGTGAGCTGCCCGACTTCCAGTCCCTGATACATCAGGGCCGTTGAGCCTTCTTTAAGACCATTGCCGTCAGGTAAGTCAAGTTTAACGATGACCCCTCGCTGGCTGTGAGCCAGATCGGCATACAGACCAAATTCATCGTTCTGATCGGCCGCTTTTGAATTTTCCGGCGAGTCAAAAGCGATTGCGCCGTTCACCAGGGCGGCCAGACTTTCGAGCTGCACTTTTGCGCCGTTCAGCCCGATGTCGGCTTTAATGCCTGAAACGTTCCAGAAGCGGCTGCCTTTTTTCACTAAGTTGGTGAAGCGGCGGTCAATCAGAATATCAATGGTGACGCCTTGTTTATTGGCGTTGATGGCGTAATCGTAAACACGGCCAACCGGGATTTTGCGGAAATAAACCAGCGAACCGCTGTTGAGTGAACCTAAATCCGGTGCGTGCAGGTGAATCATCAACTCGCCATTGTTGAGGCGATATTTAGGCTGAGTATCCAACGCCGTAAAGTGATCTTTTTGCGCCCCTTTACCGGGCATCATGCCGATATAGTTTCCGCCGACCAGTGCATCAAGGCCGGACACGCCCGCCAGAGACGCTTTTGGCGTGACGAGCCAGAACTGCGTTTCTTCACGCAGCGCGTCCTTCATATCGCCCTTGATGCTGGCTTTCACCTCAATGCGATTGAGGTTTTTTGCCAGGCTGATTTCCTGAACAGTACCCACCTCAACGCCTTGATACCGCACAGGCGTGCGCCCGGGAACAATGCCATCCGCGGAGATGAAGTCGATGGTCACGGTGGTGCCGCGATCTTCGACGCTGTTCCAGATAAGCCAGCCCGCAATCAGCAGCGCGATAACCGGCAGCAGCCAGAAAGGGGAAATACGGCGTTTTGTTTTAATTCTCGCTTCAGTCGGTGAAGCGGGCGTTTCCTGACTCATGTGCATCCCAAAGTAAGCGGCTGTCCAGCCATTCAACAGCAAGAATAGTCAATATTACCGCAGCGCCGAAATAAAACGCAGCGGGTCCCATTGTAAAAGCCAATAGCTGATCGCGATTGATAAGCGACATCATTAGCGAGATGACGAACAAATCAAGCATCGACCAACGCCCAATCCAGGTGACGAAGCGCAGCAGCAGAATTCGGGTTCTGAGCCCTTGTTCGCATTTGAAATGAATCGACACCAGCAAGGTAAATAGCACCAGCACTTTCGTAAACGGTACCAAAATACTGGCAATAAAGACCACTGCGGCGATGGGAATATTGCTATTCGCGAGCGACATAATGCCTGAAAGGATAGTGTCTTCCTGACGAGCACCGTTCACATAGATAATCGAAATCGGCAGAAGGTTCGCCGGAATGAGAAGAATTATTGAGGCAATCAGCGCCGCCCAACTTTTTTGCAGGCTCAAAGCGCGTCGATGACGTAACGGAATATGGCAGCGGCGACAGCGCCCACGGGGATCGGAGAATCCAGTGTGATGGCAGCCGAGACATACCTGCAAACCCGGGTCCGGACGCTGAGCAGGGCGATGTGGGTAAAAACGATCCCACAGCTGTTCCACATTCAGGTGGATTAACGTCAGGATGCTCAACAGCACTAATGAGATAAAGGCAATTAAGCCGATCCCTGGCTGGAGAAACGCATAATCCTGAACCTTAATAGAGGCAACACCGACCCCGACCAGGTAGATATCAAGCATCACCCACTCTTTGAGCCGTTCAAGCATCAACAGTACCGGGCGTAAATTCATGCCGAGAATATTACCGAGCCATAAATAGGCGATGGCAATAACAAGCACCAGCGGCGCGCCGACGCTACAGAACAGCACCATCGCCGCGGGGATCGGGTCACCCTGATCGGTCATTTGCCAGATGCCTTGCAGCAGGTTGGCATCAATACGAACGCCAAGCAGATGCAGGCGTAACAGCGGTTCGCTCCACGCAAAAGGCATCAGCAGCATCATGGTTACCGCCATTGCCGCGAGGCGAGTCAGCGACCAGTCGCGGCCATCGCGGATTTTTGCATCACAGCGAGGGCAATATGCGCTTTGAGATGCTTTCACCACCGGCAGGCTAAATAGCGTGTCGCATTGTGGACAACGATGGTATTCCGGGGGTGCCAGCGGCTGGCTAATCGTATGGACGGTGATCTTTTTGCCCGGCGAAATTTTAGAAGCTCTTAGTGCCATTTATTCGCTTTTGAAATGAATGTATAACTCTATCTTAACCTATGAAGCGATTCATCTTGAGCCCAAGCGCATTTAATGCTTATTTTAGTAGGCTATGCGTCGGCGATGACCGACTTTGAAGACTTACAATAAGCGATTGAATAATGAGCAAATCAGAGTTTTACGCGGATCTTAACCGCGATTTTCAGGCATTAATGGCAGGTGAAACCAGTTTTTTAGCCACACTCTCTAATACCAGCGCGTTGCTGTTTGAGCGTCTGGCTGATGTTAACTGGGCAGGTTTTTATCTCCTTGAAGGCGATACGCTGGTTTTAGCCCCATTCCAGGGGAAAATTGCCTGCGTACGTATTCCGGTAGGTCGAGGCGTTTGTGGTACCGCAGTGTCACAAAATCGTGTGCAGCGCGTAGAAGATGTGCATGCTTTTGATGGTCACATTGCGTGTGATGCCGCTAGCAACGCCGAAATTGTATTTCCATTGGTGGTAAATGGAAAAATTATCGGCGTGCTGGATATCGACAGCCCGGCGTATTCCCGCTTCACGTCTGAGGATGAGCAAGGGTTGCGTGAGCTGGTGGGTCACCTCGAACAGCGGCTTGCGGCAACCGATTATCATAAATTCTTTCAGCCTGTCGCAGGATAATCAACGGATAACGTAGCATTTACCGATGACGTCATTATAATGACGCCTGTTCATGCCCGCGGTATGTTGGCTACGTCCGTTGTAATCAGGAAATTTCATGGAAAATCAACCTAAGTTGAATAGCAGTAAAGAAGTTATCGCATTTTTGGCCGAACGATTCCCTCAGTGTTTCAGTGCTGAAGGTGAAGCGCGCCCACTGAAAATTGGTATTTTTCAGGATCTGGTGACGCGTGTTGAAGGTGAAATGAACCTCAGCAAAACCCAGCTTCGTTCCGCTTTACGTCTTTATACTTCCAGCTGGCGCTATCTGTACGGCATCAAAGCGGGCGCAACCCGTGTCGATCTCGACGGTAACCCGTGCGGCGAGCTGGATGAGCAGCATGTGACGCATGCGCGCCAACAGCTTGAAGAAGCGAAGGCTCGAGTGCAGGCACAGCGTGCAGAACAGCAGGCGAAAAAACGCGAAGCGGCGATTGCAGCGGGTGAGCCCGTTGATGCGCCGCGCCGTGAGCGCAAACCGCGTCCGGCAGCACCACGCAAAGAGGCTGGCGATCGTAAGCCACGCCCTGCGGCTAAGCCGGTAGCGGCGAAAGCGCCACGCCCGGAACGCGAAGAGCGTCATACCCCGGTATCAAACATCTCCGAGCTGAGCGTAGGCCAGTCTCTGAAGGTGAAAGCGGGTAACAACGCAATGGACGCCACTGTACTGGAAATCACGAAAGATGGCGTTCGTGTACAGCTGACTTCTGGTATGTCAATGATTGTACGCGCAGAACATTTAGTGTTCTGAAACGGAGGCCGGGCCTGGCATGAACAAACTCTTTAAGGTCACCGCGCTCGCTGGCATGCTATTAATGGCAGGCCAGTCGTTCGCCGTGGACGATATTACCCGTGCTGACCAGATTCCTGTCCTTAAGGAAGAAGCGCAGCACGCAACGGTAAGCGAGCGTGTCACGTCTCGCTTCACCCGTTCTCATTATCGCCAGTTCGATCTCGACAACGCGTTCTCGGCGAAAATCTTCGACCGCTATCTAAACCTGCTGGACTACAGCCATAACGTGCTGCTGGCCAGTGATGTTTCCCAGTATGATTCGCGTAAATCGCAGGTCGGTGACGAACTGCGCAGCGGCAAACTGGATGTTTTTTACGACCTTTTCAATCTGGCACAAAAACGTCGCTTTGAGCGCTATCAGTACGCACTTAAAGTCCTTGAGCGTCCGATGGATTTTACCGGCAGCGACACCTTCAATCTTGACCGCAGCAAAGCGCCGTGGCCAAAAGATGAAGCCGAACTGAATGCATTGTGGGATGGCAAAGTCAAATATGACGAGTTGAGCCTCAAGCTTGCCGGTAAAGACGATAAAGAAATTCGTGAAACGCTGACCCGTCGTTATAAGTTCGCTATTCGCCGTCTGACGCAGACTAACAGCGAAGATGTGTTCTCCCTGGCGATGACCGCGTTCGCGCACGAAATCGACCCACATACCAACTATCTTTCCCCGCGTAACACCGAGCAGTTCAACACTGAAATGAGCCTTTCTCTGGAAGGTATCGGTGCGGTTCTGCAGATGGATGAAGACTACACCGTGATTAATTCCATGGTAGCAGGCGGTCCAGCGGCGAAGAGCAAAGCGATCAGCGTTGGCGATCGTATTGTTGGCGTGGGCCAAACCGGTAAAGGCATGGTTGATGTTATCGGCTGGCGTCTTGATGACGTCGTTGCGCTGATTAAAGGACCGAAGGGCAGCAAAGTGCGCCTTGAGATCCTGCCTGCCGGTAAAGGTACGAAAACCCGCATCGTTACGCTGACGCGCGAGCGCATTCGCCTCGAAGACCGCGCAGTGAAGATGTCGGTGAAAAATGTCGGCAAAGAAAAAGTGGGTGTGCTGGATATCCCAGGTTTCTATGTGGGCCTCACCGATGACGTGAAGGTACAACTACAGAAACTGGAAAAACAGAACGTCACCAGCATCGTTATTGATTTGCGTAGCAATGGCGGCGGTGCATTAACAGAAGCCGTATCGCTTTCTGGTCTGTTTATCCCGTCGGGCCCGGCAGTGCAGGTGCGTGATAATAACGGCAAAGTGCGTCAGGACAGCGACACCGATGGCGTTGTTTATTACAAAGGCCCGCTGGTAGTGCTTGTTGACCGCTTTAGTGCTTCAGCGTCCGAAATCTTCGCGGCGGCGATGCAAGATTACGGTCGCGCGCTGATTGTCGGGGAACCGACCTTTGGTAAAGGCACCGTGCAGCAGTACCGTTCGCTGAATCGCATCTACGATCAGATGCTGCGTCCGGAATGGCCAGCGCTGGGTTCTGTGCAGTACACCATTCAGAAGTTCTACCGCATCAACGGCGGCAGCACTCAGCGTAAAGGTGTGACGCCAGATATCATGATGCCTACAGGCAGTGAAGAAACGGAAACCGGTGAGAAGTTTGAAGACAACGCCCTGCCGTGGGACAGCATCAGTGCTGCAACCTACGACAAAACAGGCGATCTGACCCCGTTTGGTCCTGAACTGCTGAAAATGCATACTGACCGTATCGCGAAGGATCCTGAGTTCCAGTACATCGCCAAAGATATTGCACGTTTCAATGCGCTGAAAGAGCGCCGCAATATCGCTTCTCTGAATTACGCACAGCGTGAGAAAGAGAATGAGGAAGATGACGCAACGCGTCTGGCGCGGATTAACGATCGCTATAAGCGTGAAGGTAAGCCGCCGCTGAAAAAACTCGACGATTTGCCTAAGGATTATCAGGAACCCGATCCGTATCTGGACGAAACTGTCCATATCGCTAACGACCTGGCGAGTATGGAAAAGGATAAGCCGTCGGCGATGCAAGCTGCGAGCAAATAACCTCCAACAGGCACAAGAAATTGTGCCTGTTTTTTTATCTGCCTAAACCCTCCGTCAGCCTGATGCAACATAATGTAAAGTTGTGTCTTTCTCGTGACTTAGCGCCCCTGGATAGTTGAAAATCTTCGTAAGACCCATACGATATGGGTAATCGCATAGTGCGTTTTGTTACAACGAGGTTAGAGAAAATTATGATGCGAATCGCGCTTTTCCTGATGACCAACTTGGCGGTAATGGTTGTGTTTGGGCTGGTGCTAAGCCTGACAGGAATTCAGTCAAGCAGCATGACAGGCCTGCTAATTATGGCGCTGCTTTTCGGTTTTGGTGGCTCGATAGTGTCGCTGATGATGTCGAAATGGATGGCGCTGAAATCCGTAGGCGGTGAGGTTATTGAACAACCACGCAACGAAACCGAGCGCTGGTTGATGAATATTGTGGCCCAGCAGTCCCGTCAGGCGGGTATTGCGATGCCACAGGTTGCGGTGTATCACGCACCGGATATCAACGCTTTTGCCACAGGTGCACGCCGTGACGCATCACTGGTTGCCGTGAGCACGGGTCTGTTGCAGAACATGAGTCGTGACGAAGCTGAAGCGGTTATCGCCCACGAAATTAGCCACATTGCTAACGGCGATATGGTTACCATGACCCTGATTCAGGGCGTAGTGAACACCTTTGTTATCTTTATCTCTCGTGTTATTGCGCAGATTGCGGCCGGTTTCCTCGGCGGCAACCGTGATGAAGGTGAAAGTAGCAACGGCAACCCGTTTATCTACTTTGCTGTCGCTACCGTGCTGGAACTGGTGTTTGGTATTCTCGCCAGCATCATCACCATGTGGTTCTCTCGTCATCGTGAGTTTCACGCCGATGCCGGTTCCGCCAAACTGGTGGGACGCGAGAAAATGATTGCGGCGCTACAGCGTCTGAAAACCAGCTACGAGCCGCAGGAAGCCAGCAGCATGATGGCGTTCTGTATCAACGGTAAAGCGAAATCGATGAGCGAGCTGTTCATGACGCACCCGCCGTTGGACAAACGTATCGAAGCGTTGCGCAGCGGCGAGTATCTGAAATAAAGTATTCACAGCACCATCCCTAATGCAAAGCGCCTCGTTTGAGGCGCTTTTTTTTACGTCAAGATTCAGGATATAGCGCGGGGCTGAGTGACGCGAAGACCACTGATAATTGCCGCAATAACGGCAAGAGTTCCTGCCAATAACAGCGACGTGTGGGTTCCATGCGTGCCGAAAAGATTGAACAATAATGCAACCAGCGCCGCACCGGTACTTTGCCCAAGCAAACGAGCCGTACCCAGCATGCCGCTTGCGCCGCCGCTGCGATTACGCGGCGCCGAAGACACGATAGTGTGATTGTTTGGCGACTGAAACAGACCAAAACCGGCACCACATAGCATCATACGCCAGATAATATCGAGGTCATGCGGTGAAGCGGGCAGCAACGCCAATGCAAAGAGCCCGCATGCCATTACGGCGAGCCCGATAGCGCCTAGCAATCCTGCATGGACCTTTTCGATAAGATACCCGGCCAAAGGGGCCATCACCATGGTCGCCAGCGGCCATGGCGTCAGCAGTAATCCGGTTTCGACTTCGCTGCGCCCCATCATCGATTGCAGGAAGAAGGGCAGGGAAACCATGGCCAGCATCTGCGCACAGAACGAGCAAATGGAAGTACATATCGATAGCGAGAAAAGTGGGATACGCAGTAGATCAACAGGCAGCAACGGTACCGGGAGTGTTAACTGGCGACGAACGAAGAAGAAGCCAATAATGAGCATCGCCACGATTTCGCACACGACCAGATTCAACGACTGCCCTTGAGCAAAGCTGCTGAGCGCCGTTATCAGTAAACCAAATGTCAGGGCATTCATGATGGCACTGGGTAAATCGAAACGTGAGGCCTGGCTGCGCGCACCATTAGGCGGCAGGTAACGCATCGCCAGAACAAAGGCGACGATCCCCAGTGGAATGTTAATCAGAAACAGCCATTGCCATGACGCAACGGACAAAATGGCGGCAGCGATTGTTGGCCCGGCAGCCGACGAAACGGCAACAATAAATGAATTGATCCCCATTCCGCGTCCGAGAAATCGCTGTGGATAAATCAGGCGTATCAATGCGGTGTTGACGCTCATCAACGCAGCACCTCCCAGCCCTTGCGCCACGCGAGCCAGCGTCAACATCTCCAGTGAGTGCGAAAGAGCGCAAATCAGAGATGTGCAGGTAAACACCACCAAACCGCATTTATAGACCCGGCGATAGCCAAACATATCGCCGAGAAATGCCAGAGTTAGGAGCGAAATAACAATCGCAATTTGGTAGGCGTTAACGATCCAGATAGACGCGGCGGGGGAGGCATTCAAATCAGTAGCAATGGTGGGCAGAGCGACGTTGGCAATAGCGCCGTCAAGAACGGCCATCGAAATACCAAGCACAATCGTCAGAATGGCACCATAGCGTTGTGGCAATGGCAAACCATCAGGGGCTGTTTTTTCCATGTGAAAAATATGTCTTTAATGAAATCATTATGCAGGTAATGATTTTAGCATTGATTATTCAGCAGTATGTCGCAGATTTGTAACGAAGTTGCAGAAGAGTGATTGCGGCGAACGGCGCGCGAATTTATAATAAAAAACAGTTCTGAATTTTATAAAACAGTCGCGATGAGGTGATAAATGGCAGTTACAGATTTGGATAAACAGCCAGATTCTGTCTCTTCGGTGTTGAAGGTTTTTGGCATTCTGCAGGCGCTGGGCGAAGAGCGTGAAATCGGAATAACTGAGTTATCACAGCGTGTGATGATGTCGAAAAGTACAGTTTATCGCTTTTTGCAGACCATGAAGTCGTTGGGCTACGTGGCGCAGGAAGGTGAGTCTGAAAAATACTCCCTGACGCTGAAACTCTTCGAACTGGGTGCCCGTTCTCTGCAAAACGTTGATCTTATCCGTAGCGCAGATATTCAGATGCGCGAACTCTCCCGTTTGACGAAAGAAACCATTCATCTTGGCGCACTGGACGAAGACAGCATTGTCTACATCCATAAAATTGACTCGATGTATAATCTGCGAATGTATTCGCGTATCGGTCGTCGCAATCCGCTCTATAGTACAGCTATCGGCAAAGTGCTGCTCGCATGGCGCGATCGTGAGGAAGTGAAGCAGATCCTCGAACACGTTGAATATAAGCGCAGTACTGAGCGGACTATCGCTGACACCGACGAGTTGTTGCCCCTGCTGGATCTGGTGCGCAAGCAAGGTTACGGTGAAGATAACGAAGAGCAGGAAGAAGGGTTACGCTGCATAGGCGTACCGGTGTTCGACCGCTTTGGCGTCGTCATTGCGGGGTTAAGTATTTCCTTCCCCACGCTACGTTTCTCTGAGGAACGTCTGCACGAGTACGTGAGCATGCTGCATACGGCGGCGAGAAAAATTTCTGAGCAGATGGGTTACAACGACTATCCATTCTGACGCTATTTTCTGGAAAGCAGCCATAAAAAACGCCGCGATAAGCGGCGTTTCTTGTTTCTGTATGCTCACTATCCGTTATCGACAACGGTTTTGCTCTTGCGCAGCAGTGGGCAATCGCTCAAACCAATGATCCCGCTGTCAGTATGGACATACTGTGCTGTGCTTGTGCCTTGCGCGGTCAGGTATTTACATTGCAAACCCAAACCGCCTACATTTTCAGTGCTACCAATGAGCACGCCGTAGCCGGTTAACAGAAGACCTACCCAAATAAGTGCCAGTACAATAATTGTACGAATCGTAAAGCGCATCGTTTGCCTCGTTATTGTGACTTCCTGGCGACTAGGTTAATTTGTTCACGCTCTGAAACAAGTCGATGATTCCTAAAATGCCCAGACATCGTTACAGTTAGCCGCGGTTTAAGGTTAGCGTGCTAATCTGTCAATAAATAAGGTTGCCCGGAGAGCGGAGTGAAAAAGTTACGGTGGATCATCCTGATTGTTATCCTTCTGATTGCCTGTCTTTTACTGTGGACTCAGATGATTAACGTGTTGTGCGATCAGGATGTGCAGTTTTTCAGCGGTATTTGCACCATCAATAAATTCATTCCCTGGTAAGCTTTTTTAGCATAGGACATTTCCTTCCTCAGGCCGAATGGTAGAATGATGGCTCCAATTTGAGGTGGTGAAATGGTTGAGTTAATGAATTCCGGAATGTTAAATGTAGCCTCACTGGCGATTTCTCTGCTGGTTCTGGTCATCGGGCTGGCTTTGTGGTTTTTCGTAAACCGCGCAAGTTCCCGAGCGAACGAACAGATAGAACTTCTGGAAGCGCTGCTGGATCAGCAAAAACGTCAGAACGCACTTTTGCGTCGTCTTTGTGAAGCAAATGAACCGGAAAAGGAAGCGCCGGCGAAACCTGTAGAACAAACTCAGGCGCAGGAAGGTGATGACGAGTTTATCCGTCTGGTGGCGGAACGCTGATTGTCGTGTCCCGGTGGCCGTTTACGCAGACCGCCGGGATCCTCATCTCTGTTTAGCAACGCTATAACGAATTGCGCAGGGTTATTCCCATTCATTCTTATTCCCTTCTTGAAATTTCCCTTTAATTAATATCAAAATGTTTTAAATCTTTTATGATCGCATCTGACAACCGATTCCAAAAGCTAGCGAAACGTTTTTATTGCTTCCTGATGAAGCCCTGTCATCAAAATTTCATTATTATGCTGCACTATCAATAATATTTAATACTTATAATTCGATTGTATTTTATAAGTCATACTTTGTTCATTTGAAGCATATTTATGCAATAAACAGTCGAACTTCAGTAAAATCTGGCGTTTCAGGGTAGGGCGTTGGCAGAACCCAAGCGGCTGAGCTATGGAAGAAAGACGTACAAAGCGCACGCTGGCAGGCCTTCTTCTTGAATCTCGTCCTACTGCGACGGCGATGCGTAAGTGCATAATTGCGCAGAGGCTCACCACTTAGTTCGATGATTTGTGCGACCGATCGAGACATGTTTAAAAATGGCTTGCCATTATTTACGTTGTATGTGATAACACGTTTTGGGTTAAACGAGGTACAGTTCTGTCTATGTGTGGCATTTTCAGTAAAGAAGTCCTGAGTAAACACGTTGTCGTTGAATACCGCTTCTCTGCCGAACCTTATATTAGTGCCTCATGCAGTAATGTCTCAGTTTTAGCTATGTAAGTGCCCACGGGCGAAGAAAACACTCTAAGGAATTTTGCAAATGGCAAAGATTAAAGGTCAAGTTAAGTGGTTCAACGAGTCTAAAGGTTTTGGCTTCATTACTCCTGCAGACGGCAGCAAAGATGTATTCGTACATTTCTCTGCAATTCAGGGTAACGGTTTCAAAACTCTGGCTGAAGGCCAGAACGTTGAGTTCGAAATTCAGGACGGTCAGAAAGGCCCAGCAGCGGTTAACGTAACTGCTATCTGATTACGAACCCACTGATCTCATTTGAAATCAGCCATAAAGCCTCGCAATAAGCGGGGCTTTTTACGTTTATGACAAAATGTGTCCACAGGCCCTCTCAGTCGCGCTTTGTTGCAAAACCACATCGTTATTAGCATTGTTTATCGCTCCTCACGTTCCCTTTTCACGTTAAATCATCAGGTTGTAAATAATAACCGGGAGCCGGAGTGCAAAACCATCGCCGTCATTTTACCCCAGTCCGTTTTGGCCTGGTGTGTTTGGGTATTTTTTGTTGTCTGGGGCTGCTGTTGGCCCGAGTCGGTTGGCTGCAAATAATATCGCCAGATAATCTGGTGAAACAGGAAGATATGCGTTCTTTGCGCGAAGAACCGATTGAGGTGCCGCGCGGAATGATTGTTGACAGGGAAGGGCGTCCGTTGGCGGTCAGCGTACCTGTTAGCGCAATTTGGGTTGACCCGCAAACGCTGCTGTCGAAAGGGGGAGTTGGATACGGCGCACGTTGGCAAGCACTTGCTAAAGCGCTACATCTCTCGCTCACGGATTTGACCGCGCGTATTACTCAGCATCCTCATTCACGCTTTCTCTATCTTGCCCGTCAGGTCGATCCTCAGCAGGCTGCGTGGATCGACAAACTTCACCTCCCAGGCATTAACCTGCGCGATGAATCGCGTCGTTTTTATCCTGCGGGGCATGTCGCCGCAAACCTGATTGGTTTTACCAATATCGATGATCAGGGCATTGAAGGTGTTGAAAAAAGCTTTAATGCTCAACTCCAGGGAAAACCGGGGCTGCGTCTGGTGCGTAAAGACAGGCACGGTAATGTCATTGAAAACCTGACCGAACATGCGGCGGTGCCTGCACACAATCTAGAGCTCAGCATTGATGAACGACTCCAGACGGTTACGGAAGATGCGCTGGACAACGCGGTACGCTGGAACAAGGCCGAATCGGGCGCTTCTATACTGATAAAAATTGATACTGGCGAAATTTTGTCGATGGCGAGCTACCCGGATTTCAACCCGAATAACCGTGATAAAGCGACGCTGGATGATTTCCGTAACCGCGCCATTAGCGATACTTTTGAGCCGGGTTCGACCGTAAAACCGCTGGTCATTATGACCGCGTTGCAGCAGGGCATTGTTCGGCCCGATAGCGTGGTTGATACCCATCCTTACACGCTTGATGGTCACCGTATTCGTGACGTCGGTTATTATCCTGAGCTGAGCCTCACCGGTATTCTGCAAAAATCCAGTGATACTGGCGTATCGCACCTTTCGCTTGCCATGCCAATTCAGCACCTTCTCGATACCTATAAAGGGTTTGGTTTTGGCGAGCCAACGGGACTGGGATTAACGGGGGAAAGCCAGGGCTATATGCCGCAGCGTCGTTTCTGGGGGCAACTCGATCGCGCGACCTTTGCGTTCGGATACGGTCTGATGGTCACTCCGCTGCAGCTGGCTCATGTGTACGCGACCATTGGCGGTTTTGGTATTTCTCGACCCCTCTCGATTACGCGCATTGACCCACCGGTGATGGGCCACCGGGTGATGTCAGATGAAATTGTTCATCAGGTGGAACATATGATGGAAAGCGTGGCGTTGCCGGGCGGTGGAGGGATTAAAGCCGCAGTGCACGATTATCGCGTGGCAGTGAAAACCGGTACGGCGAAGAAGATTGGCCCAGACGGCAAGTATATCGACAAATATATCGCTTATACCGCGGGCGTCGCGCCTGCCAGCAATCCGAAGTATGCGCTAGTCGTGGTTATCAACGACCCGGAAAATGGCAAATACTACGGTGGTGCCGTTTCTGCCCCTGTATTCAGCCAAATCATGGGGGACGTGCTGCGCCTGGAGAATGTCATGCCAGACGGTATTGCTCCTGGTTCCGACAACTTAATCGTTATGGACCACAACAACGCACTCGCGCCCTCTCTGTAATTCATTCACCTGAAGGGCGAATAGCGTTACACTTTCGCCCTTTCAATGATACCGGAGTCATCATGTCCTGGAGTTGTCCTCTCTGTCATGCGCCGCTTGAGCGCCAAAACAACAGTTATATTTGCCCGCAGCGCCATCAGTTTGACCTGGCGAAGGAAGGGTACATTAATCTGTTGCCGGTGCAGCATAAGCGCTCGCGCGATCCGGGAGACAGTGCGGAAATGATGCAAGCGCGCCGCGCCTTTTTAGATGCAGGGCACTACCAACCCTTACGTGACGCAATTGGCGAAATTCTTAAACCAGCCGCGCCGGAAAATATCCTTGATATCGGCTGCGGTGAAGGTTATTACACCCATGCTTTTGCGGAGATTGCCGGGCACACATGGGGACTGGACGTATCGAAAGTTGCCGTTCGCTACGGTGCAAAACGTTATCCGCAGGTCGATTTTTGCGTAGCGTCCAGCCAGCGTTTGCCATTTAGTGACGCCTGCATGGACGCCGTCGTGCGAATTTATGCGCCATGTAATCCACAAGAACTGGAAAGAGTCGTTAAGCCGGATGGGCTGGTGGTCACGGCAACACCTGGGCCGCGTCATTTGATGGAGCTGAAAGGGCTGATTTATGACGAAATTCGGCTGCATGATGAGAACAGCGAAACGCTGGCGGGATTTGATAAAGTCGATCAACAGCAACTGGCTTACCCGATGAAATTAACGGGTAGCGAAGCGGTTGCATTGCTGCAAATGACACCGTTTGCCTGGCGCGCTAAACCGGAAGTAGGGGAAAAACTGGCGGGACGTGAATATTTTGACTGCCAGACCGATTTTTTGATTCAGGTCTGGCAGCGGAAAGCTTAACCGGCGAAGTGGCTCCAGAGGATCTGCACGCCAATGCCTATCAGTACAATACCGCCGAGGATCTCGGCGCGTTTGCCCAGCAACGGACCGATAAAGCGTCCGACCATCATGCCGATAGTGGTCATCACAAGCGTGGCACAACCAATCGCCAACGCGGTGTAGACAATATTCACTTGTAGGAAGGCGAGGCCAACGCCGACGGCCATCGCGTCAAGACTGGTTGCAATGGCGGTGGTCACCAGCAGCCAGAAGCCGTGGCGGTTTGGCGCTTGTTCTTCGCTGTCTTCACCGCCGCGCCAGCCTTCTATCAGCATTCGACCGCCAAGGAAAACCAGCAGCACGAAAGCTATCCAGTGATTCCATTCCAGAATAAACTGACTGGCAAGCATGCCAAGGCCCCAACCGATGAGCGGGGTGATTGCTTCGACGCAGCCGAATATCAGGCCGGTGCGCAATGCTTCGGAGAACTTGGGTTTATGAAGTGAAGCCCCTTTGCTTATCGAGACGGCGAACGCGTCCATCGACATACCAAAGGCGAGTAGGATAGTGGCTGAGAGATTCATCGCTTGTCCTGACCGGGGAATATCCATATGACATACCGCTGCCCCCAGTAAACATACGCCAGTTCTGGCGTATAGCAGTGATATGTCTATGGTCTCGCCTGCTCATCATGCTGATGAACCGTACGTGCCACGTTTTGCAACGAGTATGTTGACACGTACATTTCCGGGAAAGGAAATCGGCTACTCCCCAACGACGGGCGCAACCTTAACATAATTTGAGAAAATAAAACAATAACAAAAAACCATTATATCGGCCATTAGGTGATAACGATTTTCATTTAAATGTAAGCGTAATAAAAACGTTAAAAAATATGAAATAAAATCTCAGGAAATATAGCCAATGCTATAAAGTCAATTGTGCAAATTAACTTCATATATAGCACGAGCTATATTTATAAATCATTGAGAAGAAGAGAGAAATTTGTAGATGCGTTCCAGGTCGTCGATATTGCGCACGCGTACCAGCAAACGTCGTTGTTCTAATTGCATCACCAGCACACCGTCTTCAGATAAATTCATCTCTTTAATACGGGTATAGGCAATCCACACATTGGCGAAGAAGAAGCCCTGTTGTTTAAAAATAATTTTTGGGGTGCGGATCCAGAACAGATATAAGCCCATTAACGCCAGCGCACATAATAACCATGTGGTTATTAATTGGCCGTTGGCATTTACGTTTTGATAGATAAGAATCGCCACCAGGCCGACAAAGATAGCCCCGTCGACACGTCCACGGCGGAGCAGGGGGATAGCGAGCAGCACGGGGCCATTCAGGCGCGGCATGATGAATTGATCGTAAATGGCATAGGCCAGCAGCGCCACGATAAACAGCACCAACACCCAATCCGTGATAATCATTAAACCTCCAGAAATAAAAACCGGGGGCAAGCCCCCGGCTGCTGATCGATGACAAACCTTACAACCACGCAGGACGGACAAATGTCATCAAACGATAAATCAGGAAAATCAATTCATTGATTTTCGGCTGCTTACTAAAAAGAAAGGGAAAACCGCGCTTTTCCCTTTCTTTTTCTACAAAGTAAAACCGGGGGCAAGCCCCCGGCGTATTACAGTAAAAATTTTGCGATTACAGGCCTAGCAGACCGACTGCATAACCCGCGATACCAATGACGAAGAAGCCAATGATTATCCACAGTGGGTTCACTTTCTTACGCAGCAGCCACATACAGCCGAAGGTCAACAGCAGCGGAACCAGACCCGGCATCAACTGGTCGAGAATGGTTTGCACGGTGGTCACGTGAACCTGGCCATCAGAACCGGTGATTTTCGACACCACCAGCGGGATGTTCACGTGCGTCCACTTGTTAACCAGTGCCCCCATGACAAACAGGCCGAGGATTGACGCCCCCTCTGTCAGTTTCTGCAGGAAGCCGCCACCCATATCCTGAACGATGTCCACGCCTTTACGGTAGCCGTAAGCCACGCCGTAGTAACGAACCGCCAGACGCACGGCGTTGAACAGGATGAAGAACAGCAGAGGACCCAGCAGGCTGCCGCTCATCGCGATACCAGCACCCAGTGCCGCAAATACCGGACGTACAGTACCCCAGAAAATGGGGTCGCCGACACCGGCCAGCGGACCCATCAGACCGACTTTGATACCGTTGATGGCACCATCATCAATCTCTGCGCCGTTAGCACGCTGCTCTTCCATCGCCAGTGTTACACCAAGAACCGGTGCGGCCACGTAGGGATGGGTGTTGAAGAATTCCAGGTGACGTTTAATCGCCTGACGACGTGCATCGTTGTTTTCCGGGTACAGGCGGCGAATTGCCGGCACCATGGAGAAGCAGAAGCCCAGCGCCTGCATACGTTCGAAGTTCCATGAACCCTGGAACAGATTAGAACGCAGGAACACGGCACGAATGTCGCTTTGAGTGAGTTTTTTCTCTGGAGTCGCTTTTGTGATATCAACCATTTCGCTCACCTGTTAGTCCAGTTGGTTATCGAGATCGTTGTTAGCAGCCTGTGCGTGGCCACCTGCAACACGATTGTATTTAGGGCTCAACTGGATATACAGAATTGCCATAACTGCACCAATCACACCCAGTGCAACCAGGTTGAAGTTGGTGAATGCCGCGGTCACGAAGCCGAGGTAGAAGAACGGCATCAGATAGCCTGCACGCATCATGTTGATGACCATTGCGTAACCGACAACTACGATCATGCCACCTGCGATGTTCAGACCACCGGTCACCACTTCAGGGATAGCATTCAGCATGCTCTGCACTTCGCTGGTGCCCACAGAGATAGCGACGATTACCGCAGGGATGGCGATACGCATAGCTTGTAGGAACAAGGAAGAGACGTGAAGCCAGGACAGTGCCGTCAGGTTGCCAGTATCTGCCGCCTTATCTGCCGCGTGCTGGAAGGCTACGGTAATGGTACGAACGATGATGGTCAGAACTTGGCCTGCTGCTGCCAGCGGGATGGCCAGTGCGATACCCGCACCGATGCTTTGGTGACCTGCGATAACCAGAACGGTCGAAATGATGGAAGCCAGTGCTGCATCAGGTGCAACGGCAGCACCGATGTTCATCCAGCCCAGGGCGATCATTTCCAGGGTACCACCGATGATAATACCGGTTTTCATGTCGCCGAGGACTGCACCAATCAGGGTACAGGCCACGAGCGGACGGTGGAACTGAAATTCATCGAGTACGGATTCCATACCCGCAATACACGCGACGATGAACACCAGCACAATCTGAAGAGTGGTAATCTCCATTGTACTTCTCCTATAACGTATGCCTTAAGTGTGAAAATTCAGTAACCAGCAGAACAGGCTTATTTGCCCACTTTGCTAATCAAATCCATCATTTTCAGTCTCTGGTCGGTAGACACTTTACGTGCTTCCAGTTCAATACCGCGTGCGTTCAGCTTGTTGAAAGCGTCGATATCTTTTTCATCAACTGAAATCGCGTTGTTGACCTGCGTTTTGCCCTGACGGAAAGCCATGCCACCAATGTTAACGGTGGTGATTTTCACGCCTTGCTCAACGATACGCTCCACGTCAGTCGGATTGGTAAACAGCAGCATGACACGGTCGCCCGCATATTGTGGGTTGTTGTAAACGCGGATCATTTTCGCGACATCAACCACGTGCGCGGTAACACCCGGAGGCGCAACCTGCGTTAGCAGCGTTTTACGCACGGTATCTGCGGCAACTTCGTCACTGACAACGATGATGCGGTTAACATTGGTCTCTTTGGTCCAACGGGTCGCGACCTGGCCGTGAATCAGACGGTCATCAATACGCGCAAGGCCGATGATCATATAGTCATTCGGGCCCATCGGTTTAGCAGGGACATTTGCTTTTGGTGCCGCAGCAACCGCAGCAGGAGCCGCTTTCTCCACCGGTTTTGCTTTCAGCGCCTTCACGCCTTCACGTCCGGTTTCAACGGCGACAGACACCAGCTCGTCAAAGTTTGGGTTGTCGTCACGCGCCATCAGCGTTTCGACCAGCATGGGAATGTTGACCCCAGCGATGACTTCATAATGCTCTTTATCGACGACAATGCGACTGGCCGCGTTAAACGGGCTACCACCCCATGTATCGACGAGAAATAGCACACCTTTACTGGTGTCCAGTTTTTCGATCTGTGCGTTGTACTTCTCGATGAGTGTTTCTGCGTTTTCGCCTGGCACGAAATCAATCCAGCCGACGTTTTCCTGCTCGCCCAACAGCATTTCTGCAGTTTTCAGCAGCTGTTCTGCAGCCCAACCATGTGTGCCTATTACAATAGCAATCGTCACTTGCTACCTCCTTTTATTATCGTTGCGACAAGACATCTGGCGCATGATGAACCGTAAGCTGTAAGCGAATCGATTCAGATAGGGGTTAGAGTTAAAGAACGGGTTATATCCGGGAATTATTTTAGATAGTGAAAAAATAATTAATGTGATGAAGATCCGTAATTTACTCATCCACGGTCAATAATTTTGAGGCGCAAAAAATCACCAAAAAAAGTGCAAAGAGACGTAAATATTTTTCCAGATCCCTTTTCTCTCTGATATGTTTGATATCCGTTTAATAACTCAGGAGTATAGGGCATAGCCCGAAGTATGGACCGTCACCGACGTCAGTTCACCCCCTGGCACTTTGCTGCCACCTTTTACCCACTTTTTTATCGCCCCGAGAGCGTCTCGCCTATCTATGACATGGCGATGACAAACGACGCCATTTGCAGGAGTTGCGCATGGAACTCTTAATGGATCCGTCAATTTGGGTCGGCCTGCTGACGCTGGTCGTGCTCGAAATTGTTCTTGGTATCGATAACCTGGTCTTTATCGCGATCCTGGCGGACAAACTGCCGCCCAGGCAGCGTGATAAAGCGCGTCTGATTGGCCTGTCACTGGCGCTGTTTATGCGTTTGGGACTGCTGTCGGTCATTTCGTGGATGGTTACCCTGACACAGCCGCTGTTCAGCGTCTGGGACTACGCGTTCTCAGGTCGTGATCTGATCATGTTGTTGGGGGGCATATTCCTGCTGTTCAAAGCCACAACCGAGCTTCATGAACGGCTGGAAAACAAACAGCATGACGATGGACACGGGAAGGGTTACGCCAGCTTTTGGGTAGTTGTGGCGCAAATTGTGGTGCTGGATGCCGTGTTCTCGCTTGATGCGGTGATAACGGCGGTCGGCATGGTGAACCATTTGCCGGTGATGATGGCCGCGGTCGTTATCGCTATGGCGGTGATGTTACTGGCGTCTAAACCGCTGACAAACTTCGTTAACCAGCATCCGACGGTAGTGGTGCTGTGTTTGAGCTTCCTGTTGATGATTGGTCTGAGCCTCGTCGCAGAAGGGTTTGGCTTCCATATTCCGAAAGGCTACCTGTATGCCGCGATTGGCTTCTCGATCATCATCGAGCTGTTTAACCAGATTGCCCGTCGCAACTTCATCCGCCACCAGTCGAATGTCCCGCTGCGTGCGCGTACTGCCGATGCGATCCTGCGTCTGATGGGCGGTCGCAAACAACACGTGGTTCCGCACGATGCGGAGAACCCCGTTGCGGTTCCTGTGCCGGAAGGGGCGTTTGCGGATGAAGAACGCTACATGATTAACGGTGTGCTGACCCTGGCGTCACGCTCTGTGCGCAGCATTATGACGCCGCGTGGTGAGATAAGCTGGGTCGATGTAAACCTCAGCGTGGATGAAATTCGTCAGCAGCTGTTGTCATCGCCACACAGTCTGTTCCCTGTTTGTCGTGGCGAACTGGATGAAATCATCGGTATTGTGCGCGCCAAAGAGATGTTGATGGCGCTGGAAACGGGCGAAGATGTGGCCGCGATGGCCTCAACCACACCGGCGATTGTCGTGCCTGAAACGCTCGATCCGATCAAACTGTTGGGCGTGCTGCGCCGTGCCCGTGGCAGCTTTGTCATCGTGACCGACGAGTTCGGCATGGTACAAGGCCTGGTGACACCGTTGGACGTGCTGGAAGCGATTGCCGGTGAATTCCCTGATGCGGATGAAACGCCAGAAATTATCGCCGATGGTGAAGGTTGGTTAGTGAAAGGCAGCACCGATTTACATGCACTGCAACAGGCGCTGGGGTTAGATCATCTGTTAAAAGAGGATGATGACATCGCCACGGTGGCGGGGCTGGTGATTGCCGTAAACGGTCACATTCCGCGAGCGGGTGATGTACTTCATCTTCCTCCGCTGGAAATAACCATTGTTGAAGCCAATGCTTATCGGGTTGACCTGATTCGGGTTGTGAAACACGCGTCGGCGCACGACGAAGAAGGCTAATCCCTCACAGAATAACGGGCAGCACATGCCCGTTATGCTCTTTTGGCGGCGGCGTCCCACCCGCCAGCCAGTGCGGAAAATCGGCCAGTGGCATCGGTTTTGCGTACAAATACCCCTGTAAAATATGCACGCCGTGGCGACGCAGATAATGCGCCTGCTGCGGCGTTTCTACGCCTTCTGCGACCAGTTCAATATTCAGTCGCTGGCCCAGCGCAATAATAATGTCCGTCACCGTCGAGTTAACCGCATCGGTCCCGATGGCGTTGGTAAAGGATTTGTCGATTTTCAGAATGTCAGGGCGTAGCTGCTCCAGCCACGACAGGGCGCTGTTGCCGGTGCCGAAATCATCAATCGCCAGCCGAACGCCTTTACGGTGTAGCTCTCGCACCAGACGATAATCCACGCCCTGCAAGTTATCGCGTTCGGTGATTTCCAACACCAGTTGCTGCTGTGGGCGTGCGGCAAACCAATACTGATTCACATCCCGCAGTAATGCGCCCTGCAAAAAATGGCTGGAGGCGACGTTGATACTGATATGGAACTGCGGACTTGCCGGGAAATAGCCAATCTGCCTGATCGTTTCGGTAATGACGTAACGTGTCAGCGGCGCAATAAGGTTTTCGCGTTCAGCGACAGGAATGAAAACCTCCGGTGAAATCCATCCCAGACGCGGATTGTTCCAGCGCAGTAAAATTTCGACGCCGGTACATTGCTGGGAGCGGGTGTTCAGCTGCGGTTGGCAATAGAGTTCAAACTCACGGCGCGCCATACCGAGCGTAATTTCGCGCGTAAAGCTCATGCGCCCGGCGGTGGCAATCCACGCCACGCTGCTCAATAAGAGCGTCAGGATCGTCGCCAGCGGTATCTGTGAAGGCAAATCTTTGAGCGCCAGCATGGATGCACCCGGCGTGGTGACGCTGATGCTGAAAGGAAAAAGGTCCGACTGACGGGTGACCACATCCTCGTCGTCGGCAAGTTGCAGGCTGTCGCTGATCCCCTGTGACTCGCTGTAATACTTATCGCCCACCGAAACAATCACCCGTTGGATGGCGGGCTGCTGCGGTTCAAGCAACAGAGAACTCAGCAGATGAATATTGATGGTTAGCATCACGCCGTCTTCGCCGTCCTGCGAGGCGGGGTACCACTGAATCAGAATCGGAGAGCCTTTCAACAAGGATTCATCGGTTGCCAGCAGGAGTTTGGAATGTGCGTCTGGCAACGACGGTTGACGCTGGCGCAATACCACATCCCGATCACCAAAAACGCTGGAGCAATACAAAATGCCAGATTTTACCAGTGCGATAGAGCGCAACGTTTGCAGCGCAGCTGCCTGTTTACGGATCGGCAAATGCACATTTTCGCAAGGCTGGCCGACCAGGCTCACCAGTTCATGGCGCTTTCCGGCTACGGGGATCAAAATCTTATCGAGGCTTTCTACCGCATGGCGCGCATAGGCATCAATGCGTTGTTGATTTAAGTCGCGCTGCGAAATAAATCGCAGGCCGAAGGTCAGAAGCAAAGCAAACACCGCGACCATCAGGCAGACGATGATCCGCTTACGGCGATATCCCTTAATCAGATTTTGGGCTGTTTGCATGACTGACGCTCATTCGGCGACGACTAACCTGATTGTTAGCGCCAACAGAGCAAGTGTAGTGCTCCGTGGATAAAATGCGGGGAGAACCCTAAAAAATCGCCCATCCGTAGGAGATGGGCGAGAGGATTAATCACACTGTACTTTGATGGCCAGACCGCCCCGCGATGTTTCGCGGTATTTGGCGTTCATGTCTTTACCTGTCTCATACATGGTCTCAATCACTTTATCGAGTGACACGCGCGGTTCGCTGGTACGGCGCATTGCCATACGGGCAGAGTTGATCGCCTTCACCGAGGCAATGGCGTTACGTTCAATGCACGGCACCTGCACCTGACCCGCAACCGGGTCGCACGTCAGGCCGAGGTTGTGTTCCATCCCGATTTCTGCGGCCACGCAGACTTGTTCCGGGCTTGCGCCCAGCAGCTCGGCAAGACCCGCCGCCGCCATCGAACAGGCCACGCCCACTTCACCCTGACAGCCAACCTCAGCGCCAGAAATTGAGGCATTCATCTTATAAAGCGCGCCGATAGCCCCTGATGCCAGGAAGTAACGGATGTAGCTTTCCGGGCTAACCGGTTCGATGAAGTGATCGTAATACGCCAGTACCGCAGGAACGATGCCGCACGCACCGTTGGTTGGGGCGGTCACTACACGGCCACCAGCCGCATTCTCTTCATTCACCGCAAGTGCGAACATATTGACCCAATCAACGACCGTCATCGGGTCACTGTTGGTTTTGTCCTGGCTGACCAGCATACGGCGCAGCGGTGCGGCACGACGTGGCACGCGCAGCGGCCCCGGCAGCACGCCTTCGGTATTCATCCCGCGATCGATACACGCCCGCATGGTTTGCCACACGTCAGCAAAATAGTCTTCAATCTCTTTTTTGCTGTGCAGTGCCCGTTCGTTCTGCATCACCATGCCTGAAAGCGACAGGCCGGTTTCTTTGCAGAAGCCGAGCATCTCTTTCGCCGATTTGAATGGGTAGGGAACAACGACGTCGCCACTCATATCCTGGCCGAAATGCTCTTCATCGACGATAAAACCGCCGCCGATGGAGTAATACGTTTTGCTGTAAATGACGCTCTCGCCCGCAAACGCATGGATCGTCATCCCGTTTTCATGCAGGGACAAATTGTCGCTACGAAAACGCATACCGTCGTCCTGCGGGAAATCCACTTCGCGGCGGGCATTCGCCAACAGCAAACGTCCGCGGGTTTCTACATCGCGAATGAACGCCGGGATCGCGTCAATATCGACGGTAGCAGGCATGTTGCCCGCCAGACCCATAATAATGGCGATATCGGTATGGTGACCCTTACCGGTTAATGACAGTGAACCGTACACGTCAACCGCGACGCGGGTCACATCATCGATCAGTCCCTTCTCGACCAGATCATCGACGAACTGTTTGCCGGCCTTCATTGGGCCTACAGTGTGGGAAGATGAGGGACCGATCCCCACCTTGAACATGTCGAATATACTAATCACGCTAACACTCCTGACAGGGTTACCGGAAAGTTCCGATAACGATGTTAAAACTGCGCATAGTGTAAGAGGGAACACCGGAGGCAGCTTAACTATTCACATGAATTAAACTAATGCTTCACCTCGATTTAACTAATAGCGTGAGGTGAAACACAGAAACCGTTAACCCAAAGTATAGCTAAGGCTTCACGCCAATTTGTAAGGCCAGCTCACGAATAATGCCTGCGGTCATTCCCCAGACAAAATAATGCTGATACCAGGAGAGCCACACGCGGTGCGAATTACCGCGTCGGTGGATGTCGAGAGGGTGATAGCAGCCAAGGCGCAACGCTTCCGCGAGCGGCATTTCAAAAACCGCCGCGACTTCGTCCTCGCTGGCGTGATAGTGCAGATCGGGGGGAATAATGCCCACCACAGGCGTGACCTGAAAACCGGTTACGCTGTCGACGGGCGGAAGAACACCTAATATTTCAACGGACGAAGGCGGAATAGCCACTTCTTCCTGCGCTTCACGCAGCGCAGCGGCGATCAATGACGCATCGCTGCTGTCCACCGCGCCGCCGGGGAATGCCACCTGACCGGCATGTTTGCGCAGGCGCGGCGAGCGTTGAGTCAGCAACAAACCCGGTTCTTCACGACGCACAATCGGGATCAGCACCGCTGCCTGTCGCTGATTCAGCGTTGCTCGCGTTGGCTGCGGGCGCAGTAGCTGAAAACGAGAAATAAACTCGTCGAGTTTGATGTCCGGGTGCGGCATTAATTAACGCTCCAGTTGTTGCAGGATACGGTTCACTTTATCAAAGGTTTCCTGATATTCCGCCTGCTCATCGCTGTCGGCCACTACGCCACCGCCAGCGGAACAGACGATTTTGCCGCGAGTTGCCGTCAGAGTACGAATAGTAATGCTGGTATCCATATTACCGCACAGGCTGATATAGCCAATGCTGCCACACCAGGCGTTGCGGCGTTGTGGCTCCAGTTCGTCGATGATTTCCATCGCCCGGACTTTCGGTGCGCCGGTTATCGACCCGCCGGGAAACGCCGCGCGCAGCAGATCGGTGGCATGCAGCGTCGTCGGCAGTTCAGCGGTAATGGTGCTCACCAGATGATGCACTGCCGGGAACGGCTCGACCACAAACAGCGCTGGGACGCGCACGCTGCCTGGTACGGCAACACGGCCAATATCATTGCGCATCAAATCGACGATCATCAGATTTTCCGCTCTGTCTTTTGGCGAAGTGCGGAGTTTTTCGGCCTGCTGCGCGTCCTGTTCAGGATCTGCCAGCCGGGGAAGCGTGCCTTTGATGGGGCGCGTCTGGATTTGCATCTCGTCCAACTGAATAAAACGCTCTGGCGACAGGCTTAACACGGCGCTTTCTTCCAGGCGAATAAAGGCACTGAACGGCGCACGGTTGGCCTGATTCAACTGACAAAATGCCTGCCATTCATCGCCGGAATAACAAGCCTGAAAACGCTGTGCCAGATTGACCTGATAGCAATCGCCGCTTTGCAGATAGGCCTGAACCTGGCGAAATTTCTCGCCGTATTCTTCGCGCGTCATATTTGAACGCCACGGCGACGTCAGTTTAAACGATTCCGTGACGACAGAACGTTGAGCCTCAAGCCACGCCAGGCGTTGGTGCGGGTCGTCGTGGCTCAACAGCGACACGCGCTGCAACTGGTGATCGACAATCAGCGCCCAGCGGTAAATACCCAGCGCCATATCTGGCACGTCGAGATCGGCGTCGGCTATTTCCGGGAGCGACTCAAAACGACGCCCCAAATCGTAACCAAAGAGCCCCAATGCGCCGCCCTGAAAAGGTAAATCCGGGTTTGTGGGAACAGAAAGTTCACACGCATCCAGCGCCTGTTTCAGCAGGCGCAGCGGATCGTCTGCGGACTCAACGGTGTTTTCGGCATGAGTCACATGCGTGAGCGCGCCGCGGGTTTCCAGCGTTGCCGCCGGATCGGCGACCATAATATCAAAGCGATTATGCGCATGATCGGCAAAGCCAGAGTGCAGTAGCATCGCCCAGGGCAAGGCGGAGAGGGGAGTGAAATAGTATTCAGCGGCGTCGGCACGCCAGGGCAGCGTAATCACAGCAGGGGACAACATCGACCTCAATCCATCTGACGCCGCTCGCTGGCTAATGTGCAGGCGGCATGAAATAATAAGCGCCCACAATGTAACAGGAGTTCACCATGTTTGCAGGTTTACCTTCACTGAGCCACGACCAGCAGCAAAAAGCGGTCGAGCGTATCCATGAATTGATGACGCAGGGCATGAGCAGCGGGGAAGCCATCACGCTGGTCGCGCAAGAGCTGCGCGCCAACCATACCGGTGAGCGTATAGTGGCGCGTTTTGAAGATGAGGATGAAGAAGAGTAATCCCGTCATACTTCGAGCCGCAGGGGTGTTGGCTGCACTCACTCACCTCCGTCACTTACTTGAGTAAGCTCCTGAGGATTCCCTCCCTTGCCGCGTGATTCGGCCTTTCAGGGCCAGCGTTAACGCTGTTCAAAGTGCCTTTGGCACTTAGTCCTGCAACTCGAATTATTTAGGGCTTAAAGAAGCGTAATCCCGCTGTTATTTAACGGCAGCGACGATCTTAATCTCAACTTTATACTGTGGCTTCATCAGTCCGGCCTGCACGGTGCAACGCACCGGCGCATGTCCGGCAACCACCCATGCATCCCAGGCTTTATTCATTGCGGCGAAATCTGCTTTATCAGCAAGGAAAATCGTGGCATCGAGAATACAGGATTTATCGCTGCCCTGCTTTTCCAGAATCGCGTCAATCTGTGCCAGCGTGTTGGCGGTCTGCTCGAACGCGTCGGCATCCAGGTTTTCCGGCACGCCGGTGTAGTAAATAGTCTGGTTGTGAATAACCACGTCAGACCAGCGGGCTTCGGCATCAATACGGACGATTGTCATCTCGGTTTCCTTTGTTGAATTTCCTGTAAACGTCGCCAGAGTGCCACATTGTCGGCGGTACGTCATTACTTTGGCTGGTACAACGCCCCACGCACTGACATAATTACTGTCCAGATTTACAGGGGGTAGTGTGACGGACGATTTTGCAACAGATGGCCAGTTAGCCAAAGCGATCCCGGGTTTTAAACCCCGTGAACCGCAGCGTCAGATGGCGCATGCGGTGGCGAAAGCCATCGACGAAACGCGTCCGCTGGTGGTGGAAGCGGGGACCGGCACGGGCAAAACCTACGCCTACCTTGCCCCTGCGCTGCGCGCAAAGAAAAAGGTAATTATCTCCACCGGTTCTAAAGCGTTGCAGGATCAGCTCTTTAGCCGTGACTTGCCGACGGTCGCCACCGCGCTGAAATTCACCGGTCGCCTTGCGCTGCTAAAAGGCCGCTCCAACTACCTCTGTCTTGAACGCCTCGAACAACAAGCGATAGCGGGCGGCGATTTGCCTGTTCAAACGCTTAGCGACGTCATCATTTTGCGCAGTTGGGCGAATCAAACAGTCGATGGTGACATCAGCACCTGCGTGAGTGTGGCGGAAGATTCTCATGCGTGGCCGCTGGTCACCAGTACCAACGATAACTGTCTCGGCAGCGATTGCCCTTTATACAAAGACTGTTTCGTGGTGAAAGCGCGTAAAAAAGCGATGGATGCCGACGTGGTGGTGGTTAACCATCACCTGTTTCTCGCCGATATGGTGGTAAAAGAAGGCGGATTTGGTGAACTTATCCCCGAAGCGGAAGTGATGATTTTCGATGAAGCCCATCAGCTGCCGGACATCGCCAGTCAGTATTTCGGCCAGTCGCTCTCTAGCCGCCAGCTTCTCGACATGGCAAAAGACATTACCATTGCCTACCGCACCGAATTGAAAGACACCCAACAACTGCAAAAATGTGCAGACCGTCTGGCGCAGGCCACACAAGATTTCCGCTTACAGCTTGGCGATCCGGGTTATCGCGGCAATTTGCGCGAACTGCTGGCCGACAGTGGCATTCAGCGCGCATTGTTGTTGCTCGATGATGCACTGGAGCTGTGCTACGACGTCGCCAAACTCTCTCTCGGGCGCTCGGCGTTGTTGGATGCCGCATTCGAGCGCGCGACGCTCTACCGCGCACGACTGAAACGGTTGAAAGACATTAACCAACCCGGTTTCAGTTACTGGTACGAATGCACCTCGCGCAGCTTCACGTTGGCGCTGACGCCGTTGACGGTGGCCGATAAATTCAAAGAAGTGATGGCGCAGAAAGCGGGTAGCTGGATTTTCACCTCGGCGACGTTGTCAGTGAACGATGACTTGCATCACTTTACCGCGCGTTTGGGCATTGATGAGGCCGAGTCATTGCTGTTGCCGAGTCCTTTCGATTACGCCACACAGGCGCTGCTGTGCGTGCCGCGTAATCTGCCACTGCCCAATCAGCCCGGCGGCGCGCGTCAGCTCGCCACGATGTTACGCCCGATGATTGAAGCCAACAACGGGCGCTGTTTTATGTTGTGCACGTCGCACGCGATGATGCGCGACCTGGCGGAACAGTTCCGTTCCATGCTCGATTTACCCGTTCTGTTGCAGGGCGAAACCAGTAAAGGCCAGCTGTTGCAGCAGTTTGTCAGCGCCGGAAACGCCTTATTGGTAGCGACCAGCAGTTTCTGGGAAGGGGTGGATGTGCGCGGCGATGCGCTGTCGCTGGTGATCATCGATAAACTGCCGTTTACCTCACCGGAAGATCCGCTGTTGAAAGCGCGAATGGAAGATTGCCGTTTACGCGGCGGCGACCCCTTTGATGAAGTCCAGTTACCCGATGCCGTTATCACTCTTAAGCAGGGGGTTGGGCGTTTGATCCGTGACATCGACGATCGCGGCGTGTTGGTGATTTGTGACAATCGCCTGGTGATGCGCCCCTACGGCGCGGTGTTCTTATCGAGTTTACCACCGACCCCGCGCACCCGTGATATCAGCCGTGCTGTGCGTTTTCTCGCCCGGCTGTCGGTAACGTAATTCATGGCGAACTGTGTTAATATGCGCGCCATTTTGTTGACCTGCTATTGCGAGAGCGCGACATCCTATGCGAATTCTGGCTATTGATACCGCCACTGAAGCCTGTTCTGCGGCTTTGTGGAATAACGGTGCCACAACGGCTCATTTTGAGCTGTGTCCCCGCGAACACACCCAACGTATTCTGCCTCTGGTGCAGGATATTCTCAGCGAAACAGCAACCCAACTGACTGAACTTGATGCGCTGGCATTTGGCCGTGGTCCGGGGAGTTTCACCGGCGTGCGTATCGGTATCGGTATTGCACAAGGGCTGGCGCTGGGCGCAAATCTGCCGATGATTGGCGTGTCAACGTTGATGACGATGGCGCAGGGCGCATGGCGCAGAACCGGAGCCACTCGCGTGTTAGCGGCCATTGATGCTCGCATGGGGGAAGTTTACTGGGCTGAATACCAGCGCGATGAACAAGGCCACTGGCGCGGTGAAGAAAGTGAAGCGGTGCTTAAACCAGATGCCGTTAATGCCCGGTTGAAACAACTTGACGGCGAGTGGACGATTGTTGGAACAGGCTGGCAAGCGTGGCCTGACATGGCCAACGACACGCCTGTGACGCTCGCGGATGGCGAAACGTTGTTGCCTGCCGCAGAAGACATGCTGCCTCTGGCTTGCCAGCTTCTGAGCGAGAATAAAACCGTTGCCGTGGAACATGCCGAACCGGTTTATTTACGCAACACTGTGGCGTGGAAGAAACTTCCTGGCCGGGAATGAATCTTAGTTATATGACTGAGAATAAAGGAGTCCGATCATGGCGAGTCAAAAGCAAATTGTTCGTGGGTTACTGGCTGGTCTGATCATTGCCGCACTGAGCGGATGCGTCACCGTTCCGGATGCCATTAAAGGCACCAGCCCGACGCCGCAGCAGGATTTGGCACGCGTGATGGCGGCCCCGCAGCTGTATGTCGGTCAGGAAGCCCGTTTTGGCGGCAGAGTAGTGAGTGTCAACAACGAGCAGGGCAAAACCCGACTGGAAATCGCTACCGTGCCGCTGGATGAAGGCGCGCGTCCGGGGCTTGGCGACCCATCCCGAGGACGTATTTACGCGGATGTCAGCGGCTTCCTCGATCCAACGGATTTCAAAAACCAACTGGTTACCGTGGTGGGGCCGATTACCGGCACGGCCAAAGGGAAAATCGGCAATACGGCTTATACCTACATGGTGATGCAAGCTAACGGCTTTAAACGCTGGCGTGTGACGCAGCAAGTCATGATGCCGCCGCAGCCCATCGATCCCTATTGGGGTGGTGGGTGCCGGTATCATCGTTGTGGATACGGTGGCTTTGGGGCCTATGGCGGCTGGTACAATCCCGGTCCTGCCCAGGTACAAACTATCGTAACGGAATAACCGGTTGTTTTTAAAAATTAAAGAAACAGCGGCTGGTCCGCTGTTTCTTTTTGTTGGGATGGATTCCCGATAGTCAGAAAAATAAATAGTGACGCGCTTCGCAACCTTAAATTCGACTAATTAATAAACTGGTACGATAAGTTAAAATGTTGTTAATAACATGTTTATTGACAGGGGTTGTGATGACGACGAATTCTCATTTCAGAGGTGATGCATTGAAAAAGGTTTGGCTTAACCGCTATCCCGCTGACGTCCCGGCGGAGATCGATCCTGACCGTTATCAATCCCTGGTAGATCTGTTTGAACAGTCAGCAACCCGCTACGCTGACCAGCCCGCGTTTATTAACATGGGCGAAGTGATGACGTTTCGTAAACTGGAAGAACGCAGTCGTGCGTTTGCCGCGTATCTTCAGGAAGGGCTGGGCCTGCAAAAAGGGGATCGCGTCGCACTGATGATGCCTAACCTGTTGCAATATCCGGTGGCGCTGTTTGGCATTCTTCGTGCCGGTATGATTGTGGTGAACGTCAACCCGCTGTACACGCCGCGCGAACTGGAACATCAGCTAAATGACAGCGGTGCCAGCGCCATCGTGATCGTCTCCAACTTTGCTCACACCCTGGAAAAAGTCGTCGATAAAACCCAGGTGCAGCACGTGATCCTCACCCGCATGGGCGATCAGCTGTCGACCGCCAAAGGCACGCTGGTGAACTTTGTTGTGAAGTACATCAAACGGCTGGTGCCGAAATACCATCTGCCAGACGCGCTTTCGTTTCGCAGTGCGCTCCAGCAAGGCTACCGGATGCAGTACATCAAGCCGGTAGTCGTGTCGGAAGATTTGGCGTTCTTGCAATACACCGGCGGCACAACGGGTGTAGCGAAAGGCGCGATGCTCACGCACCGTAATATGCTGGCAAACCTTGCTCAGGTGCACGCCACCTACGGGCCACTGTTCCGGCCGGGCAAAGAGCTGGTGGTCACCGCGTTACCGCTGTATCACATTTTTGCGCTGACCATGAACTGCCTGTTGTTCATTGAACTCGGCGGGCAGAACCTGTTGATCACCAACCCGCGTGATATTCCGGGGTTAGTGAAAGAGCTGGCAAAATACCCGTTCACCGCCATGACGGGCGTGAACACATTGTTCAATGCACTATTGAATAACAAAGAATTTCAGCAGCTTGATTTCTCTTCGCTGCGCCTGTCGGCGGGCGGCGGAATGCCGGTTCAGAATGCCGTTGCTGAGCGCTGGGTTAAACTCACCGGGCGTTATCTGCTGGAAGGGTATGGCTTGACCGAATGTGCGCCGCTGGTGAGCGTCAATCCGCATGACATCGATTATCACAGCGGCAGTATCGGTCTTCCTGTGCCGTCCACCGAGGTGAAACTGGTGGATGACGATAACAACGACGTTGCGCCGGGTGACCCGGGTGAGCTATGCGTCAAAGGCCCACAGGTGATGCTGGGTTACTGGCAGCGTCCGGATGCCACCGATGAAATTATCAAAGACGGCTGGCTACACACCGGGGATATCGCAGTGATGGACGAAGAGGGCTTCTTACGCATCGTCGATCGCAAAAAAGATATGATTCTGGTGTCCGGTTTTAACGTCTATCCGAACGAAATCGAAGACGTAGTGATGCAGCATTCTGGCGTACAGGAAGTGGCGGCAGTCGGTGTGCCTTCGGGCAGCAGTGGGGAAGCGGTCAAAATTTTCGTGGTCAAAAAAGACCCGGCGTTGACCGATGAAGCGTTGATTACGTTCTGTCGTCGTCATCTTACCGGTTACAAAGTGCCGAAGCTGGTCGAGTTCCGCGAGGAATTGCCGAAATCGAACGTCGGAAAGATTTTACGACGAGAACTACGTGACGAAGCGCGCGCTAAAGTAGACAATAAAGCCTGAACTACGCGTGAGTCGCCTTCAGACGCCGGTTAACCCGGCGTTTGATTGATGACAAAGAAGGAAAAAACGTGGTTTTTCCTTCTTTGTGGTTATTCGCCGAAAATCAATAAATTGATTTTCCTTGTTTTTTAGTGACAAATGTTCGCCCTACGACGTGATGAGGTTTGTCATCCGCCTCGCGCCGGTTAACCCGGCGTTTTTTATGGGCGCAAACCATAGAGAATACAGATTGAATTATCAGATGATCACCGAGGACGCTGCGCTGAAAGCCGCCTGTGACCAGGCCCGCAACGCTCCTGCCATTGCGCTGGACACTGAATTTGTCCGCACCCGAACCTATTACCCGCAGTTGGGTCTGATCCAGATGTTTGATGGCGAAACGGTGGTGCTGATTGACCCATTAACCATCACCGACTGGCAGCCGTTCAAAGCGTTGATGGATGACAAAAATGTCACCAAATACTTGCATGCCGGCAGTGAAGATCTTGAAGTCTTTTTGAATGCTTTCGGCTCATTGCCGGAGCCGCTGATCGACACGCAAATCCTGGCCGCTTTCTGCGGTCGCCCTATGTCATGGGGATTTGCGGCGATGGTCGAGGAATACACCGGTATTGCCCTCGATAAAAGTGAGTCCCGCACTGACTGGCTGGCGCGGCCATTGACCGAACGTCAATGCGAATACGCTGCCGCCGATGTCTGGTACTTACTGCCGATCGCCAAAAAATTGATGGACGAAACGGACACCAACGGCTGGTTGCCTGCCGCGCTTAATGAATGCCGTCTGATGCAGCAGCGCCGTCAGGAAGTGGTCGACCCAGCCGAAGCCTGGCGCGATATTACCAATGCCTGGCAGCTGCGTACGCGCCAGCTGGCGTGTCTTCAGCTGTTGGCCGACTGGCGTCTGCGTAAAGCGCGTGAACGTGACATGGCGGTAAATTTTGTGGTGCGCGAAGAGCATCTGTGGAGCGTGGCGCGCTATATGCCAGGCAGCATGGGTGAACTCGACAGCCTCGGACTTTCCGGTAGCGAGATCCGCTTCCACGGCAAAACGTTGGTCATCCTGGTTGAAAAAGCCAAAGAACTGCCAGAGGATGCACTGCCGGAGCCATTGCTTAACCTGATGGACATGCCGGGCTACCGCACGCTGTTCAAAGAGATCAAAGCACTGGTGCAGGAAGTTAGCACGGAGACGGGTCTGAGCGTTGAGCTGATGGCTTCTCGTCGTCAGATTAACCAGTTGCTGAACTGGCACTGGCAGCTGAAATCACAGAACGGGTTGCCTGAACTGATTGCCGGATGGCGTGGTGAACTGATGGCCGATCGCCTGAAACCGCTGCTGGATAAATATCCGCGTGCATAACTGATTTGTTGCCTGGTGGCGTTGTGCTGACCAGAAGGCAATAATAAAAAACCCCGGAATTCCGTAATGCTGGTCACTTAAGGTGATCAGCATTTTTTCTCACCGGGTATTTCTGGGCTTTTACTCTTACTTCCCGAGGGTAACTTCGCTCTCTTCTTCCCGCTAATACCAGCCATTTTGCTTTCTCATACAAC
>DASXML010000081.1:0-4003 GCA_036495715.1 Scandinavium sp.
ATGACTGGCTGGGACAACACCAGTTTACATCACTGGATGAATTGCAAAACTATGCCACGCGATGGCAATGGTTTTATAATCACGAACGACCCAATATGGCACTGAACGGCTATACACCGATGCAGCATATTCAGCGCATGGTCTGATTCTGCTTATCAACTCCGTTAAAAATGGGGGGATTACCCTTTGGCAAGTCCGTTTTGTTTGGGATAGCTGGCAAGCTTTTTCAGCATCAGGGATGCTGTTACGGTTCCCTGTTTTATTGAGGTTGCCAGACGCAGCACTTCACGCCAGTGAATTTCGATTTCTTTCAGATTCAGTCTGGTAGTGGATATCAGCGACTGAAGCGCCGGGTATTGATCCGCTTTCCCTTTGATAAACAGCTTCTTGTCGTGAAGATCCCGAATTCGTGGACAGAACGCAAATCCCAGCAGATGCATCAGGGCAAAGACATGATCGGTAAAACCCGCAGTATCGGTGTAATGCTCCCTGATTTCTAGGTCGCTTTCGTGGTACAGCAGACCATCGAGAACATGGGTTGAATCCCTGACCCGACTGATTATGCAGGTGTAAAACGGGCTGTATTTGTAGCGACCTGCGTTTATAAATGCTCAAACCTGCATTTATCGCGGCTTTTTTGCTCACAATAACTGCATCTATCCGGGTGTCCAAACCCGGATTAACTGCAAATGAACCTGCATTCGAACAATTCGACCTGCATTTCATTTTTACGAACCCACTTTAGCTGCTACCAGCGGCTATTCCATTAACTCAGCGATCATCGCTGTTTCTGTCCTTTGATTTATGCAATGAATAACTGCACTCAGGCCGCCTGCGCCCATCTGTCGCGCTCACTGGTTGACAAAGCATCCAGAAAACGAACGTTTTGTGGAGCCCCGCAGCAGCGGATTTCAATTGCAGATATTGTGGGTTGGCGATCAGCTAATCTGGGCCAGTGCCGGGTAAGTGCAGGTTCATTTGCAGCTAATGTGAGTCGATGCACCTTGTCAGTTGCAGTTAATTTGGGTTTGAAATCGGGGGTAAATGCGGGTCGAACCGATTTCAAATGCAGGTCACTACATGTATTGATCCGAAATATGGGTATAAAACTGACGCCCGGGCTCCTGCCCGTATTTCGGATTAACCTGCCCTGCGTAGCGGCCTGAGTTGCCTGTGCTGAAATTCTGTCCATCTGATGATGATGTTGTCCCGTCACCCCAGAATGCCGCCAGCGGCCTTTTCCCCTGTGCGTTTACCAACTCTGCAAGAGCGGCTGAATAGGTTTCATCGCGGATGTACCATGCCTGAATATCTTCGAGTGATGATTTGGTGCTTCCGGGGCAGGCTTCCGCCATTTTGGTCAGGCCAAGATTGATGCCGTCCGCAAGGATTGTGGTGAGAAGCTGGCGGGTATCGGGACGGGTAATATCATTTTTTATATGCGAAAAATGTCGGGTAAACGTCGTCCAGCTGTTTACCTCATCAAGAATTTCCGTGATTTTAGGGCGCGGTAGCATGCTGTAAACCAGTTCTGCCAGCGGTGAAACCTGCACCGGAACGCTGTTATCCAGCGGAGAGACCGTTACGCCCCTGTCAGATATTTCCACATCGGGCAGTTCACCAAGGGCCGCCATGGCATTGACTTCTTCAAGCCTGGACTGAAGCAGGGTCATACGGCTGGTAATGTACTCATGAAAATCAGCAGATACGGGCAGTGGCAGCGACGGTGTGAGTTTGTCAAAGTCCTTTTCGGGCATGAGGTAATCATCAAAATTTTTGTAGTGGCGTGAGCCTTTAACCCAGATGTCCCCGGAGCGCAACGCCCCCTTAAGCTCGCTGAGCGCACAAAATTCATAGTACTGCCGGTCAATACCCGAAGGTGTAATTACCACCTTGCGCCAGCTTTCGGGGACAAACTCAAGCGGCGCTGTCGACGGAACTTTACGTGACTGCTTCCGGTACATATCCTTGATCACAACCAGCGCATCAGCCAGAGGTTGCGCTGCCGGAGTCGCGACTAACTGTAAAGCTGACAACATGCGCGGGGCATATTTCCGTAATGTGCTGTATTTCTCAGTAATAATATGCAGCGGGTCAAAATTATTTTTTCTGGCGAGATGGCGTGTTTCTTCCAGGCTGGCGACAAATTCAGGCCATGGAAGTATGTTTTCTATTGCGAGCCATGGATCGCCACCGGAATCACGGGCATCAGACAGCGCCTGACCGACATCGATGTACTGCCTCAGTTTTGACTGGATCAGCTTTCCAGTCTGCTGAAGGCGCTCAGCCTGTGTTCTTTTGGCTTTGCTGAAAAGACTGTTTAGCATGCGCTCATGCAGCTCAATCACTTCGTCTGTCAGTGTGGCTCTGGCTTCTTCCAGTACGCATACCAGGATCGCATGGCGCCGGGCTGCTGAAAATCGAGTTAAATCCCGGCTGCTCATCTTTCGGCCTTCCCACGCCAGTTTCAGCAACCGGTTCTGGTGAATGGTACGATCTATACCTTCAGGTAATGCCAGCGATTCAATGCTACTGAGCCGATCAAGATGTTGCAGCACATTCTTGCCATTGATTTTACCCGGCGGTTGCAGAAGCCATGTCAGCCTGGAAGACTGATTATCCGATGACTCAAGTAAACGATCCAGGGCGTCCCTGTGAGCCGGAGTTAACGGGGCATTCAGGGTCTGAAATACGATTTTATCGCCGCCTGCCATGGCCTCAGCACAGGTACGCTCCACGACATCAATCGTGGGGATTATCACGTTTTTCTGCCGGAGCCAGACCAGTAACTCTTCGGCCAGGAGAATACCTTTATCGGTACGCATCGCCATCGGCAGCAGGTGTGTAATACAGTTCTGCTGTATTTTGCCGGTGAACGCCTTTACGCCAAGATAGCGGTACAGTTCGGTTAAATGCTCACGCCGGGTCGTATCCCTGCCGGAAAGGTAAGCAGACCAGAGATCCCCGGAAAGTTTTAGCCTACTGGCGATATGCTTAAGCAGCGCATCAGAAGGTTGGTTTTTTTTATCCGGGGCAAAGCCGGCATTTTTCAGATAGCAAAGAAGGACGGCAAAACCAAAACGGCTGGCGGGTTTACGGTGGGCACTGATAAGAGCCAGATCATGCTCACTGAAATAGGCCATTCGGGTCAGCGTTAGCTCATCGTCCGGTAATGCCAGTAATGATTCTCTTTCCGACAGAGAAAGAATCTGCCTCCTTGCCATATAGTTTCCCTCATAAATTATTCAGGACAGTATTTTTAACAAAACCAGATATCGCATAAGGGTACACCCTGAGGCCATAATCAAAACGTGACGCCACACAATGAATGACATAACCTATATGCGATAGAATAAATGCAATAACCTAAATGCGATAACATGGTGGAAAAATGTTCATCAGAGCTTATTTGAGGGCATCGACGGAAGATCAGTTCGCCGGTCGAGCAAAAGAGATGCTGGAACAGTTCGTCCAGGAGCGGGGACATAAAATCGCCAGCTACTATCGGGAGAATATCAGCGGTACAAAACTTGATCGCCCGGAGCTGGGACATTTATTGATGGACAGTCACCGCAATGATATTTTGCTTGTCGAGCAAATAGACCGCCTGACACGTCTTAGCAACAGCGACTGGATAACGCTGAAAAAGCAGATAGAGCAACACGAGCTGCGGATTGTAAGCCTGGATGTTCCTACGTCATGGCAGGCGCTGTCAGATAAAGACCCTTCGCAGTCTGACCCGATCACCCGTGCCGTAATAACCGCCATCAATAACATGCTTATCGACCTGATGGCCGCAATGTCGCATAAGGATTGGCTGAGTCGCCGGCAACGTCAAAAACAGGGAATTGAACGCGCACATAATATGGGCAAATATCGGGGTAAACAGGCGGATCAGGAGCGGCACGAGAAAGTTATGTACTACCGTCAGGTAAAAAAACTGAGTATCCGCGAAACAGCCGATGCCACTGGCTACAGCCCCTCTCAGATATGTCGAATTCAA
>DASXML010000082.1:0-27494 GCA_036495715.1 Scandinavium sp.
CGAGGTGGCGTATATTACGCTTTCCTCTTTCAGAGTCAACCCTATTTTTCAGGATTTTTCTCTTCAACCGAACCGGCTGTTTGTGTGAAGTGATTCACATCTGCCGTGTCGATGGAGGCGCATTATAGGGAGTTCTCGAGGTACCGCAATACTTAAATGACAGAAAAATGACTGACTGCTGCATTCCACAGCAAAACCCCGCCTTATACCCATTTACACACAGAGTTATCCACAAACCAGAGAAAAGCCAAAAAATTGCGAGCGATGCGCAAACGTTTTCGTTACAATGCCCGCGCTAAAACAAGGATGCCCCGCGAGGGGTGTTAGCTGAGTTTTTCTGGTAAAAATTCAGCTAACGCTCTCTGTAATCGTCAAATCCAGGGGATTTACCATGCAACAACGTCGTCCAGTCCGCCGCGCTTTACTCAGCGTTTCTGATAAAGCCGGTATCATCGAATTCGCACAGGCACTTTCTGCACGTGGTGTGGAGCTGCTTTCTACTGGCGGAACCGCTCGCCTGTTGGCAGATAAAGGTTTGCCGGTGACCGAAGTATCCGATTACACCGGTTTCCCGGAAATGATGGATGGACGCGTTAAAACGCTGCACCCGAAAGTGCACGGCGGCATTCTTGGTCGTCGCGGTCAGGATGACGGTATTATGGAAGAACACGGGATCGCGCCGATCGATATGGTTGTCGTTAACCTGTATCCGTTTGCCCAGACCGTCGCCCGAGAAGGTTGTTCGCTGGAAGATGCCGTTGAGAATATCGATATCGGCGGCCCAACCATGGTTCGTTCCGCTGCCAAGAACCATAAAGATGTGGCGATCGTTGTAAAGAGCAATGATTACGCTTCTATTATTAATGAGATGGATGCTCACGAAGGATCCCTCTCCCTCGAAACCCGCTTTGACCTCGCGATTAAAGCCTTCGAGCACACCGCCGCTTACGACAGCATGATTGCCAACTACTTCGGTAGCCTGGTTCCTGCTTACCACGGCGAAACGAAAGCGCCATCCGGTCGCTTCCCTCGCACTCTGAATCTGAATTTCATTAAGAAGCAGGATATGCGCTACGGTGAAAACAGCCACCAGCAAGCTGCCTTCTATATAGAAGAAGAAATAAAGGAAGCCTCCGTCGCCACTGCGCAGCAGGTACAGGGTAAAGCGCTGTCCTATAACAACATCGCCGACACCGATGCCGCGCTGGAATGCGTGAAAGAGTTCAACGAACCGGCGTGCGTCATCGTCAAACATGCAAACCCATGCGGTGTGGCAGTAAGCACCTCTATTCTGGATGCTTACGATCGCGCGTACAAAACCGACCCGACTTCCGCTTTCGGCGGCATCATTGCCTTTAACCGCGAGCTGGACGCCGAAACTGCGCAGGCCATTATCGCTCGTCAGTTTGTGGAAGTGATTATTGCCCCTTCTGCTACCGAAGAAGCATTGAAGATTACGGCTGCCAAGCAAAACGTCCGCGTGCTGACCTGTGGTCAGTGGGAAACTCGCGCTGCTGGCCTCGATTTCAAACGTGTTAACGGTGGTTTATTGGTTCAGGACCGCGATCTCGGCATGGTTACTGCTGGTGAACTGCGTGTTGTTAGCCAGCGCCAGCCGAACGAGCAGGAACTGCGTGATGCACTGTTCTGCTGGAAAGTGGCGAAATTCGTCAAATCCAACGCCATTGTGTACGCCAAAGAGAACATGACCATTGGTATAGGCGCAGGCCAGATGAGCCGTGTGTACTCCGCTAAAATCGCCGGTATTAAAGCTGCCGATGAAGGACTGGAAGTAAAAGGTTCCGCGATGGCCTCCGACGCCTTCTTCCCGTTCCGTGATGGTATTGATGCCGCCGCTGCTGTCGGCGTGACCTGTGTTATCCAGCCTGGCGGTTCTATCCGTGACGAAGAAGTCATTGCCGCCGCTGATGAACACGGCATTGCGATGATCTTCACCGACATGCGCCACTTCCGCCATTAATCTCCGGAGCAGACGATGAAAGTATTAGTGATTGGTAACGGCGGGCGTGAGCACGCACTGGCGTGGAAAGCGGCACAGTCGCCGCTGGTTGAAACCGTTTTCGTGGCACCGGGTAACGCGGGCACCGCACTTGAACCGACGCTGCAAAACGTAGCGATCAGCGCTACCGATATCCCTGCTCTGCTGGACTTTGCGAAAAGTGAAAATATGGGTCTGACGATTGTTGGACCCGAAGCGCCGCTGGTGATTGGCGTGGTCGATGCCTTCCGCGCTGCGGGCCTGACCATTTTTGGTCCGACGCAAGGCGCTGCACAGCTCGAAGGCTCCAAAGCATTCACCAAAGATTTCCTGGCACGCCATGAAATTCCGACGGCGGAATACCAGAACTTTACTGAGATTGACCCCGCACTGGCTTACCTGCGCGAGAAAGGCGCACCGATCGTTATCAAAGCCGATGGTCTTGCGGCGGGCAAAGGCGTGATTGTCGCCATGACGCTCGAAGAAGCTGAAGCCGCCGTGCACGACATGCTGGCAGGTAACGCGTTTGGCGATGCGGGCCACCGTATTGTTATCGAAGAGTTCCTCGACGGCGAAGAAGCCAGTTTCATCGTGATGGTCGACGGTGAAAACGTTCTGCCGATGGCCACCAGCCAGGATCATAAACGCGTGGGCGATGGTGATACCGGGCCGAATACCGGCGGGATGGGCGCTTATTCGCCTGCGCCGGTCGTCACAGCTGAAGTACATCAGCGCACTATGGACCGCATTATCTGGCCTACTGTTCGCGGAATGGCGGCAGAAGGCAATACCTATACCGGGTTCCTGTATGCCGGGCTGATGATCGATAAAGCGGGCCATCCGAAAGTTATCGAATTCAACTGCCGCTTTGGCGACCCGGAAACACAACCTATTATGCTGCGCTTGCAGTCTGACCTGGTTGAATTATGCCTTGCCGCCTGTGACGGTAAACTGGACGAGAAAACGTCTCGCTGGGATCCACGCGCTTCGTTAGGTGTGGTGATGGCGGCGGGTGGTTATCCGGACAACTACAACAACGGCGACGAGATCCACGGTTTGCCGCTGGAAGAAGTGGCAGGCGGAAAAGTATTCCAGGCAGGCACGACGTTGTCGGATGACGATCGCGTACTGACCAACGGTGGTCGTGTACTGTGTGTTACCGCGTTGGGTGAAACCGTTGCCGAAGCCCAGAAACGTGCTTATGAATTAATGACGGATATTCACTGGGAAGGGTGTTTCAGCCGGAAAGATATCGGTTATCGCGCGATTGCGCGTGAGCAAGAGAAGTAAGCCTTTACTGTCTACCCTCTCCTTCGCGGGAGGGTAATTTCCTCTAGAAATTCTTTTCCATCGGCTGCCAGGTACAGAAATCTTCGTTCGCCACCAGCAGTAACTGTGATCCTTCCGACGCTTCAAGCCAAGCCACGCTCACTTCCACAGAAGAGTGACGTTGACGTCGTTCAATGTGGTTGATGGCACGGGTTTCTAAATCGGGTTTCACCGTTTGCCCATCGCAGGTGGTCACGGTGTGATTTGCATGCCAGCGACCCTGTCGCAGCGCCACACGCCCCTGACGCAGCGCATCGCTGGTCTGACGGATTTGTTGCGCCTGATAGCGATAAAGCGCTATTTGATCATTGGAGAGTTGCTGCTTCTGCCCGTCGACTTCACGCTGCATAAAGCTGAGATCGCCGTGGTCATCAAAACGCACGCGAACATGTTCCGGCGGTTTGCCGTAGATATTGAGTTCAATCAGAGAGAGCGTATCGCCCTGCCAGCGGTATTCGCTGGTTGACGTGTTCCCGCTGCGCCACGGACTGAATGCCGCGAGCAAATGGGTTTCGTTGTCAGAATCTTTACGCCAGATGCGCATCGCGCCCTGGTTGTCTACATAACCACTCGCGGTAAACGGCGGCAGTGACGAGTTATGGCTACAGGCGGACAGCAATAACGTTCCGGCCAGCATCAATGCGCAACGCCAGATAGACAAAAGGGGCGAAACCGCCCCTTCGTTAAAACTGTTCACCGGCATGCAGTCTTACTGCTTAACCGCGTCTTTCAGTGCTTTGCCAGAAACAAATGCCGGCACGTTGGCTGCGGCGATTTTGATTTCTTTACCGGTCTGCGGGTTGCGGCCAGTACGCTCAGCGCGGTGGTTCACTTTGAAGGTACCGAAACCAACCAGTTGTACAGCATCGCCTTCTTTCAGAGACTCAGTAATTGCAGCCAGAGTAGATTCCAGGGCAGATTTAGCCTGAGCTTTAGACAGGTCAGCCTTGTCCGCAATTACATCAATCAGTTGAGTCTTGTTCATATGTTATCCTTACAATGTGTTTATCGCTTGCTCAGCATCGAGTGCGACGGAAATGCCAAAAAAGCACTCTCCTGCATACACGCACCGATAGCCACTTTTTTTCGCCTTCCAAATGTAGACCAGACGGGGGGCAGATGTGAAGCCTTCAGGCATGACAATTCAGACTGAATGTCACGTTTTGTGGCTTCATTGCTGAAAATTTATACCGATATTGCTCTCGCCGGCCTCTCGGAGGTCTGCACGAAGCCCTTTTATCAGTTCAACATCACGCTCTTCACAGTCGGCTAAGAGTCGGAAAATCTCCCATTGAATGTCCCATTCCTGTTCCACCGCCGGGTTTTCTTTCAGCTCTTCGTCCGTCATTTCACGACCCGCCTGGGTCATTTCGAGCATCGCCACGGTCGTGATTGAGGACTTGCTGACTTCAATCGCGTGTTCGAGCGTTTCACCGCTCAGACGCGAATGCACGACTTCACTCAACGCTACGCACGCATCAATTGCCGGATAAACACCGTATATATCGAAATCATCGGCCACCGGGATCGCTTCTTCCAGCTTTTCGAGTTGGCTGTCGAAGTTGATTTTGGCGTCCTTTACGGTCAGGATTTCCCAGATAAGATCGAGAATACGACGATAAATCTGCCCATCGGCAAATTGTGTCTGCTGACAGAACACCGCGTAATTCGGATACATGCGCTCGCACAGGCAAGCCATAAAGGTCAAATGCTGCCAGCTTTCCAGCTTCTCCAGGCGCAGATGAATCGGATTTTGTAACATGATGGGTTCTCGAATACGTTAATTAGCGGCAGTTTACCTGAATCAGGGCTGAATTGCTTGCCAACGCAGGAAGGCCGCTCGCCCAGAGGCAACGGCATCAGCCCAGCGGGTTGGCTCAGGAAGACGATAGCCCTGAGTACAACGCTGTACCCACGCCAGTGCGCTGTCCTGACTAACACGATGCCCGGTGGCAATAAACAGCGGATTGCATCTCGCTTTGCTCCGCCAAACCCATCCCAACTGTTCCTGCTTATCCATCAACGGTGCCAACGCACCGGGTTCGGCAGAAAGCGGCTCAAACTTGCCGCACAGGCGTTTCTTCGCCACGCCTATCGTTGGGACATCCACCAGCAGGCCAAAATGGCTGGCAACGCCAAGGCGACGTGGATGGGAAATACCGTGTCCATCAACAAACAGCAGATCGGGTTTACGGGAAAGTTGCTCCCACGCCGCCAGCAGCGCGGGATATTCACGGAAAGACAGGAAACCGGGGATATAGGGCATGGTGGTGGGAATACGCGCTATCTGGTATTCCACCAGTTCGAGACTCGGGTATTTCAGCAGAACAATGGCCGCGCGAGTGATTTCCCCGCCCTGCTCAAAGCCTACGTCTGCACCGCCGATCAACGTCGGAGGATCTTCAGAAAACCGATCCTCACGGATCACTGACGACGCTAATGCAAGCTGTTGCTGCCGAAGATCCGCCAGATCCATACTTTTCCCTTAGCGGTGATACTGCGCCGACAGGCGATGCACGGCTTCGACAAATGCACCCGCATGTTCTGGCGGGACATCCTGATGAATGCCGTGTCCAAGGTTAAAGACGTGGCCTTCACCCTGACCGAAACCAGCCAGAATCGTCGCCACTTCTTCTTCGATACGTGCAGGTTGCGCGTAAAGCATTGACGGATCCATGTTGCCTTGCAACGCAACTTTATCACCTACACGACGACGTGCATCGGCAATATCAGTGGTCCAGTCGAGGCCAAGTGCATCACATCCCGTTGCCGCCATCGCTTCCAGCCACTGCCCGCCGCCTTTGGTGAACAGTGTAACCGGTACACGACGCCCTTCGTTTTCACGTTGCAGGCCATCAATAATTTTGTGCATGTAATACAGCGAGAATTGCTGATAATCGCGTCCGGTCAGCACGCCGCCCCACGTATCGAAAATCATCACCGACTGCGCGCCCGCACGGATCTGCGCGTTCAGATACAACGTGACGCTTTGCGCCAGTTTATCAAGCAGCAAATGCAACGCCTGCGGATCGGCATACATCATTTTCTTGATAACGGTAAACGCTTTACTGCTGCCGCCTTCCACCATATACGTCGCCAGCGTCCAGGGGCTGCCGGAGAAACCGATCAGCGGCACTTCGCCTTTCAGCTCACGGCGAATCGTGCGCACCGCGTTCATCACATAGCCCAGTTCTTGCTCTGGATCCGGTACAGGCAGTTTTTCGATATCAGCTTTGGTTTTCAGCGGGGACGTAAAGCGCGGGCCTTCGCCGGTTTCGAAATAGAGGCCCAGTCCCATTGCATCAGGAATGGTCAGAATATCCGAAAAGAGGATCGCCGCATCCAGCGGGTAACGGCGCAACGGCTGCAACGTCACTTCGCAGGCCAGTTCCGCGTTTTTACACAGCGACATAAAATCGCCCGCTTGCGCACGCGTGGCTTTATACTCCGGCAAATAGCGGCCCGCTTGTCTCATCATCCAGACAGGGGTGATATCAACAGGCTGGCGCAGCAGCGCACGCAGATAACGATCGTTCTTCAGTTCGGTCATGTTTGCAGTTCCTTTATGCGTCATGCGGGCAGTGTACCATTACTCGTCGTCGGCCCGACACATCGCCACCGTATCTTCAATCAAACGCCGTGCCACGGTTCCCGGCGGTGGCAGCAATGGCAGGTTGTCATAGCGATACCAGTTGGCCTCCAGCAGCTCTTTCGGATCGATAACAATGTCGCCACTGTCATAATCAGCCATAAAAGCGGTCATCAATGACTGCGGGAAAGGCCACGGCTGCGAGGTGACATAGCGGAGGTTTTTGACGCGGATACTGCTCTCTTCCATCACTTCACGCGCCACGGCCTGTTCGAGGGTTTCACCCACTTCGACAAACCCCGCCAACACGGTATGCACGCCATTGCGATGACGCGTGTGCTGAGCCAGTAAAATAGAATCATCGCGGCGGATGGCGACGATGATGCACGGCGCAATTTGCGGGTAATAGCGTTCACGACAGTGGCTGCACAGCATCGCCCACTCTGTTTTACTCGGGTGCATGGTGTGGCCACAATAGCCGCAGAATTTATGCGAGCGGTAAAACTCCGCCAACTGCACGCCGCGCCCGGCGAGCTGGAACAGACCCACATCCTGATCCAGAACCTGCCGAGCCGTTCCCATATCCTGACGTCGCGTCTGTTGAATCAGCCAAACGGGTGTGTCCTGCCATTCGCCGATCTGCATCGCCGATTTTCCGACGAGACCGAATTTTTCTGCCTCGCCGTAGGGTAATTCACCGCCGGGCAACCAGAGCTTCTGTTCGTGACTGACTATCCACCAGCCGCGGTCTAATTTTTCAATTATACGATCCATATCTATTGCACTACCTTCGCTTCACTGGCACTTTGTTAACAGTGTTTTTACATTTTTTGGGTGAGCCGTTTTAACTCTTTTAAGGTCGGAGTCCATCATGCTAAACCAGTTAGAAAGCCTGACAGAGCGCATTGGCGGCAGCCATCATCTTGTCGATCAGTGGCTACAGGTACGCAAGCAGTTGCTCGTCGCTTATTACAACCTGGTTGGCATTAAGCCTGGCAAAGGATCGTATATGCGTCTGAACGAGAAAGCACTGGACGATTTTTGTCAGCGTCTGGTGGATTACCTCTCCGCCGGCCATTTCAGTATTTATGAACGCATTGTCGGCGAATTGGAAGGCGAAAACCCACTTTTGGCCGCAACAAAACTTTATCCCCAGCTCGAAAGCAACACTCAACAGATAATGGGTTTGTATGATTCGAGCCTGGAAATGGCTATCGATGATGATAACTGCATGGAGTTTCAGCAGGCCTTATCGACGCTCGGTGAAGCACTGGCCGCCCGCTTCGCGCTGGAAGACAGCCTGATTGCCCTGGCGCTGGACAACAAACTCAACGGCAGCGCCAATGATGAAAATCAGATTGCGCGTCCCGCTTGAGTTCTTAGTCGTTAACGAGTAATTTACATTTTTCACCTCGCCGCTGGCGGGGTTGTATCTTGTCGGAGTGCCCATTTGGGCTGAGACCGTTAATTCGGGATCCGCGGAACCTGATCAGGTTAGTACCTGCGAAGGGAACAAGAGTCACACCCTATTACGTTGCCTTTCCGGGCGCGTAATCTCTTGCTTCATCCGTCGTCTGACAAGCCATCTCCTTGATTAACTGGAATGTGCTATGTCTACCACCAAACTAACCCGCCGCGAACAACGCGCGCACGCTCAACACTTTATCGACACCCTTGAAGGCACGGTCTTCCCCAACTCCAAACGCATTTATTTGCAGGGTTCTCGCGATGACATTCACGTGCCGATGCGTGAAATTCAGCTCAGCCCGACCCTCATTGGCGGGATGAAAGAAAACCCGCAGTTCGAGCATAACGAAGCGATCCCTGTGTATGACACCTCCGGTCCGTATGGCGATCCGGCGATTGCCATTAACGTTCAGCAAGGCCTGGCGAAACTGCGCCAGCCGTGGATTAATGCCCGTCACGACAGCGAACCGCTGGACGAGAGAAGTTCCGCTTACACCAAAGAACGTCTGGCCGATGACGGTCTCGACGAACTCCGCTTTACCGGCCTGCAGGCGCCGAAGCGTGCTATTGCCGGGAAATGTGTGACACAACTGCACTACGCACGCCAGGGTATCGTCACCCCGGAAATGGAGTTCATCGCGATTCGCGAGAACATGGGCCGTGAACGCATTCGTGGTGAAGTGCTGCGCCACCAGCATCCGGGCGAAGGTTTTGGCGCTCGGTTGCCAGAAAATATCACGCCGGAATTTGTCCGCGATGAAGTCGCTGCTGGGCGCGCCATCATCCCGGCCAACATCAATCATCCTGAGTCTGAGCCGATGATCATTGGTCGTAATTTCCTGGTGAAGGTCAACGCCAATATCGGCAACTCCGCCGTAACCTCATCGATTGAAGAAGAAGTGGAAAAACTAGTGTGGTCAACGCGCTGGGGCGCAGACACGGTGATGGATTTATCCACCGGGCGCTACATCCACGAAACCCGTGAATGGATCCTGCGTAACAGTCCCGTACCCATTGGCACCGTGCCGATCTACCAGGCACTGGAGAAGGTCAATGGGATCGCCGAAGATCTGACATGGGAAGCCTTCCGCGACACGCTGCTGGAACAAGCGGAACAAGGCGTGGACTACTTCACCATTCACGCAGGAGTGCTTCTGCGCTACGTGCCGATGACCGCCAAACGCCTGACCGGCATTGTCTCTCGCGGTGGCTCGATCATGGCGAAATGGTGCCTGTCGCATCATCAGGAAAATTTCCTGTATCAGCATTTCCGCGAGATTTGCGAAATCTGCGCCGCGTACGATGTTTCCCTGTCGCTGGGCGACGGTCTGCGCCCGGGCTCCATTCAGGATGCCAATGACGAAGCGCAGTTTGCCGAACTGCATACGCTGGGCGAACTGACCAAAATCGCGTGGGAATATGACGTGCAGGTGATGATTGAAGGCCCGGGCCACGTGCCAATGCAGATGATTCGCCGCAACATGACCGAAGAGCTGGAACACTGCCACGAAGCACCATTCTATACGCTCGGGCCGTTGACCACCGATATCGCACCCGGCTACGACCACTTCACTTCGGGTATCGGTGCGGCGATGATTGGCTGGTTCGGCTGTGCGATGCTCTGTTATGTCACGCCAAAAGAACATCTCGGTTTGCCAAACAAAGAAGACGTCAAGCAGGGGCTTATCACCTACAAAATCGCCGCGCACGCCGCTGATTTAGCGAAAGGTCATCCGGGCGCACAAATCCGCGATAACGCCATGTCGAAAGCGCGCTTTGAATTCCGTTGGGAAGACCAGTTCAATCTGGCGCTCGATCCCTTCACCGCCCGCGCCTATCACGACGAAACGCTGCCACAGGAATCCGGCAAAGTGGCGCACTTCTGCTCAATGTGCGGGCCTAAATTCTGCTCGATGAAAATCTCCCAGGAAGTGCGCGACTACGCGGCAACGCAAACCATCGAAGTGGGCATGGCGGATATGTCAGAAAACTTCCGCGCCAAAGGCGGCGAAATCTATCTGCGCAAGGAGGAAGTCTGATGTATCAACCCGATTTCCCTGCAGTGCCACGGCGTTTAGGTCTTTATCCGGTAGTCGACAGCGTGGAGTGGATTGCGCGTTTACTGGAAGCGGGCGTGCGCACGCTCCAGCTGCGTATTAAAGACAAAACCGATGACGAGGTGGAAGCGGACGTTATCGCCGCCATTGCGCTGGGCCGCCGCTATCGCGCCCGGCTGTTTATCAACGATTACTGGCGACTGGCGATTCAACATCGGGCCTACGGCGTGCATCTGGGCCAGGAAGATCTGGAAGTCACCGATCTGGCGGCTATTCGCGAAGCGGGCCTGCGGCTCGGCGTATCCACCCATAACGATATGGAAATCGACGTGGCGCTGGCGGTCAAACCATCATACATCGCGCTGGGCCACGTTTTCCCGACGCAAACCAAACAGATGCCGTCGGCTCCGCAAGGGCTGGCTCAGTTGGCTTCCCATATCATGCGCCTGAACGATTACCCGACAGTCGCCATTGGTGGGATCAGCATTGCGCACACCCCGTCGGTACTGGCGACCGGCGTGGGTAGTATTGCGGTGGTGAGTGCGATAACTCAGGCACCGGACTGGCATTTGGCCACAGCCCAACTGCTGGAAATGGCAGGAGCAGGCGATGAATGACCGCGATTTTATGCGCTACAGCCGCCAGATGTTGCTCGATGACATTGCCATCGGCGGGCAGCAGAAACTGCTCGCCAGCCGGGTATTGATTATCGGCCTCGGTGGATTGGGCTCTCCGGCAGCGCTGTATCTGGCTGGAGCCGGTATCGGTACGCTGGTGTTGGCCGACGACGACAATGTACACATCAGCAATTTACAGCGGCAGATCCTGTTTACCACTGACGATATCGACCAACCCAAATCCGCGGTGACAAAACAGCGGCTTTCACGGCTCAATCCGGACATTCAGATTATCGCGCTGAATCAACGCCTGGTAGGTGAACCGCTCCACCAGCAGATCCAACAAGCCGATGTCGTACTCGATTGCACTGACACCATGGCGAGTCGACAGGCCATCAATGCCGCCTGTGTAGCGTTGGGGACGCCGCTGATTACCGCCAGTGCAGTCGGCTTTGGTGGACAACTGATGATTGTTGCCCCGCCGTTGACGCATGGCTGCTATCGCTGCCTGTGGCCTGAGGAACAAGAGCCAGAACGCAACTGCCGTACCGCCGGGATCGTCGGGCCCGTTGTCGGCGTCATGGGCACGTTGCAGGCGTTAGAAGCCATCAAACTGCTGAACGGACTGGACACCGCCGCGGATGTCTTACGCCTGTTTGACGCCCGTTCCGGTCACTGGCGTTCACTGACCCGAACCCGCTCACCCGACTGCTCCGTATGCGGAGGCGTGCATGCACATTCTTGTTAATGATGAACGTGTCGAATGTGAAACAGGGACACGTGTAGCAGCGCTATTATCACAGCTCGGTCACGACAAACCCGGCGTGGCGCTCGCGCTCGCGCTCAACCAACACATTTTGCCCCGTTCAGAATGGGCGAAACATCCATTGCGGGAAGGCGATGCGCTCCTGCTTTTTCAGGTAATAGCCGGAGGCTGAGATGCTGCATATTGCCGATAAAATTTTTGAGTCACGCCTGTTCATCGGTACCGGGAAATTTGCCACGCCGGAACTCATGGTGGATGCCATCAAGGCATCCGGCAGCCAGTTGGTGACGCTGGCAATGAAACGCGTCGATTTACGCCAGCATAACGACGCCATTCTTCAGCCACTTCTGGAGGCAGGCGTCTCGTTGCTGCCAAATACTTCTGGCGCAAAAACTGCGGAAGAAGCCATCTTTGCCGCACGACTGGCGCGGGAAGCGTTGGGAACGCATTGGGTAAAACTGGAAATCCATCCCGATCACCGTTGGCTGCTGCCGGATCCTATAGAAACGTTAAAAGCCGCAGAAATGCTGGTTAAAGAAGGATTCGTTGTGCTTCCCTACTGCGGAGCAGATCCGGTGTTATGCAAACGGCTGGAAGACGTCGGCTGTGCCGCGGTAATGCCACTTGGCGCCCCCATTGGCTCAAATCAGGGTCTGGAAACCCGGGCGATGCTGGAGATTATTATCGCTCAATCGACCGTCCCGGTTGTAGTAGATGCCGGAATTGGCGTGCCCAGCCACGCCGCACAGGCGCTGGAAATGGGAGCCGATGCGGTACTCGTAAATACTGCAATTGCCGTAGCGGATTCGCCAATAGAAATGGCAACCGCTTTTCGACTTGCGGTCGAAGCGGGCCACCTTGCACGACAAGCGGGACCAGGAGCGAAAAGTAGACTGGCACAGGCCACCAGCCCATTGACCGGTTTTCTGGAGGCGTGGTCATGACCACTTTCACCCAACGCTGGCAGCAGCTGGACTGGGATGACGTTCGCCTGCGGATCCACAGCAAAACAAGCGCTGATGTGGAACGCGCTCTTGCGGCCCGTCAGCCCAGTCGCGACGATTTTATGGCACTGCTTTCTCCCGCAGCAGATACGTTTCTGGAATCATTAGCTCAGCGGGCGCAACAGCTCACCCGTCAGCGTTTCGGTAATACCGTTAGCTTCTATGTTCCGCTCTATCTTTCAAATCTCTGCGCGAACGACTGCACTTACTGCGGCTTTTCCATGAGCAATCGCATCAAGCGAAAAACACTGGATTCGCAGGAGATAGCTCGAGAGTGTGAAGCCATTCGCGCCATGGGCTTCGAACATTTGCTTCTCGTTACCGGCGAACATCAGACCAAAGTCGGGATGGATTATTTTCGCCGCCATCTCCCCGACATTCGCCGTCAATTTGCTTCGTTGCAGATGGAAGTTCAGCCTTTGTCACAGGCCGAATATGCGGAGTTGAAAACGTTGGGGCTGGATGGCGTGATGGTGTATCAGGAGACATACCATCAGGCGATGTATGCGCGCCATCATCTGAAAGGTAATAAGCAGGATTTCATCTGGCGGCTAGAAACACCGGATCGGCTTGGCAAAGCGGGAATCGATAAAATCGGCCTCGGCGCGCTGATTGGGCTTTCCGACAGCTGGCGCGTGGATTGTTACATGCTGGCAGAGCATCTGCTTTGGCTGCAACAGCATTATTGGCAGAGTCGTTATTCAATCTCGTTCCCACGGCTGCGCCCCTGCACCGGCGGCGTGGAACCCGCGTCGATCATGGGTGAACGCCAGCTGGTGCAAACTATCTGTGCGTTTCGTCTATTATCGCCGGATGTTGAATTGTCGCTATCCACTCGCGAATCGCCGCAGTTTCGCGATCGGGTAATCCCCATCGCCATTAATAACGTCAGCGCGTTCTCGAAGACACAACCCGGCGGCTACGCCGATAACCATCCGGAGTTAGAGCAATTCACACCCCACGATGGACGCCGCCCGGAAGAGGTTGCCGCGGCGCTTGTTTCAAATGGTTTGCAGCCCGTATGGAAAGATTGGGACTACTGGCTGGGGCGGTCCTCGCAATAATCTGCAAGCGTTACATTGGGATGAAGAAAGCGCTGAAGCATGCTCGTAAAGCCATTCAGCACGCGTTGCCAGTAAACAGCAGACGTCATACGCTGCTCAGGTCAGCAGGGAATGTTGACCAGGGCGGCGGTTCCTTCCTCTCCCGCCCTGCCCTCTACACTCGGTAAGGCCTTCAACCCTATGATATGCCTCTTTACTGAGCGGTTGATTTCGATGATTTTTGCAGGCGACGGTGATGCCATTTCCCACCGATCGCGACAAACTGTAACCGGTTTCATTTATTTGCGGCTATCTTTGTGATGCCTTACACACAATCACCGTAAAGCGGTTGTTGAATACCGCGTCCCGCGATAAAGATGGAGCATCAAGGACCATGAGGGCGAGTTATGAAGAACATTGTTTTATGCTGTGCAGCAGGCATGTCCACTAGCATGCTGGTTCAACGTATGAAAGACGCGGCTCAGAAAAAAGGCGTCGAAGTGACTATCAAGGCAGTCCCTGTTGCAGAATTCAAAGATAATATCGGCGCTGCTGATATCGTACTGCTGGGGCCACAGGTGAAATACGAACTGGCTAAACTCCAGGCCGAGGCCGAGCCGCTGGGCAAGAAAGTCGCGGTTATCGATATGATGGATTACGGCATGATGAAAGGTGATGTCGTTCTTGAGAAAGCTCTCAAGCTGATGGAGTGAGTCGTGGAAGATTTAGAAACTATTATCATGGAGCTACTGGTTAACGCCGGTGCCGCACGCAGTTCTGCTTTAACCGCCCTACAACAAGCCCGCAAAGGTGATTTTTCGGCTGCGGAACAATCAATGGTAGAGTCGCGCGAATTTGTTAAACACGCACATACTATTCAGACCCAGTTGATTGGCCTCGACGAAGGCACAGGTAAACTGCCGGTTAACCTGATTACCGTTCACTCTCAGGACCACCTGATGAACGCGATGGTGATTCAGGATCTGGCCGGCGATATGATTGAACTCTATCGTCGTCTGCCGCTGGTAAACTAAAAAAGTCGTTATCTCAGTCAGACAAAATGCCCGCTCAGCGGGCATTTTTGTTTTTGTCATTCGCTAATCACTTTTCGCCAGCCATAAAAAAACCCGCCGAAGCGGGTTTTTATTTAGCGTTATCAGCAACGATTAATCGTTGTTGGAACCGCCCAGGCCTGCGTTCAGCAGTTCTGCCAGGCTGGCAGACGCATCTTCAGCAGTCACCTGCGGTACGACAGGAGTATCACCCGCTGCACGGCGACGGATACGATCCTGATGATACGCATAACCGGTACCGGCCGGGATCAGACGACCCACGATGACGTTCTCTTTCAGACCGCGCAGTTCGTCGCGTTTGCCCGCAACAGCTGCTTCGGTCAGTACGCGAGTGGTCTCCTGGAACGATGCCGCAGAGATGAACGACTCGGTAGCCAGAGACGCTTTGGTGATACCCAGCAGATCACGCGCATAAGTCACGGTGATTTTGCCTTCCGCTTCCAGATCGCGGTTAGCAATCTTAACGCGGGAGTATTCAACCTGCTCGCCTTCGAGGAAGTCGGAGCTGCCGGCGCTGGCGATGGTTGCTTTACGCAGCATCTGACGCACGATAACTTCGATGTGCTTATCGTTAATCTTAACGCCTTGCAGACGGTAAACTTCCTGCACTTCGTTAGTAATGTAACGAGTCACCGCGTGAACACCACGCAGACGCAGAATGTCGTGTGGCGCTTCCGGGCCATCGGACACTACGTCACCGCGTTCTACGCGCTCACCTTCGAACACGTTGAGCTGACGCCATTTCGGAATCATCTCTTCGTACGGATCGCTACCGTCAATCGGGGTGATCACCAGACGGCGTTTACCTTTGGTTTCTTTACCGAAGGAAATGATACCGCTGATTTCTGCCAGAATGGCCGGCTCTTTCGGACGACGGGCTTCGAACAGATCCGCAACGCGTGGCAGACCACCGGTAATATCCTTGGTACCGCCGGATTCCTGTGGAATACGCGCCAGGGTATCACCAGAGCTGATTTGCACGCCATCATCCAACTGAACAATCGCTTTGCCCGGCAGGAAGTACTGAGCAGGCATATCGGTGCCTGGGATCAGAACGTCGTTACCTTTAGCATCGATGATTTTCAGCGCTGGACGCAGGTCTTTACCACCGGCAGTACGTTCTGCAGAATCCAGAACCACCAGCGAAGACAGACCGGTCAGTTCGTCGGTCTGACGAGTAATCGTCTGGCCGTCGACCATATCGGTGAAGCGAATGAAACCAGACACTTCGGTGATAACCGGCATGGTGTGCGGATCCCAGTTTGCAACGGTCTCGCCGCCAGCAACCTGCTCACCATCACCTTTCGCCATAACGGCACCGTAAGGCACTTTATAGCTTTCTTTGGTACGACCGAATTCGTCGATCAGTTTCAGCTCAGTGTTACGAGAGGTCACAACCAGCTTGCCAGCGGAGTTAACAACCGACTTGGCGTTAGACAGCTTGATGCTACCCTTGTTTTTCACCTGGATGCTGGATTCAGCAGCCGCACGAGATGCCGCACCACCGATGTGGAACGTACGCATCGTCAGCTGTGTACCCGGCTCACCGATGGACTGTGCCGCGATAACACCGATTGCTTCACCTTTGTTGATGATGTGGCCACGCGCCAGGTCACGACCGTAGCAGTGCGCACATACACCAAAGTCGGTGTCACAAGATACAACAGAGCGAACTTTCACGGAGTCAACGGAGTTAACTTCGAGCAGGTCACACAGATGTTCGTGCAGCAGAGTGTTACGCGGAACAAGGATGTCCGCCGTACCCGGCTTCAGAATATCTTCTGCCGTCACACGACCCAGAACGCGATCGCGCAGTGGCTCTTTAACATCACCACCCTCGATAACCGGGGTCATGGTGATACCTTCGAGGGTGCCACAATCGTCTTCGGTAACAACCAGATCCTGTGCAACGTCAACCAGACGACGCGTCAGATAACCGGAGTTCGCTGTTTTCAGTGCTGTATCCGCCAGACCTTTACGAGCACCGTGCGTGGAGATGAAGTACTGGAGTACGTTCAGACCTTCACGGAAGTTCGCGGTGATTGGCGTTTCGATGATGGAGCCATCCGGCTTCGCCATCAGACCACGCATACCTGCCAGCTGACGAATCTGTGCTGCTGAACCACGCGCACCGGAGTCGGCCATCATGTAGATGCTGTTGAAGGAAACCTGCTGCTCTTCAACGCCGTCACGGTTAATCACGGTTTCAGTCTGCAGGTTATCCATCATCGCTTTGGAAACACGATCGTTCGCTGCAGCCCAAATATCGATAACTTTGTTGTAGCGTTCGCCCGCGGTTACCAGACCAGACTGGAACTGCTCCTGGATCTCAGCAACTTCGGCTTCGGCTTCAGAGATGATTTCGTGTTTCTTCTCTGGGATAACCATGTCGTCGATACCTACGGACGCACCTGAGCGCGCTGCATAGGCAAAACCGGTGTACATGGTCTGGTCAGCAAAGATAACGGTCGGCTTCAGGCCCAAGATGCGGTAACAGGTGTTCAGCATTTTGGAGATAGCTTTCTTGCCCAGCGCCTGGTTGACGATGGAGAAAGGCAGACCTTTCGGTACGATCATCCACAGAATCGCACGACCCACGGTCGTATCGATAATGCTGGTTTTCGCAACGAATTCGCCCTGAGCGTCTTTTTCGTATTCAGTGATACGCACTTTAACGCGCGCATGCAGAGAGGCCAGGCCAGCGCGATAAATACGCTCAGCTTCTTTCGGGCCAGTCAGCACCATGCCTTCGCCTTTGGCGTTAACACAGTCACGGGTCATGTAGTACAGACCCAATACAACGTCCTGAGAAGGAACGATGATTGGCTCACCGTTCGCTGGAGACAGGATGTTGTTGGTAGACATCATCAGCGCACGCGCTTCGAGCTGGGCTTCCAGCGTCAGCGGTACGTGAACAGCCATCTGGTCACCATCGAAGTCGGCGTTATAAGCCGCACAAACCAGTGGGTGTAACTGGATTGCTTTACCTTCGATCAGAACAGGTTCAAACGCCTGGATACCCAAACGGTGCAGAGTAGGTGCACGGTTCAGCAGTACCGGGTGTTCGCGGATAACTTCGTCCAGGATATCCCAAACGACAGCTTCTTCGCGCTCAACCATTTTCTTAGCGGCTTTGATGGTGGTGGCCAGGCCACGCAGTTCCAGCTTGCCGTAGATGAACGGTTTGAACAGTTCCAGTGCCATTTTCTTCGGCAGACCGCACTGATGCAGACGCAGGTATGGACCTACGGTGATAACAGAACGACCGGAGTAGTCAACACGCTTACCGAGCAGGTTCTGACGGAAACGACCCTGCTTACCTTTGATCATATCGGCCAAAGATTTCAGAGGACGCTTATTAGAACCGGTGATCGCACGACCGCGACGACCGTTATCCAGCAGGGCGTCGACCGCTTCCTGCAGCATACGTTTTTCGTTACGTACGATGATATCTGGCGCAGCCAGATCCAGCAGACGTTTCAGACGGTTGTTACGGTTGATCACGCGACGGTACAGATCGTTCAGATCTGAGGTTGCGAAACGACCACCATCCAGCGGAACCAACGGACGCAGATCTGGCGGCAGAACCGGCAGAACGGTCAGGATCATCCACTCTGGCTTGTTACCAGACTGAACGAACGCTTCCAGCAGCTTGATACGCTTGGTCAGCTTTTTACGTTTGGTTTCGGAGTTAGTTTCGTTCAGCTCTTCACGCAGCTGCTCGCACTCTTGCTCCAGATCCATGCTTTTCAGCAGGGCCTGAATAGCTTCCGCACCCATCTTCGCGTCGAATTCGTCACCAAACTCTTCCAGCGCGTCCAGATACTGCTCTTCAGTCAGGATCTGATTGCGTTCCAGGTTGGTCATACCGCCTTCGATTACTACATAAGATTCGAAGTACAGTACGCGTTCGATATCACGCAGTGGCATATCGAGCAGCAGGCCGATACGGGACGGCAGCGATTTAAGGAACCAGATGTGGGCAGTTGGAGATGCCAGTTCGATGTGGCCCATGCGCTCACGACGCACTTTAGTCTGGGTCACTTCAACGCCGCACTTCTCACAAATAACACCACGGTGTTTCAGGCGCTTGTACTTACCGCACAGGCACTCATAGTCTTTTACCGGCCCAAAAATGCGGGCGCAGAAGAGACCGTCACGTTCAGGTTTGAACGTACGGTAGTTGATGGTTTCCGGCTTTTTCACTTCACCGAAAGACCATGAACGGATCATGTCTGGCGAAGCCAGAGCAATTTTGATCGCATCAAACTCTTCGGTTTTAGTCTGCGCTTTTAGAAACTTTAGTAAATCTTTCACGGATTTGCTCCCGTCGGAGTTAGCACAATCTGGCGTCGGGAATTACCCCGACACCAGTGACCTGTTTGAGCGAGAGTTACTCGTCTTCCAGCTCGATGTTGATACCCAGCGAGCGGATTTCTTTCAACAGTACGTTGAAGGATTCCGGCATGCCCGGTTCCATCTGATGATTGCCGTCCACGATGTTTTTATACATCTTAGTACGACCGTTCACGTCATCAGACTTAACGGTTAGCATTTCCTGCAGGGTATATGCGGCGCCGTATGCTTCCAACGCCCACACTTCCATCTCACCGAAGCGCTGACCACCGAACTGCGCCTTACCACCCAGCGGCTGCTGAGTAACGAGGCTATAAGAACCGGTAGAACGCGCATGCATCTTGTCATCAACCAAGTGGTTCAGTTTCAGCATGTACATGTAGCCAACGGTTACCTGGCGTTCGAACTGCTCGCCGGTACGACCGTCGAACAGCGTGATCTGACCAGAAGTCGGCAGGCCACCCAGCTGTAACAGTTCCTTGATTTCAGACTCTTTCGCACCGTCGAAGACTGGCGTTGCGATCGGCATACCTTTTTTCAGGTTCTCAGCCAGACGCAGAACTTCTTCGTCGCTGAAGGTCGCAAGATCAACTTTCTGACGAACGTCGGTACCCAGATCGTATGCACGCTGGATGAATTCGCGCAGTTTGGCGACTTCTTCCTGCTGCTTAAGCATCGCGTTGATTTTCTCACCGATACCTTTCGCAGCCATACCCAGGTGGGTTTCAAGAATCTGACCGATGTTCATACGAGACGGTACGCCCAGTGGGTTCAGTACGATGTCAACCGGCGTGCCGTTTTCATCGTAAGGCATATCTTCGATCGGGTTGATCTTAGAAATAACACCCTTGTTACCGTGACGACCCGCCATTTTATCACCCGGCTGGATCTGACGTTTAACGGCCAGATACACCTTAACAATCTTCAGCACACCTGGTGCCAGATCGTCGCCCTGAGTGATTTTGCGGCGTTTCGCTTCGAGTTTCTTCTCGAACTCGTGCTTCAGTTCATCGTACTGCTCAGCCAGTTGTTCCAGCTGATTTTGTTTCGCTTCGTCGGTCAGACCCAGTTCCAGCCAGCGATCGCGCGGCAGTTTGTCGAGCTTCTCAGCTTCAACGCCACCGGAGACCAGCACAGCATAGATACGGCTAAACAGGCCAGCTTCGAGGATCTGCAGTTCTTCAGACAGGTCTTTCTTCGCCTGCTTCAGCTGCATCTCTTCGATTTCCAGCGCACGTTTGTCTTTTTCCACGCCATCGCGGGTAAAGACCTGAACGTCGATAATCGTACCGGAAACACCGTTTGGTACACGCAGAGAAGAGTCTTTAACGTCAGACGCTTTCTCACCGAAGATCGCGCGCAGCAGTTTCTCTTCTGGTGTCAGCTGGGTTTCACCTTTCGGCGTTACCTTGCCTACCAGAATGTCGCCGCCGGTGACTTCTGCGCCGATGTAAACGATACCGGATTCATCAAGTTTAGAGAGCGCAGCTTCACCCACGTTCGGGATATCAGCGGTGATCTCTTCTGGCCCCAGCTTGGTGTCACGGGACACACATGCCAGTTCCTGGATGTGAATAGTGGTGAAGCGATCTTCCTGAACCACACGCTCGGAGACTAAGATGGAATCTTCGAAGTTGTAGCCGTTCCACGGCATGAACGCTACGCGCATGTTCTGGCCAAGTGCCAATTCACCGAGATCGGTGGACGGGCCATCGGCCAGCACGTCGCCGCGCTCAACCGGCTCACCCAGGGACACACATGGCATCTGGTTGATGCAGGTGTTCTGGTTAGAACGGGTGTATTTGGTCAGGTTATAGATGTCGATACCTGCTTCGCCCGGGTACATCTCGTCTTCGTTAACTTTGATAACGATACGGGAAGCATCCACGTACTGAACGGTACCACCACGTTTGGCAACGGCAGTTACGCCGGAGTCAACCGGTACAGCACGTTCCATACCGGTACCAACCAGCGGCTTATCAGCGCGCAGAGTCGGAACCGCTTGACGTTGCATGTTCGCACCCATCAATTCACGGTTAGCATCATCGTGTTCCAGGAACGGGATCAGGGACGCACCAACGGAAACGATCTGTTGGGTAGAAACGTCCATATAGTCAACCTGGTCACGGCTGAAGAGGCTCGATTCGCCTTTGCTACGACAGGTTACCAGGTCTTCTTCAAAGTGGTTATTGTCATCCAGGTTGGAGTTCGCCTGAGCGATGACATAATTGCCTTCTTCGATAGCTGACAGGTAATGAATTTCGTCAGTAACAACACCGTCGATCACTTTACGGTACGGAGTCTCAAGGAAACCGTATTCGTTAGTCTGTGCGTACACGGACAAGGAGTTGATCAGACCGATGTTCGGACCTTCAGGGGTTTCGATTGGACATACGCGACCATAGTGAGTCGGGTGTACGTCTCGAACTTCGAAGCCCGCACGTTCACGGGTCAAACCGCCTGGGCCGAGGGCAGAAATACGACGCTTATGCGTGATTTCAGACAGCGGGTTGTTCTGGTCCATAAACTGTGACAGCTGGCTGGAACCAAAGAACTCTTTCACCGCAGCAGAAATCGGCTTGGCGTTGATCATATCCTGAGGCATCAGGGTATCGAGATCGCCCAGAGACAGACGCTCTTTAACCGCACGCTCAACACGTACCAAGCCAACGCGGAATTGGTTTTCCGCCATTTCGCCAACGGAACGGATACGACGGTTGCCGAGGTGATCGATATCATCGACTTCGCCCTGACCGTTACGAATACCGATCAGTTTACGCATAACCTGGATGATGTCGTCTTTGCTCAGAATACCGGAGCCTTCGATTTCATCACGCAGCAGAGAACGGTTAAACTTCATACGACCTACCGCAGACAAATCGTAGCGGTCTTCGGAGAAGAACAGATTCTCAAACAGGTTTTCAGCGGCTTCGCGCGTTGGCGGCTCACCAGGACGCATCATGCGGTAGATTTCTACCAATGCGCTCAGACGATCGTTGGTTGGATCGACACGTACAGTCTCAGACATGTATGCACCGTGATCCAGATCATTGGTAAACAGCGTTTCGATACGCTTGTGACCAGACTGGCTCAGCTTAGCCAACAGATCCAGACTCAGCTCCATGTTCGCCGGGCAAATCAATTCACCCGTAGAAGCATCGACGTAGTCTTTCGCAGCAACTTTACCCGCAATGTACTCAACCGGTACTTCGATGAGTTTGATGTCATCTTTTTCCAGCTGGCGAATGTGGCGCGCAGTAATACGACGAGCTTTCTCTACGTAAATTTTGCCGTTCGCTTCGATATCGAAGGACGCGGTTTCGCCACGCAGACGCTCAGGAATAAGCTCCATTTGCAGCTTATTATCGCGAATTTCGAAAATAACTTTGTCAAAGAACAGATCAAGGATCTGCTCAGTGGTGTAGCTCAGTGCGCGTAGGATGATGGTCGCAGGCAGCTTACGACGACGGTCGATACGGACAAACAGGTTGTCTTTCGGATCGAACTCGAAGTCCAGCCAGGAACCGCGGTAAGGGATGATACGTGCGTTATACAGCACTTTACCCGAGGAGTGGGTTTTACCCTTATCACTGTCAAAGAAGACGCCCGGGCTACGATGCAGCTGAGAAACGATAACACGCTCAGTACCGTTGATGACAAAGGTACCGTTATCGGTCATGAGTGGAATTTCACCCATGTACACTTCTTGTTCTTTGATGTCTTTGACGGTGCCTTCCGGCGCTTCACGCTCATAAATCACCAGACGCAGTTTTACGCGCAGGGGAGCGGAATAGGTCACGCCGCGAATCTGACATTCTTTCACGTCAAATACAGGCTCACCCAGACGATAGCTTACATACTGCAACTCAGAGTTGCCGCTGTAGCTCGCGATTGGGAACACGGAACGGAAGGCTGCTTCCAGACCGTACTGGCCTTCAGGATCTTGCTCGATAAACTTCTGGAACGAATCAAGCTGGATAGAAAGGAGATAAGGTATGTCCAGAACTTGTGGACGTTTACCAAAATCCTTACGAATACGTTTTTTCTCGGTATAGGAGTAAACCATAGGGTTCCTCAGCTCGCTGACAAGTCGACCGACTCTGCCCATTAGAGGGGCAGTTTATGCAACACTATTTTGTGGACCGGAAAATTGAATACTTTCCGCAATACCTGTTGCTATCACGCTTAAACCATTTCGTCGCGATTTACACAAGGTGAGCACCCTGTCGCAATATATTAAGTCGTCGATAGAAACAAACATTGTCAGGACAGCCAGCAGTCAAACAGTGTGAAATGCTACTGGCGCCTTACAGCGCAAAAAGGCTGGTGACTAAAAAGTCACCAGCCATCAGCCTAATTTCTCAGGCTGCAACCGGAAAGGTTGGCTTATTTAACTTCAACTTCTGCGCCAGCTTCTTCCAGTGCTTTCTTCAGTGCTTCTGCGTCATCTTTGCTCACGCCTTCTTTCATAGCGGCTGGAGCAGATTCAACGAGGTCTTTAGCTTCTTTCAGACCCAGGCCAGTTGCGCTACGTACAGCTTTGATTACTGCAACTTTGTTAGCGCCAGCAGCTTTCAGAATTACGTCGAATTCAGTTTTTTCTTCAGCAGCTTCAGCCGGGCCAGCAGCTACAGCTACAGCAGCAGCAGCGGAAACGCCGAATTTTTCTTCCATTGCAGAGATCAGTTCTACAACGTCCATTACAGACATAGCGGATACTGCTTCAATGATTTGATCTTTAGTGATAGACATTTAAATTGTTCCTGAAAATCAGAATAAGTTTATACGTAAGCCAATGCTTTATAAAGATAACAGCTATTAAGCAGCTTCTTTTGCATCGCGTACAGCAGCCAGAGTGCGAACCAGTTTGCCAGCCGAAGCTTCTTTCATGGTTGCCATCAGGCGTGCAATTGCTTCTTCGTAGGTTGGCAGTGTTGCCAGGCGATCGATATTCGATCCCGGGATCAACTCACCTTCAAAGGCTGCGGCTTTGACCTCAAATTTTGCATTCGCTTTCGCGAACTCTTTGAACAGACGAGCAGCTGCGCCCGGGTGTTCCATAGAGTATGCAATCAGGGTCGGACCAACAAACGTGTCTTTCAGGCACTCAAATTGAGTACCTTCAACGACGCGGCGCAGCAGGGTGTTACGAACAACACGCATATATACGCCAGCTTCACGGCCTGCTTTACGCAGTTCGGTCATTTTGTCTACAGTAATGCCACGGGAATCCGCAACTACTGCAGACAGCGCGCCTTTGGCTACTTCGCTGACTTCAGCAACAATCGCTTGTTTGTCTTGAAGATTTAAAGCCATTAGCTTTGCTCCTGGATGTTTGCCAGAGATTATCTCTGGAACTCACTTCACTCTTTTCAACGAAAAGAGCGTCTTAATACGGTGAGCAGAAACAAGCCAAAGAGTATCAAAAATAATCTTAGCGTTCTGTCACCGTCTACGCAGGGAATTAAGTTTCTAACGAAACACCTGCGGTCTTCGACGGAGGCCTGGATTAGGCCAGGCTCCAACGAACAAATCTTTTTCGTGGGCGAAGATTGTAGACAAATCCACCGCCCACGTAAAGGCGAATATTAGTTCGCCACTGCAGTCAGACCAGACTGGTCAACCGCAACACCTGCACCCATGGTGGTGGAGATGCTGATTTTCTTGATGAAAACACCTTTCGCCTGAGTAGGTTTTGCTTTTTTCAGCGCAACCAGCAGGGATTCCAGGTTTTCTTTCAGTTTGTCAGCGTCAAAGTCCACTTTACCGATGGTGGTGTGGATGATGCCGTTTTTGTCGTTGCGATAACGAACCTGACCTGCTTTAGCATTCTTAACCGCTTCAGCAACGTTAGGAGTTACAGTACCCACTTTCGGGTTAGGCATCAGGCCGCGTGGACCCAGAACCTGGCCCAGCTGGCCAACAACGCGCATTGCATCTGGAGAAGCAATAACAACGTCAAAGTTCATTTCGCCTTTCTTGATCTGGTCAGCCAGATCTTCCATACCTACCAGCTCGGCGCCAGCAGCTTTAGCTGCTTCAGCGTTCGGGCCCTGGGCAAATACGGCAACGCGAACAGAACGGCCAGTACCGTGCGGCAGTACAGTTGCACCACGTACGTTCTGGTCAGATTTACGAGCGTCGATGCCGAGGTTAACAGCAACGTCTACGCTTTCGGTAAATTTAGCGGTGGCCAGCTCTTTCAGAAGAGCAATGGCTTCAGCGATGTCATACTGTTTAGTCGCATCAACTTTGTCACGGATCACGCGCATACGCTTGGTCAGTTTAGCCATTTCTTAATCCTCCACTACCAGGCCCATGGAACGCGCAGTACCTTCGATTGAGCGAGTCATCGCTTCAATGTCAGCACCGGTCATGTCGGCAGCTTTAGTCTGCGCGATTTCCTGCAGCTGAGCGCGAGAAATTTTACCAACTTTCTCTTTGTTCGGCTTGCCGGAACCAGACTTAATGCCTGCAGCTTTCTTCAACAGAACCGCAGCTGGCGGAGTCTTGGTGATGAAAGTGAATGAACGGTCAGCGTAAACGGTGATGACAACTGGAGTTGGCAGACCTTTTTCCAGGGATTCAGTTTTTGCGTTGAACGCTTTACAGAATTCCATGATGTTTACGCCCTGCTGGCCCAGTGCTGGACCTACCGGTGGGCTCGGGTTAGCCATGCCAGCTGCAACCTGCAGCTTGACATAGGCTTGTACTTTCTTAGCCATTCTCAATTTCCTCTGGTGGGTGATAGCGCCTCTAAGAGGCTCCCCGTGGTTAATACGTGATTTATGCGCACTCGGCCCATAAATACAAAAGGCGCGAAATTGTATTCCAATTTCGCGCCTTGTGCAACGACTGAATCGCTGCTTTTACAACCTGGTGATTACGCTTTTTCGACCTGGGCAAAGTCCAATTCGACTGGCGTTGCACGACCAAAGATGGAGACAGAGACCTTCAGACGAGACTTCTCGTAATCCACCTCTTCAACCACACCGTTGAAATCTGCAAACGGGCCATCGCTAACGCGGACCATTTCACCTGGCTCAAACAGCGTTTTCGGACGCGGCTTATCACCAACCTGCTGCAGGCGATTCATGATCGCATCAACTTCTTTGTCGCTGATGGGGGCAGGACGATCGGAAGTACCACCGATGAAGCCCATTACGCGCGGCACGCTACGCACAAGGTGCCAGCTGGCGTCATTCATCACCATCTGGACCAGCACGTAACCTGGGAAGAATTTGCGCTCGCTTTTGCGACGCTGGCCGCCACGGATTTCGACCACTTCTTCGGTCGGAACCATGACTTCACCAAACAACTCTTCCATATTGTGTAATTTGATATGCTCACGCAGCGAAGTGGCTACGCGGCCTTCAAAACCGGAAAACGCCTGAACGACGTACCAGCGCTTTTTAGGAGCTTCAGACATCTCAGAACCTCAGGCCAGTGATAAAAGATACCAGGCGAACCAGAATACCATCCAGTCCCCACAGGATCAGCGACATTACAGCAGTGACTGCGGCCACAATCAGCGTAGTGTGCAGCGTTTCCTGACGCGTTGGCCAAATGACCTTGCGGACTTCGGTTCTCGCTTCACGGGCAAACGCAACGGTCGCCTTGCCTTTTGTCGTCAGCAGCGCGACTCCGCCTGCTGCAGCAATCAGAATCACTACGGCCAGCGCACGCAGCGGCAGCATCATGTCACGATAAAGGTAGTTGCCCACAATAGCCACAATCAGCAGTACTGCAACGATCACCCACTTCATCGCTTCCAGGCCGCGCCCGCTCCCTTGAGCTTCGGTATTCGCACTCATAAACCAACCTGTCACAAGAATTCGACAAACATCTTTGCCCCGCGAGGTGTGCGAGGCAACCAAAACCGAAATGCTCTGTTGCGTTTCGGACTAAACGCCCTCTTCAGAGCCTGTCTCAGCAATGATTATGACAAAAAAAATCACTGATGAGCCAGGTTCTGGTTCGAAAGCGTGCAAAAAGGGCATCAAATGATGCCCTTTTATTGCGCATTGCGTCAAATGTTATCAGCGATTAACTGAGAACTTTAGCAACAACGCCCGCGCCAACGGTACGGCCGCCTTCACGGATTGCGAAACGCAGACCGTCATCCATCGCGATTGGGTGGATCAGGGTAACAACCATTTTGATGTTGTCGCCCGGCATTACCATCTCTACGCCT
>DASXML010000083.1:0-118377 GCA_036495715.1 Scandinavium sp.
GCCAGAGCCCGGGGGTGAAGGGGGCGGCGGCGACTGGCCGCCCCCTTCGTGCGCCCGTTGCCGGGACGTGAAAGGAAAGCGTGAACCAGAAGGCGCGCAACGGTTCACCGGGCTTAAAAAGGGCTTAACTGACAAGCATTAGCTCTCGCAGCGGGTTTTTTTATTCCGTTTTACTCAACGATGGCGTAATACCTTTCCAGCACTTCACCCAACGTTGGCTCATCAATACGCTCAATGCAAATCGCCCCTCTGGCTTCCAGATCAAGCGTACGCGGCTGATCGCAGCGAATAACACCGGTGATTCTCCCACCTGCAGGCAATTCATAAGCAAAACCTCTGCGCCTGGCAAAACCGCCGCCCTGGGTGATGGGAAAAACCACGGGTAATCCCGTCCGCTGGTTAAATGCGTCGGAAGAGATAATCAGCACCGGGCATTTTCCACCCTGTTCATGACCCGCAATAGGCTCCATATCACACAACCAAATATCCCCCTGTTTCATGGAATTTCACGCCCCTTCGCCGGCGTATCAACCCACTCTCGTTCGCTGGCATCTAACGGATAATCCGTGTTATCGAGCAGCTCTGAAAGCGCGTATTTACTGCGTCGTTGCTTGCCTTTCGTCACAGGGATGGCAACCAGTTTGCCTGCCTGAATATCAATGATGGCGTTATCACCAGGCTGGATATTGAGCGCTTCCAGCAGCGCGGGAGGAATCGCCATCATGACTGAACCGCCTACTTTGCGAAATGTGGTGTTGTGCATAAAATCTCCATGATGACAGTTCAACCAAGAATATAACTTAGTATAACTTTCGTCACGAAGAACATTGCACAAAAAGTACTCTTTTCCCTCACAACAAGTAAAACAAAAACGGACACCAAAAGGGTGTCCGTTTCAAATCCTGAAAGCGCCTGGCAAAAAGGGGATTACTGCGTGATGTCCCGCTCGGCAAGCCAGGTCAGCATTTTAAGGCTCGCAGAATAGTAGTCGTCTTGCGCGGTAATTTGCGGTTCGCCAGGATTGTCGCCGAGGGTAAAATCACGGACCGCCATCAGGCCACCGTTCATCGGGTAAGGCGAGGTTTCATTGCTCAGCACATTCACCCACGCTGGGGTTTTCTCACGCGGATATTTCTGCCACCAGGCTTTCCACGGTGCCAGCAGCGGGCTTTGCGGCTCTTGCCAGCGGATATACAGCGGAATGCGGATCGCGTCATAGCTCATGCGCGGTTTCCATTCGTCGGCCGGTTTCAGCTTACCGTCGGCACTCAGCGCGACCCAATCCGTCGGTAAATTGGCATTGCCCCAACCCATTTTGCCGATAAGTTTTTTGCCATCGCGCAGCAAGTCACGCCAGACCACCAAATGGCTGCGGTCGGCAAACGCCTGCCAGGCCGGGAAAATAAAGTACGAAGGATTGAGGTTAATACGGCTGTTGAGATTAAAACCGTTCGCACCCGGCAGCATCACCTTATAGCCCGCGTAGGTGATAACCGTGTGCTTCAACAATGCGCTGGTGATATTGTCCGATGCGGTGCCATAGCGGTTCTCTCGCCACTGTTTCTGCGCTTTCAGCAACGCCCAGGCAATCATCATGTCGCCGTCGGTGGCATCGTTCTTATCGGCAATCGGATTGGGCGCCACGGGGTTATAGCGCCAATAAAACAGGCCATTGTCTTTGTTTTTCAGCGTCGATTCGGTCCATTTCCAGAGCTTGTCGAAAGTCTGGCGATCGTTGAGGCTGACCGCCATTAACATGGCAAAACCCTGCCCTTCGGTGTGGGAAATATTGCCGTTACCGGTATCCACCACTCGCCCATCGGGCATCACGAAACGGGACTTATAGCTTTCCCACGCATCGGCGTGGGCAAACGTAGAACACAGGACGGTCATGGCGATCAATATTCGCACTGGCATAGCGTTACTCTTTATGGATGGTAATAGCGGAACTGCACGTCAGACACGGAATAAATCTGCTCTCGTTGCAGCGAGACATGCTCCCCGCCACCCTGAGCTTGCAGCCAACGAGAGTATAGCCCTTCCAGTATCGTACAAAATGCATTGCACCAGCGCATTTGTTGTTCCGCATCGCGGCCCACCGGCAACGCCTGATGGCGAATCATGAGGCCATTCTCTCCGGTGTGCAGGCTGATAACGCCCCACTGAAACAGCGTCAGAAAGCGATTGATGTTGCTTTCCAATTCCCCGAGGGTTTCAGATTCCGGCAACGGCCAGGCGTCTGCCAGCTTTTTGCCCATCTGATGCAGAAATGGCTGGCTTTCGACTTCGCCCGCGTTACGCACCATGCCATCAACCATGATGGTCAGGAGATCAAACCAGCCCGCAGGCGTTTGTTGTTGCTGAAACCACGCCAACGCGGCGGAAGCGGTGTTATCCGTCATTTTATTTGTCTCCCAACAGGTAACGGAAGTAGAGCGCGGCGGTGCTTTCATTGTAATCACCAAAGGTGTCATAACCCACCTGTCCGCCAATGGTCATCTGATTATTGACCTTATAATCTGCACCCGCGCGAAGGGTATAACCGACCCCATTCGTGGAAGTGCCCTTGTAATACGCCTCTTTCGCGAAGCCATTCGACACCGCAGTCTCCAGCGACTGCTGCCAACCTGACTCTGTCGGGAAGTATGGACTTTCATCCTGACTGTAAGACTGATAACCCACGGCACCGCCCAGTTTCATCGTCCAGTTGTTGTATTGCTCCGTTAGATCCACCGGCAGCGACACGCTGACATAGTTCTGCGGGCTGAAATAGCCGCCCTGACCGAAAGTGAACTGGCTCAGGTTTTTCGAGAAGTCCATGTAGCTCATGCTGATGCCGGTCTGGAGCGTTTGGTACTCGTCGTGATAAGGACGCAGATACACCCCGGCGTTAGCGTTCATGCTGGTGTTGCTTTCGACGTTTTCACCCAGGTAGCTGTAACCGCCCGCCCCAACATAGAAACCCGCGTCGCCGTCGTCGTAGCTCAGTTGAACGGTACCGCCATTTTTGGTCACCTGACCCCAGGTTTTACCCGAGTAATCATCTTTCAGCCCAACGTAGGACAGCAGACTGTCAGTGATGGAACGGCGCTCACCAGTAAAGATCAGCGACAGATAGCTGGTCAGCTTCGGCGACCACTTCACGCCACCCACAAGAGTATTCAGATCCTGACCCAGCGGCGTACTGCCAATATCCGCTTTATAGTCATCGCCGCTCAGCGCCATGCTCAGCTCAACGCCGCTGGCTTTTTGCGAATCGGTGGAAACACCACCGACTTCATTGACGTTGGGTTTCAGGTTCGAAGCGGCAATGTAAGAGGCGACCTGACCGCTGTCATACTGACCCAGCTTCGCCAGATTCTCCATTCCAGTGCTGGTCGTCGGGTTCAAATCAGACGGGTCAATCGGGCCTAGCCCTGCCAATGCCGCCGCCCCTGGATTTGCCGCGAAATACGCATCCCGCTCAACGGCGCTCATGCCCGCAATCGCTTTCTGTTCGGCGGTTGCGGTGGTGGAGATATTTGATACGGCATTCGACAGCGGATTAGAACCATAACGACGCCAGGCATCGCCTGATGCGCTCCCCGCACTCAACGACACCGGCGTAACGGTGAAGTCAAAGCGGGCATCGCCAAACGGTGAGGATGACCAGGTGAGCGGTGCTTTCAGTTCGGTGAGTTTACTGGTGCCCGATTCGCCATCACGGCTGCGCATCTGCATACCCGCTTGCAGCCAGGTCCCGGTTTTCTCTTGCAGCTGCTGCATCATGGTATCAACCTGACGCAACGTGCGGCTCTGAGCCGTGTCGGCCGGAAGATCCGTCCGTTCGGTGCCCGGCAGCGCCGTACCCGGATCGGCGGCCACTTGCCCAATCTGCCACGGCAGCGTCGCGCCGTAGGTCGACGCGGTGCGTGTGGGCACCGGTGTTTTCGAGGTGCCAATAAACGGGTTATCCGACATCAGCAATCCGCCAACGGTTGGCGTCTGGGACGGGTTACTGGATTCCAGTCCCACCAGCTTGCCGCGCGCGCTGCGCAGATAGGTCATCGCCTGTTGGTGATTACCCTGCGCTTCTTCAACACGCGCCAGTAACAGCAAACGGTCCGGGCTGTTGTCGTTGCGCAAGCCGCGCGCCAAATCGGCTGCGTGATCGTTATTGCCTTCTGATAACGCGACGTCAATTGCGCCTGAACGCGCATCCTGCGTCGGCGTATCACGGGTCATCAGATAGTCATACACCACACCCGCTTCTTTGTTCATTTTGCCGGTCTGGTACAAACGCGCCATCGCGAACATCAAATCAGTATTCTGCGGATCGTTTTGCAACGCACCAATCAGCTTGTCGTACGCGCCCGCATAATTGCCCTGCTCGCGCAGACGATCGGCCTCGTTGATCACATAGCCGTTGCGAATGCTCGCCAGCTGCGTCGGCGTACTGCCGGCCTGCAAGGTTGGGTTCGACAGTAGGCTTTGCGCTTCGCGGGTCAGCCCGGCCTGATTCAACACCGTCACCTGATCGGCGTAATCGCCAACGTTGCCCTGCACGCCGCTACTGATGTTATTACGCACCAACGCTACAGCTGTATTCATATCGCCACTGTCTGCCAGCATCCGCGCCAGTTTGCCGACGTCAGCCGGGTCTTTCGGCGGTGTCGCCGACAGCGCTTTCAGGGTGTTTGCCGCCGCAATGTTGTTGCCCTGCGCCAGATAGCTTTGTGCGGTTGCCAGTTGCAGGTTGTAATTCACCCGCTGGCGCAAATCGCGCATTTGTGAGGTTTGGTTGGAAGCCGGAATACGTGAAAGCAGCGACTGCGACTGCTGCCATGCGCCGTTTTCGCTGGCGAACAGCGCAGCGGCGTAAAGTGAGTTGGTGCTCGCACCGGGACGATAAGCCGTCGCCATCACCGAAGACGCTTCGCCGGTGTTGCCCGATTTTTGCAACAAGCGCGCGAGGTCAAGACGCATCCACGGGTCGTCAGGATAGCGGGCCACGCCCTGTTGCAATGTGGCGATCGCCTGCTGCGTATTGCCGCTCGCGGCCATTTGCTGTGCCTGACGACGAACGCCGTCACCCGGCACGCCGCTGACCACTTTCGGCTGTAGCTTCGCCTGCAAACTGGCAGGCAGCGTGCGCAGCACCGTCTGGGCTTCTTCGGTTTTGTTCTGATCGCGCAGTACGTAATAGAGGTTTTCCCGCGCGGACGCATTCTGCGGCTGATCGTTTAACAACGCACGCAGCGTCTGCTCGGCTTGCGGATAATCTTTGTTATGCCGCAACACATCGGCACGGAACAGTTTTGCCGCCGTGCCTCGCGTACCACTTTGCTGCGCCAGTGGGGCCGACAGTGCCAGCGCCTGGCTGACATTGCCTTGTTTATACGCCGACTGTGCCTGTGCTAACTGACCGTAAAACTGCGCATCCGCCGCCTGCTCACGCCGCGTCGCCGACGCATCACCGCCGAGCGCTGCCGCACGGTTCAGGTATTGCGCCGCCGCCTGGTAATCTCCGCTACGCTGGGCGATATAGCCCATGCCCGCCAGCGCATCGGCATCTTGCGGATTGGTCTGCAAAACCTGCTCAAATTGCTGTTTCGCGCCCGTGGTATTCCCGCTATTGAGATCGGTATAACCCTGGCCTTTCGCCAGCCCGCCGACGTGTTCGCGGTAATAAGCCTGCACGGCATTGTCTTGCGGATTGCGCTGCATCCAGTTGTTGTAATATTGCTCGTCACCCGACTGCGGTCCGAGCCACAGCAGCGCCTGACGCAGCCCGGCGTTGGCCTCTTTATTGCCGCTCGCCATCGGCTCCAGCATTTCAATCCCTTCCCGGCGCGTGTCTTCCCGCCAGGTCAGCACTTTCCCAAGCGCCACACGGCTGGCGTTATCCTGCGGATGCTGCGCCACATAGCCGCGCAGACTGCTCACCGCCTGCGGATACAGTGATTTATCGCTGGCCATGGTCATATAGTATTCGGAGGCCAGCGCCTGAGGCGGCTCGTCGCCGTTGAACATGCCACGCCAGGTCGTCAGCGCGGCGGGAATATTGCCGCTGCGCGCCTGCTGGCGCGCCAGATTCAGCTGTCCCTGCGGGACTTTCGCCATTTTTCGGGCGTTATCCAGCTCTTGTAAGCTGTTATCACCCGGCGAAGCTTTCGCCAACCGCTCGCGCCACTGCGCGGAGGCCTGCATATTGCCGCCTTGCTGATTCCATAGCGCCAGCAAATACAACGCCTGGGTATTATTCGGGTCAACCATCAGCACTTTTTTCAGCGATTCCATCGCCAAATCATCGTGCGATTTCTCATGCCAGTACTGTGCCTGGTCAAACAGCGCTTTCATCGCCGCGTCGTTGCCCGCCGCCTGAGCGCTGTCCATCGCCCCCAGCGCCAACATGCCTGAAAGGCACAGGCTGGAAAGCCTGCGCAGTTTTGGAGATTTCATTGGGGCGGCTCTTTTCATTTATCTTCCCCCGGATTCAGGCGCTTACGGGCATGTCGTTTGAACATCGACGTTAATGCCAGGCCGATGATCGAGGTGGCAATCAGCCCCAGGATCGCCAGCAGGCCGGAGTGCTGGTTGGCATACCAAATGGCCATCATGTACCACGGCATTTGTCCGCTTGGGAACTGTGTGCTGACGCGGAAGCTGCGCACCGTGTTTTCATTAGTAATGATCGACGTATCACCGCGGATCCCGGCGTTGATGCGTGGCGAATTCAGGTCGCTGTACAAACGGGCCAGCTGATCGTCGCTGCTACCAAAAGCGGCGACCACCAGACGATCGCTGTTCCACGGTGAGCGATAGCTGACAAAACCGCGCCAGGCGCTGTTTGAAGACAAATAGCGATCTGCATCGACGCCGTCCGACGTCCAGTCACCCACTATCCAGCGCTGCGCTTTCTGCCATGTCGTTGCACTGCGCACGCCGAGCGTGTTGTCAGTCAAGGAATACGGCGAGTTCGCCAGCAGGCCCTGATTGAACTGCTTCTGGTCGAGACCGCTAACGGCCAACACATCACGTTGACGCAAGAACTCAAGGTTCGCGCCGCCGGATGGAATGCCCATGATGACCCGGTTATTCCCCAAGGCTGTGCCCGTCGCATTGCCCGAACGCGCGGTCATGTTCAGCATCGTCGCCACCTGCATTTCCGACGGTTGTTCTGGCAACAGCAGAACGGTCTGCGAGTAGTCAGCCAGGCGCGTGAACGGGAAGGAGGCCCCCACGAAATACGAGAGGTTTGGCAACAGCGAGAAGTGCCGCGTGCGGCTCAAATCAATCCACGACTCGTCGGTGATACGGCTCTTGATGTTGTTATTCAGCAGCACGCTGCACGGCGCGTTGTCTTTCGGCACCACGTCAAAGTACAGCGACATCTGGTTGTCACCGTAAATCAGGTACGGTTCGAGCGGAATGGTGACGCGTTCCTGCCGCGCATCGCCACCGAGCTTGTGCCAGAGCGATTCGAGGACTCCCTGCTTATTCATCGGCAAATTGGCGAGGAAGGTGTTGTTCAGCGTGATACTGAGCCGCGACTTCTGCTCGTCAATCCAGTTTTCCGAGGGGAAACGGTAGCCAATCTGCAAAGGAATGGTTTCGCCATCCCACAGATAAAGATCCGGGGCAGCACGGAACGCCACCCGCAGGGGTTCATGCCACACGCCGCTCACTGTGGTGCTCTGATCTTTACGGATCAGATCGCTGATTTTCACCGGATGATCGGTGGGGATCCAACGCGGTGCATCGTACGGACGACTGGTTGGGATCGCCTGCGAATCCACTTCACTGCTGGCGGTTTGCAGCGCGAAGTCGCCCCGCGTCAAGCGCCAGGCCGCCGCACGCAGCGCGGCATCATCTTTACCGACAATCAGCAGCAGCTTGTAAACCGGGTTCGCCGGGTTTGGAATGATTTTCAGCAGCGGTTTGTTGGTTTGCGGCAGCGTTAAACCGCCCACCTGTTCGCCTGGATGCCCAATCACGATGCCGTGTTTATCCGGCAGGCGATCATGCAGTGCCTCGAAGGCAATACCGCGATAATCGGCCTGAATACCCAGCCACGACGACACTACCGCAGCAGCACTGACGGTATCCGCACTGATGTGCGCCGGGAAACTGACCGACACACCGGCAGGCGTCATCTGCATGCTGTCAAAGAACGGACGCGGGAAATGGCTCAGATCGGAGCCAATATCGAGCTGCTGTCCTTCCCAGTTGAAGCGGGAAGTCGGCATGATTACGACGCGGTATTTGTCGGCCAGATCTCGCTGACACTGCTGGGCATCGCCGTCATTAATCTTGACGCTCAGGTTGTTGCTCGACACCATCAGCGCCGCAGGGATGTCGAGCTGATAATGCGAAATGTCATTTTCCGCCGCGCCCAACGGCACGGTGCCCAGCGGCTGACCGTTGAGCATCAGTTGCAGCGTGGCGTTACGGGTCGCCATTTCCGGCGACACTTTCACGTCCAGCGTCAACTGCGCGGCTGTGACGACCTGATCGCCAGGCAGGGTGAAATCCGCCCCGCCCTGAAGCTGACCGCCGCTGAGGATAATCCCTTCTGGCATTCCCATTTGCGACAGATTCAGCCCGCTGACCATCGACGGCACTAACCCGCCAATGGGCGGCGTGGCGTCATCCGCCACCGGTGGCATTGGCGGTGGCGGTTCACTCGCTGGCGCGTTGTCGGAAGCATCGCTTTCCGGTGAATTCGCCGCCGGAGCCGGGAGGGTATCAGGCGTCGCTGTGCCAGTGGCATCCGGTGCGGATGGCGTTGTGTTATCAGACGCTGTGTCTGCCGTTCCATCCGCACTCGGCGACGGGAAACTGATCGCTGGCGTGGTATCGCTCGCGGGTTCTTCGGCGTTCAGGGAAGGCGCCAGCAGCGTGCTGATGAGCAGCGCTAGCGTCGTAATTCGTTTCATACACGGCCTTCCTCTTTTGCCATCGCCGCACGCAGACGACGATTTTCCCGACGTGATTTCCAGGTTAACCAGAACAGTTCAAACACACAGCGCAAAATGGTCACGAACGAGCGGAACGGGTTGTCCTGCGGGCGCGGCGGCTGGATCCATGCATCAGCACGGGACAGCACCACACGTACCAGTTCACGACGGCGCGACAGCGGAATATTTTCTTCAAACATCAGACGGATATAGCGCTCATCGGCCGCAATCATTTTGGCGGGAATCGAGATAGCGCCGGATTGCAAAATCAGCTCCACTTCTTCAATTTCGTCATTCAAGTGACGCTGGTCCACAACCTCTACGCGGCAGCCCCCCATCGACAAATCGGCCGTTTTGCTGCGCGCCACAATGCCGCTGGCGTAGTGAATGAGGACCGGGATATTCACGTCGATGCGAATGGTTTTACGGGTCTGCTTGGTTTCCCGCGCCACCGCAATCGCGGCAAGCAGGAAGATCAGGCTATACGCGCCCCACCCAACATTCAGCGCGATAACGCTCGGGTCGGAACCAAAATAGTTAAACCCACTGGCGCGGATAATACCGGCTATCACCGCCACACCGAGCAAGAACGCCACCACCAGGTGCGGGCGCACGACCGCGAAATCGAAATAATCTGCGTCGAGCAACTGGCCTTTATCGGTCACGTTGAACTTGCCGCGTTTCGGGAAAATCATGGTGATAAGCGTCGGCAGCACCAGGTGGAACGCCAGCACGATATCGTAGATTTCGCCCCAGAAACTGTAGCGATAACGTCCGTTCATTCTCGAACCGACATAAATCGCGAGGAACAGGTGCGGTAAGGCGTAAGAGACAATCAGGCTTGCCGACGAGTGAATGATGTTGAGGTTAAACAGCAGGTACGCCAGCGGCGCAGTCACAAACACCACGCGCGGTAGCGCAAACTGGTAATACATCATCGCGCTGAGATAACACAGACGCTGCTGGATAGTCAGCCCGCGACCAAACAGCGGGTTATCCATCCGGAATATCTGCGTCATACCGCGCGCCCAACGGGTACGCTGAATGACGTGCAGCACCAGACGTTCGGTCGCCAGACCGGCGGCCAGCGGAATATCGATAAAGGCCGATTTCCAGCCCAGACGCTGCATTTTCAGCGCGGTGTGCGCATCTTCTGTCACCGTTTCAACCGCAAAACCGCCAATCTCTTCCAGCGCGCTACGGCGGATAACTGCACAGGAGCCGCAGAAGAACGTGGCGTTCCAGTTATCGTTGCCGCGCTGAATAGGGCCGTAGAACAGCATCCCTTCGTTAGGAATATCACGGCCCACGGAAAGGTTACGCTCGAACGGATCGGGCGAGTAGAAATAGTGTGGCGTCTGCACCAGCGCCAGTTTCGGGTCTTTCAGGAAACCCCCGACGGTGGCTTGCAGGAAAATACGCGTTGCCACGTGATCACAGTCGAAGACGCAAATAAGCTCGCCTTTGGTGAGTTTCATCGCGTGGTTAAGGTTACCCGCTTTTGCATGGCTGTTGTCATTACGGGTGATGTAACCCACGCCGACATCGGCGGCAAAGACGGCGAACTCATTGCGTTTACCGTCATCAAGCAGATAGATTTTGATTTTGTCTTTCGGGTAGTCGATACACTGCGCCGCCAACACGGTGTCACGCACCACGTCCAGCGGTTCGTTATAGCTCGGGATGTAGACATCAACCGTTGGCCACAACGACATGTCGTCCGGCAGCGGCGTAATATCACGATTGAGCGGCCAGACGGTCTGCAAATAGTTCAGCAGCAGCATTACCCAAATGTAGACTTCCGCCAGAAATAACCCTGTGCCGAGGATGGCTTCTATTTCGGAATTAAAATGCAGCGTTTGCGTTAGGCGGAAATACATATATCGGGTGGACATCAATAATGATGTCACAACCATAATCACCGAGATGCTACGGCGTTTACTGAATCCCATCAGGAACAGAATACCCACGCTCAGCAAACCGAAAATAGACTGTTTTTGGCTGTCCATTGGGGTGGCAATCACAAGAATTGCGACCGGTGCCAGCAGCAAAACCAGCAACCAGAAGGATAACTTTTTCATAAGCGGCCCTGAATGTATTAAAGCCCGGACATGCGTGGCATGTTATGTACCGTGCCATCCCCAACGTTGACGCCCAATTTCGCGGCGACCTTTTTTGCAATAATTTCAATATCAAACGCCGCCGCAGACGCTGGGCTAAATTCGAATATTGATTTTTGCGATGCGTTAGCTTCAATCACGCTTTCGTCGCGATGAATAATCCCCAACAGCTGTTCACCCAGTCTATCTTCCATAAATGCGGTGACGTCACGGCTGATTTGACGGCGGCTATCGCTTTGGTTTACCACGAAGAAATGACCGTGCTTATGGTTCAGAGCATCGCCGGTCAGACGGTTATTTTCGACGTGAGGCAGCAACGACATTGAGGCGGTATCCGACATCAGCGTCACTAAATGAATATCGGCCAGCGGGGTCATGGCTTTGAGGGCCGCAGACGGGCCTGGCGGGAAATCAGCGACGATAATTAATCCCGGATAGTTCAGCAGCGTTCCCAGCCCACGGCTCAGGAAATGATCGTCATGCATCAATTTATCTTCAAAATCAACGCGCTGCTGTTCCGTGACTTCACCATACGGCAGCACGAACATGTTGCCGCCCGCACCGAGAACATACTGGCTCCAGTCGGAAGAATCAGACGATTTTGCCACATAGCCACGCTCGTCAGAAAGCGGTACACCAAAGTGCAGACGCAGTGCATTTTGTACGTCAAAATCGAGCGCCAACACTTTACTGCCTGCGCGCGCAAGGGCGTGCGTCAGGTTAGCCGCGAGGGTGGTTTTGCCCACGCCGCCTTTAGGAGAACAGACGCAAATTAGCGGCATGAAGAAATCCTTTCGAGCAATGATTTTAAGGGCTGATCTTTTTCTTCTTTCTCTGCTTTCCCTGGCACATCGGCGGTTTTAGGTGCAAAGAGTCGGGAATAATTCACCGCTTCCGGGGTGACCGGTTTCGGTGGACGAGCAACAGGCGGTGGCGTCGGCTCGACCAGTGGGGCTGCGGTCTGAACAACCGGTTCGGGCTTGGTTATTGGCGCAGATACCGGCGCTGGCGCCGCTTCAGGTTCCACTTTTGGCGTCATCTGAGTAGAAACGCTCTGCATAATAGATGTCGAACGAGATTCATGAACCGGCTGCGCGTCATGCGCAGCAAAAGCATCGGCCGCCACAGGTTGGGGAACAATCTGCGACACCGAACCGCCCATCGCCAGGGGGGATTCTTTCTCAGTGGGGGGAGACAGCTGATCGAGGATCGCCCAATCACCACGATCGCGCGCGGCGGTTTGGGCAGAAAGATCCTTAAATTCGAGACTTTGCGTGCGAGTTTTTTCCTTAAACCGCTGCAAATCATCATAATGGTTCATATTAACCCCATGATTCACAAAAGTATTACGTCAATAACCTGCTGTTTTATAACGTATCCGTCCAACTACAGCATAGTGTATTTTGTATCAATGCGAGCACCCGCAGGGCCAGGATATTAATTGCCACGAGTAACTATTAAGTCAGGATTTAATGTTAAATAAGCGCTGGCTTATTTAACGCAATATTTTCATATATCCTGAACCACGACTATCTTTTTTTATCGCAAAAAACGAGCTAAGACTTTTCTTCTTTTTTAGCCGCCGCATAACGACACAACGTGCTACACATCCAATAAATGGCAATACAGAGAAATGCCACGCGCTAAATTGACGGCCTAATCCTTTTGGGTAAATTCTCGCCGTGGAAATCTTCTTACATTATTTGAAATTTTTTGTTACATGGTATCATTCATTATCAGTACTGTTCTCAAGGGAATAAAAAACCGGAGCACAAGGCTCCGGTTTACGTTAACGCTGACGCATTGCGGTTAAGCCAGCGGCTTCTCACCGTTTTCATCCTGGTCGACAGCAAAACACGCGACCAGTTGACCGCCGTAATCTTTCAACTGCGGCTGCAACTGCGTGCAAGGGCCAAAGCGGCGACGGCAGCGGGCGTTAAACGCACAGCCCGGAGGCGGATTCAGCGGGCTTGGTAGTTCACCGGTGAGCTTAATACGCTCACGACGGTCGTCCGGGTTCAGACGCGGCGTCGCAGAAAGCAGCGCCTGCGTATAAGGGTGGCGCGGATTGTTGAAAATCTGCTCTTTCGTGCCCTTTTCCACGCAGCGGCCCAAATACATCACCATCACTTCGTCGGCGATGTGTTCGACCACCGACAAATCATGCGAGATGAACACGTACGACAGCCCCATTTCCTGCTGTAAATCCATCATCAGATTCAGCACCTGCGCTCGCACGGAAACATCGAGCGCAGAAACAGGTTCATCGGCAATCACCACGTCCGGGTCAAGCATCAGCCCACGCGCAATCGCGATACGCTGACGCTGACCGCCGGAGAACATGTGCGGATAGCGGTCATAATGCTCGGTTTTCAGGCCGACTTTCGCCATCATCTCCAGCACTTTTTCCCGGCGTTCCGCTTTGCTCAACGTGGTGTTGATTTGCAGCGGCTCTTCCAGAATCTGGCTGACTTTCTTACGCGGATTCAGCGAGCCATATGGGTTCTGGAACACGATTTGGATCTTCTGACGACGCAGTTTCTGCGCGTGCGGGTCGTGCTTGAGCAGATCCTGCCCTTGATAGTACAGCTCGCCGCCGGTCGGGATTTCAATCATCGTCAACAGACGGCCCAGCGTGGATTTCCCACAGCCAGATTCGCCCACCACAGCCAGCGTTTTACCGCGTTCGAGGTCAAACGATACGCCATCCAGCGCTTTCACCAGGCGCTCAGGGGCAAAAATGCCCTTCTTCACCGGGTAGTGTTTTTTCAGATCGATAGCCTGCAACAGCGGCTGTCGCGAGGTGGCCTCATGCGTACTCATCGTGTTGGCCTCCCGGCATCATCGAGGGGGTAATGGCATTTGGACTGACGACCGCCATCGACGGTGTTCAGTTCAGGTTCTTCTGTGCGGCATTTGTCGCTGGCGTACGGGCAACGCGGGTTGAGCAGGCAGCCATTTGGGCGATCGTACTTGCCCGGAACGACACCCGGCAACGAAGCCAGACGCGCCTTGTCCTGCGCAAACTCCGGCAGCGCGCGCAGCAGTGCCTGGGTATATGGATGGCGCGGCGCGCGGAAAATATCCTGCGCGGCCCCGGTTTCCACCACCTGGCCTGCGTACATTACGATGATTTTGTGTGCCGCTTCTGCTACCAATGCTAAATCGTGGGTGATCAGCACCAGCGCCATATTCTCTTTCTGCTGAAGCTCCAGCAGTAACTCGATGATCTGCGCCTGAATGGTCACATCCAGCGCCGTCGTCGGTTCATCGGCAATCAGCAGCTTCGGACGACAGGCAATCGCCATCGCGATCATCACGCGCTGGCTCATCCCGCCGGAAAGCTGGTGCGGATAGACATCAAGACGCGAAGCCGGGTCAGGAATGCCCACCAGATTCAACAGGTCGATCGCGCGCTGAACACGGGTTTTCTTATTCCCGCCCTGATGCACCTTAATCGCTTCCATGATCTGGAAACCGACGGTGTAGCACGGGTTAAGGCTGGTCATCGGATCCTGGAAAATCATCGCCACTTCCGCACCCACCAGCTGGCGACGCTCTTTTTCGGAAATGCGCTGTAAATCCCGCCCGTTAAATTCCAGTTTTTCCGCCATCACGCGGCCCGGGTAATCAATCAGTCCCATAATCGCCAGAGAACTGACAGATTTACCGGAACCGGATTCCCCAACGATACCCACCACTTCGCCCTGCTTTACGCTATAGCTGATGCGGTCCACGGCACGAAACGGGGTGCCTTCGTCACCGAAGTGCACCGATAATTTATCTATATTTAATAACGCCATCTCGAGCCTCTTACTGCTTCAGTTTGGGATCCAGCGCGTCACGCAGACCGTCGCCCATCAGGTTAAATGCCAGCACCGTAAACAGGATTGCGAGACCCGGGAAGGTCACAACCCACCAGGCGCTTTGCGCGAACTGCAACACGTCGGAGAGCATAGTGCCCCATTCCGGTGTTGGCGGTTGCGCACCCATGCCAAGGAAGCCAAGAGCGGCCATATCGAGAATGGCGTTCGAGAAGCCAAGCGACGCCTGAACAATCAGCGGCGCAAGACAGTTGGGGAGAATATTGACGAACATCTGACGCATCGCACCCGCACCCGCCACACGAGAAGCGGTGACATAATCGCGGTTAACTTCGACCAGTACGGCCCCACGGGTCAAGCGCACGTAGTGAGGCAAGGCGACAAAGGTTAATGCCAGCGCGGCATTGCCGATCGACGGGCCAAATATCGCCACCAGCACCAGTGCCAGCAGTAAGCTCGGCAGAGCCAGCATGATATCGACAACGCGCATAATGATGTTATCAACGAGGCCGCCGAAGTAGCCCGCCATCAGGCCAAGAACAACCCCGAGCACCAACGACAGCACCACCACCAGACAGCCGACCAGCAAGGACAAACGCGCACCGTACATCAGACGCGACAACACATCGCGGCCCACGTCATCGGTACCGAACAGATGCGCCAGACTGCCGCCGTCCTGCCAGAATGGCGGGGCCAGCAGCGTATCGCGGAACTGTTCCGCCGGGTTATGCGGCGCGAGGAAATTCGCGAAGATAGCGATAATCACCACCACCACCACATAGACCAGCCCGACAACTGCGCCTTTATTACGTTTGAAATAGTGCCAAAACTCCTGTAACGGGGTCATTGGCACCGGTGCAGCAACTTTATTTTCAGTGACTTGTGACATGATGGCCCCTTACTTCCTATGACGAATACGCGGGTTCACCACGCCGTACAGCAGGTCAACCAACAGGTTAACGAGGATAATCATCGTCGCCACCAGCAGGACCCCGCCTTGCACAACCGGATAGTCACGGCGTTGCAGAGCATCAATTAACCAGCGCCCCAGGCCCGGCCAGGAGAAGATGGTTTCAGTCAGGATAGCCCCCGCCAGCAGCGTACCAACCTGCAAACCGATAACCGTCACGACCGGCAGCATCGCGTTACGCAGCGCATGCACAATAATCACCCGCATACGGGTCAGACCTTTCGCTCGTGCGGTACGGATGTAGTCTTCGCCGAGCACTTCCAGCATCGCCGAACGGGTCATACGCACAATCACCGCCAGCGGAATGGTGCCGAGCACCACCGCAGGCAAGACCATATGCGCTAACGCATCAATGAAGTCGCCCGGCTCGCCCCAAATGGCGGTATCAATCAACATGAATCCGGTTAACGGCATCGAGTCATCAAGGAATACCGAATCGCTGATACGCCCGGAAACTGGCGCGAGGTTCCATTGCACCGACACCAACATGATCATCATCATGCCCCACCAGAAGATAGGCATGGAGTAACCGGTCAGCGCGAGGCCAACGGCGGTGTGATCGAAGATGGAGCCGCGTTTAACGGCAGCCAGTACACCGACGGGAATACCCACGGCAATGGCAAAAATCATGGCGCACACGCCGAGTTCCAACGTGGCTTTAAAGCGCGGGACAAACTCGTCCCACACCGGCAGGCGGCTTTTGAGTGAAATGCCTAAATCACCATGAAGAACGCCCCAGACATAGTGGACGTATTGTTGCCACATTGGCTTATCAAGGCCTAATGCAGCCAGAAGCTCTGCGTGACGCTCAGGGGATATACCGCGCTCACCTGCCATGATCAGCACCGGGTCTCCGGGGATCATATGGACAAAGGCAAAGGTCAGCAGGGTGATACCGATAAAGGTCGGGATAACTAATCCCAAACGTCGGAGGATGAACTGAAACATAACCCGGATTCTCTCTCATGACACACTGCCTGGCGACAGCGCATCTGTATTGCTCACAAATATCTCCCCAACCGGGGGAGAATAGGCCTGTTCCCTCCCCCAAGGGGGAGAGGGAATCAGGCGTGGTGCTTATTATTCGATGGAGACGTTTTCGAAGTGGTGCTTACCTAATGGATCAACCACATAGCCTTTGACTTCTTTACGCACCGGCTCATACACGGTGGAGTGAGCAATAATCAGCGCTGGAGCCTGATCATGCATCACGACCTGAGCCTGTTTGTACAGTTCAATACGCTTGTTGTGATCGTCGGTAGCACGTGCCGGTTGAATTTGATCTTCAAACGGCTTGTAGCACCAGCGAGAGTAGTTAGAACCGTCTTTCGCCGCCGCACAGCTGAACAGGGTCGCGAAGAAGTTGTCCGGATCCCCATTGTCGCCGGTCCAGCCCATCATCACAGTCTGATGCTCACCCGCTTTGGCGCGTTTCAGGTACTCGCCCCACTCGTAGGTCACGATGTTAGCTTTCACGCCCACTTTCGCCCAGTCCGCCTGAATCATCTCAGCCATACGGCGAGCGTTCGGGTTGTAAGGACGCTGAACAGGCATCGCCCACAGGTCGATAGAGAAACCGTCTGCGTGGCCCGCTTCTTTCAGCAGCGCTTTGGCTTTTTCCGGATCGTAGGTGTAATCCTTAACATCGTCGTTATAGCCCCACATGGTTGGTGGGATCAGGTTCTTGGCCGCAACGCCAGCGCCCTGATAAACGGCTTTGATGATCGCTTCTTTGTTCACCGCGTAGGTCAACGCCTGGCGAACTTTTACGTCATCCAGCGGCTTTTTCTCGGTGTTGAAGGAAAGATAGCCTACGTTCAGACCTGCCTGTTGCAGCAGGTTGATGTTCTTGTCCTGCTTCATGCGCGCAATATCAGCCGGGTTCGGGTACGGCATCACCTGACATTCGTTTTTCTGCAGTTTGGCGTAACGCACGGACGCATCAGGCGTGATGGAGAATACCAGACGGTCGATCTGCGGCTTGGTGCCCCAGTAACCCGCGAACGCTTTGTACAGAATACGGGAGTCTTTCTGGTACTGAACCAGCTGGAATGGACCGGTACCGATTGGGTTCAGGTCAATTTTCTCCGGCGTGCCGGCTTTCAGCATGTTGTCGGCATATTCTTTGGACAGAATAGACGCGAAGTCCATGGCCAGGTCAGCCAGGAACGGTGCTTCCGGGCGAGTCAGCACGAACTGAACGGTATTATCGTCCACTTTCTTCACTTCGCTTATCAGATCCGGCAGGCCCATGCCTTCAAAGTATTCGTAGCTGCCGCCAGAGACTTTATGGAACGGGTTTTTGTCGTTCTTCTGACGATCGAAGGAGAAGACGATGTCATCCGCGTTCAGATCGCGAGTCGGTTTGAAATCTTTATTGTCCTGCCACTTAACGCCCTGACGCAGGTGGAAAGTGTAGGTCTTACCATCTGCGCTGACGTCCCACTTCTCTGCCAGACCCGGGATGATTTCCGTGGTGCCAGTTTTGAATTCAACCAGACGGTTATAGATAGGCACGGAGCTAGCGTCGTAGGTCGTACCAGAGGTGAATAGCTGTGGGTTAAAGCCTTCCGGCGAGCCTTCAGAACAGTAAACCAGGGTCTTGGCCTGTACGCTTGCCGCCACGGTCAACGCCACAAGGCTAAGACCAAGCTTCAGCATCCCTGACTTTTTCAAGGAAATACTCATTATTCTGCTCCAAATGTGATGTTTGTTTGTTGTGTTTTTCCGCCAGGCCTTTATTTGTTTTTTACACGGTCTGTGCGGCAGTGCCCGAAGGCGTTAAAAGGGTTAGAGATTCCTTTCAGGAGTGCGATTGAGTTGCAGCGCAGATCCTCCCTGAAATGCCCCTCATGCCCTACAATCTGTCAACAGAATGTGCAAACGTCAATACAGGTAATCGGGATTTACATCAGCGGTGAGAATTGGCAGGCAAAGATTAAAAAAACTTCAAGTGGGTATTTGCAGCAGGGAAATTTATGCTACGCGCTTAACAGCAGCACAATCATCTTCACACTTTGCAATAACCAGTGATTAACAATTGTGCTAAATGCTAAAAATTTCTTGCGACATGGCGATATTCTGAGCGATTAATAGCGTGAACGTTAAAACGCACAGGTGAAAATGCTGAGCTTATCCATAAGAAACGCAAGAAAATAACTAACCAAATATAAAAAAATACAATGGAATATGTCACAAAATGGTTAACTGGCGGCGTGAAATGGGGTGAATCGGGATTTTCGGCAATTATGGGGTTAGCAGTGGAAGGGGCTCATGCCCGGCGGCGCTTCGTTTGCGCGGGCCTACAAAGACGATAACAACGTAGACCGGGTAAGACAACACCGCCACCCGGCAAAACGGATATCACAAATTACAGACGAAAAAAACCTGCTTTAAAAAGCAGGTTTTTCGAATGTGGTCGGCGAGAGAGGATGACTCGCCACTGCGTGGCTCGCCCTTCGGGCCGTTGCTAAAGCAACGTTTTCTCGCTTCGCTCGAATCGAACCTCCTTCCCCGGAGCTTCTCATCCTCACAAACGACAGACGAAAAAAAACCTGCTTTAAAAAGCAGGTTTTTCAAATGTGGTCGGCGAGAGAGGATGACTCGCCACTACGTGGCTCGCCCTTCGGGCCGTTGCTAAAGCAACGTTTTCTCGCTTCGCTCGAATCGAACCTCCTTCCCCGGAGCTTCTCATCCTCACAAACGATAGACGAAAAAAAACCTGCTTTAAAAAGCAGGTTTTTCGAATGTGGTCGGCGAGAGAGGATTCGAACCTCCGACCCACTGGTCCCAAACCAGTTGCGCTACCAAGCTGCGCTACTCGCCGAATGCGGAGCGCATCTTACTGCTGCGATGCTACCCCGTCAATCTCTTTTCTACAAAAGGCAATCCGATTGGCGATAAACTCACCGTTGATTTATTGGCCTTTTGCTGGAACATGGCACCAGTTGTTGTTCTCGTTAATCCCACCGTCTGGCGAGGTGTAACCGAGACAGCCCATGATGGTGTCATACAGTTCGACATGGCGACGCGGCACTTTCATCGCGGCCTCTTTCTTCAACTGCGTAAACGCTTGTTGATGTGTCGGGTTTGCCAGGTACTTATCAGACATCCAGACCAGCATCGGCACACGGAACTGCTCTGGCGGAGCCAACTTCCGTGGCGTACCGTGCAAGTGCTCCTGCTCGTTGATCGACTCGCCGTGGTCAGCCGCATAGAAAACGATGGCTTTTTTATCTCTCAGCTGGTCCAGCACATCGCTGATAAAGGTATCCACATACAGCACCGAGTTGTCGTAGGCGTTAATCATTTCCTGCTTGCTACAGCTGTCGTTGATCCCCACGCACTCCGGCTTCCATTTCGCAAAATCACGGGTGTAACGCTGGTAGTAGCTCCAGTGCGAACCTTTGGTGTGCAGAATGATTAAGTGCTTACCTTTCGGATGGCCTTGCAGCGACTGCGACACTTCGCTCAGCAGCAGCTTGTCATCAACGTCCTTCCCGCGGTTACGCGGTTCAGCGCCAATCTGTTCACGATACGCGATGTTGTCCGCCATGGTGTTGCTGTAGAACCACAGCTCACTTTGCATCGCGAATAAATCTGAGCTGAAGCCCAGCTGTTTGAGCACCGCAAAAACGTTCTGCTCTTTAAGCGTACGCTGAGGGTTTTCATCCGCGCCGCCCTGACGCACAAACATACAGCGCAGCGACAGTTTGGTTGCCGTGTCACAGGAATAACCGCGATAGGCGACCAGGTTTTTCTCCTGCGCCAGTTTCGGCGTGGTATCCCGGTCATAGCCCAGAATGCCCATGTGATCCCAACGGGTCGTTTCGCCAATGATGAACACCATATAGGTATCATCCAGATCGTTACCCGGTGCGACATAGGTGAATTTTTTCGCCGGGTTAATCAGCGATTTATTGTCCGATGACTCATCCACTTTGGCCCAGGCATACAGCCCAAGCGCTGACACCCAGTTCGATGGCAAATAAGAGTTGGCAATCACGCCGCCGTAGCTTGGCATATCGGAGCCGGAGGTTTTCTCAACCTGCTTTTGATGTCGTTCCATCAAGCGAATCGGCGCCCATACCAACAGCGCGACCATCAACAGTGCGCCAATATTACGCACGCGTTGTCCGCGAGTACGCAACTGGCGTAGTAGCGTAACGCGGCATTTGTTGCTCCAGATGAAGAACAGCGGCGGCAAACTCGCCAGCACGGTCCACATCATCAGGCCACGCCCGACGACTTCTTTCGACAGGTCAATGTCGGTGGTCATCACCGACGCTACGATCCCGTAGCCAATGACCACGTGCATAAAGGTCATGTAATAGCTGGCGGCAACGGAAATCACGATAACCAACGAGGCAAGAATTTGCCATGTCCGGCGACCGAAGATGGAAAGTAGGCGTAACAAGAAGTAGGCAGTGAGCATAGAACCAAAGATTTCGATAACGGCAAAAATTCCATTTACTACCGTAAAATCTTCGAAATAGCCCCACAAGCGTCTGACTAAGACTGCTCCGTTAAGAAACAGGCCGATATACATCGCAAGGAACAGACAAAGCCGTTGTTGCGTTAACGATTTAATATAATTCATGCAAGCAAACCCTGGGAAAAGGGGTACAAAAAACCGACTTAGCTATCGGATGACAGTAAGCAGATTAAGGAATCGCGTAAGGAACAGTTATAAGAAACGTCTATAAGCGCAACAAGTAGACCATAGCGGGGGGAAAAAGTGTCAGCAGGAAGTGTGATCCGGGCAATATTTACAAAAAATAATAGCCCGGAGGGAAGGATTTATTAGAGCAATGTGTTACGCATTGCTCTGAGAGCCGCCAAAACTCAGGCGTGCGCCTGTTGAAGCGCCAACGCTCTTGGCTGACGAATCGTGGTCGACAGCGCCAGAGAAAGAATAAGCAGCGCGAAGATCACACAGAAAGTGACGTAGAAACCGCCAAACAAAGACGCAATGATCGAACCGCAGATGCTACCAATCCCGAAGCCGAGATAAATCACACCGTAGTTCTTCGCCAGATTATTCAGGCCAAAGAACTCGCTGACCAGCGACGGGAAGACGGTAATGGTGCCACCAAAGTTGAAGGCCACACAGGCAATCGCCGCAAAGAAACTCATCGCATTCAGCGGCGCAAACAGCAGTGCCGCCATCCCGACCAGGGAAATGACCTGTCCGATGGTAATCACGCGGATACGGGCAATTTTGTCAGACAGAATACCCAGCACCAGACGACCGCTCAGGTTAGCGATGGAAATCACCGTCACCGCATTCGCGGCAGTCATTACGTCCAGATGCACCATGCCCTGCGCAATATCTTTCGCCACACCAATCACATACAGACCGCTCATGCAGGCAGTGAGGAACATCACAGCCAGCATCCAGTACTGCGGTTTACGCATGGACTGCGCCAGCGTGAAGTCGTTTTCTACCACGCCATTGGTGGTTTTTACTTCCTGCTGCGGCGCATCTTTCATCAACATCGCCCCGAAAACAATCATCACCAGCACAATCGCGCCCCAGATGATAAAGGTTTTCTCAAGGCCAACCGTCGCCAGCAGCTGGCTGTCGATAAATTTAAAGCCGAGACTGCCCAGGCCATACGCGCCGATAGAAAATGCAGAAATCAGTCCTTTACGCTCCGGGAACCATTTCACGCAGTTCGACAGCGTCAGCAGATAACCCGCGCCATCGGCCAGTCCCACCAGCACGCCAGCGCTCAGCCACAGCATCATCAGGCTATTGGCATGTGCGGTAAGGAAAAAACCCACGCCGAGCAGGATCCCGGACGCCATGGTCACGCGCCTCACGCCAAAGCGCTCTTGCAGTTTACCCGCGACGGAGGAAGAAAGTGCCAGGCCAAGGCTTAACAAACCGAAGGAAAATGCGACCTGACTGACCGGCGCATCCAGTTTGGCGGAAAGCGCGCCGTTGAACAGACTCCAGGTATAAACCGATCCCAGCGCAAACTGAGTAATGATGGTCCCGAACAGCGTTAGCCAACGGGTAGAAGGACGGATTGCAGCGTTCATCGCTATTTTGCCTTATGAAAATTAACTGCAGCTAAAATAACGAAGTGCACTTCACGCGGGGTTAAAAAAGGCATGAACTGCCGTCAGTGCGGAATGAACTGCATGGAATGGAGAATGAATGGCATTGCTGAAATGAAAATAATCAAAACGTCAGGAGTGGCTATCACGCCAGCCCGCGTCATTACTGTAAACAAATAGATTTAGAGATGTATTAAAAGCGATATTGAATTGTTAAAAACGGGCACTCACACCCATGATATAAAGATAATTCGCACCTTCGCTCAAATTGTCGGCCTGAGAAAGTGACGCATACGCCGCAACATGCTGATTCAATAACATATCTGCACCCAAAGTGACATCCACCCAATTACCATCCTGCGTTGATGTTGGCGTACGGTTCAAACCCGACTGCGATTTCCACTGATTCTCGCCAAACTGCTGGTTGTAACTGATTTGCGCCCATGGATGCACACCCCATAAGGGCTGAGAATCCACGCGCCAACCCAGCGTGCTGACGCTGGCATGCCACAACGGATCGGTCAGCGCCGTGGTGCTGGTGCCGCTGTCGCCAAATTCATTCCATATTGACGTGGCGGAACCGTCATAATGCCAACTCGCCACTGGCCCGGTGGAAAACAGCACGCTCAGCGGAATATTCCAGCCCACGCTCAACGTACGGGTTGCATCCAGAGGTGTATCATCGGGTTGATTCATGGCAACGCCAGGCTGGATTTGCGCCGCGCTAATACGCTCCGCCAGAATATCGTCATAACGCGGTTGGTGATCGCTATCCCAGGTATAGCGTTCCGGGGTATTACTTTGTACGTCAGTAACGATATATTCCTGTTGCCAGGCAAATGCTGATGTCACAAAAGACATCCACACAAAGACAGATGTCGGGTAGATACCACCCCGGAAGCCATTGCATCTCTGAATTATCATTTTTTTGCGACTCCGAAAGAGCCAAAACCGGCATTGTTGTTATGATTTTTTACGCGACCGCGTATTACTAAATATTGTCATTTTATTTCTGTCGTCAAGGCAGGCTGAACATTTCTTCATCGACATCAAAAAAGTGGGAGAATCAGATGGAACGTTGCGGTTGGGTAAGTCAGGACCCGCTTTACATGGCTTATCACGATAACGAATGGGGCGTAGCCCAGCGGGATAATCAACAGCTGTTTGAAATGATCTGTCTTGAAGGCCAACAGGCGGGGCTTTCATGGATAACCGTGCTGAAAAAACGTGAGAACTATCGCCAGGCGTTTCATCATTTCGACCCACTAAAAGTGGCGGCGATGACCGAAGAAGATGTTGAGCAACAGGTGCAAAATGCCGGGATCATCCGCCATCGCGGAAAAATTCAGGCCATTATTGGCAACGCTCGCGCCTTTCTGGCGATGGAGGCCAATGGTGAACCGTTCGCCGATTTCGTCTGGTCGTTTGTCGATAACCACACGCAGATCACTCACGCCGCAACGCTTGCTGAAATCCCCACCAGCACACCGGCGTCAGATGCCCTGTCAAAAGCGCTGAAAAAGCGCGGTTTTAAATTTGTCGGCACCACTATCTGCTACTCCTTTATGCAGGCCTGCGGGCTGGTCAACGACCACGTCACCGGCTGCTTCTGCTACCCAGGAGGCGACGATGATCCGCAAATGGCAAAGTAGCGATCGCCGCCCGCTGTTAACGCTGTGGCTGGAGAGCACCCTCTACGCGCACCCGTTTATTGAAGAAAGCTACTGGTATGAAAGCGAGCCGCTGGTGCGCGACGTGTATCTGCCCGCCGCGCACACTTGGGTGTGGGAAGATGAAGGCATCATGCAGGGTTTTATCAGCGTCATGGACCAGCGCTTTGTCGGCGCGCTGTTTGTCGCACCGAAGTACATTGGGCGTGGCGTTGGCCGGGCGCTGCTCGCGTTTGTTTGCGATCGTTACCCGGATTTAAGCCTTGAGGTGTACCAGAAGAACCGCCGGGCGGTGAATTTCTACCATGCGCAGGGTTTTCGGATTGAAGACAGCGCATGGCAGGATGAAACCCAACAGCCGACGTGGATTATGCGTTGGCAGGCGGATCGAATGCTGTAAGCGTGAGCGCTGGCCCGTGGTATTTCTCCAGCCACACCAGCGCCGTATTCCCCGCACACCCGTTCCCGAGTTTTGAGCTAGGGAGATCTTTGGTCAACACGTTTACCGCGCCGTTTTTGCAGATGCCATCGGCTTGCGGATCCAAATCCGGCCACGCGCCTTCGTGCAGACAAATCACGCCTTCCCGAATGCCCTCGGTCACGACTGCGCCCGCCAGAACCTGCCCTCGCCCGTTCCATACGCGCACCAAATCGCCCTCGACAATCCCGCGCGTTTTGGCGTCTTTTGGATGCAGCGTTAACGGTTCACGCCCCGCCACCGCATATTGTTCGCGCAGCGACGTGTAGTTCAACTGGCTGTGCAGGCGATGCGCCGGGTGCGCCGACAACAATTGCAATTGCCCGCTCTGCGCATTGCCGTGCCACTCGTCCGGTTCCAGCCAGGTCGCATGACCGGGGCAATCGGCATAGTTAAAGCCCGCAATCCGCTGTGAATAAATCTCGATTTTACCGCTGTCGGTTTTGAGCGGATTGCCCTGCGGATCGTCACGGAATGCGGCGAAACGCACAAATTTGGCGTTCTGTTCGCTCTCCGGCATCTCAATCAATTCATTTGCGTCCCAGAATTGCTGGAACGGCGGCAGCGTCACCTGCTGGCTTGCGCCGCGCTGCCCGGCAATCTCATAGAAGGTTTCCAGCCATTGCAGATCGGTTTTGCCCTCGGTGTAGCGCTCGCGGCCACCCGGTTCCCAGCGCTCGCTCAGTTCAGCAAACACGTCCCAGTCGTCGCGCGCTTCATCACGTGGCGGCACGACGCGTTTCATCGGCACCATATGCTGGTTGCTGTAATCACCGGTCATGGTCAAATCGTTGCGTTCAAACGACGTCGTGGCTGGCAGCACAATGTCTGCATGACGCGCGGCGGCGGTCCAGAAACACTCCGAAATGACGATAAGTTCTGGCTTTTGCCAGGCGCGGATCAGGCGGTTGGTATCCTGATGATGGGTAAAGTTCGCACCGCCCGCCCACCAGACAAAACGAATATCCGGGAAGTGTCGGTCCATCCCGTTGTGTTGATACGGCGCGCCGGGGTTTTCCAGCGCGTCGACAATGCGCGCCACCGGAATTTTATCGACCGCGTCAGCGCCGCCCGCGACGCTGCCCTGCATCGAGGCCAGCACCGCCGCGCGCCGGGTCGGATTGCCGCCGTTGGAGAAGTGATAAGACAGACCAAAGCCACCGCCCGGTGTGCCGATTTGCCCAAGCATGGCTGCCAGCGTCACCAGCATCCAGTGCTTCTGCTCGCCAAACTGCTGGCGCTGCATCCCCCAACCGGACATCAGCATGGTGGCATTTTCATGGAATATTTCTGCCAGTTCGCGAATTTTCGCCGCATCAATGCCGCAAATCGCCGCCGCCCACTCGGCGTTTTTTGCTACGCCATCGCGCTTGCCGGTCAGATACTCCGCAAAGTGCTCATAACCGGTGGTGCAGCGTTCCAGGAACGCCGAATCGTGCCAATTGTTTTCCACCAGCGTATGGGCAATACCGAGCATCAGCGCGACATCGGTCCCCATGTGCGGGGCCAGCCATTCCATTGATTCACCAAAGAAATCGACGGTCTCCGATCGCATCGGATCGATGCAGATCAACCGCTTACCGCTGTTACGCAGCTTGTCGAAAAACGTAATGCCCTGCTCATCCGAGGCGTTCCAGGCAATTTTGAGCGTATTGAGCGGATTGGCGCTCCACAACACCACTACGTCAGTATGTTCCAGAATCAATGGCCAGCTGGTCTGCTGCTGGTAGACCTCATTCCCGCCAACCACGTAAGGCATAATCGCCTGCGCCGCCCCGGTGGAGTAATCACCCAAATGTCCGGTGTAACCGCCCGCCAGGCTCATATAGCGCTGCAACAGCGTGGCGGCTTTGTGCATCACACCGACCGAACGCCAGCCATAAGAACCGGCGAAAATCGACGCCGGACCGTGGGTTCCACGAATTCTTTTGTGCTGAGCGTGGATAAGATCCAACGCCTCATCCCAGCTCACCCGTACAAACTCATCCTGCCCACGCACGCCCTGTGGGTTATCCGGCGACGCGAGGAAACCTTTGCGCACCATCGGATAGCGCACCCGCGTTTTACTGTGTACCTGATCGCGCACCACGCTTTGCAGTGAGTTCTCGAAAGTGTCGGCAAGCGCACCACGGGAAGACAACACGGTATCGCCATCGGTTTCGACCCGCATTGGCCCCCAGTGGGCGGCGGTCAGAACGGTTTTTGTTGCAGATGGGTTGGCCAAAACAGGCTCCTGGTTAACGGAAGGCAGGTGGTGAGACGGCGATTTTTTTCATCACTATTTTTATTTATTAATAAATTTCAGGAATGCTTTTGGAATTTTCTCCACAATCCAGCGTCATAATCAACCACCACGGTCACCGTGGCAAAGAATAAAAAGGATTAAGGAAATAAGATGAAAAAACGCGTACTCATGATTGCTGCAATGGTAAGCGGCGCGCTAGCCCTTTCGGGCTGTACCACCAACCCATATACCGGCGAGCGTGAAGCGGGTAAATCCGGCATCGGCGCAGGCATTGGCGCGTTGGCGGGTGCGGGCATTGGCATGCTCTCTTCTTCAAAGAAAGACCGTGGCAAAGGCGCACTGATTGGCGCAGCGGCCGGTGCAGCCGTCGGCGGCGGCGTGGGTTATTACATGGACGTGCAGGAAGCGAAACTGCGCCAGAAAATGCAAGGCACCGGCGTCAGCGTGACGCGTAATGGCGACACCATCGTGCTGAACATGCCGAACAACGTCACCTTCGACAGCAGCAGCGCCAACCTGAAACCGGCGGGTGCTAACACCCTGACCGGCGTGGCAATGGTACTGAAAGAGTACGAAAAAACGGCCGTCAACGTGGTGGGTTACACCGACAGCACCGGCGGTCAAGACCTGAACATGCGTCTGTCCCAGCAGCGTGCTGATTCTGTCGCCAGCTCCCTGATAACCCAGGGCGTGGCAGCCAATCGTGTCCGCACCACCGGTATGGGCCCAGCGAATCCCATCGCCAGCAACAGCACTGCTGAAGGCAAAGCGCAGAACCGTCGCGTAGAAATCACCCTCAGCCCGTTGCAGTAAGCCTTATCTGCCCGGTTGCCTCCTGCAATCGGGCCATTTCTTCACTCCTCCCCAAAATCTGGACTGGCATTTCACGCCGGCGTTGGCTTACTCTGACTCCTAAGCCTGCTAACGATCAGCGCCACAGCTGAAGCCTTTCTCATGGAGATCAGAATGAAGCCGTCCGTTATTCTCTACAAAACGTTACCTGACGATCTACGCCAACGCCTCGAAGTGCATTTTACTGTCACCACCTTGCCAGATATCAGCGCGAGTACGGTTCAGAACCATGCAGACGTGTTTAAGAATGCCGTAGGGCTGCTTGGCTCCAGCGAAACCGTGGATGCCGCGCTGCTCGACAACATGCCTGCTCTGCGCGCAGCCTCAACGATTTCCGTCGGCTACGATACCTATGACGTGGACGCGCTCAACGCCCGTAACGTTCTGCTGATGCACACCCCAACGGCTCTAACAGAAACCGTGGCCGACACGCTGATGGCGTTGATCCTGAGCAGCGCGCGCCGGGTGGTGGAAGTGGCCGAACGTGTGAAGGCCGGAGAGTGGACCAAAGGCATCGGCCCGGACTGGTTTGGCACCGATGTACACCATAAAACCATCGGCATTGTCGGTATGGGCCGTATTGGCCTGGCGCTGGCACAACGCGCGCATTTCGGCTTCGGTATGCCGGTGTTATATAACGCCCGCCGTCAGCACAAAGAGGCAGAGGAACGTTTTAACGCGCGCCATTGCACGCTCGACACCCTTATCCAGGAAGCCGATTTTGTCTGTTCAATTCTGCCGCTGACCGACGAAACCCGTCATCTATTTAGTGCTCAAGAGTTCGCCAAAATGAAATCCTCGGCTATTTTTATTAACGCCGGACGTGGTCCGGTGGTGGATGAAAATGCGCTAATCGCCGCGCTCAAAACCGGTGAAATTCATGCCGCAGGCCTGGATGTTTTCGAACAGGAACCGCTGCCCGTCTCGTCTGAGTTGCTCACGCTGCCGAACGTCGTGGCGCTGCCGCACATCGGCTCTGCCACCCACGAGACACGCTACAACATGGCGGCCACAGCGGTAGACAATCTCATTGCTGCGCTGAAGGGCAATGTGGAGAAAAACTGCGTCAACCCGCAGGTCGCGTAAAGCCCTCACTGGCCCGGCGGCGCAGGCTGACCGGGCAATTTCCCCGCATCATACAGCGCCAGCAAACCACTCATAGGTTTGGCTATGCGCTTACTTGCCGTTGCTACCACACTGACTGCTTTGCTGATTTTTCCGCTCGCTCATGCAGAACCCGTATCGCAAAATGGTTGGGTCGCTAGCTGGACCGCCAGCCCGCAGGCGGTCTGGGGTAAAGATTTTGCTTTCCCCACCAATATTCCCGCGACCATAAATAATCAAACCCTACGCCAGGTGGCCCGTATCAGCTTGGGCGGGAGTAAAATCCGGCTGGTGTTTTCCAACGCTTACGGACAACAGCCGCTGACCATTGGCGCGGTCTCCGTTGCCGTCACGGATAAAGCGTCTGCGATACAAACGGCGAGCCTGAAAACAGTGACCTTCGGCGGAGAATCGTCAGCCACTATTCCTCCTGGCGCGCCTCTGCTGAGCGATCCGCTGGATTTACCCGTAAATGCCCTCTCACAGCTTACCGTCAGCGCGTTTTTACCGGATAACACACCGACCACCACTTTCCATTGGGATGCCCGGCAAACCGCATGGCTGGCGGCAGGCAATCAGGTTTCTGCGCCCACGCTCACTTCTGCCACCGCGATAACAACCCGTACATTGCTAACCGGCATTGAGGTGCAAACGGCACAGCCCGAGCCGCAGGCGATTGCGGTTATTGGTGATTCGATTACTGATGGCGATGGTGTCAGCATCGGTTCAGACGCGCGCTGGCCTGATTTTCTGGCACAGCGCCTCGCCTCAAAGGGGATCGCGGTGATTAACGCTGGAATTTCAGGTGGAAGGCTGCTTTCAGATCAAATGGGCGATAACGCCGTGGCACGCTTTTCACGAGATGTTCTGGACCAACCCGGCGTACGTACCGCCATCGTTCTGATTGGCATCAACGACATTAGCTGGTCCGGCACCATTTTTGCGCCCGATGCGCCGCTTCCGACACTGGAATCATTGCAGATGGGTTATCGCCAGCTTGTCGCTCAGGCGCACCGTCGTGGCGTAAGGATAATTGGCGTGACGCTGACGCCGTTTGAAGGTGCGCTGCATGATTCCCCTGTTCACGGCTATTACACTGCAGACAAAGACGGGCTGCGTCAGAAGCTTAACGCCTGGATCCGCGACAGCGGGACGTTCGACGCGGTGATTGATTTTGATAAATACGCAGCCGACCCCGCTCATCCATTGCGTTTAGCGGCAGGCATAGACTCCGGCGACAGTCTACATCCGGGTGATGCGGGTAATCGTATGCTTGCAGAGAAAATTCCGCTGGACGTGCTGATACCATCAGGGAAATAAAACAGAGGAGAAACCGGGCAACAGGGCGTTACCCGGTAGTAAATCTTAACGCGTGGCGTTAACCGCCGCGGTCCAGGCTTGATTAAATGCCTGATGCTGAGACGCCAGCGGACCGATCAGCGAGTTATACTGGCTCGCCTGCTGAGAGGTCGGGAACTGAATACCGTTGGCGACAAAGCTCACCTGCGTATTCTGCTGCGCAACAAAATCGCCCACCTGCACTAACTGCTGGGTGAAGATTTGTGCGGCAGGGATCAGCGGCTGGATAGCGTTGGCTGGCAGCGTCACGACTTTGTTGTAAACCTGGTCAAACACCGGTTTCAGATCGTCGCTCTGTTTCAGTGCAGAATGCGCGCCATCGGCCTGCATTTTGGCATTTTCCAGCTGCTGGCTCAGCACGCCGAGCGCACCGTTCGCCTGACGCAGCGGTTCACGCTGAGTCATGTAATCCTGCGGGACGCGAATCGCATTCACGCTGTCCACGACCGGACGCAAACCTGCATCCATCGCCTGGCTCACCTGCTGAGAATAGCCGTAAATCACAGCGTAATCAGAGACGAACGGGCCAAATTGTTTTTTCTGATCGGTGGTCAGCGTTGGCAGACGTTCGCCGCTACGCATCACGGAATTTTGCAGGAAGTCGATGAACGCTTTGCGCTGATCGCCTTCTTTATCGAAACACCCACTCAGGCTAACTACCATCAATAACGCCGCAACAGGCGCAAACCAGCGAGAGCAGGACTTTCCTGTCGCCATTTTCATACTCCTTCAGCCAAAAAAGCGCAAACTGGCACACACGTGCCTGACGGTGACAAGGATAGTCGACGAGCGCCTCGCAAGATACCCTTTCCTTCAATCATGATGGGAAAAGTCGCACACCTTCCTCACTGCACGATAATGTTAATTATTTGTTGTATACATCACAATTTATGCGCATGTTCTTTTCAACAGATCTCTTTTTAACCTATTGAATAAAAATTCTTTTATCCGCGTACATTGCTCTCACGTCACGTTGTCGTACGATAATCGCACGCTTCCCCCGGCCACCCTGTTGTCGAAAAAGCGCGCTAATGGTTTGATTGAATGAACGATTAACGGAATTACGTTCGGTAATCGCACAATTTTCCTCCCAGGAATCGCGCTATGACAAAAACAACAACCGATATCCAGGCCTTTATCAACGACAATCCGTTCACAAAATATCAGTGGCTGATCCTCGTGCTGTGCTTTACCACCGTGGCGATGGATGGTTTCGACACCGCCATCATCGGCTATATCGCTTCTGACCTCGTGCAAGAATGGGGGGTACAAAAATCCGCGCTCGGCCCGGTGATGAGTGCCGCGCTGGTCGGGCTTGCCGTCGGCGCGCTGACCGCAGGCCCGATGGCGGACCGCATTGGCCGTAAAAAAGTGCTGATCCTCTCGATTCTCGTTTTCGGCAGTTTCAGCCTGCTGACCGCAGCGGCCACCAGCCTGAACCAGTTGACGCTGCTGCGCTTCCTGACCGGGCTTGGCCTTGGCGCAGCGATGCCAAACGCGGCGACACTGATGAGCGAATATGCGCCTGAACGCCGCCGTGCGCTGCTGGTGAACCTGATGTTCGTCGGCTTCCCGATCGGCTCTTCGCTTGGCGGGTTTATTTCCGCCTGGCTTATCCCGCAGTACGGCTGGCAGAGCGTGCTGATCCTCGGCGGCGTGATGCCCCTGGTGCTGGCAGTGGTGCTGATTTTCCTGCTACCGGAATCCGTGCGCTACCTGGTCGCAAAAAACAAATCGCCGTCACAGGTCGCGACTATCCTGCGGCGCATCGCCCCGCTGCCCGCAGAGACGCAATTTGTGCTGCACGAAGCGGGCAATATGCCGGGTAAATCTGCGCTTGGGGTGATCTTCTCGCCGCGTTATGCGCTGGGGACGGTGATGCTGTGCCTGACCTACTTTATGGGTCTGCTGATTTTTTATCTGCTGACCAGTTGGCTGCCGCTGCTCATCCGCGAAACGGGAGCCACCATGAGCCAGGCATCTATCATTACCGCATTGTTCCCGCTCGGCGGCGGCATTGGCGTGCTGGTACTCGGTGCGCTGATGGATAAATTTAACCCAAACAAAGTGGTCGCCGTCGGCTGGCTGCTGACCGGCGTGTTCGTCTGCCTGGTCGGTTTCTCCACCAGCAGTCTGGTGTTGATGGGCGTAATGGTCTTTATCGCCGGTAGCATCATGAACGGCGCACAATCTTCAATGCCCGCGCTCGCAGCAGGATTCTACCCAACCCAGGGCCGGGCAACCGGCGTGGCGTGGATGCTCGGCATCGGGCGCTTCGGCGGTATTCTCGGAGCCTTCAGCGGCGTGTTCCTGATGCAGGCACAGCTGTCGTTTGAAACCATCTTCATGCTGCTGGCCATCCCGGCGCTGCTATCAGCTGGCGCATTGATGATTAAATACGTCATTACCAAACCCAACCGTAATACACCTAACAACACCCATGAAGTACCTAAGGCGTCGCAAAAAGCCTGATGACAAACGGCGGGTGCCTGCGCCCGCCGTTTGCCGGTTTTTACTCACCCTTTACAAAAAAAGGTCTGAACAACTTTCCCGTTTCTTTATCAAATAATTAGTTGCCCTCGCGGAAAGGCTGAATCGCATCAAGATAAAACGATCGCACGAATAATCACCCCCGTGACCACCCCTCACCCGTTTTACTGACTATCCTTAAAAGGCTCTCAGATGTTCACGATACCGTTGTGATGTAGAGGAGTTCTCAATGGAATATAAAGATCCTATGTTTGAACTGCTGAGCAGTCTTGAACAGATTGTTTTCAAAGACGATTCACAGAGAATTACCCTGACCCAAAAGCCCACCGCCTTTACCGAGTTTGAGCAACTGCGTAAAGGCTCCGGTTTGAAAATCGATGATTTTGCCCGAGCGATGGGTGTCAGCGTAGCCATGGTTCACGAGTGGGAATCGAGACGAGAGAAACCGTCGCCCGCCGAGCTGAAGCTGATGCGATTGATTCAGGCCGATCCACGATTAAGTCGACAGTTGATGGAGTAACGTGTTTTGCCCGTCCCGGTCAGCACAGCGCCACCGGGAAAAGAAGTGAGTGTTAACCTTTGTTTACCCAGCCCCCGCCATTGCGGGGGTTTTGGTTTCTGACGTATAGAAAAACCAATCTGTTTACTGCTATTTCGGCTATAGGATGCGGCGAATCGCCTCGGCGTAAACTTCATACTTTTCGCGTTTGCCAACAGCGACGACAAACACCACAATTTTGTCATCAAGAACCTGATAAATAAGGCGATAACCGGACTGTCTCAGTTTAATTTTATAGCAGTCCGGCAAGCCATTCAGTTTATTCGCCTCAAGCCTCGGCGCGCTGAGGATCGACGACAGCTTCTTTTTGAACTGCTCACGAACGGTTGATCCCAGTTTGCGCCATTCCCTGAGCGCCCGTTCGTCAAAATCCAGAAGATAATCCATTAAAGGTCGTCCAGAGTCACTCTCACTGGTTTCGGATCACGGAGGCGTTCCTTAACAATCTCAAGGAGTTCGGCGTCTTCATCACTGAGTAGCGCCTGTTTAAAAGGAAGACGACCATTGTCAGCGATATATTCAAGCATCAGTCGTAGCGCTTCAGACGGCGTCACGCCCAGCTTTTCAAGGGCTGCGTAAGAGCGGGTCTTCAGGTCATCATCAATACGAAGATTAATGCTTCCCATGGTATTCACCTCGGTATGTATTTACGTTTGTCATTACAATTATCATGACAAGCTTTATAAATAGCAAGACCGGCAAACCCTGTCACGCAGAAGCCTGCATTAACCTTATACTTCATCAGGTTTTGCGAGCATGCTCGTGAAAATGATAATATCCACAACGACATAGCGGAAAAACGTTGTCGCCAGATCGGGTCAGCAGTATTGTCGCCTCGCACCTGCCTATCAGGTGCCGGGATTAGCCTCCTGATCTCATACTGGCGACATAGAATTCTATGTTGTGCGACCGGTTGCACTTCAATGGTGGACCGGACGGAGGCGTCGAAAGACGCGCCGGTATCCAGTATGACCGGTAAGGCTAACTCCGTTCGGCTCCATCACCCGCGAGATTAGCCTCTCCGGTGGTGGTGAAACACAACATACTGGAGACAGCCACTATGGCGATAATCCCTACCCTTGACCACGCTTTACTCAGCGTGCCATTAAGCCACACCACTGATTTCACCGAGCTGGCAGACAACTGCGAGCGCTTTGCCGAAGTGATGGTCGAATGCGACGATCCGACGCAAAAACTGGCACTGTGCGGACGACTTTCCACCTGTCTGGCGTTATTACAACCCACGCTGCTGGAACCCATACCGGATTATTTGAAATCCAGCCTCACCGTAAATGAGCCGCCATTATTCCGGCCTGCGTTTGAACCCGAGGCCGATCAGCTTGGGCAATACTGCCAAACGCTCACGCAACTGCTGATAAGCGGTTCACTCAGTCAAACGACCGAACGGGTGATGGGTGATTTGCTCCACGAGCTGGTTTGCTATTTCGCTGGAACGCTTAAAGCACCGCGTTGGCTCAGCACAGAATTTGGCGTGATCAGTCTGGAAGAATGTCACTGACTGCCCGGCGGCGCTGCGCTTGCACGGGCCTACATGAAACTCGGCACAATCAGGAAAATGTCGGCGTTGTTGTAGCCGGATCGTAGGCCGGGTAAGGCGACAGCCGCCGCCCGGCGAACCGAAAACCGATTCGCACAACCGTGACCATAAAAAAACCCGCCAGAAGGCGGGTTGGTGTCAGGCGAGTCAGCGATTACTGCAGCAGGGAAATATCCGCCACTTGCAGGAACAACGCGCGCAGTTTGCTGAGCAGCGTCAGACGGTTAATACGCACGTCTTTTTCGTCGGCGTTCACCATCACGTTCTCGAAGAACTCATCGACCGGCTCGCGCAGAGAAGCCAGTTCGATCAGCGCGTCCTGATAGCGACCTTCGTCAAAGAACGGTTGCAGTTTATCGCGCAGCACAACCAGATGGGTTGCCAGCTTGATTTCTGCCGCGTCTTTGAGCACCGAGGCGTGAACGGTGTCGTTCAGCACTTCGTCAGATTTTGCCAGAATGTTGGACACGCGCTTGTTGGCGGCGGCCAGGGCAGCGGCTTCTTCCAGCGTACGGAAGTGAGACACCGCTTTCATGCGAGCATCGAAATCTGCCGGGCGAGTCGGACGACGCGCCAGCACCGCCTGAATGGTATCGACGGTGTAGCCTTCATCCTGATACCAGGCGCGGAAGCGACCGAGCATGAAGTCGATAACTTCATCGACCACTTTCGCGTTGGTCAGCTTGTCACCGTACAGGCGAACCGCTTCTTCGGTCAGCGTTTGCAGATCGAGGTTCAGGTTCTTCTCAACGATGATACGCAGCACGCCAAGCGCCGCACGACGCAGGGCAAACGGATCTTTGTCGCCTTTCGGGTGCTGGCCGATACCGAAGATCCCCGCGAGGGTGTCCATCTTATCGGCAATCGCGACTGCACAGGCCACCGGGTTAGACGGCAGCTCATCACCCGCAAAGCGCGGCTGATACTGCTCGTTCAACGCGACGGCAACATCTTCGGCTTCGCCGTCGTGACGCGCGTAGTGCATGCCCATGATGCCCTGAGTGTCGGTAAATTCGAACACCATGTTGGTCATCAGATCGCACTTAGACAGCAGGCCCGCGCGGGTCGCGTGGTTGACGTCAGCACCAATCTGCTCAGCAATCCAACCCGCCAGGGCCTGAATGCGGTCAGTTTTATCACGCAGCGTGCCAAGCTGTTGCTGGAACAGCACGGTTTGCAAGCGCGGCAGGTGGTCTTCCAGACGTTTTTTACGGTCAGTGTTGAAGAAGAACTCCGCATCCGCCAGACGCGGACGAACCACTTTCTCGTTACCAGAAATAATCTGCACCGGGTCTTTCGACTCAATGTTGGTGACGAAAATGAAGTTCGGCAGCAGTTTGCCGTCGTTGCCATACACCGGGAAGTACTTCTGGTCACCTTTCATGGTGTACACCAGCGCTTCTGCCGGAACGGCGAGGAATTTCTCTTCAAATTTAGCGGTCAGTACCACCGGCCATTCAACCAGTGAAGCGACTTCTTCCAGCAGGCTCTCGCTCAGGTCGGCGTTGCCACCGATTTTACGCGCGGCTTCTTCTGCATCGGCTTTAATTTTGGTTTTACGTAATTCGTAATCTGCCATCACTTTGCCGCGTTCCAGCAGAATTTGCGGGTACTGATCGGCATTGTCGATGGTGAATTCTGGCTCACCCATAAAGCGATGACCACGGATCACGCGATCGGAATCAATGCCCAGAATGGTCGCAGGAATAACTTTATCGCCCAGCAGCAGAGTCACGGTATGAACCGGACGCACAAACTGAACGTCAGACGCGCCCCAGCGCATCAGTTTCGGAATAGGCAGTTTAGCAAGCGAAGTGGTTACCATATTCGACAGCAACGCTTCGGCGCTTTCGCCTTTCACGTGCGCACGGTACAGCAGCCATTCGCCTTTGTCAGTGACCATACGTTCGGCCTGATCAACGGTGATACCACAGCCACGCGCCCAGCCTTCCGCCGCTTTGCTCGGCTTACCTTCTGCATCAAACGCTGCGGAAACTGCCGGGCCGCGTTTTTCAACTTCGCGATCGGGCTGAGACTCAGCCAGCGCTGCGACTTTCAGCGCCAGACGACGCGGTGCCGCAAACCACTCCACGTTACCGTGAGCAAGGCCTGCGTTATCGAGTTCTGCCGTAAAGTTTGCAGCAAAAGATTCTGCCAGGCTGCGCAGGGCTTTTGGTGGCAGCTCTTCTGTGCCGATTTCCACCAGGAAAGTTTTTTCAGACATGGCCGCCTCTTATTTATTCTTGTTGCACATCGGGAAGCCGAGGGCTTCACGGGAAGCGTAGTAGGCTTCTGCCACGGCTTTGGTCAGGGTGCGAATGCGCAGAATATAACGCTGACGCTCGGTGACAGAGATGGCTTTACGCGCATCCAGCAGGTTGAAGCTGTGGCCGGCTTTCAGAATACGCTCGTAGGCAGGCAGTGGCAGCGGGTTTTCCAGCGCCAGCAGCTGTTGCGCTTCTTTCTCGTACTGCTCAAAGCAGGAGAACAGGAAGTCGACATCTGCGTATTCGAAGTTGTAAGTGGACTGCTCCACTTCGTTCTGATGGAACACGTCGCCGTAGGTGGTTTTACCTAACGGGCCGTCGTTCCAGACCAGGTCGTAAACACTGTCTACGCCCTGGATGTACATCGCCAGACGTTCCAGACCGTAGGTGATTTCACCGGTTACTGGCTTACATTCCATGCCGCCAACCTGCTGGAAGTAGGTGAACTGCGTCACTTCCATGCCGTTCAGCCACACTTCCCAACCCAGACCCCAGGCACCCAGCGTTGGGTTTTCCCAGTTGTCTTCCACGAAGCGAATATCGTGAATGGTTGGATCCATGCCCAGCTCTTTCAAAGACCCAAGGTACAGCTCCTGAATGTTGTCCGGAGAAGGCTTAATCACCACCTGGAACTGGTAATAGTGCTGTAAACGGTTCGGGTTTTCGCCATAGCGACCGTCGGTCGGGCGGCGGGACGGCTGCACATAAGCAGTGGCCATCGGCTCTGGGCCCAGCGCGCGCAGACAGGTCATTGGATGGGAGGTGCCAGCGCCGACTTCCATGTCCAGTGGTTGAACAATGGTGCAGCCCTGACGAGCCCAGTAATCCTGTAAGGTCAGGATCAGGCCCTGGAAAGTCCTGGTATCAAACTTTTGCATATTCTTTTGTGCTGGATACGTGTGGATTTAAGGAAGGGTCAAGTATACCCGCTGGCTGCGAGATATACAGTATGAATGGCAGTTGTTCGCGGAAAATTGAGGGAATATTGGGGAAACGTAAGACATTTCCCCCGTTCATCTTCGGCGCTCAGCGCATTGAAAGGTGCAAAAACTGGCCGTCTGAATCAAAAGAACAGACGAAGTTCTCTTTCTGGGGAGTAAAGCCACGCAGCTCATAGCTGCCCTGGAACTGCTCGAAACCGGTCACATCGACTTTCTCCGCACCGGTGTTATAGCGTTGCGCCGCTTTGTCCTTGCACCGCTGCTCCATGTTCAGTGAACTTGCCGGGGACATTTTCGCACGTTGCGCTTTCTGTTCTGGCATAGACTGAGAATGACACCCTACAAGCATCATTACCAGCAGCAAGGGCATGCAATACTTCATCATCATTTTTAATTACGGCCTTATTCTTTGCCTGTTATTGTCGTTTTTAAGACTAGAGGATTTTTCTGACCCCGCATTCTGCAAATCCGTTCCCTTGTCGACAAGATACCTACGACAAACTCAGATTTTTCTACTGCGACAACGGCTACAATCACAGGTCAGAGTTTTTTCACCTTCACATTGAGGAACGGATGTCGGGAAAGATTAGCTGGATAACAAACCTGCGAGGGATTGCCTGTCTGATGGTGGTGATGATCCATACCACCACCTGGTATGTCACCAACGCCCACAGCATCACTGCGCTGAACTGGGATATCGCCAACTTACTGAATTCCGCCTCCCGCGTCAGCGTGCCGCTGTTTTTCATGATTTCCGGCTATCTGTTTTTTGGCGAGCGTAGCGCCGAGCCACGCCACTTCCTGCGCATCGGCCTGTGCCTACTGTTTTACAGTGCAGTGGCACTCGCGTACATCCTTTTGTTTACCCACATCAACGCCGTGTTGTCGTTGAAATACCTGCTGCAAAAACCGGTGTTCTATCATCTCTGGTTTTTCTTCGCGATATTCGTGATTTATCTGCTTTCACCGCTGATACAGGTGAAAAGCACGAACGGCTGGATGCTGCTGGCACTGATGGTCGTCCTCGGTATTGTGGCGAATCCCAATACCGTGCCGCTAAAAACCGGCGGGTTTGAGTGGCTGCCGGTGAACTTATATATCGACGGCGACACGTTTTATTACGTGCTGTATGGCCTGTTAGGCCGGGCGCTGGGAATGATGAATACCGACAAAAAACCGCTGACGTTGCTCTGCGCGGGGCTGTTCGTCGCCTCAGTTTGGGTCATTTCTCGCGGTACGTTACATGAGCTGAAATGGCGCGGCAACTTCGCCGACACCTGGTATTTGTACGCCGGGCCGATGGTGTTTATCTGCGCGGTTACACTGTTCACGTGTGTAAAAAACACCTTAAATGGTCGCGAACTGCCGGGATTACGTACCATCTCACAGCATTCCTTGGGCATATACGGTTTTCATGCGCTGATTATTCACGCACTGCGCTCCAGTGGCATGGAGCTAAAAAACTGGCCGCTGCTGGATATTCTGTGGATTTTCGCCGCAACGCTGGCGGGCAGCCTGCTGCTGTCAATGCTGGTGCAGCGTATCGACACCCGCCGACTGGTCAGCTAACGCCCTTTGACGCGCACGGTGCAGCTGACGGGCTGAGGTAAAGCCCGCCGCCTGCGCGGCCTGCTCCACCCCACTCCCCTGCAACAACCGCTGGTTTGCCAGCGCTAGCCGCAGCTGTTCCAGATAATCACGCACGCTGATCCCCAAATGCTGTTTAAACAAGCGAGTCAGATGCCGAGGTGTGACGTGTGCCCGCGCGGCGATATCCACCAGCGGCCAGGCACGCTGCGGTGCAGCCGTTAATGCATCCTGTGCTCGATGGATAGCCGGATGAAGATGATTGCGATAACGCAACCACGGTGAAAGCTGCGGATCGTCGCCAGAACGGCGAAACCACACCACCATTTCGCGCGCCACCGCCATCGCTTTTTCCGGGCCATAAAGGCGATTAATTAAATGCAGCGCAAGATCGATACCGGAAGTGATCCCGGCGCTGGTCCAGATGCCTTTATCTTCGATGAAAATGCGGTTCTCTTTGACCATTGCCCCCGGAGCGGCGGCTTTCAAACGTGAAATCACATCATGATGAGTCGTGCATTGCACGCCGTGCAGCAGCCCAGCTTTTGCCGCTAACAACGACCCCGAACAGACGCACATCAGCGTGAGTTTCCCGCTGTGTATCATCGGCTGCTGACGCGTCAACCACCGGCGCACGAGTTCGGCCTGCGGCGTGGAAAAGAAGTGGTTTGAATCGCAAACGCCGGGCAACACCAGCAAACTTCCGACCGGAAGCGTCTCCGGCAGCGGCTGAATGTTGCCCATCGTCATGCCGATCGACGTCGGCACCTGTTCGTCCGGCCCGATGTAGTGCAGGCGAAACGCTTCCCCCGCCAGCACAAAGGTTTCTGCCGGGCCGGTCATATCAAGCGACAGCACGCCGGGCAGCATCACGAACCAGACATCGGTAGTCATAGCGATTCAAGTATCTCCGTTACGGTTTTTACGCTGGCGAAGCGCCCTTCCAGCACGGTTTCCGTGTGGTGACGCAGCGCTTGTACATCCAAAGTAACGCCTTTGTGGGTCATCGGAAAGGTCAGCGTCGCCTCGGTGACAAACGTCACTTGATAACCGAGATCCGACGCCATGCGCGCCGTGGTTTCACAACATTGTTCGGTGCGCAGCCCACTGATAATCAGATGGTTGATATCGCGACTGCGCAGCCAGTGATCCAGCCCGGTGTCGGTAAAAGCATTATGCACATGTTTGAAGAAAGTGACGTCCGGCTGATGGCGTAAAAAGGACATCGGTGTGACAAAGCCACTCTCAAGAGAAAACGGCCCCTGGTCGTCTACGTGGAAGACATCAACAACCGGGATATCACGCTGCTGGCAGCCTGATATCAGCGCCAGCATGGCCGTCTGAAAAGTCGCTAAATCGGCCGTTTGCCAGAAAGGACGATGTTCAAATGACTGCTGGGTATCGATGTTTATCAGGGCGGCACGGGACATAGTCAGACTCCTTTTCGTGTGGGTGTAAAACCATTGTCGCCACGAAAGGGAGTCTTGCTAAGGTCAAAAAAGGACAGCTATCCGCGGATTCAGGACATGAGCGGTTTTAACTGCTGATAAAGCTGACGGAAGATTTCACGGCGCGGTGAATACGCGGCATTTTTGGCCGCATCCGGCTGATGCGTTTGTTCCAACGCCAGCGGTGGCAGCAGATCAGATACCGGTTTATCAGGATGCATCGCCAGCTGTGCCAGACGCGCCGCGCCGAGCGCAGGGCCAACATCGCCGCCGGTGCGATATTCCAGCGCTATTCCGCTAATATCGGCCAGCATCTGCCGCCAGTAGGCACTGCGTGCTCCGCCGCCAATCAACGTCACACTTTTCGGCGTGATACCGCAACCGTGCACCACATCCATGCCGTCTGCCAGCGCAAACCCCACGCCTTCCAGCACCGCGAGCGCCAATTCTGCCGGACCATGCTGATGGGTCAGGCCAAAGAATACGCCTTTCGCATTCAGGTTGTTGTGCGGCGTGCGTTCACCGGAAAGATACGGCAGGAACCACACCGGATCGGCATTTTTATCCGCCGTTTGTGCGGCTGTCAGCAACGCAGGAACGTCGCCAAGCCCGGTCAGCTTTGCCGCCCAGTCAAGACATGACGCCGCGCTGAGCATGACGGACATCAAATGCCAGCGGCCCGGCAACGCATGACAGAAGCTGTGCACAGCGCTTTCCGGTTTGCTAAGGAATCCGTTACTGACGGCGAAATAGACCCCGGAAGTCCCGAGTGACAGCATCGCCTGCCCGGCATCCGCCATACCCACACCCACCGCGCCCGCCGCGTTATCACCACCACCCGCCACCACGGGTACGGTTGGAATATTCCACGCCTGAGCCACTGACGGCAGAAGCGTACCTGTAATTTCACTGCCTTCAAACAGTGCTGGCATGTTGTCACGGCTCAGACCGCACGCCTGAAGCATCTCATCACTCCAGTCCCGTTTCGCCACGTCCATCCACATTGTGCCCGCCGCGTCCGACATATCACTGGCGAACTCGCCGGTCATGCGCAAACGCAGATAATCTTTCGGTAACAGCACCTTATCGACCTGTGCAAACACCTCCGGCTCATGGCGCTTGACCCACAGCAGCTTTGGCGCGGTAAAACCGGGCATCATCAGGTTGCCGGTGATTTCCCGCGAACGTGGCACCGCCGTTTCGAGCAGCGAACACTCTTCGCCGCAGCGCCCGTCATTCCACAAAATAGCCGGACGCAGGACGCGCTGCTGTTTATCCAGCAGCGTTGCGCCGTGCATCTGCCCGGCAATACCCAGCGCTCTCACTTCGGTCAGTGAATGCTGAGCACCCAACGCTTTCATGGCGCTATCCATTGCCCGCCACCAGCTCTCAGGATCCTGCTCGGACCAAAGCGGATGCGGGCGCGAGGCGGTCAGCTTCTCGGTGTGCGAGGCCAGCACATCACCCTGCTCGTTGAGCAGAATGGCTTTGACCCCGGAAGTGCCAAGATCGATCCCGATATACATAGTGACGGTTCCTTGATTAAAAATGCCCGGTGGCGCTTTGCTTACCGGGCCTACAGAGGCAAGGCTGTTCGCTAATGCCCGGTGGCGCTGCGCTTACCGGGCCTACGGGAAGCCTTTCTGGCTTTTGTAGGCCGGTGCAAGCGCAGCGCCGCCCGGCGAACAGCAGACGCTTACTTGTCAAACAGGTAATGATTGACCAGATTTTCCAGCAGCTCCTGATGCCCGCTGTGATGCTGCGGCGCCAGATTATTCTGTTCAGCGTACTTCGCAATGTCGGTCAGCGACATCTGTCCTTTCAGGATCTGCTGGCCCAGTTCACCATTCCAGCCCGCATAGCGACGCGCCACGCGTTTATCCAACTCGCCGTCTTCAATCATGCGGGCCGCCACTTTCAGCGACAGCGCCATGGTGTCCATCGCGCCAATGTGACCGTAGAACAGGTCATATTTGTCGGTACTCTGACGACGGACTTTGGCATCGAAGTTCAGGCCACCGGTCGTGAAGCCGCCCGCTTTGATAATTTCGTACATCACCAGCGCGTTTTCTTCCACGCTGTTCGGGAACTGATCGGTATCCCAGCCAAGCTGCGCGTCGCCGCGATTCGCATCCACCGATCCGAAAAGCCCAAGCGCGATGGCGGTCGCAATTTCGTGGTGGAACGAATGACCCGCCAGCGTGGCGTGGTTGGCTTCGATGTTGAGCTTAATCTCTTTTTCCAGACCGAATTGCTTGAGGAAACCATAGACGGTAGACGCATCATAATCGTACTGATGTTTAGTCGGTTCCTGCGGTTTTGGCTCGATGAGCAGCGTGCCACGGAAACCGATTTTGTGTTTGTGCTCAACCACCATTTGCATGAAGCGGCCAATCTGCTCGCGCTCCTGACGCAGATCGGTGTTCAGCAGCGTTTCGTAGCCTTCACGACCGCCCCACAGCACGTAGTTTTCGCCACCGAGCTGATGGGTGGCGTTCATCGCCGTCACCACCTGCGTGGCGGCCCAGCTGAACACTTCCGGATCTGGGTTAGTGGCGGCCCCTGCGCCGTAACGCGGGTTGGTGAAACAGTTCGCCGTGCCCCACAGCAGTTTTACCCCGCTCTGCTGCTGTTTTTCCGCCAGCACATCAACCATTTGGGCAAAATTATTCAGATACTCTTTAAGCGTGGCGCCTTCCGGGGAAACGTCCACATCATGGAAACAGTAGTACGGCACATTCAGTTTATGGAAGAATTCAAAAGCCACGTCGGCTTTGCGTTTTGCCAGCGCCAGCGCTTCACCCGGTTGCTGCCAGGGGCGGTCAAACGAACCCACACCGAACATGTCCGCGCCGTTCCAGCAGAAGGTGTGCCAGTAGCACGCCGCAAATCGCAGGTGGTCTTCCATGCGCTTGCCGAGCACCAGCTCGTCCGGGTTGTAGTGGCGGAATGCCAGCGGATTTTGCGATTTCGGGCCTTCATAACGAACACGATCGAGTTGGTCGAAATAAGCTTGCATATTTGAACTCCATTAGACGCGGCGAATACCAGGTTGTGGGGTAATACTGTTACCTGTTTTGCGGTTGCTCAATTACGTTATTTCACACTGCGATTAAGAGAATCCACAAACGTGCGCTGGCTCGCAAAATAATCGCCCTTGCTGCCATTTTACGATCATGCTTCCAACCATCAATGCAACAAATAGCTGAAACGATTTAAAATCAGATCACGGTCATAAATCAGAAAATAAACCAAATATCATAACCAGAAGATAAAAATCTATAATTGCCATAAATCCTTCCCGTGCTAAAAATTTGCTGCGTACCCGTCTTACCTTTTTCTTTTATCGCTAGTCTCAACACCCTCTATCTATACCTACAAAAGGCCCTACGATGATGAAGATAAAGAACCTTTGCCTTACGCTGTGCGCCTCGCTGCTGCTGACAAGCTTTGCGGGCATCGCTAAAGAAGTGAAAATCGGAATGGCTATTGATGACCTGCGTCTTGAGCGCTGGCAAAAGGATCGCGATATATTTGTTAGCAAAGCCGAATCATTAGGCGCAAAAGTATTTGTGCAGTCCGCGAACGGTAACGAAGAAACTCAAATGTCGCAGATTGAAAATATGATTAATCGCGGCGTCGATGTATTGGTTATTATTCCTTACAACGGACAGGTGTTAAGCAACGTCATTAAAGAAGCCAAACAGGAAGGCATTAAAGTATTGGCCTATGACCGTATGATTAATAATGCCGATATTGATTTTTATATTTCCTTTGATAATGAAAAAGTCGGCGAAATGCAGGCCAAAAGCCTTGTCGATAAAGTGCCAGAAGGGAACTACTTCCTGATGGGCGGTTCGCCGGTGGATAACAACGCCAAGCTGTTCCGCGCCGGGCAGATGAAGGTCTTAAAACCGTATATCGACGACGGCAAAATTAAAGTGGTGGGCGATCAGTGGGCCGACGGTTGGTTACCGGAGAACGCACTGAAAATTATGGAAAATGCGCTGACCGCCAACAACAACAAAATTGATGCCGTTGTGGCCTCAAACGATGCCACCGCTGGCGGCGCCATTCAGGCACTCAGCGCGCAGGGGTTGGCGGGTAAAGTCGCCATTTCCGGTCAGGATGCGGATCTCGCCGGGGTGAAACGTATTATCGCAGGCACTCAGACCATGACCGTGTATAAACCGATCACTCAGCTTGCCAACACGGCTGCCGAAATTGCGGTGGAGCTTGGCAATGGCCAACAGCCTAAATCCGACACCACGCTGAATAATGGTCTGAAAAACGTGCCTGCGCGTCTGCTTACACCGATTGAAGTCAATAAAACCAATATCGACAGCACCGTCATTAAAGATGGTTTCCACAAGAAGAGCGAACTGTAATTCCGCGCGCCCCTCTCGCGAGGGGTATTTTTCTTTTACGTGGAGCCGCCATGCCTTATTTACTTGAGATGAAAAGCATTACCAAAGCCTTTGGGTCGGTGAAGGCGGTGGATAATGTCAGCCTGCGGCTGAATGCCGGAGAAGTGGTTTCCCTGTGCGGTGAAAACGGTTCAGGGAAATCAACGCTGATGAAAGTGCTGTGCGGGATTTATCCGCACGGCAGCTATGACGGTGAAATCGTCTTTGCCGGGGAACCCGTTCAGGCCGCACATATTCGCGACACCGAACGTCGGGGTATCGCCATTATTCACCAGGAGCTGGCGCTGGTTAAGCACTTGACGGTGTTGGAAAATATTTTCCTCGGGGCTGAAATCACTCGCTTCGGCGTGCTGGATTACGACCAGATGACCCTGCGCTGCGAGAAACTGCTCGCTCAGGTGAGCCTCGCCATTTCACCGGATACCCGCGTGGGTGATTTAGGGCTGGGCCAGCAGCAGTTGGTGGAGATCGCCAAGGCGCTGAATAAACAGGTGCGTCTGTTGATTCTCGATGAGCCCACAGCCTCGCTGACCGAACAGGAAACGGCCATTCTGCTGAACATTATTCGGGATCTGCAAAACCACGGCATCGCCTGTATCTATATTTCGCACAAGCTAAATGAAGTAAAAGCCATTTCCGACACCGTGTGCGTCATCCGCGACGGACAACACATTGGCACCCGTGACGCCAGCGGCATGAGCGAAGATGACATCATCACCATGATGGTTGGCCGCGAACTGACAGCACTCTACCCGAGCGAACCGCACACGCCCGGTGAAGAGATCCTGCGCGTTGAGCATCTCACCGCCTGGCATCCGGTGAATCGTCATATTAAGCGCGTGAATGACATTTCCTTTTCTCTGCGGCGCGGGGAGATCCTTGGCATCGCGGGTCTGGTCGGTGCCGGGCGAACCGAAGCCGTTCAGTGCCTGTTTGGCGTCTGGCGCGGGCGCTGGGAAGGTAGCGTCTTTATCGATGGCAAAGCAGTGCACATTGAAAACTGCCAGCAGGCGATTGCGCATGGCATCGCGATGGTGCCGGAAGACCGCAAGAAAGACGGCATTGTGCCGGTCATGGCGGTTGGGAAGAACATCACTCTGGCCGCGCTCGATCAATTCTCCGGACCACTCAGCGCGCTGGACGACGCCGCCGAACAGCACTGCATTCTGCAATCACTCTCACGACTGAAAGTGAAAACCTCGTCGCCGGAACTGGCGATTGGCCGACTCAGCGGCGGCAATCAGCAAAAGGCGATTTTGGCCCGCTGCCTGCTGCTTAACCCGCGCATTCTGATCCTCGATGAACCGACACGCGGCATCGATATCGGGGCGAAATACGAAATCTACAAACTGATTAATCAACTGGTGCAACAAGGCATCGCGGTGATCGTCATCTCTTCCGAATTGCCGGAAGTGCTGGGGCTGAGCGACCGCGTGCTGGTGATGCACGAAGGCAAACTGAAAGCGGATCTGGTCAACGATAACCTGACCCAGGAACACGTAATGGAAGCGGCCCTGAGGAGTGAACGTCATGTCGAAAAACACGCCGTCTGAACTGAAGCTCGACGCGCAATCCCCCGCCGCTTTCACAGGGCTAAAAAACCTCAATTTGCAGGTGTTTGTGATGATCGCCGCGATCGTCGCCATCATGCTGTTCTTCACCTGGACCACCGACGGTTCGTATCTCAGCGCGCGTAACGTCTCCAACCTGCTGCGCCAGACCGCCATCACCGGCATTCTGGCGGTAGGGATGGTGTTCGTGATTATCTCTGCGGAAATCGACCTGTCGGTAGGCTCGATGATGGGCCTGCTCGGCGGCGTGGCGGCGATTTTCGACGTCTGGCTTGGCTGGCCTTTACCGTTAACGATTGTGGTCACGCTGGCGCTCGGCCTTGTGCTAGGTGCATGGAACGGATGGTGGGTCGCCTACCGTAAAGTGCCATCGTTTATCGTCACTCTGGCAGGAATGCTGGCGTTTCGCGGCATTCTGATTGGCATCACCAACGGCACCACCGTGTCGCCCACCAGCCCAGCAATGTCGCAAATCGGCCAAAGTTATCTGCCAGATAGCCTTGGTTTCATCATTGGCGTGTTGGGGCTGATGGCGTTTGTAGCCTGGCAATGGCGCGGGCGGATGCGCCGTCAGGCACTCGGACTGAATAATACCGGTTCAACCCGCGTGGTGGGCAGACAGGCATTGACGGCGGTGATTGCACTCGGCGCTATCTGGATGCTGAACGATTATCGCGGCGTTCCCACACCGGTATTACTCCTCGCGTTGCTACTCCTGGCAGGCATGTTTATGGCGACTCGCACGGCGTTTGGTCGTCGGATTTACGCCATTGGCGGCAATCTGGAAGCCGCACGCCTGTCGGGTATTAACGTCGAGCGCACTAAGCTTGCAGTGTTCGCCATTAACGGCCTGATGGTGGCCATTGCCGGGCTGATTCTGAGTTCACGCCTCGGGGCCGGTTCACCTTCTGCCGGGAACATCGCCGAACTCGATGCCATCGCCGCCTGTGTGATTGGTGGCACCAGCCTCGCAGGCGGCGTGGGGAGCGTCGCAGGCGCGGTGATGGGGGCGTTTATCATGTCTGCGCTGGACAACGGAATGAGCATGATGGACGTACCCACTTTCTGGCAATATATCGTTAAGGGCGCGATTTTACTGCTGGCGGTGTGGATGGATTCGGCCACCAAGCGGCGGGCCTGATCGCGGCTGTTTCCGCTACGATGGCGACACCTTCGAGTATCGCCATTCTTGTCTCTTCAGGAAAGCAAACTATGTTTGAAAAGCGCCACCGGGTCACGCTGTTATTCAACGCCAACAAAGCCTACGACCGTCAGGTGGTGGAAGGCGTGGGCGAATATTTGCAGGCGTCACAGTCGGAGTGGGACATTTTTATCGAAGAGGATTTCCGCGCCCGTATTGAAAACATCAAAGAGTGGCTCGGCGACGGCGTCATTGCCGATTTTGACGACCCGATCATTGAAGCCATGCTCGGTGATGTGGACGTGCCTATCGTCGGCGTGGGCGGCTCTTATCATCGCCCGGATCAATATCCGGCGGTCCATTATATCGCGACCGATAACCACGCGTTGGTGGAGAGCGCCTTCCTGCATTTGAAGGAAAAAGGCGTTCATCGTTTTGCTTTTTACGGTTTGCCCTCCTCCAGCGGGAAACGCTGGGCGCTGGAGCGTGAGCACGCGTTTTGTCAGATAGTGGCGAAAGAGAAATACCGCGGCGTGGTGTATCAGGGTCAGGAAACCGCGCCGGAAAACTGGCAACACGCGCAGAACCGACTCGCAGACTGGCTGCAAACTTTGCCGCCGCAAACCGGGATTATCGCCGTGACCGACGCACGGGCGCGCCACATTCTTCAAGCCTGTGAACATTTGCACATTCCGGTGCCGGAAAAGCTGTGCGTGATTGGTATCGATAACGAAGAGCTGACCCGCTATTTGTCGCGTGTGGCGCTCTCTTCCGTGGCACAGGGGACACGTCAGATGGGCTATCAGGCGGCTAAACTGCTGCACCGTCTGTTGGATAATGAAGCATTGCCGCTCCAGCGCCTGTTGGTGCCGCCAGTTCGCGTGATTGAGCGCCGCTCTACAGATTATCGTTCGCTTGACGACCCGGCGGTTATCCAGGCGATGCACTACATCCGTAATAACGCCTGCAAGGGCATTAAGGTCGAACAGGTACTGGATGCCGTTGGGATTTCGCGCTCGAATCTGGAAAAACGCTTTAAAGAAGAGGTGGGCGAAACTATTCACGCAGTGATCCACAGCGAGAAACTGGAAAAAGCGCGCAGCCTGTTAGTGTCTACGTCGTTATCGATTAACGAAATATCACAAATGTGCGGCTATCCGTCGCTGCAGTATTTTTATTCGGTGTTTAAAAAAGAGTATGACACCACGCCGAAAGAATATCGCGAGCGGTTCGGGGAAGCGCTGGTGTAGCCACTGAGCGTAGAAAACAAAAATGCCTTCCAATGGAAGGCATTTTTTTAACCGCTCAGATTGCGATTACATATGGGCTGCAATCAGACGCTGGTTATCCTGGTACATACTGAACAGGTAGTTATTGTAGCTCGACCCACGGGTCGAATAGCCTTTCAGTTTGTGGATCATCGCGCTGGCCGTCACTTCCTGGTCCGTTTTACGCAACTGCGCACGGGACTTACGGAAAGAAGCGTAGGCCGGGTGCGTGTTCAGGTTCACCGCATACGCCTCAACGGACTCTTTCACCGAGTCAAAGTGAGTGTAGCCTTTCACCTTGCCATTACCGGACGGACATTTACCGCTACCGCACTTCATACCGAACAGATTGTTGTTACTGCGCGCCAGCTTCGACGTACCCCAACCGCTTTCGGCTGCGGCCATGGTCGCGACCATGCTGCCAGGAATGATATCCACACGCTCAAGCAGCGAGTTCCACGGGATCCTACGTGTATTCCCGGACCAGCTGATTTTATAACGCTGGGCGATACCTTTCAGGCGCGTGCGCTCTGTCGGTGACCAACGTCCGTCGTACTGCTTGGAAACAAGCCAGTTACGATCGGCGGTGATTGCCGCATTTTGGCTGGTAATATAAGGCATTACTGTCCGGAGAAACGCTTTTTTACGAGGTGTTCCGGAAGGGTATTTTCGCAAATCAGGAAGTGAACTACTCTTTGCACTATTGCGAGAATACTCTTGTTTACTGCTTACCTTACTACTACTGCTGGTCTTTATTATCGGGGCTTTGTGACTCGTTGTTGCTGTGTGCGTCTTTGCTAGCACCCCACCTGAAAATGCACAGGTGAGTAACATGAGTATCGCGGCCCCATATCGTCGAATGGGAGTCGATATCATTAGGTCTCCTGGTCGGATTAAATCATTCCAACGCCTTGTATTATTCACATAACTGCGAAATGAATCGCGAATCATATCAAAAATACCCCGCCAACGCACCCTAAGAAATAGTCCAAATCCGAAACGATGTCACGCACAAAAGACACCCTTTCGCATCACAAGACTGAAATTGCACGCTTTATCGCAGAAATTCGTATTCTGATTTGAAGCAGATCACTCACCCTGCGGCGTCCTCCCCTCAAATACCATCGCAGGAGGAGGGATTGCACAGCGACTGCTGGCAAAATGTTCAAAAACTGACTTCAGGTGACTGGAATGAAACTTGCCGCCCTTCTCCCGCTCCTGCTGCCCGGCATCGCCCTTGCGGCCTGGACCAGCCCGGATTTTCCTGAGTTTACGCCTGAAGGCAGCGGAAAATTTTTCAGCCAGAAAACGCTGACGAAGGGTACTCGCCCTCTGACCTTAAATTTTGACCAACAGTGCTGGCAACCCGCCTCCGCCATAAAACTTAACGAAATGCTCTCGCTTGAGCCTTGTCATGATGTCGCGCCGCAATGGCGGCTGTTTCGCGACGGTGAGTACACTCTGACTGTCGATACGCGCTCCGGCACGCCCACACTGATGTTGAGCGTGGCAAGTACAACACCCACGGCTACCGCAAACGTTGAGGTACGTCAGTGCCCACGCTGGGACGGTAAACCGCTGACGCTGGATGTCGGCAAGATCTTCGCAGAAGGCAGCAACGTCCGTGATTTTTATAGCGGGCAAACCGCCACAGTTAACGAAGGTAAAATCACGCTGCAACCCGCCGAGGGCAGTAACGGCCTGCTGTTGCTGGAAAACGCGCAGGCCAGCGCGCCTGCGGCTTTCAGCTGGCATAACGCCACCGTCTATTTTGTGCTGACCGATCGTTTCGTGAACGGCAATCCGGCCAACGATAACAGCTACGGTCGCCATAAAGACGGTTTGCAGGAGATAGGCACATTTCACGGTGGCGATTTACAAGGACTGACCAGCAAACTCGATTACTTACAACAGCTCGGCGTGAATGCGCTGTGGATAAGCTCGCCGCTGGAACAAATTCACGGCTGGGTGGGCGGCGGCACCAAAGGCGATTTCCCTCATTACGCCTACCACGGCTACTACCCGCAGGACTGGACAAAACTCGACGCCAATATGGGCAGCGAAGACGATCTCCGTCGTCTGGTGGATGAAGCGCACAAACGCGGCATCCGCATTCTGTTTGACGTCGTCATGAACCACACCGGCTACGCGACGCTCGCGGATATGCAGCAATACCAGTTTGGCGCGCTGTATCTGAAAGGCGATGAACTCAAAAAAACGCTCGGTGAACACTGGACAGACTGGAAACCCGGCCCAGGTCAGAGTTGGCACAGCTTTAACGACTACATTAATTTCAGCGATAAAACGGCGTGGGCGAACTGGTGGGGTAAGAAATGGATCCGCACCGACATCGGCGACTACGACAACCCGGGCTTTGACGATTTGACGATGTCGCTGGCGTTTCTGCCCGATCTCAAAACCGAATCGAAAGAGGTTTCTGGCCTGCCGGTGTTTTATCAGCACAAGCCGGACACCGCCGCCAAAACCCTCGCGGGCTACACGCCACGTGACTATCTGACGCACTGGCTCAGCCAATGGGTGCGTGATTACGGCATCGACGGATTCCGCATCGATACCGCCAAACACGTTGAGCTTCCGGCCTGGCAACAGTTAAAAACCCAGGCCACCGAGGCGCTGGCCGCATGGAAAAAAGAAAACCCCGGCACGTCACCGGATGACGGGGCATTCTGGATGACGGGCGAAGCCTGGGGCCACGGCGTAATGCAAAGCGCGTATTACCACAACGGCTTCGACGCGATGATTAACTTTGATTATCAGGACCAGGCGGCAAAAGCCGTGGACTGTCTGGCGAATATCGACCTTACCTGGCAGCAAATGGCCGATAAGCTGCAAAGCTTCAATGTGTTGAGCTATCTCTCTTCTCATGACACACGATTGTTCCGCGAAGGCGGCAGCGAGGCTGCCGAGCTGCTGTTGCTCGCGCCGGGCGCAGTGCAGATTTTTTACGGCGATGAATCAGCCCGCCCGTTCGGCCCCACCGGGTCTGACCCGCTACAGGGCACGCGTTCGGACATGAACTGGCAGGACGTCAGCGGAAAAGAAGCCGCCACCGTTGCCCACTGGCAGAAACTGGGTCAGTTCCGCGCCCGTCATCCCGCCATTGGTGCGGGCAAGCAAACCACGCTCTCATTACCACAGGGTTACGGCTTCGTGCGGGAGCAAGGGGACGATAAAGTGATGGTGGTGTGGGCAGGGAATCTTTGATGCGCGCGATCCCTCTGTTTCGTTACAGAGGGATCATCCACCTTGATAAACATAAACAGGATAAACAGCCAAAGACAAAATCATTCACTGGTTTGCACCTCGCAGGCGCAGAGGTTATGGTTATCCCCTCACCAGTAAGACCGACAGAACACCTGCATATGACTTTTTCACTTTTCGGCGACAAATTCACCCGTCATTCCGGTATCACCCGCCTGATGGAAGATCTTAACGATGGCCTGCGCACGCCCGGCGCAATCATGCTTGGCGGCGGTAACCCGGCGCAAATTCCGCAGATGAATGACTACTTCCAGAATCTGCTGGCAGAGATGCTGGAAAGCGGCAAAGCCACTGAAGCGCTGTGTAATTACGACGGCCCACAGGGCAAATCCGAGCTGCTGACAGCCCTGGCAGACATGCTGCGCGAAGAACTCGGCTGGGATATCGGACCACAGAATATTGCACTGACGAATGGCAGTCAGAGTGCGTTTTTCTACTTGTTTAACCTCTTCGCCGGTCGCCGCGCCGATGGAAGCACCCGTAAAGTGCTGTTCCCGCTGACGCCGGAATACATTGGCTATGCCGATTCAGGTCTGGAAGATGACCTGTTTGTTTCCGCACGTCCGAATATCGAACTGCTGCCGGAAGGCCAGTTCAAGTATCACGTCGATTTTGAACATCTGCGCGTGACCGAAGAAACCGGCATGATTTGCGTTTCCCGCCCAACCAACCCAACGGGCAACGTGATCACCGATGAAGAATTAATGAAGCTCGACGCCCTGGCGAATCAACACGGTATTCCACTGGTGATTGATAACGCCTACGGCGTACCGTTCCCAGGCATTATTTTTAGCGAAGCGCGCCCGCTGTGGAACCCAAATATCGTCCTGTGCATGAGTCTCTCCAAACTCGGCCTGCCGGGCAGCCGCTGTGGCATTATTATCGCCAATGAGAAAATCATCAGCGCCATCACTAATATGAACGGTATTATCAGCCTCGCGCCTGGCGGGATTGGCCCGGCGATGATGTGCGAAATGATTAAGCGTAAGGATCTGCTGCGCCTGTCAGAAACGGTTATCAAGCCGTTCTATTATCAGCGCGTGCAGGAAACCATTACGATGATTCGTCGCTATTTACCAGAAGAACGTTGCCTTATTCATAAGCCGGAAGGCGCTATTTTCCTGTGGCTGTGGTTTAAGGATTTACCCATCACCACCGAAATTCTCTATCAGCGCCTGAAAAAACGCGGTGTGCTGATGGTGCCGGGTGATTTCTTCTTCCCGGGCCTTGATAAACCGTGGCCGCATACGCATCAGTGTATGCGAATGAACTATGTCCCTGAGCCTGAGAAAATCGAAGCGGGGGTCAAAATTTTGGCCGAGGAAATAGAAAAAGCCTGGCTTGAAAGCGGTTGTTAAACAGTAAGGGCTCTGAAATTGCAGGGCCCAATTTTTCCGTGATCGCCATCATTAATTAATGATATATCCTTCCAAAATCGTTAAAACTTTCGCATTAGGATTCATCCTAAATAATGAATGCAATTAACCTGCGCTTTATTTTAAATTCCATAATGTAGCCCAACTTAAATATCATCATCCGCATAACGCCTTGTTTTATCTATTCTATGAATAAATACCTTATTTCCCCTCCAAAGCTATAAATAAAAGTCATCGTGAAAAGGGTTAACTCTGCCTCACCAGCCAGCGCAGGCCGTTATTTTCCACATACACTGATCAATACGCCGCCCGGCGTTTTATTTAGTGGAGTATTGTTATGGCCTCGAATAACGTTAGCCACTTAAGCGTTATCGCAGTGGCGGTACTGCTCGCGTTTTCTCTTTCTGCCTGCAGCGGCAGCGGCGGCGGTTCGCATTCAACCGCTAAAAATAATCCAACCACCGGCAGCAGCGGATCGGGTTCCGACGACGGCAGCGGTGGAGGCTCAACGGCCAATAACGGCAGCGGAGGCTCTGGCAGTGGAGGAACCGGCACCGGAAGCGACGGCACAGGGACAGGCAGTGGAGGAACCGGCTCCGGTAGTGGCGGTACGGGGACCGGCGGCGGAGGTACAGGCACTGGCGGTGGTAGTGGTGGTACAGGAACGGGTGGCAGCGGTTCTGGCACCTCAACGGCAGCACTGAATAATGTACTCAGCGATACCGGCAAAACGGTCACTGCAGTGGGAACAACCGTCGACGGACTGGGCAGCCAGCTTCCAACCGATAACCCAGTGACTTCAACGGTCTCCACGACGGTGAGTGGCGTGGGCGGTGCGGTTTCAACCGTCGGAACCGGCGTCACAACAGGGATCGGCGATCCAACTAACGCGAACGGCCTTGGCACCACCACCAAAGGCGTAACGACGACCGTCACGTCACTCGGTAACACCGTTTCCACCGTCGGCACCGACCTGGCGACCACCACATCCGGAACACCGCTTGGCGGCGTGACCGGGGTGGCGGGCAACGTGGTTAACAGCACCGGGCAACTGGTGAGCAACACCGGTACCGGCCTGACCAATGTGGTCGATAGCCAGGGCGTGACGAAAGTCACCACCGATGCCACCACGACAGTGGATAAAACCCTCGGCGGCGTGCAGGGCCTGACGCAGCAAGTGGGCACCACCACCGGACTGGGCACACCGGTTAACGGTTTGCTGACGGATGTCGGCACGACGGTCACCAAAGTGGGCACCGACGTTGGCGGTAGCAACGCGGGTCTGAACGGCGTAGGGCAAGTGGTGCAAAATGTGGGTCAAACCGTCACCGACACCGGTGGTCTGGTGAAACCGACGACGACATCAGCTAACGGCAGCGGGAATGTCTCCGCGAATGCCACGGTGAATGCCAATAACAACGGACTGGCGGCGACCGTCGACACTACGGTTAACAGCCTGACCGCTGGCGTCACCGCCAATGCCGGTACAACGTCCAGTCAGAGCAGCGCCAACACCAATCCGCTCGGCGGGCTGAATACGCTTGTCAGTGGGATCCTGAAACCAAAACAACAGTAACACATGACCTTTTGCGCCCCCGGTAAGGGGGCGCATTTCACAGCAGTGACGACCCGCGCAAACGGGGCTAAGAACAGGGATTGCACAATGAAAAAGCAACTTTACTCTGCGCTGCCTGGGCTGCTTCTGCTGAGCCTCGCGCGCGCTGACACGCTACCCGCACTCATCGATCCCACTAACCCGGCGAAAGCCTCACGCGACATTGCGCCACCCGCAACGCCGGCTCCTGAGCCCAAAGTCACGCTGCAAAAACGGGAGCCAAAACTGACGCCGGACACGCCGATTCAGGTCAATCACATCCAGTTTATTGGCGGCACACGCTATCCACTGAAAGATCTGTTGCAGCCCTTTCGGCCTTACGCGCAAAAAACAGTGCCGCTGAAAACGCTGATTGCTCTGGTGAACGACATTACCGCCCGCTACAAAGCCGATGGTTACCCGCTTTCCTACGCATTTTTGCCGGATAACAACTTTCACAACGGCACTGTCCGCATCGTGCTGGTTGAGGGTTACGTCGCCCATAGCGACATCAAGAGTAATAACCCCAACGTTGCTATTCGCCTGCAACGGTTAGCCGAAAAAATCATGGCGGAGAAACCGCTGACGCAGGATACCTTTGACCGCTACAGCCAGTTAATGACCCGCACGCCCGATGTGCCCGTCGATGCCAGCGCACAGTTGCCGAAAAATATTTACGGCGCGGCAGCGATGCAAATCACCGGTATGCAGCCGCATATCTGGGATATCTCTTCCACGCTGGACACCCGCAAAGGACAAAACCTGGCGCTGGTGAACGGTACGCTGAGCAATCTGACCCGCTATGGCGATCAGCTTGGCGTCGCCACGCTTATTCCGCTCGATAAAGACACACGCAAAACGTATCTCGGTCTGAACTGGCAGCAATTTCTCAATGACGAAGGGCTGACCATGCAGCTCAAGGGCAGCTATTACCGTGAAAATCCGCAGGACTTCACCCCGCTGCTGTATTTGCCGAATGGCATCGCTATCAACGCGAAACAGAAATCGACGCAGTACAACGGCGGCGTGAATTTTGGCTATCCGCTTATTCTCACCGGCAAAGAGCAGCTCAATCTCACGGGGGGGATGGATTACACCGATAAACGCGACGATTACGATCTTCAAGCGCGATTGGCCGGGCAAAAATACACGCTGGATTCACAGCATCAGCACGTGCGTTATCCGGCGCTGGAGTTTGGCATAAATGGCCTGCGCGCCTTTACGACGACCAGCATCGGCGGCGGTCTGACACTGCGACAGGGCATCGACGGTTTAGGTGCAGATGCAGCACCCGCACAAAACACCGATCTCAATTTCACGCTGTGGAAAAGCAACCTGAATGCGGCGTGGATGATGAGCGAGAAGTGGAAGTTATCGACAGCGTGGGAAGGCGATTGGTCAAACAATGATTTACCGGAGCCTGAACGGGTGAGTTTTGGCGCACAGCATTTCGGGCGCGGCTATCAGGACAGCGAGGCGAGCGGCGATTATGGCTACGGCGGACAGGTCGAATTGCGCTATTTGCATATGCGAAAAGAGAGCACCTGGCTTGCAACCGTACAACCGTACGTGCTGGCAGACACCGCGCAAACCTGGTTTAACCAGCCGGGCCTGCGCCATCAGCGCCTGGGGTCTATCGCCACCGGGATCATGGTGGGCGATAACCGTCACTACAGCGTCAGCGTCGAAGCGGCAAAACCGGTGGGCGACGTGCCGACCGACAACAACAGCCGCGACTGGCGTTACAGCCTGACGTTAACGTGGAATTTCAATAATCTGCATTAATCCGCTCCTCTGCAAAACAGAGGAGCGCAATGCGAAAAGTCAGAACGTGGTCCAGTTATCTGGCTCGCTGTCACTTTTTGCTTTCTGTTTTGCCGGATTCGCTACCTGGCTGGCCGTGTTACGACGCGATTTCGCCATCGGTTCGTCAGAAATACGGAAAACGGAAACCGCCTCTTCCAGTTTCAGGGCCTGCTCTTCAAGGCTGCTGGCTGCGGAAGACGATTCCACGACCAGCGCGGCGTTCTGCTGCGTGGTGGTGTCCATCTCGGCCATCGCCTGCGCGATTTGTGAAATGCCACGGCTCTGTTCATCGGTCGCCGACGCAATTTCATTCATGATATCGCGCACCTGCCCAACCGAGCTTTCGATATCCACCATCGCGCTTCCCGCCTGTTCAACCAGCTTAAAGCCGGTGTCGACAATGCCAACCGACTCCTTGATCAACGTTTCAATCTCTTTCGCCGACTGGGCACTGCGCTGGGCAAGATTACGCACTTCGCCCGCCACCACCGCAAAGCCTTTGCCCTGTTCTCCCGCTCGTGCCGCTTCCACGGCGGCGTTCAACGCCAGAATGTTGGTCTGGAAAGCAATACCGTTAATCACCGTGGTAATTTCAGAAATCCGATGCGCGCTGTTTTGCACGGAGCGCATTGTCTCCACCACGGCGCGTGACACTTCGCAGCCCTGGCTGGCTTTTTCCGCCGCCTCTTCCGAGAGCGTTCGGGCCTGAGTCGCATTTTCCGCGTTCAGTGCCACGGTAGACGTGAGCTCTTCCATGCTAGCGGCGGTTTCAACCACCGCCGCAGCCTGTTGCTCGGTGCGTGACGAAAGGTCAATATTGCCCCGTGCAATCTCCGTTGAAGAGTGCGTAACGTTGGCAACGCCATCGCGGACATCGTGAATGATGTTTTTCAGGTTGCCGTTCATCAGCGCCATCGCCTGCATCAGTTTACCCAGTTCATCCCGACGCTGACTCTCAATAGAATGGGTTAAGTCACCGTCGGCAATCCGTTGAGCCAGATTCAGCGTTTCGAGTAAGGGGCGCGTAATCGCACGGGTAATGAAATAAGCGAGCACCACCCCGATAAAAATCCCGAGCGCGGCCACAACCTGCATTGACCACTGCACCTGATGCACGATGTGCTCAATCATCCGCTCCTGTTGTTCATGGAGCGCATTGATAGAATCTGTCAGTTCATTGGCTCGCGCGAATAATTTATCGGAAACCACGCCCAACTGCGACCAGGCCTGCTGATAGGGTTCAAGCGCGTCAAGATATTGATTAAATGCCGCCATCGCGGTCACCGTAATGGCACGCTCTTTTTCTGGCAACCAGGACTGCATCGACTGCGCATGACTAATGCCCTCTTGCAGCGTCGCCCTCACGGTCGCAAGCGCCGCCGGTGTCGGGTTCAGTTTGTAGTCAGTCAGCCTCGAATCAATATCGTTGAACAGAAAGGCTAACCCCGCCGCCTGGAATTTTTGATCAATGGACAGGGTATCATCGAGGCCGAGCGCGGCAAGCGTGCGGGAGCTGGCGCAAACAGAAGCCGAATTAAGCCGCTGTTCTTGTTCGCGCTTTTTTTTCATTGCCAGATTAAACGGCACACGTTCAGCAATGTAACTGCTTACCGCATTCTCCGTACGCAACAGAAGTTCGCTACCGTCCTCAGACCAGCTGAATTTTTTCAGCTCCTCCAGGACAGCCACCATTTTATCGATGGATTCGGTATTTTTTTTCAGGTACGTCAGATCTCCCGTGTACTGATAGCTGGTGCGGCTGAGACGGGCATCAAAAAGCTCGTTAATCAACTCAACGTTAATCGATCCTTTAAGGACTTTTTCCTGAATATTTTTTAAGCCTAAAATACTGGTCAGCAGAATAGCAATCATCATAATGATGATGACCATAAACCCCAGTGTGAGCTTACTGCCGGTTTTGAGATTTAAAAAATAGGTTGAGATTTTCATAGAATCACCTGATTCAGTTTTTTTAAACAGACTCGACCCACAGAGATAATGTGAGTTGCGATGTGCCAATTCCTTGGCTTTTTTCGAAAACCAAAACAACAAAAAAAGAATAAAAAAATTCCCCGGATAGGGCCTACCCAGGGAAAAGCGTGCAGGAAGACATCACTCTCCCAACGCAATCTCTCAATTTATTTCACTTAAATCGCCGATTCGTTTTCTTTATAGTAAACAGGGCGAATCGTGTCGTCGGTTATACGATAACCGTCGTTTCGGGTATTACTGATAAAATCGACAGGTAAGCCGAGCATTTCCAGTTTTTTATTCAGGTTATGCAATACCTGCCATAAGCGCTGGGAAGAACAACTTAAATCATTTTCTTCCCACACTTTTCTAATTAATTCGTCTTTACTGACCGCCCGATCGCGGGCATGGATCATTAAGTAAAGAAACAGTTCAAGCATGGTTTTATTTAAACCAATGGTCACAAATACAATACTTTTATCAGCATGTCGTGACGGCAAGCGATACAACCTTTGATTATCAATATCAAAGTGGATCTCTTTCCCAATAAGGAAACCATGTAACTGATAGTCCATCATTACAACCTACAAGACGTTAAAGGCCATCAAGCACCGGCACATCATCTAAACTATTTCATTACAGTTTGTGCGGTCTAATATAAATCAATCAAAGAGACTTTCAATATCCGTACGAGCATGAACATTACGCTATCAACAAAAGCGAAAATTCGTATAAAGAGTTAATCAAAATCATACTGACAGCATAAAATTTCATGCCTATTACCCTAAACAGGTTAAGAATGTTCTTAAGTTGCGATAAGCTAATAGCTCAACACAAAACAACATATTAACTCTCTATTGCAGGAATTTATTCTGCATGCCTCCGCTGTGATACGTGCTCGGCACTATACTATTGAGAACCCCGTATCCTGGTGTGGCGTGGGATTTCAACGAGGCTCATCATAGGTGATAGACCTCACAAAAGAGGAGTGAAGTTAACTGATCTCTCCTGATTCAGAGTCGCATTGTTAAAATTCATCCTCGTAATCTGCACATTCTGGCGCTGTAAAAAACATGAAAACTGTGTACCTTATCAATGAGATAGTTTTATTTAGCCCCGGAAGTTGCAGTCTGATTCATCGGAATAGCTATCCGTCGGGAAAAGTTACGCTGCACGGACCGGCTTCAGAGTGCCTTCACATTTTGTTGAATCACGCGCAGCAGCCCGTCACCCAAAAGATGCTTTTCGAGCAGGTCTGGGAGCGAAAGGGCGTGGTTGTTTCGACCAACACGCTGTACCAAAGCATTGCGTCAATTCGCAAGGGCCTGAAAGCGGTGGGGCTGGAAGAGGATATTATCCGCACGCTGCCGAAACAGGGTTTTCAGTGCAACGCCACGGTTCAAAGCGGGCAACTGGATGAATTTATTAGCCAGCCCGTGGCACCGATTACGACAGATTTGCCCCCCGTCATAGCACCGACAGCGGCAGCACCGAATAGCTTTTCGCGGCATAAATTGGGTTATGCGGTCATGCTGAGTGGCCTTATCACGGTCGCAATGATAGGAAGCCTTTTTTATTGGCTAAACCGGTCCTCGCTGCCGCTTATGCCTGAATATTTTCCTGCAGGCAAAATTGAAAAATGCACGCTGTACTCCTCGTGGTCAGGACAGGAATACAGTCAGGCTGTCTTCAATGAATTACGCCTACGACATCCCATAGACTGCACACTAAAACATACGGCCTACCTCACCATAAATCGTCTGCAATATGGTTCTACATTGATAATTTGCCATCAGCCACTTGAACAAGAAGGCGTGATCTGTCGAGCCATCATATTTAAGGATGAAGAAGATGAAAATAAATAAGCGCCTTTGGCTTTTCCTCATCCCGTTCGTCACTGGAATACTGTGTATTGCTTATGCACAATGGGCCACATGGAAAGAAACGCATTTCGCCTGTGATAGCCAACTGACAATGATCGATGCTCTTGGCAATGACGATATTATTATGCACTTCCGTTTTGACGGTAAAAACGGGCAAATCGAAACCAGAGGGAAATATATGCCGTTAAAAGGGCAGGTGCTCCAAACCAGTAATAAAGTTAACTTTACTTTCTGGCGCGAGGGCGATTCATTGGTGATGGTATCAAATGACACGAATCGGCTGCCTAAAACATCGCCTCCTGCGTTTGCTCACACGCCTGATTTCTTTAGCTCGCGCGAACGTGGGATCCGCCTGCAAGTCATCCGTAAAAATAAGTCAGGCTATCTTTTTCTTTATGACGGTACACCCGCGTTCTATTGTTCAATAACCGGCTGAATAGTTAGCCAGAGTTAATATGTTCTTTGCAGTAACGTCGCTTCCACGCCGCTGGGGTTAAACCTGTGTGCTTGCGGAAAATCTGACGAAAATAGCCGGTGTCGCTAAACCCGCATTGGCTGGCAACTTCTTTGAGTGACAGCGAATCGCTGATCAGCAGCTTTTCCGCCGCCATTACCCGCTGGCGGTGCAGCGCTTCGGTGAGCGTTAAGCGAAACGTACGACGATAGACGCGCCCCAAATAATCCGCGTTGCAATGCAGCTCTTTTGCCAGTTGGGACGTGGATAGCGGCAGATGATATTGGGTGCGGATAGCCTGCTGCGCCCGATACGCCAGCGCAACGCCGGGGCTGTCGCTGGCGCTCTCCTGCAAACTCGCCGCGGATAATTGCTGCAAGATCAGCAACAAAATGCACTCCAGCGCGATACTGCGGTGCACATTTTCCTGTTCGCTCAGAAACTGGCGGAAAAGCGAGATGATGTATTGCGGACTGCTGACGCTCGTGTGCTGAGGAATGCTCATTAGCGTTCGACGCAACGCGGAATGCGTTGCCTCATCCAGCCAGTCAAAATGCAGCCAGTAAAATTTCAGATCCGCCGGAAATGCGCCCTCGCCCACGTGTTGGAGTCCAGGGCGCAACAGCAAACTTTCACCGGCCTGAACGGTAAAAAGTCGCCCCTCTTCACGAATACTGAGCGTGCCCTGTTCGACAAAAACCAGCTCCCATGAACTCAGTTTCCGCGCCGGATGGCTGCCCACACCGCGTGAGATAAACAGTCCGCCGTTCTGTACATGAATCGGAAATGCTATGGATAATTCGAGCATAGATATTCAACATCTCGCTTTATGGGGTAGATAATTCATTCTTTCTCTTTGATTATTAATCAAAAACAGCACAATCACCGGATCACGATCACACTTTGCGCATGAGGTCGGAATTGTCACCTTTTTATACTTTCCTCTTCCCTTGTTGGGCTGTGCATTCCAGGCAAAATTAATCAGGTGCTTTACACATCACACAATAAGCCCGCCTTAAAGCGGGTCACGCACTCTGACCTACGTGAGGAGTTTTCAATGACTTCTGCTCCGATTACACAAACCGATCTCGCGCAACAGACCGCCAACGACGCGCTGTCGCTGCGGGAAAAAATCGGTTACGGACTGGGCGATGCCGGTGGCACCGTTATCACCTGTCTTATCATGAATTTCCTGACCTTTTTCTATACCGATGTCTTTGGCCTGACCCCGGCGCTGGTCGGCACACTGTTTATCGCGCTGCGCGTCTTTGATGCGATTTCCGACCCGGTGATGGGCGTGATTGCTGACCGCACGCAAAGCCGCTGGGGGCGCTTCCGCCCATGGCAGCTCTGGATTGCGGTGCCGATTGGCATCATCGGCGTGCTGACGTTCACCGTGCCTGACGTCAGCATGAACATGAAAATTGTTTGGGCGTTCGGCACGTATCTGCTGCTATCAGTCAGCTACACCGCCATCAACGTGCCTTACTGCGCGCTGATCAACACCATGACTACACGTCATAGCGAAGTGCTGGCCTGTCAGTCCTGGCGCTTCGTGCTGTGCGGCGTGGCGGGTTTTTTGGTTTCCGTCGGGCTGCCATGGCTGGTTTCTTCACTGGGAAAAGGCGATGTTGCGCACGGCTACCAAATGGGCGTCGGCATTCTGTGTGCCGTGGCGGTGGTGATGTTTCTGTGCTGCTTTTTCTGGGTGCGTGAACGAGTCCCATTGGACACCATGGGCAAATTTACCCTGCGCGAGCACATCGCCGGGCTGCGTAAAAACGATCAGCTGTTATTGATGCTGTTGATGTCATTCCTGCTGATTAACGTGTTCAACATCCGTGGTGGCGGCTATATGTACTTCATCACCTACGTGTTGCAGGGCAGCACCGCGTACACGTCGCTGTTCTTCACCATGGTGACCTTTGCGTCGATTTTGGGTTCGATCCTCGTCAATCCACTGACCAAACGCGTCGATACCGTCAAACTTTACTATTACACCAACCTTATTTTGGCGGCGCTGGCCGTCGCCATGTGGTTCCTGCCGGTCGGTCCGGCGTGGAAAACGCTGTGGCTGGTCGTCATCCTCGGCAACGGCATTATTCTCGGCTTCACTTTACCGCTGCATTTCGGGCTGATGGCCTTCGCCGACGACTACGGCGAGTGGAAAACGGGCGTGCGCTCGTCGGGCATGAACTTCGCCTTCAACCTGTTTTGCATCAAGCTCGCCTGGGCTTCCAGCGCCGGGATCGTCAGCCTGGTGTTTATCTTTGTGGCCTATCAGCCCGGCGTAGGGAATCAAACCGCGGCCTCGCTGCACGGTATGACCGCGATGGAAACGCTGCTGCCTGCGGTATTCCATCTGCTGCTGGCCTTTACCCTGCGCACCTGCAAACTCAATAACCCAATGATGTCGCGTATCGCCACCGATTTGCGCGTGCGCCATGTTCAGTCTTAAGGAGAACGTTATGTCTGTGATGGAAGTCAGTCTGCACAAGCTCAAAGTCAACGATCCGTTTCTCGGTCAGTATCAGCAACTGGTTCGTGACGTGGTTATTCCTTATCAGTGGGATGCGCTTAACGATCGCATTGCAGAGGCTGACCCGAGCCACGCGATTGAAAATTTCCGTATCGCCGCGGGGCTTCAACAAGGTGAGTTTTACGGGATGGTTTTCCAGGACAGCGACGTAGCGAAATGGCTGGAAGCCGTCGCCTGGTCGTTGTGCCAAAAACCGGACCGCGAGCTGGAAAAAACCGCCGACGAGGTGATCGAATTAGTGGCTGCCGCTCAATGTGACGACGGCTACCTCAACACGTATTTCACCGTTAAAGCGCCGCAGGAACGCTGGACCAATCTGGCTGAATGCCATGAGCTGTACTGCGCCGGGCACATGATTGAAGCAGGCGTAGCGTTTTTCCAGGCCACCGGGAAACGCCGACTACTGGACGTAGTGTGCAAACTCGCTGACCACATCGACAGCGTGTTTGGTCCGGCAGAAAACCAGTTGCATGGCTATCCGGGACACCCGGAAATCGAACTGGCGTTGATGCGCTTGTATGAAGTGACGGAGGAACCGCGCTATCAGGCGCTAACAAATTACTTTGTCGAACAACGCGGAAAACAGCCGCATTTCTATGATGAAGAATACGAAAAGCGCGGGAAAACGTCGTACTGGAATACCTACGGCCCGGCATGGATGGTCAAAGACAAAGCCTACAGCCAGGCGCATCAGCCCCTCGCCGAACAGCCTACGGCCATCGGCCATGCGGTGCGTTTTGTCTACCTGATGACCGGCGTGGCACATCTGGCACGGCTCAGCAAAGATGAAGCGAAACGCCAGGATTGCCTGCGACTGTGGAATAACATGGCTCAGCGCCAGTTGTACATCACCGGCGGCATTGGCTCTCAGAGCAGCGGTGAAGCATTCAGCAGCGATTACGACTTGCCCAACGACACCGTGTACGCCGAAAGCTGTGCGTCGATTGGCCTGATGATGTTTGCCCGCCGAATGCTGGAAATGGAAGCCGACAGCCAGTACGCCGACGTAATGGAACGCGCGTTGTACAACACCGTGCTCGGCGGCATGGCGCTGGACGGTAAGCACTTTTTCTATGTGAACCCGCTGGAAGTGCATCCGAAATCGCTGAATTTCAATCACATCTATGATCATGTGAAACCGGTGCGTCAGCGTTGGTTCGGTTGCGCCTGTTGCCCGCCCAATATTGCCCGCGTGCTAACGTCGCTCGGACACTACATCTATACCCCGCGCGAAGACGCGCTGTACATCAATCTGTATGTCGGCAACAGCGCAGAAATCGCAGTCGGCGAAGGCACGTTGCGCTTGCGGATCAGCGGGGAATTTCCCTGGAAGGAAAAAGTCACCATCGCCATCGATTCCGCACAACCGGTGCAACACACGCTGGCACTGCGCCTGCCGGACTGGTGCGATACGCCGCAGGTGGCGCTCAATGGCGTGCCGGTCGCAGACGATGTGCGCAAAGGTTATCTGCACATTAATCGCCGCTGGCAAGAAGGCGACACCCTGACGCTCACGCTGCCGATGCCGGTTCGCCGGGTTTATGGCAATCCGTTGGTGCGTCACGTCGCCGGAAAAGTCGCCATTCAGCGCGGCCCGTTGGTGTATTGCCTCGAACAGGCCGACAACGGCGAAGAACTGCATAACCTGTGGCTCCCAGACAACGCGACCTTCAACACCTTTGAAGGCAAAGGCTTATTTGCCCACAAAGTGTTGATTCAGGCCGAAGGCACTAAGCACACCTCCGCCAAACCCGAACAACAATCGCTGTGGCATTACGACCGCTCGCCCGCCGCTCGTCAGACTCAAACGCTGACCTTTATTCCGTGGTTCAGTTGGGCCAACCGCGGCGAAGGGGAAATGCGAATTTGGGTGAATGAGGGGTAATTTTCCCCGGCCTCCTCGCCCGGCGGCGCAAGCTTGCCGGGCCTACAAAAACCTCACGATGACATCAACCCCGTAGGTCCACGCAAGCGCAGCGCCGCCGGGCCTACAAAAGCCTCATGATGACATCAACCCCGTAGGTCCACGCAAGCGTAGCGCCGCCGGGCCTACAAAAGCCTCATGATGACATCAACCCCGTAGGTCCGCGCAAGCGTAGCGCCGCCGGGCCTACAAAAGCCTCACGATGACATCAACCCCGTAGGTCTGCGCAAGCGTAGCGCCGCCGGGCCTACAAAAACCTCATGATGACATCAACCCCGTAGGTCCGCGCAAGCGTAGCGCCGCCGGGCGATTAAATCCGTTCTCCAGCGGAAAACTCAGTGACATCTCCAGCCCAATCCAACGAGTAAAGCCCATCGCGAACATCGCGATGAAAAGTAGAAAATGGCCAATCCTGTACCCGTGTAGCCCATCCATGCTTCAGAGGATTGATGTAGATATAGTCCATGTGTCGACGATAATCCTTTTCATCGCGGATAGTATGTTCCCAAAAATGAGGCTGCCAGATACCACTTGCCCGTAAATCACGGGTAAAATTCTTTTTAATGTCCCGCCAGCGCCCGGAATAATCAGAATCATCTTCCGGCAACGTCCAGATGCAGTGCATATGTTCGGGCAAAACTACCCAGCCGTTAATGTGAAACGGCTTGCGGCGCTTCACTTGTGCAATCGCATTTCTCAGGTGAACAATCTGCTCTATCAACAAGTCGCTATGCCTGTTCCTGAGGTTGACAGTGAAGAACCATGTGCCTCCCTTAACGTAGCTGCGTTGGTAATTTGACATTGCATCGCTCCGTGATCATTGCCCGGCGGAGAAGGCTTGTCGGGCCTACAGGACCTGCTTTTGTAGGCCAGATAAGCACAGCACCACCCGGTAAATAACACAAGATGCCATCCCGTAGGCCGACTAAGCGCAGTGCCATTCGGCAAATATCGGAGCCACGACACTATCCCAACTCGCCCCTACTCAGCAGCCATAAAATTCTGCTTCGGGAAAGTGCTACGCAAGAAAGTTAACGGGCAATGTAAGCGACATACTTTTTCACAGTCCGCTACGCAAAATTCGGGCAGCCGACCCTTTGTCAATCTGTGTGCTTTACGCTGACACTATTTGACAATTCATGACCAGGCAGTAATCATTACTTTAATTACTGACCAGGCAGCTATCATGACAACGCATTCGCAACCCCTCAGCAAAAACCTGCATCTGGGTTTACTCTTTCATCTGACTAATCAGTTTAAGGATCAGCTGATCGGCCACTATTTTTCCGGGGCGGACATTACAGCGGCGCAATTTAAAGTGTTGATTAACATTTATAAAGGGAATACCAGCCCGGCGGAGATCTGCAAAAGTCTACTGATGGACACCGGTGCGATGAGTCGGATGGTTGAGAGAATGGTGAAGGGTGACCTGATTGAACGCCATCGCAATCCTCAAGATAAACGGCAGGTCATTCTGGCGCTGACGCCAAAAGGGCAAACGCTCTGTAAAACGTTTGAAAATGAAGCGCTGAGCGCAATCCTGGCTGATTTAACGGCCCGCCTGACACCGGAAGAATCCCACCAGTTGAGAGCGCTGCTCATCAAATTGCTGCCGGATGAATTCACGGCCCCCCATCGCTAAATATAAATATAAAGGCTTTATCACTATGGAAAACAACACCCTGGAACCTGCGAAGCGTCCCAGCCGACGCAAACGCAACTTCGTTATTTTACTGCTGATCCTCGTTCTGGCCGCCGCTGGTTGCCTCGCGTGGTATCTGCTGTATGCCCGTTATTACGAATCGACCGATGATGCCTACGTCAACGGGAATCAGGTCACGCTGACGCCGCAAATTGCCGGTACGGTTACACAAGTCACTGTCGATGAAGGTGATTTTGTGCAGAAAGGACAGCCGTTGGTGTTGCTGGATCCAAGCGATACCGAGATTGCTCTACAACAGGCTGAAGCCGATCTCGCCAGCACCGTGCGTCAGGTACGCGGTTTGTACAGCACCGCTGATAACTATCGCGCTCAGGTGGCGGCGAAAAAAGTCGCCCTGCAAACGGCGCAGAATGACTATAACCGTCGGCAGAAAATCTTTTCCACCGGCGCTATTGCGGCAGAAGAACTCTCCCATTACCGCGATGCCGTCACCAGCGCTCAGAGTGATTTAGCCTCCGCTCAGCAGGCGTTGAAAACCAACCAGGCAATGGTTGATGACACCGTTATCGACAGTCATCCGGAAATTAAAACCGCCGTCGCTACGCTGCGTCAGCGCTATCTTGATAACGCCCGCAGCACCATTTTGGCCCCGGTCAGTGGCTACGTGGCGAAACGCGCGGTTCAGCTCGGGATGCGTGTGACATCGGGCACCACGCTGCTGTCGATCGTACCGCTGAAAGAAGTGTGGGTGGATGCCAACTTTAAAGAAAGCCAGATGCAGGACATGCGCCTGGGGCAAAAAGTGACGCTGAATGCCGACCTGTACGGTGATGATGTGCAGTATCAAGGCACTATCGAAAGCCTGGGCATCGGCACCGGCAGCGCCTTCTCGCTGCTGCCCGCGCAGAACGCCAGCGGTAACTGGATAAAGATCGTTCAGCGTCTGCCAGTGCGTATTCTGCTCGACGAGCATGATATGCAGAAACACCCGCTGCGCATCGGTCTGTCGATGAATGTAAAAGTGGATATTCGCGATCTCGACGGGCATCTGCTGCCGCAAAAAACCGTCAGCGAGCCACGTTTCACCACCGATGTGTACGATACGCCGATGGCCGCCGCCGACAAACTGGTTGCCCAAATCCTGCATGACAACAGCAGCGCCGTAGCCTCCGCGCAGCGCTAAGAGAGAAGCTATGTCAGAGCCAAAGGCTGCCTATACGCCACCGAGCCTGTTTCTGGCGACGCTGGCGCTGTCGCTCGCCACGTTTATGCAGGTGCTGGATACCACTATCGCCAACGTGGCCCTGCCGACCATTTCCGGTAACCTCGGGGTCAGCGCCGATCAGGGGACATGGGTTATCACTTCGTTTGCGGTGTGTAACGCCATCGCCCTGCCGCTTACCGGCTGGTTTACCCGCCGCTTTGGGCAGCTACGGTTGTTCATCGCGTCGGTGGTGTTTTTCACCTTAACATCATTCCTGTGCGGCTTTGCCCACAGCATGACAGAACTCATTATTTTCCGTGCCTTGCAGGGCTTCTTCGCCGGGCCAATGTTCCCGATGTGCCAGACGCTGCTGCTGGTTATCTTCCCGCCGATGAAGCGCAGTATGGCGCTGGCGCTGCTGTCGATGGTGACGGTGGTTGCGCCCATTGTCGGGCCAATCACCGGCGGCTGGATAACCGATAACTACTCATGGCCGTGGATTTTCTACATCAACGTGCCGATTGGGATTTTCGCCTCTCTGGTCGTCTGGACACAGCTGCGCGGACGTGAAGAAACCACCCAGTCGTCGCCTATCGACTATATCGGCATCGCGATGCTGGTGTTGGGCGTAGGACTGTTGCAGGTGGTACTGGATAAAGGTAACGACGAAGACTGGTTCTCGTCCACGCCGATTATCGTGATGTCGGTTATTTCGGCCATCAGCCTGATTTCGTTTGTGATCTGGGAGCTCGATGAGCGCCATCCCATTGTTAACCTGCGCCTGTTTAAAGACCGGAATTTCGCGATTGGTACACTGTCGCTGATGCTGGGCTATGCGGCGTTCTTCGCCATCAACATCATTCTGCCGCAGTGGCTGCAAACGCAGATGAGCTACACCGCCATTTGGGCCGGGCTTGCCGCCGCACCCATGGGCTTTTTGCCGCTGTTGCTCACGCCGATTATTGGTCGCTACGCCACCAAAGTAGATTTACGCATACTCTGTTCGGTGTCGTTCCTGACGATGGGCATCTCCTGCCTGATGCGCGCGCAGTTCAATACCGATGTGGATTTCCGCACCATTGCTGCCGTGCAAATGTTTATGGGGATCGGTGTGGCATTCTTCTTTATGCCGCTGACCACCATCGTATTGTCTAATCTGACCGGCAATGAAGTGGCGGAAGGTTCTGGCCTCGCCACCTTCTTCCGTGTGTTGGGCGGTTCGTTTGCGTCCTCGCTGACGACATGGATTTGGCAGCGTCGTGAAGTCTTCCATCATGCCAATCTGGCGGAAAATGTGTCGCAATATCATCCTGCAGCGGTGGATTACGTGCAGAAAATGGGTGGCCCGTCGCAGCAGAATTTTGCGTTGATCGACAAAACCATTGAGCATCAGGCGTACATGATGTCGACCATCGACTATTTTTGGATCCTCGGCTGGGGCTTTATGGGGCTGATCCTGATTATCTGGTTCACTCGCCCGCCGTTTGTTAAATCCGGTGCGCCAGCAGCACCTGCGGCCGGGCATTAACGGTATTTTGCCCGGTGGCGCTAACGCTTACCGGGCCTACCAAACCAAAGATTCAATGACCAATGTAGGCCCGGCAAGCATCACGCCGCCGGGCATTTTTCGTCAGAACAACCCTAACGGTTTATCGGAGTAACTCACCAGCAGGCATTTGGTTTGCTGGTAATGGTCGAGCATCATCTTGTGGGTTTCACGGCCGATCCCCGACTGTTTATAACCACCAAATGCCGCGTGCGCAGGGTAAGCGTGATAGCAGTTGGTCCACACCCGTCCGGCCTGAATGCCACGACCCATTTTATACGCCAGATTACCGTTACGACTCCACACACCCGCGCCTAATCCGTATTGGGTGTCGTTGGCGAGTGTCAGCGCCTCTTCCATCGTTTTAAATGTCGTCACCGACAGCACCGGGCCGAAGATTTCCTCCTGGAACACCCGCATGTTGTTTTTGCCGAACAGAATGGTCGGCTCCAGGTAATAACCGTCCTTCAGGTCACCGTCGAGCATTTTGCGCCGCCCGCCGGTCAGCACATCTGCGCCCTCTTTCTTGCCGATATCGATGTAGTTAAGGATAGTTTCCATCTGCCCGCTGGACACCTGCGCGCCCATTTGCGTCACACTGTCGAGCGGGTTACCGCTGCGGATGCTTTCCACCCGACGAATGGCGCGTTCCATAAAGCGGTCGTATATCGACTCATGGACTAATGCGCGGCTTGGGCAGGTACAGACTTCGCCCTGATTGAAAGCAAACAACGCCAGTCCTTCCAGCGCTTTTTCAAAGAAGGCATCTTCTTCATCCATTACGTCGGCAAAGAAGATGTTTGGCGATTTACCGCCGAGTTCCAGCGTGACTGGAATGATGTTCTGCGTGGCGTACTGCATGATTTGCTGGCCGACTTCTGTCGAACCGGTGAAGGCCACTTTGGCGATGCGTTTTGAGGTCGCCAGATATTCACCGATTTCACCGCCCGCGCCGTTAACCACGTTCACCACCCCTGGCGGCAGCAAATCGCCGATGATTTCCATCAGCATCAGCACCGACAGCGGTGTCAGACGCGCGGGTTTGAGTACCACGCAGTTCCCAGCGGCCAGCGCCGGTGCCATTTTCCAGCTCGCCATCAGCAGCGGGAAATTCCACGGAATGATTTGCCCGACCACACCCAACGGCTCGTGGAAATGATAGGCCACCGTGTCGCTGTCCACTTCGCTGATCCCACCTTCCTGGGCGCGAATGCAGGAGGCAAAATAACGGAAGTGATCGATAGCGAGCGGCACATCGGCAGCAGTCGTTTCACGGATCGGTTTACCGTTGTCCCAGGTTTCTGCCGCCGCCAGCAAATCAATGTTTTGCTCCATTCGATCGGCGATTTTCAACAGCACCGCCGCCCTGTCCTGCACTGACGTTTGCGCCCATTTATCTTTGATTTTGTGCGCCGCGTCGAGCGCCAAATCGATGTCTCTTGAGCCGGATGACGCCACTTCGCACAGCAGTTGGCCGGTCACCGGCGTCAGATTTTTGTAATACTCGCCGTCCGCCGGAGCGACCCAGTTGCCGCCGATAAAGTTGTCATAACGCGCTTTAAGCTTGAGGGGATAACCATAAACGCCGGGCTGGATGCCCGTAGAGGGAGGATTGTTGGTCATTATCATCTCCTTGCAGTAGGGTACTCTGTAAGGGTAGACGGGGCTGTTGATTTCTTCACCCGTCAAGCGCGTCTTCCCCCAATCGCTCGTCGAGGTGAAAAGTGTAAGAGATTCATTACAGTGCGCGACAATTTTCCCGGAATTGGCCAGGTGACATCCAATAAATATGAAGAAAATAAGAATAGATGTAAGTCAGATGAATATTTAAATTAAAACAAGAAGTGCCTGTTAATATTAACCGCATTCGTTTACTAATAAGGTAAGCACCTCAATAAGGACGTTAACGACTTTATAGAAAATGACGATAAATCATATTGAGAGCACCTATCTGATCAAGGATGATAACGCTTTGCTCGTAATGTAAATATGAAATCATCGTCCTTTCATGCTGCCAATTATATCTGGTGTATTCAAAACAATGCTCTGAGTTAATAATGCCAGAGCAACAATATAGAGATAATACTTTGAAAAAAATTATTCTGACTTTAGCGCTCGCAACGATGACTCTCCCAGCCATTGCCGGTTATCACCCGGTTGCACGCGCCACCGTTGTCGCGACATCCGACCATCCTGTTGCGATGGCCACTGCGACCAGCGGTCACGGTAACCATCCTGTAGCCCGTGGCGTCGCTGTGGCGAATGCTGACCACCCTGTTGCAGTTGCTGCTGCGACCGGTAACGGCTACCACCCAGTGGCCCGTGCCACTGTAGTCGCTAACTCCGACCACCCTGTTGCGGCTGCTGTTGTTACCGGTCATTGATCGTTTCCCCGGCTTTTTGACCGGGGATCTTTCTCTATTTGAAAAACACGTCACAGAGTGCTTTTATCCGGCTGCGGAAACAGCGTCGCATCACGTAAAAGGTGATCGTTACCGCGACGACGGGTAAAGCCAATACGATCGAAATATTCGAGAATTTGGATCGCCAGTTTACGCCCGACATTCAGACTGTCGCGGAAATCGGCGGCACAGGTTGAGCCTTTCGCGCTGTCGAGTTCACGAATCAACCCAGCAAACTGCACAATCCTGTCGTTGCGGTAATAACGGTCTTTAACAATCGCGGTGATCATCCCTTGCTGCGCTGCCTGTCTCAGCGAGACACGCATCGTCTGTTCGTCAGCCCCCACCTGCTGCGCTACATCACGTACCCACCACGGCTCATCGCCAAACATCGACTGCACTTTTTGCCACAGCGCCGCCTGTTCCTCGGTGAATCCGGCTTTATGATCGGGCAAATGCAGCCAGCCGTGATGACTGCCAATCGCACCCGACGCACGCATTTGCTCCAGCAGCGTTAACACGAGCGCTTCGTCTTCCATCGGCAGCGCAATACGGCGTAGACGTTCACGCCCCGGGCCTGGCTCATCACGATGCTGATCGTGGTAAATCGCCAGCGCCGTGAGCAGCTTTTCCTGCCAGCGCGTCGTAAGACTGGCGCTGAGAATGCTGTCGCCTGCTTTCAGTAAATCGGGCTGATGCGTCAGTTCTGCCAGACCCGCATCATTCAGCTGTCGCGCCCATCCAAGCTCACTCAGACGAACCGCCTCGCGTTGCAGATGGCTATCCAGCGCCTGAGCATCATTCTCAGCAACGGCGAGTTTTGCCAGCCAGCCCAGATATTCCGGTTTACGCTTGCCGCGACGCGGTGGATTGAGCGTAATCACCCGCGCTCCCGCCAGCGTGACGCGAGCAGAGATATCGCGGAGCACCAGACGGTCGTTATCCGCCAGCCACAGCGGCGTATCGAACACCAGTTCCGCCAGATTGTTTTCCAGCAATGACAAGCGCCCGGTGATGTGGCTCGCGGCGTGATGAATGTGCAGCGGCTGCCACTGGCTGAGTGCCGTGTGGCAGTGAAGCTCGACGATAACGCGTTCTGACGGCTCGTCAGGCTGTTGCGTCAGCAGCCAGTCACCGCGATTCAATTCTTCTTTTTGCGCATCACCGCTAATGTTCAGCGCGATACGCTGCCCGGCACGCGCCTGTTCCACCGACTGATTCTGCGCATGCAATCCACGCACGCGCATCGGTTTATCAACGCCCGTCAGCCACAGCGTGTCGCCGATATTCACTTCGCCGGACAGCGCGGTGCCGGTGACCACCAGCCCTGCGCCTTTGACGGTGAACGCCCGGTCAATCGCCAGGCGAAAGCGTTGATGCTCCACATGCTGACGTTCGGCGAGCTGTAAAAGATGGGCGCGCAATTCATCAATGCCCTGCATTTGCGTGGCGGCAGTTTCGAAAAGTGAAACGTCATCAAAGGCATATTCATGCAGAACGTCTAAGACTTGCTGGCGAACGTCGGCGATACGCGCGGTATCAACGCGATCGGTTTTGGTCAGTGCCACGGTCAGTGTCGGTTTGCCGGTTAGCTGCAAAATCGCCAGATGTTCACGCGTTTGCGCCATTACGCCATCGTCACAGGCCACCACCAGCAGCGCATGATCGATACCGCCGACGCCCGCCAGCATATTGGCGAGAAATTTTTCGTGACCCGGCACGTCAATAAACCCCGGCACGCGCCCATCGGGCTGCGGCCAATAGGCATAACCCAGATCGATAGTCATGCCACGGGCTTTTTCTTCGGGCAGATGCGAGGCATTCACCCCGGTAATGGCCTGTAACAGCGTGGTTTTGCCGTGGTCAACGTGCCCGGCGGTGGCAATAATCATTTCAGCACACTCTCCAGAAAGCGCGGTTGATCCTCAAGACAACGTAAATCGAGCCACAGACGCCCGTCACCCATGCGCCCAAGCACCGGCGTGTCGAGGCATCGCCAGCGTTGGGCCAGCGCTTCGAGTGCCGCACCGCGTCCGTCTTTCGGCGTAAATGTCAGCGCGTAAGAAGGCAACCGGTCTACCGGCAACGAACCGCTGCCAATCTGCGATAAACACGGCTCAAGCTGGACGGTAAATTCAGGGTAGTGCGCCTGTAGCGGAGCCAGCAGGCCTTCAGCATGCTCACGGATGTCGTCCTGCGAGCGAGTCAATAAACGCAGCGTCGGCAACGCCTGGGTTAATTTTTCCGGGTGCAGATAGAGGCGCAGGGTGGCTTCCAGCGCGGCTAATGTCATTTTGTCTGCACGCAATGCGCGCTTAAGAGGATGCGATTGCAGTTTTGCAATCAGCGCACGCTTGCCAACGATAATCCCGGCCTGCGGGCCACCGAGTAATTTGTCGCCGGAGAAACTCACCAGGCTTACGCCGCTGGCAATCAATGCCTGCGGCATCGGCTCTTTCGGCAAACCGTACTGGCTCAAGTCCACCAGCGAACCGCTGCCTAAATCGGCGACAACGGGAATACCATGCTCTTGCCCGAGGGCCGCCAGTTCGGCTTCATCCACCGCTTTGGTGAACCCTTCTACGCTGTAGTTGCTGGTATGGACCTTCATCAGCAAACCGGTGCTGTCGTTGATAGCCTCGCGGTAATCACGCGCGTGGGTGCGGTTGGTCGTGCCCACCTCATGCAGCACGCAGCCTGCCTGGCGCATCACATCGGGAATACGAAACGCGCCGCCAATTTCCACCAGCTCACCGCGTGAAACCACCACTTCTTTGCCGTTCGCCGTTGCCGCCAACATCAGCAGCACCGCAGCCGCATTGTTGTTGACGATGCACGCGTCTTCCGCGCCCGTCAGGCGGCAGAGCAAATCTGCCAGCGCGCGGTCACGATGCCCACGCCCTGCACCGTCGAGCGAATATTCCAGCGTCACCGGAGAACGCATCACCTGCGTTACCGCTTCCACGGCGGCTTGCGCCTGTAATGCACGGCCAAGATTGGTGTGCAACACGGTGCCAGTAAGGTTAAACACCGGGCGTAGCGGGCTTCGTGCATCTTCGGATAAACGCTCGGCTGTGGCCTGATTCCAGTCCTGACACCAGGCGGGCAGCGCGCCGCTATCACGGATCGCCACGCGGGCTTCATCCTGCAACTGACGTAACACGTTCGCCACCTGGCTATGCCCGGCGTTAGCGATAAGCGTTGAAAATGCCGGATCGCGCAACAGGCGATCGGTGGCGGGAATTTGACTGAACAGCGAAGGGTTTTCGGTGGTCATGAGTAAGCCTGTGGTATGCCCCCTCCCGACGGGAGAGGGGAATCGACGTGCACGAATTGTACTGCGATTGCGGGTAGCGCGATATTGATTAGCGTTACGCTTTTGGCGGTTCTGTGCGGGCAAAACTGTCGCGCTGAAACAGCGTTTCCACCAGCTTCACCAGATGTGGGCGTGCGGCGCACCAGCCGGGAGAAATATGCCGGAAATTGAGATAGCCCACCGCACAAGCGACGGCGATGGTCGCCAGATTGAGTTGTTCGGCTTTCAGCGTGCCGTCGGCGACAAAGCCTTCCAGCGCATCCAGCCCACGGGTGATTTTTTCGCGTTGACGCAGCAGTTCTTCTGGCGACTGTTGTGCCGCCGGGCGCGCCAGTTCACGTACGATAAATAACCCTGCATCCATGATGCCGTCGGCAAGCGCTTCGAGCTGACGCATGTGCAACGCGGCTTTCGCCTCGCGCGGCACCATTGCAGGGGCAATATCCAGCAGTTCGATGTACTGCGCGATAATCGGTGAGTCATACCAACATTCACCGTCGCCGGTCACCAGCGCCGGTACTTTGCCGAGTGGATTGTATTTGCCGACGCCGTTTTCGGCGTTGTACGGCATCTCGTTGATAAACTCGAAGGTTATCCCCTTTTCGAGCAGGATAACCGAAATTTTACGCACAAACGGGCTGGTATAACTGCCGATCAGTTTCATCGCCTGCTCCCTATCTTGAACAAAAAGATCAGTATGGCGCAGGCCGGTTAAAAATTCAGGTTAATGATCGAGATACAGGTAGTGCATCCAGCTGGTCATGCGCAGCAACACTTTACGCATCACCGCCACGTGGCTGAAGTGATCGGAGTAGACCGCGACCTGCGCGAAAATACCGTCCGGTAACGCTTCTACCTGCTCGTTGGGATCCAGCTCAATCAGCGCCTGAACGGCATCGGTGCCAGGCACGACCGTTAGCGACTGGAGCGTGCCCTGCGCCTGATACGACCCGCCGGGCACAATCGGAATAATGGTGGTCAGCTTGCCGACAAAAACTTGTCCGGGCAGCGCATTGAACACCACTTCTGCGACATCACCAGGCTCCAGGCGTAATAAAGAGTTCTGGCGAAACTGCGCCACAATCTGGCGTTTTTGCTCGGGAATAAAGACCATCACCGGACGCAGCGGTATCGCGGCGGCATAAGTGCCAGGGCGAATGAGAACCTGCGTAGCATAGCCATCGCTGGGTGCGCGCACGACGGTTTGGTCGAGATTATAGCGAGCCTCCGTTAACTGCGCGCGCAAACTGGCCACCTGCGATTGCTCGCCATTCACCATGCTGTCGAGTTGGCTTTGAACCTGCGTTTGTTGCGCGACGGATGATTTCACCACCGCATCCTGAGCCAAATAGTTTTGCCGCGCGTTGTCGATGTCGCTTGCCGAGAACGGGTTTACTTTCGCCTTACTGCCTTGCAGATAACGCTGATAATCTTTATACAATTTGTCGCGCTCGGCGCTGGCACGCTGGGTATTCGCCAGCGCTTCGCTTAATTGCCCTTTCATCGCCTCGGTATTGTGAACTGCCGTGACTAAATCTGCCGCCAGTCTGTCAACGCGAGCCTGATAACGCGTGGGGTCAATTTTAAAAAGCACCTCACCTTTTTTAATCAGCGCGTTTTGTTTATTCGTCACTTCGCTGACGATACCCGTCACCTGCGGTGTTATCGCAATCGAGATCACCGCTTTTTGCGCTTGCGCGGTATACGGGTGGTTATAATTCATTAATAAGATAAGCCCGCTGACAATAAAGACGCCGCCCAGCGCCGCCGTGGGCACCGTCCATTTATTGACCGGAATTTTGAATATTTTAAATATCGCCCAGGCCAGCGCGACGTAGGTCAGAATAATGAGTAAATCCATGATGTTTACTCCCCAGACGAGCGTTCAGTTTCAGCGATTTTCTGTTCAAGCTCCGTAACGCGCTGTTGCAACAGGATGAACGCGTCATGCTCGTTTTGCATACCCCAACCCCGCTCTGGGCGGTACAACGTGGCCCAAATCCATAAGAATGGCCAGATAACATGAAGCGTAAAAAGGCTCACCCAGCCCGCGACGTGAATGGCGTCGGCGTGAGGATGATTACGCGATTTGGCGATTAAGTAGGGAATGTCATGCAAAATAATGATCCCGTAAAAAATCACCAGGAAAACGAAAAGCAGTACACCCAACGCAAAATAATTAAGAAACATAGCCGCCTCGAAATTACGACACGCCCATCGGCACGCACTCCGTTAGGGATGCCTGAGTGATAACGCTAAATTTATCGTTAGTCGGTCATATTGCTATAACACAGAATCCATAAACTCGCCGTCCGTCTGAGAGGTTACTCAGTGACAGTTAAAATCAGGAATAGGCGAGCGATCACAATTGGTCGCGTGCGGATGAAAATACTTTGTGACTTGAGTCACACATCAACGACAAACAGCCAGCGATAAAATGTGATAAATGTCACATTAATCGCTCTGTAGAGGCGAATTTTCAGGCTTTGTTCTTTTTTTACACAGCCATTATGTGATGAATATCACTTCAACTACGCATCACCACCCCACATTAGCGTGATACAGCTCACATCAAAGGGCGCTAACTGGACAGTTGAACGATTCAGTGCCAGATTTCGCATTAACAACAGGGTCCGGCTACCTCTGCCGCCAATTAACAATAAACCTCGGGCGTTTAGCCTGCGTGACAGCAAACAAAAGAAGGGGTGTTTTTTATGTCATCCGATATCAAGATCAAAGTGCAAAGCTTTGGTCGATTCCTCAGCAATATGGTGATGCCTAACATCGGCGCGTTTATCGCGTGGGGTATCATCACCGCGTTATTTATTCCAACAGGATGGTTGCCAAACGAAACGCTGGCGAAACTTGTTGGCCCAATGATCACCTATCTGCTGCCGCTGCTCATCGGTTATACCGGTGGTCGTCTGGTGGGCGGTGACCGCGGTGGCGTGGTCGGTGCAATTACCACCATGGGCGTTATCGTCGGCGCCGATATGCCGATGTTCCTCGGCGCGATGATTGCCGGTCCTCTGGGCGGCTGGGCGATTAAACGCTTCGACGTGTGGGTCGACGGTAAGATCAAGTCCGGCTTCGAAATGCTGGTGAACAACTTCTCTGCGGGCATCATCGGGATGATCCTCGCGGTGCTGGCGTTCCTCGGCATTGGCCCTGCGGTTGAAGTGCTGTCGAAAGTGCTGGCTGCCGGCGTTAACTTCATGGTCGTCCACGACATGCTGCCGCTGGCGTCTATCTTTGTTGAACCGGCGAAAATCCTGTTCCTCAACAACGCCATCAACCACGGTATCTTCTCGCCGCTGGGTATTCAGCAGTCCCATGAGCTGGGCAAATCCATCTTCTTCCTGATTGAAGCGAACCCGGGTCCGGGTATGGGTGTCCTGCTGGCGTACATGTTCTTCGGTCGCGGTAGCGCTAAACAGTCTGCGGGGGGTGCGGCAATCATCCACTTCCTGGGCGGTATCCACGAAATTTACTTCCCGTACGTGCTGATGAACCCACGTCTGATCCTTGCCGTTATTCTCGGCGGTATGACCGGTGTGTTCACCCTGAGCGTGCTGAACGGCGGCCTGGTGTCTCCGGCGTCCCCAGGTTCTATCCTGGCCGTGCTGGCGATGACCCCGAAAGGTGCTTACTTCGCTAATATTGCAGCGATTTGTGCGGCAATGGCGGTCTCCTTCGTGGTGTCAGCGGTTCTGCTGAAAACCAGCAAAGTGAAAGAAGAAGATGACATCGACGCGGCAACCCGTCGCATGCAGGACATGAAAGCCGAGTCTAAAGGTGCAGCGAACCCGCTGACCGCAGGCGACGTAACCAACGACCTGAGCCACGTGCGTAAAATCATCGTTGCCTGTGATGCCGGTATGGGTTCCAGCGCGATGGGTGCAGGCGTACTGCGTAAGAAAGTCGCCGATGCCGGTCTGAGCAATATTTCTGTCACCAACAGTGCTATCAACAACCTGCCGCCGGATGTCGACCTGGTGATCACTCACCGCGACCTGACCGAGCGTGCGATGCGCCAGGTGCCACAGGCCCAGCACATTTCGCTGACCAACTTCCTCGACAGCGGTTTGTACACCAATCTGACCGAGCGTCTGGTCGCGGCACAGCGTCATGAAGATAACGAAGTGAAAGTGCGCGAAACACTGCAAGCCAGCTTCGAGCCTGACGACAGTCATCTGTTCAAACTCGGTGCGGAAAACATCTTCCTCGGCTGCAAAGCGTTCAGCAAAGAAGAAGCTATCCGCTTTGCCGGTGAACAACTGGTGAAAGGCGGCTACGTTGAGCCAGAGTATGTGGCAGCGATGCTGGAACGTGAGCAGCTGACCTCAACCTATCTCGGCGAATCCATCGCGGTTCCACACGGCACCATCGAAGCGAAAGATCGTGTGCTGAAAACCGGCGTGGTGTTCTGTCAGTATCCTGACGGCGTGCGCTTTGGCGACGAGCCGGACGACATTGCCCGCCTGGTGATTGGTATTGCGGCGCGTAATAACGAGCACATCCACGTGATTACCAGCCTGACCAACGCGCTGGACGATGAATCCGTTATCGAGCGTCTGGCGAGCACCAACAGCGTAGGCGAAGTGCTGTCCCTGATTTCGGGCAAGAAAGCGTAACGAACGCGTATCCCCACAATAATTCGAGTTGCAGAAAGGCGGCTCCGCAGTGAATCCCCAGGAGCGTGCTTGAGTAAGTGACTGGGGTAAGCGAGGACAGCCAACGCATCTGCAACTTGAAGTATGATGGGGATCTCCTCTCCTCTCCTTTCGGGGAGAGGGTTCGGGTGAGGGGAATTTCGCCGTCCCTCACCCGAGCCCTCTCGGGTAAAAACATTGATGAAGGTTAATACTATGAAAGCATTACATTTTGGCGCTGGTAATATCGGACGTGGCTTTATCGGCAAACTGCTGGCCGATGCGGGTATCACCCTGACGTTCGCCGATGTGAATCAGGTGGTTCTTGATGCCCTGAATGCTCGTCATAGCTATCAGGTGCATGTGGTTGGCGAGAATGAGCAGGTCGAAACCGTTTCCGGCGTGAATGCGGTCAGCAGCATCGGCGATGACGTTGTCGAGTTAATTGCTCAAGTGGATCTGGTCACTACCGCCGTCGGCCCCGTGGTGCTGGAGCGTATCGCCCCGGCGATTGCCAAAGGCTTGGCCAGGCGTAAAGCCGCTGGCAACAACACCCCGCTGAACATCATCGCCTGTGAAAACATGGTGCGCGGCACCACTCAGTTGAAGGGCCATGTTGACGCGGCACTCGCTGAAGAAGACAAAGCCTGGGTCGCGGAACACGTTGGTTTTGTCGATTCTGCCGTGGATCGTATCGTTCCACCGTCTGAATCCGCCACCAATGACCCGCTGGAAGTGACCGTGGAAACCTTTAGCGAGTGGATTGTCGATAAGACCCAATTCAAAGGCGCGCTGCCAAACATTCCGGGAATGGAGTTAACGGACAACCTGATGGCCTTTGTCGAGCGCAAGCTCTTCACCCTGAACACCGGGCATGCTATAACCGCGTACCTTGGTAAGCTCGCGGGTCACCAGACCATTCGTGATGCAATCCTTGATGAGAAAATCCGTGCGGTAGTAAAAGGCGCGATGGACGAAAGCGGTGCAGTGCTGATTAAACGTTATGGCTTTGATGCCGATAAACATGCCGCCTATATCCAGAAAATCCTCGGTCGCTTTGAGAATCCGTATCTGAAAGATGACGTCGAGCGCGTAGGCCGTCAGCCGCTGCGTAAACTGAGCGCGGGCGATCGCTTGATCAAGCCGCTGCTCGGCACCCTGGAATACGGTCTGCCACATGCCAATCTGGTGAAAGGTATTGCTGCCGCGATGCACTATCGCAGCGAGCAAGACCCACAGGCACAAGAACTGGCTGCACTGATTGACGAGAAAGGCCCACAGGCGGCACTCGCACAGGTCTCCGGACTGGACGCTAATAGCGATGTGGTCGCACAAGCGGTGGCGGCATACAACACAGGCGCATGATGCAGGACCCGGTGTTGCTGTTGCAGCAGCACCCAAACAAAAGATTGTCAGATATGCAGGCAATAATGGAAAAAACGCAAGCCTTTGAAAACCGTGTGCTTGAGCGTCTGAATGCTGGCAAAACCGTACGAAGCTTCCTGATCACCGCCGTCGATTTATTAACCGAGGCGGTGAACATGCTGGTGCTTCAGGTGTTCCGCAAAGACGACTACGCGGTGAAATACGCAGTAGAACCGTTGCTCGACGGCGAAGGGCCGCTGGGCGATCTGTCGGTACGCCTCAAGCTTATCTACGGCCTCGGCGTGATTAGCCGTGCCGAATACGAAGATGCCGAACTGCTGATGGCGTTGCGTGAAGAACTCAATCACGACGGCAGCGAATACGCGTTCACCGACGACGAAATTCTTGGCCCCTTCGGCGAACTGCACTGCGTTGTCGCTTTACCGCCGCAGCCCGCCTTCGATACCAGTGACGCAGAGCTGTTTGCCATGCAAAAGCAGCGCTACCAGCAGGTGGTGCGTTCCACGATGGTCCTTTCCCTGACCGAGCTGATTTCGCGCATCAGCTTGAAAAAAGCCTTTCAGAAATAAGCCGTTCAGTTCTGGCCTTCACCTTCCTGTTCACACACCGGTTTATACAAATTCCGGTAATATTCTAATCTTTCCAGAAACAGCGTCGCTTTCGCTTCCGGGATCTGCTCAGGGACCCGATTCATTCGCGGGGATTTTTTCAGATATTCCATGAACGCCTGGCTGGAAGCCATGAAATCTACCGCTTTATCGATTACCTGCGGCACGTTCTCGCCTAATTTAGCCATCACATCACCTCCTTTCCGGTTATCTCTTTCAAGCCTGGCCAAACCGTCCCGCTTACGTTGGGGAAAATGTGCCTTTTCGTCTGCTTAAAGGTCAAAAATGCGATCGCGCAGACACTTTGCAAAATGACTTTATTTTTCATTGCATTAGACGTAATCATCGCGCATTACGGGCCAGCGTGTGACGTCAAATTTCGATAATTAACTATCAGGAATAGCGCTCAACGCGCATACTATTGAGCATCGATATTCTTTTACCCGCATAAGTCATAGACCATGAAAGAAGTAGTTAAGAACGAAATCAAACGCCTGAGCGACCGTCTGGACGCCATTCGCCACCAGCAGCCGACCCTTTCTCTGGTCGATGAAGCAGAGAAATTCGCAGAGCTGGAAAAAGAAAAAGCGACGCTGGAAGCGGAAATCGCGCGTCTGCGTGAAGTGCACACCGAGAAGCTGAGCAAAGAAGCCCAGCAGCTGATGGCACTGCCATACCGTCGTGCGATCACCAAGAAAGAGCAGGCCGACATGGGCAAGCTGAAGAAAAGCGCACGCGGCCTGGTGGTTGTCCATCCGATGACCGCGCTGGGTCGCGAGATGGATCTGAAAGAGATGACCGGTTTCGCGAAGACCGAGTTTTAAGCCTCTCTTTACGTCTACCCTCTCCTTCTCGGGAGAGGGAAAAATCAGTGTTCTTTTTCTCTCCTGAACCAATTGGCCCTACCAATCCCCTTTATTCTGCCCAGTCCCTCACAGAACCCTAACTCCACGCAACATATGCATTGCCTGACAGCAACATATGATTAACCATTCTTTGGCATTACCCTCACATCACATTATTGGCAGGACCACTTTTACAAATTGTGTGGCGCGAAGCTGAGCGTAGACTCGCCCGCGTGCACGTTCAGTGGTTCTCTGGAGACCTGCATGAACCTCTGGCACCAAAACTACGACCCTGCGGGCAATATCTGGCTCTCGAGCCTGATTGCCGCCCTACCGATTATCTTTTTCTTCTTTGCGCTGATTAAGCTCAAACTGAAAGGCTACGTCGCCGCGAGTTATACCGTCGCTATCGCCCTGGCCGTCGCGCTGCTGTTCTACAAAATGCCCGTCGGTAACGCGCTGGCTTCCGTCGTATACGGCTTCTTTTACGGTCTGTGGCCGATTGCGTGGATAATCATCGCCGCCGTTTTCGTCTACAAAATCTCGGTGAAAACCGGGCAATTCGACATCATCCGATCGTCGATATTGTCGATAACACCAGACCAGCGCCTGCAAATGCTGATCGTCGGCTTCTCTTTCGGCGCGTTTCTGGAAGGAGCCGCGGGCTTCGGTGCACCGGTGGCGATTACCGCCGCACTGCTGGTTGGGCTGGGGTTTAATCCGCTGTATGCCGCCGGCCTGTGTCTGATCGTTAACACCGCGCCGGTGGCGTTTGGCGCGATGGGCATTCCGATTCTGGTTGCCGGACAAGTCACCGGACTCGACAGCTTTGAGATCGGCCAGATGGTGGGTCGTCAGTTGCCGTTCCTGACCATTATCGTGCTGTTCTGGATCATGGCAATTATGGACGGCTGGCGCGGGGTGAAAGAGACCTGGCCGGCGGTGATGGTGGCGGGCGGTTCGTTCGCGATTGCACAGTTCCTTAGCTCCAACTTCCTCGGCCCGGAATTGCCGGACATTATCTCCTCGCTGGTGTCACTGGTGTGTCTGACGCTGTTCCTCAAACGCTGGCAGCCGGTGCGTATTTTCCGCTTTGCCGACGTAGGCGCATCGCAGGTGGATATGACAATTTCGCGCACGAAATACACCGCCGGACAAATCGTTCGCGCCTGGTCACCTTTCCTGTTCCTCACCGCCACCGTAACGCTGTGGAGCGTACCGCCGTTTAAAGCGCTGTTTGCCTCAGATGGGGCATTGCATGACTGGGTATTTAACGTCTCCGTGCCGTATCTCGACAAGCTGGTCGCCCGCATGCCGCCGGTCGTTCATGAAGCCACACCGTATGCTGCCGTCTACAAACTCGACTGGTTCTCAGCGACCGGCACCGCCATTCTGTTCGCCGCACTGCTGTCTGTCGTTTGGCTGCGCATGAAACCGAAAGACGCGGTGATAACGTTTGGTCACACGATGAAAGATCTGGCACTGCCGATTTACTCCATCGGCATGGTGCTGGCGTTCGCGTTTATCTCTAACTACTCCGGGCTGTCGTCTACACTGGCTTTAGCGTTGTCGCATACCGGAAGCGCCTTCCCATTCTTCTCGCCGTTCCTGGGTTGGCTCGGCGTGTTCCTGACGGGATCGGACACCTCCTCAAACGCGCTGTTCGCCGCATTACAGGCTACTGCGGCCCAACAGATTGGCGTTTCCGATGTGTTGCTGGTCGCGGCAAATACCACTGGTGGCGTGACCGGGAAAATGATCTCGCCACAGTCGATAGCGATCGCCTGTGCGGCCGTGGGGCTGGTCGGGAAAGAGTCGGACCTGTTCCGCTTTACGGTCAAGCACAGCCTGATTTTCACCTGCATGGTCGGCGTGATCACCACATTGCAGGCCTACGTCTTAACCTGGATGATCCCATGATTGTGATGCCCCGGCGTCTGGCAGACGAGGTTGCGACCCGTGTGCGAACGCTGATTGAAGAACAACAACTTGAAGCGGGTATGCGTTTGCCCGCCGAGCGCCAACTGGCGGCACAGCTCGGCGTTTCACGTAATTCGCTGCGGGAAGCGCTGGCTAAACTGGTGAGCGAAGGACTGCTGGTGAGCCGTCGCGGCGGCGGAACATTTGTGCGCTGGCAGCACGAGCCGTGGTCGGAACAAAACATCGTCCAGCCACTGAAAAACCTGCTCGCCGATGACCCGGATTACAGTTTCGATATCCTCGAAGCGCGTCATGCCATTGAAGCCAGCACCGCGTGGCACGCGGCATTGCGTGCCACCGAGGCCGATAAAGAGAAAATCCGTCTGTGCTTTGAGGCCACCCAAAGCGATAACCCGGATTTAGCCTCACAGGCCGATGTGCGCTTCCATCTGGCGATTGCTGAAGCCTCGCATAATGTCGTGCTCCTTCAGACCATGCGCGGGTTCTTCGACCTGCTGCAATCGTCCGTGAAACAGAGCCGCCAGCGGATGTACCTCGTTCCACCGGTATTCGCAAAATTGACCGAGCAACATCAGGCGGTACTGGTCGCCATTCTCGCAGGCGACGCCGAAGGCGCGCGTAAAGCGATGATGTCGCACCTCGGATTCGTTCACACCACCATTAAACAGTTTGATGAAGACCGGGCCCGTCAGGCGCGGATCACCCGCCTGCCCGGCGACCACAACGAGCCTACCAGGGAGAACCATTGATGATTATTTCAGCCGCCAGCGATTATCGGGCCGCCGCCCAACGCATTCTGCCGCCGTTCCTGTTCCACTACATCGACGGAGGCGCCTACAGCGAACACACCCTGCGTCGCAACGTGGCCGATCTCTCCGAAGTAGCGCTACGCCAGCGCGTACTGAAGAACATGTCCGATCTCAGTCTGGAAACCAGGCTGTTTAACGAAACGCTGTCGATGCCGGTCGCTCTTGCCCCGGTCGGGCTGTGCGGGATGTACGCGCGTCGAGGTGAAGTTCAGGCAGCGGGCGCGGCGGATGCCAAAGGCATTCCGTTTACCCTTTCCACCGTGTCGGTGTGCCCGATTGAAGAGGTCGCACCGACCATTAAACGTCCAATGTGGTTCCAGCTGTATGTCCTGCGCGATCGCGGCTTTATGCGTAACGCGCTGGAACGTGCCAAAGCGGCAGGCTGTTCTACGCTGGTGTTTACCGTTGATATGCCCACGCCAGGCGCACGTTATCGCGATGCGCATTCCGGCATGAGTGGCCCGAATGCCGCGCTTCGCCGTTACTGGCAGTCGGTAACGCATCCGCAATGGGCATGGGATGTGGGTGTGAACGGTCGTCCGCATGATTTAGGTAATATATCCACCTATCTCGGTAAACCGACCGGGCTGGAAGATTATATTGGCTGGCTGGCGAATAATTTCGATCCGTCGATTTCATGGAAAGACCTGGAATGGATCCGTGAATTTTGGGACGGTCCGATGGTGATCAAAGGGATCCTTGATCCGGAAGACGCGCGCGACGCGGTGCGTTTCGGTGCTGACGGCATCGTGGTGTCTAACCACGGCGGCCGTCAGCTTGACGGCGTGCTCTCTTCTGCCCGCGCGTTACCGGCGATCGCCGATGCGGTAAAAGGCGATATCGCCATTCTCGCCGACAGCGGTATTCGAAACGGTCTGGACGTGGTGCGTATGATTGCGCTGGGCGCCGATAGCGTGCTCTTGGGCCGCGCGTACCTGTATGCGCTGGCGACGCACGGCGGCGCGGGCGTGACCAATCTGCTGAATCTGATTGAGAAAGAGATGAAGGTGGCGATGACGCTGACCGGCGCGAAATCCATCAGTGAGATTTCCCGTGATTCACTGGTGCAGGAAGCAAAACATCTGGCGGCAGCGCTGGCCCCGGTGAGCCGTGGAGATGCGGCATAATCCTTTCCGATCTGCTATTCTGCCCCCGCAATTAAGGGGGCAGCATGCTAAACATCGTTTTATTCGAACCAGAAATTCCACCTAATACCGGCAACATAATTCGCTTGTGCGCGAACACCGGTTTTCGTCTGCACATCATCGAGCCGATGGGCTTTACCTGGGACGATAAGCGCCTGCGCCGTGCGGGGCTGGATTACCACGAATTCACCGCCGTAAAACGTCATGCTAGTCATGAAGCATTCTTTGAAGCGGAACAGCCGCAGCGCCTGTTTGCGCTGACCACCAAAGGTACGCCAGCGCATAGCGCCGTGAGTTATCAGGCAGGGGATTTCCTGATGTTTGGCCCGGAAACACGTGGCTTGCCCGCGACGATTCTGGATGCCTTGCCGCCTGAGCAAAAAATTCGTATTCCGATGATGCCGGACAGTCGCAGCATGAACTTGTCAAATGCGGTGTCGGTGGTGGTGTATGAGGCCTGGCGTCAGCTGGGGTATGCGGGCGCGGTGTTGCGTAGCTGAAGCGTTAGCTTCACATGCCCGGTGGCGCGATGCTTACCGGGCCTACTGTATAAGGTCTTGTAGCAGACAACGCTTCAAATCCCGTCGCCAAACTCAAACGTGTGGTGAATCCCGTTAAAGTGCTGATCCATATCCATGGACGGTTTATCGCTGTCGGGTTTGCCGACGATACGCGCCGGAACACCCGCGGCGGTGGTGTGCGGGGGAACGGGTTGTAATACTACGGAACCCGCGCCAATCTTCGCACCACGCCCAACTTCAATGTTGCCGAGAATTTTCGCTCCCGCGCCGATCATTACCCCTTCACGGATTTTCGGATGGCGATCGCCGCTGGTTTTGCCGGTCCCGCCAAGAGTGACGGATTGCAAAATCGAGACGTCATCTTCAATTACCGCCGTTTCACCCACCACAATGCCGGTTGCGTGGTCGAGCATAATGCCGCGACCAATTTTCGCCGCCGGGTGAATATCAACCTGGAACGTTACCGACACCTGATTTTGCAGGAAAATGGCGAGTGCGCGTCGCCCCTGGTGCCACAGCCAATGGCCGATGCGATAGGCCTGGAGCGCATGGAAACCTTTGAGGTAAAGCAGCGGGGTGGAGTATTTATCAACGGCCGGGTCACGGGTGCGCACAGCCTGAATATCACAGGCAGCAGCGGCAATCATTTCCGGGTCAGCAGCGTAGGCTTCTTCTACCACCTCGCGAATCGCAATGGCAGGCATGATTGACGAGGCCAGCTTGTTCGCGAGCATATAGCTCAGCGCACTGCCGAGGTTTTCATGCTTGAGCAGCGTTGCGTGATAAAAACTGGCGAGCATCGGCTCACAGTCAGCCAGCGCGCGGGCTTCGGCTTTGATATTGTTCCAGACAATTTCCAGTTCTTCACACGGCATTGCAAACTCCAGCGATAGACGAATGACCGGTCAGTTCTACGCTGACCGGGTCATTGAGGTGGCGATTCCCTGCGGCTAGTGGTGGCTGCGCTCTTCCTTGCTGGCACGACCTAATAAGGTCAATGCTGCCTCGCGAGCATCTTTTCCGCAATACAATACCTGATAAATTTGCTCGGTTATTGGCATTTCGACACCAAATCGGTGAGCAAGTGCCCTGACCTCTTTGGTATTGCGGTAACCTTCAACCACCTGACCAATCGTGTCCTGCGCGGTTTGCACATCTTTGCCCTGTCCGAGCATCATGCCAAAACGGCGGTTACGCGACTGGTTATCGGTGCAGGTCAGTACCAGATCGCCAAGCCCCGCCATACCCATGAAGGTCGACGGGTCAGCACCCAGCGCAGTACCCAGACGTGACATTTCAGCCAGCCCGCGGGTGATCAGCGCCGTTCGTGCGTTAGCACCAAAACCAATGCCGTCAGACATGCCTGCGCCAATGGCAATCACGTTCTTCACCGCGCCGCCTAATTGCACACCGATGAAATCCGGGTTGCTGTAGACGCGGAAGCTTTTGCCACAATGCAGCAGTTTTTGCAGATCGTCGGCAAACTGCGCATCCGTCGATGCCAGTGAAATTGCGGTTGGCATGCCTGCTGCCAGCTCTTTCGCGAAGGTCGGGCCGGAAATGACTGCGAGCGGAATTTCATCGCCCAGCGCTTCACGCGCGACATCCTGGAGCAGACGCCCGGTTTCAGCTTCAAGCCCTTTCGTTGCCCACACCAGACGCGCATCAGAACGTAGCAGCGGCTTCAGCTGACGCAGCACGTCGCCAAACACATGGCTTGGGACGACGACCAAAATATCGCGGCTGGCGGCAAGCGCTGTCGCGAGATCGGCTTCAAGGTGCAACGTATCAGGGAAAGGCACATCGGGAAGGAAGGCCGCGTTGCAGCGGTCTTGTTGCAGGACCGCGAGGTGTTTCGGGTCATGTCCCCAAAGCACCACATCGTGGCCATTTCTTGCCAGAGTGATGGCAAGAGCGGTGCCGTACGAGCCGGCACCGATGACAGTCATTGCAGCGTTAAGTGCGTTCATCAGGCATCCTGATGTTGCTCGGCACCTTCGCCAGCTTGCTGCTGCAGATAGTTCATGAACAGCGCATCAAAATTCACTGGCGCAAGGTTCAGTTGCGGGAATGTGCCGCGAGAAACCAGGCTGGTAATGCATTCGCGCGCATACGGGAACAGGATATTCGGGCAGTATGCACCCAGGCAATGCGCCATCTGGTTGCCGTCGATGCCTTCGATGGAGAAAATGCCGCCCTGCTGCACTTCACACAGGAACGCGGTTTCTTCGCCCAGAGATGCGGTAACGGTCACACGCAGTACGACTTCGTAGATACCTTCTGCCAGTTGGGTAGAAGCCGTATCCAGATCAAGTTTAACTTCTGGCTGCCAATCTTTCTGGAAAACGTGCGGCGCATTTGGCGCTTCATAGGAAACGTCTTTGGTATAAATGCGCTGGATCTGGAAAGTCATTTCTGGGTTAGTTTGTTCTGACATCTTTTTTGTCCTTAAAAGGGATTATTTCAGCAGGGGATCGAGTCCACCACGCGCGTCAAGTGCATACAAGTCATCACAGCCACCAATGTGCTGTGCATCAATAAAAATCTGCGGCACCGTGGTGCGGCCACTACGTTCAATCATCTTTTCACGCCCTGCCGCATCGCCGTCAATAGGCAATTCCTGGAAGGTGACGCCCTTGCTGTTCAGCAGCGCTTTCGCACGGTGACAAAATGGGCAAGTTGCTTTGGTGTAGATCTCAATATTGGCCATAACGTTACCTCAGAAAATTACTTACCACGAACCAGTGGCAGGTTCTCACCGCTCCAACCCGCAACGCCTTCTTTCAGCACAAATACGCGCTCGAAGCCCGCTTTGTTCAGTGCCGTTGCTGGATCCTGAGCCTGCATACCAGAACCATCTACTACGATGATGGGTTTATCTTTGTGTTTTTCAAGCTCACCGACGTTATTTGCTTTGATTTCAGCAGGCAGCAAGTTAACAGAACCGGCAATGTGGCCTTTACGGAAATCATCGCGCTGGCGTAAATCGACAACCACCGCATCTTCTTTGTTAATAAGACGCGTCGCTTCACCGCGGGTGATCACTTTGATTTTTGAGGTCAAGCCTTTAAAGGTCATGAACAGAACGGCAGCCAGTAAGCCAACCCAGGCGATACTCAGTATGGGATGACGGCTAACAAATTGCATAATTTCTTGCATGGGGGGTGATAACTCCCGACTCAGTGATTAAAAAAACAGGAAAGGAGTATACCTGTGCAAGGTGGCAAATACAGCAATCCGAACATAAGCTGATCCAATTTCTGCGGCCTGATTCGTGAAATTTAGGCCAAAATTAACCAATCTCATCCTTGGGCTCGCCCAATCGTTGATCCTTCGAGGCAGATTTATCGATTCAGCTGTAGTAAAATCACGCAAATTTTTTCTCTTTTGAGCATGAGGTTGTCGCAATGTCGGTTACTAAAAAACCTATGGTACTGGTGATTCTGGATGGCTATGGCTACCGTGAAGACCAGCAGGATAACGCAATTTTCAATGCAAAAACGCCAGTGATGGATGGCCTGTGGGCAAAACGTCCACACACGCTGATTGATGCTTCTGGCCTGGAAGTCGGTCTGCCAGACCGTCAGATGGGTAACTCAGAAGTGGGCCACGTCAACCTGGGCGCAGGCCGTATCGTGTATCAGGACCTGACCCGTCTGGATGTTGAAATCAAAGAGCGTACCTTCTTTGAAAACAGCACCCTGGCTGGAGCCGTCGATAAAGCCGTTGCTGCGGGCAAAGCCGTTCACATCATGGGCCTGCTGTCTGCCGGTGGCGTTCACAGCCACGAAGATCACATCATGGCAATGGTTGAACTGGCCGCTGAACGTGGCGCAGAAAAAATCTATCTGCACGCGTTCCTTGATGGTCGCGATACACCACCACGTAGCGCAGAACCTACGCTGAAAAAATTCGAAGACAAATTTGCCGCGCTGGGCAAAGGCCGCGTGGCGTCTATTGTAGGTCGCTATTTCGCAATGGACCGCGACAACCGTTGGGATCGCGTTGAACAAGCGTATGACCTGATGACCCTGGCAAAAGGCGATTTCCAGTTTGATACCGCTGTTGCGGGCCTGGAAGCGGCTTATGCTCGCGATGAAAACGACGAATTCGTGAAAGCGACCGTGATCCGCGCGGAAGGCCAGGCTGACGCCGCGATGGAAGATGGCGATACTCTGATTTTCATGAACTTCCGTGCTGACCGTGCCCGTGAAATCACCCGCGCTTTCGTGAATAACGATTTCGACGGCTTTGCTCGCAAGAAAGTGGTCAACCTTGACTACATCATGCTGACGCAATATGCAGCGGATATCGATGCCCCTTGCGCCTACCCGCCTGCGTCTCTTGCAAACACCTTTGGTGAGTGGATGGCGAAGAAGGATAAAACCCAGCTGCGTATCTCCGAAACTGAGAAGTATGCGCACGTGACCTTCTTCTTCAACGGCGGCGTTGAAGAGTCGTTCGCAGGTGAAGACCGCATTCTGATCAACTCTCCGAAAGTGGCGACGTATGACCTGCAACCGGAAATGAGTTCGGCAGAATTGACTGAAAAATTGGTCGGCGCAATCACCGGCGGCAAGTACGACACCATCATTTGTAACTACCCGAATGGCGACATGGTTGGCCACACTGGTGTAATGGAAGCGGCAGTCAAGGCGATTGAAGCACTGGATCACTGCATTGCGGAAGTGACCAAAGCGGTAGAATCCGTTGGCGGTCAAATGCTTATCACCGCCGATCACGGTAATGCTGAGCAAATGCGCGACCCATCAACCGGTCAGGCGCACACCGCGCACACCAACCTGCCAGTCCCGCTGATTTACGTTGGTGACAAAGCGGTGAAAGCAGTCGATGGCGGCAAACTTTCCGATATCGCGCCTACCATGCTGACCCTGATGGGCATGGACATCCCGCAAGAGATGACTGGCAAGCCGCTGTTCATCGTGGAATAATCCCTCCCCATGAGGGGAAAGGCGATTGTTTCAACCACATGGATCGCGACGGCAGTCCGATCCGTTTGTTACGCCAGCGCACTTAGCGCTGGCGTATTGCTGTGCGCGACATTTGCTCATGCGGACGATCGCGACCAACTGAAATCTATTCAGGCCGATATCGCCAGCAAAGAAAAGGCGGTTCGCCAGCAACAACAGCAACGTTCTGCCCTGCTCGCCCAACTCAAAATCCAGGAAGAAGCCATTTCCGCCGCCGCTCGCAAGCTGCGGGAAACACAGAATACCCTTGCCGACCTCAACAAGCAGGTTGATGCAATGAACGCGTCGATTGCCAAACTGGAAAAGCAAAAAGCGGCCCAGGAACGCAATCTTGCGGCACAGCTTGATGCCGCATTCCGCCAGGGCGAACACACCGGTATTCAGTTAATCCTTAGCGGTGAAGAAAGCCAGCGCGGGCAGCGTCTGCAAGCCTATTTCGGCTATCTCAACCAGGCGCGTCAGCAAACCATCGCCGAGTTGAAACAAACCAGCGAAGAAGTGGCCTCGCAAAAAGCTGATTTGGAAGAGAAACAAAGCCAACAGCAAACATTGCTGTATGAGCAGAAAGCGCAGCAAGCGAAGCTTGAGCAAGCGCGTAACGAACGTAAGAAAACCCTCTCCGGGCTTGAATCTTCGATTCAGGCAGGCCAGCAACAACTCTCCGAACTGCGGGCCAACCAATCGCGAATGCTTTCCCGCATCGCGCAAGCCGAAGCGGCGGCCCGTGCCCGGGCACAACGCGAAGCGAATGAGGCGCAGGCGGTACGCAATCGCCAGCAGGACGCTTCACGTAAAGGCACCACCTATAAACCTTCCGAAAGTGAACGCTCACTGATGTCCCGTACGGGCGGTCTGGGTTCACCGCGTGGTCAGGCTTACTGGCCGGTTCGTGGCCCGACGTTGCATCGCTATGGCGAACAACTGCAAGGTGAACTACGTTGGAAAGGGATGGTTATCGGCGCGTCTGAAGGTACTGAAGTCAAAGCGATTGCCGATGGTCGCGTGATCCTTGCCGACTGGCTGCAAGGCTATGGCCTTGTGGTGGTGGTTGAGCACGGTAAAGGCGACATGAGTTTGTATGGCTATAACCAAAGCGCGCTGGTCAGCGTCGGGACCCAGGTTCGCGCCGGTCAGCCGATTGCCCTTGTGGGCAGCAGTGGGGGTCAGGGCCGACCATCACTCTACTTCGAAATTCGCCGCCAGGGTCAGGCGGTCAATCCACAGCCGTGGTTGGGAAGATAAGTTTTGCTTCAATTTCGCCCGTTAGCGTTGTCTGTCGCCGCCGTACTGGCGGTAATCTCCCCGGCCCACGCCGGAAAACTCTCGATAGTCATTGATGATTTTGGCTACCGTCCTCAGCAAGAAAATCAGGTATTGGCGCTGCCCAATGCCATCTCCGTTGCCGTGTTACCGAATGCGCCTCACGCCCGAGAAATGGCCACCAAAGCCCATAACGGCGGACATGAAGTGCTGATTCACCTGCCGATGGCACCGCTCAGTAAACAGCCGCTGGAAAAAGATACCCTGCGACCGGATATGAGCAGTGATGAGATTGACCGTATCGTTCGGGAAGCCGTCGGCAAAGTGCCGTATGCCGTAGGACTGAACAACCATATGGGCAGCGCGATGACCTCGAGCCTGTTCGGCATGCAAAAAGTGATGCAGACGCTGAGTCATTACAATTTTTACTTTCTCGACAGCATGACAATTGGCAACAGCCAGTCGATGCGGGCCGCTGTGGGGACGAATGTGAAAGTAATTAAGCGCCGGGTATTCCTCGATGACACGCAAAACGAAGCAGATATTCGCGTTCAGTTTAATCGCGCTATTCAACTGGCCAGAAAAAATGGTTCGGCAATTGCCATCGGCCACCCGCACCCGACAACGGTTCGCGTACTTCAGCAGATGGTTTACAACCTGCCGCCGGATATCACGCTGGTGCGTCCAAGCAGCCTGCTCAACGAGCCACAGACCGATACGTCGACCCCGAATAACGCTGCACCTGGGCAAACCACCGCACCGCGTAACCCGTTCCGTGGCGTGAAGTTGTGTAAACCAAAACAGCCGCAGCAACCGGTGTACGCCAGCCGCTTCTTTGATGTGTTAAGCGACAGCATCTCTCACAGCACGCTGGTGCAGTATATGCAATTACAGTGGCAAGGCTGGGATAAACCATGACGGCCTGACTGCCGTAAAGGCAGTCAGGTTTTATTTATTGGATGCTAAATTCACGTTAAACGTATCATTGAGAATCTGGCTATATAGCGTCAACTCAGAACCTTTTTCCCCATCGTAACGCTCTTTATGAGAAAGTTTATAGATACCAACCGGGTCTTTATTCAGCTTAGCGATGACTTCCGCGGAAACGGGGTCGTTGATAAATTGGCGAATATAGAATCTTTTATTTCCAATGATCGGTTGTTTATCGACTAAGCCCTGAAATAATTCGTATTTCTCAATACCAAATAACAACGCATAGTCAATTAAGAAATACTCAATTAAAGAGTCATATTTATGCCAATACCGATAAAATAGATCCCTGACCAATACAATATAGGGTTCATTTTTCCGGGCAGCCAAGAAGTAGGCAGTCCAATACCCCTTGCTTATCGCCTCATCGACATTCCCTTCGTTGAAGCGCAAAGAGGAAAAACCAAGCTGGAAAAGATGATCCGGGATTTGTTTGGTCAGATAGACCGTAGCATCCATCCAGATACCGCCATACTGAGCGAGAAGCGTACAACGCACAATGTCAGAATAATGCGCTTTACTGATTACACCTCTCTGATATTTCTCAACAATATAATTTGGAAGATTAATATAATCGTTAATATTGTCATCATTCAGCACAATGACTCTGGCATCACCCACATTTTTGATGACTGATTCTATACAACGTTTTACCAGGACAGGCGCCTGCTCAAGGCTCTGAAACCAACAAACCCAAACAATTTTTTCATTGGGTTCCTGCGTCAGGACTTTTTCAGGAGCACTGGGGACAACATTTAGATCGTCAAGAATGCCAAAGATATGCTGTTTCTTTTTCTCGAGAAAAGCGCGATGAAGCGTCTCAAAGAAAGAAAGCTTCGTTTTTTTACTCCACCGCCGAGATGATTTAATCAGTTTATTTAACAGCACGATATTTTTCATTACTGTAATCCCGAATATGCCTAGAAAAAATCTTTCAACGTTCGACGAAGCAATTTCATTCGCAGCTTGAGATCTTTCTTTTTCCCAGAAAGAAGTGCGTTCATTCTCGCAGATGACATCCCACGAAACGACATCAATTGAAAAAGGTTATTACTTTTTGTTGCCTCAGACATGAGGTGCCTGAATTTAAAATAAAGCTTACGGTAGGAGTGATACTTCTTTATCTGCTTAGTTATTCTGTTATCACTGTGCTCGGCATCGACCATTTGTGTACTAAATGGATATTTCAACCCAGGACCGAATTTTGCGATAAGCTTAATCCAAACATCACGATCCTGCTGCTGTTTAATTTCAGGCGAAAAGCATCCTACTGCCATCAGTTTTTCGCGGGTTGTGAGCACCTGGTTACCAACAACGTTCTCGCGCAGGATATCCTGCAGCCCAATAACACGGAAAGTATCGCTCTTTTCCACATGCTCACGATTCTTATCCAGACGGGTTAAGGTATCGCAAACAAACGCGTATTGATCATCGTATCGGGCGACCAGTTTAGATATACGCTGCGGTAAAAAATAGTCATCGTCATCCAGCCCGGTGACAAGCTTACCTTCTGACAACGCATAACCGCAGTTGCGGCTAAAATTAGAGCCGCTGTTTGTCGTATTACGCTGATAGATAAAGCGGGAAAAACGTTGTTCGCATTCGTTACGAAGAGTATCTATCAGCTGCGCGGTTTTTTCATTGGAAAAATCATCAACGACAATCAACTCAACCACAGGGTAATCCTGGGCAATAACCGAACGAATAGCCCTTTCCAGCAGATCTTCCCGGTTAAACGTGGTGATGATGACGGAAACCAACTCTTGCATACACAGACTCACTTCATAAATCGAGGCGTTTTCACTGCCAGGAAGAATACTCTGTCACTGGCAGAGAAGCAAAGTGATCACTTCACAACATCACGGTGGCGGTTCTGCGTCAGGAAAACGATAAACATAATCAACGTTAACATCCATGCCGTGGGTGTTGTTTTCGAATAGAACATCACACCACCAAAACCGAACATCATCATGGCCCCGAGGAAACTCAGCAACGCGAAGCTCTTTATTTTACAAAGGGAATACCATGCCAGCGCAATAACAAAAGCTAAATATAGCAGAACACCGGAAGGTCCTTTGGTCGATGCCGCTTCTACAATCTCGTTATGCAGATGACCTTTAATATGGATCAATGCTCCAGATAGACTCGGGTCTTCTTTAACCGCTTGCCTGATAAGAGCATTTCGTTGGTCGGTCGATTGCCATAAATAGTTGTGCTCAGAGGCAATTAACCCTGATTTCCACATCGCAAATCTGGCGCCAACAGAGGTATTACTGTTGTCTTTTTCATAGGCCGAGACATCTCGATTTAAATCATTGTAGCGCTTAACCAAGTTGTCCTTCATCATGAAAGAACCTGCCATGAAAGCCAGCATCAATACCGCAATCCCTTTCCATGGGATATGCCTCTGCATATAACAACGTATACAGAGTAGGCCCGCAAAAATGGCGGGGTAGACAATAATGGCCGCACGCGTTCCCGTTGTAACCAGAATAATAAAGGTCACAAAGAAATGGGCAAGGATAAGTAAATCCTTAAAACGCATTCGAGAGTGCTGTAGCACCATCATGATATAACATGACAGGAAAACAACCGTATACGCAGCACCTGTCGCGCTAGTGCCACCACCCAGTGAGAACTCAACACGCGGATGACCTGGTTGCATGTACTGATAACATGAATAGGCAATCATCATTGTTTGAAGAATGATAATGATGGCATAATGTATTCTATTATTGCCGATTTTGAATTTTTCAGCGGTAGAAAAGGCAAGGATTAAAAAAGCGCCATAAATACAAATCTTGCCCACTTCAAGATAAGCACGATAAGAATTTATTGCATCGCTGTTGTCAACTTTGTATAAGCCATACCATATCAGATCGCAAATTCCTGTAACCAACAGGATCATACACAACCAAAATGTTTCACTCTTACGAATATTTTTAATATTGTATGCAACTAAGAAGAACGCAATGAAGCCCGCGACGTTCAGTAATTTATTAGAAAAGTTCGGTGATACAATGATTGAAGCGAAGGCCAGAAGACATATACCAAAAATCAACTCTGTCATTCGAATCTGTATTTTTTGCCCGTTCAAACTCGTCATTGTCATTCTCAATCAGTTACTAATCCGTAAAATTTGGTGCTAACCTTTTAAAAATTTTAATAAGCAGCCCATTAGATCGATCTGGCAAGTTATCATGCCACACTTATTGCATACTCTTCCAGTCGTAAGTCTTTCCAGTTGTATCCATGATAGTAATGGGTGTCTGGTAAGACTGGAGCCACTCTTTAAGAGTGTTCTGCTGATCCCCTACCCGATGCACGCCTAACCACAATTCGGTTAGCGTGTTGGTATCATCTGTCGACCACGGTGTTTCATAATCCCCCGTCCATTTATCATTTGCCATTACCTTTGGGCTGTACCAAATGAATGCAGGTACGGACAGTGCTTCTTTGGGCGGCTTAGCGCCTGCATGTGAGTACACTACAGCACGCGAAGGATCGCGTATTAAGGCATGGTCTGAAAAATAGAAAACGGACGAACGTGTGTGAGAAAGTTGGTTGAATATTTTACCCATAATTTCATCCGTGAAACGCACGGAGTTATCGTAACAATCATCCGCTTCACTTCCGTCTTTAAAAAAGGATAAGTCCTTAGGAAAACGCTTACAAGCAGGCTCATGGCTGCCATAAATATGCAATACAATCAGTTTTTTACCTGGTTTCTTTAGCGCCTGATTCAGCAGCGGGAGCAATGCATCATCGAACCCTTCATCCACCCATTGGTGTTGGTTGGTGTTCATCGCAATTCCGGTTATCACGTTGTTATGTGCGCCTCCGGTTCCCTGACGGCTGTACCAGGACGTGTCAAAACCGGCCTTGTTGGCCACCCCAATGATGTTGTCGCCGTATTTTACGGGGTCGGGTTTCTGGACCGAGGCCGCTGAAAGCGCCAGTGGCACAGCCATAATGGTCACCGGAGCCGGGCTAACCGCGTTACGGAACAGCAAGAGATTCGCTTTCTCAGCCTCCAGCCGCGGAGTGGTCTCTCTGCCATAACCATAAATACTCATATTCGCTGTGCGTTCAGACTCACCGACAATCAACACATAATTATCAATCCCGGTATCTGATACTGATATTTTATAATCAGGGATGTTTTTGTTTATATCAGCAACGACACTAATATCAGCAATGGCCTGCATAAAGACTTTAGCGGTACTCAGCGGTGTTGAATTCATGACACGTTGGGCCAGGCTCTCAACATTGCTTTTCCGCATTTGATGTAACACGCCTTGCACGGTATAACCCGTTAATAGCAGCACAAAAAATAACGAAGGGTATTTTTTATACTTTTGTGGGATTGTGTTCAAACCACTATTAATGGTTAACATGAGCAAACAAAACAAGGCCAAGAAGATAATGCAATCTCGCCAATAAAGTCCGAGCATGGAAAAGGCTTCACTGCCTGTGGTATTTATCACACTCAACGCGAATCCGTAGGTGAATACGGAGTTGAAATTGTTCCAGGCGTATAATTGAAGGGAGAGGTCAGCCGCCACCAGCGCTAACGAAAAAGTACCGAGTAGATTCCTTAAAAAAGTGGATTTAATGCAGCGCAAGGTAAATATTAACAAAACAAAAACCAATGTGCGATTAATAACCGCGTTATAACGCGCGCTAAGAAAATTAATTAAAACCACGGCAACAATAGATAAAATAAATAGAATCCAACCGATAACAGCGTTGTTTCTTGTACGACGAGAGCTTGCAATAATCAGCGACATTTCACGCTATTCCCACAGGAAGCAATTTCGGATAGCCAGTACAAACAATAATTAGCGAGCTTAGTTTTTTATAGAATTGCTCGTACTCATCGATATGCAGTAAGGCATTTGAGGATAAGACAATATTTGAGCACCAGTCTATCAAACCTGGTGCTCAAATAGAAAGATTAATCCCAGCTCAGAATAACTTTCCCTGATTGGCCTGAACGCATCGCGTCGAAGCCTTTCTGGAAGTCATCAATCCCGAAGCGGTGGGTAATAATTGGGGAGAGATCCAGACCAGACTGGATAAGCGCCGCCATCTTGTACCAGGTTTCGAACATCTCACGGCCATAAATGCCTTTAATGAACAGCCCCTTAAAGATGACTTTGGTCCAGTCGATGGACATATCAGACGGTGGAATACCCAGCATCGCAATACGTCCACCGTGGTTCATGGTGTCGAGCATGGTGCGGAATGCCGGTGGTGCGCCGGACATTTCCAGACCCACGTCGAACCCTTCGGTCATGCCCAGTTCAGCCATCACATCGGTCAGGCTCTCTTTGGAAACGTTAACCGCACGGGTCACGCCCATTTTACGCGCCAGATCCAGACGGAACTCGTTCACATCGGTAATCACGACATTACGGGCACCAACGTGTTTCGCTACCGCGGCCGCCATAATACCGATAGGACCCGCGCCCGAGACCAGAACGTCCTCACCGACCAAATCAAATGAAAGCGCCGTGTGAACCGCGTTACCGAACGGGTCGAAAATGGAAGCCAGATCGTCAGAAATGTTGTCCGGGATTTTGAACGCGTTGAACGCCGGGATCACCAGATATTCGGCGAAACAGCCCGGACGGTTCACGCCCACGCCGGTCGTGTTGCGGCACAAATGGGTACGGCCCGCACGGCAGTTACGGCAATGACCACAGGTGATGTGGCCCTCACCGGAAACGCGGTCGCCAATTTTAAAACCTTTCACTTCCTGACCAATGCCCACCACTTCGCCAACATATTCGTGGCCAACAACCATCGGAACGGGAATGGTCTTCTGCGACCATTCGTCCCAGTTGTAGATGTGCACATCGGTGCCGCAAATGGCGGTTTTGCGAATTTTGATCAGCAGGTCGTTATGACCGACTTCCGGTTCCGGAACGTCGTTCATCCAGATCCCTTCTTCGGCCTTTAATTTCGATAATGCTTTCATCTCACATCCTCAGGCAATCACGCCCAGTTGCTTACCGATGCGGGTAAACGCGTCCACCGCACGTTCAATTTGCTCAGGGGTATGCGCCGCAGACATCTGGGTGCGAATACGCGCCTGACCTTTTGGCACCACCGGGTAGAAGAAACCGGTGACGTAAATCCCTTCTTTTTGCAGCTCGCGGGCAAATTCCTGCGCCACGGTCGCGTCACCCAGCATCACCGGAATGATGGCGTGATCGGCACCGGCCAGCGTGAAGCCTGCCGCACTCATTTTTTCGCGGAACAAGCGTGCGTTAGCCCACAGACGGTCGCGCAGTCCGGCACCTGATTCCACCATTTCCAGCACTTTAATAGAGGCGGAAACGATCGCCGGGGCCAAAGAGTTGGAGAACAGATACGGGCGCGAGCGCTGACGCAGCCATTCAACGACTTCTTTACGCGCGGCGGTATAGCCGCCAGACGCGCCGCCGAGCGCCTTACCCAGCGTGCCGGTGATGATGTCGACACGTCCCATCACTTCACAGTATTCATGAGAGCCACGGCCGTTTTCGCCGACAAAGCCAACGGCATGAGAGTCATCGACCATCACCAGCGCATCGTACTTGTCTGCGAGGTCGCACACACCTTTCAGATTAGCAATCACACCGTCCATGGAGAACACGCCGTCGGTGGCGATCAGCACATGACGCGCGCCTGCTTCGCGCGCTTCTTTCAAACGCGCTTCAAGTTCCTGCATATCGTTGTTGGCGTAGCGGAAGCGCTTTGCTTTACACAGACGCACGCCGTCGATGATCGACGCATGATTCAGCGCATCGGAGATGATGGCATCTTCTGGACCGAGCAGCGTTTCAAACAGGCCGCCGTTCGCGTCGAAGCAAGAGGAATACAGGATTGCGTCTTCCATTCCGAGGAAGGCAGCCAGTTTGTTTTCCAGCACTTTGTGGTTGTCTTGCGTGCCACAAATAAAGCGAACAGACGCCATACCGAATCCGTGACTGTCCATCCCGGCTTTCGCTGCGGCGATAAGCTCAGGATGGTTCGCTAGGCCCAAATAGTTATTGGCGCAGAAGTTGATGACATGGCTGCCATCACCGACGGTAATGTCCGCCTGTTGGGCAGAAGTAATGATGCGTTCTTCTTTATACAACCCTTCCGCGCGAGCGGTTTCCAGGTCGCTGGTTAACTGTTTGTAAAAATCACCACGCATTGCAACTCTCCAGATTCGGCAAAATTTGGCACATATTACCCAAACCTCTACGCTGATACGAGATGACACAGCACCCGTTCCCCGTTTTTGCAGCATAAATCACGTGTACCCCTGCGGCTTGTCGGTGAATGTGAAGACTCCGCATAGTGGTGGTATGATAAGACCATTAGCGTCCGGGAGTGGCCCGGTCACCCACATTTCAAAGGTTATCGTTATGATCATCGTTACCGGCGGCGCAGGCTTCATTGGCAGCAACATCATTAAAGCCCTGAATGATAAAGGCATCACTGACATTCTGGTGGTGGACAACCTGAAAGATGGCACCAAATTCGTCAACCTGGTTGACCTCAATATCGCCGACTACATGGATAAAGAAGACTTCCTGATCCAGATTATGTCCGGCGAAGAGATGGGCGAAATTGAAGCGGTATTCCATGAAGGCGCGTGCTCTTCCACCACCGAGTGGGATGGCAAATATATGATGGATAACAACTATCAATATTCCAAAGAGCTGCTGCATTACTGCCTGGAGCGCGAAATCCCGTTCCTGTACGCCTCTTCTGCGGCAACCTACGGCGGCCGTACTTCTGACTTTATTGAATCCCGCGAATATGAAAAGCCGCTGAACGTTTACGGTTATTCCAAGTTCCTGTTCGACGAATACGTGCGTCAGATCCTGCCAGAAGTTGATTCTCCAGTGGTGGGCTTCCGTTACTTCAACGTTTACGGCCCACGTGAAGGTCATAAAGGCAGCATGGCGAGCGTGGCTTTCCACCTCAACACCCAGTTGAACAATGGCGAAAGTCCGAAATTGTTCGAAGGCAGCGACGGCTTTAAACGCGATTTCGTTTATGTCGGCGATGTGGCGGCGGTGAATCTGTGGTTCTGGGAAAATGGCGTATCCGGGATTTTCAACCTCGGCACCGGTCGCGCGGAATCCTTCCAGGCGGTAGCGGATGCGACGTTGGCCTACCACAAAAAAGGCAGCATCGAGTACATTCCGTTCCCGGAAAAACTCAAAGGTCGCTATCAGGCATTCACTCAGGCTGACATGACCAACCTGCGTGCCGCTGGCTACGACAAACCGTTCAAAACCGTGGCCGAAGGTGTCACGGAATATATGCACTGGCTGAACCGCGACGCATAAGAAACGACGAATGAAAATACTGGTGATTGGCCCGTCATGGGTGGGCGACATGATGATGTCGCAAAGTCTCTATCGCACGCTCAAGGCACGCTATCCCCAGGCGATCATTGATGTGATGGCACCCGCGTGGTGCCGTCCTCTTTTATCGCGTATGCCGGAAGTGAACGAAGCCATTTCAATGCCGCTCGGTCACGGAGCGCTGGAAATTGGCGAACGTCGTCGACTCGGGCACAGTCTGCGCGAAAAACGCTACGATCGTGCTTATGTTCTACCGAACTCGTTTAAATCAGCCTTAGTCCCCTTCTTTGCCAACATCTCGCAGCGTACCGGCTGGCGTGGCGAGATGCGCTACGGCCTGCTGAATGACGCACGCGTACTCGATAAAACGGCATGGCCGTTGATGGTTGAGCGCTACGTGGCGCTGGCGTATGACAAAGGCGTGATGCGCTCGGCGAAAGACTTGCCGCAGCCGCTGCTGTGGCCGCAGCTTCAGGTTAATGAAGGCGAGAAATCGCAGGCCTGCTCCGCTTTTAACCTTTCAACAGAACGCCAGATGATCGGCTTCTGCCCCGGTGCAGAATTCGGCCCGGCGAAACGCTGGCCGCATTATCACTACGCTGAACTCGCAAGACAGCTGATCGATGAAGGCTATCAGGTGGTGCTGTTTGGCTCCGCTAAAGACCACGATGCCGGCAACGAAATTCTTGCCACGCTCAGCCAGGAGCAGCAGGCCTGGTGCCGTAATCTGGCGGGCGAAACGCAGCTGGAACAGGCAGTGGTATTGCTTGCCGCCTGTAAAGCCGTAGTGACCAATGATTCAGGACTGATGCACGTCGCTGCGGCGTTGAACCGCCCGCTTGTTGCGTTATATGGCCCAAGCAGCCCGGACTTCACTCCGCCGCTGTCGAACAAAGCCAAGGTTATCCGTCTGATCACCGGCTACCACAAAGTACGCAAAGGTGACGCCGAAGAAGGTTATCATCAGAGTCTTATCGACATTACGCCAGACCGCGTGCTGGAAGAGTTGAACCAGCTTCTGCTGGCCGAGGACGCCTAACGGATGCGCGTGCTGATCGTTAAAACCTCCTCGATGGGCGACGTGCTTCACTCGTTGCCCGCACTGACCGACGCCGTTCAGGCGATTCCAGGCATCCGTTTTGACTGGGTTGTCGAAGAAGGGTTTGCGCAAATCCCTGGCTGGCATGCGGCTGTAGATCGCGTGATCCCCGTGGCGATTCGCCGCTGGCGAAAGGCGTGGTTCACTGCCCCGGTAAAAGCCGAACGCCTCGCGTTTCGCCAAAAAATCCAGGCCGAAAAGTACGACGCGATCATTGATGCCCAAGGGCTGGTGAAAAGCGCGGCGCTGGTCACACGTCTTGCGCGCGGCATTAAGCACGGCATGGACTGGCAAAGCGCGCGTGAACCGCTGGCAAGCCTGTTCTACAATCGCCGTCATCATATTGAAAAACAGCAACATGCCGTTGAACGCACGCGTGAACTGTTCGCCAAAAGCCTCGGCTACCCAAAACCGGACACTCAGGGCGATTATGCGATTGCTCAACATTTCCTTGCGATGAATAGCAATACGACCGCACCTTACCTGGTCTTTTTGCATGCCACCACGCGTGACGATAAACACTGGCCAGAATCGCACTGGCGTGAGCTGATTGCCCGTCTTGCAGGAAGCGGGCTGAACATAAAATTGCTGTGGGGCGCGCCGCATGAAGAAGCCAGAGCAAAGCGTCTGGCAGAAGGGCATGATTATGCTGAAGTCTTGCCGCGAATGACGCTTGAGAAGGTCGCTCATGTCCTTGCGGGCGCTCGTGCTGTCGTGTCCGTCGATACCGGTCTTAGCCATTTAACGGCTGCGCTGGATCGCCCGAACATCACGCTTTACGGCCCTACCGACCCCGGACTTATCGGCGGTTACGGTAAAAACCAATACATTTGCCGCCCGGAAGGATCCACTCAGTTGAGTGACCTCAGTGCGTCGACCGTTTTTGAGCAATTAACGTCCCTATTGGCTGCAGAGAGTCATCATGCCTGATTTTTTCTCACCAGACCGTCCGCCAAAGCGGGTTCTGATCGTTAAACTTCGCCACCACGGCGATGTTTTGCTGACATCCCCCGTCTTCACCGTGTTGAAGAAAAACTGGCCCGATGTCGAAGTCGATGCCCTGGTTTACGATGACACTCAGGCGATGCTGACCAGCCACCCAGCGATTAATCAGGTGCATACCATTGGCCGCAACTGGCGTAAGCAGGGCTTTATCAAACAGCTAACGCTGTACCGGGCGCTGCTCAACACGCTGAAAGCCCGCGATTATGATGTGCTGATCAATCTGACCGAACACTGGCATGGTGCCCGTTTGGCGCGACGTCTGAAACCCCGTGTTTCCGTGGGCTTCAAACCCGATAAACGTACAGGTCTCTCGCGTCGCCGCTGGGTAAAATCCTTTACCACGCTTTACCCGGCGATTCAGGACAACTCTCGCCACATGGTTGAAGTGAACCTGGATGCGCTGCGTCATATCGGCATTCATCCGCAAACAGCGGAAGATAAGAACACGCTGTTCGTGCCCGGTGAAGAAGCGGAAACCTCTATTGCCCAGAAACTGGCTGATTTCGGCGTTACCCCCAAATCGTATGTGCTGGTACATCCCACGTCGCGTTGGATGTTTAAGGCCTGGTCGCTGGATAAGTTAGCCGCCACCATTGATACGCTTTCCGCACGCGGCCTGCCAATTATTCTTTCTGCCGCGCCGTCCAAAGAAGAGAGCGAATACATGGATGGGTTACGGGCGTTGCTCACTCAGCCGTATCACGATTTGAGCGGCAAGCTGAACCTGAAAGAGTTAGGGGCATTGATGAAACATGCCCGACTCTATTTCGGTGTCGATTCCATGCCGATGCATCTGGCAAGCGCGGTGGGCACACCAACGGTCGCTATCTTCGGCCCAACCGGTGCGATTAAATGGGCGCCGTGGGGCGTGCAGTACCGCGTTATCACCGCCGGTTTCACCTGTCAGCCCTGTGGTAAGGCAGGCTGCGGCGATAGCCATGTTTCTGATTGCATTACCGCTATTACGCCGCAACAAGTGTTGAGCGCGATTGATACTCTGCTTCTGGAAAATCCGGCATGAAGCTCGCCATTGTCAGACAAACTTATAACCCTAACGGCGGTGCCGAGCGTTTTGTTTCCCGCGCCCTGAATGTGTTATCGCGAGATACGCATATTGATGTCACGCTGATTGCGCGCAAATGGGAAAACGCCGCAGGCTGGAATACCTTGACCATCAACCCGCCCTTTCGCAACCGTCAGGCTCGGGAAGAAGGTTTTGCCGCAGAAGCAGCAGCCCATTTTGCTGAATTCGACCTTGTTCAGAGCCATGAACGCATTCCGGGTGCGTCTATTTTCCGCGCAGGCGATGGCGTTCATGCGGCCTGGCTTGAGCAATATCATCGCATCCAATCGCCACTGGCACGCTGGGCACAGTCGTTTAGCCGCTACCACCGCTATATCCTGAATGCTGAACAACAGATGTTCACGCACCCCAACCTGCGTAAAGTCATCTGTAACTCACGCATGGTACGGGACGATATTGCCCGCCGTTTTGGCCTGAGCGACGATAAACTGACCGTCATCTATAACGGTGTCGATACCACGTCTTTTCATCCCAATGTCCGCCAGTCTTCAATCCGAACGAAACTCGGGATCCCGGAAGACGCGCCGGTGCTGGCTTACGTGGGTTCCGGGTTTGCGCGTAAAGGCGTCGCCACGGCGCTGAAAGCGATTCAACCGCACCCACAAGTCTGGCTGCTTATTGCCGGTCACGATAAACACGCAGCAAAATTTGCGAAACTCGCCAATACATTAGGCGTGTCTTCTCGTGTGAAATTCTTCGGGCCGGTCTCTGATGTTCGTGAAATCTATGGCAGTGCAGACGCGTTGATTCTGCCGACACTCTACGATCCCTTCCCTAACGTTTGCGTGGAAGCGCTGGCCTGCGGTTTACCGCTACTGACCAGCCACGGCTGCGGCGCAGCAGAGTGGATACGGGAAGGGGAAAACGGGTGGGTGCGCGATGCGCTGGACGTTACGGGTTATCAGCAGGCAATTAGCGGCTGGCTGCAAGGTCGAAGCCAGGGCGTTGATTATGCGGCAGCAGCACGCGCCACCGCAGAACCTTATACGCTTGAAAACATGGCCAGCGAATTACAGGCGCTTTATCGCGAACTGTTAAGCTGAGCCGCGTCGTTAAAGACCTTTTCCATCGCCGTCAGCATGCAATCGCGGGTGAAATGCGCATTGAGGTATTCATTTCCCTGCTCGGCTAATTGACGGCGAAGCAACGTGTCGTGGTACAGCGTGACAATCGCGTCGCGCAGCGCATCAACATCCTGCTGTCCAATCAGCAACCCTGTTTTCCTGTCGATAATCGCATCTGCCGTTCCACCCGCGTCGGTAGCTATCGTCGCAATACCCGTTGCCAACGACTGCAACACGCCCTGCGGCACGCCTTCCATATCATGAGAGGGACTAATAGCGATATCAAACGCCGGGAACCAGCGTTCCGGATCCGCGCGATGGCCTGCCAAAACGACACGCGTTAACAGGTTTTGCTGAATAACCTCACGTTCCAGCGCTTCACGATGCGGCCCATCGCCCACGATGGCGACCTTAATTTCCGAAATGTTGATTTGTGCCAGCGCCTTGAGCAACACGCTATGCCCTTTATTCGGGCGCAGGTGTGACACCACGCCCAGCCAGAAATCCTCCTGGCTCAGATCGCAGTGATTACGAGCCGCTTCTTTATCACCGGGATGGAAGCGTGACGTATCTACGCCGCTCGGCACTGAGGTGGTATTTCCCAGGGGAACACCCAGCGCAACCATCTGCAAACGCAGCGCTTCACCCGTCGAGACAATATGCTTGCACGCTTTGCGATACAGCCAGCGCGTCGTCCAGTTATTACGCGGTACACCCGAGGCGTGTCGTGTTCTTACCAACGGAACCGGGCGCGAAGAGAATAAATTAACCAGCGCAACCAGCCAGGTATCCGCAGAGTTATGGCTATTGATAACGTCGATACTGTCGCGATTATCGTTAATCCAGCGACGTAACGTGAGCAAGTTGCCGACATTCTTTCTTTTCAGCGGCATCGTCACCACATTGAGCCCTGCCGATTTCGCCAACGGGTGTAGCGGTGCCGTGTCAGGGCACAGGATGGTGACCTGATGCCCGCGCTGTATCATGCCTAATGATTCGTTAATGATACGCAGCGGCTGACCGCCTTTTCCGCCATCGGCTTCGGTGTGGACAATGTGCATGGGGTTCCTGTCAAATAGACGAGCCTGTAAGTGGTCGGATTATATCGCTATGACGCGCTGCCAACAAAGAGGCAACTTCAGGGATGGCGTGTATAATGCCGCCAGACAATGCGTAGCCTGTAACTAAACGGAGAATCCATGTCCGATCAACCCCTTCTGAGCCTCGTTGTCGCGGTTTATAACGGCGAAAAATTCCTCAGTGCCTTTTTTGACAGCATCAAAAACCAGAATATCGACAGCCTGGAAATGATTGTTGTTAACGATGGATCAGTAGACAACTCTGCAGAGATTCTTAACCGCTACGCCAGTGAGTTTACGAATTATCGGGTTATCGACCAAACCAATCAGGGTGTTTCTGCCGCCAGGAACACCGGGCTTGCGGTTGCCACGGGTCAATATTTGTCGTTTCCGGATATTGATGACGTTATCTATCCCGGCATGTACACGCGCCTGCTAGAGATTGCCACCCACAATCAGTTGGATGTCGCGACCTGTAATGGCAACTATGTGTATGACGATGGTCGCCCGTCAAAGAAAATTTTTCCGTCGGACAAACTCGCGTCAACTGGCGTGATGGAAGGAACCGCATGGCTGCAACAGGCTCTGGCATCACGCAAATTCTTGCATGTGACCTGGCTAAACATTTACCGACATGCGTTCATTAAAGAACAAGGGTTTACCTTCGAGCATGGTTTACGTCATCAGGATATTCCATGGACGACAGAAGTGTTACTGACGGCCAAACGCGTGCAGTACATTGACGAGACTTACTACGATTATCTGATTCATTCAGCATCCGTGTCCCATACGCCGGGCACAGATGACACGCGGATCCGTAACGCTCAGCACTACATGAAAATCCTCGAAATGCTGAACGACATTAACCTTCGTTACCCGCAACAAGTTGCGGAAGTGCCCGCCTGCCAATGGCAGATTGCGAAAGAAGGCCTCGGCATTTTGCACAGTATCAACAACATAGCTGACCCTCAGAAGCGCAAAATGATTACCCAGGAATTATTCGATCGGGGTATCTGGTCTATGATCTGGAAGAATGCCCGTGGGCTTCGCCAACACTGGCGTTTAGGCCGTCGCTACTTCCGTTTGAAACGTTATCTGACCGATTGAACGCCCAGAACCCCAAAGGGATAGCTTTAAGCACGGTAAATGCTTAGAATTTGCCCGCCGAAGTCTAAAAACGGATAACTCGCTTGGAATTTCTGTATACCACCTTGCTCTACCTCATTCAGCCGCTAGTCTGGCTGCGATTGTTACTGCGCAGCCGCAAGGCGCCCGCGTACCGTAAACGCTGGGCTGAACGCTATGGCTTTTGTAAAAATAAGGTAGTGCCAGATGGCATACTGCTGCATTCCGTTTCTGTAGGCGAAACGCTGGCCGCGATCCCGCTGGTGCGTGCGCTACGCCATCGTTATCCGTCGCTGCCGATAACCGTCACCACCATGACGCCGACCGGCTCAGAGCGCGCGATGTCAGCCTTCGGGAAAGACGTGCAGCACGTCTATCTGCCGTATGATTTGCCCGGTGCCATGAACCGCTTTTTCAACACCACGCGACCAAAACTGGTTATCGTGATGGAAACAGAACTGTGGCCGAACATGGTCGCGGCACTTCACAAACGCAAAATTCCACTGGTGATTGCCAACGCTCGCCTGTCTGAACGCTCAGCGAAAGGCTACGGTAAGCTCGGTAAATTCATGCGCCGTCTGCTGAGCGGTATCACCCTGATTGCCGCGCAGAATGAAGAAGACGGAAATCGTTTCCTCTCTTTAGGCCTTAAGCGCAATCAGCTCGCCATCACCGGCAGCCTGAAATTCGATATCTCCGTGACGCCAGAACTGGCGGCGCGCGCCATTACCCTTCGTCGCCAGTGGGCGCCCCGCCGTCAGGTGTGGATTGCCACCAGTACCCATGACGGTGAAGAAAAAATCATTCTCGACGCCCATAAAAAGCTGCTCGAACGCTTCCCGGATTTACTGCTTATCCTGGTGCCACGCCATCCTGAACGTTTTGCCGATGCCCGTGAACTGGTGCAAAAAGCCGGCATGCCATTCACCTTGCGCAGTACCGGTGAAATCCCGTCTGCCAGTACTCAGGTGGTGATTGGCGATACGATGGGCGAACTGATGCTGCTGTACGGAATTGCCGATCTCGCCTTCGTGGGCGGAAGCCTCGTAGAACGCGGTGGCCATAATCCGCTGGAGCCAGCGGCGCACGCCATTCCCGTGCTGATGGGCCCGCACACGTTTAATTTCAAAGACATCTGCGCCAAGCTGCAACAGGACGATGGGTTGATTACCGTCACCGACGTCGACACGCTGGTGAAAGAAGTTTCAACGCTACTGACTGATGAAGATTACCGCTTATGGTACGGCCGTCATGCCGTCGAGGTGCTTCATCAGAACCAAGGCGCGCTTGCCCGTCTGCTACAGTTACTGCAACCCTATCTGCCTCAGCGGAGCCATTAATGCCAACTCGCCTGTCGGTGGTGATGATCGCCAAAAACGCCGCCGATCTGCTGCCAGCGTGCCTGGCATCGGTACAATGGGCCGATGAGATTGTGCTGCTGGATTCCGGTAGCGACGATAACACCGTCGAACTGGCACGCAGTCTTGGCGTAACCGTCCACATTAACACTGACTGGCAAGGCTATGGTATCCAACGCCAGCGCGCTCAGGCGCTCGCCACCGGCGATTATGTGTTAATGATCGACACCGATGAGCGCGTAACGCCTGAACTCGAAAAATCCCTTCGTGAAGCTCTTGCGGCCCCTGAACCCGGTACTGTCTACAGTATTGCGCGTCGTAACTATTTCCTCGGTCGCTTTATGCGCCACAGTGGCTGGTATCCGGATCGCGTGATGCGTCTTTACGAACGCAGCCGCTGGCAGTACAACGATAATCGGGTCCATGAGTCGCTGGAGTGTCGCGAGGCTAAAGTGATTGAGCTGAAGGGCGATCTGAAACACCTGACCTGCCGTGATTTTGCTGACTTCCAGCGAAAACAACTGGCCTACGCCACCGCCTGGGCGCAAGAACGCCATCACAACGGCAAGAAAACGTCCCTGACGGGCATTTTCAGCCACACAGTAGGGGCATTCATGAAAACGCTGGTTCTCCGCGCAGGCTTTCTGGATGGCGCTCAAGGCTGGCTATTGGCGGTCGTTAACGCGCAATATACGTTTAACAAGTACACCGAGCTGTGGGCGCTGAACCGCGGCTTTAGCAAGAAGGCGTGAGTCATGAGCACAAAAGCCATCTATCCAGGCACGTTTGACCCCATTACCAACGGGCATATCGATATTGTTACTCGCGCCAGCTGCATGTTTGATAAAGTGCTGCTCGCGATTGCCTCCAGCCCAAGTAAAAAACCGATGTTTGATCTCGCTGAGCGTGTCGCGCTGGCTGAACAGGCCACATCGCACCTGGCAAACGTAGAAGTCGTGGGTTTTAGCGATTTGATGGCGAATTTCGCCCGCGCACAGCAGGCCAACATTTTGATTCGTGGTTTACGCGCTGTGGCGGATTTTGAATATGAGATGCAGCTGGCGCACATGAATCGCCATCTGATGCCTGAACTGGAAAGCGTGTTTCTGATGCCGTCGAAAGAGTGGTCGTTTATCTCTTCCTCGCTGGTGAAAGAAGTGGCGCGCCACGACGGCGACGTCGCCCACTTCTTGCCTCCAGCCGTCCATCAAGCGCTGATGGACAAACTCAAGTAATCATTTCTGACAGTGGCGGCAGTAAAACGTCGCCCGCTGCGCGTGTTTGGTCGCAATAATCGGCGAACCACACACCCGGCAAGGCGCATCTTTACGCCCATACACCTGCAATTCCTGCGCAAAATAGCCCGGTTTGCCGTCGCTTTGCAGGAAGTCCTTCAGCGTCGTCCCGCCCTGTTCAATCGAACGCAACAGTACCGCTTTAATCACCCGCACCAGGACATCACACTCTTCCAGAGAAAGTGATGAAGCCAACCGGTCAGGATGGATTCCCGCCGCGAACAACGATTCGCTGGCATAGATATTACCCACACCGACCACCAGTTTGTTGTCCATCAACCACGGCTTGATCGGCGTTTTCTTTTTCGCACACTTCTCACGGAAATAGTCCGTATTAAAAGCGTCACTCAGCGGCTCTGGGCCGAGGTGTGCCAGCACGCTGTGCCCTTCCAGCTCTTTGGTCCACAGCCATGCGCCAAATCGGCGCGGATCGGTATAACGCAGTACTTTGCCGTTACTCATCACCAGATCAACGTGGTCGTGCTTCTCCGGAGGGCGTTCCTGCGCGAGGATACGCAAACTGCCGGACATACCGAGATGAATGATTATCCAGCCGTCGGGCAGTTCCAGAAGCAAGTATTTGGCGCGCCGTTGAACGCTGAGAACAGGTTTGTCGCTGAGGCTATGAATTTCTGCGGAAACGGGCCAACGCAGGCGTCCATTGCGAACAATCGCGTGCAGGATGGTCTCACCGACCAAATGCGGCTCGATACCGCGGCGGCTGGTTTCAACCTCAGGTAATTCAGGCATGACGTCTCCAAAGACAATGCAGGATGCTTTCTATTATGGGGACGAGCAGAAAACAAAAAACCCCGCCGAAGCGGGGTTTTTGTACAAGGAGACTAAAATTATTTAATTTTAGCTTCTTTGTAAAGTACGTGCTGACGGACAACTGGATCGAACTTTTTCAGTTCCAGTTTTTCCGGCTTAGTACGCTTGTTCTTCGTGGTGGTATAGAAGTGACCAGTACCAGCAGAAGAAACCAGCTTGATTTTCTCACGAATACCTTTAGCCATGATTTAATTCCTCTTAGTACTTAGTACTTTTCGCCACGGGCACGCAGTTCGGACAGAACTGTATCAATGCCTTTCTTGTCAATTACACGCATACCTTTAGCAGATACACGCAGGGTGACAAAGCGCTTCTCGCTCTCAACCCAAAAACGGTGAGAGTGCAGGTTCGGCAGGAAACGGCGCTTAGTCGCGTTCAGTGCGTGGGAACGGTTATTACCGGTCACCGGACGCTTGCCAGTTACTTGGCAGACTCGGGACATGTCTATTCTCCAAAAATCAAATTAGCTCGAGCTTCGTATAGGGTATTGGCGCCTCGTCAGGCTGTGACAGCCCGGTCTGACGGTTCTAAGTGAACTCGTATAGCCAGGCCCAAATGCCAAACCCGAGATTCTCAAAGGTGGCGTAGTATACGCTGACTCCGCGGTGTGCTCAAGTCCCGAACAGACAAAGATCCCAGTGGATCGCTAAATCCAACCGTGTTCAGCAAAAGAAACCATCTCACCTTTGCCAACAATCAAGTGATCGAGCACGCTTATCTCCATGAAGTTGCAACACTTTATCACTCTTTCCGTGATGATTCTATCCGCTTTACTCGGTTGTGCACTTCCTGAAGGATGATTATGCGCGAGGATCAGCGCAGCGGCATTCACCTTAATCGCCTCACGCACTATCTCGCGGGGATGCACTTCTACATGGCTGAGCGTCCCACTAAACAGCCGACTGTGCTTCAACACTCTGTTTTGGTTGTCTAAAAAGATAACCATAAAAATCTCACGTTCTTCATTCGCCAATTGGCTTTGTAAAAACTCACGGGTGGCGTCGGGGCTGCTCAGTGGGTCCTCAAGCATCATTAATTGGATGTTAAAAAAACGTCGGGCCAGCTCGGCAATCCCTTTCAACTGGGCATATTTGGCAATACCGATGCCTTCCATCTGAATGAGATCTGACTCGGAAGCCAACAGTAAACCGTGCAGCGAACCAAAGTGCTGAAGCAAATGGTGTGCAAATGAGAGAACATCTCGTCGCTGTGTGCCCGTTCGCAAAAACAGGGCCAGCAGTTCAACATCACTCAGTGATTCAATCCCTTTTGTCTGCATTTTTTCGCGGGGCAAAACCTGTCCAGCATCTTCCATGAGCAGTCTCCTTTTAACGAACACCAGTGTGTCACGCTCTCTCAATCCGGACGACAACTCACTTCCACTCTTGCGTAGCGCCTCGCATAGTGGATTTTCCTAAGCAGCACGACAACCGAGGGATTGTGATAAAATGGCAGCATTCCGATGTACTTCACAGGAAAGAACCATGATGAGCCTGGCCGGTAAGAAAATCGTTCTCGGCGTCAGCGGCGGTATCGCGGCATATAAAACACCAGAATTGGTGCGCCGTTTACGTGAACGAGGCGCAGATGTACGCGTCGCCATGACCGACGCAGCAAAAGCCTTCATTACGCCATTGAGCCTGCAAGCTGTTTCCGGTTATCCGGTGTCCGACAGTTTGCTGGACCCAGCAGCCGAAGCGGCGATGGGGCATATCGAGCTTGGCAAATGGGCTGATTTGGTCATTCTGGCACCGGCTACCGCCGATCTCATCGCTCGTGTTGCCGCTGGCATGGCTAACGATCTCGTTTCCACGATTTGCCTGGCAACGCCGTCGCCTATCGCTGTAGTACCAGCAATGAACCAGCAGATGTATCGGGCAACGGCAACCCAGCACAATCTGGAAACGCTTGCTAAGCGTGGAATATTGCTCTGGGGCCCTGATAGCGGGAGTCAAGCCTGTGGAGATGTCGGCCCAGGTCGTATGTTAGACCCGTTAGTTATTGTTGAGATGGCCGCAACGCATTTTTCGCCTGTCAAAGATCTGCAACATCTCAATATCATGATTACTGCAGGCCCTACCCGGGAACCGTTAGATCCGGTGCGCTACATCACCAATCATAGCTCCGGAAAAATGGGATTCTCCATCGCAGCAGCAGCGGCACAACGCGGCGCTAACGTCACGTTGGTAAGCGGCCCCGTTGCGCTGGTGACGCCACCTCTGGTGCAGCGTATTGATGTAACAACAGCGCTTGAGATGGAAGCCGCGGTCCAGAGAAATGCACAACAACAGCACATTTTCATTGGCTGTGCGGCCGTTGCAGATTATCGCGCAGCCGCTATTTCGGATGAGAAAATCAAAAAGCAAGGCAATGAATTAACGATAAAAATGGTGAAAAACCCGGATATCGTTGCAGGCGTTGCTGCGCTGATGGCTTCTCGTCCTTATGTCGTAGGGTTTGCCGCAGAAACACATAATGTGGAAGAATACGCGCAGCAAAAACGCGCCCGTAAGAACCTTGATCTGATTTGCGCGAATGACGTATCACAAGAAAATCAAGGATTTAACAGCGATAACAACGCATTGCACCTATTCTGGCAGGATGGAGATAAAGTCTTACCGCTTGCGCGAAAGGAACTCCTGGGCCAACTACTACTGGACGAGATCGTTACCCGTTATGATGAAAAAAATCGACATTAAGATTCTGGACCCGCGCGTTGGCGAGCAATTTCCGCTGCCGACTTACGCCACCTCCGGCTCTGCCGGACTTGACCTGCGAGCCTGTCTTGATGACGCCGTAGAGCTGGCTCCTGGCGCAACTACGCTGCTGCCAACCGGTCTGGCAATTCACATCGCGGATGCTTCTCTGGCTGCAGTTATACTGCCGCGCTCTGGTCTGGGTCATAAGCATGGCGTAGTGCTTGGCAATCTGGTCGGCCTTATCGATTCAGATTATCAGGGTCAACTGATGGTGTCCGTCTGGAACCGTGGTCAGCAGAGTTTTACTATTGAGCCGGGCGAGCGTATTGCTCAAATGGTGTTTGTTCCTGTCGTTCAGGCAGAATTCAACCTGGTGGAAGAGTTTGACGCCACCGATCGTGGCGAAGGCGGCTTCGGCCATTCAGGACGCAAATAGGCCGTTCTGAAGCAGCATCCTGCAGCGCATTAATGCAATAACATCACCGCAAGCGACAGTTTGCGGTCGCTGTATGGACGGTGTGCCTGGCGAGTGTATATTTTCAGGGGTATTTGACAACATGGCAGAAAAACAAACCGCGAAAAGGAATCGTCGCGAAGAAATACTTCAATCTCTGGCGCTTATGCTTGAATCCAGTGATGGTAGTCAGCGCATTACAACTGCAAAACTGGCGGCGTCGGTCGGGGTTTCAGAAGCGGCACTTTATCGCCACTTCCCAAGCAAAACCCGGATGTTCGACAGTCTGATCGAGTTCATCGAAGACAGCCTGATCACCCGCATTAATCTGATTTTAAAAGATGAGAAAGACACCAGCGCACGCCTGCGTCTGATTGTGTTGTTGATCCTCGGTTTCGGCGAACGTAACCCAGGCCTGACGCGCATTTTGACCGGTCATGCCCTGATGTTTGAGCAAGACCGACTGCAAGGCCGTATCAATCAGCTGTTCGAGCGTATCGAAGCTCAACTTCGCCAGGTATTACGCGAAAAGAAAATGCGTGAAGGTGAAGGCTACACGATGGATGAAACGCTGCTGGCAGGCCAGTTGCTGGCGTTTTGTGAAGGAATGCTTTCCCGCTTTGTACGCAGTGAATTCAAATACTGCCCAACGGAAGATTTTGATGCTCGTTGGCCGCTGGTCGCCGCACAACTCCAGTAAAAAACCGGGCGCGATGCCTAATGTCAGTCAGTTAAGCCCTTTTTAAGCCCGGTGAACCGTTGCGCGCCTTCTGGTTCACGCTTTCCTTTCACGTCCCAGCAACGGGCGCACGAAGGGGGCGGCCAGTCGCCGCCGCCCCCTTCACCCCCGGCTCTGGCTAACAAAATCGTCGCTTCGCGATACCTTCCGCTTTTCCCTTTCGGCTTTCGGGTCGGGCGCGATGCAACGTCCCTGTAAGT
>DASXML010000084.1:0-59814 GCA_036495715.1 Scandinavium sp.
GAGAACAAGCTGAGCAGCTTCGAGGCGAAACTCTGGGCTAAAATTACGTCTGTTACGTCCGGTCATAATATCACCTGTTTTTGATTATGAGGCGATGATATCACCTCTGTTCAGGTGGCCAAATTTAGTGTGCCACTACAGGTTAAAACGCTCTGCGGGTGATTCATAGTCTAGCGTTTTTCTTGGCCTATCGTTGAGCTGCCTGGCAACACTGTTTAGTCTTTGCTGGCTGTGAACTGATAAGTCAGTTCCTTTTGGAAAATACTGCCTGAGCAATCTGTTCGTATTTTCATTGGAGCCGCGTTGCCAGGGGGATTGAGGATCGCAGAAGTAAACCTGAATATCTGTGGCTACAGTAAACCGGGTGTGGCTGGTCATTTCAGCGCCCCGGTCCCATGTTAATGTTTTATAAAGCTCAGCAGGTAATTCCCGGGCTTGTTTGATGAGTGCTGATATAACCGTTATGGTCTTGTTGTCCCTGACTTTGGCCAGCATAACAAAACGGGAATGACGTTCTACAAGGGTGACGATATAGGAGTTTTTAGAGCCCTGTATCAGGTCACCTTCCCAGTGACCGGGTATAGCTCTGTCAGCCGCATCAGGTGGTCTTTCGCTGATAGAGATCGTATCCGGGATTGACCCTAATCCTTTCCCTTTAAGCGATGATGTTCTGGATCTACGCACAACTCTTCTGCTTCTGAGGCATTGCTGCAGTTCTTTTTTTAATGCTCCTCGGGTTTGTATAAAAAGTGTTTTATATATCGTTTCGTGTGACACATGCATTTCCTGATTATCCGGATAACAGCGTTTCAGCCAACCGGCGATTTGTTCCGGCGACCAGTCCTGATGCATCTTCTCTGCGATGATTTTACACAATGTGGGTTTTTCAATTAGCTTGCAGGGTTTTGGTCTCAGAGCATTTTCCCACGCAGCAGTATCCGCTTTTGATGCACGGTATTGTTTTGCACCACCGTGCCTCTTTATCTCGCGGCTAATCGTTGAAGGTGCTCTCGATAGCTTGTTTGCGATCGCTCTGATGCTGATTTTTGCTACCAGCGCTCTGGATATTTCCTCTCTTTCATCAAGTGAAAGAGCTAACGGATGCCGCTTTCGGACAGGGGGACGATATCCACCAGTCTGGTGGATAGTGGGCATAATAGAAGAATGATATCTATCGAACATTCTGGCGATATCATGCAGGGAATCACCTTGTTTATATCTGTCCCAGATAATCGCTTTCTGCTCTGGCGTGTAGTAAATGCGCGTTCTTCGTTTCATGGCAACGTCCCCCTTGATTAAGGATAGCGTTGCAGCGACCCGTTGAACTCACATCTCATACCAGCCTATCAACAAGCCTTTATCTTGTCGTTGAATGTTAGAACTAACCAAGTAACTAACGAAGAACCGTTCCAGTAAATGAGATGCTAATGCAGGGGTTTTGATAAATTATTTTGATAAAATTTTGATAACCGTTAGCAGGCTATCCATAAAAAACGGGAGCGTTAAGCTCCCGTTAATGGTTTTAACAATTACCGCAATTACATGTTCGCGATAATCGCGTCGCCAAACTCGCTACATTTCAGCAGCTTAGCGCCTTCCATCAGACGTTCAAAGTCATAGGTCACGGTCTTGGCAGCGATTGCGCCTTCCATGCCTTTAACAATCAGGTCTGCGGCTTCAAACCATTCCATGTGACGCAGCATCATTTCTGCGGACAGGATGATGGAGCCTGGGTTCACTTTATCCTGGCATGCGTATTTTGGTGCAGTGCCGTGGGTGGCTTCAAACAGCGCACATTCGTCACCGATGTTCGCGCCAGGTGCGATGCCGATGCCGCCAACCTGTGCTGCCAGCGCATCAGAGATGTAGTCGCCGTTCAGGTTCATACAGGCAATGACGTCGTATTCAGCCGGACGCAGCAGGATTTGTTGCAGGAACGCATCCGCAATCACGTCTTTAACAACGATTTCTTTGCCGGTATTTGGGTTCTTGATTTTCATCCACGGGCCGCCGTCGATCAGCTCACCGCCGAATTCTTCTTTCGCCAACTGGTAGCCCCAGTCTTTGAAAGCGCCTTCGGTGAACTTCATGATGTTGCCTTTGTGAACCAGGGTCACAGAGTCACGGTCGTTGGTGATAGCGTACTCAATGGCTGCGCGAACCAGGCGTTTGGTCCCTTCTTCTGAGCACGGCTTGATGCCGATACCGCAGTGTTCAGGGAAGCGAATTTTCTTCACACCCATTTCTTCGCGCAGGAATTTGATCACTTTCTCAGCGTCAGCAGAGTCTGCTTTCCACTCGATGCCCGCGTAGATGTCTTCTGAGTTTTCACGGAAGATAACCATGTCGGTCAGTTCTGGGTGTTTAACCGGGCTTGGCGTGCCCTGGTAGTAACGTACCGGGCGCAGGCAGACGTAAAGGTCCAGCTCCTGGCGCAGGGCAACGTTCAGAGAACGAATACCGCCACCGACTGGGGTCGTCAGTGGGCCTTTGATGGCAACACGGTAATCACGAATCAGATCCAGCGTTTCTTTTGGCAGCCAAACGTCCTGGCCGTACAGCTGGGTCGATTTCTCACCGGTGTAGATTTCCATCCAGGAGATTTTACGCTCGCCTTTATAGGCTTTCTCTACGGCGGCATTCACCACTTTGATCATCGGTGGTGTCACGTCCACACCGATACCATCACCTTCGATGAAAGGGATAACCGGGTTATGAGGAACGTTGAGTTTGCCGTTTTGCAGGGTGATTTTTTGGCCTTCCGCCGGAACAACTACTTTACTTTCCATTACCTCTCCTTCGAGCGCTTCTGGTGACTGCTCGTGCCGTTCGCGTCCTTGGATGCGAAGCGCTTTCGCGACGCGAATAGTGTGAGCAATTTTTTTGTTAATGATTTGTAATGAGTTAGTTGATACTACCTGAATGTTGGGTTCCATGAAAGGTCTTCGTAATTAGGCTATAATGCGGCAATTGCCTCGGTCTGAAAACACCATGAATAAAACTTCTTATAGAAATCACCGCCTTAATCGATCCAGCTCACAACAAGTCTCCAGACAACGTAAAGAAAGCCAGCCAAAACGGGTCATTCTGTTCAATAAACCCTACGATGTTTTGCCGCAGTTTACTGACGAAGCCGGCCGCAGCACCCTGAAAGATTATATTGATGTGCAGGGTGTGTACGCCGCTGGCCGTCTGGATCGTGACAGTGAAGGCCTGCTGGTGCTGACTAACGATGGCGCACTACAGGCGCAACTGACGCAACCCGGTAAACGCACGGGTAAAATCTATTATGTTCAGGTGGAAGGCGAGCCGGACGAATCGGCGCTGAATTCACTGCGTAACGGTGTTACCCTCAACGACGGCCCAACGCTGCCTGCGGGAATCGAAGTAGTGGCGGAGCCGGAATGGCTGTGGCCGCGCAACCCGCCCATCCGTGAGCGCAAAGCCATCCCCACCTGTTGGCTAAAAGTTACGCTGTATGAAGGGCGTAATCGTCAGGTGCGGCGCATGACTGCGCATGTGGGCTACCCTACCCTACGCCTGATCCGCTACGCGATGGGGAATTACACGCTGGATAATCTGGCTCACGGCCAGTGGCGGGATGCGGTTTCAGAGTAAGACGCGAAGATCCGCACCCTCCTGAGTGACGTGAGAAACGCGACTGTTAAGGAAAGCGTCGCCATCGGGCACGACAATCTCCAGCGCTTCACTAAAACGCGTGGAATGCAGTAAGAAATCGGCGCTGGTGGGGTTACTGGCAATCGGGATATTCCAGACGGTCGCCAGGCGCATCAACGCTTTCACGTCAGAATGATGCGGCACGGCGCTCAGCGGATCCCAGAAGAAAATCAGGATATCAATTTGTCCTGTGGCGATCAGGTATCCCAGTTGCTGATCGCCGCCAATCGAACCACTCATCAGACTGAGCACCGATAAGCAGGTCTGCCCCTGCAACATTCGCCCGGTGGTTCCCGTGGCGTAGATAACATGTTCATTGAGAGTATGCTGATTGGCAACAGCCCAATTAAGCAACGATGCTTTGCAAGGGTCGTGTGCCACCAGCGCCACGCGTTTGCGGACTGGCATAGTACGAGTCGTAAGCTGCATGATGACTACCTCTGTTCGCATGTCCGGGAGGACACCCGAACAGAAGTATAGTGCACACAAAAAATGTGATCCATATCATAAAAATATACTCATACATGCAACCAGGAGTTAAACATGTTCAAACCCCACGTCACCGTTGCCTGCGTCGTTCACGCCAAAGGTCAATTTTTAGTGGTTGAAGAAACCGTGAACGGCAAAGCCACATGGAACCAGCCCGCCGGGCATCTTGAAGCCGATGAAACGCTGGTACAGGCCGCCGAACGCGAACTGTGGGAAGAAACCGGCATTCGCGCCACACCACAGCAACTGATCCGGATGCACCAATGGATTGCCCCCGATAACACACCTTTCTTGCGCTTTCTGTTCGCTATCGAACTGGATGACGTTTGTGCCACGGCCCCGCAAGACAGTGATATTGACCGCTGCCTGTGGCTCAGCGCCGAGGAGATCCTCACCGCCTGTCATCTGCGCTCACCCTTGGTTGCCGAAAGCATCCGCTGCTGGCAGGACGGACAACGCCTACCGCTGGAAATCATTGGCGAATTTAACTGGCCCTTCACAAAGGGTGGCAACGCGGGGGCTGCGTGATAGAATATGCCGCCTTGAAGTTCAATGTCGTGAGTATTCCAATGTCAGAAAGCCCAAAAAAAGTGATCGTCGGTATGTCCGGCGGTGTCGATTCCTCCGTTTCTGCTTACCTGCTGCAACAGCAAGGGTATAAAGTGGAAGGCCTGTTCATGAAGAACTGGGAAGAGGACGACGGCGAGGAATATTGTACTGCTGCCGCCGATCTGGCTGATGCACAAGCCGTGTGCGACAAACTCGGCATTGAACTGCACACCGTTAACTTTGCCGCAGAATACTGGGATAACGTTTTTGAACTCTTCCTCGAAGAGTACAAAGCCGGCCGCACGCCGAACCCGGATATCCTGTGCAACAAAGAGATCAAATTTAAAGCCTTCCTTGAATTTGCCGCCGAAGATTTAGGTGCCGATTACATCGCCACCGGTCACTACGTGCGCCGCGCAGACGTGAATGGCAAAAGCCAGCTGCTGCGTGGTCTCGACAGCAATAAAGACCAGAGCTATTTCCTCTATACGCTGAGCCACGAACAGATTGCCCAAAGCCTGTTTCCGGTCGGCGAGTTGGAAAAACCGGAAGTGCGCCGCATTGCCGAAGAGCTGGATCTCATCACCGCGAAGAAAAAAGACTCCACCGGTATCTGTTTTATCGGTGAACGCAAATTCCGCGAATTTCTGGCGCGCTATCTCCCGGCCCAACCGGGCAAAATCGTCACCGTTGACGGCGACGTCATCGGTGAACACCAGGGATTGATGTATCACACGCTTGGCCAGCGTAAAGGGTTAGGCATCGGCGGTACGAAAGACGGCAGCGAAGAGCCGTGGTACACCGTCGATAAAGACGTTGAAAACAATATTCTGGTCGTGGCCCAGGGTCACGATCACCCGCGCCTGATGTCGGTTGGCCTGATTGCGCAGCAATTGCATTGGGTTGACAGAGAAACGCTGACCGGTACTCTACGTTGCACGGTGAAGACTCGCTATCGCCAGACAGATATTCCGTGCACCGTGACCGCACTGGACGAAGACAGAATTGAGGTTCGCTTCGACGAGCCCGTTGCAGCCGTTACACCTGGCCAATCCGCTGTGTTTTACAGTGGTGAAGTGTGCCTTGGTGGCGGCATTATCGAGCAGCGTTTACCGTTGCCGGTTTAAGACTCAGACTGCACACAGAAAGGAGTTTTCGTGGCGAAGAACTATTACGATATCACGCTGGCACTGGCAGGAATTTGCCAGTCAGCCCGCCTGGTTCAGCAGTTAGCGCATCAGGGTCATTGCGATAGCGATGCGTTGCATGTCGCCCTGAACAGCGTTATCGATCTCAATCCGGACTCCACGCTGAGCGTATTCGGTGGCAGTGAAGCCAATCTTCGTCTCGGTCTTGAAACACTGCTCGGCGTGCTGAACGCCAGCAGCCGTCAGGGTCTGAATGCGGAACTGACGCGTTATACGCTGAGTCTGATGGTGCTTGAGCGTAAACTCTTTGCCGCTAAAGGCGCGATGGACACCCTCGGCGAACGCATTGCCGGGCTCCAGCGTCAGCTCGACCATTTTGATTTACAGTCTGAAACGCTGCTGAGCGCGATGGCAGCCATTTATGTCGACGTTATCAGTCCATTAGGCCCACGCATTCAGGTGACAGGCTCCCCTGCCGTGCTGCAAAGCCCGCAGGTGCAGGCCAAAGTCCGCGCCGGTCTTCTGGCCGGGATCCGCGCCGCGGTGCTATGGCACCAGGTCGGCGGCGGTCGTCTACAGCTCATGTTTTCCCGTAATCGCCTGACCACTCAGGCCAAACAAATTCTTGCTCATATAACTCCGGAGTTGTGATCTATGGAATTATCCTCACTGACCGCCGTTTCCCCTGTCGATGGACGCTACGGCGATAAAGTCAGCGCGCTGCGCGGCATTTTCAGCGAATACGGTTTGCTGAAATTCCGTGTGCAGGTTGAAGTGCGTTGGCTGCAAAAGTTAGCCACGCACACAGCTGTCAAGGAAGTTCCAGCTTTTGCTGCCGACGCAAACGGTTTCCTTGATAAAATCGTCGCCGATTTTAACGAAGAAGACGCGGCGCGTATCAAAACCATCGAGCGCACCACCAACCACGACGTGAAAGCGGTCGAATACTTCCTGAAAGAGAAAGTCGCGGATGTCCCGGCCCTGCACGCGGTGTCTGAGTTCATTCACTTCGCCTGTACCTCGGAAGACATCAACAACCTGTCTCACGCGCTGATGCTGAAAACCGCTCGCGACGAAGTGGTACTGCCGTACTGGCGTAAACTCATTGATGCAGTAAAAGATCTGGCAGTGCAGTATCGCGATATTCCGCTGCTCTCCCGTACCCACGGTCAGCCAGCGACGCCGTCAACCATGGGTAAAGAGATGGCCAACGTCGCCTACCGTATGGAGCGTCAGTATCGCCAACTGAACCAGGTGGAAATCCTCGGCAAAATCAACGGCGCGGTGGGTAACTATAACGCCCACATCGCCGCTTACCCGGAAGTTGACTGGCATGAATTTAGCGAAGAGTTCGTGACCTCGCTCGGCATCCAGTGGAACCCGTACACCACCCAGATTGAACCGCATGATTACATTGCTGAACTGTTCGATTGTGTTGCGCGTTTCAACACCATCCTGATCGACTTCGACCGTGACGTGTGGGGCTACGTAGCGCTCAACCACTTCAAGCAGAAAACCATCGCAGGCGAAATTGGTTCCTCCACCATGCCGCACAAGGTGAACCCGATTGACTTCGAAAACTCCGAAGGCAACCTCGGTCTTTCCAACGCCGTGCTGCAACATTTGGCGAGTAAACTGCCGGTTTCCCGCTGGCAGCGCGATCTGACCGACTCCACCGTGCTGCGTAACCTCGGCGTGGGCCTCGGCTATGCGCTGATTGCTTATCAGTCGACGCTGAAAGGCGTGAGCAAACTGGAAGTGAACCGCGCCCGTCTACTGGAAGAGTTAGACAATAACTGGGAAGTGTTGGCGGAGCCAATTCAGACCGTGATGCGCCGCTATGGCATCGAGAAGCCGTACGAGAAGCTGAAAGAGTTGACCCGCGGTAAGCGTGTTGACGCAGAAGGCATGAAAGAGTTTATCGATGGACTGGCGCTGCCAGAACACGAAAAAACTCGCCTGAAAGCCATGACCCCCGCGAATTATCTCGGTCGTGCGGCCACCATGGTTGATGAACTGAAGTAAATATGCCGGCCTCTCTTCACATCCGGGGAGAGAGGCACGCTTACTTCGGTTCAGCCAATCCCTCAGAAACAAAAAACCTCGTCGAAACGAGGTCTTTAATCTTAATGACTTATATTATCGGAACATTATTTGCCATTATTACGGCGATAAAGCGTCCACTCTTCAACGCGTTCATGCGAGGGCAAATTACAGTATCCGATCTCGCCATTGCTTGTTTTCTCAATATCGAGTTTGCCACCCTGTTTAATGCAGTAGATAGACGCTGGATTTGCCAGGCCAACGGGTGGATTCTGTTCTGACTGATTTGAGCATCCTGCGATAATCACTACGGCTGTCGCAATAATCATTTTTTTCATGACATCCCCTTTTTACATCAATTCGAAACACTATTATTAGGTCTGATTTTCTGAGTACGCTATTTTGCAGGGATATAACTCTACGTGAGTTATTCAAGCGAGTCTCCGTTACACCTAAAATCCAGGAAGATCCTCCCGATAAAATGAGCCTCAACGGTCAATAAACAGATGGCTGTTTTCTCAGAAATGCTTAAGCTCATAAACAGGAGTCAGTTTATATTAGGCTCGATACTGGCTGAGAAAGCCATTGGATTTCATCGCTTTGTACTGATTCCACATAATCAACGCTAAACTGTTCACATCGTCAATCAAAAGGGAGTAAAGGCATGCGTGTACTCGTTGTTGAGGATAACGCCCTGCTGCGTCACCATTTAAAAGTCCAGCTCCAGGAACTGGGCCATCAGGTTGATGCTGCGGAAGACTCAAAGGAAGCGGATTACTATCTGGGTGAACACGTCCCGGATATCGCCATTGTCGATTTAGGACTGCCGGATGAAGACGGTCTGTCGATGATTCGCCGCTGGCGCAGCCATGACGTTTCCCTCCCGGTTCTGGTGCTGACCGCCCGCGAAGGCTGGCAAGACAAAGTCGAAGTACTGAGTGCTGGCGCAGACGACTACGTGACCAAACCGTTCCACATCGAAGAAGTGGTGGCCCGTATGCAGGCGCTGTTACGCCGCAATAGCGGTCTGGCTTCTCAGCTGATTTCTATTCCGCCGTTCCAGGTTGATCTTTCACGCCGCGAACTGTCAGTGAATGATGACGTCATTAAACTGACGGCCTTTGAGTACACCATCATGGAGACACTTATCCGCAATAACGGCAAAGTGGTCAGCAAGGATTCTCTGATGCTGCAACTCTACCCCGATGCAGAACTGCGCGAGAGTCACACCATTGACGTGCTGATGGGACGCCTGCGCAAGAAAATTCAGGCCCAATACCCGCAGGATGTGATTACCACCGTGCGAGGCCAGGGCTACCTGTTCGAACTGCGCGGATGAAGAACATGCTCAGGCATATTTTGCCCCTTTCCCTCCGCGTTCGTTTCCTGTTGGCGACGGCGGCGGTCGTGCTGGTGTTGTCACTGGCTTATGGCATGGTGGCACTGGTTGGCTATAGCGTGAGCTTTGACAAAACCACCTTCCGCCTGCTGCGCGGCGAGAGCAACCTGTTCTATACCCTCGCCCGCTGGGAAGACAATAAAATCAATGTTGAGATCCCCGAAAATCTCAATTTGCAAAGCCCTAGCATGGCACTGATTTACGACAAAAATGGCAAGCTGATGTGGATGCAGCGCGATGTACCGTGGCTTGCAAAACGCATTCGCCCGGAGTGGCTGAAAGCCAACGGCTTCCACGAAATCGAAGCCGATGTTGGCTCGTCAAGTATGCTGCTGCACAACGATCATGACGTGATGCGCAAGCTGGATCACATTCGCCAGCAGGATGACGATTCTGAAATGACGCACTCGGTGGCGGTCAATATCTATCCCGCGACGGCACATATCCCGCAAATGACCATTGTGGTGGTCGATACTATTCCCATCGAGCTGAAACGCTCTTATATGGTGTGGAGCTGGTTTATTTACGTGCTGGCAGCCAACCTGTTGTTGGTCATCCCCTTGCTGTGGGTCGCAGCCTGGTGGAGTTTGCGCCCCATCGAATCGCTGGCAAAAGAGGTGCGAGAACTGGAAGAGCATCACCGCGATACGCTGGATCCTGAAACCACCCGTGAACTCACAAGCCTGGTACAGAACCTGAATCGCCTGCTGAAAAGCGAACGCGATCGTTATGACAAATACCGCACGACGCTGACTGATCTGACCCACAGCCTGAAAACCCCGTTGGCGGTCCTGCAAAGCACGCTGCGATCGCTTCGCGGTAACAAACTCAGCGTGGAAGAGGCAGAACCCGTAATGCTGGAGCAAATTAGCCGCATCTCGCAGCAAATCGGCTATTACCTGCATCGCGCCAGTATGCGTAGCGGCAGCATGTTGTTGAGTCGTGAACTGCATCCGGTGGCAGCGCTGTTGGATAATCTCACCTCTGCGCTGAACAAGGTGTATCAACGCAAAGGCGTGAATATTACCCTCGACATTTCACCTGAAATCAGTTTTGTCGGCGAACAAAACGATTTTATGGAAGTGCTCGGCAATGTGCTGGATAACGCCTGCAAATACTGTCTGGAGTTCGTGGAAGTCTCCGCGCGTCAGACGGACGATCACTTACACATTTTCGTTGAAGATGATGGCCCAGGCATTCCGCAGAGTAAGCGCAATCTGGTATTCGACCGCGGTCAACGCGCCGATACACTTCGTCCCGGTCAGGGCGTTGGCCTTTCTGTTGCACGTGAAATCGCCGAACAGTATGACGGAAAAATCATTCCCGGCGACAGTCCGCTCGGCGGCGCCAAAATGGAAGTCATTTTTGGGCGTCAACAGCCAGAAAGCAAAGAGACGTAAGGCATTTATTTGCCACCGCCTACATCGCCGGGCGGCGGCATCCGTTATACTCGTCATACTTCAAGCTGCAGGTGCGTTGGTTGCACCTGCTCGCCCCAGTCACTTACTAAAGTAGGCTCCTGGGGACTCTCAGGCTTACCGCGTGATTAGGTCCATTCGGACCTCCCCCCTACGGGGCCAGCGCAAACGCTGTTCAAAACGCCAAAGGCGTTTTGTCCTGCAATTCGAATTATTTAGAGTAACGGCTCCTATTAGAAACCTGCCTGTGGAATAAAACTCATGGATTATAACTTATCGCTTAACTGGCCCGACTTTACTGAACGCTACTGGCAAAAACGCCCGGTGGTGTTGAAACGTGGCTTCACGGATTTTGTCGACCCCATCTCCCCGGATGAACTGGCGGGCCTTGCCATGGAAGACGAAGTTGACAGCCGTCTCGTCAGCCATCATGAAGGTAAATGGCAGGTTAGCCACGGGCCGTTTGAAAGCTACGATCACCTGAGTGAAAACAACTGGTCGCTGCTGGTGCAAGCGGTGAATCATTGGCATGAGCCGACTGCCGCGCTGATGCGTCCGTTCCGTGCGCTGCCCGACTGGCGTATTGACGACCTGATGATTTCGTTCTCTGTTCCTGGTGGCGGCGTGGGTCCACACCTCGACCAATACGACGTGTTCATCATTCAGGGTACGGGTCGTCGTCGCTGGCGCGTCGGGGAAAAAGTGCCGATGAAACAGCACTGCCCACATCCAGACCTGTTACAGGTCGATCCGTTCGACGCCATTATTGATGAAGAAATGGAGCCAGGCGATATTCTCTATATTCCGCCAGGATTCCCCCACGAAGGCTATTCGCTGGAAAACTCGCTTAACTATTCTGTCGGTTTCCGCGCACCTAGCGGCAAAGAGCTGATCAGTGGTTTTGCCGATTACGTGTTGCAGCGCGAATTAGGCACGCACCGTTACACCGATCCGGACGTGCCTGCACGCGAACATCCGGCGGATATTGTGCCGCAGGAACTCGATAAGCTGCGCGAAATGATGCTGGGCATGATCAGCCAGCCGGAACACTTCAAACAGTGGTTTGGTGAGTTCATCAGCCAGACGCGCCACGAGCTGGATGTCTCTCCGCCGGAGCCACCGTATCAGGCCGATGAAATCTACGATGCGCTGCAACAGGGCGACAAACTGGTGCGTCTGGGCGGTCTACGCGTACTGCGTATTGACGGTGACGTGTTTGTGAACGGTGAAAAAATTGATTCTCCGCACCGTCCGGCGCTGGAAGCGCTGGCGAGCCATATCGTGTTGAACGCAGAACATTTTGGCGACGCGCTGGAAGATCCTTCTTTCCTCGCGATGCTGTCTGCGCTGGTCAACAGCGGGTATTGGTTCTTCGAAGATTAATTCAGCGCTGCCCGACGGCACTATGCGCGTCGGGCATTTTGATGATGACTAGCGTTTCGCGGTAAGCTCGGCAATCCGCACAATCACGTTCACCGCTTTCTCCATCCCTTCCAACGTCACAAACTCATGTTTGCCATGGTAATTATAGCCGCCGGTGAAAATATTCGGGCACGGTAATCCCATAAAGGAAAGCTGTGAGCCGTCGGTACCGCCGCGAATGGGTTTCATGTCCGGTTCGATATCGCAGTCGCGCATTGCCTGCTGGGCTATCTCGATAATGTGCGGATGCGCCATCACTTTTTCATGCATGTTGTAGTAACTGTCTTCGATGATCAGTTCAATATAGCAATCCGGATGTAATCCTTTGCCGACCTTCTTGGCAATCTCCATCATCTTGCGCTTACGGGCTTCGAACTGCTTGCGGTCGAAATCGCGGACGATGTAATGCATTTGCGCGCTGTCGACGGTGCCTTTGATGCTGGTCAGATGGAAAAAGCCTTCATAACCCGCTGTCTGCTCTGGGCTTTCTTCGGCGGGCACTTCCGCATGAATGCGTGATGCCAGCGACAAAGCGTTAACCATGACGCCTTTTGCGGAACCCGGATGCACATTGTTGCCGACGATTTTGATGGTCACCGACGCCGCGTTAAAGTTCTCGTATTCCAGTTCGCCCACGCCGCCGCCGTCGATGGTGTACGCCCATTGCGCACCAAACGCCTCAACGTCAAAATGTTTCGCGCCCTTGCCCACCTCTTCATCGGGTGTAAACGCCACCCGAATGTCACCGTGCGGTACATTATTCGTTTTCATTACCGCCAGCGCAGTCATGATTTCGGCAACACCGGCTTTATCATCTGCGCCAAGTAGCGTTTTGCCATCGGTGGTGATCAGCGTCTGGCCGAGCAACTGATGCAGCACCGGGAACATCACCGGGGAGAGCACTTCATCACCGATGCCCAGCGCAATGTCACCGCCGCGATAGTTTTCAACAATTTGCGGGTTGACGTTTTTACCGCTGAAATCCGGTGACGTATCAACGTGAGAAATGAAACCGATCGCCGGAACATCGCCTTTCACATTAGAAGGCAGCGTGCCCATCACGGTGCCCTTCTCACTCAGGGTGACGTTGACCAGCCCCATTTCTTCGAGCTGCGCCTGGAGCAAGCGTAATAATTTCCACTGCCCCTCGGTGCTCGGCACCTGACGCACGCCAGGCTTCGACTGCGTATCCAGAGAAACGTACTGCAAAAAACGCTCAAGTAATTTATCCATGTCGTCGCCCTCATTTTTTGTGACAACATTATCAGTAAGCTCCGATCCCTAAATATTGCGTCAGGTCACTTTTGGCCCGGCAATTGCTAATTTTTTTCAATCACGTACACGAATGGTTTAAAGGTAGCCCACAAGGGCGCAGAATGATTGGCGATTTCAGGGGATTGCCGTAGAATGCCAGCCCTTAATTATGTGTCGAACCTTTAAGGTGGTTAACCACACACCCCGTAATGGCGCTTTATCCGTTACGTTTGCATGGGACAGAGTAAAAAATTGAATACACAATCGCGTTCGCTTTCACCGCTGGTACATCTGGCGGGGATTGGCAAAGGCTTTGATGGTAAAACAGTCATTTCAAATCTCAATCTCACCATCAATAACGGTGAATTCGTTACGCTGCTTGGCCCTTCGGGCTGCGGTAAAACGACCGTTCTGCGCCTAATCGCAGGTCTCGAAAACGCCGATACTGGCCGCATTCATCTTGAAGACATCGACATCACCGATGTTCCGGCAGAGAACCGTCACGTTAACACCGTCTTTCAAAGTTACGCATTGTTTCCCCACATGACCGTGTTTGAGAATGTCGCATTTGGCCTGCGGATGCAGAAAACGCCTGCGGACCAAATCACGCAACGCGTTACGGAATGCCTGCACATGGTCCAGCTTGAAGCGTTTGCGTTGCGCTTGCCGCACCAGCTTTCTGGTGGTCAACAACAGCGAGTGGCGATTGCCCGCGCAGTGGTTAATAAGCCCCGTTTATTGTTGCTCGATGAATCCCTCTCGGCGCTCGATTATAAACTTCGCAAGCAGATGCAAAACGAGCTGAAAGCCTTACAGCGCAAGCTAGGCATTACTTTTGTGTTCGTCACCCACGATCAGGAAGAAGCCCTGACCATGTCCGATCGTATCGTGGTCATGCGTGACGGTAAAATCGAACAAGACGGCACACCGCGCGAAATTTACGAAGAGCCAAAGAACCTGTTCGTCGCTGGATTTATCGGCGAAATCAATATGTTCAGCGCCACGGTGATTGAGCGTCTTGATGAACAACGCGTTCGCGCCGACGTGGAAGGCCGCGAATGTAATATCTACGTCAGCTTCGCGGTGGAAAAAGGCCAGAAGCTGAACGTGCTGCTGCGTCCGGAAGATCTGCGCGTCGATGAAATCAATGATAACCATCACATCGAAGGCCTGATTGGTTACGTGCGCGAACGCAATTACAAGGGAATGACCCTTGAGTCAGTTGTGGAGCTGGAAAACGGAAAAATGGTGATGGTCAGCGAATTCTTCAACGAAGATGACCCGGACGTTGACCACTCGCTGAATCAAAAAATGGCCATTAATTGGGTCGAAAGCTGGGAGGTGGTGCTGGCTGATGAAGAACACCCGTAAATTCCAAAAGGTGGCGATCGCCACCATTGTCGGGTGGCTGGTGGTATTTGTCTTTCTGCCCAACCTGATGATCATCGGTACCAGCTTCCTGACCCGTGACGACACCAGTTTCGTCAAAATGGTCTTCACGCTGGACAACTACACGCGCCTGCTCGATCCACTCTATTTCGACGTTTTACTGCACTCGCTCAATTTGGCATTTCTTGCCACGCTTGCATGCCTGATCCTCGGTTATCCCTTCGCCTGGTTTCTGGCTCGCTTACCGGAACGTATTCGTCCGCTGCTGCTGTTCCTGCTGATTGTCCCCTTCTGGACCAATTCTCTAATCCGTATTTATGGCCTGAAAATATTCCTCAGCACCAAAGGCTATCTGAATGCATTTTTACTGTGGCTTGGGGTGATAGATACGCCCATTCGCATAATGTACACACCGGGCGCGGTGATTATCGGCCTGGTCTACATTTTGCTGCCGTTCATGGTGATGCCACTCTATTCCAGTATTGAAAAACTCGATAAACCGCTGCTGGAAGCCGCGCGCGATTTGGGTGCGAATAAATTCCAGACGTTTATGCGCATCGTTGTTCCACTGACCATGCCGGGCATTATCGCCGGATGTTTACTGGTGATGCTGCCCGCGATGGGGTTGTTCTATGTGTCCGACCTGATGGGCGGCGCGAAAAACCTGTTGATTGGCAACGTCATCAAAAGTCAGTTCCTCAACATTCGCGACTGGCCGTTTGGTGCTGCTACCAGCATCACATTGACGCTGGTAATGGGATTGATGCTGTTGGTGTACTGGCGTGCGGCGCGTTTGCTGAATAAAAAGGGGGAACTCGAATGATCGGTCGCCTGTTTCGCGGCGGCTTTATGACCGCCATCTACGCGTATCTGTACATTCCGATCATCATTCTGATCGTTAACTCGTTTAACAGCTCGCGCTTCGGCATTAACTGGCAAGGGTTCACGACGAAGTGGTACAGCCTGTTGATGAACAACGACAGTTTGTTGCAGGCAGCTCAGCATTCACTGACGATGGCGGTATTTTCGGCGACGTTCGCCACGCTGATTGGCTCCCTGATCGCCGTTGCGCTGTACCGTTACCGCTTTCGCGGGAAACCCTTCGTCAGCGGCATGTTATTCGTGGTGATGATGTCGCCGGATATCGTCATGGCGATTTCGCTGCTGGTGCTGTTTATGCTGATTGGCGTCCAGCTCGGTTTCTGGTCGCTGCTGTTCTCGCATATTACTTTCTGCCTGCCGTTTGTGGTGGTCACCGTTTATTCACGCCTGAAAGGCTTTGACGTTCGCATGCTGGAAGCTGCGAAAGATCTCGGGGCCAGCGAGTTAACTATCCTGCGTAAAATCATTCTGCCGCTGGCGATGCCTGCCGTTGCTGCTGGCTGGTTGCTGAGCTTTACCCTGTCAATGGACGATGTCGTCGTGTCGTCGTTCGTCACCGGTCCGGGCTATGAAATTTTACCGCTCAAGATTTACTCTATGGTTAAAGTGGGCGTTTCACCCGAAGTGAACGCGCTGGCGACCATTCTGCTGCTGCTTTCTCTGGTTATGGTCGTTGCCAGCCAGATTGTTGCGCGTGATAAAACGAAATCTCAGGGGACATCGAAATGAAGAAAATGCTTGCCGCAGCGGCGCTGGTGCTCGGAATGGGCGCGGCGCATGCCGATGACAGCAAAACGCTCTACTTCTATAACTGGACCGAATACGTGCCGCCGGGCCTGCTGGAACAGTTCACCAAAGAAACCGGGATTAAGGTTATCTATTCGACGTATGAATCGAATGAAACCATGTACGCCAAGCTGAAAACGTACAAAGACGGCGCGTACGATCTGGTGGTGCCTTCGACCTATTTTGTCGACAAAATGCGCAAAGAAGGCATGATCCAGAAAATCGACAAAAGTAAGCTGAGTAACTTCAGCAATCTTGACCCGGAAATGCTGAACAAGCCGTTTGATCCAAGCAACGACTACTCTATTCCCTACATCTGGGGTGCAACCGCCATCGGCGTGAACAGCGATGCCATCGACCCGAAAACCGTCACTCGCTGGGCCGATTTGTGGAAACCGGAATATAAAGGCAGCCTGCTACTGACCGACGATGCCCGGGAAGTCTTCCAGATTGCGTTGCGTAAACTAGGTTATTCCGGCAACACCACCGATCCGAAAGAGATTGAAGCTGCTTATAAAGAGCTGCAAAAACTGATGCCAAATGTGGCAGCCTTCAACTCCGATAATCCGGCCAACCCGTACATGGAAGGCGAAGTGAATCTCGGGATGGTCTGGAACGGTTCGGCGTTTGTCGCCCGACAGGCAGGCACGCCGCTGGAATTAGTCTGGCCGAAAGAAGGCGGTATTTTCTGGATGGACAGTCTGGCCATTCCTGCTAACGCCAAAAATGTTGATGGCGCACTGAAGCTGATTAACTTCCTGCTGCGCCCGGATGTGGCCAAACAGGTCGCGGAAACCATCGGCTACCCGACGCCAAATCTTGCGGCGCGTAAGCTACTGGATCCGAAAGTCGCAAACGATAAATCGCTCTATCCGGATGCCGACACCATTAAGAATGGCGAATGGCAGAATGATGTAGGCGACGCCAGCCGGATTTATGAAGAGTATTACCAAAAGCTGAAAGCAGGTCGGTAAACACGAAAAAGCGGAGCTTGTGCTTAATGCCGATCAGTTAAGGATCGGTTGATCGATCCAGTGGCTGTGTAAGAATCCGTAATCTCTCCAGGGATTACGGATTTTTTTATGTTACTTAGCCAGGCGCTCGACACCATCCACAAATTTACTCCGCATGAATTCTCGGCCCTTGCGGACCTGCTTTCTCCCGAGCTGATTGATGAATGCCTGGCGGATACCGGCGTTGTCACGCTCCGTAAACGGCGCCTTTCCATGGAAATGATGGTCTGGGCCGTCACCGGAATGACCCTGTTCCGCACTCATTCTATGAGTCAGCTCGTTTCCCATATGGATATTCTGCTGCCCGGCAATCGCCCTTTTGTCGCCCCGAGTGCTGTTGTTCAGGCTCGCCAGCGACTCGGTGAGGACGTCATCCGGCTTATGTTTGAAAAAACACGCCAGCTCTGGTTCGAAAAAACACCGCTGTCCCACTGGAATGGCCTCACGCTGATGGCGGTGGACGGCACCTTATGGCGAACGCCGGACACGCCAGAAAATGATGCTGCGTTTGGTCGCACTGCCAATGTGAATAAGCAGTCTGAATGGCCGCAACTGCGCATGGTCTGCCAGATGGAAGTGACCAGCCATCTGTTGTCTGCCGTGGCCTTCGACAGCGTCTCAGAGACGGGTGAAACCGACCTTGCCGGAAAGCTTATCGACGAGACCCCGGAGCACTCTCTGACCCTGATGGATAAAGGCTTCTATGCACTGGGCCTGCTGCATCGCTGGCAATCGACAGGCACAGAAAGACACTGGATGCTGCCATTAAAAAAAGGTGCGCAGTATGAAGAAATCAGGAACCTGGGAACAGAACAGAAGCTGGTGAAGCTGAAACTGTCGCCGCAGGCGAAAAAGAAATGGGCAGATGCGCCGGACACATTGACGGCAAGGCTGATAAGCAAGGAAATCGCCGGTAAAAAAGTACAGATACTGACCTCGATGTGCGACCCGCTGAGATACCCGAAGGCAGATATCGTGGACCTGTACAGCCACCGCTGGGAAATAGAGCACGGGTTCAGGGAGATGAAGCAGCACCTGCTGAATAATGAGCTGACGCTGCGAAGTAAAAAACCGGAGCTGGTACGGCAGGAGCTGTGGGGTGTAGTGCTGGCTTACAATCTTCTGCGGTTCATGATGGCGCAGATGGCGTACAGCCTGAAAGGGGTGGAGCCTTATCAGATGGGGTTCAAACAATCAGCGCTGTATCTTCGCAGCCACCTGCAAACGCTGCCAGGGGTAGCGCCGGGAAAAATACCGAAAGTCATGGATGATGTGCTGGCGATGGCATCAAGCTTCGTGCTGCCGATACGGCGGTCGAGGAATTACCCAAGGGCGGTAAAAAAGAAGCCGCAACGCTACGCGCTGCGGCCTTCTTCAAAAGCTTAACTGACAAGCATTAGAGCTTGTGCTCCGCTTTTTTATTGTCTGCATCGGTGCAGTCTTAAAGCCCTTTCAACAACTTCTCTACAAACTCAGGCACCACCGTGCTTGCCATGCCGTAGTGCTTCTCTTCGAATTCACTGCCAACCTGGCTCGGTTCGAGATTGAGTTCGACGGTATGAGCGCCCTGCAGTTTCGCTTCGTGTACGAACCCCGCTGCCGGATAAACATGCCCGGATGTGCCAATCGCGATAAACACATCGGCCATCGCCAGTGCCTCGTAGATCTCGTCCATGCCCAACGGCATTTCGCCAAACCAAACGACGTGCGGACGCAACGGCTGCGGGAACTGGCAACAGTGGCATTTGTCGTCGAGCGTGACATCACCCGTCCACTCCAGCACCTGACCACTGGATGCACAGCGCACTTTCAGCAGTTCACCATGCATATGCAGTACGCGCTGATTACCCGCGCGTTCGTGCAGATTGTCGATATTCTGCGTTACCAGTAAAAAACGATCGCCCAACGCCTCTTCCAGCCGCGCCAGCGCGATGTGCGCGGCATTCGGCTGAATTTCTGGCTGCTGTAGCTGCTGGCGACGTGCGTTATAAAACGCCTGCACCAGCGCCGGATCGCGAGCAAAACCTTCCGGCGTCGCCACGTCTTCTACGCGATGTTCTTCCCACAAACCATCTGCGGCACGGAACGTGCGGATCCCGGATTCAGCCGAGATCCCCGCTCCCGTTAACACGACAACCCTGGGTTTATCCATTTCTTCTGGCACGACCCTGTCTCTGAAGAAAACCCGTTGACGCAGGCGATCGTGCAGGCGGCGTTTAGTCAGGCGAAAACGGCTAAGTCGATGAAAGCGACGCGACTGCATAAGAACCCCTGTTTCAATCCGTAAGATGCAGGAACGCGGCACCGCGCATTCCTCCGGCATCGCCGTGACGCGCACGTTCAATGCGAGGCACGCGAGCCACCGGCAACAGATGGCGCGGCAAACGTGCTGCCAATCCGTCTGTTATCGCTGTAAAGTTAGACAATCCACCGCCGATCACCAGCAAATCCGGATCGACAATGGTCATAATATTTCCCAGGCACACCGCAAGCAAATCCAGGTAACGTTCGACGTGCTCCCTGGCTTTTGCGTCACCCTGTTCCCACAGGGCCACAATCTCGGGTGAACTCAGCGCCTGCTGGTTATAATGCTCATACAACCACGCAAAGCCGCGCCCGGAGAGATAGTTTTCGATGCAGCCCAATTGACCACAGCCACAGCGGGTTAAGGGAAAATCGCGTCCGACCACTTCCAATGCATCAACCGGCAAACGAATATGACCAAATTCGCCAGTGATGTAACTGTGACCGGTTATCGATTTCCCGTTAAGCACTAAACCGCCGCCAACGCCGGTGCCGAGAATCAGGCCCATCACCAAAGGATATTGGGTGAATTCATCGTCCCAGGCTTCGGAAAGGGCAAAGCAGTTGGCATCGTTATCGAGGCGCACGTCACGGTCGAGGCGAGAAGAGAGATCCTGGCGCAGTTTTTGGCCGCTGGCGGCGGGAACGTTGGCGGCATACAGCGTGCCGTCGGCGGTTTCCGGCATCCCCGGAATACCAATACCGACGCTGCCTTTTACGCCGAAGCGTTCATCCGCTTCGGCGACAAGGTCACACACGGCTTTCAGGAAAGATGCGTAACTGTCACGCGGTGTTGCGGTGCGTTTTTCCCACTGCAAACGCCGCTGTCCGTCAAAAACCCCAAGGGCTATTTTGCTGCCGCCAATATCAAATCCATAGAACATAGCCATTCCTCTTTACTGACCGAAAGGTCAGGACGCAAAGAGTGGATTGCTGACTGATTTTCTCGGACTGGCTTGTAGGCCCGGTAAGCGCAAGCGCCACCGGGCAACCGCGTCACAGGACAAGATGCCCGGCGGCGCTACGCTTGCACGGGCCTACAAGGTCAGAACCGACAAAACAAGGGCAGACATGGCCTACCCACAATCCACAAAATTACTGGCCACTTAGCACTCTTGCAGGATCTATACGGCTGGCGCGACGGGCTGGATACCAGCTTGCCAGCAGACTCAGCACCAGTGCCGTGACCAGCACATAAAAAACATCCAGCCAGTGAAGTTCAGAAGGCAGGAAGTCGATAAAATAGATGTCGCCGGACAAGAACTGGTGGCCGATAAGCTTTTCGATACCGTTGATAATGGCGGTCAAATTCAGCGCACACACCACGCCAATCGCCACACCGAGCAGGCTACCGACCAGTCCGGCCAGCAAACCGTACCAGACGAAAATCGCGCGGATCAGGCCGTCTTTAGCCCCGAGGGTACGTAGCACCGCGATGTCGCTACTCTTGTCTTTCACCGCCATCACCAGCGTGGAAACGATGTTGAAACAGGCTACGCCAATCACCAGAATCATGGCCAGATACATGATGGCGCGGATCATCTGGATATCGCGATACATGTAGCCGTAAGTGCCGATCCAGCTTTTAATATACACATAGCTATTGGTCACTTCACCCGCGTCGCGCACCAGTTTGTTGGCGTTGAAGACATCGTTCACTTTGATGGCAATCCCGGTCACACTGCTGCCCATATCAAGATATTGCTGGGCATCCTGGATGGGGACCATCGCAAAGCTGTGATCGAGCTGACCGCTCAACTGCAAAATTCCGGCGACGTGCAGGCGCACACGCTTCGGCTGTAGCAGCTGATGCTCTTTGTCAGAGTTGGGGATCATGATAGACACCCAATCGCCCTGTTTGGCTTTCAGTGCGTCTGCCACGCCTTTGCCGAGGATAATTTGCTGATCGCCCGCTTTAAAATCAGCCCACGCGTTGTTCTGCACGTATTTTGGCAGCGCGCTAAGCTCGCTTTCCTGTTGCGGGTCGACGCCTTTAATCTGAATGGCGCGCATGTTGCTGCCACTCTCAATCAAACCGGTAAAATTGATGTACGGTGCAGCGGCGGCGATGCCCTTCACTTTTTCGACTTTGGTCAGCGCGTCGTTCCAGTTGTTCCACGGCTGGCTAACCGGTTCAATTTCACCGTGCGGAACCACCGCCAGAATGCGGTTATTCAGCTCGCGTTCGAAGCCGTTCATCGCACTGAGCCCGACGATCAACACCGCCACACCCAGCGCGATGCCGACGGTGGAAATCACAGAAATCAGCGAGACCATGCCGCCACGACGACGCCCACGACTAAAGCGCAGGCCGATTAGCAGGGATAACGGAGACGCCATTTACTGCGCTCCCATCAGGGAAAGTTCATCGGTCAGATGACCGTCACGCATTTCCAATTGACGGCTCATGCGCTTCGCCAGTTGCAGATCGTGCGTCACCACCAGGAATGCGGTGCCCTGCTGCTTGTTCAGTTCGCCGAGCAGCTGGAAAATGCTGTCTGCGTTACGGGCATCAAGATTACCCGTCGGTTCGTCGGCCATCACCAGACGCGGATTGTTGACCAACGCACGGGCAATCGCCACGCGTTGACGTTCACCACCTGAAAGTTCAGAAGGACGGTGCGTGCGACGGTGATCGAGGCCCACGGCCGCCAACATCGCGCGAGCGCGTTCCTGGATTTCTGCGGGTTTCTTTTTGCCAATCAGCAGCGGCATCGCCACGTTCTCTTCAGCGGTGAAATCAGGCAACAGGTGGTGGAACTGATAGATGAAACCCAGCTCACGGTTACGCAGCTCGGCTTTCGCCGCCAAGGACATTTTCGACAGCGGCTGACCGCTAAAAATCACATCGCCGGACGTTGGGGTATCCAGGCCGCCAAGCAGATGCAGCAGCGTACTTTTACCGGAACCAGAGCTGCCGACAATCGCCATCATCTCCCCTTCCCCAATGCTGAAACTGACGTTGTGCAGCACGTCGGTCTGCACAGTGCCTTCCTGATAGCGTTTGCACAGGTCGTCGCATTGCAACAGGATCTTATTCATAACGTAAAGCCTCAGCGGGTTGGGTGGCGGCAGCGCGCCATGAAGGATAAAGCGTAGAGAGCAGCGCCAGCAGCATCGCCACCAGCGCAATGATAACGACCTGCAGCGGTTCAATGGCAACAGGCAACGCGCCGCCGTCCACGAACGCGCCAATAATCGGCATCAGATTATTTAGCTGGCTGGCGAGCAGCAGGCCAAGCAGTGCGCCGAGCAATGCGCCAATCACGCCTGCACTTGCGCCCTGAACCATAAACACCGCCATGATCTGGCGCGGCGTCAGCCCCTGGGTTTGCAGAATGGCGACTTCGCCCTGCTTCTCCATCACCATCAGGCCAAGCGACGTAATAATGTTAAACGCGGCGACGGCAACAATCAGGCTCAACAACAGCCCCATCATGTTTTTTTCCATGCGCACGGCCTGGAACAGTTCGCCTTTGCGATCGCGCCAGTCCTGCCATTGGGTGCCCTCTGGCAATTTCTGCGCGCTGAGTGTGTCGACTTCCAGCGGCTTATCGAGCCACAAACGCCAGCCGGTGATATTGCCGAGCGGGTAGCGCATCAGACGTGACGCGTCCTGAATGTTGACCAACATCTGATAGCCATCAACTTCGCTGTTCGCGGCAAAAGTGCCAATCACGTTGAATAAACGCTGGCTTGGCACACGGCCCATCGGCGTGAACTGGCTGGCGGACGGCACCATAATGCGAATCTGATCGCCGCGTTTTACGCTCAACTGGCCTGCCAGCTGTTCGCCGAGAATGACGTTGTATTGTCCGGTTTCGAGTGCAGTTTGTTTAACGTTAACCAGATACGGGGTCAGCGGATCGTTCTGGTTCGGATCGATACCGAGCATCACGCCTACCGCCACGCTACGCGGACTTTGAATAACCACATCGCCGGTGGTGAGCGGCGCAACGCGGGTCACACCCTTCAATTTGGCTTCGCCTTCCGGCATTTGTTGCGGATTCAGCGACCCTTTTTCGGCGCTCAATACCGCCTGCGGCATCAGCCCAAGAATGTTGTTTTGCAGCTCGCGCTCAAAGCCATTCATGACCGAAAGCACGGTCACCAGCGCCATCACGCCAAGCGTGATACCAATGGTCGACAGCCAGGAGACAAAGCGACCGAAGCGGTCCGCTGCGCGCCCACGCATATAACGCAGGCCAATGAATAGTGCGACAGGTTGATACATGTAATCCGTCTGGTTGCTGTTAGCTAGAGCCCGAGTATATAAGCGAAAGCGCGGAGCGTAAATGCGTGAAGTCAGATCCAGACACCCTGATCTTTTTCCGAAAATGAATCAAATACAGAATGTTACCCATTACTCTGTAAAGAAAGCCCCTGAGAATGGTCGTTTGTTACTGGCAATGGAAAACGTGGATCGTCATGAAAGAAAAATCGCTATGGATCAATCAAATCAAGGGGCTATGCATCTGCCTGGTGGTGTTTTACCACTCGGTTATCACCTTTTACCCGCAGCTAAGCGCCTTCCAGCACCCGTGGTCAGAGACCCTGTCGAAGTGTTGGGTGTACTTCAATCTCTACCTAGCGCCGTTTCGCATGCCGGTGTTCTTTTTTATCTCGGGGTTTCTGATCCAGCGTTATATCGATGGCGTTTCATGGCGTGACAGCCTCGGTAAGCGCGTGGGCAATATCCTTTGGGTGTTGGCGTTATGGGGCGTGTTGCAGTGGCAGGCCTTAAGTCATATCACTGAATGGCTGGCACCGGATCGTGATGTCAGTACCAGCGCTAACGCGGCCTACGCCGAGAGCTTCGGCGAATTTGTGCAGGCGATGCTCACCGCCAGCACCAGTCTTTGGTATTTGTACGCGCTCATCGCCTACTTCGTGCTCTGTAAACTCACCTCCCGTGGCAAAGTCATCATGATTGCGGCGTTGGCGTTGCTCAGCGTTACCATTAATTTCCTGCCAACGCCCTGGTGGGGCATGAACAGCGTGCTGCGTAACGTCATTTATTACGCGCTGGGCGCCTGGTACGGCACTTCACTGATGGCATGGATGAAAACGTTTGATATCCGTCGTCGCTGGCTGTTGCTATCCGGATTTGCACTTTTTGCCATCGCGCTATGGTTCACGCGCACGTCACTGTTTCTCTCACTGCTGTCGATTTTTGTCATCATGAAGGTGTTCTATGCGGTTGGCCGTCGTTTTCCGCCTTCAGAGCGTTCCCTGTTGAATGTGGTTGGCTCGAACACCATCGCTATTTACACCACCCATCGGATCCTCGTCGAAATATTCAGCCTGTTACTGATCGGCTGGTTCAGCGCTCAGGCACGTTCACCGTCAGTGGAATTCGCGATTTTGTTGGTCTATCCCTTCATCAGCCTGTTGCTTTGTATCGCCACAGGGATGCTGGCTCGTAGCCTGTCGCAGCGCCTGGCCGGAGACATCTTCTTTTCGCCGCCGGCTCTGGCGTTGGGGCGTCACTAGTCTGCTTGTCATTTGCTAATGTCGGCCTTTCAAGGATAATAACGTCATTGAAGAGCGGCGGTTTGCCCCCATAATCAGGGGTAAACCTTTACGGGACCCCGACATTATCTATGCCTGAACAACAACAACGATACGCCCTACCGGCTAAACCGGGTGAACAGCGTCTGCTTGGAGAACTCACCGGCGCGGCCTGCGCAACCGAAGTTGCGCAGATTGTCGAACTCCATCGCGGCCCGGTGGTGCTTATCGCCCCGGATATGCAGAATGCGCTGCGGCTGCACGATGAAATCAGCCAGTTCACCGACGAGTTGGTGATGAATCTCGCCGACTGGGAAACGCTGCCTTATGACAGCTTCTCTCCGCATCAGGAAATCATCTCTTCACGCCTGTCGACGCTGTACCAGCTGCCTACCATGCAACGCGGTGTACTGATTGTTCCGGTCAATACATTAATGCAACGCGTTTGCCCTCACAGCTATTTGCACGGGCACGCGCTGGTGATGCAGAAAGGCCAGAATCTTTCACGCGATGCTCTGCGCGCGCAGCTCGACAGCGCCGGGTATCGTCATGTCGATCAGGTGATGGAACACGGCGAATATGCCACCCGTGGCGCATTGTTGGATCTGTTCCCGATGGGCAGCGACAGGCCATATCGTCTGGATTTCTTCGACGATGAAATTGACAGTCTGCGCTTATTTGATGCCGATACCCAGCGCACGCTGGAAGAGGTCGAGGCCATCAATCTGCTGCCTGCGCACGAATTCCCGACCGACAAAACCGCTATCGAATTGTTCCGCAGCCAGTGGCGCGATAAGTTTGACGTCAAACGCGAAGCCGAACATATCTACCAGCAAGTCAGCAAAGGCACGCTCCCTGCGGGGATAGAATACTGGCAGCCGTTGTTCTTTAGCGAGCCGCTGCCGCCGCTGTTCAGTTATTTCCCGGCCAATACGCTGCTGATCAATACCGGCGATCTGGAAACCAGCGCCCAGCGTTTTGAAACCGACACCCGCGCACGTTTTGAAAATCGCGGTGTGGATCCGATGCGCCCCCTGCTCCCGCCTGAAGTGCTGTGGCTGCGTCACGATGAGCTGTTCAGTGAGCTAAAAAAATGGCCGCGCGTGCAGTTGAAAACCGAGCTGTTAGCCGATAAAGCGGCAAACATTAATCTCGGCTATCAAACCCTCCCGGATTTGGCCGTACAGGCACAACAAAAAGCACCGCTGGATAATCTGCGTCGTTTCATTGAAGCCTTCGACGGCCCGGTGATTTTCTCGGTAGAAAGTGAAGGCCGCCGTGAAGCGCTTGGCGAATTGTTGTCGCGTATTAAAGTCGCACCAAAACGCATTCAGCGTCTGGATGAGTGCGAGGGTCATGGCCGTTACCTGATGATCGGCTCTGCCGAACATGGGTACATTGATTCGCTGCGTCACCGGGCGCTGATTTGCGAAAGCGATCTGCTCGGTGAACGTGTGGCGCGCCGTCGTCAGGATTCACGTCGCACGATCAATCCGGACACGCTGATCCGCAATCTTGCGGAACTGCGTCCTGGCCAGCCGGTCGTTCATCTTGAACACGGCGTTGGACGTTATCTTGGCCTGACGACGCTTGAAGCGGGCGGTATTACCGCTGAATATCTGATGCTCACCTACGCCAACGACGCCAAACTTTACGTGCCGGTGTCTTCACTGCATCTGATCAGCCGCTATGCGGGCGGAGCGGAAGATAACGCGCCGCTGCATAAACTGGGCGGTGACGTCTGGTCACGAGCGCGGCAAAAAGCAGCAGAAAAAGTACGTGACGTTGCCGCGGAGCTGCTGGATATCTACGCCCAGCGCGCGGCGAAATCAGGCTTCGCGTTCAAGCACGACCGCGAACAGTATCAACTTTTCTGCGACACCTTCCCGTTTGAAACCACACCCGATCAGGCGCAGGCCATCAATGCGGTGTTGAGTGATATGTGCCAACCGCTGGCGATGGATCGTCTGGTGTGTGGTGACGTCGGCTTTGGTAAAACCGAAGTAGCAATGCGCGCGGCTTTCCTGGCGGTTGAAAATAACAAACAGGTGGCGGTGCTGGTGCCCACGACCCTGCTGGCTCAACAGCATTTCGACAATTTCCGCGACCGTTTTGCCAACTGGCCGGTCCGTATCGAGATGCTCTCACGTTTCCGCAGCGCGAAAGAACAAGCCCAAATTCTCGAACAGGCGAGCGAAGGTAAAATCGACATTCTGATCGGCACGCATAAATTATTGCAAAGCGATGTGAAGATGCGTGATCTCGGCCTGTTGGTTGTCGATGAAGAGCACCGTTTTGGCGTGCGTCACAAAGAGCGCATCAAAGCGATGCGCGCTGACGTCGATATTCTGACGCTAACCGCCACACCTATTCCGCGAACGCTGAACATGGCGATGAGCGGGATGCGCGACCTGTCGATTATCGCCACGCCGCCCGCGCGTCGTCTGGCGGTCAAAACCTTCGTTCGTGAATACGACAATCTGGTGGTGCGTGAGGCCATTTTGCGTGAAGTGCTGCGCGGCGGTCAGGTTTACTATCTGTTTAATGACGTTGAAAACATTCAAAAAGCGGCTGATAAGTTAGCAGAACTGGTGCCGGAAGCGCGTATTGCCATCGGTCACGGCCAGATGCGTGAACGTGAGCTGGAACGGGTGATGAATGATTTCCACCACCAGCGTTTCAACGTACTGGTGTGTACCACCATTATTGAAACCGGGATCGACATTCCAACCGCTAACACCATTATTATTGAACGCGCGGACCACTTCGGCCTGGCGCAGTTGCACCAGTTGCGCGGTCGCGTCGGGCGTTCGCACCATCAGGCGTATGCGTGGCTGCTGACGCCCCATCCCAAAGCGATGACCACCGACGCGCAAAAACGCCTCGAAGCCATTGCTTCTCTGGAAGATTTAGGGGCTGGTTTCGCGCTGGCAACCCATGACCTGGAAATTCGTGGCGCGGGCGAATTGCTCGGCGAAGATCAGAGTGGATCAATGGAAACCATCGGTTTCTCGCTGTACATGGAGTTACTGGAAAACGCGGTAGATGCGCTGAAAGCCGGACGCGAACCGTCGCTGGAAGATTTGACCAACCAGCAAACGGAAGTCGAATTGCGTATGCCAGCGCTGCTGCCGGACGATTTCATTCCTGACGTCAATACGCGGCTGTCGTTCTACAAGCGTATCGCCAGCGCCAAAGGCGAACAGGCGCTGGATGAACTGAAAGTCGAACTGATCGACCGTTTCGGCCTGCTGCCGGATGCCGCGCGCAACCTGTTGGATATTGCTCGTCTGCGCCAGCAAGCGCAGAAGTTGGGCATTCGTAAGCTGGAAGGCAACGAAAAAGGCGGGGTTATCGAGTTCAACGAGAAAAATCACGTGAACCCAGCGTGGCTGATTGGTCTGCTACAGAAACAGCCACAGCATTATCGCCTCGACGGACCCACGCGGCTGAAATTCTTCCAGGAGCTGGCGGAACGCAAAACCCGTATGGAATGGGTGCGTAACTTCATGCAACAACTGGAAGAAAACGCCGTCGCGTAATCTCTCACTTTACCCCGGCGGCGCACGTCGCCGGGTGTGTCGCTTCGCCGTAATTTACACACTCTTTGCAAACCATTGAAACATCCAGACATGCAGTGACGCCATAATGAGGGTTTTCCCTGCTCAATCACCGTTATGGATGTGCTGTGATGATGATTCAATCGCGTTTCCTGCGTTTACTGGCCTTGCTGTCCGTACTCGCGACTGCCGCAATGGCGCTGCCTGCTCACGCCAATACCTGGCCTCTTCCCCCTTCCGGCAGCCGTCTGGTGGGCGAAAACCGCTTTCATGTTGTCGAAAACAATGGCGGTTCCCTTGAAGCGATCGCCAAAAAATACAATGTTGGCTTTCTGGCGCTGCTTCAGGCCAATCCAGGCGTTGACCCTTACGTTCCTCGTCCGGGCAGCGTTTTAACCATTCCACTGCAAACGCTGTTACCTGATGTGCCGCGTGAAGGCATGGTGCTTAACCTCGCTGAACTGCGTCTTTATTATTATCCACCGGGTAAAAACAGCGTCACCATTTACCCAATAGGCATCGGCCAACTTGGCGGCGACACCCTCACCCCAACGATGGTGACCACGGTTTCCGATAAACGCGCGAACCCAACCTGGACACCTACCGCCAATATTCGCGCGCGCTATAAAGCAATGGGCGTAAATTTGCCTGCGGTTGTCCCTGCCGGGCCGGATAACCCGATGGGTCACCATGCAATACGCCTGTCGGCCTACGGCGGTGTGTATTTACTTCACGGCACAAATGCCGATTTTGGTATCGGAATGCGCGTGAGTTCCGGCTGTATTCGCCTGCGCGATGGTGACATCGAAACCCTGTTCAAACAGGTGACGCCGGGCACCAAAGTGAACATTATCAATACGCCGATAAAAGCGTCCGTCGAACCGAACGGTGTGCATTTGGTAGAGGTACACCAGCCGCTGTCGAAAAATCTCGATGACGACCCGAAAGTACTGCCAATTACCCTGAACAGCACGATGAACGCCTTTAAGGATTCCCCACAGACAGATGCGCAAGTTATGGGACATGTGATGGAGGTGCGTTCCGGTATGCCGGTGGATGTGACCCGACACGCTGAACCACCGATTCAAAATTTGTAATCAAAATACAAAGCAAAAAAAACACCGCGACAAATGTCGCGGTGTTTTTTTATGGCAGTGGCATTGCCGAGGGTTAAATAAGGAGGGCCTTATTTATAAATTACCGCAGTCCCATGGAGGGTGTTAGGACCGGTAACTGAGGTAATACGGAATGATTTAGCACCCGCAGCTTCAGCTTTCAGTGCCAGCTGATCTTCCAGTGAACCCAGGTTTGTACCGGCGTCAGCAGAAATCACGCCCACCTTTTGTTGATCAACCGGGGTGGACTGCACTTCTACAGCGGCGAAGCTTGCGAATGACAGAGAACTTAAAACAGCGGCAACGGCCAGGGTTTTGATGCTTTTCATGATTTTTATACCTATGCAGATGATTTTTGTGAGGTCGTTATTATTAACTTAACGATCGATAGGTAAATAATAATGTGATCTTCATCACACGTCAAATTCTTTTTATAATGATTATTATATTATTTATTAATGTCTTATTTTTCATATCTATAGGATTATTTTATTTTGTGCGATTGCCCGCTGGTTATGGCGAGCGTTTATTTTTATAATAAAGGCTCAACACCATCACAGAGGTACACCGGCACCATGACAACTGAAGTAGCAAGTTGCACAAAAAAAAGCCGTGGCCGACCAAAAGTGTTCGACAGGGAAGTGGCGCTTGATAAGGCCATGACACTCTTCTGGCAGCACGGCTATGAAGCGACATCGCTCGCGGATTTAGTCGAAGCCACCGGGGCAAAAGCCCCGACGCTGTATGCAGAGTTTGTAAATAAAGAAGGCCTGTTCCGGGCCGTTCTGGACAGATACATTTCACAGTTTGCGGACAAACATGAAGCACAGCTGTTTTGCGAAGATAAATCGGTAGATGCTGCACTGCGCGACTATTTCAGCGCGATTGCGACCTGTTTTACCCGCGAAGATACCCCAGCGGGATGCTTTATGATTAACACGTCAGCAACGCTTGCGGCATCATCGAAAGAAATTGCGCACACCATAAAATCACGTCATGCGATGCAGGAAAAGACGCTGTGCGAGTTTCTGACTCAACGTCAGGCCCGTGGAGAGATCCCGGCAAATAAATGCATCAGCGAGCTGGCGCAGTTCCTGAGCTGTATTTTACAGGGGATGTCGATCAGCGCTCGAGAAGGTGCGAGCCTTGAGACGCTGCTGCAGATAACCGATACCACAATGCGCCTGTGGCCGCAGATGCTAAAAATCTGACGTCCCGACATAAAAAAGGCCCCTCAGCCTGAGCGATTGAGGGGCCAATTAAAACGTAAGCAATGCTTTTTTACGCTTTGTTATTCAGAACCAACTGACCATTATTGTCGAGTGGGATCTGAGAACCAGGATCTTTATCCATTCGGATTTTCCCCTGCTGATCGCCAATTTTGTAGGTCACGTCGTAGCCCAACATTTTGTCAGACTTGTCATATACCGTTTTGCAACGCTGCTGCGTGCTGGTGTAAGTATCATTATTCTGCATCGCGCCCTGCACCTGGTTACCGGCATAGCCGCCACCCAGCGCACCCGCAACGGTTGCCACGTCTTTACCGCGACCGCCACCAAACTGGTGACCAATCACCCCACCTGCTACGGCACCTAACACTGAGCCCGCGATACGGTTCTCGTCTTGTACCGGACGACGATGAGTGACCGCGACGTTGCGGCATTCCTGACGCGGTGTTTTGACGCTCTCTTTGATCGGGGTTGCAGAAATAACCTGAGCATACTGCGGCCCACGATCGAACACATTCAGACTGGCCATTGCCGCCACGCCCAGCGCAGCAGCTACGCCAATCCCTATACCCGCCACCATAGATTTATTCACGGGAGTTCCTCCTTTGTTGCTGTTAGTAACAATTTTGCAACGACAACGGCGTACTGCCTATAAGAAAAGGGATGAAAAAGAGAGAGGAGATGACAAGGAATCCGTGATTCAGAAAAGTCTTAAGAAAAAAAGGCCCAAACAGGTGTCCAGGCCTTTTGTATATCCGGGAACGCACATTTACGAGGCTTTCAACCAGGAAACAGTGCGCTGTCGGGCAGTGATAATCAGTGCAGCTTCATACGCGGGCGAATAACGCGGTTAATACTGCCCACCAGCATCATCAGTCCTGTCTTGAAGTAACCGTGCAGTGCAATCTGGTGCATACGGTACAGCGAAACATAGACGAAGCGGGCAATGCGCCCTTCTACCATCATTGAACCACGCATCAGGTTACCCATCAGGCTGCCGACCGTGGAGTAGTTCGACAATGACACCAGCGAACCGTGATCTTTATAGGTATACGTCTTCTGCGGTTTACCTTTGATCTGCGCCAGAATGTTGTGCAGCGCAAGGCTCGCCATCTGGTGCGCCGCCTGAGCGCGTGGAGGCACAAAGCCGCCTTCCGGACGCGCGCACGATGCGCAGTCACCAATGGCATAGATATCGGGATCGCGGGTCGTTTGCAACGTCGGCTCAACCACCAGCTGATTGATACGGTTAGTCTCAAGACCGCCAATATCTTTCATAAAATCAGGTGCTTTGATCCCCGCGGCCCATACCATCAGATCAGCGTTGATGTACTCGCCTTCTTTGGTATGCAAGCCACCTGCATCCGCACTGGTGACCATAGTCTGCGTCAGAACACGCACACCCATTTTAGTCAGTTCACTGTGTGCAGCGCTAGAGATACGCGGAGGCAGTGCAGGCAGAATGCGTTCACCCGCTTCGACCAGCGTGACGTTCAGCGCTTCGTTAGTGAGGCCTTTGTAACCGTAGCTATGCAGCTGTTTTACGGCGTTATGCAGTTCGGCTGAAAGTTCTACCCCCGTCGCCCCACCGCCCACAATGGCAATATTTACTTTGCCGTCGGCACCCAGATTGCTGGAATGTTTCAGGAACAGGTTTAGCATTTCCTGGTGGAAACGGCGCGCCTGATGCGGGTTGTCGAGGAAAATGCAGTTTTCCTTCACGCCCGGCGTGTTGAAATCGTTGGACGTACTGCCCAGCGCCATCACCAATGTGTCGTACGCCAGCTTGCGCTCAGGCACCAGCAACTCACCTTTCTCGTCACGAAGCTCCGCGAGGGTCAGGGTTTTGGTTTCACGGTTGATATCCACAACAGAACCGAGCTGGAACTGGAAATGATGATTACGGGCATGAGCCAGATAGCTCAGCGCATCCACACCTTCGTCCAGTGAACCGGTCGCCACTTCATGCAGTAACGGTTTCCACAGGTGGCTATGATTTCTGTCCACCAGCGTGATTTTCGCTTTTTTGCCACGGCCAAGCTTTCTACCCAATTGAGTAGCCAACTCCAGCCCGCCGGCACCACCACCCACAATCACAATCTTTTTCAATGGCGTAGTCAACGTGACCCCCTAAATTATTAACCAATTGTTAATTAAAAGTTATCGAAATAGCCTTTATTTAACAACAAGTTACCCGTGTGAAACTGAACATTGATTTGAAGAATATCATGCGAGGTGCATTGGTCATACCAAAATTGATATGGATCAAGCTTTACCGCTGAAAAGTTGAGCAAGTGTCGTTGATGCAGGAAGGATTGTACGCCCGGTGAGCAGAGTGTCACCGGGCGCAGAACGGGATTAGCCGAGGGTTTTGAACGCTTTGATCCGCTGCAAGTGCGGGGAAATATTCTTGAATTTATGCGTCTGCACTTCATCCCAGATAATTTCGTAATAATGATGAAGCAAGTCGGCAGAACGTTGGCTGTTCAGCGCTTCATCCTGACGGGAAAGTACCACCAGGCAGCGATCGCGGTTCTTCTCGCGGAAATTGCTGACGCATTTCGTGCCGATGTCCGCATACTCTTCCGGCCGGTCAATCTTGCCTTCCATGTTCTCATCCGGGAACAGATTGGGGTTGAAGATGACCTGTCGAATGTCACACAAGAAGCCGATTCGCTCGGCCCAATAGCCACCTAGGCCTACGCCGCAAATGAGGGGACGATCGTCCGCGCTCAACTGCAACATCTTGTCGACTTCTTTGAGCAAATGCTGCATGTCATGTTTCGGGTGACGCGTGCTATAGCTTATCAGGCGAACGTCCGGATCAATGAACTGCAGTTGCAGCACTTTTTCGTGATTTCCGGGGCTGTTCGAGTCGAAACCGTGCAAATAAATTATCATTCCATCCTCACAACACTGCCAATCCCGTTTCGGGAGGTTAAGGAGCGGCTTTATGGGCCTGCCAGCGTTCGTGCAGTTCATTCAGCTGCGCGCTGACCGTCTTCCAGCGAGCGGAATCCATCAACTCCTGACGGGTAAATGAACCTTTATGATACAATTTCGTAACACGTTCTGCTTTGATCGGTGACAGGTTATCCAGCACGCTGACCGCACCTTTACGATTATTGCAGACCAGAATCATATCGCAACCTGCGTCCAACGATGCCTGACCACGCTCCGCATAGCTACCCATAATCGCCGCACCTTCCATCGACAGATCGTCTGAGAATATTACGCCGTCAAAGCCCAGCTCACCGCGAAGGACGGTTTTCAACCAGTGCGCTGAACCGCTGGCCGGACGTGGATCAACGTCACTGTAAATGACGTGTGCAGGCATGATCGCATCGAGACGATTTTCGGTGATAAGCGTCTGGAATACCGCCATGTCTTTGGCGCGAATATCAGCTTCTGCGCGTGGATCCTGTGGCGTTTCTTTGTGAGAATCTGCGGTAACCGCGCCGTGGCCCGGGAAGTGTTTGCCGGTGGTTTTCATGCCCGCATCATGCATACCGTCAATGAAATGACGCGCCATCGCCAACGCTTTATGCGGGTCGGCATGATAAGAACGCTCGCCAATCGCGGCGCTAATGTGGCCGACGTCCAGCACTGGTGCGAAGCTGATGTCGATATCCATGGCAATCATTTCGCATGCCATTAACCAGCCCGCCGCTTTCGCCAGTTCTCCACCCTGCTCCATTCCCAGTAACTCGGCGAACGATTGTGCGGCAGGCAAGCGGGTAAACCCTTCGCGGAAACGCTGCACGCGACCGCCTTCCTGGTCTACGGCGACAACCAGATGATTTTTTGAGGCGCTGCGGATCTGGCGAACCAACTCACGTAACTGCGCCGGATCGTGGTAGTTGCGGGTGAACAGAATCAGTCCGCCAACCAAGGGATGCGCCAGAATATCCCGTTCTTCTGCATCCAACTCATACCCTTCAACATCTAACATCACTGGGCCCACATTTGCCTCTCTTATCCTTTATGCGAAAACTGACGCCAGCCTGCATCGGCCAGCGCGATAAATTGTTGGTCGCCGGTCTGTTGCCAGCGGTATTCATACCAGGTGGTCATCAGCATCTGCATCCACGGCTGCCATTTTTTGATCTGCCGGGCCAAAACATCTTCATCCAGATGGGCGACCCGGGCATACGCCGCGATCAACGCCGCCTGTTGCTGGTCCGTTTCCGTCCACACGGCGGCCAATTCGAGGGCGATATCCCCATCGGCGGCATACTCCCAGTCAATCAGCCTTAGCCCTGCTGGCGTATCAATAATGTTGCCCGCATGAACATCCATATGCAACGGGGCCAGCCGCAGCGGTTGCGGCTCCCCTTGCAGGCTCAATTGTTTCAATTTACGCCGCCAAAGCAGCGTGCGCCGTCGTGGGCAACTGAACTGCCAGTAGCGTTCAAGCAACGGTAATAATGACACCCGCCAGCCAAAGTTTTTTTGCCGATGCAGATGATACAACAACGCTGCCGTGGCGTGTGCATCCGGGAGTGTGGAAGGGATCGCACCCTCAAGATATTCAACCGCCATCCAGCCGGGAAAATAACCGAGTGGAGCGGGAGCCACAGTAGAAGGGAGTGCGCGGAGTGCGCGATATTGACGCAGAAAATGAAAATCAGGGGCGGACGGATCATGATGCTTGCGCAGCACGATACGATGCCCCTGACGCTCAATGATACAACTTCCGCCGCTCAGCCCCGCCGTAGCGGAGTGAGTCAGAGGTTGATAACCGGGAAAATAGCGTGATAGACATTCATCACGCGAAAGATTACTGTTGCGCAACCGCACCTTTACCTGACCAGAGGATCTCACCGGTCTGAACCGTCATCAACTGCATGGAGAGCGTCGGTGTATTGACGTTGCCCGTTGCGTTCGAATAAAGCACATATTGAGCGCCGACGGTACGCGCCAGACCCATGGCTTTATTGCGCGAACCCAGGCTGTCCTGTGCTGAAAGGCCCAGTTGCTGTTTGGCGACCGCCAGCTGTTGTGGCGAGACAAGGGTAAATTTATTGTTGCCTTTCAGCGCCGCCGCCAGCGCCGTAGTCGCTTCTGACGTGTTCAGCGACCCGTTGGTCCGGTTATTCACGTTGTCGACCAACAACACGCTGCCAGCGGTTACGCCATCAGCCTGTAACATTTTACCTACCAGCGGCTGCGCTGCGCCGTTCCAGTCGTAATGACGGACACGCGGAGCAGGCTGTTCTGGTTGAACTGTGCCGCTTTCAATCGGACCCGGTTGGGTAGGAATGGTCGGCACAACCGGAACCGTCGTTGGCGGTGTTTGTGGCTGTTCTGGCGTTGGTTTTGCTTCTTCTACCGGCGCTGGCTGTTCGCGGTGCCCCACACAACCCGCCAGGAAAACCGCAACTGCCGCGATAACTGCATAGCGACTCAATTTGTTCATGACTTTTTTACCCCTCAAAGATAAAGATAAAGCCGGACTTTATGCGCACCCAGACTGTTCGCGCTGCCGTAAAGCGTGACCGAAGACCGTCCCGGGATGGTCACCGTACGCGGTGCCTCCAGCGGATGCATTTCCAGTCCTCTGGCGTCATACCAGTAAAAACGATAATGGACGGTGACTGGCATAGTTCGCTCGTTATAAAGCTGTGATGAAGCCGTCGCCTGAATTTCAGAGGTGGTGAGTTCGGGTTTGTCGGCGCTGATCCCGGAGGCCAACACATTGGCTTCCATGACCAGCGTTTGTTGTTCACCCACCGGGATCTCCGGATGCGATCCACAGCCCGCGAGTAACATTCCCGCCAGTAGCGCGGCAATTCGGCCACCTTTCATCTGATTATCCTTTATGCGCAAGCATTGGGCCCAACGAACGGCCGCCGAGCAGGTGCATGTGAATATGGTAAACCTCCTGACCACCGTGGCGATTGCAGTTGACGATCAGGCGATAGCCGTCGTCAGCGATACCTTCATCTGCGGCAATTTTTGCAGCAACCGTCATCATGCGCCCTAATGCCAGCTCATGTTCCGTCGTCACGTCATTTACCGTCGGGATCAGCATGTTAGGAATAATGAGGATATGCGTTGGGGCCTGTGGCGAGATGTCACGAAAGGCGGTCACCAGTTCATCCTGATAAACAATATCCGCCGGAATTTCGCGACGAATGATTTTGCTGAAAATCGTTTCTTCTGCCATGGCTTGTTCCTTTTTATAAATTACCGTATAGACGCAGGTCGTCATCTGACAACGTAAGAGTATGAGCGACTTACTTCATCTCTTTCAACCTGAACGCTCTTTTTTCTTCACCATTCCTGGATTTCTGCTGCTTGCTTGAGCAGTCCGTCCCCTCACGGCCCTCTGAACTGACTGAAACAAAGTTTTAAATGCCACCTTACATTTGTTTACCTCGACAATATGAATGCGCATGCTTCTCACTTGTGCTTCTATGCGATAAAGCCGCAATAATAACAACAACCAACATAGGGGTTTGCCGATGTCTTTCACTTTTGATACCAGGAATAAGCAGCAAAGACTGCCCACCTCACCGTCACTCCTCGCCGCGTGTATCGCCTTTGCTTTACTGCCCACAACGGTTCATGCCGCAGAAACTAACAAGGAAGAGACCATTGTGGTTGAAAGCGCTGACGATAGCGTTTCTGCCAATGCAGAGGCGCAGGATTACAGCGTAAAAACCACCACCACCGGCACTAAACTGTTGCTGGTGCCGCGTGATATTCCGCAATCCGTCAGTGTAATCAGCCAACAGCGTATGAAAGATCAAAATCTGCAAACCATCGGACAGGTGCTGACCAATACGACGGGCGTGACGGCACAGGTTCAGGACAGTGACCGCACGGTGTTCTATTCCCGTGGTTTCTTCGTCAGCAACGATGCCTATGACGATTTGCCGACATCTATCAGCGAAGTGTGGAACTTTGGTGATACCGCCACCGACACCGCTATTTATGACCGTATAGAGGTGGTACGCGGCGCAACGGGCTTGATGAGCGGCACCGGCAATCCGGCGGCTTACTGAAAATCAGGACACCGTAATAACCTGTTCGACAAAGAATATTACGACTACGTGGGTTCCTACCTCGTGTACGCCGCACCGCTGAATGTCTCTGCCAGCTACGATTTCTGATCAAACAGGCAATAAAAAAGGCAGCCATTCGGCTGCCTTAGTCTCCCCAACATCACGACTTAGCTGTTACGGATGTATTCATCCATTTCGGTTTTCAGGTTATCGGATTTAGTACCGAAAATGGCCTGAACGCCGGAACCTGCAACAACCACACCTGCCGCACCCAGTTTTTTCAGGCCTGGCTGGTCAACTTTTGCCACATCGGCAACGCTGACTCGCAGACGCGTGATACAGGCGTCGAGGTTAGTGATGTTTTCTTTACCGCCGAATGCAGCGATCAGCGCTGGCGCCATTTCACCGCTGGCAACAGCACCTTTGGCGTCTTCGGTTGCATCTTCACGACCTGGGGTTTTCAGGTCCAGTGCTTTGATCAGCACACGGAAGATGGTGTAGTACACCGCCGCGTAGCACAGACCCACAACCGGGAACAGCCACAGCTTGCTGCTGTTACCGCTCAGGACGATAAAGTCAATCAGGCCATGAGAGAACGACGTACCGTCACGCATACCCAACAGAATACAAATCGGGAAGGCCAGACCTGCCAGAATTGCGTGGATTACGTAAAGGATCGGCGCAACGAACATGAATGAGAATTCAATCGGTTCGGTGATACCCGTCAGGAACGCAGTCAGCGCAGCGGAGATCATGATCCCGCCGACTTTTGCACGGTTCTCAGGCTTAGCAGAGTGCCAGATAGCAACTGCTGCCGCTGGCAGACCGTACATTTTGAACAGGAAGCCGCCAGACAGTTTGCCTGCTGTTGGGTCGCCTGCCATGTAACGTGGGATATCGCCGTGGAAGACCTGACCTGCCGCGTTGGTGTATTCACCAATTTGCATCTGGAAAGGAACGTTCCAGATGTGGTGCAGACCGAACGGTACTAAGCAGCGCTCAATGAAGCCGTAGATACCGAACGCAACAACCGGGTTCTGGTATGCAGCCCATTGGGAGAAGTCCTGAATCGCTGTACCAATCGGCGGCCATACGAAGGACAGTACAACGCCGAGGATGATAGCAGCCAGACCGGAGATAATCGGTACAAAGCGCTTGCCCGCGAAGAAGCCCAGATACTCAGGCAGCTTGATGCGGTAGAAGCGGTTGAACATATACGCCGCAATCGCACCGGAGATGATCCCGCCGAGAACACCCGTATCAGCCAGGTGTTTCGCTGCGATCTCTTCAGCAGGTAAATGCAGGACCAGAGGCGCAACCACAGCCATGGTTTTCACCATGATGCCATACGCGACAACGGAAGCCAGAGCCGATACGCCATCGTTATTGGTAAAGCCGAGGGCCACACCGATAGCGAAGATCAGCGGCATGTTTGCGAAAACAGAACCACCTGCTTCAGCCATAACATGAGAGACGACGGCTGGCAGCCAACTGAAGTTTGCAGAACCGACGCCCAGCAGGATACCTGCGATAGGCAGTACGGATACTGGCAGCATCAGCGATTTACCGACCTTCTGCAGGTTAGCAAATGCATTCTTGAACATATTGAGAGTGCTCCTGAGTATTTGTGCTTTTTTTACGCTTTCACGCATTGGCGAGGGGGGAGATCCGCGCCGTGTACAGGACATCTAAGTGTCCTTTTATTTATTACGCAGAGTAAAATAATTCGGATTATTTTTGTTTGACAGCCGTCACGTTTCGGCTAGCAATCGCGGAAAACCTTGCACTATTTTACAAAAGTTGTTTCTGCTGGTTACAAAAAGCGTGTTCACCACCCCTTTTGCGGCGGTGAACTCTACTCGCTTTAATTATTAATTACGAGCTTTAAAATAAGCTGGCGAATCAGGCAGATTGCAGGCGGGCGGGGTCTATATGGAACAGTGTGGCGAAGTTTTCGGTAGTCTGCTGCGCCAGTTTTTCGAGCGACACCCCTTTCAGGACCGCCATGTACTCTGCGACATCGCGTGTCATCGCCGGCTGGTTCTCTTTCCCGCGATGCGGCACAGGTGCCAGATACGGTGAATCGGTTTCTACCAGAATTCTGTCCAACGGTACGTAGCGCGCCGCTTCGCGCAGCTGTTCTGCATTACGGAAGGTCAGAATGCCTGAGAACGAGATATAAAAACCCAGATCGAGTAATTTCCCCGCCGTCTCTGTGTCCTCAGTGAAACAGTGTAGTACGCCACCGCAATCCGTCACTTTTTCATCGCGCAGAATCGCCAGCGTATCTTCACGCGCATCACGGGTATGCACGATAACCGGCTTGTTGAGTTCACGGCCAATGCGGATATGGTGAGCAAATGACACTTGCTGGCGTGCTTTCGTTTCCGGCGTGTAATAATAGTCGAGACCGGTCTCGCCCATCGCGACAACGCCCTCTTCCGCCGCCATCCGACGCAAATCTTCTACATCGAAGGTTTCGTCCTGATTCAGGGGATGAACACCACAGGAGAACACCACGTTATCGCGCTGACCGACTAAGTCACGCATTGAACGGTAACCCGGTAACGTTGTCGCCACGGCCAGACAAAACTTCACATCACGCGCGGCGGCTTTCGCCAGCACATCGTCCACATTTTTATGTAGCGATTGATAATCCAGGCCATCAAGGTGGCAGTGTGAGTCGACTAAAAACATAATGTTTCTCTTAGAAATGTACGTCTTAAGGATAACGTCTTACGGATGGGGAATCGGTAGCGGGCTTGCGGTTTGCAGCCAGTGCTCCCAACGTAATAAACGATCGTTGAGCATCAGTTCGCGGTTAAGACCCGTGACGTTTAGCAACTGTTCACGGCATTCACAGGCATCGTGGGTCATCGCCTGTAGCCGTGCAGCGGAAAGGTGATTCGCCACACGTTGTACCAGCGTCCATGCATCCACATTGGTCAGCAGGGAAATGCCCTGCTGTAATTTCTGTGCATCCAGCAGCAGCGAAGAGAGCCAGTAAAGGCGCTCCGCTACCTGCTCATGGTTAAGGACAGGCAGCAACGAGAGCCAATCTCCGCTTTGCAGCGCACTATCCAGCGCAGCACAAAGTTGCTGACGCGGGGCAAAACGCGATTCTTCCAGCAGTTCCAGTGCAGCGGCCGGTGCGCCCGCCGTCAATCTTAATACCGTCAGCAAATTTTCTTGTGACGTTGTCACCTCCCTGCCAAGCCATGCCATTCCATAGCTTTCAGCAGGCGGCGCCAAATGGAAATGACGGCAGCGACTTCGCAATGTGGCCAGCAGACGCGCGGGTTCTTCGCATTGCAGGAAGAACCATGTGTTTTCCGGCGGTTCCTCCAGCGTTTTCAACAGCGCATTGGCCGCCGCTTCTGTCAGCAATGCCGCATTGCTTACCCATACCACTTTGGCCCCCCCCAGACGAGCGTGCTCATAGAGTTTCTCTGTGATTTCGCGCACCGCATCGACGCCAAGGGTGTTTTTGCCTTTTTCCGGCACTAAATGGTAGTAATCCGGGTGCGTCCCCGCCTGCATCAGTTGGCAACTGTGGCATTTTCCACAGCTTTTCTGCCCGTCAGGCGTGTGGCACATTTGAAAACGCACCAGCGCATACACTAGCGCGTCCGCGCCCATACCCGGCAATGCCTGGACTAATAGCGCATGATGACCGCGTCCTGATTGATAGCTTCTGACCAGCTGTTCAAACGGCGGGCGCAACCACGGATACCATTTCATGCGCCCTGCTCCGCGACCCAGGCCGTCAGCGTAGCGCGAATATCCTGCATTGCGCTTTCCAGCGGTTGAGTGGCATCAATCGTGCGGATAGAGGGATCCTGCGCCGCCAGTTCAAGATAACGGGCGCGGGTACGGTGGAAAAAAGTAAAGGACTCTTGTTCGATACGGTCTAGATCGCCGCGTGCACGCGCACGTTTCAGACCCACTTCCGGGGTGACATCCAGATACAATGTGAGATCCGGGCGGAAATCACCCAATACCGCATCACGCAATGTGGTCAGAAGATGCTGATCGATGCCGCGACCACCGCCTTGATACGCCTGTGTCGACAGGTCATGCCTGTCGCCAATTACCCATTTGCCTTCTGCCAGTGCCGGTTTGATGACCGTGTCAACCAACTGAACGCGAGCTGCATAGAACATCAGGACTTCAGCCTTGTCAGTGATGACTTCATCACCAACGGATTTGATATCCAGCACCAGACTGCGCAGCTTTTCCGCAAGCACGGTGCCGCCCGGTTCGCGGGTAAACACCAGTTCACGAACGCCCATCTGCTCGAGGGTTTCCACCACCAGATTACGCGCGGTGGTTTTGCCTGCACCTTCCAGGCCTTCGATGACGATATACTTACTGCGCATTTTTTTCCTTAAGTGCTTTCAGGTAATCCTGTACTGAGCGATTGTGGCTCGCCAGATTGGTATTAAACGTGTGCCCGCCTTTGCCGTCGGCAACAAAATAGAGATACGCCGTTTTTGCCGGATGCGCCGCAGCGTTGATCGATGCCTCACCGGGTGTCGCGATCGGTCCTGGCGGCATCCCCGCGATCACATAGGTATTGTACGCCGTTGGCGTTTCAAGATCTTTGCGGTTCAGCTTGCCATTATAGCGCTCGCCCATGCCGTAAATAACCGTCGGATCGGTTTGCAGGCGCATGCCAATACGCAGACGGTTGATAAACACCGAAGCCACTTTGTCGCGCTCACCCGCCACGGCGGTCTCTTTCTCTATAATCGAGGCCATCGTCACCAGTTGGTTTTGGTTTTGATATGGCAGGTTATCCGCTTTGTCTTTCCACGCGGCTTCCACAGCGTTAACCATTTTCAGGTGGGCGCGTTTCAGGATCTGCAAATCGGTGGTGTTGGCGGTATACATCCAGGTATCCGGCCAGAACCAGCCTTCGACCCAGTCTGCGTGTTCCAGTTTCAACGCTTCTGCGAGCGTTGCGTACGCATCATCTTTCAGCGTGTGTTTAACGTACGGCGCTTCACGAAGCTGCTTGAGGTAATCGCTGACGCGCATACCCTCGATAAAGCGCAGGGGGAACTGTGCCTCTTTTCCGCTGGCGAGCAATTGCAGCATCTCACGCACGCTCATCCCCGGCGTTAAACGATAGGTCCCGGCTTTGAAGTGCGACAACTCTGGCTCGACACGAAGCAACCACTGGAACACACGCGGACGATTAATGACTTTCTCAGCGTAAAGCGAATCACCCAGCACCAGACGGCCCGTACCCGCTTTAAGGGTAAAGATGGTTTCATCTTTGATCAGGATTTTGCTGTTCGCGAGCTCGCGGACTTTCCACATTCCGACGCCTGCGGCAACCGCAAACGCCACTAACAGCAGGAGGACAAACCGAAACATTTTCTTCATGACTTAGTCGACTGCTCACAAAGGGGGGCCAAAAATTCAAACAACTCGCGTGAAAGAAAGCGAGCGTCAGCAAATTGATTAACGGGAACGACGGGCATCAACGCGTTGCACACCAGGACTTCATCAGCCTGGCGAACCGCCTCATCCCGCGCATTGATTTCGACAACACGAAAACGACTTTGTGCCAGCAAAGAAAGACAGTGCTGACGCATAATGCCGTTGACGCCAGCATGATCCAGGCGTGGCGTAAAAACGGTGTCGCCTGCTCGCCAGAATAAATTCGCCGCACAGCATTCCGTAACCCACCCGTCACTGTCAAGAACCAGCGCTTCATCTGCGTCGGTCTGTTCCAGATGCGTTCGGACCAGCACTTGCTCCAGACGATTAAGGTGCTTTAAACCCGCAAGCATGGGATTACGCCCAAGACGAACAGGGCTTAACGTCAGGGTAATGCCCTGCTGTTGCCAACGGAGATAGTGAGCTGGAGCGGGCGAAACGAAAAGGAGCCGAGTCGGACTCTGACAAGCTGAAGGGCTATACCCTCGCCCGCCACTGCCGCGCGTCACAATAACCTTCAACACACCGTCATGATGCTTTTGCGCCAGCTGCAGCATTTCCTGTCCAAGAACTGTCCACTCACTAAACGGAATCATTAAGGCACGACAGGTCGCCTGTAATCGCAGAAGATGCTGGTCAAAGAACTCTGGATAGCCGTTGCGTATGCGGGCTGTCGTAAAACAACCATCGCCAAACTGGACACTGCGATCATTGGCGGCGATCGAATCCTGTTCCACACCATTAATCAAGAACATAGCGGCTCCTTATCAGTGGCCCGTTAGTCTGGCAGGGGGAACGGTGAATCTCAAGAGGAGAAACCTTAAAGAAAAGGCCTGCATGGCAGGCCTTTTTCATCGGACACAGAGCGTCAAACCTTTTTAAAGATCAGCGATCCGTTGGTGCCACCAAAGCCGAAGGAGTTACACAAGGTGTACTCCATGCCGCTAACCTGACGCGCTTCGTGTGGAACGAAGTCGAGGTCGCAGCCATCTTCCGGGTTATCCAGGTTGATGGTTGGCGGAACAGCCTGATCGCGAAGCGCCAGAATCGAGTAAATCGACTCAACAGCGCCAGCCGCGCCGAGCAGATGGCCGGTCATGGATTTGGTGGAGCTCACCATGATGCGGCTCGACGCGTCGCCAAATACGGATTTCACCGCCTGGGTTTCGGCGATATCGCCCGCTGGCGTGGAGGTTCCGTGTGCGTTGACGTAGCTAATCTGGCTCGGACTGATACCCGCATCGCGGATAGCATTCACCATTGCCAGTGCAGCACCCGCGCCGTTTTCCGGCGGAGATGTCATATGATAGGCATCGCTGCTCATACCAAAACCGACAACTTCTGCATAGATTTTCGCGCCACGCTTTTTCGCGTGTTCGTACTCTTCGAGCATGATGATACCCGCGCCGTCACCCAGCACGAAACCATCACGATCTTTGTCCCATGGACGGCTTGCAGCCTGTGGGTTGTCATTGCGGGTCGACAGCGCACGCGCTGCACCGAAACCGCCAACGCCCAGTGGGGTACTCGCTTTTTCAGCGCCACCGGCCAGCATGGCATCAGCATCGTTATAGGCAATCATTCGTGCCGCATGACCGATGTTGTGTACACCAGAGGTGCACGCCGTGGCGATAGAAATGCTAGGGCCGCGAAGACCAAACATGATGGTCAAGTGACCTGCCACCATGTTAACAATCGTGGACGGGACGAAGAAGGGGCTGATCTTGCGTGGGCCGCCATTAACCAGAGAACTGTGGTTTTCTTCGATGAGGCCAAGACCGCCAATGCCAGAGCCAATTGCAGCTCCGATACGTGTCGCGTTCTCTTCCGTCACTTCAAGGCCAGAATCCTGCATGGCCTGCCAGCCTGCAACAATTCCATATTGGATGAAAGCATCCATCTTGCGCTGTTCTTTACGCGAGATGATGTCTTCACAGTTAAAATCCTTTACTAAGCCAGCAAATTTCGTTGCATAGGCGGTAGTATCGAAATGGTCGATTAGGCTGATGCCGCTCTGACCGGCAAGGAGAGCTTTCCAGGTAGACTCTACGGTATTGCCGACAGGAGACAACATGCCAAGTCCGGTCACAACTACACGACGCTTAGACACGCTTGTCCTCCAGGGAGGGATAAAAAAGAGAGATGTGGGACTAAAAGATAAAACTCAGGCGGTCGAATGACCGCCTGGAGATGTTCACTTACGCCTGGTGACCGTTGATGTAATCAATGGCAGCCTGAACGGTGGTGATTTTCTCAGCTTCTTCGTCCGGAATCTCAGTATCAAACTCTTCTTCCAGAGCCATTACCAGCTCAACGGTGTCAAGAGAATCAGCGCCCAGGTCTTCAACGAAGGAAGCATTGTTGGTAACTTCTTCCTGCTTAACGCCCAGCTGTTCGCCGATAATTTTCTTAACGCGTTCTTCGATAGTGCTCATACTCTTAAATTTCCTATCAAAACTCGCTTTCGCGATGGTTTTCGTAGTGTATAAAATGTTGAAAAATTTGCAACTAAATCCCGGCAGGTCATACCACGATTTTACGCTATTTTGAGGGTGTTTGCCCCAATAACGCAAATCATTTTGCACGAATTATTACTCAGAAGCGCACAGACTGTGCGGATCCTGAGCATTTTGTGCAAACTACGGTCAGACCATGTACATTCCGCCGTTGACGTGCAGGGTTTCACCAGAGATGTAACCTGCTTCGTCAGAAGCTAAGAATGCAACCGCACTCGCGATTTCTTTTGCATCGCCAAGGCGACCCGCTGGAACTTGCGCCAGAATACCCGCGCGCTGATCGTCTGACAGCGCACGCGTCATGTCCGTTTCAATAAAGCCCGGAGCAACAACGTTCACAGTAATACCGCGAGACGCAACTTCACGTGCCAGCGATTTACTGAAACCAATCAAACCTGCCTTCGCCGCAGCGTAGTTGGCCTGACCAGCATTTCCCATGGTACCCACCACAGAACCGATAGTGATAATACGACCATGACGCTTCTTCATCATAGCTCGCATTACCGCTTTTGACAGACGGAAAACTGATGACAAGTTGGTTTCGAGAATATCGTTCCACTCATCATCTTTCATTCGCATTAACAGGTTATCACGAGTAATCCCGGCATTATTAACCAGAATATCCACTTCACCAAACTCTGCACGAATATTTCCCAGAACAGATTCGATAGATGCTGGGTCGGTCACATTCAACATCAGACCTTTACCGTTAGCACCTAAATAATCACTGATGGCCTGCGCACCGCTTTCGCTGGTAGCTGTACCGACAACTTTCGCGCCACGGGCAACGAGTGTTTCAGCGATAGCGCGACCAATGCCGCGGCTTGCACCCGTAACCAGTGCAACTTTTCCTTCAAAACTCATGGTTTTGTTTTTCCTCTTTTTATTGCTCAAGCGCCGCTGACATCGCCGCCGGCTCGTTAATGGCCGAAGCAGTCAGGGTGTCAACAATACGTTTTGTCAGGCCGGTGAGGACTTTACCCGGGCCAACTTCATACAGGTGCTCAACGCCCTGGGAAGCCATAAACTCAACGGTTTTGGTCCACTGTACCGGGCTATATAGCTGACGAACCAGCGCATCGCGAATAGCGTCTGCGGCGGTTTCACACTTCACATCGACATTATTAATAACCGGCGTCTGCGGTGCGTTAAACGTGATATTTGCCAGTTCAGCAGCCAGCTTCTCAGCGGCAGGTTTCATCAACGCGCAGTGAGATGGAACACTGACAGGCAGTGGCAGCGCACGTTTGGCGCCTGCAGCTTTACACGCAGCGCCCGCGCGTTCAACGGCTTCTTTATGCCCGGCGATAACGACCTGTCCTGGCGAGTTAAAGTTCACCGGAGAAACCACCTGTCCTTCAGCAGATTCTTCGCAGGCTTTAGCGATAGAGGCATCGTCCAGACCAATGATAGCAGACATGCCGCCTGTGCCTTCCGGAACCGCTTCCTGCATGAATTTACCACGCAGTTCAACCAGACGCACCGCGTCTGCGAAGGCGATAACGCCTGCACACACCAGAGCCGAATACTCACCCAGACTATGACCGGCCAGCAGCACAGGCGCTTTACCGCCCTGCTGTTGCCACACGCGATACAGCGCAACGGAAGCGGTCAGCAGCGCAGGCTGCGTTTGCCAGGTTTTGTTCAGTTCTTCAGCCGGGCCCTGTTGAGTCAATGCCCACAGATCGTAACCCAGCGCGGCAGAAGCCTCAGCAAAAGTTTCTTCGATAACCGGATAAGTCGCAGACAGTTCAGCCAGCATGCCTACGGCCTGAGAACCCTGCCCCGGGAACACAAATGCAAATTGCGTCATCTTGTAATCCTTAATTAGAAACGAACCAGCGCGGAACCCCAGGTGAACCCGCCGCCAAAGGCTTCGAGCAGCACCAATTGACCGGCTTTAATTCGACCATCACGCACGGCTTCATCCAGTGCGCAAGGTACAGAAGCGGCTGAGGTATTGCCATGGCGGTCGAGAGTGACCACGACATTATCCATCGACATACCGAGCTTTTTCGCCGTCGCGCTGATAATACGCAGGTTAGCCTGGTGCGGAACCAGCCAGTCCAGTTGCGAACGGTCAAGATTGTTTGCGGCCAGCGTCTCTTCAACGATGTTAGCCAGCTCTCTCACCGCAACTTTAAACACTTCATTCCCTGCCATTGTCAGGTGAATGCTATTTTCGGGGTGAACACGATCGGCATTCGGCAAGGTGAGCAATGCACCATAGTTACCATCTGCATGCAGATGCGTGGAAATAATACCCGGTTGCTCGGAAGCCCCCAGAACCACAGCGCCTGCGCCGTCACCAAAAATAATGATGGTGCCACGATCGGTTGGGTCGCAGGTGCGCGCCAGCACGTCAGCGCCGATCACCAGCGCGTTTTTCACTGCACCAGATTTTACGTACATATCCGCAATGCTTAACGCATAAGTGAAACCGGCGCAGGCGGCGGCGACGTCAAATGCCGGACAACCTTTAATGCCCAGCATAGACTGGATCTGGCAAGCAGCGCTTGGGAAAGCATGGGTCGCTGAGGTTGTCGCTACCACAATAAGGCCAATCTGTTCAGCATCAATGTTAGCCATTTCCAGCGCGCGTTTCGCGGCTTCGAAGCCCATTGTGGAGACAGATTCATCTGGCGCGGCAATACGACGCTCACGGATACCTGTGCGTGTGACAATCCACTCGTCAGACGTATCTACCATTTTTTCCAGGTCAGCATTCGTACGCACTTGTTCAGGCAGATAGCTGCCAGTACCTATAATCTTCGTATACATGTACGCTCAGTCTTTTGGTGGTAATACAGATTCGAGGCGAGCGGCGATCCGCTGTGGGACCTCACGCTGCACCGCCTGCACTGCCTGTTCAATCGCTACGCTAAACGCGCGCTGATTGGCTGCACCATGACTCTTAATCACCGTGCCGCGCAATCCTAACAGACAGGCGCCATTATACTGGTCGGGGTTGAGGTGACTGAATCGCCGTGAGAGGCTTTTTTGTAACCAATGTTTCAAAATTTTCAGCCACCACGGCCGCTTTTTACCCTCTCCCTGCGATTTCAGCAGCGAGAGAAACATTCTGGCAACGCCTTCCATGGTTTTCAATGTGACATTTCCGGTAAAACCGTCACAAACTAATACATCCGTTTTACCGGTCAGTAATTCGTTGGCTTCGAGATAACCAATATAGTTGATGGAAGAAACATTTTTTAGCATCGCCGACGCATCACGAATGCTCTCATGCCCTTTGTTCTCTTCTTCACCGATATTGAGCAGCGCAACGCGAGGTTTGGTGATGCCGACAACCTCTTCGGCCATCACCGCGCCCATCACCGCGAATTGCACCAGCATGGTGCTGTCACAATCGACGTTAGCGCCTAAATCAAGCACCACGGTTTTGCCCTTTTGCTGATGCGGTAAAATTGTCATCAACGCCGGACGCTCAATCCCCTCAATCGGTTTGAGCAATAATTTTGCGAGCCCCATCAGCGCCCCGGTATTTCCGGCACTGACACAGGCCTGCGCCCTTCCTTCTTTCACCAACTCCAGCGCAATGCGCATGGAGGTCCCACGGCTATTGCGAATAGCCTGAGCGGGACGAGCATCACTGGCAATAACTGACTGGGCAGGGATCATCTGCAGACGTGAACGTTGTTCGAAATCAGCTTTGGCGAGTAATGGCGTAATGATGTCGGTGTCACCGACGAGAAGAAGTGAGAGTTGTGGGTTAGCGTGCAGTGCCTGCAGTGCTGCAGGCACCGTCACGGAAGGGCCAAAATCGCCCCCCATGACATCTAACGCTAAGGTCAGACGTGTCAAGGTTTCGTCGCCGCTCGGCTTGGTGTCTCCCCGCTTACGCGGGGAAATCCTCACTAAGCTTCATCACGCTTGCGCGTGATTACTTAGCGATAACCTTGCGACCGCGGTAGAAACCGTCGGCAGTCATGTGGTGACGCAGGTGTTGTTCACCAGAAGTCTTATCAATAGACAGGCTGGTAACTGCAGTCAGCGCGTCATGGGAACGACGCATGCCACGTTTGGAACGGGTTGGTTTATTCTGTTGTACGGCCATGGACCTTACTCCTCAATTACTTACGCTTTAAGCTGGCTAATACGGCAAATGGATTCGGCTTTTGCGCATCTTCAGGCAATTCACCAAATACCATGTCCGCGTCGGACACTTCACAGTGTTCAGAATCATGCACCGGAACTACAGGTAAAGAGAGAATGATTTCATCCTCTACTAAAGCCCGCAGGTCGATTTCACCAAATTCGTTGACCTGAATTGGTTCATACGCTTCCGGGAGTGCTTCAGCCTGTTCATCATTTTTGATCGGGCTAAAACAATACGTTGTGTAGACCGCATGTGGGAACGGTTTCCCGCAGCGCTGGCATTCGAGAGTCACCGCAACCTTTGCATCGCCTTTAATAACGGCGAGACGCTGATTGTCGATGGCGAATGTCATATCGCATTCCACGTCGCTGTCCACACTGACTACAAACTCGGTAAGACGCTCTACCTGTTCCGGGGTGTAGACACCCAAGTAATCGAGGCGTTTTTGAGCGGTGCGAACCGGATCAAGAGTCAGGGGTAATTTTACCTTTTGCATAGGGCGCGCATATTAACTTTGTAACGTCATAGAGTCAAAGAAAAAGGCACCCGCAGGAGCCTTTTGCCAATTATTCGCACACATTGCGGCGTGTAGTTTAAAATGTCGCAATCCGAATCACCAGAGTCTATTAAAAAAATTATGCTGCAACTTGTTCTTGCTTCTACTTCACCCTATCGCCGTGAGCTGCTCAACAAGCTTGATATCCCCTTTGAATGCGCAGCGCCTGAGGTGGATGAGCTCGCCCTTCCCGGTGAATCGCCACGCCAGCTCGTCCTTAGGCTGGCTCAGGCAAAAGCAAAGGCGTTGGCTAAACGCTTCCCTCAGCATTTGATCATTGGCTCCGATCAAGTTTGTGTCCTGGGTGGGGAAATTACCGGCAAACCGCACACAGAAGAAAATGCGTGCCTGCAACTGCGTGCGGCGAGTGGACACGTCGTCACGTTTTATACCGGCCTTGCCGTTTACAACAGCGCTAATGGTCATTTGCAGACCGAGTGCGAACCTTTCGATGTGCATTTCCGTCATCTTACCGACGCCGAGATCAGTCATTACGTTCAAAAAGAGCAGCCACTCAACTGCGCGGGCAGTTTCAAAAGCGAAGGCTTGGGGATAACGCTGTTTGAACGACTGGAAGGACGTGACCCGAATACGCTGGTGGGTCTGCCACTCATTGCGCTGTGCAAAATGCTGCGGCACGAGCAGTACAACCCACTGTTACGCTAAAAAGCAAAACGCCCCAGAAGGGGCGTTTTTGAGCATTTCTGTATGCTATTTCTGGCTGCGTAATATCTGCAAACAACGCTTCAACTGATTATCCAGCGGCGCTTCGATACGCAGCGTTTCGCCCGTGCCGGGATGGGTAAATTTGAGCGCGGCCGCATGCAGGAACAGACGATTAAGACCGGTTCCAGCGAGCTGTTTGTCAAATTCACGATCGCCGTAACGGTCATCAAACGCAATAGGGTGGCCCGCGTGCAGCGTATGCACACGAATCTGGTGCGTGCGTCCGGTGACCGGGCTACAGCGCACCAGAGTGGCGTGAGTAAAACGCTCCTCAACCTTGAAGCGTGTTTCAGACGGTTTCCCTTCCTGACTCACACGGACAATACGTTCGCCGCTTTGCAAAATATTTTTCAGCAGCGGAGCCTGCACCACTTTGGTGTGCGACTGCCACTGTCCACGCACCAGCGCTAAATAATCTTTTTGCATGCCTTTTTCGCGCAGCTGTTCATGCAGGGAACGCAGCGCTGAACGTTTTTTCGCCACCAGTAAGACGCCCGATGTATCGCGGTCAAGACGATGCACTAACTCCAGAAAACGCGCTTCTGGACGTAATGCACGCAAACCTTCGATAACGCCGAAGCTCAACCCACTGCCGCCATGTACCGCTGTACCGGATGGTTTATTCAGCACCAAAATATGATCATCTTCATAAAGGATAACGTCGCTCAGCGCCGCCACTTTCTGCAAATGTGGTGAAACGACGTCTTCTTCACGCTCGGCGACACGCACTGGCGGAATGCGAATTTCATCGCCCGCTTCCAGTTTATATTCCGGCTTAACGCGTTTTTTATTCACGCGAACTTCGCCTTTACGCAGGATGCGGTAAATCATACTTTTCGGCACACCTTTAAGCTGGGTGCGTAAAAAGTTGTCTATTCGTTGCCCTGCTTCATCTTCGGCAATGGCAACCATTTTTACGGTCGGTGTCTCAGTTTTCATGGGGGGCGATTCTAAAGAGGCACAGGCATTCGCGCCACTCCTTTTTCTGTGCTTATATTAACTTCGCTGGGCTACTCATTTTTAATCTCACTCAACGAATTGCTGGTTATTAGAACAATCAGTTCGAGAAAGTGAAAAAACTGTGAGTAACCGGGTGATAAATGGTAAAAGTCATCTTGCTATAACAAGGTTAGCAGGGAATAATGATGCAGTTTTCCGTGTCGAGCTTTGTGTGTACAAGTTGTTAGCGGAAAGACCAATTTTGTCTGAACGATCTTTTATGCAGCAATGGCGTAAGACGTATTTATCTTTCAGACAGTTAGCGGGCTGCGGGTTGCAGTCCTTACCGGTTGATACTCTATATTTCAAGCCGCAGAAAAGTGGCAAATCTGGGTTCTCCAGGCACTACTCCAGGAGTAGATGACAGGTTACGCAGATGATGCCAACGAATCTGCGACTTGAAAAGAATGAGTATAGAAGGAACCTCCCCTGGAGAATGATTCCCAGGCTGTTCCCCTGAATAATTGCGCTGCGGTTCCGTTTGAAACGCAGGCTACCGACACTCTGCGCCTCTTAAGCGAGCGACAACCGTGAGGTTGGCGACGTGAACAGACACGAGGCCATCGGTTTACCCCCGGCAAGGAAAACTCTGCCCGTAGCTTAGTCGTCAATGCAAGAATAATGAGTAAGTTACGATGAAAAGAATGTTAATCAACGCCACTCAGCAAGAAGAGTTGCGTGTCGCCCTCGTTGATGGGCAGCGTCTGTACGATCTGGATATTGAAAGCCCAGGACACGAACAGAAAAAAGCGAACATCTACAAAGGCAAAATTACCCGTATCGAACCTAGCCTTGAAGCCGCATTCGTAGATTACGGTGCTGAGCGTCATGGTTTCCTTCCCCTGAAAGAAATCGCCCGCGAATATTTCCCTGCTAATTACAATGCGCATGGCCGTCCGAACATCAAAGATGTTTTGCGTGAAGGTCAAGAAGTCATTGTTCAGATCGATAAAGAAGAGCGCGGCAACAAAGGCGCTGCACTGACTACCTTTATCAGTCTGGCAGGCAGCTATCTGGTTCTGATGCCGAATAACCCACGTGCCGGTGGTATTTCTCGCCGCATCGAAGGTGACGATCGTACCGAGCTGAAAGAAGCACTCTCCAGCCTGCAATTGCCTGATGGCATGGGCCTGATTGTGCGCACCGCAGGCGTAGGCAAATCTGCCGAGGCACTGCAGTGGGACTTGAGCTTCCGTCTGAAGCACTGGGAAGCGATTCAGAAAGCCTCTGAAAGCCGCTCTGCACCCTTCCTGATCCATCAAGAAAGCAACGTCATCGTACGTGCCTTCCGTGATTATCTGCGTCAGGACATCGGTGAAATTCTTATCGATAACCCGAAAGTGCTGGAGCTGGCTCGCCAGCATATCTCTGCGCTGGGTCGTCCGGATTTCAGCAGCAAAATCAAGCTCTACACCGGTGAAATTCCGCTGTTCAGCCACTATCAAATTGAATCGCAGATTGAATCTGCGTTCCAGCGTGAAGTGCGTTTGCCGTCAGGCGGCTCTATTGTTATCGATAGCACCGAAGCACTGACCGCCATTGATATCAACTCCGCACGCGCAACTCGCGGCGGTGATATCGAAGAAACCGCCTTCAACACTAACCTTGAAGCGGCGGATGAAATTGCACGTCAGCTGCGTTTACGTGACCTCGGCGGCCTGATCGTTATCGACTTCATCGACATGACCCCGGTTCGTCACCAACGCGCGGTTGAAAACCGTCTGCGCGAAGCTGTTCGTCAGGATCGTGCTCGCATCCAGATTAGCCATATCTCTCGTTTCGGCCTTCTGGAAATGTCACGTCAGCGTCTGAGCCCGTCACTGGGTGAATCCAGCCATCACGTGTGCCCACGCTGTACCGGTACTGGCACCATTCGCGATAACGAATCACTGGCCCTTTCCATTCTGCGTCTGATTGAAGAAGAAGCGCTGAAAGAGAACACCCAGGCCGTTCACGCGATTGTTCCAGTCCAGGTTGCGTCTTATCTCCTGAACGAAAAACGTGCGGCGATCAGCGCCATCGAAAACCGTCAGGACGGCGTACGTTGTATCGTTGTTCCTAATGACCAGATGGAAACACCGCACTATTCCGTGCTGCGCGTTCGCAAAGGCGAAGAAACAAATACTCTGAGCTACCTGCTGCCGAAGCTGCACGAAGAAGAAATGGCGCTGCCGTCTGAAGAAGAACCTGCTGAGCGTAAACGTCCTGAGCAGCCTGCTCTGGCAACGTTCGTGATGCCAGATGCACCGCCTGCGCCGACCGAAGAAACCGCTAAAGTAACGGCACCGCAGAAAGCAGCACCAAGCGCAGCAACTGCTGCAGCACCGGGTCTGATTTCCCGCATTGTCTCTGCTCTGAAATCAATGTTCAGCAGCGAAGCGCCGGTTGTGGCCGAGCCTGAGCCGGTGAAGAAAGAAGATAAGCCTGAGCGTCCGCAAGATCGTCGTCGTTCACGCCAACCTAACCGTCGCGATCGTAATGATCGTGATCGCAACGATCGTCGTGACAATCGCGATAACCGTGGTGAGCGTAACGAGCGTGGTGACCGCGATAACCGTGGTGAAAATAACGAAGGTCGCGAAGATAATCGTCGCAACCGTCGTGAAAAACCGCAGCAGAACGTAGAAACCCGTGAAGCGCGTCAGCCGAACGTCGTGGAAGACGCCGATAAAGCGAAATCCCGTGACGAGCAGCAGCCACGTCGTGAACGTAATCGTCGTCGTAACGACGACAAGCGTCAGGCAGCACCGGAAGTTAAAGTCCAGACAAGCGAAGAACAACCCGCTCAGGAAACCGAGCAGGAAGAACGCGTTCAGGTGATGCCGCGTCGCAAGCCGCGTAACCTGTCGCAGAAAGTTCGTGTTGAATCCGCCGCCGATATCGCCGCTGCTGCTGAAGCCGCTGCCGTTGCTGCAGCATCCGTTGAAACTGCTCCAGCTAAACACACTGAACTTGCAAAAGTTGACCTGCCAGCGGTTATCGACGCACCAGCGGAAGATGAAAACACCGATGGCCGCGAAGCCGCAGGTATGCCACGCCGTTCGCGTCGTTCACCACGCCATCTGCGCGTGAGTGGTCAGCGTCGTCGTCGTTACCGTGACGAGCGTTACCCGACTCAGTCCCCGATGCCAATGGCTATTGCCTGCGCATCGCCGGAAATGGCGTCAGGTAAAGTGTGGATCACCTATCCGGTAGCACGTTCGCATGAGACCCACGTCGAAGCAACGCGCGAGCAAGACGTTGTTCAGCCAGTGATTGAAGTCGCTCCGGTTCAAGCCGTTGCACAGACGCCAATCGTTGAACCTGTCGTGGTGGTAGAGCCCGTTACTGCTCAGACTGCACCTCAGGCTCCGGTTATTGAAACCTCACACCCTGAAGTGATTATGGCGCCAGTGAATGAAGAACCACAGGTGATTGCACAAGCGGATGCCGTTGTGGCGGAAGTGACCGCAGAAGAAGCGACCCCGGCTGTTGTCGAGGAAGTGGAACACGCGGTTGCCGCTGAACAACCCGTGGTTCAGCCAGCTCCGGTTGCGCCTGTTGCTCCTGTCGTTGAAGCGTCAGTGAAACCGGTTGTCGCTGAGAAGCCAGCCATCGCTGCTCGCAAGCATGCGACTGCGCCAATGACGCGTGCACCTGCTCCGGACTATGTTGCAGAAGCGCCGCGTAACAGCGACTGGGTTCGTCCGGAATTTGAATTCGACGGTAAAGGTTCTGCCGGTGGGCATAGCGCCACGCACACGGCAACCGCCGGTCCGACGCGTCCACAGTCTGTAGACTAAGCTGCAAAGCGTAAAAAAACCGCCTGCGGGCTAACACCGATCGGTTAAGCAAAATGATCGGTTGAACGATCCGACGGGTATACGACAATAGCCTCATCATTTTCTGATGAGGCTTTTTTATGCTTTCAACCTGGCTTGATGATACCCAGACCTGGGCTGAACCCGCTTCACTTTCCTGTTTTCAGCATGCCATTCCCCTTGAGTGGATTGCTCAGGTGCTTGATTCCACCAATAAAGCCAGTATCCATAAACGTAAGCCCTCGCAGAACTCGTGGTCTGGCTGATTGTCGGCATAGACCTACCGCGACCGTTCCATCGCTGATGTCGTGACAAAACTCGACCTCGTCCTGAGTTCGCAGGAAGGTGAGACTCTCGCGGCCAGTTCCATCGCCCAGGCCCGCCGGAGGCTCAGCGATGAACCGCTTCAGGAACGCTTCACGCTGACAGCTGGACACTGGACTCAACAGGAAGATAAGGATGACCTCTGGCACGGGCTACGGTTGTTCGCCGTTGATGGGATGCTTTTTCGCACACCGGATACACCCGAACTTGCAGACCATTTTGAGTTGTAGTGGATCAGTCATTCAGGACACCTCGAAATCCTGTTAATGTGAAAACAGTGAACGTGAGGTAATCCATGCTCAAAACTCGTCGGACTAAACACACATTTTCCCCGGAGTTCAAACTCTAAGCTATCGAACAGGTTGTTAAATACCAGCGAGATGTTCGAGAAGTCGCGCAGGCACTCGAACTCAACCCTGACCCTTTGCGCAAATGGATACGGCTGTATAAGCAAGAACTTCTCGGCGTTGAACCTGTTGGCACTGCTATTACGCCTGAACAACTTGAAATTTAGCAACTTAAAGCACAGATAAAGCACCTTGAGATGGAAAAAGAAATACTAAAGCAGGCTGACGTGCTGATGAGCGAAATCCCCGGAAAGTTTATTACACTCAGATGAAGCGTCCCGTTGATGTGCAAAGAATTGAATTACGAAGCCGGATAAGAGCATTTCACGCTCTCAGTCGTGGCCACTCAGCCAGATGCTGTGCCAGAGTGGCATTGATGCAGGCCGGTGGCTGGTGCGAAAATTGATGCAGGTATGGTGTTATACAAAGTATGAGTCACAGAGGGAATGGCCTGGATAATTCACCGATGAAAAGAGTTTTTCGCAGCCTTAAAAGTGAATGGCTTCCGAAAGGTGGTTATGGTGATTTTAGCCATGTGGTACACGATATAAACCAGTGGATAAATGGTTATTACAACGTTTACCGCCCGCATACAAACAATGGTGGTTTATCGCCTTGCTTGCATGAAGAAAAGTGGGCACAGGTTATTCCTGATTATGGCTGGATCATATTCGGGGTCAAGATCAACGATAAGAGAAGTTATGTTTATATTGTTGTGAAGTATGGGTTCAACCTGGATAGCCATTGTTTATCAATCACCAGAACCGCCAACATCATATTTCATTTTTGAATGATGTTTGCTTCTAAATTTAAAAAAGTGGTTTTTAATAATTAAAATTAACTCATGATTTGCGACGGCATACATCTAAACCACCTAAGTAATCTTAATAAATCATTGCACAATTACGTCTCAGAACAATCTATAACCCGCTAAACGGTGCCATCGTCACCTTCCCTACAGTAAGCGATTATATTTATATCACGAAAAAACAAAGCAATACACATAATGTCTGATGAAAAATCTCAAAATCCCAAAAAAAACTACATTTTACTTTTTAAAATAACCATTTTCATTTAAAGATGAAATATACCACGGTAATATAAAAGGACATTAGGGCTTCAGTTCTGCCTTAGGATAATGCTTTAATCATTATCAATGCACAGGATACACCGCGTATCATTGCTGGAAACTACCCTTGAGAACTCGGTGTCCATGAGCAATTGCTGAATCGCAGTCCTGATAAATCGTAACTCGAATCATCTCAGTTAGCACGCGTTCAGTATTACATCATTTCCGCTGCGGCTAAGACAGTGAAACGAGATCTGTTAGCCTGTTAGCACAAGCTCCGATATTTTTCTGGTTCAGGGCCATATGTGGTTTCGGCGCGTCCTAAACTGCCACAGTCCTTATGCTCGACCAGTATAATACTGACATCGAAATCTCTACCAGTTTGCCATTTTCTGCACTAACTGTCCTCTCGCATTTTCGTATATGCACGGATCATCTTTCTGAAGTACGACGGAATTCACCACCGATCGGTACAGAACAAATACAATACACAATAAAAACCAAAACCTTCTTTAAAACTTCTTATTAAGAAGTAAGTCATTGTATTAGCAGAATTAAATTGGATATTATTGTTTCAACGTTTTTCGTGTTTGGGTTGCAAAACACCTTTGTATGAAAGGTCTTAATTTAGTTCATGGTCTTATTACGACCATTTTTCTTTCAGATATAATATTGGTCAGATAATATACAGCCATGGAAAGCAAGCACGATACACGTTAATCAAGCACAAGACATGATAAGTGTTTCAGTTTTTATAGAAACTAATGACTTGTTATGGTTGTTCGAATAACAAGCAAGCATTGGAGGCGTGTCTATAATAACTCAATTAAATTCAATTAGTTACCTGATTTTCTTGTTGTTGCAAAATGTAATAACCTGTTATGAACATGAAAATAACACCATTCTAATGTGTCACTCTGCAGCGTAATCATCTTTATAACAATGAAAATAAAGTGCTTTATTTTCATTGTTTAATTTTAGATTTTTAGCAAGGCAAAGAAACTGGCAATCACTACAAATGGTTTATAATGCCACTATTTTCATTTTTCTTAGACTCTTTAACTGCAATTCATAACTATAACGACATTAATTAGCTAGCATTTCGAAGCCTTGCATAGCGCAGGCATACGGACATAAAGTGTAGGGACAAGAACGCCGCATTAAGACAAATCTTATGCCACATTAAGGCAAATCTTATCGTGTTATTCACGGAGGACATTTCATTAGTTATTAACTGTCATCTACATCGACTGGTATGCAGTGGTCTCTTTCATTGTTATAAGAAAGTTAATGCCGCTGTATTTCAACATGCTTTTTTCAAAGTTATTAAAATATATATTCGGAGTTCACTATGAATCGTCATTTTATCGCAATTTCTCTTTCTACTCTGTTAGCCGCTGGAACAATGGGTTCAGCGTCAGCAAATACCGGTGTTATTACGTTCACCGGTGCTATCTCTTCTTCGACCTGTAATATGAACGTAGTTGTTAACGGTGTCACCTCGCCAACCGCCGTCGTCGACCTGGGTGTATGGCAGGCTACCGATGCTACCGCCGTTGGTTCATTTGGTAACCCGGTTGACATTGCACTGGTCCCTGATATCTCAACCTGTAGTACTTCACCGGCAGGCAGCAATGCCATGCTGAACGTTCAGTCCGCCCAGACGGACGAAACCAATACCAACGTAGTCACCAATGCTGACACCGCAACCAC
>DASXML010000085.1:0-15357 GCA_036495715.1 Scandinavium sp.
AAGTTTTACCTGGAAAAGTTTTTGTGACCGGGCTTCAGCCTTACCTGTACGCCGGTTTCGGGTTGTGGTGTCTTCAGCCCCCGGAGAAAGGGCCTGAGCCGGGGTAAGGCAGATGAAAATGCGGAAGGAGGACAGGCGGACGGCCAGCCTTTTCGGCCGTCCGCGCCTTACGCGATGCCGCTTCTGGCATCGTGCAGTGAGCGCCGACTGCGGCGCGTCCTGGCGGCGCATCCCCCCGGGATGCTGCAAGCTGCCCTTGATGTTGCGGCAGTAATGGAAATTATGTTGCCAGGCAAAATACAGCGGATACTCTTCAGGGAAGCAGCCCAAAGAGACACGATCTAATCTTTATTGGTATAATAGAGGCAATTTACTAACATGGAGTGGAGTGTATCTATGGTAGCAATTACTGGAGCAGTGTTAACGTCAGCCGCTAATGAAGTCGCAAAAAAAACAATAGCATCTATTTTTGACCTTTTAATCAAAAAATACGAACTAAGAGACATATCGAAGTTTAAGGGGCGTTATTTAGAGTATTGCGAAAAAATATTAGAAATTAAAACATTGATCTCTCAAGATAAGTCTTTTCACGTGGATGATATTTACATACCGATCCATATAAGGCAGTCAGGAACACAGACAAGACAGGAAGTAAATAACTTCACTGCGTTGGACAATGACAGGTCCATATTGATAAAGGGACTGGCAGGACAAGGCAAATCAACTTTGTTGCGTAAATTATTATCTAACAATGCAAAGCAATATAGCCGACTCCCTGTTTTTTATGAGCTTAAAAATTATAATGGCGGAAGTTTAGAATTATCAATATCAAAATCCCTAAGCCATTTTGGTGTCAATATATCTGAGTACGCTCTAAACAAACTACTATCAGATAGTAATGTTAAAATATACCTTGATGCTTTTGATGAAGTTAAGCCTGAATTTAGAAATGAACTGCTTTATGAAATCAAACGTTTTATCAACTCATTTAACTGTCATGTTATTTGTACAAGTAGACCTGACACTGAAATAGACTCACTGGCGGAGTTTAGAACATTCTCTGTATGTGAATTAACCGAAGATCAAATCTTTGGAATTATAAACAAAACAGCATCAGATCAAGAAAAGAGCGATGAACTATGCGATGCTCTTAAGCGAAGTCCCTTACACTCAAGCAACGATTCAATCTTAAAATCCCCTATTTTAGTTATATTGTTTTGCATCAGCTATAATTTGGGTGAAGATATCCCAAATACTTTATCTCAATTTTACTCTAATATTTTTGACACTGTATTTCACAGACATGACAACATAAAGGGTAAAGTGTACAGAGAACGCCACTGGAATGATAACAGACATGTCTACAGAGAACTTTTCGACTGCTTATGTTTTATTTCTTTACAAGACGGTCTAAATGGATTCAGTCATGAAAAGTTAATCAATTTTGTTTCGACCTCACTTAAGTATATAAATGAAAGTCATTCCATAGCTGAAAAGGCTGCGAAGGAGCTATCTTCTATTACTAATTTAATCATTGAAGATGGCTTTAATGAATATCGTTTTGTCCATAAGTCAATTCAAGAATTTTTTGCTGCATCATTTATCAAATCACTACACCATGATAAAAAAATAGCATTTTACAAAAAATGCTTCAACGATTATCGCTTTTATAGCACATTCCATAATGCATTATTTTTCCTGGAGGAATTAGACTATTATAATTATAATGAGTATGGGTTTATTCCTGCAATAGAAGAATTTCTCTCTTTATCTGATGGCATAACAATAGATAACTACACAATACCCGTCACGGTAAAAGATGCTTTTTTTGACGACATTCACATCCGCGCTAAAGTGACTATATTCAAAGCCAGTAAAAGAGAAAGCTATGACATTGAAAAAACAAAATTTCTCTTTGATGCATCAGATCATCACCCAAGTTTATTTTCAAGCATATTTAATTTTTCTCTTGATTTTATTCAGGTGGAATTAACAGACAAAGAGATCATTATTCTTATCAACAATTGTAATGGTTTATCAAAAGATGGTTGGTGCAGTTTGAGTATCAGAAAAATTCTTGAGTTTAAACAATTGCCAGAAACTGTTGCTTTAGATGCATTAAAATTGGGAATTGATGTTCTTGTAAGGCGACAGTACATCAAAGCAATTGATAAACTAAATAATAGAAAAAACTCCTTAAATACAACTGATTATTTCAATTTTTGATGGCAATAAATATCATTAATGTCGGCGCGCTCTACCCGCTCATCCAGTCAAGATTCTGTCCTTGATCTTTAAGTCGCGTCAGGGATGGAAACCCGCTGGCCCGCTTCTGGGCCCGGGCAGAGACAGCTTGCTGGCTCTGTGCGTAGCATGACAGCCCGCCCGGACGCCCGGGCCACCCCCTTCACACCAAAAAGGATGATCGGAGAACAAATTTTCATTATTCTGAAAGTGCCATATCGGCACTTTTTGAGGTTCTGAATGACCGGATTTGAACTCAGGCTCTGGCGGCGAGGACACGAATGGGATCAGCAAAGAGCGGCGGAAGAGCTGGATATAGGGCTGCGAACCTATAAACGTTATGAAAAATCCGCAAAAATCCCCCTTCTACTTGAACTGGCCATTGAGGGGCTGAGTTTGAGAAAGAGAAAATGAAGCTGATGTCGCGGGCCCGCAGGCGTTAAGCGGGACCGGAACAGGCGAACCACGTCCGAAGGACGTGGCTTTCTGTGTCTGTATTCATGCGCGGCAGCGCATGATGGTTTTCTGCTTTATCGCCTTTTGTCCGGCAGTTTGTTTGGGATCAGCCACGCATCGAGGCTTCTGGCCTGTTCGTCCCGCATACTGGCAAACTCACCGACCTGCCCGACAACGGCCCAGAGAGGTTCGGAACACCACTCCTCCGGGTCCATCGCCTCCAGTGACGGAAAACGCGAGATCCACGCCCAGAGCATACTCTCCAGTTCCCACTCCCGGATAACATTGCCAGACCAGTGCTCATGCCATGCGCTGAGATTTTCCGGGGTGCAGAACGCCAGATCTATTTCAGCCTGCGCGACGGTATTTTGCCGCTTAAGCTCGGCACTTTCTTCCTCGCGCTTATCACGTCGCCAGTCCTGCTGTACCTGCCGTGTACTGCGTTTCGATTTCCGGTCACTCCGCTGAAAAGCCACTTCGGGAAACAGGCGCTGATGCACATCAAACGAAATCGGCGACGGGCAGCGCTCGCCGTTCGTGGCGATCAGATAGTCCAGCGCTTCCTCCCAGTCGCGCAGCGTCGAGAGATTCGCCCGTGCAGACCACTGAATAAACGCGATACGGTTGATATTTTTCCCGGTCACCCGCCCGTCACCGGTCAGGAAACGCATAAAGGTTCGGACCCACGGAAACCCGTCTGCACGCCAGTTGGGGTCCTTTTCCCGCATCTCACTGACATGCGCCATTGCGCGTAAAACGGCCTGCCGCTCGGGGTGGAGTGATACCAGCGCACGCTCTGTCGGGATCATGCGTTCCCCTCCAGCGCCAGCATGCTGATGATGTTGCGCTGCGAGTACCCCTGCCCGTCCAGCGTGGCGACCAGACTCGCAGCGCGACTGAACACCTCCGGGAGGAAAACCGCTTCGGTACGCAGTACCGCCGCCGGGGTGCCGTTGCTGTTCACAAACACCATCAGCCAGTCAGGGCCTACCTCTCCGGGGCTGCACAGCGCAAGATAGAACTGGTCATGCGACGGGGATAAGCGACACTGTACCGGGAACAGGCCGCCAAATTCAGATCGGTACTCGCCGTTGATGTTCCAGCCTGTCGGAACCGTCAGTTCACGAATGACCGCATCGGTCAGTTCACGGCGCAATGCCTCGCCGCCATTGCGGTATTCCTCAAAATCAGACGGTAAAAAGTGGCTCAGATCATGCAGAGTAATCAGATTTTTCATTGGGATTCTCCTACTCTCAGCCGCCCCCTGTGAGGGGGCGGCGTCGATATCAGGCGGCAGCAGCCGGGGAAGGATTAGCGGAACTCGCAACATCATCGCGATACGTATCGAGATTCACGACGGTCGGTATGGCTGCTTTCGCACGTTTGACCGCCTCCGGTGACTGCATCCATTCCGGCATCCAGCGGGTGGTGGCAAAGCGGAACTGCGCGAGGTCGGCCGCATCCGCTTTCTTCATTTTCGCGGCATCACCCGCCGCCCCGGTTTCCCCGGCATCATTGAGGGTAGCGATGATTTGTGCCGTGTTCAGGTGACGGAAGAAATTCTCCGCTGTCGGCTGCCACCAGTCGCGCATATGGAAGCCGATTGCATCTTCCACACCGTCGAGATCACTGACGGGCGTATGCTTATCCACGCGATTCTGAACGCCGTCGATGGTTCGGGTGGTGCAATACACCTGCAAAGCCATCAGGGTTTCAGTATCGAGGGTGAAAAAGGTGGTGAAATCCTTCTCCCAGCCCTTCGGCAGCAGGGCTTTCAGTCGGTTTTCTTCTTCGATCAGGGCGCAATATGCCGCGCCCGTTTCGCCTGACGGTGCGTCAGAAGTCAGGGAGTGACTCACTCGTGGGCTAATCACAAACGGATGGCGGGTTGTCAGACAGTAAGTGAACACGCTGGCACACAGCCGCCAGGTCAGCAGCGCGACGGCTTTTGCAGGTTGCTGCATAAGGGCGGCCTGAACCGCAAGGGTGCGTTCCGACGACATTTTTTTCAGCAACGGGGCGCTGACGGTATCGACGGGTTTTAGTTTTGCCTGCTTTTCAGCTTCACTCACTGCGGCTTCGTCGGCTTTCTGTGCATCGGATTTTTTGATGATCCCCCGCTGAATGCAGACCTCACCGGAATGCCAGGACACCACGACCCCCCGCCCGGTTTTGTCGCCATCTGCCCAGGCGCGTTTGATCCCGCCATGTTCGAGAGCGTCGCGGGAAGCTTTCGCGCGCTGATGTTCATCGCTGTCCTCGTCGGTACTTTCCATAATGGCGGCAAGTTCGTCCATTCGGGCGGCTTCGTCTTCGGTCATAACCGGGTCGCGCTCTGCCTCAATCACATAATTTTGCTGATCGTCACCATACCGATACAGACGCTCTGAGCGCACGTCGTGCCAGGTCCAGCCCTCGTCAGCACACAGACTAACCGCCATCTGCTCCAGTTTCGCCGTGCAGAGCGTATTGAGCTTAACGCTGCTGACAAAGCCGCCCTGCACATCGCTGAACAGATCGCGGCGAATATCAGCGTCATCAAACGCCGCTTCGCCGCCAACGAAGGAAAATTTGGCATTGTTGTGGGTGGACACTTCTCCGCTGGTCATCAGGGTTTTGATGGTCTGCACGGAGGGTTTACCGTTCCAGCCCTCTTTGATCGCGGCTGCCAGCACCTCGCGCTGACGGTCCTGATCGGCATCCAGTGCGAGCGTGTGGCAGTGTTCGGTGGTCAGTTCATCTTTCGCCAGCGCGTCGATAATTTCAGGGGCGAGGCTGGCAAGCCTGAGCATCCGCTGGACATGCGGCGCACCATAGCCGAGCAAATCACCGATCTGCGCCTGGGTCAGCCCGTCTTCCGACATGCTGCGAAAGCCGATAACCTGCTCTGCCGGGTGCATTTTTTTATGTCTGCCGTTTTCCGTCAGTGACGCTGCGCGCGCCTGTTCCCGTGGCACGGCCTTATAAGGGATCCATTTCTCAGCCGGGTCAACTTTTCCGGCCTCAACCAGCGCACCGATGCCCTTTGTGCGGCCCCCGCCGCACACCACCTCGAGCCGACCGTCATCGCATGCCACTACCACCAGATTGTGAAGCAGCCCCACGGCCTCGATAGAGTCTGCATAACCCTGAACTTCTTCCGGCGTGTGCGGGATGATGCGGACATTCAGGCTACCGATGAAAAGACTGTCATACGACGCATAGCGGATTTCCGTATTTTCCAGCAGACTGACCAGCACCTGATTCGCGGCAGGGACGGCGACGGCGACAGCTTTTGCGCGGCTGGTTTTCTTTGTGGCTGTTGGGTTAGACTTGGTTACTGACATCGTTGATACCTCCGTTATTGATGGTTGTCGCGCCCTGCCTGAGTGGCTGCTCTGGCAGGGCACCTTTTAAAGCATGTTGGCTTTTTCTGATTCGCGTTTGATCATCGCATCCATGCGAATTTTCCATTTCAGATTGGGCGTGCCGTCGGGGTTTAACAGTGACACTTCCCCGTCACGCATTCTGCATTCATCGATGAGCCTGCATCCCCGGCACACCTTAAACTGTCCGCACCAGCGATCGGCGAGGGTACGGATTTCATCGCTCATATCACCCCCTTCTCATTCGGGATGCCATAACGCGCGATCCACGTATTCATGGCGCTGCCACCGTTGGGCGAAAAATCCCATTCGCGCCAGATGAGATTGCCACCCTCCTCACGCACGGCAACGCGAAAATGGGTGATCTGGTCATCTTCAATGAACACATTGCGGTAGAACGCGGCGACGGTCTGCGCTTCCGTGCGCGTAAAGCGAAAAGGAGAGAGCGCAGGCACGGCGCTGACGGGCAGAGTTAAAGGGTCATTCATTGTCATGGGGTTAAGCTCCTTCGGTGTTTGTTATGCCCCGCGCTTCGCAGGGCGTTCAGGTTAAACATCACTGCGTCAGTCAGAACGGAATGTCATCCACTGGCGGCCAGTCATCATCGGTAGGCTGTGCCGGGGTGGCGGACTGTGGCTGTTGATTGCCCGGAGTCGGTCCGCTGTGGGGCGCTCTGCCCTGTGCATCATCGCGGCGGCCGCCCAGCATCTGCATACTGCCGCCCACGTTGACCACCACCTCGGTGATGTACTTTTCAATACCCGCCTGATCGGCCCACTTGCGGGTGCGTAGCTGACCTTCGATGTACACCTGAGCGCCTTTGCGCAGATATTCCCCGGCAACGTCGACGAGCTTGCCGAACACCACCACCCGGAGCCATTCGGTCTGCTCTTTCATTTCGCCGCTTTGCTTGTCGCGCCACTGCTCAGAAGTGGCGAGGGTCAGATTTGCCACCGCGCCGCCTGACGGCATATAGCGCACCTCAGGATCCTGCCCCAGATACCCCACCAGAATGACTTTGTTTACGCCTCTGCTCGCCATGATGCATCTCCTTAAATCTGAACGTGTTTTTGAAAAAAGACCTTCCTCTGACGCATTTTTTATCCTGCTTTCAGCGCATCGGGTCGGGAGCCTTCTCCGTTGGTGCGCGAACACCACGGGCCGGTGAAGGCGTCCAGGGCGGGCGCAAAAAGTTTTACCTGGAAAAGTTTTTGTGACCGGGCTTTAGCCTTCCCTGGATGACAAGACGGTTTGTGGTGTCGTCAGCACCCGGAGAAGGAGCCTGACCCGGGGTAAGGCAGATGAAAATGCGGAAGGGATGACCGGCTGGCGGCCGGTTTTTTGGCCGTCAGCGCCTTACGCGATGCCGCTTCTGGCATCGTGCAGTGAGCGCCGACGGCGGCGCGACCTGGCGGCGCATCCCTCAGGGATGCTGCAAGCTGCCCTTGATGTTGCGTCATGGGATGGAAACCCGCTGGCCCGCTTCTGGGCCCGGGCAGAGACAGCTTGCTGGCTCTGTGCGAAGCATGACAGCCCGCCCGGACGCCCGGTCCACGCCCGGGCACACCCTCTCAACGGACAGTAAAATGACCGTGCAACAGATGAAAAAACAGTCATCCGGAACGCAAAAACGACAACCTGCCACCCTCATATCCAGGATAATCAGCGGTACTCATCTGCACAGAATCGTGTCCGTTAAAGGGGTCAGGCATGTGCAGGCACAGCATCCGCGGCTGCGGGGCGGCTGCGCGTCAGCGCAGCATTCCCCGTGCGCCGCAGGCGCGCGAAGGTGTTCCCGGCACGAAAGCCAGCAGCCTGCACGGGAGCACGTCTGGGCATAGGAGAAAACAAGGGCGGTCACACCGCCCTTCCCTGCTCAGTCAAGCGCGGCATAAATTGCAGCGCGTTCAGGGTGAGCATCAATGAAGTGCCATAGCTGCGCATCCCGGTTCATATACAGTTGCGTCAGCGCCGTGGAGCCTGAAATGTGCTCACCGCAGGCGTGATGGTGGGCGCAGCGTTTAGTGATGGCCATCATGGTCAGGATGATCCCGGCCGCATCCGCGCTCACGGTGCTGTCAAACCAGTTTTCATCATTGACCAGCAACACGCGGTCGATATCGGGCATCATGTAGCCGCCGCCCTGTGGCAGGCGGATAAAATGCCATGCGCTGCAACCCAGCTCCGGCAGGTGCAGCCTCGCCAGCGCGTAGATCTGCATTTCGGCAACCCTGAAATCGTCACCGAACATATACGGCATAAAAGACAGGCGATCGGTTTCTTCAACATCAAGGACTGTAACGCTAACGTGTGTGTGCATGGTAAACCTCCGAAATCACATAGACCGCGACACCGGGTAGTGCCGTGCATCCATAAAAGCCCGGCTTCAGAGCCTGGGATGCAAGGGCGCAAGGGAAGCCGCAGCCCGAGCGAATGGAGGACGGGAGTTGAACGGAGAGAGAGCGAAAATTGAGCGAACGAACAACGGAAAAATCACGTCCGGAGTGAGTGAGGGACCGGGTGACCGCCGCGGCGTAGCGTTACCCTTGCAGACCAGGCGGCCGGGTTACGATGGATGCACGGCACTACCCGCCACCGCACCGCGGCCACATATTTCAGTCCTCACGGCACCGGCCGGAGGCGGGTGCCGGCATACAGCGGAGCCAGCGACTTCCTTATTATTCCTGTAACGTCGGGGCTTCCCTGCCCCGGTTGTTCAGTCTTTGTTCGTTGCGCTCTGAATGCTCTGCACTTCGGCGCGGGCCTGCTTCACGGCATCGCGCAACCCGGCCCGGTCAAACCACCGGCGCGGCGGCTCGCCCGGCACTCTGAGCACGTCAGTCATCGGCGTCCAGGCCACGATCGTTTCGGTGAGTTCGTGGACAATCGTCACCCGGAAAGCGCAATAGCGTGCCCCCCGCGTAAGGACTGCATCGAGCACCCGTTTCACTTCGTCAGGTTCATCGCCATCGAGCCAGTTTTCATCGTCGCTTTCATCCACCACTCCCCGAAAATGGCGGGTCTGGCGCTCAAACAGACGAGGCACAGCAAGCGGCGTCAGGGCCTGGCGGATCACCCGCGAGTCATTCAGCACCCGGCGGCAAATCGCCAGCACGGCACGGGTAATACACTCCCGCACGGTGGCGATTTCGGCATCATTCAGCCATTCACCGGCAAACGGAAAATTAATGCGGGCATTACTCCCGGGGATCTCCGGCGCCACATAGCGGTCGCCATAAATCACCATGGTGGCGTCCGTTCCGCGCAGTTTCAGGGCGGCGGCGTTCAACCGCTGGCGCTGTAGCTGTGTCAGGCCGTTGCCGGCGCTCAGGTTCATCAGCAGCGCCGCCAGTTCATCCCCGGTGAAACGGGCAAAGACATTCACCCAGCCCGGACGGGCATCGGTCGCCACTTCGGCATTGTCCGGCCAGCCCTGTGCGTGTAACAACTCGTTGCCCCGGCAGGTGACTAAGGCCTCAAAAGTACATTCTGAAATCATGATCCATCTCCGTTAACCGTCACGCCGCAGGGCGGCGTGACAATCTGCCCTCAAGCGGCCAGCAGGCTTCGCATTTCCGCGACAAGTGCCCGCCCTTCCCTCACCAGGGTGGATTCAGGGAGTCCACCATCGCCTTCCATATCACTGATAATTTTTAGTGATGTTTCTGCGGTTTCACTGAGTCGCGCCAGCGTATCGGCGGAGACCGTGACCGGCCGTGGCTTGCTGCGGATCTTACTGAGCAACTGGCTCGCCGAACTGAACGACACACCATATGCCTGGTGATCGCTCATCGGGAGTGAGCCAATATGTGACAACAGTAAGGCAGCCTCCTGTTCAGTGATATTGAGTGACCCGCACAAGGCGGTAACGCAGTCAGTCGTCCAGACCAGTAGCGCCAGCGGTTCATTTGCATCAAAAGCACATTTCAGTCTGCGGGTCAGTTGTTTACGGGTTCCGTACATAGGTTTTTCTCTCTAATTCAGATCATTGCCGGGGTCAAGTCCCCGGCAGGGTTCAGTCTTTAAAACAGGCGTCCAGCTCAAGAATTTCGTGGTAAGCCTGCATAAACAGCCCATTTGCGCGACAAAGGGTCTGACGGGCCAGCCGTTCTGCCAGCGCCTCTGAGTCAAAGCGGTAACGTCGCTCCAGCTCGTTCATGGCGGTACGCAGGTCACACATGCTGTTCGCCAGGTCCGCCACATCCGCGCGGAGTGTTTCCAGGCCGGAATAATTCATTACGCGGCCTCCGGCAGATACGCATCGTTCGCGGCCGGGCGAAGCATGGCGCGGTGAACGGCGGCGAGGCGTTCTGTCCCGGCCCGGTGGTATTGCGCTAACAGCTCGATCCCGATATAGCGACGGCCAGCCTGCGCGGCGGCGACACAGGTCGAGCCGGAACCGGCAAACGGATCGAGAACAATGGCGTTCTTATGTGTGAAGCTCTCGATCAAGGGTTGCAGGCTGGCAACAGGTTTTTCAGTCGGGTGGTGACGGTTGCCCGTGTATTTGAACTCCAGCACATCCGGCAGCGGGTTATCCGGAAGGCGCGGACGCCCTTTTGCCAGCCGATAGGCGCATTCATGGCGATAGCCGACATAAGCCTTTTTGGAGGAATAGCTTTTGGTGAACACCAGGTGGCCGACAACCTTAAACCCGGCGGCTTTCCACTCGGCAAGAAAGCGATCGACACGGTTCCAGCCATAAAAACTGACCATTAATGAATCGTCTTTGAGTACGCGATACATTTCGTGGCACGCCGGTTGCAGCCATTCGTCGGTCACATCCCCGGCGATGGTCCGGCCCTGGCGGTCACGGAAGCCGACGAGGTACGGCGGATCGGTCAAAATGAAATCGACGGATTTGTTCGGGAATGTGGACATAATCTGGACGGAATTACCCAGGATAAATCGTGACATAACAAGCCCTCCGGTGGTGGAACGGGGCGACAGGAGGGGACCCTTGTGGTCCCCGTTCCCTGCAGCCTGGGGCAAGTACGCCACGACCGGAGAAGGGTCAGGCCAACCGTGGAATACCGAAGACGCGTCTTTGTGCGGCGAGGCTATGCCGCGAAAGTGGCTTGAAGGGCGCGCCTTATAAAATGCGGCTGGCTCGCGCAAACTATCACTGGCGCGAAACAGCCGCGGAAAAAACGCCCGTCCCTTAAACGACGGTCGGGGCACACTGGCACCAGGCAGTTAAATCCCCTCGAGGGGAGCGGGTAAAAAGGGGAGCGCAGCGACATCCATTTTGAGGGAGAAAAGCGGTATCAGGCAGTCTCTCGCCTGATACCCTCCTTTTTTATCGCCGGAAATCGCGCCAGTGGCAGCCAAATGCATCGCAAATCCGTGGATTTTCCTGTGACACTGTCACACACCACCGGTCGAGAAACTTCAAATCCAGCAGAATGCGGGTTTCGACATCAGCCAGGGGAACCAGCGAGAAATAGCTCACTTCGCCTTCAGGAAACCGCCAGCAGCAACCATCCACGTCTTCCTCTGGCATTTCCCACCATGTGCGCCCCATCTCCTGAGCACCCCGTTCGGCCAACTGTTCGCTGTCGGCTGAGATAATGTGGTGTGTATCGATTTCAATTTCCGCCACCCGTACAGTAAAGCTGGCTAACCAGTTCATTGAGACCTCTGTTTTTTGCATACCTGTTCGGGGCGGGTTTCCCCGCCCTCCTCCCGGTCAGCCGCCGAAGTTGGCCACATTGTTGATAATCCACTCGGGACCGGTGACTTCGGCATAGCGCTCCTCTTCATCGCAGTCGATGTCCTCCCACTCAAGGGAATCGCTCAGTTCATCCGTTTTTTCACCCGCGTCGAAGTGACCGTAGCCGCAGAAATCACAACCCTGCTCGGCGTACCAGTGCTCAAGCGTGCAGCTGAACTGCTGGCTCATCTCAGCCAGCACGCTGTCATCCGGTGGTCCCCACGGCGTGTCGAAATCAATCTGGATGCAGGTTTCGCTGTGAAAGGACACATCCAGCGCGTAACCCACCGGCCACTTCACGCCGAACAGCTGCATGTACTCGCTGTGTGATGACGGGATATCCGCGAGCAGGCCGCCGTTAAAACCGTTGATTTCGGTATCGAGGCGTACCGGGATAACCATTAGCAGGTCAAGCGGCTGAGCTTCGCCCTCCTTCCCTTCCCTGCGGCAGAGTTTGTCCCACCACGTTCCGGCATCGGCCTTTGCAAAAAAGTTGTACCAGTCACCTTGCTTGCGTTTATACAGGTCGCGGATGATGTTCTGCTGCGTCTCGTTCAGTGTTTCCCAGAGGCGATACTCAATACCGCTTTCCAGCCAGAGCTGATGCAACTGGCTGCAGCTGGCCTCATCAAGCCGGATACCGGTTTTAAGCAACCCCAGCCAGCGGGTGAAGGCGAGGTTCTCGGGCGAAATGACACCCCGCCCACCCGCAGTAAGCGCCGGGTATGGCGCGTACTCTGTCTCTTCAGTCGCCTGCAATAATCCGGCTGTGCCTGCGCAAAAAAGCTGAATACCCTGCATGACCGCAATCCGATGCCACGGGGTAAAGTCGCCGGTGGCCAGACGATGGAGACGGGCAATATCGTCAGCATGGCCAGTGAATGAAAGTCGGTTGCAGCACCAATTTGGCATAAATACTCCTCGGTTAAAGTTGTCTCGGATCCGGCTATCGCCGTGACCGGGAAACAACCCGGGAGTAAAGCGGGGACGGCAAGGCATCGTCACAAGCCGCAGCGCAAAGCCTTTCCGGGCTGAATGCGCCGGAAAAGCTGCGAACGGGTGAAGACGATAACGTAGTGGGCCTTGAGGGACACGCGGCCCGGGTTAGTGTACAGGGCACGGCGTTAGCCGCAGGCAGGCTCCGTACCTGAAGAGGAAGGGCTAAGACGAATACCGGGGGTGTGGTCGACTTCATGGCTGCATGGAGAACACCAGACAGACATCACCGGCGTCCCGACATACGGAGATGCAAACAGGCCGGTTCACCGGCTTTCCTTCGCGGCCACCGAAGGTGGCCAGTCAAGAGCGGTGCCGGAACGGCAGCTGCAGGCGCACACCTGGAGGAAGGTTACTGGTGATGACTTGTCCACAAAGCAGGTCAGTAATCAGCAGGACAGCCTGTGGATAAGCAGCTGTAGAGTCCATTCTCTGCGGCGCGCCCTTCCCTGCTTACTATTCAACCAGGCAATTACGCCAAATACCGGTTCGGTACGGGCAAAATGCAGAGGGTAAGCGCGCGGGAGAAATTGTGGGGATGTGAAGATGAGAGCCGTGCAATACGCAATTTGACTGTATCGCACGACCCTCAGGATGGAAGATTTACAACAGTTTCTTCATGTTTTGCCGGACGAGATCCCGGTCAGTTGCGGGCGGTGCCGGCTCCACGACGGGAGTGGCCGCTTTAGCGATGCTTTCAGGCGAGCTTACCGGTGCGCTCTGACCCAGCAGCTTACTGGCCAGCAAACACAGCTCATCGATTGTTGCCGGCGGCTCCGGCATGCTGGACAACAGTCGTGGAAAACGACTGTCCAGTTCATGCAGCGCGCATCCGGCGATCACCAGTTCCCGGAGCAATGTTCCACGCAGGCGGCTCGAGGCATCATCGAGCAGTTGCGTCAGCAATGCTGAACTCTCATCATCGTTCAGGTTCAGATTAAAACGACGTCGCTCAGCCAGGCCTGTATATTTCCCGGCTTTCCAGGGATAAAGCACATCTGCCCCCTCCCCCACAACTGCAGTACCGTTACCGGACAACAGTGACAACAGACCTGTCAGTTGCCCGGGCAACAGCGGGCTGACAAACAGCGATGCCAGTGCGGCCGGCAGCCGCACGTCGATACGGTACAACACAGCTCCTGAAATAGCCGTGGCGCGCAGGAACTCGCCACGCAGTGGCTGGGAAACCCCTTCAATGGTTTCCCGGGTCTGCATGTCACGGCAGTCATCCTGATACAGGTAGAGCGAATATTTGCCGGCAGGCACAGTCAGTCCTCTTTCTGATAAAGCGCAATCTCGCGAGCCAGGGCCAGTTGGGGATCGGAAATAATCTCGATGCGATCCGCTGCCAGTGGCCAGGCCTGACGGATGGCCCCTTCAATCAACGGTGCGCCACCACCGGTAAGCAGCACGCGATTCACGTTTCTGAAGCGGGTCAGTTCACTGACAACCCGGGCTCCCAGAGACCCGATTGCTTCTTCAATTTTGTCAATAACATAGTCAATTCTGGATGCATCATTAATGATGCTGTCGAGAAATGCACGATCTTTTCGTCCGCGAATAATCTGGTCCGCGATGAGCGGACTTGTTTCACTGTCTGCAGAACGCAGTGCTGCCTGTGCAGCCCGGGTGACCTGAGAAACCCCTACGGACGGGTCACCGTGCACGGCGCTGATATCTTCAAACTGACCCACAATTACGCCGGCATCCAGCGTGGTGCCACCGAGGTCAATAATCAGCGTAGTCTCACCAGGTCCCGGCTTCAGTTCTGCCAGGCGGCTGAATGCTGCCGGCAAGGATTCCGGCATCACGATGACATCATTAACCGTGAAAGCCTCGCCTCTGTTGAGTTCGATGGCACGCAGCAGGTTCTCCTTTTTACGGCGGATGTTTTCCTCGTTTTTCTGACAGTCATGATCATAGTACTCACTCAGTGGGAGTGTAACGGTCAGCGTCACAGGCTGTGGAGGCAGCCCACTGTTCAGGAGCGCATGGTGCACAGCAAGAAGATTAAGATCTCCGTACTGATATTCCACGTTAGTGGTCGACACCGCATCCCGGCTTACGCTGTCCCAGGTGTATTTCAGTGCCCCTACCCGGTAGTTAAACGCCGTGCCACCGAAATCGACTTTCCAGCCATGACGGAAAGAATTTGGAGAGAGCGAAGTCTTCAGCTTGCCATCAGCAAACCAGGCCAGTTTTACGTTGGTGGAACCATCATCGCAGTAAACGTTCATTATGTTCCTCATTTTGAAATTTTCGTTGCGCTCAAATTGAGCTAAATAATACACCAAAAACCATTGATGTAAACTTATTTAACTCAATTTGAGCCATTTAAAACACTCATAAATGATTAGCATTGATATTTCAGCATATTAATCAACTCAATCTGAGCATCTTAAGGGAGCTGGAATAATCTCTCCGCCCTGATATACTGGATAAATAAGGGTCTTCCCTTATTGTGGTGGCTAAGGGCATGATAGCGATAGTTTTTATACTCAGAGATTGCTGCCATGGACGAAAAATCCCTCTATGCCCACATCCTCAACCTGTCAGCGCCATGGCAAGTTAATTCTCTTTCCC
>DASXML010000086.1:0-183247 GCA_036495715.1 Scandinavium sp.
TAGCGATAATGAATTACATAACGGGATATTACAGCCAGCTCAGACCTCATCAATATAACGGTGGTTTGACGCCGAATGAATCAGAGCGATTGTTCTGGAAAAACTCTAAAGTCGTGGCCAATTTTTGTTGACCACTACACTCCGAGGCATTTTCTTTCCTGCTGTATAAGGATAAGCTACTCTCGCAAAGGTGTTCGTTACCAAAGCGGTTTGAGACTTGTATTCTTGCTTACTTCATGAAAATACTTATGTTTACATCTTCTTTATGATTGCAAATCAAAGGTTCAGAAATGAAAAAAACAACCCCAGAATATACACCTGTTGACTTGTCTCGTTGGGCAAGGAAGGAACATTTTGAGGTATTTCAGTCGTTTGCTCAATGTACATTCAACCAAACTGTTCAATTAGACATTACCGTCCTGCTAAAAAATATAAAGGAAGCCGGCTGGAAATTTTACCCAACTATTATTTTTCTCCTTTCTAAAGTCGTAAACAGTCATGTGGAATTCCGTATGGCCATGAAGAACAATGAGCTTATTATATGGAATGACATTCATCCTAGCTATACAATTTTCCATAATGAAACGGAGACTTTTTCATCATTATGGAGTCACTATGATGGAAATATTCATCACTTCCAAAATATTTATTCAGAAGATGTCGCGCGCTATGGTGATAATCTTGCGTATTGGCCTAAGGAAGAGTCTCGGGAAAATATATTTTTCGTATCAGGTATTCCTTGGGTAAGTTTTACCAGTTTTAATATGAATATTGCTAACATGCAGAACTTTTTTTCACCGATGTTCACGCTTGGGAAATATTTCAAACAAGATGGAAAAGTATTGTTGCCTCTCGCCGTTCAGGTACATCATTCCGTATGCGATGGTTTCCATGTGGCAAGACTTTTCAATGAGTTACAAGAAATCTGTGATGACGTATTGAACTATTCAGATGAGTTCAATGCTTGATGCGTCAGAAGCTTTGAAGATCTCATTTTATATGGAGTTGGCAGCAAGGAGCGCAGTCATGTCTGCTTTGAGCGAGGGCCGTCATCGTTGCCTGACCGATCAAAAAATTAATAACTGTTTTGCCCGCTGCAATGGTCTAATAAAACCGGACACTTTGCTGGCGGCTGTGTTTTACACTGGGCGAGAGATGAAGGCGTGGTGCTTTCCGGAGACATTATTCAGGTCACTCCAGGGGCAGATACCCCATTCGAAGTACTTGTGCGTAGATATATCGCTAATAAAAAATTAGTGATAAAGGCTCACTGATAGGTAAAGGGAAGCTAGCTAGGGTGTTATTTATTTATTGAAAAACTTACCTGTAAGAACCGCCCGAGAGCCATTCCCTGCAGGGTGGATGCCTGTAATAACAAAGTACTCGGCCCCTGCTTTATCTGCCGCTTTTGATATTTTGTCCATACAACTGTTAACCGTGTCTTCGGTAACGGTAATCGTATCCACCAGCCTCATTCCTGATGCTTCTTTAAAAGAAATCTCTGTAGCAGCCATTGCTGAAGATGCGCCTGCCAGCAAAGAAATAATAAGAACAGTATTTAAAAATTTCATTTGTTGTTACTCCAATAAGACCAGCTTCCCTTTGTGAAAATCATACCAGATAAAAAGGACTAGATAGTCTTTGGTGCTCGAAATTCGGAATTTTCATTGCATTAAGGATATTTTTAAATAGCACAGTTTAGAGGAATAATTAGACCCAAGCTTTATAGGCAATACCCGCTATTTGTCGTACATAGAAGCTAAAAACTTGATGTCACTGAAAAATACGCCATGTCCCGCTCAACAAGATATAAGGAAAATGGTAAATCTGGTGACTGTTCCTGCTTAGCGGCGGGATTTATTTGTAGTCGCGAATGATTCTAAACAAAAGGGGCTAATGTCCGCTCTTGGCACACAGCCGACATTCATATTCACTCATTAGCACCAGAAAAAACAGAAGTACAAAGGCGCTGACAACCCGTCATACCAAGCCCAGCACTATCAGCAAAATGGGCCAAATGCGGAATCAAAAAAAAGCCCCGAGGGGCTTCTTGTTCACAACTATCGACTAAACAACCGTTACCACATCAAATCATCTGGCACTTTAAAGTCAGCGTACGGATCTTCTTCGTCCTGTTCTTCCTGACTTAGGGTACTGTTTAAGACGATGCTGTTGGCGTCGCGTTGGGCGATTTTGTCGGCGACGCTGGCGGGAATTATCGCGTATTGCGGTTCTGCATTACTGTCTGTCACCAGGCGTGCAATGGCGAGGCGACCGCTGATCAGCTGGGCCTGGGTGGTTTTATCCACTTCAATCTTTTTAATCAGGTTGCCGTCGGTGAAGTTAAAGCCGATGTTGCCGCGTGAAATGTCGATGCGGTTCATTTCAATCAACTGCTTCACTTGCGCTTTATGCTCTTTTGATAAAACAGCCTGCTTTTGCTGTTCGTTCAACAGCTTATCACGCTCGATCTGGGCTTTTTTGTTTTCTTCAACCGCTTCGCGCGCTTCACGTGCCTGCACGCGTGATTTCTTGGCCGTTCTCTGGACCTTAGCGACTTTTTTGCTGGTCACTAAACCTGCTTTGAGCATCTGTTCTTGTAAGGTGAGTTTTGTCATCTTTAGTTTCTTACCCGTTGAATATTGATGTCAGACTTTGAGCATTTTAACCGTGGCTTCCACGTCTATCTCATCTTCGGAGTAGATAAGTGTTGTACCCTGGAAAGTAGTGATCGCCAGTTTTTTAAGGGTGCGCATGTCACCCGGCTTAGTGTCTGATTTCGGTTTGATACTGTTCATCAGGAGACCAACAGACAGCACCGCATTTTCCTTATCAATGCGGATATCGGCCGGCACTTCTTCGCTATACACCAGGTAAGACTTGATCGACGTGAGCTTGATTCGCTCGCCCGCGATATAGAGATATTTGCTCTCCGGCAGGACTTTCACCGCGAAAGCGGACAACCCCTTGTTATTGGTGGTGGGTTCGAAAGTCACCGCCGCGTCTTTCTTGATGAGATCCGGATTGGCGACCTTAATCACATGAAAGTAACGGTTATCACCGTTTTCATCTTTGATAAATCCAAAGCCTTTATCACTAAACCACGTTGTGATCGTTCCGTTCATCGCCATTTCCGCCTGATTATTCGTTTATCTACTCAATTTTTGCAGCGCGCAGTTTAAAGCACATTGCCTGCGCAGACCATGCCTTTGCTTAAGTGTGGATGAAAACTTTCGGCTGTGCGAGGGAAGGGGGCAGCAATTGGGCAGACCGATTCGTCAGTTGACGCAAAATTCGCTATGATCTGCTCCCACTCTTCATCCCGGCTGCCTGATGTCCACGATTGTCGATACCTTTATTGCTCCTCCATGTCATGAACAGATAGCGATCCTGTATCAGGACGCGCATCTGCTGCTGATCAATAAACCCAGCGGGCTGCTCAGCCTGTCGGGGAAGAATCCGCAAAACCTCGATTCGGTACATCATCGGTTAGTGAAGATATTTCCAGGCTGCACGCTGGTTCACCGTCTTGATTTCGGGACGTCCGGGCTGATGGTGGTTGCCCGTAGTAAGGCTATCAATGCCGCGCTCTGCCAGCAGTTCAGCGAGCGGTCGGTGCGTAAAGTCTACAGTGCGTTGCTGTGTGGTCACGTGGGTGATGACGAAGGTGTTATAGACGCGGCGATTGCTAAAGATCCGGCGCTGTTCCCGCTGATGTCGATTTGCGCTGTTCGCGGTAAGCCCGCACGTTCCCATTTTCGGGTTATCGAGCGTTTTTATCAGCCGGGAACGTCACTACCGCTAACGCGAGTGGAATTAAGCCCGGAGACAGGGCGCACTCATCAATTGCGCATACACTGTCAGCAGTTGGGCCACCCGATTTTAGGCTGCGATCTGTATGGCGGGCTCGTGTTACCAGGCACTGAGCACGCACCGCGACTGATGCTGCACGCCAGCACGCTGGACTTTGTGCATCCAGTCAGCGGTGAACCGATCGCTGCCTGCAATCCCAGCCCGTTTTGAAAGCAATACACACGCTGGAGCAGGGGGGCATTCGTCCCGACTTTTGGCGACGCTTATCTCCCTAATATTAATTTTTCGGAAAGTGAATTAAGCCAGCCTGCGCGTCCATCATCCTTCTGATGACTTATAATAAGAAACTCGACGCTCTTCTTCTCACACTGACACAGGAGTAAATCATGGGATTGTTCAGTTTTGTAAAAGAAGCAGGTGAAAAGCTCTGGGATTCCGTTACCGGCAGCGATCAGGGGAAAAAACTCGAAACGCACATTTCCGATTTGGGTCTTCCCGGCGCAGATAAAGTGAAGGTCGATGTTTCCGGCGATGGGACGGCGACGGTTTCTGGTGAAGGGTTAACTCAGGAAGCGAAGGAGAAAATCCTGGTTGCTGTGGGGAATGTCGCAGGCATTTCTCAGGTTAATGACAGCGTGACGGCCGCGGATGCGGGGGCAGAAAGCCGGTATTATACCGTTAAGTCCGGCGATACGCTGAGCGCCATTTCCAGGGCCGAATACGGCAGAGCGAATGAGTATCAACGTATCTTTGAAGCAAATAAACCGATGCTTAAACATCCTGACAAGATTTACCCAGGTCAGATGCTCATCATTCCGAATAAATAGTCACCTTTAGCCAGTCGGTTCAGGTTGTCATATCCTCGTCTCTGGACTGCACGCTGCGCAAAGAGATAAAAAAATCCACGCAATTGCGTGGATTGTTATGTTGAGACTTAGGTAAAGCCAGTAAGAGACTTAGACGTTGAACAGGAAGTTCATCACGTCGCCATCTTTTACGATGTAGTCTTTGCCTTCGGCGCGCATTTTCCCGGCTTCTTTCGCACCTTGTTCACCTTTGTAGGTGATGAAATCTTCAAAGGCGATAGTTTGCGCACGGATGAAGCCTTTCTCGAAATCGGTGTGGATTTTGCCCGCAGCCTGCGGAGCGGTCGCGCCGACAGGGATGGTCCATGCACGCACTTCTTTCACGCCTGCGGTGAAGTAGGTTTGCAGGTTCAGCAGTTCATAGCCAGCGCGGATCACGCGGTTCAGACCTGGCTCTTCCAGACCCAATTCAGCCATGAACTCTTCACGGTCAGCGTCGTCCAGTTCAGCGATATCGGATTCAACAGCAGCGCACACGGCAACCACTACGGAACCTTCGCCTGCGGCGATTTCGCGTACTTTATCGAGGTACGGGTTGTTTTCGAAACCGTCTTCGTTGACGTTAGCGATGTACATGGTTGGTTTCAGCGTCAGGAAGCTCAGGTATTTGATGGCGGCTTTATCTTCTTCAGACAGATTCAGCGAGCGCAGCATACCGGCGTTCTCGAGTTGTGGCAGGCATTTCTCCAGCGCAGCCAGTTCAGCTTTAGCGTCTTTGTCGCCGCCTTTAGCACGCTTCTGCACGCGGTGAATCGCACGTTCGCAGGTGTCGAGATCCGACAGCGCCAGTTCGGTGTTGATAACGTCAATATCATCAGCCGGATCGACTTTGTTATTCACATGAATGATGTTGTCGTTTTCAAAGCAGCGCACCACGTGGCCGATGGCTTCGGTTTCACGGATGTTGGTCAGGAACTGGTTACCCAGGCCTTCACCTTTAGACGCGCCTTTCACCAGACCGGCGATATCAACAAATTCCATGGTGGTTGGCAGAATACGCTGTGGCTTGACGATTTCAGCCAGCGCATCAAGACGTGCATCGGGCATCGGTACGACACCGGTGTTCGGCTCGATGGTACAGAACGGGAAGTTGGCCGCTTCAATACCGGCTTTGGTGAGCGCGTTGAACAGGGTGGATTTGCCGACGTTAGGCAGGCCGACGATACCGCATTTAAATCCCATGATGTAAATCACCTTAATCTTTGGTAATCAACCTGTTACGTTCAACAGATTGCAGAAAAGTAAATAACTTCGCCTATTATACACGGCGCGGGGCAAAATTGCCGCTCGTCGGGCGTTATTGTGCTTTAAAAGCGTGTAAGCGGTTGGTGGCTTTGGTCAGACCGTCTTTCAGCCACAGTTCGGTGCAACGTACGGCCTCGTCCACCGCTTCGTCGATTAGCTTCTGTTCCGACATCGGCGGCTTACCGAGCACGAAACCGACAACTTTGTTTTTATCGCCCGGATGACCAATTCCCAACCGTAAGCGGTGAAAATTCGGGTTATTGCCGAGTTTGCTGATGATGTCTTTCAGGCCGTTATGGCCGCCGTGGCCGCCACCGAGTTTGAATTTCGCCACGCCAGGCGGTAGATCCAACTCGTCATGGGCCACCAGAATTTCGTCTGGCGCAATGCGGAAGAAGGTGGCCATCGCCGCCACGGATTTGCCGCTGAGGTTCATAAAGGTAGTGGGCACCAGCAGGCGCACGTCCTCACCTTCAACGTTGATGCGCGAGGTGTAGCCGAAGAATTTGCTCTCTTCGCGCAGCGGGGCGCGAAAACGATCTGCCAGGAGATCGACATACCAGGCTCCGGCGTTATGGCGGGTCGCGGCATATTCAGCGCCCGGATTGGCAAGGCCAACAATCAGTTTAATCGTCACGTTTTTAGTCCTGAGTGAGTCGATAGCTGGCGCGTAGTGTACTGTCTGGCGCAGCGGTTGACAAAATTCTGCAAGCCAAACGGGGAATAAACGCATCATTGCGGTACTGAACCATTAGAAATGCATATAGTTCAGCGTGTTATTTGTAAAGTTTTGTTGCTCAGATGTTCGTAAATGTGATCGCCTACGCACTTACCGTTGGGTGTGTTGTCTATACTTTACACACAAGGACCAGGGGCATTCCCTGTCAACCCAAAGTTCCGGAGGTGGCATATGAAACGCAGAAACGCTTCTCGACTCGGTAACGCGCTCATGGGTTTAGGATTAGTCGTCATGGTCGTAGGGGTCGGTTACTCTATTTTAAACCAGCTTCCGCAACTTAACCTGCCACAGATCTTCGCGCATGGCGCGGTGTTAAGCATCTTCCTCGGAGCGGTACTTTGGCTGGCCGGTGCGCGCGTCAGCGGGCATGAGCAGGTGAGCGACAGATACTGGTGGGTGCGCCACTATGATAAACGTTGTCGCCGCGATAGCCATCGCCACGGATAGCAGACGCTTTTAGCAGAACGGCTCCCTCGGGAGCCGTTCTCGTTTCAGGACTGCCGGGTGAGGCTTCGCTTACCCGGCCACAAATCCCTGGCGTTGTTATGCGATAACACCCGTAGGCTCGCGCAAACGCAATGCCACCGGCAATGGGCAGGGATTAAATCATATCTGCCAACGCTGCATCACGATTTGGATAGAACGACAGCGTCCCCGCAATCGGCTGTACGCCCGCCCGCGCCAGCGTACGCAGTGGCTGAAATTCCAGATTCGATACCCGCAGTTCACAGCCTTCTGGCAGGCGACCGACAAAGCGCTGGAACGCTTCCAGGCCGCCTGCGTCCAGTACCGGAACCGCATCCCATTTCAGCACCACAATTCGTTTACCTTCGATCCGTGCCTGCAAATCGTTAAACACATTTTCCGCAGCGGCAAAAAACAGAGGACCGATCACCCGAATCACTAACACATCTTCTGGCACGTTGACGTTGACCGGGGCCAGATGGGTCATCCGTGCTATTCGGCGCATAAATAATAACGAGGCGAGTACTATGCCTGCGCTTATCGCCACCACCATGTCGAACAGTACCGTCAGCGACAGACAAATTAGCATTACGACGATGTCATCCACGGGTGCGCGGCGTAGAAGGTGAACGACTTTGTGCGCTTCACTCATATTCCACGCCACCATTAATAGCAGGGCGGCCATCGCCGACAGCGGCAGCCAGGAAAGCAGCGGGGCCAGCACCAACAGCGCCATGATCACCAGAACGGCGTGCAGAACGGCGGCGACGGGAGAGGTCGCACCCGCGCGAACGTTAGCCGCCGAGCGAGCAATGGCGGCAGTCGCCGTGATCCCACCAAAGAACGGTGCGATCATGTTGCCCAGACCCTGGCCGATCAATTCGTTATTGGCTTTGTGACGCGTGCCGGTCATGCCGTCGAGCACCACCGCGCAGAGCAACGATTCAATCGCCCCCAGCATCGCCATTGAGAACGCAGCAGGCAGCAGCGCCTGCAAGGAATCCCAACTGAGCGTAAAGCTGGAATCCGGCATCTTCCACGGCAGCACCAACTGCGGCAGAAGTTGTGGAATACCGTTGCCCTGAGTGCCATTGCTGAGGACGTAATGGAACTGAGAACCAATCGTTGCTACGTGCCCACCCAGCAAACTCACCACACCCATCACCGAACAACCCGCCAGCAGCGCAGGCAAATGCCCCGGTAAACGAATACCCAGACGCGGCCAGAAAATCAGGATTGCCAGCGTGACGATGCCAATCGCCGCATCGCCCGGGTTGATAGTCGGCATAGCCGTTACCAGTGCGCCGACTTTCTGCCAATAGTGCTCCGGCATATGTGTGAGCTGTAGGCCAAAGAAATCTTTGATCTGCATTGTGGCGATGGTAATGCCGATCCCGGAGGTAAAACCCAAAGTTACGGAGATCGGAATATATTCAATTAAGCGACCAAAACGGGCGAGGCCGAAAAGTACCAGGAAAACACCAGACAGAAGCGTCGCGATCAGCAGGCCTGCGAGGCCAAACTGCTGTGACACCGGATAGAGAATAACGACGAACGCCGCGGTCGGGCCGGAGACGCTGTAACGAGAGCCGCCCGCCAGCGCGATAATAATCCCTGCGACGGCGGAGGTGTAGAGGCCATATTGCGGTGCAACGCCGCTGCCAATTGCCAGTGCCATCGCCAGCGGAATGGCGATGATGCCGACGGTGACCCCGGCAATCAGGTCGCAGGTAAAACGGCTAAGGGTATATTTTTCTTTCCAGCAGGCGTCGATAAGGGCGCGAAACGGCATGATGTCTGCGAGTGAGGAACGGTTCACAGTGGTCTTCATCCATGAGCGCATCATTCACACAGGTTATGCAAATGAAGGAGGCATTAGTCATATATGCCGGTCATATTTCAAGCTGCAGATGCGTTGGCTGCACTCTCTCACCCAGTCACTGACTCAAGTAAGCGCCTGGGGATGCCACTCGCTTGCCGCCTTTCTTCAGCTCGAATTATTTAGGGCATAACAATTGATAGAAACAAAAAAACCCGCCGCAGCGGGTTTTTTATACCGGTTCGATTAATGCTCGAACATGGCAGAGATGGATTCTTCGTTGCTGATACGACGAATCGCTTCTGCCAGCATACCTGACAGGGTCAGGGTACGGACGTTTGGCAGCGCTTTGATTTCATCCGACAGCGGGATGGTATCGCAGACAATGACTTCGTCAATGACAGAATTACGCAGGTTGGTTGCTGCATTGCCGGAGAAGATCGGGTGAGTTGCGTAAGCAAATACGCGTTTTGCACCACGTTCTTTCAGCGCTTCGGCGGCTTTGCACAGAGTGCCGCCGGTGTCGATCATGTCATCAACCAGCACACAGTCACGACCGGAAACGTCACCGATGATGTGCATCACCTGAGAAACGTTAGCGCGCGGACGGCGTTTGTCGATGATAGCCATGTCGGTATCGTTGAGGAGTTTCGCGATAGCACGAGCACGAACGACGCCGCCGATGTCTGGAGAAACCACGATTGGGTTGTCCAGTTTCAGCTGCAGCATATCTTCCAGCAGGATTGGGCTGCCGAAGACGTTGTCTACCGGTACATCGAAGAAGCCCTGAATCTGTTCAGCATGCAGGTCAACGGTCAGTACGCGGTCAACGCCGACGCTGGACAAGAAGTCCGCGACAACTTTGGCAGTGATTGGCACACGAGCGGAACGTACGCGACGATCCTGACGGGCATAACCAAAGTAAGGGATAACGGCAGTGATGCGGCCTGCGGAAGCACGGCGCAGCGCATCAACCATGACAACCAATTCCATCAGATTATCGTTGGTTGGGGCACAAGTGGACTGGATGATGAAAATATCACCACCGCGTACATTTTCGTTAATTTGTACGCTGACTTCACCGTCGCTAAAACGACCTACGGCGGCATCGCCAAGAGAAGTGTACAGGCGGTTGGCAATACGTTGTGCTAGTTCCGGGGTAGCGTTACCAGCAAAAAGCTTCATATCAGGCACGAGAAGAACCTCAGGCATGCGTCCAGTGGTGGATGAATGGGCCAAAAACTGTGCGGGCCAGGCGCATTTCATCCAGGCGGTGTATTAATGAGCACGATGCAACGTCTGGAACGGGGTGACGTTGTCACCGAAACTCAGTCTGCTCCTTCAACGGCGTGCATTAACGGTGAAACGTTCACACCGCGGGCAATAAAGCCCTGCAGCCATTCCGGGGCTTGCTCAAGCACCTGGCGGGCAGCGGATTCGGTGTCAAATTCAGCAAACACACAGGCCCCTGTGCCAGTCAGGCGCGACGGGGCGTATTCTAACAGCCAGGAAAGCGCTGCATCAACCTTACGAAATCGTTTTCTTGCGATAACCTCGCAATCGTTGCTGAATTCACATTCTAGTAACGTTTTAATTGACCTGCGCGGTGAATTTCTGGGCAATTCCGGATCGCTGAAAATAACCGGTGTCGGAATACTCACACCTGGGTGGGCCACCAGATACCATTTTTCGGGTACGCTGACCGGCGTAAGCACTTCGCCAACCCCTTCGGCAAAGGCTGCATGACCGCGAACAAATACCGGCACATCGGCACCCAACGTTAGGCCCATTGTTGCCAGTTCATCCACCGATAACCCACAGCGCCATAAATGATTCAGCGCCACCAGAACGGTTGCCGCGTTAGAAGAACCGCCTCCGAGACCGCCGCCCATCGGCAAACGCTTGTCGATACGGATATCGGCACCTGCGCCTTGCGGCAGACGATGACGGTTCGCCGCCGCGTTCATCAACATTCTCGCGGCGCGAATAATCAGATTGTCTTCATTGGGTACACCGTCCACCGGCGTTAACAGCTGCAATTCACCGTCGGTGCGCACATCAAGGGTTATCGTGTCGCCGTAATCAAGAAACTGAAACAGCGTCTGTAACTCGTGATAACCATCGGCACGTTGGCCGGTGATATAAAGAAAAAGATTCAGTTTTGCCGGGGAAGGCCAATGACGGCTCATTTGACTATCCAGCTATCCATTTTCAGTTTGATACGCTCGCTGCCTTGAGTCAGTTCCATATTGGACGGCAGGGACGGTTTGCTGTTGCTGGCATAACCGCTGTACACCACTTTCCAGTTTTTGCCGTTTTGGGTGTAGTTGATTTCGCTCAGGCGCGCCTGGTCATCAAGTTTATAATCGGTAGCATCACCCGGTAGACCGAGGATCCATTGGCGCAGGCTGTTCAGTGGGATAGGCATTCCGGTCAGTTTGCCAATCAACTCTTCGGCGTCGGTGGAGGTATACGACTGACCTTTATTGTCGATGAGCGTTGCGCTACCGGATTTGGCCGTCAGCGACATTTCAGTGCTGCCGAGCGGATTGGTCAGCAGCAGGCGATAGTTGTCTTTCCCGGTCTGCTGCCAGAAGAAACGGGCATACACTTTTTGTTTGTCATTCAGGAACGCGAACGCGCCACGCGTCTGATATTGGCTTAACTGACGCACGTCTTGCTGATGCTGTTGCCACAGCGGTGAGTCCTGGCTTATGCCAGGGCCTTTCGGGGCGTTGATAGAGCAGGCGGTCAGAACCAGCGCTGCCAGGGGCATCAGACGTACTAGAGGGCTCAGTTTCATTGGAAATCCTTGATAGACGTAGCAGTTATAACCGTCAATGCTAGCGTCGCATGTGGGCAGCGTCTATACCCGTTATATTCCAGGTTGCATCTTTATGGGCTGCGATGACTTACCAGAATCACGTGTGCAAGCCAGGCGCACCGCCTGTGCGCCCTTGCTGCCACGAGCCGTCCGAATTTTCAGGCTACAGGTTCAAGTTGTCCCAAATCATTATATTGCGGATGACTCCGAAAGGGGGCCGTCCCTTTTATTGACCTTGCGCATCCTGTATGATGCGCTCAGACTAACCTTATCAACGCTGGTACTACTCCTGCATTCATGACGCTCCTGGCACTTGGCATCAACCACAAAACCGCTCCGGTCGCGCTGCGAGAACGTGTTACGTTTTCGCCAGATACGCTCGACAAGGCGCTGGAAAGCTTACTGTCCCAGCCAATGGTGCAGGGCGGCGTGGTGCTGTCGACGTGTAACCGCACGGAACTTTACCTCAGCGTTGAAGAGCAGGAAAATTTACAGGAGTCACTGATTCGCTGGCTGTGTGATTATCATCAGCTCAACGAAGAAGACCTGCGTAATAGCCTTTACTGGCATCAGGATAACGACGCCGTCAGCCATTTGATGCGCGTCGCCAGCGGGCTGGATTCACTGATCCTCGGTGAGCCGCAAATTCTCGGCCAGGTGAAAAAAGCCTTTGCCGACTCCAGCCGTGGGCATGTGAATGTCAGCGAGCTGGAGCGCATGTTCCAGAAATCGTTCTCCGTTGCCAAACGCGTGCGCACCGAAACCGATATCGGCGCTAGCGCCGTGTCTGTCGCTTTCGCCGCCTGTACGCTGGCGCGCCAAATTTTCGAATCGCTCTCTTCGGTCACCGTGCTGTTGGTCGGCGCCGGGGAAACCATCGAACTGGTTGCACGTCATTTGCGTGAACATCGCGTCAAAAAAATGCTGATCGCCAACCGCACCCGTGAGCGTGCACAGGTGTTGGCCGATGAAGTCGGCGCGGAAGTGATTGCGCTGAGCGATGTCGATGAACGTTTGAAAGAAGCCGATATTATTATCAGTTCCACCGCCAGCCCGCTGCCGATTATCGGTAAAGGGATGGTGGAACGCGCACTCAAAGCGCGCCGTAATCAGCCGATGCTGTTGGTCGATATCGCCGTGCCGCGCGACGTCGAACCCGACGTCAGCAAACTCGCCAACGCCTATCTCTACAGCATTGATGACCTGCAAAACATCATTCAGCACAACCTGGCGCAGCGTAAAGCCGCCGCTCAGCAGGCTGAAACAATCGTCGAGCAGGAAACCAGTGAATTTATGGCCTGGCTACGTGCGCAAAGCGTCAGCGAGACCATTCGTGAATACCGTTCGCAGGCCGATCAGGTACGTGATGAACTCACGTCCCGAGCACTGGCCGCGTTGCAACAAGGCGGTGACGCCGAAGCCATAATGCAGGATCTGGCGCGTAAGTTGACTAACCGCCTGATCCACACGCCGACAAAATCTCTTCAACAGGCTGCCCGTGACGGGGACGACGAACGCCTGAATATTCTGCGCGACAGCCTCGGGCTGGAATAGCGCTGCTATCTCACATTCTAATGACAGGGTGAACTCAGGCCTATGAAGCCGTCTATTGTTGCCAAACTGCAAGCGCTGCATGAGCGCCATGAAGAAGTTCAGGCGCTGCTGGGTGATGCCGGAACCATCGCCGACCAGGACCGTTTTCGCGCACTGTCGCGGGAATATGCACAGCTTAGCGACGTTGCGAAATGTTTTACCGACTGGCAGCAGGTGCAGGAAGATATTGAAACCGCACAGATGATGCTCGACGACCCGGAAATGCGCGAAATGGCGCAGGAAGAGTTGCAGGAAGCGAAAGCCAAAGGCGAGCAGCTTGAACAAGAATTACAGGTGCTGCTGCTGCCAAAAGATCCGGACGATGAGCGCAGCGCGTTTGTCGAAGTTCGTGCCGGAACCGGTGGTGACGAAGCCGCATTGTTCGCGGGTGATTTGTTCCGCATGTACAGCCGTTACGCCGAAGCGCGCCGCTGGCGTGTGGAAATCATGAGCGCCAACGAAGGCGAACATGGTGGCTTCAAAGAGGTTATCGCTAAAATCAGCGGTGACGGCGTGTACGGGCGTCTGAAATTCGAGTCGGGCGGCCATCGTGTCCAACGTGTTCCGGCGACGGAATCTCAGGGCCGTATTCATACGTCTGCGTGTACCGTCGCGGTGATGCCAGAACTGCCAGAAGCGGAAATGCCGGACATCAATCCGGGTGATTTGCGTATCGATACCTTCCGCTCCTCGGGCGCGGGCGGTCAGCACGTTAACACCACCGATTCCGCCATTCGTATCACCCACTTGCCAACCGGCATTGTGGTGGAATGTCAGGACGAGCGTTCTCAGCACAAAAACAAAGCCAAAGCGTTGTCCGTATTGGGTGCACGTATTCGTGCCGCCGAAGTGGCAAAACGTCAGCAGGCAGAAGCCTCAACCCGCCGTAACCTGCTGGGCAGCGGCGATCGCAGCGATCGCAACCGCACCTATAACTTCCCGCAGGGACGTGTGACTGATCACCGTATCAACCTGACGCTCTACCGTCTGGATGAAACGATGGAAGGTAAACTCGACATGCTGATTGAACCTATCGTGCAGGAATATCAGGCCGATCAGCTGGCGGCGCTTTCCGATCAGGAATGATGACCTTTAAGCAGTGGCTGACTCAGGCGATTCAACGGCTGGCGCAGAGCGAAAGCCCGCGACGTGACGCCGAGATTTTGCTCGAACATGTGACGGGCAAATCGCGTACGTTCATTCTGGCTTTCGACGAAACGGTGCTCAGTGCGGATGAAAGTGAAACGCTGGAAATGCTGTTGAGCCGCCGCGCCAACGGGGAACCGGTGGCACATTTGGTCGGTATGCGTGAATTCTGGTCACTGCCGCTGGCCGTTTCTTCGGCGACGCTTATTCCGCGCCCGGACACCGAATGCCTGGTCGAACAGGCGCTGGCGCGCTTGCCGTCGGACGCCTGTGAAATTCTTGATTTAGGCACCGGCACCGGGGCGATTGCGCTGGCGCTGGCGAGCGAGCGCCCGGACTGTCAGGTGACTGCTGTCGATTTTATCGCCGATGCGGTGGCATTAGCGAAGCGTAACGTGGAAAGTCTGGGCATCGACAATGTGACGATAGCGCAGAGCAATTGGTTCAGCGCGTTGCAGGGTCAGGTTTTCGGCATGATAGTGAGCAATCCGCCTTATATCGACGAACAGGACACGCACCTTGCCGAAGGCGATGTGCGTTTCGAACCGCTGAGTGCGCTGGTGGCCGCCGACGAAGGCCTGGCCGATTTGGCCCATATCATTCGCGAAGGGCGGCATTTTCTGCAACCCGGCGGCTGGATGTTGCTGGAACATGGCTGGAAGCAGGGCGCAGCAGTGCGTCAACTCTATATTCAAGCCGGTTATGATGAGGTGGAAACCTGTCGTGACTATGGCGGCAACGAGCGTTTAACGGTCGGGAGACGTAATGCTGACTGAAAACGCGTTTAGCGTTATTATTAGCATCATTTTGAAGTTATCAGGTTGCCATTCAGCAACCCGCAGTTGGGGTAGGTCATGAGGTCATTAGCGGATTTTGAATTTAACAAAGCACCTTTGTGCGACGGCATGATCCTCATCTCTGAACTGATCCGTGACGATTTCCAGGCCCAGTACGTCAATGACGAGCTGGAGCAACTGGTGAGTTTGGCGCGAGAAGAGATCAGCCCTTCATGGACCGAGACTCGCCAGGTGGAACGCCTGATTGAGCTGTTCTATCGGGAGTGGGGGTTCAGTTCTGCTCACGGTATTTACCGCCTTTCTGACGCCCTGTGGCTCGATACAGTTCTGAAAAACCGTGAAGGCAGTGCGGTATCGCTCGGCGCGATTTTATTATGGGTAGCCCGACGCCTTTCCATCCCAATGATGCCGGTCATTTTCCCAACGCAGTTGCTGCTCCGCGCCGACGTTGAAACGGGCGAAATGTGGTTCATCAACCCGTTTACGGGCGATACCCTCGATGAGCACACGCTGGAAGTGTGGCTGAAAGGCAATATCAGCCCGGTTGCTGAACTGTTTAACGAAGATTTGGATGAAGCGGACAACGCCGAAGTTATCCGTAAACTGCTCGACACCCTGAAATCTGCGCTGATGGAAGAGCGGCAGATGGAGCTGGCGCTGCGCGTCAGTGAAGCGCTGTTGCAGTTTAATCCGGAAGACCCGTATGAAATCCGCGATCGCGGCCTGATCTACGCCCAGCTGGAGTGCGAACACGTCGCACTGACCGACCTGAGTTATTTCGTCGAGCAGTGCCCGGAAGATCCGATCAGCGAAATTATTCGCGCGCAGATCAACAACATCGCGAACAAACACATTACCTTGCATTAATCCGGAAAGAACCCGATTAACCCCTGATAAGGCGATCCTATGAAACAAAAAGTGGTTAGCATTGGCGATATCAACGTCGCAAACGACCTGCCGTTCGTGCTGTTCGGTGGTATGAACGTGCTTGAGTCGCGTGATCTCGCGATGCGCATCTGTGAACACTACGTGACCGTGACCCAGAAACTGGGCATCCCTTACGTGTTCAAAGCCTCTTTTGATAAAGCCAACCGCTCCTCCATTAAATCCTACCGTGGCCCAGGCCTCGACGAAGGGATGAAGATTTTCCAGGAGTTGAAGCAGACGTTCGGTGTGAAACTGATAACCGACGTACACGAAGCCTCTCAGGCGCAGCCTGTGTCTGAAGTGGTTGATGTTATTCAGCTGCCTGCATTCCTCGCACGCCAGACCGATCTGGTGGAAGCGATGGCGAAAACTGGCGCCGTTATCAACGTCAAAAAACCGCAGTTCGTAAGCCCAGGCCAGATGGGTAACATTGTTGATAAATTCGCCGAAGGCGGTAACGACAAGGTTATTCTGTGTGACCGTGGCACGCAGTTCGGCTATGACAACCTGATTGTTGATATGCTGGGCTTCAGTGTAATGAAAGCCGTTTCGGGTAATTCTCCGGTGATTTTCGACGTGACCCACGCACTGCAATGCCGCGACCCGTTTGGCGCAGCGTCCAGTGGCCGCCGCGGTCAAGTGGCCGAATTGGCTCGCGCTGGCATGGCGACCGGTCTGGCTGGCCTGTTTATCGAAGCACACCCGGATCCAGAACACGCGAAATGCGATGGTCCATCCGCGCTGCCGTTGGATAAACTGGAACCGTTCCTGAAACAAATCAAAGCGATTGACGATTTGGTGAAGAATTTCGACGAACTGGATACCAGTAAGTAAGTTCGGACGATAAAAAAAACCCGCTGCGGCGGGTTTTTTATTGGGCGGTATTGACGTCTGTCAGGCAAATATCGTCATCAAATAAGCCACAAACAGCGCCAGATGGGCCGCGCCGTTGAGCACATTGGTGCGTCCGGTCGAGAAGGAAATCTGGCACAGTACCAGTGATGCGACCATGACAATCATTTCCGGTGCGCCGAGCGCAAACACCAAATCGTTGCCGGTGGCGAAGGCAATCAGCGTCACCACGGGAACGGTCAGTGAAATGGTGGCCAGCACGGAACCAAAGAACAGGTTCATCGCACGCTGTACCTGATTATTCAGCACTGCACGCAGCGCCCCAAGACCTTCAGGGGAGAGTATTAGCAGCGCAATCAGGAAGCCGGTAAAGGCAACGGGCGCATTCATCGCCCCCAGCATTGTTTCTAGCGGGCCTGCATTCATTTTCGTGACCGCGATAACCGCAATCAGATGGATGACCAACCAGACCGCATGCCACAGGCTGTTGTGCGCGGAAGGCTTGCCGTGATGCGGATCGTCGTCGTCGGCTTCATCTTCATGCTCATACACGAACAGACTCTGATGCGTTTTGGTCTGGATAAGCAGGAACACGCCATACATGGCGGCTGAAATCAGGGCAACCAGCAGCGCCTGGCCGGTGGAGAAATTCGCCCCCGGCAGCGCCATCGGGAACACCAGCACGATGATAGCCAGTGGGAACAGGGCTATCAGGTACTGCTTAAGACCGAATAAATTCAAATACTGCGTGGCAAATTTCCGCCCGCCCAGCAACAGCGAAAAACCGACCAGGCCGCCGGTGACGATCATGATGATGGAATAAAGCGTGTCACGCATCAGCGTAGGGGCCGCATCACCGGTCGCCATTAATGCAGAAATAAGGCTTACTTCAAGGATTACGACGGAAAGGCTTAAAATCAGTGAGCCATAGGGTTCACCCAAGCGGTGCGCCAGCACGTCAGCGTGTCTGACGACGCTAAATGCACTGCTCAAAATACCTACCAGAGCCAGAATGTTGATGCCGATAACCACTGGCATGGACTGACTGTTGCCAAAGAACATCAGTACCGCCAGCGCCAACACCGGGAAAATAAGGGTGGTCTCCTTGTGGCGGGTCTTCACCGCCTCATGTGCATGGGTCATGTACCATCTCCATTTATGCAGGTTTTATAATTATAGATAAAGTAAGCACATAAAATAGCAGACTCACTTGGTTTTTCTGTGAACTTTTACTGAAGTTTACCTCTTGTTTGAAAAATGATGGATGAGTTTGATAAAAAACAATTATGTTTAATTTATGTTTATATAACAGTAGATTGATTATCTATAATGCACAGTAATTACCCGGATTTGCGCCAGGCATGCTCCTGACCCACACTTATCGTTTGTGTGATTTCAGGAGGCCGCTATGCCTTATAGCAACCGAAGCGATTTGCCCGACAGCGTGCAACACGTTCTTCCCGCCCATGCACAAGACATCTACAAAGAGGCCTTTAACAGCGCCTGGGATCAGTATAAGCATAAAGAGGATCGCCGCGATGACGCCACGCGTGAAGAGACGGCCCACCGCGTCGCGTGGGCTGCGGTGAAGAACGATTACGAAAAGGGTGATGACGATAAGTGGCATAAAAAGAAATAAACATGCCTGTTAGTTCGCTCGCGAATACCCTTATGCAAAAAATTGCGCTTCATTGAGCCTCTGTTGTCTTGCCATCGGCCCGTTCATTGCATATTGTCTGAGGAAGCTGGAGAATATTTCAGCAATTCAGAGGGAAACCAGTCGTAGCAGGGAAGAGAGCAGTGGTGGAGGTTAAAAGTGTTAACGCGTGATTTCTTGCTGAAAGCCGATTGCAAGACGGCCTTTGGTGCAATCGAGGAATTGCTACTCTGGTCGCCGGAACAACGCGCTGCCTCGCTGGCCGCGACGTTAGCCTGTCGACCAGATGCTGGCCCTGTATGGATATTTGGTTACGGTTCGCTGATGTGGAACCCGGTTTTGGATTACGGTGAATCCTGTACCGGCACGCTCGTCGGTTGGCACCGTGCCTTCTGTTTACGCCTGACGGCAGGGCGCGGCAGTGCCTGTCAGCCAGGCCGTATGCTTGCCCTAAAAGAGGGCGGACGCACCACCGGCGTCGCCTATCGTCTGCGTGATTGTGCGCTGGAAGATGAGTTGTCGCTGTTGTGGAAGCGGGAAATGATCACCGGTTGCTATCTGCCGACCTGGTGCAAGCTGGAACTTGACGATGGCCGCACGGTGAACGCACTGGTGTTTATCATGGATCCGCGTCATCCGCTGTATGAGTCCGATACCAGCGTGCAGGTGATTGCGCCATTAATTGCCGCCGCCAGCGGTCCGCTTGGTACCAACGCCCAATACCTTTTCTCGCTCGAACAGGAACTGCTGAAACTCGGTATGCAGGACGAGTGCTTAAACGAGCTGGTGGGAAAAGTCCGTTATCTGCTGAACGGTGAAAACTTACCGCGAACGGCGTGACGACTCAATGTTGACGAGAGAATGCCCGGCGAATGCCGGGCTTTTTGCTTTCAGGCAGAATAAAACTTAAATGCGGAAATGGCCCGCCGTCGTCGCCAGGTCGCCCGCCTGGCTTTGCAATGCGCCCGCTGCGGCGGCGGATTCCACGACCAATTCAGCGTTCTGCTGCACCATTCGGTCGAGATGGATAACGGCATGGTTAATTTCCTGAATACCCTGCATCTGTTCGCTGCTGGCGATGCTGATTTCGCGAATGATCCCCGATACGCTACCGATATTGGATACAATCTCCTGCATACTTTCCCCGGCCAGACGCACATAGTGCGAGCCGTTGGCAACGCTTTCCGTCGTGGAATCAATCAGGGTTTTGATCTCTTTTGCCGCCTGCGCACTGCGGCTGGCAAGGTTACGCACTTCGCCCGCTACGACGGCAAATCCGCGTCCTTGCTCTCCTGCGCGAGCCGCTTCGACAGAGGCGTTCAACGCCAGAATATTGGTCTGGAAAGCGATGCCGTCAATCACGCTTGTGATATCGCCGATTTTTGCCGACGCGGTTTCGATGGCCTGCATGGTGTCGATGGCGCTGGACACAACGCTGCCGCCTTTTGACGCCACTTTCGTCGCTTTTTCTGCCTGTGCGCTGGCCGCGCTCGCGGATTCTGTTGATTGCGATACCGAGGCCGTTATCTGCTCAACGGCGCTGGCGGTTTCACGTAAGCTGGAGGCGGCCTGTTCGGTGCGTGCCGACAGGTCGCGGTTGCCCGCTGCAATTTCCTGGGCGGCGGTTTGTACCGATGAGGTCGCGTCACGCAGTTGAAGCATCACCTGTGCCAGTTTGTCGGCGAACAAATTAAAGGCATGGGCAATTTGCGCCACTTCATCTTTACCGTTTTCCGGCAGACGTTGGGAAAGATCGTTCGTTCCGTTGCCAATTGCCAACATGGCATCACGGATGGTGAGCAGGCGCTTGAGCATCGCGGCAACCAACATATGCACGACGCCGCCGCCGACCAACACCAGTACGATAAACGCGATCGCCGAGGCTTTCAGCAGAGCGTGCATTCCAGATGTGGCATCGTGGCGATCGAGTGCTACCACTAACAACCAATGGGTACCCTGAACCGGGATCGCCGAGAAAATCTTGTCACTGCCGCCGAGGGAGCCTTGAACCGTATCACCTGCGGTCAGCGTTTTAAAATTCACGCCAGAAATCGCTTCATTAAACGGTTTGAGGGTCAGCGCCGGATCGCTTGCCGCAATCACGCTGCCGTCGCTGTTAAGCAGCAGGCCACTGCTGGCGGGCGTCGGGTGAATTTCACGCACGTTGGCGACGACGCTGTCCATGGTCACATCACCGGCGATAACGGCTTTCAGCGTGCCGTTGTCTTTCACCGGCACGGCAAAGGTGACGACCAGTTTCCCGGTCCCCGCGTCGACATATGGCGCAGTGACCACCGGTGCGTCGTCGTGCAGCACTTGCTGATACCACGGACGAGCGGTCGGATCGTAATCGGCCGCCACGCCGGTTGGGTCGGAGAATTTTGCCGTTTTGCTGGCATAACCGACATACACATTACTGAACCCGCCTGCGCGCGCCATTTGCAAAAACTGGGGGACCGGGTCATCGCTCAATGCGACTTTGTCGAGTGAAGCGATCATGGTCATTTTACTGCTGACCCAATCGGCGATTGCCATACCGTGACTGGTGCGGGTGCTGACCAGCATTTCACGCTGGGCCTGTGCGTTATCGCGGCGAGTGACCTGATAGTTGATGATGGTATTCAGAAGAAGCGCAACCGCCAGACATCCGGCGGTTGCAGCAATGATACGCGTACGAATGGAACGAAACATAATATATACCTGCTGTGTTGTTTGCAGGCATATCGGCAACCCAACCAGGAACTTGATGCTGTAACCGGGTACATAAGGAAAAACACTTTATCAGCGCGTTTTGACTCAAAACGTTAATACTTTGTCCGCGCTGAGCGTCCACTGCGCCAACTCAACCAGCGTGCCGATTTCCACGCCATCCGCGAGCGGAAGGGCGGTAATGCCCCTGCCATCGGTACAGGTTTTGCACAGTTTTACGGGCACATTCTGAGCGGTGAGAATTTCCAGCATTTGCTGAATGTTGTAGCCCTCGGCAGGTTTTTGCCCTTTGAGTCCGGCGGTGACCGCATCGGACATCAGGAATACTTTCAGCTCAAGCGGCGGCAGGTCGAGCAGCGCAATCGCCAGGCGCAGACTGTTGAATAAAGACTCGCTGCCGTAAGCCGCGCCGTTGGCGATAATCACAATACGTTGCATATTCACTCCTGAAATGGCATTTGAATCGCCGATGCTACTTCGCTACTGGCGGGCTGCCAATCGTTTCAGGCACGCACAATGATCTGGCGCAGCGCTATTGCCCGAAGCGGCCAATCAACCCGGCGGCGGCCAGTTGGTGGCCCTTGAGTTTTTCGAACAGCGCTTCGCGCGTTAAGCCCGCAGGCAGCGTGGGCGGCAGCGATGTGGCAATCAGCGTGAAAGTATAATGATGCGATCCTGAACCAGGCGGCGGGCAGGGGCCGTACCAACTGGAGGTGCCCGGGGTATTTTTGCCGCCGGTAAAGTCTATCGTGTGTTGCAGTGCATCCGGGCCAAAGCCGGTTGATGCCGGTGAAATGTTGTAAGCCACCAGATGCGTGACGCCGAGACCTTTATTGCCTTCCGGATCGTGAACAATCAGCGCCAGGCTTTGGGTCTGAGGCGGGACATTACTCCATACCAGCGGCGGAGAACTGTTTTTTCCCGTGCAGTTAGCATTCTTTGGGTCATTCCCTGCGTAGGCGCTATCGAGCAGCGTATTATCGGCAAACGCAGGAGACTGCAAAATAAACAGCCCGTCGGCACAGGCGTTGCCGACACTCGCGAGCACGGCTACGCAGGCGAGTAAGCGGGGAAGGGATTTCATAAGCGCATCTCACGCAAGGAAGGTGGTTTAACTGTAGCCAATGTTTAAGGATCTTCCTGAAATTTGCCCTAAGGCTGAAAGCGACGGCGAAAAACGTTAAAATAGGATAAGGCGTCGTCCGGCGCCGTTGATTTACTGAGGGATCTCGCTGCGTTTTGAGCTATTTGCTGTCACGACCACGTTTACTGCTGTTGTTACTCTTGCCGCTGGCAGGAGGTATTGCAGGTACCCGCCAGACCTTCATCGAACAAGCCGAAAATCCTTTTGACGACAGCCCCGCCGCGTTGCCGGATTTGGGGATGCCTGCGGATAATCATGAAAGCGAAAAACATCTGGCCGAAATGGTCAAAGCCTTCGGTGAAGCCAGTATGCAGGACAACGGTCTGGATACCGGCGATCAGGCGCGTCTGTTTGCCATCGAAAAACTCAGTCATCAACTCAATACCGAAGTGAACCAGCAGCTGGATTACTGGCTGTCTCCGTGGGGCAATGCGTCGGCAGAACTGTTAGTGAACGGGGAAGGGGAATTTACCGGCAGTCACGGCAGTTGGTTTGTACCGCTGGCAGACAATGACCGTTATCTGACCTGGGGCCAGGTCGGCGCGACAGAACAAGACGACGGGCTGGTGACGAATCTCGGTCTGGGGCAACGTTGGGTCGCGGGTAATTGGCTGCTCGGGTATAACGCTTTCTATGACTCAGTTTTGAGAGAGCATCTCCAGCGCGGGGGTTTTGGCGCAGAAGCCTGGGGCGAATATTTGCGGCTTTCGGCAAACTATTATCAGCCTTTAGGCAGTTGGCGCGACGACAGCGACAGCGAGCAAAGTCGCATGGCGCGCGGTTATGATTTTACGGCTCAGGCACGGCTGCCGTTTTATCGCTACATCAATACCAGCGTCAGTTTCGAGCAATATTTTGGTGACAGTGTTGACCTGTTCCATACCGGCACCGGGTATCACAATCCGATGGCGGTTTCACTTGGGCTTGCTTATACCCCAGTGCCGTTGGTGACGATTTCCGCTGAGCATAAACAGGGCGAAAGCGGCGTCAGCCAGAATAATCTCGGTATGAAGCTTAATTACCGTTTTGGCGTACCGTTGAAGAAACAGCTTGAGTCGAGTGAAGTGGCTGCCTTTACGTCGTTACGCGGTAGCCGTTACGACAGCCCGGAACGCAGTAATTTACCCATCGTAGAATATCGTCAGCGCAAAACATTATCTGTTTTCCTCGCGACGCCACCGTGGGATTTGCAGCCGGGTGAAACCGTAGCGTTGAAACTACAAGTACGCAGCCGTTTCAAAATTAAAACGCTGACCTGGCAGGGGGATTCGCAGGCGTTAAGTTTGACGCCGCCGGTGAATCACAACAGTGCTGATGGCTGGACGGTGATTATGCCTGCCTGGGATTACAGTGACGGGGCGCAGAATCGCTGGCATCTGCTGGTGGTGGTTGAAGATGAGAAAGGGCAGCGCGTGTCGTCCAACGAGATTACGTTGGCGCTGACGGAGCCGCTGGTCACATTCCCGGCGGCGACGTCAGATGCGCTGTTAATGCCTTAGAAAATACGTTCCTGATGCACCCAGACCGCCGCTTCAACTCGGGATTTAAGCTTCATCTTTTTCAGCATATGCTTCACGTGAACTTTCACGGTGCTCTCGGTGATATCCAGGCGGCGCGCGATCATTTTGTTCGGCAGGCCTTGAGCGATCAGCTTCAGGATGTCACGCTCGCGTGGCGTCAACTGGTTGATATCACGATCGGAGGTGGCCCGGTTTGCGCGAAGACTGGCCGCAAGCACCGGCGTTAATGCCTCGCTCAGTACCATTTCACCGGCGGCAGCCTGATGCAGCGCTTTGAGCAACTCTTCCGGTTCCATATCTTTCAGCAGATAACCATCGGCTCCGCGCTTCAGCGCCGTCACCACATCTTCTTCGTGATTCGACACGCTGAATACGACTACGCGCCCGGAGAGCGATTTTTCACGCAGCTTATCGAGGGTTTCCAGACCGTTCATGCCAGGCATGTTCAAATCGAGCAGAATAAGATCCGGATCGAGAGTTTCTGCCAGCTCAATACCTTGTTCACCATTGCTGGCTTCACCGATGACCTGTAGATCGGGGGCCATACTGATCAACTGCCTGACGCCTGTGCGCAGCATGGGATGATCGTCAATTAACAGGATGCTAGCTCGTTCCTGATTACTCATGAATTTCTCCTTGCGGTTGTGGAAGCGGCTTTTCGGGAATAAAGGAAACAACAACTTCAGTGCCGCCTGTTTCACGGCGTCTGACCTGGCAATCGCCACGCAGGCTTTGCGCACGGTCGCGCATGATGATTAAGCCGTAGTGATTATTGCGCTCTGCATGGTCCGGAACGCCGCGGCCATTGTCGGCCACGATGAGGCGCACCTGGTTGTCGTTATGCGTCACCGACACGGTGACTTCCGTCGCTTCAGAATGTTTTAGCGCATTGCTCAAGGCTTCACGGGCAATCTGTAATGCATGGATAGCCTGGTGCGAAGGAACAAAACGCGGAGGCAACTGGTAATCCAGCTGCACTGTAAAGCCAAAACGGGTGCTGTACTCTTCACAGCTTGATTCAAGCGCAGGACGCAGTCCCGCTTCGGTTAATTGTAGACGGAAGGTGGTCAGCAGCTCACGCAGCTGTGCCCAGGACGTATTCAGCTCGTTACGCATCTGGCTCAGCAACTGACGGCTTTCGTCTGGGAAATTCGCGCCTTGCATTTGCAGGCAACTGACTTGCATCTTCATACACGAAAGTGACTGGGCGATGGAGTCGTGTAATTCACGGGCGATGGTGGCGCGTTCTTCCATCACAATGAGCTGATGCTGACGCTCCTGCTGCCTGTCGAGCGCCAGCGTGGCGGTGAGCTGTTCAACCAGCGTATCAACCAGCTGCTGTTGATCATGGCTCAGGTGGCGGCCCGCAGGCAGTGTGGCCAGCAGAATACCGTATTGATTATGGGCATCGGTTAAGCGCCATTTCAGCGTGATGCCACCGCCGGGCAGTGCAGGAATATTACGCGGGCAGAGATAACAGCCCTTATCATCGCAATCGAGCGCTGAATAGCACCTGAACTCCTGATGATTTTCCTCATCTTCCATGTCGTAGACCCGCACTTCGATATCACGCAGCAGCGTCAGACCCTGAAGGCCATTCAACACCGGGGAAATACGCTCACACAGCGGGGCCTGAGAATGCAGTCGGCGGTTGGCCTGCCAGAGAAAAGCCAGAATTTCGTTTTTCTGTTCGAGATTGGCGGTTTTTTCCTGTACCCGTTGTTCCAGAACCGCGTAACTTTCTGCCAGTTCTTTCGACATATTGTTCAGCGCCATACCGAGCGTTGCCATTTCATTACGGCCACTGATTTTGGCACGCTTGCTAAAATCACGCTGACTGACGGCGCGCGCCATGCTGAGTAACTGCTCCCACGGATGGAGTAAGCGAGCGCGCAGCCAGACGACAGTAAACAGCAGCAAGAGCGCCATAAATACCGCCATCATTCGGTGTACCCACACCACATGCTGTATGCGTTTCTCCGTGGTATGGTCGAAAGAGGTCACCAGTTGGTCAATGTGGTTCACAAAACTTGCTACTTCTCCGGCGACCTGTTCCTGGTGGCTTGCCTGTTTCATGCTCGGTGCCAGTTCGGACTGCCAGTAGTGTTGCAGCGCTTTAAGCTGTTGTTGTTGATCGTCGCGACGCGCGGCTTCAATCAGTTCTGGGCTGGTCACCGTCTTGTTCATCTCATTGAACAACGTCTGGTCATAATCATGCAGTGGGATCGCCGCCAGCAGGCGGTAGCTCTGCATGCGCAGCGAGCCCGCTTCGTTGATAGCGTGCGCGCTACCTTGTACGCCGTGGACCAGACGTGCAGAAATCGCCATGCCCGTCACACCAATCGCGGTGGACAGCAAAACAATCAGCGCCAGTTGATTGACCAGCGTAAGCGGGGTAAAAAGACGTTTAAACATCGACAGCATGGCTCCTGACCTGAGAGGCAATCCGGGAGGGTGGCTTATTCTCGGATATCACCTGGAGTATACCCATACCCCTAAAGGATTACCTCTTAATTGCCAGGGGTGGCAGGTGCGTGAGATGAAAGGGTTATTCCCCGCTAAGCAATGTGAAAAACCACAGTTTTTTGGGTGATAAGATCTACTCACTAAGGATGACACCCGTTTTTGGCCTCAAAATATGTTCCCTTTTCCTTTGATTTATATCAACTTACCTTGGCCTGCAAACCCTAATGTGGCGGCAAATAACTCCATCATTTGAGGTTTCTATGAGTCAAAATTCCGCATCGGAAAAGGATAAAGGCGCCGTCATTACTGACTGGCGCCCTGAAGACCCGGCCTTCTGGCAAACCCGTGGGCATCGTGTTGCCAGCCGCAACCTGTGGATTTCCGTCCCTTGTCTGCTGCTCGCGTTCTGCGTCTGGATGCTGTTCAGTGCGGTCGCCGTAAACCTCAATAAAGTGGGTTTCAACTTTACAACCGATCAGCTGTTCATGCTGACCGCGCTGCCTGCGCTGTCCGGCGCGCTGTTGCGTGTGCCGTATGCGTTTATGGTGCCGGTGTTCGGCGGTCGTCGCTGGACGGCGTTCAGTACCGGGATCATGATTATTCCATGTGTATGGCTGGGCTTTGCGGTACAGGATCCGACCACGCCGTTTAGCGTGTTCATGATCATCGCGCTGCTGTGCGGTTTTGCCGGTGCGAACTTTGCGTCCAGTATGGCAAACATCAGCTTCTTCTTCCCGAAAGCGAAGCAGGGCGGTGCATTGGGTCTGAATGGCGGCCTGGGCAACATGGGCGTGAGCGTAATGCAGTTGGTTGCGCCGCTGGTGATTTCCATTTCTGTGTTCGCCATCTTTGGCGGTACGGGCGTTGCCCAACCGGACGGTTCGTCGCTGTTCCTTGAAAACGCCGCGTGGATTTGGGTTCCGTTCCTGATTATCTTCACCCTCGCAGCCTGGTTCGGTATGAACGACCTGGCGGCGTCGAAAGCGTCTCTGAAAGAGCAATTGCCGGTTCTGAAACGTGGTCACCTGTGGATCATGGCGGTGTTGTATTTGGCGACGTTCGGCTCGTTCATCGGCTTCTCTGCCGGTTTTGCGATGCTGTCTAAAACGCAGTTCCCGGACGTACAAATTCTGCACTTCGCGTTCTTCGGTCCGTTCCTTGGTGCGCTGGCACGTTCACTGGGCGGCGGCATTTCTGACCGTCTGGGTGGAACGCGCGTCACGCTGATTAATTTTATCGCGATGGCTGTTTTCTCTGCGCTGCTGTTCCTGACGCTGCCCGTTGATGGCCAGGGCGGTAACTTCGGTGCGTTCTTCGCGGTGTTCATGGGTCTGTTCCTGACGGCCGGTCTGGGGAGTGCTTCTACTTTCCAGATGATCTCCGTCATCTTCCGTAAGCTGACGATGGATCGTGTGAAAACACAGGGCGGCACCGAAGAACATGCACTGCGTGAAGCGGCGACAGATACCGCAGCAGCGCTGGGCTTTATCTCTGCAATCGGCGCTATTGGCGGTTTCTTCATCCCGAAATCGTTTGGTATCTCCCTGGAAATGACCGGTTCTCCGGCCGGCGCTATGAAAGTGTTCCTCGTGTTCTATATTGCCTGCGTGTTGATCACGTGGGTGGTGTACGGGCGTAAAACTAAAAAATAAGCGTTACTTTCTGATTATCATGGCGCGAGAGATCGCGCCATTTTTTTAACCTTAATTAGTTACAACATACTAAACCCGTCGAGCACATTGCCACCCTTTGGCAGCAGAGCCGTAAAGGCGCGTGAGTAGAAACCTACCCCCTAATACCTCGTTACATATTGTCTATGAGGCAAATGTCTTAATAATTCATATAAATCCATTTAAAACAGTAAGTTATAAAACAAATCAAACTAATACTTTGGTGGTATTTGCTGTTTTGGCCGAGATTTTTAACAAAACCCGCCTTGATCGTCATCAATTCCCATCTCCTTTCAGAGGGTTACTTTCGCTGCAATTGTTGCAATGTCGATTTATCAGAGAGCCGACAGGCTCCAAACAGGAGAAACCCGATGAGCAAATTTCTGGACCGGTTTCGCTACTTCAAGCAGAAGGGCGAAACCTTTGCCGATGGGCACGGTCAGCTTCTGGAAACTAACCGGGACTGGGAAGATGGATACCGTCAACGCTGGCAGCATGACAAAGTGGTGCGTTCAACCCACGGCGTAAACTGCACCGGTTCATGTAGCTGGAAGATCTACGTTAAAAACGGTCTGGTGACCTGGGAAACCCAGCAGACTGACTACCCGCGTACCCGTCCGGATATGCCAAACCATGAACCGCGCGGCTGCCCTCGTGGCGCCAGCTACTCCTGGTATCTCTACAGCGCTAACCGTCTGAAATATCCGTTGATGCGTAAACGCCTGATGAAAATGTGGCGTGAAGCGAAAGTACAGCATCCGGATCCGGTCAATGCCTGGGCTTCTATCATTGAAGATGCTGACAAAGCCAAAAGCTTTAAACAGGCGCGTGGACGCGGCGGTTTCGTGCGTTCTTCGTGGCAGGAAGTGAACGAGCTGATTGCGGCATCCAACGTCTATACCGTCAAAACCTACGGCCCTGACCGCGTAGCCGGTTTCTCGCCGATCCCGGCGATGTCGATGGTGTCCTACGCTGCGGGCGCGCGTTACCTCTCTCTCATTGGCGGTACCTGTCTGAGCTTCTACGACTGGTATTGCGATCTACCGCCTGCGTCTCCACAGACCTGGGGCGAGCAGACCGATGTTCCGGAATCTGCCGACTGGTACAACTCTTCGTACATTATCGCCTGGGGCTCAAACGTTCCGCAGACCCGTACCCCGGACGCTCACTTCTTTACCGAAGTGCGTTACAAAGGCACCAAAACCGTCGCTGTGACCCCGGACTACGCCGAAATCGCCAAACTGTGCGACCTGTGGCTGGCACCGAAGCAGGGCACCGATGCCGCGATGGCACTGGCGATGGGCCACGTCATGCTGCGTGAATTCCACCTCGATAAACCAAGCCAGTACTTCACCGACTACGTGCGTCGTTATACCGACATGCCAATGCTGGTGGCGTTGGAAGAACGTGACGGTTACTACGCGGCGGGTCGTATGCTGCGCGCCTCTGATCTGGTCGACAATCTGGGCCAGGAGGCGAACCCGGAATGGAAAACCGTTGCCTTTGATGAAAACGGCGAAATGACCGTGCCGAACGGCTCAGTCGGTTTCCGCTGGGGTGATAAAGGCAAATGGAACCTCGAACAGCGTGACGGCAAGAGCGGCGAAGAAGTTCAGCTGCGCCTGAGCATGTTGGGTAGTCATGATGACATCGCCGAAGTCGGTTTCCCATACTTCGGCGGCGACGGCACCGAACACTTCACCAGCGTTGAGCTGGAAAATATTCTGCTGCACAAACTGCCGGTGAAACGCCTGCAGATGGCGGATGGTACCACTCAGTTGGTGACCACCGTTTATGACCTGACCATGGCAAACTACGGCCTGGAACGCGGTCTGAACGATGAAAACTGCGCTAACAGCTACGACGATATCAAAGCGTATACCCCTGCGTGGGCCGAGAAAATCACGGGCGTGTCTCGCGCGCAGATTATCCGTATTGCACGTGAATTTGCGGATAACGCGGATAAGACACACGGTCGTTCGATGGTGATTGTCGGTGCGGGCCTGAACCACTGGTATCACCTCGATATGAACTATCGCGGTATTATCAATATGCTGGTCTTCTGTGGTTGTGTAGGCCAGAGCGGCGGCGGTTGGGCGCACTATGTGGGCCAGGAAAAACTGCGTCCACAGACGGGCTGGACACCGCTGGCGTTCGCGCTGGACTGGAACCGTCCGCCGCGTCACATGAACAGCACCTCGTATTTCTACAACCACTCCAGCCAGTGGCGTTATGAAACGCTGACCGCGCAGGAATTGTTGTCGCCAATGGCGGATAAATCCCGTTACAGCGGTCATCTGGTCGATTTCAACGTGCGTGCTGAACGCATGGGCTGGTTGCCGTCTGCACCACAGCTCGGCACTAACCCGCTGACCATCAAAGCGGAAGCGGAAAAAGCGGGCATGTCTGCGGTGGATTACACCGTGAAGTCCTTGAAAGACGGCTCGATGCATTTCGCCTCCGAGCGTCCGGACAACGGCAAAAACCACCCGCGTAACATGTTCATCTGGCGTTCAAACCTGCTAGGCTCGTCCGGTAAAGGCCACGAATACATGCTGAAGTACCTGCTGGGTACTGAGCACTGTATTCAGGGGAAAGATCTGGGCGTGCAGGGCGGTTTGAAACCGGAAGAAGTGGAATGGGTTGATAACGGCCTCGACGGCAAACTGGATCTGGTGGTGACGCTGGACTTCCGTCTGTCGAGCACCTGCCTGTTCTCCGATATCGTGCTGCCAACCGCGACCTGGTACGAAAAAGACGACATGAATACCTCGGATATGCATCCGTTTATTCACCCGTTGTCTGCGGCTGTCGACCCGGCGTGGGAATCGAAAAGCGACTGGGATATCTACAAAGACATCGCGAAGAAATTCTCTGAAGTTTGTGTCGGTCATCTGGGCCAGGAAACTGACGTGGTGACGCTGCCAATCCAGCATGACTCCCCGGCTGAAATGGCGCAGGCGCTGGACGTGAAGGACTGGAAAAAAGGCGAATGCGACCTGATCCCAGGCAAAACCGCACCACACATCATGACCGTGGAACGTGATTACCCGGCGACCTACGAGCGCTTTACTTCTGTAGGACCGCTGCTGGAGAAAATCGGCAACGGCGGGAAAGGCATTGCCTGGAACACCGACAGTGAAGTTGAACTGCTGCGTAAGCTGAATTACACCAAAGCAGACGGCCCGGCGAAAGGCCAGCCGATGATCAATACCGCGATTGATGCGGCAGAAATGATCCTGACGCTGGCACCAGAAACCAACGGCCAGGTGTCGGTGAAAGCCTGGGCGGCGCTGAGTGAATTTACCGGTCGCGACCACACGCATCTGGCGCTGAACAAAGAAGACGAAAAAATTCGCTTCCGTGATATTCAGGCTCAGCCGCGCAAAATCATTTCCAGCCCGACCTGGTCTGGCCTTGAAGATGAGCACGTGTCGTATAACGCCGGTTATACCAACGTTCACGAACTGATCCCGTGGCGTACGCTGTCCGGTCGCCAGCAGCTGTATCAGGATCACCAGTGGATGCGTGATTTTGGCGAAAGCCTGCTGGTGTACCGTCCGCCGATCGACACCCGTTCGGTGAAAGCGGTGATGGGTCAGAAGCCAAACGGCAACCCTGAAAAGGCGTTGAACTTCCTGACGCCACACCAGAAGTGGGGTATTCACTCTACCTACAGCGACAACCTGCTGATGCTGACGCTGTCACGCGGCGGTCCGATTGTATGGATGAGCGAAGCCGATGCGAAAGAGCTGGGCATTGAAGATAACGACTGGATTGAAGCGTTCAACAGCAACGGTTCTCTGACGGCACGTGCGGTGGTGAGCCAGCGTGTTCCGGCGGGGATGACCATGATGTATCACGCCCAGGAACGTATCGTGAATATTCCAGGGTCTGAAATTACCAGTCAGCGCGGGGGGATCCATAACTCCGTGACCCGTATCAGCCCGAAACCAACCCATATGATTGGCGGCTACGCGCAGCTGGCGTACAGCTTTAACTACTACGGCACCGTGGGGTCTAACCGCGATGAGTTCGTGGTGGTGCGTAAGATGAAGAACATTGACTGGTTAGACGGCGAAGGGTGTGACCAGGTACAGGAGAGCGTAAAATGAAAATTCGTTCACAAGTCGGCATGGTGCTGAATCTCGACAAATGCATCGGCTGTCACACCTGCTCAGTCACCTGTAAAAACGTCTGGACCAGCCGTGAAGGTGTGGAGTACGCGTGGTTCAACAACGTGGAAACCAAGCCGGGCGTCGGCTTCCCTAACGACTGGGAAAACCAGGAGAAGTGGAAGGGCGGCTGGATCCGTAAAATCAACGGCAAGCTGGTCCCTCGTATGGGTAACAAAGCGATGCTGTTGGGCAAAATCTTCGCTAACCCGCATCTGCCAGGTATCGATGATTATTACGAGCCGTTTGATTTTGACTACCAGACGCTGCACAAAGCCGGTGAAAGCAAACATCAGCCGATTGCACGTCCGCGCTCGCTGATCACCGGTCAGCGCATGGATAAAATCACCTCCGGTCCGAACTGGGAAGATGATTTAGGCGGCGAGTTCTCGAAGCTGTCCCGTGACAAAAACTTCGAAAACATCCAGAAGGAAATGTACGGCCAGTTCGAAAACACCTTCATGATGTACATGCCGCGTCTGTGCGAACACTGTCTGAATCCGGCCTGTGTCGCCACTTGCCCGAGCGGTGCGATTTACAAGCGTGAAGAAGACGGCATCGTACTGATCGACCAGGACAAATGTCGTGGCTGGCGCATGTGTATTACCGGTTGCCCGTACAAAAAAATCTACTTCAACTGGAAGAGTGGCAAATCCGAGAAGTGCATTTTCTGCTACCCGCGTATCGAAGCCGGTCAGCCGACCGTGTGCTCCGAAACCTGTGTAGGCCGTATTCGTTACCTCGGCGTGCTGTTGTATGACGCAGATGCTATCGAACAGGCAGCGAGCACCGAGAGCGAGAAAGACCTGTACCAGCGTCAGCTGGACGTGTTCCTCGACCCGAACGATCCGAAAGTGATTGAGCAAGCGCTGAAAGATGGCATTCCGCAGAGCGTGATTGACGCCGCGCAACAGTCGCCGGTGTACAAAATGGCGATGGACTGGAAGCTGGCGCTGCCGCTGCACCCGGAATACCGCACGCTGCCGATGGTTTGGTATGTGCCGCCTCTGTCACCCATCCAGTCAGCGGCGGATGCTGGTGAAATCGGCAGCAACGGTATTCTGCCTGACGTCGATAGCCTGCGCATTCCTGTGCAGTATCTGGCGAACATGCTGACCGCGGGTGACACCGCGCCGGTGCTGCGTGCCCTGAAACGTATGTTGGCGATGCGTCACTACAAGCGTGCCGAAACCGTTGATGGTGTGAACGACACCAGTGCGCTGGAAGCAGTGGGCTTGAGCGAAGCACAGGCGCAGGAAATGTATCGTTATCTGGCGATTGCGAACTACGAAGATCGTTTCGTGGTACCCAGCAGCCATCGTGAACTGGCGCGTGACGCGTTCCCTGAGAAAAGCGGTTGTGGCTTTAGCTTCGGTGACGGCTGCCGCGGTTCCGACAGCGAGTTCAATCTGTTCAACAGCCGTCGTATCGACGCCATCGATGTGACCAGCAAGACGGAGCGTCGGTCATGAAAGAACTGGTGATTATTTCCCGTTTGCTGGAATACCCGGATGCTGCCTTGTGGCAGCATCAGCAGGAAGTTCACGATGCGCTGGCGGAATCTGACGCGCTGGGTAAAGAGGACGCACAGTCATTGTGCGTGTTCGTGCGTGATCTGACGCTGAAGGATGTGCTCGATGTGCAGGCGGATTACAGTGAATTGTTCGACCGTGGTCGTGCGACTTCGCTGCTGCTGTTTGAACACGTGCACGGCGAGTCCCGCGACCGTGGTCAGGCGATGGTTGATCTGCTGGCCCAGTACGAGCAACACGGTTTAGAACTCGACAGTCGTGAGCTGCCGGACCATCTGCCGCTGTATCTGGAATATTTGGCGCAGCTGCCGCGCGAAGAAGCGGTTGGCGGTTTACAGGATATCGCCCCGATTCTGGCGCTGCTGAAGGCACGTCTGGAACAGCGTGAAAGTCATTATGCGGTGTTGTTTGACGTGCTCCTGAAGCTTGCCAGTACCGACGTTGACAGCAAAAAAATGGCAGAGAAAATCGCTGACGAAGCCCGCGATGACACCCCGCAGGCACTGGATGCGGTTTGGGAAGAAGAGCAGGTGAAATTCTTCGCAGACCCAGGATGCGCTGAGTCCGATATTGCTGCCCATCAGCGTCGTTTTGCCGGTGCCGTTGCGCCGCAGTATCTGAATATTTCCACTGGAGGGGAGCGCTAATGCAATTCCTGAATATGTTCTTCTTTGACATCTACCCGTACATTGCTGGCGCCGTTTTCCTCGTCGGCAGTTGGTTGCGCTATGACTACGGTCAGTACACCTGGCGTGCGGGCTCCAGCCAAATGCTGGACAAGAAAGGCATGAACCTGGCGTCAAACTTGTTCCATCTCGGGATCCTCGGCGTCTTTGCGGGTCACTTCCTCGGGATGCTGACGCCGCACTGGATGTACGAATCGTTCCTGCCGCTGGAAGTGAAACAGAAAATGGCTATGTTTGGCGGCGGTGCGGCTGGTCTGATGTGCCTGGTCGGTGGTGTGCTGCTGCTGAAACGTCGTCTGTTCAACCCGCGTGTGCGTGCGACCACGACGGGCGCTGATATTCTGGTGCTCTCTGTATTGGTCATTCAGTGTGCGTTGGGTCTGCTGACCATTCCGTTCTCTGCTCAGCATATGGACGGCAGCGAAATGATGAAACTGGTCGGTTGGGCGCAGTCTGTCGTGACGTTCCACGGTGGCGCCTCTGCGTACCTGGATGGCGTTGCGTTCATCTTCCGCGTGCATCTGGTGCTCGGTATGACGCTGTTCCTGCTATTCCCGTTCTCACGCCTGGTGCATATCTGGAGCGTGCCGGTGGAATACCTGACGCGCAAATACCAGATTGTTCGCGCACGCCGTTAACGCTCGCGTTCTCTGTTCAAAGCCCCGCTGATGCGGGGTTTTTTTTGCACCGTTGGTAACAGATTGCCCGGTGGTGGCTGTGCCTGGCTGGGCCTACGTGAGCGTATTTACGCTTATTTGATGGACTTTTCGTTGTAGCCCCGGGGGGATGGCGCGATCGACGGCCACATTGGTCGACGCTTCTCATCCTTCCCTGTATGGAGAAAAGTGTGGAATTGATGCTGAAGTTTAGTTTGGAGTTTTATAAGAGATGGTGGCGGGGGAAGGATTACTCGGCGCAAGCGCCTCGCCCTTCGGGCCGTTACCTGCGGCAACGCTTTCTCGCTGCGCTCGAATCGAACCTTGGTCGACGCTTCTCATCCTTCCCTGTATGGAGAAAAATGGGCATTGATGCTGAAGTTTAGTTTGGCGTTTTATAAGAGATGGTGGCGGGGGAAGGATTACTCGGCGCAAGCGCCTCGCCCTTCGGGTCGTCGCCTGCGGCAACGCTTTCTCGCTGCGCTCGAATCGAACCTTGGTCGAAGTTTCTCATCCTTCCCTGTATGGAGAAAAATGGGGCATTGATGCTGAAGTTTAGTTTAGAGTTTTATAAGAGATGGTGGCGGGGGAAGGATTCGAACCTTCGAAGTCGATGACGGCAGATTTACAGTCTGCTCCCTTTGGCCGCTCGGGAACCCCGCCAGGGGTTGGTACTGATTGAGCGTGGTGCTGCTAGCGTATTGTTTGATGGTGGCGGGGGAAGGATTCGAACCTTCGAAGTCGATGACGACAGATTTACAGTCTGCTCCCTTTGGCCGCTCGGGAACCCCGCCAGGGGTATTACACTACGCTATGGTTTTTCAGTAGCGGGAAGGATTATTCGGAACTAAAGTTCCTCACCCTTCGGGCCGTTGCCTTTGGCAACGTTCTCTCGCTAACGCTCGAGTCGAACCTTGAAGTCGATGACGGCAGATTTGCAGTCAGCTCCCTTATGATCGCTCGGGAACCCCGCCAGGGGTAATGCTTTTACTAGCCAGCTCCCTTTTGGGAAGCGGGGCGCATCATATCAAATGACGCGCCGCTGTAAAGACTTCCTTTCAGTAAAATGAACCGTTTGCGTACTTTTTACCCGTAACGTTTAAAAGGGCTGCAACGGTCATTCTGCCTTACAGAATAATGGTCCGGTTACCGTAAACGAACACACGTTGAGCGAGGACCTGGTATAATGCGCGACTGAGCACATTTTTTTCAACGTCGCGACCGGCACGCATCATGTCTTCTGCAGTGTAGGTGTGATCGACGTGAATAACGTCCTGCATAATGATGGGACCTTCATCCAGATTGTCATTCACATAGTGCGCTGTTGCACCGATGATTTTGACTCCACGATCGTACGCCTGTTGATACGGACGAGCGCCGATGAACGCAGGCAGGAACGAATGATGAATATTGATGATTTTGTTCGGGAAACGCAAAACAAATTCAGGCGTAAGAACACGCATGTATTTCGCCAGCACCACGTAGTCCGGCTGGTACGCGTCGATAGCATCCGCCATCAGTGCGTCATGCTCTTCGCGGGTGTGCCCTTCGTGACTGACCAGTTCAAACGGCACGTCGAATTTTTCGACCAGCGAGCGCAGCGTGTCGTGATTACCGATAACGGCGGCGATGTCTATATCAAGGCCGCCGTAATTGGCTTTCATTAACAGATCACCCAAACAGTGCGCTTCTTTGGTCACCAGAATCACAACACGGCGACGGCCGGCAGGCGTCAGCTCGCGTATGGAACCTTCAGGCAATGCACCGTCAAGATCGGCCAGCAGCGTGGAGTCGTTGAAGATGCCTTCAAGCTCGGTACGCATGAAGAAACGGCCGGTACGGTGATCGACGAATTCATTGTTCTGCACGATGTTCAGCTCGTGCTTGTAGCAAATATTGGTAATACGTGCGATCAGCCCTTTTTGATCCGGGCAGATGGTACGCAACACTTTACGTTGTAATGAGTGCATTGCGGGGGAAATCCTGTTGAGGTGTTTGCTGTTTCTGTGTGGCGGCGTGACTAACCGCAACACTTTTTAAATTTTATACCCGAGCCGCAAGGGCAGGGGTCGTTACGACCAATGAGTGGACGTGTACCATCAATATAATACCATTGTCCATTTTCTTTTAAGAATCTTGAACGCTCAATCAGGGCGCTACTCTTGCTATGTTCACAAAAGCGAGCCACAAAACTGACATAGCCTTCATCTGGGCTCTTGCCGTCATCGGCGGCGAAAATTGTCAGGCCGAGCCATTCCGTTCCCGTGACGCTTTTTTCCAGGTCTGAACGAAATGCCTGAGGCTCACAGGATGGGTGCCAGGTTTTTATCAGGTAATCTGTGTCCTGCATCACAAAGGCGCTATAGCGCGAACGCATGAGTTGTGATGGCGTCGGCGCAAGCTCGGCACCAGAAAGATAACGCTGGCAACATAGGCTATACTCCTGTGCGCTGCCGCAGGGGCAAAGTGAATGCATAAATGCCTCTCTGAAGGTCTTAAAAGAAAGGCGCAACTGCGCCGGCGGCGATTATGTTAACTGAGCGGTGGCAATGTTGCTACGTTGGGAATGGGGTTCAGTACCATCAGGAATGAGAAAGCTTAAAATTGGTTTAGCCCTGGGTTCAGGCGCGGCGCGAGGATGGTCACACATCGGCGTCATTAAAGCGCTACAGAAGATGGGCGTCGAGATTGATATCGTGGCAGGGTGTTCCATCGGTTCGCTGGTGGGCGCGGCGTACGCATGTGATCGATTACCCCTTCTTGAAAAATGGGTCTGCTCATTCAATTCGTGGGACGTTTTACGTCTGATGGATCTCTCCTGGCGACGCGGCGGGTTATTACGCGGTGAACGTGTGTTTAATCATTTCCGCCATCTCATTCCTGTCGACAACATCGAATCCTGCGAGCGGCGCTTTGCTACTGTCGCGACCAATCTGAGTACCGGTCGTGAATTGTGGTTCACGGAAGGCGATCTGCATCTTGCCGTGCGCGCGTCCTGTAGCATCCCGGGTTTAATGTCTCCCGTCATGCATAATGGTTATTGGCTTGTGGATGGTGCGGTTGTGAACCCGGTGCCGGTTTCGCTCACTCGTGCGCTCGGTGCAGATATTGTGATTGCTGTCGATTTACAGCATGACGCGCATTTAATGCAACAAGACTTGTTGTCCGTGAACCTTCAGCCCGATCCACAGTCTTTAGAAAGTGATGAGTCGCTTAGCTGGCACGAACGTTTTCGCGCAAGGCTAGGGCGGATAACATCGCGCCGGACGGCAATCACCCCTACGGCTATGGAGATCATGACGACCTCTATTCAGGTGCTGGAAAACCGATTGAAGCGCAACCGTATGGCTGGCGACCCGCCTGATATTCTGTTGCAACCTTTTTGCCCACAGATCTCTACGCTCGATTTTCACCGCGCACCCGCAGCCATTGCCGCAGGACAATTGTCGGTTGAGAAAAAAATGGACGAACTTTTACCGTTAGTCCGCAGCCAGGGTTAGGGCATTTTTCGATTACTTCAGCAAAATCTGACAGGCGATAGCACGAATAGCGTGCCACTATTTACTTACCGTCTGCCAGGGGAGATATCATGACGCAGCCATTGGCGGGAAAACAGATTCTTATCGTCGAGGACGAACCGGTTTTCCGCTCACTGTTAGATTCGTGGTTTTCATCGCTAGGCGCAGAAACTGTCCTGGCTGATGACGGTGTGGATGCCCTGGACAAAATGGCAGCGTTTGTTCCCGATCTGATGATTTGTGATATCGCCATGCCCAGAATGAATGGCCTTAAGTTGGTAGAATTTCTGCGCAATAGTGGAAATCAGATGCCGATCCTGGTTATCTCTGCGACTGAAAATATGGCGGATATCGCTAAAGCGCTACGACTGGGCGTGCAGGATGTACTGCTCAAACCGGTCAAAGATCTCAATCGCCTGCGTGAAACCGTTTTCGCCTGCCTGTACCCCAATATGTTCAACTCCCGCGTTGAAGAAGAAGAACGATTATTTGAAGACTGGGATGCGCTGGTCAGTAATCCTCCCGCTGCGGCGAAATTACTGCAAGAGCTTCAACCGCCAGTACAGCAAGTTATTTCTCAATGCCGGATACATTATCGCCAGTTGGTCTCGGCGGAGACTCCCGGGTTGGTGCTCGATATAGCACCACTTTCGGAGAAAGATCTGGCCTTTTATTGTTTAGACGTGACGCGTGCGGGTGATAATGGCGTTTTAGCCGCACTTTTATTGCGTGCTTTATTTAACGGCTTGTTACAAGAGCAACTCGCACATGAAGGGCAACGCCTTCCTGAATTAGGCAGTTTGCTAAAACAGGTCAATCAATTGTTGCGGCAGGCCAATTTGCCTGGACAATTTCCGCTGTTGGTCGGGTATTACCATAGCGGAATAAAAAACCTTATCCTTGTGTCCGCCGGTCTTAACGGATCGCTTAACACCGGTGAGCATCAAATACAAATCAGTAATGGTGTCCCATTGGGGACCTTAGGTAATACTTATTTAAACCAAATCAGCCAACGCTGCGAATCCTGGCAGTGCCAAATTTGGGGCGCTGGCGGACGCTTACGCTTAATGTTGTCTGCGGAATGAACAATTAGCCTGAATCCAGGGATAATGCTGTCTCGGCTTTCAGACGGTGGTGGTACTATCAGCGGGATTTTTACGTAAAAATCCTAATTCAAGGTTAACGTGTCCTTTTCAGACCAGATTGAGCAAGCGGTACTGATATACTCAACGCGTTATTAATTAACGAGCACGTTCAAAAGTTGAACAGTTCAGGAGATTTCAATGGCTGCATTAAATTCGAAAGTCACTAAGGCCGTAATCCCAGTCGCGGGATTGGGTACCAGGATGTTGCCCGCCACTAAAGCGATTCCTAAGGAAATGCTGCCGCTGGTCGACAAGCCATTAATTCAGTATGTTGTTAATGAATGTATCGCAGCAGGCATTACTGAAATTGTATTGGTGACCCACTCTTCAAAAAATTCAATTGAAAACCACTTCGATACCAGTTTCGAACTGGAAGCGATGCTGGAAAAACGCGTTAAGCGCCAGCTGCTGGAAGAGGTTCAGTCTATTTGTCCGCCGCACGTGACCATCATGCAGGTCCGTCAGGGTCTGGCAAAAGGTCTTGGTCATGCCGTATTGTGCGCGCACCCCGTTGTCGGTGATGAGCCTGTTGCGGTAATTCTGCCCGACGTGATCCTTGATGAATATGAATCCGATCTGTCACGTGAAAATCTGGCAGAAATGATTAAGCGTTTTGATGAAACAGGTGCCAGCCAGATTATGGTTGAACCGGTTGAAGACGTAACTGCGTATGGCGTGGTGGACTGCAAAGGTGAAACCCTGAATGCGGGTGACAGCGTGCCAATGGTGGGTGTGGTTGAGAAACCAAAGGCTGATGCTGCGCCGTCTAACCTGGCTGTTGTAGGCCGCTATGTGCTGAGCGCTGAAATCTGGCCACTGCTGGCTAAGACGCCTCCGGGAGCGGGTGACGAGATTCAGCTAACCGATGCAATCGACATGCTGATCGAAAAAGAAACAGTAGAAGCCTACCATATGACCGGTAAGAGCCATGATTGTGGTAATAAACTGGGTTATATGCGTGCGTTTGTAGAATATGGCATTCGCCATAATTCGCTGGGTGCAGATTTTAAAGCCTGGCTGGAAGAAACAGTAGGTGTGAACAAGTAATTCGTTCATCTACTGTGTGACTAACCGGGGTGCGGTATAGACCCTGGTTTTTTATTGCCTGTCACAGGATGGGTTTTAAACTCTGCGAAGGTGACATGGTGCTCGATTTCAGGATAAAAAAAATCCCGCAGGGCGGGATTTTTCAGTTTTATAACCAATCAAGAAAGATTAGAGCAAGAAATCGTCCAGTGATTTGCCTTGTTCATCCATTGCTTTTTTGATGATGGCTGGAGTACGGCCTTGGCCAGTCCAGGTTTTAGTTTCGCCGTTTTCGTCAACATAGCTATATTTAGCTGGGCGAGCTGCACGCTTAGCTTTAGCACCTGATTTGCTTGCAGCAGCAATGCTGTTCAGCAGTTCATTTGGGTCAATGCCATCAGCGATCAGCATTTCACGGTACTGTTGCAGTTTACGAGTGCGTTCTTCAACTTCAGCCGCTGCCGCATTTTCTTCTTCGCGACGTTCGTTAACAACAACTTCTAATTTTTCCAGCATTTCTTCAAGCGTTTCCAGAGTACATTCTCTTGCCTGCGCACGAAGAGTACGGATGTTGTTCAAAATTTTAAGTGCTTCGCTCATTGTCGTATTCTCAAACTTATATTGTGGGGTGGTTTGTTGAGGTAATAATAGAGCCTTAATTTCAGATGTGCAATAGGGGGGATTGTAAGGAAGTCAAAATATCGTGTTATTTAGAGATAATAATAAATAGATAAAGTTAAATTTTACGCGTTAGTTCACAGCCTGTGTGCTTATTGTTGTGCTGCAAACATAAGAACACCCTTACAAAGTATGTCCTTTTTGCTGCATCGCCGTGGGTATATATCCGAAGAACTGAAATATCAGACATTCGTATTAGTTATGTTGAGGGGGAAAAACGCCCTCTATTCAATAGAATCTGAATCATCACTGTACTAAACGCTTATGCAGCCAGGAGCGCATTTTTAAGGTGAAAAAATCGGGTGAGTCTTATGAAAAAGAGGACGGCATAAACGTATCCGTTTGTAATTATAGATAAGTAGAACTTAATATTTCATGAAGAGTGTAATGGGCAACGCGTATCCGGCCGCTGAATTTGGCGGAGGATATGGTACAATTCGTGCCGTTAAATCACGACGATCGGGGTGATGCTGCGAATGGCACAACTTTATTTTTACTACTCTGCAATGAACGCAGGGAAGTCGACAGCTTTGTTACAGTCTTCCTACAATTATCAAGAACGTGGGATGCGAGCGCTGGTTTATACCGCAGAAATTGATGACAGATTTGGTGCAGGAAAAGTGAGTTCACGTATCGGGTTATCGTCGCCGGCAAAGCTCTTTAATCAGCAGACCTCTTTGTTTGACGATATCGCCGCAGAGAACACACGTGAGCCTATTCACTGCGTATTGGTTGATGAGAGCCAGTTCCTGACTCGGGACCAGGTTTACGCGTTGTCAGAGGTCGTAGACGAGCTGGATATTCCGGTGTTGTGCTATGGCCTGCGTACAGATTTTCGCGGTGAGCTATTTATCGGCAGCCAATATTTGCTGTCATGGTCAGATAAATTGGTTGAATTAAAAACGATCTGCTTCTGTGGGCGTAAGGCCAGTATGGTACTTCGACTTGATCAAGAAGGCCGTCCGTATAACGAAGGTGAGCAGGTGGTTATCGGCGGCAATGAGCGATATGTGTCTGTATGCCGTAAACATTACAAGGAAGCGCTTCAGATTGGCTCCTTAAGTGCTATCCAGCAACGTGTCAGAGGCAAAATAGAAGAGTAAACCGTCGATTTTCCTTCTCACAGATATAAAAAAACCCGCCATTTGGCGGGTTTTTTGTTAGCTTTTCAATTAAGCGGTTTTCTTCGCTTTTTTGTCAGCTTTAGCTGGCGCTGCTGCTTTCTTCTCAACAACATCACCTTCGCTGAACTCACGACCATAGTAAGTATCCAGCAGGATTTGTTTCAGTTCTGCAATCAGCGGGTAGCGTGGGTTAGCACCGGTACACTGGTCATCAAACGCATCTTCAGACAGTTTGTCAACGTGTGCCAGGAAGTCAGCTTCCTGTACGCCAGCTTCACGGATAGATTTAGGAATACCCAGTTCAGCTTTGATGCTGTCCAGCCATGCCAGCAGTTTTTCGATTTTCGCAGCAGTACGGTCGCTGGAAGAGGTCAGACCCAGATGGTCAGCAATCTCTGCGTAACGACGACGTGCTTGCGGACGATCGTACTGGCTGAATGCAGTCTGCTTAGTTGGGTTGTCGTTCGCGTTATAGCGAATAACGTTGCTGATCAGCAGGGCGTTAGCCAGACCGTGTGGAATGTGGAACTGTGAACCCAGTTTATGCGCCATGGAGTGACACACACCGAGGAAGGCGTTCGCAAACGCGATACCGGCGATGGTGGCAGCACTGTGAACGCGTTCACGAGCAACCGGGTTTTTGGAACCTTCGTGGTAAGACGCTGGCAGGTTTTCTTTCAGCAGTTTCAGCGCTTGCAGAGCCTGACCGTCAGAGAACTCAGAGGCCAGTACAGACACATAAGCTTCCAGTGCGTGCGTTACCGCATCCAGACCACCGAATGCACACAGTGATTTCGGCATTTCCATCACGAGATTAGCATCGACGATAGCCATGTCTGGAGTCAATGCATAGTCAGCCAACGGATATTTCTGGCCAGTGGCATCGTCGGTTACAACCGCGAAAGGCGTCACTTCTGAACCAGTACCGGAAGTGGTGGTGACCGCAATCATTTTTGCTTTCACGCCCATTTTCGGGAACTTGTAGATACGTTTACGGATATCCATAAAGCGCAACGCCAGTTCTTCGAAGTGAGTTTCTGGATGCTCGTACATCACCCACATGATTTTCGCAGCATCCATCGGGGAACCGCCGCCCAGCGCGATGATCACGTCTGGTTTGAATGAGTTCGCCAATTCTGCACCTTTACGAACAACGGTCAGCGTTGGGTCAGCTTCTACTTCAAAGAACACTTCAGTTTCAACGCCTGCCGCTTTCAGCACAGAGGTGATCTGGTCTGCATAGCCGTTGTTGAACAGGAAACGGTCAGTCACGATCATTGCACGTTTGTGACCATCGGTAATCACTTCATCCAGCGCGATTGGCAGTGAGCCACGACGGAAGTAGATAGATTTCGGAAGTTTGTGCCACAACATGTTTTCAGCTCGCTTAGCAACGGTTTTCTTGTTGATCAGATGCTTTGGTCCAACGTTTTCAGAGATGGAGTTACCACCCCATGAACCACAACCCAGAGTCAGGGAAGGTGCGAGTTTGAAGTTGTAGAGGTCACCGATACCACCCTGAGAAGCCGGGGTGTTAATCAGGATACGCGCGGTCTTCATTTTGTCGCCGAAGAATTTAACGCGTTCTGGCTGGTTGTCCTGGTCGGTGTACAGGCAAGAGGTATGACCGATGCCGCCCATCTCAACCAGTTTTTCTGCTTTCACTACCGCATCTTCGAAATTCTTGGCGCGATACATTGCCAGCGTCGGAGACAGTTTTTCGTGAGCAAACGGTTCAGTCTCGTCAACAACACTCACTTCGCCAATCAGAATTTTGGTGTCTGCTGGTACAGTGAAGCCCGCCAGTTCAGCAATTTTGGTTGCTGGCTGACCAACGATAGCGGCGTTCAAACCGCCATTTTTCAGGATGATGTCCTGAACGGCTTTCAGCTCTTTACCCTGCAGCATGTAACCGCCATGGGAAGCGAAACGCTCACGTACTGCCGCGTATGCAGAGTCCACCACGATAACGGACTGCTCAGAAGCACAGATTACGCCGTTATCGAAGGTTTTGGACATCAGAATAGAAGCAACAACACGTTTTACATCAGCCGTTTCATCAACAACAACAGGGGTGTTACCTGCGCCTACACCGATTGCTGGTTTACCGGAGCTGTATGCTGCTTTAACCATGCCTGGGCCGCCAGTGGCGAGGATCATGTTAATGTCTGGGTGATGCATCAGCGCGTTGGACAGCTCAACAGATGGCTGGTCAATCCAACCAATCAGATCTTTCGGTGCACCCGCAGCAATAGCGGCTTGCAGAACGATGTCAGCGGCTTTGTTGGTTGCATCTTTCGCACGTGGGTGCGGAGAGAAGATGATAGCGTTGCGCGTCTTCAGGCTGATCAGCGATTTGAAGATGGCAGTAGACGTTGGGTTAGTGGTCGGTACGATACCGCAAATGATGCCGATTGGCTCAGCGATGGTGATAGTCCCGAACGTGTCGTCTTCAGACAGCACACCACAGGTTTTTTCATCTTTATAGGCGTTGTAGATATACTCAGAAGCAAAGTGGTTTTTGATCACTTTATCTTCGACGATACCCATGCCAGATTCGGCAACGGCCAGTTTCGCGAGAGGGATTCGAGCATCTGCAGCAGCCAGAGCGGCGGCGCGGAAGATTTTATCAACCTGTTCTTGGGTGAAGTTGGCATATTCACGCTGGGCTTTTTTTACGCGCTCGACGAGTGCGTTGAGTTCAGCGACGTTAGTAACAGCCATAATGCTCTCCTGGATAATGTTAAACTTTTTTAGTAAATCAGCTGCGCGATACGTCAGTATAGACAGACCGTCAGCAGCTTGCGTAAGAGCCATAAAACCAACAGGTTACTTACGACCATCAATCCACTGATTTACTAAAAGAGCCTTCCATTAAGCCCGGTGGTGGTACCGGACTACTCCCTGGTGCGATATCAAGATTACCCACTTCTGAGTAAGAATTGCGTGATCTAAATCAAGATTACACCAAGCTGACTCCTTTCAGCAGGCCGATGTTAGCGGTTTGTATCAAGTGTTAAGAGATCGTACCTTAGGACCGAAATAACATTAGCATAATTTAAACAGATACATAACAACGCGTATTGGTAGCGTTCTGGAGTAGATTTGTGGTGAAGAATGCGGCCAAACAGCGTATCTTCAGCGCGTTTTTCCTTATTACTGAACGTCAACTACTACATTTGATGAGGGCGCGGGGTTACCGTGATTCAATCGCTGTTCGATTTTCCAACGTATATTAAGTTTTTCATTGGCTTGTTTGCACTGGTTAACCCGGTAGGGATAATCCCGGTGTTCATCAGCATGACTAGCTACCAGACGGCGCCTGCGCGCAATAAAACCAACCTGACGGCCAACTTGTCGGTTGCCATCATTTTGTGGACATCGCTGTTCCTTGGGGATGGCATTCTTCAGTTGTTCGGTATATCGATTGATTCTTTCCGCATCGCGGGCGGCATCCTGGTGGTCACTATCGCAATGTCGATGATCAGCGGGAAACTCGGCGAAGATAAGCAGAACAAACAGGAAAAATCGGAAACATCGGTGCGTGAAAGTGTGGGCGTCGTGCCGCTGGCATTACCTTTAATGGCAGGTCCTGGGGCAATCAGTTCTACCATCGTCTGGGGAACCCGCTACCACAACATTGCGCATTTGATTGGCTTCTCAGTGGCCATCGCACTTTTCGCAGGTTGCTGTTGGGGCTTGTTCCGTATCGCGCCGTGGCTGGTTCGTTTGTTAGGGCAGACGGGTATCAACGTCATTACCCGTATCATGGGTCTGTTGCTGATGGCGCTCGGCATTGAGTTCATCGTAGCCGGCATAAAATCCATCTTCCCCGGATTGTTGGGGTAGCTATTATCAGGGACGAGGCCAGTGCCTCGTTCTTTTTCATCTATTATTAGCAAAACATATCAATAAAAGTGAAATGCCCCACCGTAATAGCCATTGACTATTACAAACTAACCCGCTGTTTATTCAAGAATTAGCCTAAAAAATCGCAGTAGTCTCTCATGCAAAAATGTTATTTTATTAACATGATACTCTTACGCTTGCCGTGGGATAATTGAAATGTTATTAGTAATTTCAACGTTCACGCAGAGTAATGTGCTAAATAATAACCAATTGTTAAATTTTTGTGCAAAAAGGCATCATTGACACCTTCTACGCAGCTGAGTACAAGGTTTGTTAATTAATTGATTGATATTAAACAATTAATTTTCAATATCTGTCTTCGCTAAAGGTCCGTTTCATTTGGAATCGGCGCAACAAAAGAGAATTGGTTAACAAATTTGCAAATTGTATTGGCGGGCGGGAAACGCATTTGATACTTTCCGCTCAGACATTTCTCGACACAAAACGCGGAGATGAGAATAATTTTCAAATAAATCTCCTGACGTGAAAAGAACATCGGTTATCCCGACAGGGGGGATGACCTAAAGAATCGACGTAAGGTTGCCAAATAAAGAGTGACCGTAATAAAAAAGTCGGTGATAGCACGCAGTAACCACCTGACAGACGCTTTCACTCCTGCGCTGTACAGGGAACCCTTCGGGGATTAAACAGGCTGGCCACCAGCCAGTAATTATAATGAGCGGAGTATCAACACAATGACCATCATCACAAAAAAAAGCCTCATTGCAGCAGGCGTTTTAGCTGCACTTATCGCAGGAAGTGCAATGGCTGCAGACGTTCCTGCAGGCGTTAAATTGGCAGATAAGCAGACTATGATTCGTAACAACGGCGCGGAACCGCAGTCGTTGGATCCAAACAAAATTGAAGGCGTGCCAGAAGCAAACGTCAGCCGTGACCTGTTTGAAGGCCTGTTGATTACGTCGACCAAAGACGGTCACCCGATCCCGGGCGTGGCAGAAAGCTGGGACAATAAAGATGCTAAAGTGTGGACCTTCCATCTGCGTAAAGACGCAAAGTGGTCCAACGGTGAGCCGGTAACGGCACAAGATTTCGTTTATAGCTGGCAGCGTCTGGTGGACCCGAAAACCGCGTCCCCGTATGCGAGCTATCCGCAGTACGGTCATATCCTGAACGTCGATGAAATCATCGAAGGTAAAAAACCAACGTCCGATCTCGGCGTGAAAGCCATCGACGATCACACTCTGGAAGTGACGCTGAGCGAGCCGGTCCCTTATTTTTACAAGCTGCTGGTGAATCCGGCAATGTCTCCGGTGAACAAAACCGCCATCGAAAAATTCGGTGAGAAGTGGACGCAGCCTGCAAACATCGTGACCAACGGTGCTTATAAACTGAAAGACTGGGTGGTTAACGAGCGCATCGTGATGGAGCGCAACCCAAACTACTGGGATAACAAAGACACGGTTATCGACCAGATCACCTATCTGCCAATCTCATCGGAAGTGACTGACGTGAACCGCTATCGCAGCGGTGAAATCGACATGACCTATAACAACTTACCGATTGAGTTGTTCCAGAAACTGAAGAAAGAGATCCCGACCGAAGTTCACGTTGATCCGTACCTGTGCACTTATTACTACGAAATCAACAACCAGAAAGCGCCATTCACCGATGCGCGTGTTCGTACTGCACTGAAACTGGGTCTGGATCGCGACATCATCACTAATAAAGTGAAAGCGCAGGGTGACCTGCCAGCATTCGGTTACACCCCGCCATACACCGATGGTGCAAAACTGACCAAGCCAGAGTGGTTCACCTGGACTCAGGAACAACGTAACGCCGAAGCGAAGAAACTGCTGGCCGAAGCGGGTTACACGGCTGACAAGCCGCTGACCTTCAACCTGCTGTACAACACGTCTGATTTGCACAAAAAACTGGCTATCGCAGCCGCGTCTATCTGGCGTAAAAACCTCGGTGTCGACGTGAAGCTGGTGAACCAGGAGTGGAAAACCTTCCTCGATACCCGTCATCAGGGCACCTACGACGTTGCGCGTGCGGGCTGGTGTGCTGATTACAACGAACCGACTTCGTTCCTGAACACCATGCTGTCTGATAGCTCAATGAACACCGCGCACTATAAGAGCCCGGCGTTTGATGCGATCATGAAGCAGACGCTGGAGGCGACTGACGAAGCACAGCGTACCGCGCTGTACGACAAAGCCGAACAGCAGCTGGGCAAAGACTCCGCTATCGTTCCGGTCTATTACTATGTGAACGCCCGCCTGGTGAAACCATGGGTTGGCGGTTACACCGGTAAAGATCCGATGGACAACATCTACACCAAAGATCTGTACATCATTAAGCATTAATGGCAATCCGTGGGGCTGCGGTAGGCGGCCCCACTGTGTCTTATTTCACGCACTATCACATGACTGCGAAAGCCTCGCTTAATCGCGACATGTAAAGGCACACGCCAGAAGGTACGGGCAATGTTGAAATTTATTTTACGCCGCTGTCTGGAAGCGATTCCGACACTGTTTATTCTTATTACGATTTCCTTCTTTATGATGCGTCTTGCGCCGGGCAGTCCCTTCACCGGTGAACGTACGCTACCACCAGAAGTGATGGCGAACATCGAAGCGAAATACCATCTGAACGATCCTATTGGCGTCCAGTACTTCAATTATCTGAAGCAACTGGCACACGGCGATTTTGGACCGTCATTCAAATACAAAGATTATTCCGTGAACGACCTGGTGGCTGCGAGCTTCCCGGTGTCGGCCAAATTAGGGTTTGCCGCCTTTTTCCTTGCAGTGATCCTGGGTGTTAGCGCTGGGGTGATTGCCGCGCTGAATCAAAATACCAAATGGGATTATGCCGTCATGGGGGTGGCGATGACCGGGGTGGTTATCCCGAGCTTCGTGGTCGCACCTTTGCTGGTGATGATTTTTGCCATCACGCTGCACTGGCTACCGGGCGGTGGCTGGAACGGTGGGGCGCTTAAATTCATGATTCTGCCGATGGTGGCGCTCTCTCTGGCCTATATCGCCAGTATTGCGCGTATCACCCGTGGTTCAATGATTGAAGTGCTGCACTCCAACTTCATCCGCACCGCGCGGGCGAAAGGGCTGCCGATGCGCCGCATCATTCTGCGTCACGCGTTGAAACCTGCGCTGCTGCCGGTGCTTTCCTATATGGGCCCTGCGTTCGTCGGCATCATCACCGGTTCGATGGTGATTGAAACCATTTATGGTCTGCCGGGTATTGGACAGCTGTTTGTGAACGGCGCCCTGAACCGCGATTATTCGCTGGTATTGAGTCTGACCATTCTGGTTGGCGCACTGACTATTCTGTTTAACGCAATCGTTGATGTGCTGTACGCCGTTATCGATCCGAAAATCCGTTACTGACACTGGAGTTCGCCATGATGTTGAGTAAGAAAAACAGCGAGGCGCTGGAACACTTCAGTGAAAAACTGGAAGTCGAAGGCCGTAGCCTTTGGCAGGATGCCCGCCGTCGTTTTATGCATAACCGTGCGGCGGTTGCCAGCCTGTGTATGCTGGTGATCATCGCGCTGTTCGTGATTTTGGCACCCATTCTGTCGCAGTTCAGCTATTTCGATACGGACTGGGGCATGATGTCCAGCGCACCGGATATGGCGTCCAGTCACTATTTCGGCACTGATTCCTCCGGACGTGACCTGCTCGTCCGTGTGGCCATTGGTGGACGTATCTCGCTGATGGTGGGTATCGCCGCGGCGCTGGTGGCGGTCATTCTGGGGACATTGTATGGATCGCTGTCGGGCTATCTTGGTGGCAAAGTTGACTCCGTGATGATGCGCCTGCTGGAAATCCTGAACTCCTTCCCGTTTATGTTCTTCGTTATCCTGCTGGTGACCTTTTTTGGTCAAAACATCCTGCTGATTTTTGTGGCGATCGGGATGGTGTCCTGGCTTGATATGGCACGTATCGTGCGTGGTCAGACCCTGAGTCTGAAACGTAAAGAGTTTATCGAAGCGGCGCAGGTTGGCGGTGTCTCTACGGCTAACATTGTCGTGCGTCACATTGTACCGAACGTGCTGGGTGTGGTCGTGGTTTATGCGTCACTGCTGGTGCCAAGCATGATCCTGTTCGAATCGTTCCTGAGCTTCCTCGGTCTGGGTACCCAGGAGCCGCTCAGCAGCTGGGGTGCCTTATTGAGTGATGGCGCCAACTCCATGGAGGTTTCTCCGTGGCTGCTGCTGTTCCCGGCAGGTTTCCTGGTGGTAACCCTGTTTTGTTTCAACTTTATCGGCGATGGCCTGCGTGATGCCCTCGACCCGAAAGACCGCTAAGGAGTGATGCCATGAGCACGATTGAAATGGTTAACGCCCCGCAGCAGCAACAGTCTGGTCTGCTGCTGGACGTCAAAGATTTACGCGTCACCTTTGCGACAGCAGACGGTGATGTAACGGCGGTTAACGACCTTAACTTCAGCCTGAAAGCCGGTGAAACGCTGGGCATTGTGGGTGAATCCGGTTCAGGGAAGTCCCAAACCGCATTTGCTCTGATGGGCCTGTTGGCGCAAAACGGGCGTATTGATGGTTCGGCTAGCTTCAACGGTCGTGAAATTCTGAATCTGCCGGAAAAGGCGCTGAACAAGCTGCGCGCCGAACAGATTTCGATGATTTTCCAGGATCCGATGACTTCGCTAAACCCGTACATGCGTGTCGGCGAGCAGCTGATGGAAGTGCTGATGCTGCATAAAGGCATGGGCAAAGCCGAAGCGTTTGAGGAGTCGGTGAAAATGTTGGATGCGGTGAAAATGCCGGAAGCGCGTAAGCGTATGCGCATGTTCCCGCACGAATTTTCTGGCGGTATGCGGCAGCGCGTAATGATTGCGATGGCGCTGCTGTGTCGGCCAAAACTGCTGATTGCCGATGAGCCCACCACCGCGCTGGACGTGACCGTTCAGGCGCAGATCATGACGTTGTTGAACGAACTCAAGCGTGAATTCAACACTGCAATCATCATGATTACCCATGACCTCGGCGTCGTCGCCGGCATTTGTGACAAAGTGCTGGTGATGTATGCTGGACGTACTATGGAATATGGCAATGCGCGCGATGTGTTTTATCATCCAGCTCACCCGTATTCCATTGGACTGCTTAACGCGGTACCGCGTCTGGATGCCGAAGGTGAAGCGCTGTTGACCATTCCGGGTAACCCGCCAAACCTGATGCGTCTGCCGAAAGGGTGTCCATTCCAGCCACGTTGTCCGAATGCAATGGACATCTGTAACACTGCTCCGCCTCTGGAGGAGTTCGCGCCTGGCCGTTTACGCGCCTGCTTTAAACCGGTGGGGGATTTGGTATGAACGCCGTGACCGATGAAAGAAAAGTTCTGCTCGAAATTGCCGATCTGAAAGTGCATTTTGACATCAAAGATGGCAAACAATGGTTCTGGCAACCGTCGAAAACCCTGAAAGCCGTTGATGGCGTGACGCTGCGTCTTTATGAAGGCGAAACGCTGGGCGTAGTAGGGGAGTCGGGCTGCGGTAAATCGACGTTTGCGCGTGCGATTATCGGGCTGGTCAAAGCGACCGAAGGTAAAGTCGCGTGGCTGGGCAGAGATTTATTGGGCATGAAACCGGATGAATGGCGTGCCGTGCGCAGCGACATCCAGATGATTTTCCAGGACCCGCTGGCATCACTCAACCCGCGCATGAATATTGGCGATATTATTGCTGAGCCGCTACGCACCTATCATCCAAAGATGCCGCGTCAGGAAGTGCGTGACCGTGTTAAAACGATGATGATGAAAGTCGGTCTGCTGCCAAACCTGGTCAACCGTTATCCGCACGAATTCTCCGGCGGTCAGTGTCAGCGTATCGGCATCGCCCGCGCGCTGATCCTTGAGCCGAAGCTGATTATTTGTGATGAACCCGTGTCGGCGTTAGACGTGTCGATTCAGGCGCAGGTGGTAAACTTGTTGCAGCAGTTACAGCGTGAAATGGGTCTGTCACTGATTTTCATCGCGCATGATTTGGCGGTGGTGAAGCACATCTCCGATCGCGTGCTGGTGATGTATCTGGGACATGCGGTGGAACTGGGAACCTACGATCAGGTCTATCACAATCCGCTGCATCCTTACACCAAAGCGCTGATGTCGGCGGTGCCGATCCCGGACCCGGATCTGGAAAAAAACAAACAGATACAATTGCTCGAAGGGGAGTTGCCATCGCCTATCAATCCGCCGTCGGGCTGCGTATTCCGCACCCGTTGTCCGATTGCCGGACCGGAATGCGCGAAAACGCGTCCGGTACTGGAGGGCAGCTTCCGACATGCTGTTTCCTGTCTAAAGGTTGACCCGCTATAATCTCACGGGCTGACAACTGTCAGCCCTTTTTACTGTGAGGTTAGTGTGTCTGTCGCTCCGGTTTCACCGCGTCTACGTCTGTACCGAATTCTGTTTGATCAAAATACCCGTTCAGGGCGCTATGTTGAGGCGTTCTGTGGGTTTTTTGCATTGTTCAGCGTCGCCATTATTTTTGTTGAGTCCGGAATCGGCACGCAATATCACCTGACCTTCGACGAGTGGCGCACTTTCAAGTCTCTGGAGTTGTTCATCACCGTTGTCTTCACCATTGAATACGTACTGCGAGTGTTGTGCTGGCCCCAGCCAGCAAAATATGTGTTCAGCTTTTGGGGAATTATCGATCTGGTCACGATGTTGCCGCTTTACGTTTTGTGGCTATGGCCAGAAGTCGCCATTAATTATATTTTCGCCTGGCGTGCGTTGCGGACGATTCGCGTCCTGCGTGTCCTCAAGTTGCTGCGCTACATGTCGTCACTGCGTATATTTTGGTCGGCGATTGTCAGTGCCCGGCATCAACTGATGGTGTTCTATTTTTTGATTGCCATCGTGATGGTGGTATTTGGCGCGCTGATGTATGGCATTGAAGGGCCAGAGAATGGTTTCACAACCTTAGGCACGGCAGTGTACTGGGCGATTGTGACGGCGACGACCGTGGGATATGGCGATATTGCCCCGCATACACCACTTGGGCGTGTGGTGGCTTCTCTACTCATTTTGATTGGTTATTCGGTTATTGCGATCCCGACAGGCCTCATTACTACACACATGAGTAATGAATATCAGAATCGGCGAAATGTGCGTACATGCCCGAAATGTCAGCATCGCGGGCATGAAAAAGGGGCGCGTTTTTGCAGCGTTTGTGGAACTGAGTTGCCAGAAGTGGAATAAAAAAAGGCTGCATGAGCAGCCTTTCTGTATTCACGTCACGCTATTATTCGCGCCACAAAATATGACAGATTTTGTGGTCTTTCTCGCGACACAGCAGTACACGAGCGAAAATATCGTTGATATCGCCACCGTCGGTATCAGCCAAACCAATCACCACTTCGGCGAAGAAATCCGGGTTCAAATCGAAATCGACATGTTCCTGCCAGTCTTCTGCCGGGTCGAAAAGTTCGGCACCGCCACGCTCTTCAAACTGCAAATTGAAAATAATGATATCCGCAGGGTCGAGATTATCACCCGCCAGCTCAAGAAAGATATCGTAGGCCTGCTCGAGTGTTTCGTCCTCGGTCAGGCGATTATTTAAATCCATATCCATGATGACACCTAGGTTTTCAGCTTATGGGCACGTTTTACAGCAACGGACTAAAGAAGTAAAACAGTCGCTCGGTGACGCGTTGCCATAGTGGACGTTTTAACCAACGCTCGGCATCCAGCAGGCGGGAGCGGGAAATATAATCGTCCTGAACTGCCGCCAAATCGCCGCCAAAACCCACATCATCAATCGCCAGCGTAATTTCGAAATTCAGCCACAGGCTGCGCATATCGAGATTCACCGTGCCAACCAGACTGAGTTCGCCGTCAACCAATATACTCTTGGTATGTAACAGGCCGCCTTCGAACTGGTAAATTTTGACGCCCGCCTCCAGCAATTCGCTGAAGAACGCGCGACTTGCCCAACCGACCAGAACGGAGTCGTTCTTACGCGGCATAATAATGCTGACGTCGACGCCTCGCTGAGCGGCAGTGCAGATGGCATGCAGCAGATCGTCGCTCGGGACAAAATAAGGCGTCGTCATTATCAGATATTCGCGTGCCGAATAAGCCGCCGTCAGCAACGCCTGATGGATTAAGTCTTCCGGGAAACCGGGACCGGACGCAATGGTATGAATGGTATGCCCACTGGCTTCCTCAAACGGCATAATATTGACGTCAGGCGTCGGAGGTAAAATACGTTTGCCGGTTTCGATTTCCCAGTCGCAGGAATACACAATGCCCATCGATGTGGCGATCGGTCCTTCCATGCGGGCCATCAAATCCACCCATTGCCCGACGCCTGAGTCCTGTTTGAAGAAGCGCGGGTCGACCATATTCATACTGCCAGTGTAAGCAATATAGTTATCGATCATGACCATTTTACGATGCTGACGCAGGTCCATGCGGCGCAGGAACACACGCATCAGATTTACCTTCAGCGCTTCCACCACTTCGATACCGGCGTTTCGCATCATCGCCGCCCACGGGCTGCGGAAGAATTCGACGCTGCCTGCGGAATCGAGCATCAGCCGGCAATGCACGCCACGACGGGCGGCGGCCATCAATGATTCCGCTACCTGGTCAGCCATACCGCCGGGCTGCCAGATATAGAAGACCATTTCGATATTGTGACGTGCGAGCTGAATATCGCGGATCAGCGCCTGCATGACATCATCAGACTCGGTCAGCAGTTGAAGTTGATTGCCTTTGACGCCCGCGATGCCCTGACGGCGTTCGCACAGTTTGAATAGCGAACTGGCGACCGGGCTGTTCTCTTCAGCAAAGATATGATTGCAGGCTTTAAGATCGTTAAGCCACTTGGCGGTGGAGGGCCACATCGCGCGGGCGCGCTCGGCGCGACGTTTCCCTAAATGCAGTTCTCCCAGGGAGAGATAGGCGATGATCCCGACCAGAGGCAGAATGTAAATGATCAGCAACCATGCCATCGCTGAAGGCACTGCGCGTCGTTTCATCAGGATGCGCAATGTCACGCCCGCGATTAACAACCAGTACCCCACAATGACCAGCCAACTCACCACGGTGTAGAAGGTTGTCATAAAAAATCCTTTTGAAAGCCAATTGTTAAGAGTTTACGCGTACGGATTCATCTGGCAAATAAAAACGGGGCAAAAGCGCTGGTCAGCCGGGCGCAAGCGTTTATAATGTGCGCTCTTTCATCTCAGAGATGTTGAAATGAAGCGTAGCAGAAACGAAGTGGGGCGTTGGCGGATGTTGAGACAGGCAAGCCGCCGCAAAGCGCGCTGGCTGGAAGCTCAGTCACGACGCAATATGCGCATCCATTCAATCAGAAAATGTTTGGGGGCCCGGCAGCGTAATTCACTGCTTTTTGCCATTTACGAATTCTGAACAAAAAAAGGGCACCGCATGCGGTGCCTCTTGTTTTTGGCGACGTTAGAATACTTTTTTGTACGGGCGTACTTTTACTTCACCGTATACGCCAGCCGCTACATAAGGGTCGGCTTCCGCCCAGGCCTGTGCCGCTTCCACTGACTCAAACTCCGCAATCACCGTTGAACCACTAAAACCCGCAGCACCCGGATCGTTACTGTCAACGGCAGGCATTGGGCCCGCGGTCAACAGACGGCCTTCGTCATGCAATAGTTGCAGGCGGGCTAAATGAGCAGGGCGAACCGACAACCGTTTTTCCAGAGAGTCGGCGACATCTTCAGCATAAATCACGTAAAGCACAGGCACAGCTCCTTAATGATAGATTGTCAAAACACGGTATTTCAAAGCGCTGGCGACTGCAATGCAAAGATCCCGATAGCCTGAGGCGAGTATCGTAAATGCGTTTATTTTCGCCAACAGCCACAGAAAGTTGACCGAAGATAAGATGCCTTATTGAATATGATTGCTATTTGCATTTAAAATCGGGGCATCATTTTTCAACTGCAGCGACTATGACTTCAATGACCCTCGATATGCCTCGCCGTTTTCCGTGGCCCACGTTGCTTTCCGTGGCTATTCACGGAGCCATCGTTGCGGGATTGCTTTATACCTCGGTACATCAGGTTATTGAACTCCCTGCGCCTGCGCAGCCTATCACGGTAACCATGGTAGCGCCTGCCGATTTGGAACCTCCACAGGCTGTAGAGCCGCCACCGCAGCCGGTTGTTGAACCTGAGCCAGAACCGGAAGTTGTCCCGGAACCGCCGAAAGAAACGCCCGTGGTTATCCACAAGCCTGAGCCGAAACCCAAACCGAAGCCAAAACCAAAACCGGTGAAGAAAATTGAGCCGAAGCGTGAGCCAAAACCGATTGAACCACGTCCGACAACGCCCTTAGAGAATTCAACGACGCAAAGTCGTCCGGCGACCAATAACGTACCGGCACCCACCAAACCGGCCGTGACAGCCCCAACCGGCCCGCGAGCACTGAGCCGTGGTGAGCCACAATATCCGGCCCGTGCTTATGCATTGCGTATCGAAGGGAAAGTGCGTGTGAAATTTGACGTCGATGCGGATGGTCGCGTACAGAATGTGGACATTGTTTCTGCCCAGCCGTCGAATATGTTCGAACGCGAAGTGAAAGCGGCGATGCGCAAATGGCGCTACGAGCCAGGCAAACCCGGCAGTGGTTTGATTATGAATTTTGTCTTCAACATGAACGGCATACAGGTAAACTAAACATTAGCCCCGATTCAACGGGGCTTTTTTTAGGCCGCCAGCACGCGCTCTAACGCTTTTTGCGCCGTCACCAGATGTTGACCGCCAAACAGAATGGCGCGGTTCAATAGCGTATAAAGCTGATAGACCGGCTGGCGTTCCAAAAAGCCGGGCGGCAGCGGCGAGACCGATTGGTAGCCGTCATAAATTTGCGGCGGCTGTTCCGGGTGAAGTGGCAGCATCGCCAAATCGCATTCACGGTCGCCCCAGTAACAGGCGGGGTCAAAAATATACGGGCCGGACGGCCCCAGGGCACAGTTCCCGGACCACAAATCGCCATGCAGAAGTGAAGGCTGTGGCTGATGCGAACTTAAGCGCTGATGAATGTGCTCAACGATGGCATCAATATTCCCGAACGCCAGTCCTTTTTCTGCGGCAAGTTCAAGCTGCCAGCCGATGCGTTGTTCTGCAAAGAAATTCGACCACCGGCGCTGCCATGCATTGGGTTGTGGTGTCGTGGAAAGGTCGTTGTCGAAATCGAGACCAAACTGAGGCTGGTCGCTCCACTGATGCAAATGGGCCAATTGCTGTCCGAGTAAAAACGCATTGTGCGCATCCAGCGGGCGAGGTGGCAGAAATTCCATGACCATGAAACTGTAATCCCGATCGCTGCCCACGGCGTACACCTCGGGTACGGTGACGCTATTGCTGCGTGAGAGCAGATCGAGTTGATCGGCTTCTGCGGTGAAGATGGGCAGCATTTCTCGCTCATCGCATTTGACGAAATAATCCTGACCACTGACACGCAGATGCCATGCGGCGTGGATTTCTCCGCCGGGCAGTTCGTTGCGCAGCTCAATTTCGCCGTCTCCGTGCTCTTTCAACAGGCTACAGATCGCTTGCCACATGCTCTCTCTCCCCATGTTTTCTGCCAGATCATAAGGTTAGTGCATAAATGCGGTGGAAAAACTCGAACTGACGCACAACTGCGCGTTTTAATTTGCCGTATGGGTTGCGTTGTCCTGCAACCAGTGCTCAAACGTCACTATGTTAACTTCAGGCGCTTGGTTAATTGCCGTTTCAGCCAGACCGATTGTCAGTGTTTTGATATCGTCTGCACTTTGCGGGCTGACGAGGCCGAACGTATTGGTGCCAAGATCATGTACTTTGCCTTCGTCATCGGTCAGCGTCAGCGTAAAACCGGCGCGAGTAAGGTGGTTATTCAGCTCGTTAATTTCGGTCAGCGTCTGCTCATGAAAGCTAACCGTGACCACGTAACGCGTGATATCGCCGCTCATCGGGAACCTCGTTGTTAACCATGGAGTTTTGATAGCATAGCCGATTACGGCTATTTTTCGACCTCCGCCGCATTAGCGACGGGGATCGTGCTTAGCGTCGGCACAAATAATCGTAAATGGTGCGCGTGTTTTCGAGTGAGCACAAACGGGTGCCCTGATTGATTGTTGCCGCACTCCCGGCTGCGACGCCGTAGCGCACCATTTCGTCCAGTGGTGCGTTTTCGGCGAGTTTCAGGGTCATGGCACCCACCATGCTGTCCCCGGCACCCACCGTACTCTGGCTTTTGACCGGGGGCGGAACGATCTGCACGCTGCCGTTGGCATCCACGCCCAGCGCGCCTTGCGGGCCCAGCGACACCACAACCCGACGGGCTTTGCCGCTGCGAACAATTTCTTCGGCGGCCTTACGCACATCGTCAGGCTGAGTTAATTCGCGTTGTACCAGTGCGCTGAGTTCTTTTTGGTTTGGCTTGACCAATTCGAGATTGCCCACTTCCAGCGCGGCGGCCAGCGCATCACCGGAACTGTCGACAACACAGCGAATGCCGTGTTGCTGCGCAGATTGAATCAGTTCAACCAGTGTCGAAATATTGACGCCTGGCGGAAGACTGCCGCTGATAACGAGAATGGCGCCGACTTCTATTTGCAGCACTTTTTGCTCAAGCAGGTGGAATTCGTCTTCGCTCAGTGCGGCACCGGGCATCACAAAACGATACTGTTCGCCGCTGGTTTCGACATGCACATGCAGGTTTTGGCGTGTCCAGTCAGTCGCTGTGACCGCTTCGACCGGGACCTGCTCATCGGCAAGTAACGCCACTAAATGTTCACCGGTTGCGCCACCGGCAGGGAAAATTGCGGTGGCCTCGCCGCCAAGAAACGCGATTGCCCGAGCAACGTTAATCCCGCCGCCACCGGGTTCAAACACCGGGGCGCTACAGCGCAGTTTGCCTTCAGGATAAATTTGTGGAGTAAGCGTTGCGCTGTCGAGAGAAGGGGCCAGCGTAAGCGTATAGATATTAACCATTCGATTACCTCCATTTATGACCCTGTCGAGTCACCGATTTTATGGTCAACGCTAAGCCTGGCACTTCAAGGGGGTTTAAGAAAGTGACAAGGATATGATTTTGCGCATTTTTACAATCCCTTTGGCATGGGTATTTTTATAAAATAAAACGCTATTTGAGATCGTTCTTATTCAAAAAATGAAACAAGAATTCATTGCTATGTTATTCACGCCTTTTTATAATTTGTTACCTTTCTTAGGACCGCCTGTCGTTGATCCTCGCGAAAGTTTCCGGGACCGTAATGGTCTCTTTTTTTGTTGTACGGACTCTTAATAAATGAAGCTTTTCAAGACAGTACCCGCAGTCGTTGTGCTCGCGGGGGGCCTTTTTGCGTCGTTGCACGCCATGGCTGATAATACCGTTTTTACTGTCATGGATGACCCTTCCACGGCGAAGAAACCGTTTGAAGGTAAGATCAACGGGGGTTACCTGGCACAGTCTGGCAATACTAAAAGCTCTTCCCTGACTGCTGATTCCACCCTGACCTGGTACGGCGATTCGACGGCATGGTCACTGTGGGGCAACGCCAGCAACACCTCTTCTAACGATGAGCGTTCGTCTGAGACCTATTCAGTCGGTGGTCGTTCGCGCTACAACATGACCGATGCAGATTATTTGTTTGGTCAGGCGAGCTGGCTGACCGACCGCTACAACGGCTACCGTCAGCGTGACGTGTTCACCGCCGGTTACGGTCGTCAGATCCTCAACGGGCCTGTTCACAGCCTGCGTTTTGAATTCGGTCCTGGTGTGCGTTACGACGAATACACCAACGATGAAACCAAAACTCAGCCGCTGGGTTATGCTTCCGGCACCTATGCCTGGCAGATGACCGATACCACCAAATTCACCCAAGGTCTCTCGGTGTTCGGTGCAGATGACACCACACTCAACTCTGAGACCGCGCTGGACGTCGCCATTAATGACAATTTTGGTCTGAAAGTGGCGTACAACGTGACCTGGAACTCCGAACCGCCATCATCGGCACCGGAGCATACCGATCGTCGCACGACGGTCACGTTGGGTTATAAGATGTAATTTTTCAGGCCGGAGCAATCTGGCCTGATTGTTTCTCCGCAACACAATCCTTTCTATTAATCTGCCTACGCTTAAGACGCCCCTAGCCAAACGCGAGTGCGTAATAATAAATCAGTGATACCCGGTATCATTTCTGCACCGTCATGACCTGTCTCTCGTGGTAAAACAGACGAAACAGTGATAAACCGAACTTTATTAACGAAAGGCAATCTGTCAGGAGATCCGCAAGATGTCTGTTGTGCCATGCATTGATTTAAATAGCGATTTAGGTGAAAGCTACGGCCAGTGGGTGATGGGCGAAGATGCCGCTATTTTACCGCTGATCAGCAGCGCTAATGTGGCCTGCGGTTTTCATGCGGGTTCACCTGCGGCCATCCTTGAAACGCTGAGAGCGGCTCAACGCCTTGACATCACAATTGGGGCGCATGTTTCATATCCTGATTTGGTTGGTTTTGGTCGTCGCAATATGGATGTGGCGAGCGATGAACTGACGGCGGATGTTATCTATCAGATAGGGGCGCTGCAGGGATTGGCGGCGGCGGCAGGGACGTGCGTGCGCTACGTGAAGCCACATGGGGCGCTATACAACACGATTGCGCATGATAAACGTCAGGCGATGGCGGTCATTGCCGCACTGCGCGCGGTAGATAGGTCGCTGTCACTGGTGGCGCTGGCGGGTTCAGCGTTGATCGGTTGGGCGCAGGACGCTGGAATTCATACGGTCGCCGAAGCTTTCGCCGATCGGGCATATCATCGAGATGGCACGCTGGTTTCCCGACGTGATGCGGGGGCGGTTATTCATGATCCACAGGACGTGGCTCTGCGTGTGGTAGAGATGATTACGAAGGGAGGCGTGATGTCCGTTGAGGGTGAGTTCACGCCAGTCCGTGCTGATTCTATTTGTGTACACGGCGACAGCCCTGGTGCGGTCAACATGGCGCGAAACATTCGCCAGCATCTTGATGCAGAAGGGATTATGGTCAGAGCCTTTACGCAGGGCGCATGAAACGCCCCGACTCTTTAGCAGGCTGATGCTTCGCGGCGAAGATCGTTGCCCGATGGACGCTGATAAATACGCAGACCAAACTCTTCAATGACCGCATAGATGTGGTCGAAAATATCGGCCTGGATGGCTTCGTATTTGAGCCACTCAACTGTGTTGGTGAAGGCGTAAATTTCTAACGGAAGACCTTCAGCACCCGGCGGCAATTGGCGCACCATCAATGTCATGTCTTTGCGGATTTTCGGATGCTGGTGCAGGTATTCGGTCAACCACGCACGGAAAGCGCCAATGTTGGTCATGCTTTCGCCATTCAGGACACTGCTGCCTTTCGCCATTTTTTGGCTCTGTTCGGCCAGCCACGGCTTGAGAAGCTCCGCCTGACCCAGACGCTGCCGCTCGTCCGCCGACATAAAGTGGATGCTGGTGCTGTCGATAAATACACTACGCTTGATGCGACGGCCACCTGACGCAGACATGTAACTCCAGTTTTTGAAGGCATCTGACACCAGCGCATACGTTGGGATAGTGGTGATGGTATTGTCCCAGTTCTGCACTTTCACCGTAGTCAGACCGATGTCGATAACCGTGCCATCAGCGCCGTATTTCGGCATTTCCAGCCAATCGCCCATGTGCAACATCGTGTTAGCAGAAAGCTGGATCCCCGCGACCAGACCCAACAGCGGATCCTTAAATACCAACATCAGAACTGCCGCCATTGCACCCAGGCCGCTGAACAGAATGGTTGGGGATTTACCAATCAGCAGGGCAATCATCAGAATGGCAACAATCGATGCCGCCACCAGTTTTACGCCCTGGAAAATACCGCGCAAGGGGAGTTGACCCGCGAACTGGTACTGCCGCGAGAGTTTGAGGATAACGTCGAGCAGCGAGAAGAAGGAAAGCAGGGCGAACAACAGGATCCACAGCTGTGAGCAGATGTTGATAATAACCCCGGCATGGCTACCCGTTTCGAGATAAAACCCCAGTTGTACGCTGATCAAAATGCCCTGAATGGTCAGTGAGATGCGGCGGAAGAGTTTATTTTGGGTGAATATTTTCAGCCACGGACGAGAGCCACTCTCCGCGTGTTTTTCAATTTTGTGCAGGATGAACTTAAAAACAAAATGCACCACCAGCGCGGTAACAAAGATATACCCGAATACGATAAACAGCGACGATGGATTGTTAAGATCAATGCCATATTGCTGCAAGAAGGCCAGAAGGTGCCGCATAAAAGCTCCGCTCAAAGGCGCGTATGGTGAGGAAAACAGGCAAGCCTGGCAACACTGATGATGTTTCAAGTCTTTATTTAAATTTCAATGAGAAATGGCAGGCTTTTAACCCCGGCGCAAGACGTGTAGTATGTACGGGTACTTAATTGCATCTATCAGGAAGACCGAGAGCAACGTGTTGCGCGAAGTCTGTTTCCGCAGAGTGAAGCGAGAAACCTGATATTCCCTGCAATTAACTTTTCAAAAATTGTTTTGCATGTGCTCTTTCGTGTAGGTCGCTAACGCTGTTTCTTCCTGTTTATCTCCGTTTCAAATTCCCGCACTAACCCCCCATCAACGTTGACTAAATCCACTTCGGGTGTTTCACTCCGTTCTACCTTATTCCACTTTGTGCCACGGAAATTGTGTACACACTGATGTACATAATCGGCAGGTGTACACATGCTCACAGATGCGAAACTCAGAAAGCTTAATGGCAAGCCGATCGACAAACGAATCGAGCTGTCCGACGCCAACGGTCTTTCTGTTCGGATTACGCCTAACGGGGTAATCGTCTTCCAGTACCGCTACAAATTTGACGGCCGACCTCGACGAATGACCATCGGTCAGTACGATGAAGTGTCATTGAAAGAAGCGCGTGAAATTGTGGCAGAAAACCGCAGGCTTCTCACTCTGGGTAAAGACCCAATAACCGTTCGGGAAATGACAGTTGACGCAAACATAAAGGCGTCAACGGTAGAAGACTGTATTAAAGCCTGGTTGGTCAGTGCAGGGGCAAGTCGTCTCGTTAAGCGTGATGAATGGGAGCGGGCTTTAAACCGGCATGTGGTTCCCTTTGTCGGGAGTATGATTGTTGATGAAATGGCAATTTCTCACTGGCAGCCGGTGTTCAAAAGGATGAGGGACAACGGAGCAGAGACCTACGCAGGTGAAATACTTTCCCGAATGAAGACAATTTTCTCGTACTGCATACGCACCGAGATGATTAAACGCAACCCTGTATCGGAATTGCGCGTGATTGACGTCGGCAAGCCAGCCAAAAAAGGGAAAAGAAATCTCAATGACAAGGAGATCGGACTTCTCTGGCATGCCATAGAGGCGTCGACCATTACCTGGCAAAACCAGCAGTTGATGAAGTTGTTGCTGCTGACCAGTTGCCGTGGTGTTGAGATGCGTCTGGCGAAAAAGTCTGATTTCGATTTGGATGAGAGAGTGTGGCGCGTACCTGATGAATACTCGAAGACGAGGGAGCCATTTGAAAGAGGGTTGTCTGAGAAGGCGGTGGGGATATTGAGGGAAGTATTCGAACTCTATCCTGATTTTGCCCAGGTATTCCCTCCGGCTACGAAGCAGGAAGACCGCCCAATGTCAGCCAGTGTTTTACTGAACATTGCGATCCGCCTTCGTGATGAGATGACAATCGAGCACTGGGCGAATCACGATCTGCGCAGGACGGCAAAAACGAAAATGGCTGAGCTGGGAGTGGCCCCGCATGTTTCGGAAAAAGTGCTGGGGCATAAGCTAGGTGGTGTACTGGCGATTTATGACCAGCATAGCTATCTGCGTGAACAGCAGGAGGCGCTAGACCTCCTTGCCGCGCATATTCAGTCATGTGTCGACTCAACCAAACCCTGAGACACCATAAAGCGCATAACATCACAGTAACGATATTGCTCGCCGCCGCGGGCGGGGTTTGTACCGGGAGCCTTGGCAGGGAATGGGGTCCCGGCTGCCTGCCACTGTTGGCGTTTGCGGTAAAACGTAGTGCGGGAAATGCCGCCGAGCATCTGCTGAACGGTTTCCCGGTTTACGATTACTGGATTAACTGCGACTTGATGATTGTTCATCGATTTTCTCCAGGCAAAAAGAAGCCCAGCACGGAGCCGGGCCAAAGGGATCACGAGGCGATGCTTTCGCACCCAATAGCCAGCTCATAACTGGCTATAAGTTGTGTCAGCCTGGAATGACCACGACGACCGTATTCACCATCGTTCCAGATGATTTAAATGCACCTTCAGGCAGTTCTTCGATGTGTCCGCCTCGATCCTCGATGAGCCACAGTTGGTCGCTGGCCATTCCACAAAATTCCATATCCGCTTGGTAGCTTGCTGCCTGTAAAGTTCCAGCAACCAGTTTTGGCATCCTTCGTTACCTTCGATAGGAGTCGAGATTCAGTGCTTTCCGGTAGTGAAGCTGCTGGCGTCATGCGGCCTCCTTTTTCACAACGTCGATGGCGCAGCCGGGCAGCAATTCAACCGCGGCGGTGGCGCACTGATTGCCCCAATGATGCCAGCCTGGCGCCGCGCTACGGCTAAACAGTTCAATGCGCGGCACTTCGCCGTAAAGCAGCTCCAGCCGGTGGCGTACTTCCCACGGCTTTTCGCTGTGAGCGCCGAGAGGGCTGTAGACCACCTGCTTAATCCCGGCATGCTTACGTTCCAGCCCGGCGCCGCAGGTGGCAATCAACAGGTCTTCAGTATTTGCCCTGGTGTGATTGCCGCCGTTCATGCGCGTCTCGGCGTTCAGCAGATCAAGGAAATCGTAAAAATCGGCGACTTCACCCTCAGCCAGCGCCTTGTTGATACGCCCCTCTGCCAGCTGATTCAGCTTCACCCAGGTAAAGCCCTTCATCGTGCGAACGGTAAAGCCCCAGGCCTCGGCCAGTTCGATCGCCTCCTGGTTATGCGTGCCGGTGTACCACATCGCCAGCACAGCGTTTTCGGCTGCAAGCTCCCATACCGGGAGGCGCTTGATGTCGATTAACTTCATGGTGGAGTAGTGATCGGCTGCGGCGCCGTTACTGATAGTGTTGCCGTAAGACCAGGGCGGATCGGCGTAGATGAGAGAGTATTTTCCGGTCATACATCCTCCCGCTCCGGGTCGAATCTCGGCCAATTATTTCGTTCACTGTTTGCCCGCAATCGACGTTCAGCAACTTCCTCTATACTGCGCCCGGTCTTCTCGGCTACCGTGGCGTTGTTGCTGTTGCGACCAAGCAGCTCCAGTTCATCGCGTGTCCATGCTGGGATAAGTTGTGTGCCGTATTTCTTCTGCATCTTGTGACGCTTTCCGCGTACTGAGGCCAATGTCCGGCGGGTAGCAGTGGCTATCTCTTCGCAAGAGAATCGACCGAACATGAACTCTTCAGCTTTTGTCCAAGGGCGGCCCCGGCGTAAATCAATCAGATCGACGCCAATAGCCGCAGCCTTGCTGTAGATAGAGCCGTTTGAGCGCTCAAGCTTTTCGGATATGAGGTGAATCGGCATCGTTCCACCCACTTCACGCAGGAAGTCAGCTTCCCACGGTTTCCAGGGTTCGCATCTCATTTCCACTGCTCCCCAAATGAGAATCCGATTTCAGCTAGTGCCTCATCCATCCTTTCGATGAACTCCGGCACCATTTCGTTGAAGTCGGTCATGTACTGAGAGTCACGTTCAACTACAACGTGGTGAATACCTTCTCGTTTCATGCGCGGGTCGTAATTTGCAAAGAACCAGGCATCTTTTCCGGTTACCCACATGCTGTACTGCACCTGAGCCATGTACGCAGACTTAATAGCCTCGAAACCGCCAAGCCTGAACTTCATAAAATCGCGAGAGGTAAACGGACATTTCAGCTCAAGGCCGAAATCGTTACTGCAAAGGCCGTCAGGGGAGCAGGCTGTACGCATGCTCTCATCACGGAAAAGGATCGGTGACTCAGTTACGTTAACGCCGGTTGTGAACTCGAAGAGCGCGCGCGCATCTTCTTCATACTGCTTACCCCAAGCCAGCGCCTTAGCGTTAACTTCAGGTGAGACGCCGGTACAGACTTCAGCGAGAAGGGTGTGAAAATAGGACATTTTCATGTCCGTCCATTTTTTCCCTGAGCGTGGTTTTGAGATGACATTGCTGACCTCTGAGGCAGTGATGACTCCGAGCCTCAATCGTGACCATGCTTCATCGCCTTGCTCAACGGTGGTGACGTCGATGCCAGTGCGCGCCAGGATGATGTTTGGTGTCATGCTGCCGCCTTTTTCTGTAGGAAATCCGAAGTCTTGATTGCTTCTTCCTGAGTTAATTCGTCAGGAGTTGCGATTGTCCGGCGGAAAAGCTGAGAGCAGAGAGGTGAGAGATCATCATCCCAGGTCTTGCCGAGAGATTTCAAAAGCACACCAATCTCATCAAGTGTCTGCTTGGTAGCGGGGGTGACGTCGCGCACAGGTTGGCGCTCAGCGGTGAAGTTGATACCTTCTTCGCCCTCGGTGTTAACGTGGTCGATTGCGGCGTCCAGGCGCTCACGGCGAGGCCAGTATTTCGCCGCTTGCTTCACGACCGTCTTTAGGATCATCTGCTCTTCATCAGTAACCCATGGACACTTTTTGCTATTGTCCGATTTGTACTTCTTCCAGGCTTCTGACCGGTCACGGATCGCAAAGATGGCATCAATGCGCATCGTGTGTGTCAGATAATCGCAGTCGTCCGTCTTGACAGTTACATATGCCCCGACGATTTCCCCACGCTGCTCTTCTGTGTCGAAGTCGTTGTAAATGTGGATCGGAGGCTTATCGAGACCCTCGCGGCGGAACTGGTCGTTCTTACGAACAATTGCTGACTGGCACCACTTAATCGCTCCTGACTGCTGCGCGATATGCATCAGGCCCATGTAGCTAATATCCAGGCAGATAGCACCTTTTCGCGGAACCAGATAAGCCAACTTCTGCGCCGGGTTCAGCGAAATGCCGATGGCCGCTACGTTGATGATGGCGTTCTGCGTGCTCGTCTGGTTCTGGAAAGCAATTTTGGCGAGGTATTCGTTATTCTGGAAAAGTTGGATGGCGAACTGACTTTCTTTTGCCCAAACCATCCGATCGTCAGTGGACGCCTTAGTAAAGAGCGGCTCCTGCTGTTTGACGAAATCAACAAGGGTTAAACTCATGACTCCTCCTTAAAATGGGCATGGCGCCCGACTCTGCCATTCTTCATCGGCGCGGGCGTAGCAAATACGGGAGATGTAATCGTTGTAGATTTCCTGAGCCTCAGATCCAATCAGCGCCAGACATGCCTCTTTCGAGATGAATAAGGAGCGCATGGTCAGCGGGTTAGCAGGAAACATGGCGATAAGCTCATTGGCCCGGTCGTCAATCCACTTTTCTTTCTCTTCGCTGAGTTGTTGCTCGGCCCAGCGACGATCGTCAATGTGGTCGTAAGCGCGGAATGCGTTCATGGGAGCCTCAGTAAGAGATTTTTGTGCGTGGGATAACCCCATCCTTCAGGGCGGTGAGAACTTCGATAGCTTGGTCGCGCGTGATGCTGGTGCTGGCTGTTAGGGCGTTGACGATCTCTGTGCCTACCGCCTTGCGGTGCTTCACATCAGCTTCGCGCTTTGCCGTTTCGTCAGCTATGCGCTTATCTTCTGCCAGGCGAGCTTGTTCTTTCTGCTCAGCCTCACGCTTAACGCGATCGGCTTCTTCCTGCGCTTTACGCTGCTCAGCGGCAATGGCTTCCTGCTTGTCACGTTCAGCTTTCTCAGCAGCTTCTTTCTTTTCGCGTTCAGCACGTTGTTCCGATTCGATGCGTTCACGTTCAGCGCGCTGGAATGCTGCGGTGGCTTCTGCTTCACGACGGGCAGCAGCCTCAATATCAACTTTTGCTTTCGCCTCGGCATCTCGCTGCGCTTGTTCAGCGGCTTCACGCTTCAGTTGTTCGTCACGTTCACGCTGAGCCTGTTCTGCCAGTCGGCGCTGTTCTTCGCGTTCACGGTCGATAGCGTCATTCATCAGCAGAGCCATTTCGTGGTCTGCTTCAAACTTGGCAGCCAGCTCCTGATCGAACTTGATGTTCATATCCAGCGCTTCGGCGTGCATAGCGTTCATGGCTTCTTCCGCCTTGATGCGTTCCTGCTCGACTTCCCATTCGGTCAGTGGGCGTCGGGTGGCGTCACGCAGCTCGTCACATGCATCAACGAATCGCTTAATTTCGACTTCTGCTGGCTTTACAGCTTCTTTGAGGCGTTTGAGATACTCGCGGCCCGGCTTTTCGATTGCAGTTTTGCTGCGGGATACTGACGCCGCCAGAGAGGCGACACGGTCACGGCCTTTCTTGGTGCTCAGGTCCGGCACCTCATTTACGGCCTGGCGAATTTGTTCAAGGTAAGCATCCAGCCCGTTTGGTGCATAAAGCGCTGGGGCTTGCTCTGGTTTAATATCGATGACGGTTAAGTCCGTTACTTCGCTCATGGTTTCTCCTGAATTTTTAGTGCACGAAGCCTGGCAACTTGTTGTCTGCCTGGTCGTTGAATGGGGAAGGGGGTTAGTTGGTTAGCTTTGAATTCCAGGACTCAATTGCTTTGATGGGAGAATCGAAAGTCACTGGCGCAATCCATCCACAGCACTTAATTTGAAATTGGTTCAGGATGTATGGCTCAGGACCAATTCTGCATCCTCTATCCCATTCAAACGCCTTGATGCCAGGAACCCGTTTGCAGAACGGGCATTTTTTAGCGTCTGGAAGATTCTCAAATGAAATATCAGGTAGCGAGCTGTCATCTTCAGACCACTGGAGTTCAACAGGAACAATGACCGAGTACCCATCCCAACGGTCAAACTCAGGTGATAACACATCTTCAAAACCGGCACCGCGAAGACGGAATTTAGCGCGAGCAATAACCACAAGGCCTTTAACTTTTCGACTGCTCATCCGCCACAGATAAACGCCTGCAACCTCAGGCTGGCGATCCGAATATTTAATCCATTCCATAACCATTCCCTCAGTGCTTCAGGCCGTCGCCGCGACCATCAAGATATACTTCCACGAGCAGCTCTTTGGTGTAAGTACGCTCACAGCCGCGGTGAAGATACAGGCAGCCACGAACGTTAGCCGATGCTGTCCAGGTGCTGTCTGCGTGCTTAACGAGCATGCCGGGCTGAATAGCGGCGCGGCAGACTGTTTGGGTGCCGTAATGCATGACAGTCATGAGGCCTCCCGAGCTTTCAGCATTGCGTCTGCCATGAGATAAAATGTGGTTGCTAGGCCATCCATTTCGTCATGGTGCGATGGGCCAATATTCAACGAAGTTCCGGAAGCGAAAATTCCCTGCATGGCTTTCGCTGCAAAGTAATCACGGATGGTCATGTCGTCAGTAGTGACTGAAACTTCTTCCGGGTAAGGCGTTTCGTCGAACCGGTACAACAGGTCATAATCACCGCTATCATCAAAACTGGTCATGTCGTACGCCCAGCGGTGGCCTGCCCATTCGAATGATTGACCTGCATTGCTCTTATCGAACCGCGCTTTCAGGTAAGCAGCGTGGTCAGCCGATTTTTTATAAACCTTCATGGTGTGCTTCATGCTTTCTCCTTCGCTAACTTGATGTCAGCACGCAGATGAATTTCACGACCATCAGGCAGGGAAAACACTTTGATGTCGTCGGTGTGCACGAGGAAGTGAGCAACAGCGTGTAGCGCCTCGTCTGTTACGTCGTACTTTTCGCCAGTGAAAACACGCGCTCCGGCTTTGAGGCCCTGAAGTGGCTTTGAACGCCCAGCATGAATTCGATTTGTCAGCCCACTGTGGCCAACAGTAATTGGATTACCCATACTCATCTCCTGCCTTAACGCGGCAAACGGAACGTTAATAATTCTGCATCCGGCGCAATTGCCGTTGAGCGGTGGATAGCCGCCGTTAGATAACGAAAGCGCCTCGCAAAGCACCTTGGGTATCTAATAAAAAAGCCGCTTGTCAGGCGGCTTTGTTAGCAAAGCAATTCATTCCTGCTGTGCGCTGAAGTCTGCTCATGTTTTCCCGTGCTTCACATAAAACAGCCTCCCAAGCCGATCTGATGTGTTGCTCAAGCGACTTCTTCGATAATTCTTGTTCACACTTCTCGATTGTTGTTTGAGTGCTAACTATTTGAGACTGCAAATTTTCCTGATAACTCATCATCTTACCCTCTGTAGTTACCCGCTGATGCGGGAGAAATGCTTTGGTCGGTGTGGTGATTACCGGGCTCTCAGATGCTTCTAACAGCTATCGGCTGGGCATCACGATCGCGTTGAGATTCGATGTGCTTATTCACTGGAGCCTTTACTCACCACACCCCAAAACATTCCTGCCTTGGTAAAGCTGCCCCGATGTTCAGGGCGACTGAGCAACAAGCCATTCCGGTGCGGCATCCTCTTCGTGTGTTATACCCGCCACGCGTTACACACCTGCCTCAATCCTATTGGGCGCTCTGTTAAATTTGCCAGGGGGCGCACCGGGTGATTTGTTGCTTATCTGATTTGTTAAAGAAGCAGCTGACTTGCGTCGGCGCGGCTAACTTCTGGTGCCGCAGTCGCTGTGTTGTCGCGATGGGTTGAATATACAAAACGTATTCTTTATATGCAATACAATACGTATACTTTATTGCCGTGTTATGAATAACATTTTGTATATTATGATGTTTTATTTTTTGGCGTTGCTTCAATATGCCCTCAAGCCAGTCTCTTCTTGGGAATCAGGAGAACCAAGGTGAAAGACAAAGGCGAGCAAACTGGCCTGATTGGCTTGGCTATCGGTGCGGCGGTTATTGGCCTGGTATCGGCTCAGAAGCACATCAATCGGGAAAGCATCATTGATGAACTAGTGCGATTAGGAAAACAGAAAGTGGATGGTGTTGAAGATGAGGCGTTTGTTAAGGCGGCGGAACTGGTGAGGAAAGGGCAGTAAAAACCCGGCGCGGTGGCCGGGTTAATCATCGAATATTTCTAAAAATAACAAGTGGTGTCATACCATATGAATTGCTACTTCGCCCGGCCAATTCCCTTATCCCAGACAGCATGCCGTGAATGCCGTCTTTCATTGGGTTGGGCTCAAAAGACAAAGTATCCGTCTCATCTTCTTCGGACTCGGGAAGTGCGTCAATGAAGCCAATCACATACCACTCGCCTGGTAGGCTCGATCCATACTTCAGAACCATATCATCTGGATTAATCGTCAAGTAGTCACGATTTATGGTCATCCAAATTGTTTGGCCTGCTTCGTTTATGAAATCAACCTGCAAAGTGTTTGGAACGATATTTAAAACCTCTTTCATCATCCCAAAGGTTACAGCAGGGGCAATAAATTGATCCTCAACATTAAAGTTGGATTTTTTGGCCTTCGGTGGCAGCTTTGGCTGCTCCATTTCCATCATCTTAGCTATAAATGGAACGCTTTTTTGGAGGACTGAAATATCAAAAATCCTCATTTTCCCCTTACACAGCACAGTACTTCCTAATCGCTCTCCATTGAGGTCTGTTCTTATCAGGTCGTTTTCATCAAGCTTATCAAGCAGATTGATTGGGAGTGTCCAGGAAGCATCAAAACTTTTTTCTTGAGTCTGGTTTATGGTTTCTTCAACCCCAGTTTTGGCCTTGACGATCTTTAAGTCAAACCCCGCATCGGACATCGATTTATCAATTTCTGCGGTTATATGCTTAATGGACGTTACGACACCTGGGCCATGCATCTGGGCTAGAAGTGAAGATGCGCGCTGATTATCGACATAAAGAAAATCATACAGTGAATCGGTGCTTTGTTGCTCTTGCTCCATTGTGCCATTCCTCTTTAGCTCTTTCTTTTTTTTCAGCAATTTTCCGTTGCTTTTCATCTATTTCATCAAAAAACTGAATAAGCTCATCCGCGACCTCGTTAGGCACGCTTGGCTTTGCTTGCTTCAATAATTTTTTAAGCATGATGAACTCCCTAAGAGAACTGACAGCTTAAATTATGTTCTCTTTGCGTTGTTAAAGCAACTTTCTACTAATCAAGCAGGAGCCGCATAAAGCACTCCATCGCCCAAGCGTCCCGTCAGGCTACTGCCTTACCCATGCTTCCTATACGTCTGCGGCTTAGACCAGTCGAAGTTTCGTTTCTACAGCAACCCCAATAATTCGGCAGTTTCCGTTAATAGGCACCAGTGGCCACTGAGGGTTCAGTCCCTTTAGATACATCTGGCCGCCGTCGATAACCAACTTCTTGAAGGTGGCTTCGTTAGAATCAGACAGCTTGGCGATTACAAGGCTTCCGTTAATAGCTTCACGGCCTGTGTCGAACAGTACGAACGTTCCTTCCGGGATGCTAAGTCCTGCCGGTGCGGTCATGGAATCGCCATCAACCAGCAACCAGAAAGCATCACCCTGGATATGGGCGTTAGATTCAAGCCAGAGGTCAATGTCTTTGAGAGTATAAGGCTCGACAGCCTCACACCATGACCCCGCCTGAACGCTACTCAATACAGGATACTTGTTACCGGCAACGTATGGGCCAATGTATGCGACATCACCCTTAAGATTCTCATCGATGATCATACCGCCAGCACCAACCGAAAAATTCTCTTTGCCAAGATAGCGAAGGATTTTGGCTATCTCCTCAAGGCTAGGCTCGCGGCGAGCGTTAAGCCAATGGCTAACTGCCCCTTTCGTGATACCGAGGTGTTCTGCCAGCTCTTCCTGGTTTTTGCCCTGACTTTTCATCAGAGACTTGGCTAAGTCGTACCATTTCATCGTCATACCCGAATGATACAAGTTGTATATTTTTGTTCGAGACACAAAATGTATATTTATCTTGCGAGCAAAGAATACAATATGTATATTTGATGTGTTTAGAGGAGAACCTACATGAACAACCTTAGCAAGATTCGCCGACTCACCGGTCTGACACAGCGTCAGATGGCAAATGAGCTGAATCTGACAACTGGCGCAATCTGCCATTACGAAAACGGGAAGCGCAATCTCAGTATCGAGCAATGCCGGGCAATCGTCGCTGCACTGAACAAGCATGGTGCAGCTGTGAGCGTTGATGACGTATTCCCACCACATAAAGCTACAGCCGCTTAACGGCGGCATTTCACACAAGGAGCACGCCGTGCAATCACTAGCTTTAACCAACAATACCAGGCTTTACCCGACGCCGATGATAAATCGCGCTCAACAAAAACAAGAAGATAGTCACGATTCCATTCGCGAAGCTGTCCGGGCGTGGTCGGCGGTTGCCGGTCAGGACGTAGCATCGGCATTCATCGTTGAAGAATGGCGCCAGCAGGGTGGGGAAGGCATCGAGTTTCCTGAAGACCACAGCCGCGCCCGTCAGAAGCTGTTTCGTTTCCTGGATAACCGTTTCGACTCTGAGCAGTACCGCGAGAACGTTCGCCAGCTAGCACCGGCAATCCTGGCTGTTCTGCCGCTGGAGTTCAGAGGCCGACTGGTCGGGCAGGATTGTTTCATGTCTCGTCTGGCAGATGCAGAACGCGAGGTGGCGGAAGCGAAGCAGGCGGTCATGCTCAATGCGCCAGAGCATCAGAAGCTGAAAGAAGTAAGCGAGGGTATTACTGCGTTGTTCAGGCTAATGCCGGACCAGGCAGGTCCACTGATGGCAATGGTTACAACCATGCTGGGGGCAATGTGACGGGTTCAAAAATGGCGAAAGCCACTCTGCTCGAACAGAAGTGGCTCTCAGGTGCAAATACGGCAGTAATTGCAGGAGGAATAATGGCAAATAAACCACGTCATTACCAGACCGCAGTACACAAAAACATTACACGCGATCGCTTCATCCGTTCGGTTAGTCCATCGGTTGGCTCAAAGCTGCGCGCAATCCTGGAAGAGCTGAAACGTAAGGAGAGTGATCGTGGGTAACTTAGCTTCAGTAACACCAATCAGGCCGTCTCTGGCGATCGTGGAGCGTCAGGTGGCAGATCTTGATGACGGATATACCCGCATCGCAAACGAGCTGCTGGAAGCTGTTATGGCTGCTGATTTAACGGCACGCCAGCTGAAGGTTGTTCTGGCGGTGATCCGCAAAACCTACGGGTTCGGCAAGAAGTTCGACCGTATCACTAACACTCAGATTGCCATGATGACCGGTATCCACCATACCCATGTTTGCAAGGCCAAGAACGAGATGATCGCAATGAACATCATCGTAACCAATGGTCTGGCGATCGGCATCAACAAGGTGGTCTCTGAGTGGGATTTTGAGATTAGCCAAGTTAGCGAATCATTAGCCAAAGTAGCTAATAAAACATTAGCCAACTTAGCTAATACCCATAAGCCAACTCAGCTAAACACAAAAGAAACTATTCAAAAGAAAGAAAGAAAAGAACACACACAGTCATCTGGCGATGACCGCGAGCCGGTTAAACCTGCAAAGCGAAAATCCGTCCAGATCAACTACGGGGAATATCTCGAAGCCTACAACGAAATTGTTGGTGAGCGACTTCCCCACGCAGTCGAGGCCAATACCGAGCGCCAGCGTAAACTCCGTACGCTAATCAACTCCCTGGCGACCAAGAACATTGATGGCTTCCGCGCTTACGTCAAAGCGTTCATGACGGCTGCCAGACCGTTCCACTTCGGCGACAACGACCGCGACTGGGTAGCGAATTTTGATTATCTGCTGCGGCCGAAAGTGCTGGTAGCCATCCGCGAGGGAACGCTATGAGACAGGATATCGAAGCCAGTGTGATCGGCGGTCTGCTGCTTGGCGGCCTGACCCCGGCGGCAAGTGATGTTCTCGCCCGAATGGAGCCTGCCGTATTCACGATCCCGTTATACCGGAAAGCTTTTGAAGTTATCCGCAAACAGGCCAGAAACCGTAACCTGATTGACGCCCTGATGGTGTCTGAGGAATGCGGCGAAGAACATGCGACAGACGTTCTGATGACCTCCCGTTCATGCCCAAGCGCAGCAAACCTCACTGGGTACGCTGAGATGCTCGCTGAGCAGCACCAGAAACGCCTGTTCCTTGGCGCACTAGACGAGATGCGAGGGCAGGTTAGTGACGGCACGCTGGATGCGTCTGGTGAAGCGATGGATGAACTGATCCGCCGCCTGGGCGTTATCCGTAAACCAAAAGGCCAGATTAAACCGGTGCTGATTGGCGACGTGATGGACGACTACGCCGAAACACTGGAGAACCGCCTACGTCATGGCGATGAATCCGACACGCTGAAAACAGGGATTTACGAGCTCGATGCAATCACTGGCGGTATGAACCCTCAGGACCTGGTAATCGTTGCCGCACGTCCGGGCATGGGCAAAACAGAATTCGCCCTCAAGGTTGCGGAAGGGGTAGCGAGTAGCGCCATGCCGGGTTCATCTGTTCGCCGTGGCGTGCTGATTTTTAGTATGGAGATGAGCAACCTTCAGATCGTCGAGCGCAGCATTGCCGGACGCGGGAACATGTCGGTTAGCGTTCTGCGTAACCCGGCAAAGATGGACAACGAAGGGTGGGCGCGGGTAGCTGATGGGATAGGGCATTTGCAGGGGCTTGATATCTGGATGGTAGACGCCTCAAAGCTGACGGTCGAAGAAATCCGCAGCATGTCAGAGCGCCAGAAGCAGGAGTATCCGCACCTGTCTCTGATTATGGTCGATTACCTTGGCCTGATTGAAAAGCCAAAGGCAGACCGTAACGACCTGGCGATCGCCCACATATCCGGAAGCCTGAAGGCAATGGCGAAGACCCTCAAAACGCCGGTTATCTCACTGAGCCAGCTCTCTCGCGACGTTGAGAAGCGCCCAAACAAGCGTCCTACGAATGCTGACCTGCGCGACTCTGGAAGCATTGAGCAGGACGCTGACAGCATCATCATGCTCTACCGAGAGGCTGTTTACGACGAGCACAGCCCGGCAGCGAAATACGCAGAAATCATCGTCACCAAAAACAGATTCGGATCCCTCGGCACCGTTTACCAGCGTTTCATCAATGGTCATTTCCATGACTGTGACCAGGATGAAGCACGCCAGGCATCAACTACCAAATCAGCATCGCAGAAGCGCTACGCGAAAGGAGCCAACGTATGACCATGACAATCGAACAAATCACAGCTGCGTATCCGAACGTAGCGAAACTGGAATCACAGGCAGGGCGTGAGTTGCTGGCGGCGATGATGGAGCAGATGAGTAAGCTGGCTGCGGAGAATGCGGGGATAAAATCTAACCTGATGTTCTGGGATGCTGAAGACCCGGAATCGCCGTATGACACGCCAGAGGAAGTTGCTCAGACGCGCTCACTCAACTACGGCGATGAGTTTGTTGTTCAGGTTGCCGCTAAGCTGCCGAACCGCACCTATCGAGTTCTGGAGGATTGGGATTGCGATTGCAAAGTTGCTTTGGTCGATGGTGCTGAAGTCGAAACCCCGGCCACCGATCGCTTTATCGCAGATGTGAAGGCGCAGGGTGTGAATGCTCTGGCACTTCGTCGAAGAACGGCAGCGAAAATTGCTGGCGAAAATGGTCATGAAATCACTGCTCGCGATCTTGAGGGTGAAGCGATTCGCGCTGAAATGTTTGCCGCTGAACTGCGCGGGGAGGAAAAGGCATGAGCAACTCAATAATTGATTGTTGGTGCAAGAAGTACATTTTGTGTAGAGGTTGCAAATTCATTGGTAACGAATGCGTTGTTCGGGATGGCGAGACTGGGAACAACAGCAAATTCTATGATCGAATGACTGTGCTCGTAAATGCAGAATTATCAAAGAAAAACGAGGCGGCAGCATGAGCACTGTAACTTTCGTTGTTGATTTTGAAGATAACAAAGAGCCAGTAGTCCATTCCTGCATGAGTATTCTTGGAGGAAAACTGCGTGCCGTGGCATGGCGTGACGTTCTTGATTCATCTGCTGTTGCTGATGGCCTGTCAGACCCAAACCAAACATCGGGCAGCGGGACCACACCAATGACCAAAGAGGCGCTTGCTCATCTACGCAGGGCCGCTGCTGCTTATCAAGAAACGTTAGCTGCGCACCAACAAAACCCACGCGACGCCTCTGCGCTTGAAGCCTGGGATAATGCTACGAACGAGTTTGCGCGGCTAATCAATAACGATGAAATTAACATCATCGCTGCGCTGCTGGATGCGCTGGAAGCCAAAGATAAGCGCATTGCTGAACTGAAGCGACAGTGGGAATTTCGCTCACCAACACCTGACGCTTACGAAGCTGCATGTAAAGCGCTTGAAAATCACCGGCAGCGCGCGGACGAGGCGGAAAAACAGATTGAAGAACTGCAATCCCGCGCCGAATCCGCAGAGCAGCGAGTGGCTGAATTTGAAGTGAAAGCATTCAACCCCGCATTGCTGGATGTTGTAGCCGAACGCCGGCGCCAAAAATCCGTTGAGGGCTGGACGCCTGAGCATGATGACGTATACCAAAATAGCGAATTGGCTGATGCGGCAGCTTGCTACGCAATTCACGCTCACAATCAAGGGTTCTCCACTCCGGCACACTGGCCGTGGTCACCGGATTGGTGGAAGCAATCAGGTGCCCGTAGAGACTTGGTTAAATCCGGGGCGCTTGTCTTGGCTGAAATCGAACGATTAGACCGCGCCGCTGGCATCACCCTACAGAAGGGAGGTGAGAATGTCTCAAGTCAAAAATCGTGAAGGGATGATGATTGAGTTACCAGAACCAACCACCATTTTTCCGAGAGTGGAGTTGTCTGATGGTCGCTATTCGAAGCCTAAGAACAAAATTACAAAGGCACAGCGCGCAGAGTTGAGAATGAAATTCGGTGGTCGCTGCGCTTACTGCGGCTGCGAGTTGCCAGAAAAAGGCTGGCACGCCGATCACGTTGAACCGGTTCGCCGGGATTTTGAGTTCGTTCGGGCTCCTGCGGGTTCTGTCTCATCTGTCGTCGCGCGCAGCACTGGAAAAGTGATGCATCCAGAACTGCACGCTATCGATAATCTGTATCCCGCCTGCGCGCCATGCAATCTGTTTAAATCGGCATTCAGCGTGGAAATGATGCGGAAAGAAATCTCTAAGCAGGCAGAGCGAGCCAGAGCATACAGCGTGAACTTCCGCACCGCAGAGCGCTTTGGAATCGTTGCGGTTATCGAAAAGCCTGTGGTGTTCTGGTTTGAGCAGTATCAGGGAGGTGAGTGATATGGCTAACCTCCAGCTCGCAGTAAACGGCGAATACTTCGACGCAATGAAGCGCGGCGAGAAAACGGAAGAGTACCGCCTGCATAACAAATACTGGATGAAGCGTCTCCTGAATCTGAAAGAGCCTGGGCAAATCGGTCGCAAATATGACCGCCTGATAATCACCCGTGGCTATCCGCGCAAAGACGATGCCAGCCGCAGGATTGATATTCCATACGCTGGATGGACGGTTAAAACAATCACGCACCCGCACTTCGGCCCGGAGCCAGTGAAGGTGTTTGCTATCAAGGTGAATATTCAATGACCACAATAACCAAAGAATGACTTCAATAAGTAATTGAGGACAAAAATTCATTTGCCTGTCTATGACCCCTGTTGGATATTATCAATGGGGATATTTGAGGAATGATAATGAATTGGGAATTTGCAAATCCAGCCTGGAACGTATTGATTGCGTTGGTTTCTGCGGCTACGGCAATAGCTTCAGCATTCGCGGCTTTTGCTAGCAGAAAAACCTCAGAGAAGACGTTGCAACTACAAGAGCGGCAGTATCTATTCGAATCACTCAAAGCCTGCGCGGAGAGGGCTAATGAATATGCAAAGGGGAAGCGTGGCGCTGAGTGGGGTGTGAATGATGCCGCTAATATTATCAGAAGCTTAGGCTTGGCAATTGAAGCCATAAAAAATAGCAGCCAATTGAAAGAAGCCATAGATGTAGGCCAACTCAAAAAATATTTCATGACTTTGTTATGCATGGAGTTGTTTGAGGAAGTCCATAACGGAGATGCGCCCGATGCGGTATTTCAAAAAACAGAACCAACACGTATTGCAGACGATGTCTGGAGGCAGTGGCGTGAAGTCGTGGAGTTCTTTGATATATGGGATTACAGCATCGCCACGGATGAAGATTTAGAAGACTAAGCACACCCGAATTGATTTTCCATAATCAACTGTCCATAATCGCAGTGTCAGCCTGAACAACTGACACTGCATCCGGCGCTTTAACGGGGACGTTAAAGTGCAAAAGACAAATAGAGCATCATATAACCCTTCACCGATGGCTAACGTCACCGGCGATTTCTTGCATTCAGCGTTTAGCCTCTCAGGAGGTGACGCGTGAACCGATACCTCCTCCGAAATCCCACCATACGGGATAACGCCATCAATGCTATCCGAAACCTGCCCACTGACATTCACAGGCCGCTCGTCATTGAGATTAAAGAGCTAACCCGTAGCCTTGACCAAAATTCGAAGCTTTGGGCTGTCCTGGGAGACGTGAGCCGCCAGGTTGAATGGCATGGCCGAAAGCTCACCTCTGAATCGTGGAAGCATATTTTCACCGCAGCCCTCATCAAGCAGGACGTGGTGCCTAATCTGTCAGGAGACGGCTTCGTTGTTCTGGGCCAGTCAACCAGCAAGATGACCGTCCGCCAGATGAGAGACCTCATCGAGTTGATTCACGCCTTTGGTGCTGAGCGCGCTGTCATCTGGGGCGATGAATCCCGCCTGGCTATGGAATGGGCTTCTCGCTTCGGAGGTGCCCGTGGCTAACCCCCTCGCTCGTGTCATCACCAATCACATCTTCAAAGTACCGGCGCGCGGCAAACGCAAGCCAGAGCTCAAGCCGTCCGACATCCCAACTCTAAAGGACTACACCGCTCGCCTGGTTGATCAGAAATGGCTGCGCCTTGCAGCGAGGAGAAATCATGCCTGATTTACGTAAAGCAGCGCGCGGACGTGAATGCCAGGTGCGCATCCCAGGTGTGTGCAACGGCAATCCTGAAACGTCAGTGCTGGCCCATATCCGACTGCCAGGCCTGTGCGGTACCGGAATCAAACCGCCAGACCTGATAGCCACCATCGCATGCAGCAACTGTCACGACGAGATTGATCGCCGTACTCGCCTAGTGGATGCGGAGTATGCAAAGGAGTGCGCGCTTGAAGGCATGGCCCGCACACAGGTTATCTGGCTGAAAGAAGGAAAGGTGAAGACATGAATACCTACAACATCACGCTGCCATACCCGCCTAGCAACAACCGCTATTACCGCCACAACCGTGGTCGCACGCACATCAGCACCGAAGGTCAGGCCTACCGCGACAGTGTAGCCCAAATCATCAAGGACTCGTTGCTGAATATCGGCTTGGCTGTGCCGGTAAAAATCCGTATCGAGTGCCACATGCCTGATCGCCGCCGCCGCGACCTGGACAACCTGCAAAAGGCAGCTTTCGACGCTCTGACAAAGTCCGGTTTCTGGCTTGATGACCAGCAGGTCGATTACTACAGCGTGAAGAGAATGCCGATTGTCAAAGGCGGGAAGCTTGAGCTGACCATCACCGAACTGGAGGCAGCGTGAAACCAGAACTCATCGAATCGCTTCGTCAGCGTTGGCAAAGCCTTCGTATTTACCGCCGATCTGGCTCGGTGCTGGTGGACTATCGGATCCTCAAGAACCTCATTCGCATTTACAAGAGAGCAGGAGCAGCAGCATGAATACTCAATATCTGGAATTTGTACGCCAGCAGCTGATTCTTGCGACTGCCGATCTGAGTGGGTCCACTAAGGGCCAGTTGGTAGCCTTTGCCGAGAACGCTCAATTCACTGCAACAGCGCGCAGCCGTGGACGCAAGAAAATAGCCGACCCGGTCACCGGCCGCATGGTTAATCCGTCCAGCCCTCCGATCCACGGGAGTCAGTCACGCGCTAAAGGTTCACATATACCCCTGGTGAATCATGTCGAGTACTGCACCGCGTCATGGCGGCGCGCTGTACTGTCTCTGGAGGAACACCAGAAAGCATGGCTGCTGTGGAACTACAGCGAGAACATCCGTTTCGAATATCAGGTGGCGATCACTCAGTGGGCATGGGCAGAATTCAAAGGTCATCTCGGCGCGAAGAGGGTGGCTGGCAAGACGATGGATCGGCTCAAGGCGTTAATCTGGCTGGCCGCGCAGGATGTGAAAGCGGAGCTGGCGGTGAAGGATGTCCACGAATACCAGAAGCTGGCGGAACTGGTAGGCGTGGCGAAATCCACCTGGACAGAGACATATCTGCCTCACTGGCTGGCAATGCGTAACAGCTTTAAGCGGCTCGATAGTAGTGCGCTTATCTCGGTAACGCGATCACGTTCACAACAAAAGTCGACAAATTGTCAGCCAAATATTGCAAAACCGAACTGAAACGCATATATTTCATGTAAATCTGATATCGTCGCCATAGCTTCGATAGTCGACCAAATTTAGAGCCTCGCAATCTGCGGGGCTTTTTTATGCCTTGATATTATTCGGCTCATGAATTAACAAAATGTGAGCCGATTATAAGAGCCATTCGGCTCAAGCCTTACCATCATATTGCCCGCCGCGCCGCGGGCTTTTCTATTTTCAGGCTCCGGGAAACATCCTCGATACGCTTTGTTGTTAATTCAGCCCGAGAGCCTGAACCCTACACACAGCTCCCGCATCTACGCGAGGAGAACGAGATGATCCGATATATGCCAGACAAAATTGCATCCGCAATCTCGTATTGCGTGTCCGGCAGTCTTATTTGTGGAGGCGGCATTTTGCAATGGTTGCACGACCTCGACTGGAACAAGGTAGCGGTAATTGGTGGTTTTCTTATTGGTATCGCCACTTACCTGACGAACCTTTACTTCAAAAGACGGCAGACAAAAGCATACGAGCGAGCATTACGCCGGGGGTACATACCTCAACCACCACAGGATAGTTAGCATGGCAATGTCACCAGCATTCAGAAAAAGTGTCATCGCTGCTGCTGGCGGCGGTGCGATAGCGATAGCCTCCGCGCTCATCACTGGGCCAAATGGCACTGATGGGCTGGAGGGGGTGAAGTACAAGCCTTACAAGGACGTGGTAGGAATCTGGACCGTTTGCTACGGCCACACTGGCAGAGACATCATGCTCGGGAAAACATACACAGAGCCAGAGTGCAAGGCGCTACTGAATGCAGACCTGAACACTGTTGCCAGGCAGATTGACCCATATATCAAAGTTGAAATCCCTGACAGCATGCGCGGTGCTATGTACTCGTTTGTGTATAACGTCGGTGCTGGCAACTTCAAGACATCCACGCTTCTGAAGAAGATTAACCAGGGCGATGAGAAGGGCGCTTGTGACCAGCTTCGTCGTTGGACATATGCAGGCGGGAAGGAGTGGAAAGGACTGGTTACTCGGCGCGAGATTGAGCGTGAAGTTTGCCTGTGGGGAGAGAAACCTCAGAAAGCAGACGATGGATTCGGTCCGCTTAACCCTGGTACACCGCTATCAGCACCAGGAGTGTTTTGATGGGAAAGGTAATTACCGCCATTGGAGCGATACTGGTCGGCCTGCTGGTCGCTGCGACTCTGGTGGCGAATCACTACCGCGACAACGCCACCGAGTACAAAAAGCAGCGTGACGATAAGGCTCACGAACTCGGACTGGCGAACGCCACCATCAATGATATGCAGACCCGGCAGCGTGACGTTGCTGCTCTGGATGCCAAATACACGAAGGAACTAGCTGATGCCAAAGCTCAGAACGATACTCTTCAGCGCAAGCTTGATAATGGTGGCCGGGTGCTCGTCAAAGGCAAGTGTCCAGTGTCAGCCTCAACCCAAACCACCGGCACCGCCAGCATGGGCAATGATGCCACCATCGAACTCTCTGACGTTGCTGGACGAAACGTTCTCGGTATTAGATCCGGAATCATCAGCGATCAAACATCCCTGAGAGCGCTACAGGAATACATCAGTGCTCAGTGCCTGAAGTAATTCGTCACCCTGATTAACAGAGCCTGACTTCGGTCGGGCTTTTTTTCATCCAAATTTTGTCTTGTGAGGATCAATTTCAAACTCTCACGCCAAATCCTCAACATATCCACACCGCGCACCGAATGCGCATCAACAACACCGGATCTGTACCTGTGAAATGAGCCCTTGGGAGCGCCAGTTTAGTGCTGGCGAGCCTTCGGTGGGCTGGCGTTTCATTCGGCAAGGGTTCATCTCACAAGTAAGGTAAACGCAATGAAAGATTTACAAACAATGCCTGAGTTTGATTTCCGTCAACTGGTGACAACCGCGGACGGTGAGCCAGTGACAGATACTTTCCAAATCGCCAAAGCATTCGGCAAGCGCCATCAGCATGTAATCCGGGCTATCGAAAGTCTCCAATGTTCCCGTGAGTTCTCGACGGCCCACTTTTGGGTCTTCGAGAAAATCAATGAGTTAGGTATTTTTGATAAAAAACAAAAGTACTATCGTCTCGACTTCAGTGGGTTTGTGATGGTGGTAATGGGCTTTAATGGCCCAGCCGCAGCACGCGTTAAAGAAGCGTACATCAACGCCTTTAATTGGATGACCGCAGAGCTTCGTAAGTACAGCGAAAGCTACGAAGCCGAACGCAACGCCGTGATGCTGGAATACATGAAGGAGAAGGATGTTGCCAGCATGTCTGGAAGGCTCCTGAATCGCTGGGGTAGAGTGAAGAAACCACAACTTCTCGCCAGAATCGAACGGATTGAGCAGCAGGGGCAAATTATGCTCCCCGGCTTGCCAAAGTGACCATTACAAAGCTCATCTGCGGGTGGGCTTGATAATGTCTTCACTTGCGTTATGTGTTTATGTAATCTTCAACCACCATTTATACAAGGGAGGTTGTATGACTGTTCGAGATCACAATAGAGAGCTAATAGCTGCATTCTTGGCAGATGGGCGTGGAGGGGATGCCAGCACAGCAGAATTCTTCTTTAACGATAAAGTTGTCAGTGGGATTGATGCCGCGTTAGATTTGCTGGGGGATGATTATAAAATCCATAGCATGGATAGGAAGACTATCAATAATAATATTCATGCCTATCGCCTTCACACCGAGCCAGATATTAAAAAAACTGTATAAAAACCAGCCGCCTCCGGGCGGTTTTTTATTGCCATCACCATGGGCAGACCCATCGTAATGGCGTAACCAAAAGGGCAACACGATGTCCGACATCTACCAAATCACCCTCACTACTCAAACCGGCGAAACCTTCACGGGCAAGATGTCACGACGTCAGCCTGAGCTGGTTAACGGATTTGTGCCGCTGGCGACCGAAGCGGGAGAGTGGCTGTTTTTCGCTCCTGCTGATGTGAAGCGCGTTCAGTTCACGCCAGTACCTGTTGAGGAAGAAACCAATAGCGACGTGCAGACTGTCAGTTGAAATCAAAAGCAGGTGGTGGCTTCCAATCTACATCAGGACGCTGACACTGTTATGCCTGATGATGCGGTGCGAGCCAGATTACCGAAAGGTGGCTGAGTTCATCATTAAGCATGGCATTAGCCAGAGGGTGAAATCGGAGCCCGCAGAACAAACAACGGAGTAATGAATGAGCAAACCGGACTGGGAGGCTATCGAAACGGCTTACCTTGAAGCAGGAATGCCAGAATTGCTGTATAGCCACTTCAAGAAAAGCGGCGAAGCGTTTCTATCCGGCGTCGTTAAAGTTCTCCTTGCTAGCCGATCAGCGCACATCAAACTATTCGATAATCAGGTGTCACCAATAATTCGTGCTGAAGCTGAGTTTCCCGTCCCGAGAGGGAGAGTCGACTTCTTTCTAGTGCATGATGATGGGTCAGCGAGCGTCTGCGAGTTAAAAGATGGCCGCAACGGTTTGCAACCTGTTCTGGCTGGTATCGGTCAGGTTATCTGCTATTCCGTACAGGTTGGAATGTCTAATGCTGGGCTTAGAAACATCCGCAAAGTACTAATGTTCTCGCGTACCAACTCCATTTCTGATGACGCATTAATTGTCGACGCCTGCTTGAAAGCTGATGTTATTCCAATCCCAATTGGAAGCGAAGACGAGCACAAAGAAGCCGCGGTAAGCTTCATTAAAAATTACAGGAAATAACCACCATGGCACTCACCGACAAGCAAGAAATGTTCTGTCGCGAGTACCTCATCGATTTAAACGCCACGCAAGCGGCTATTCGGGCGGGGTACAGCGAAAAGACCGCCCGCGCGTTAGGTTGCGAAAACTTAACGAAACCTGACATTCAAAACAGGATTTCAGAATTGAAAGCTGAACGCAATGAGGCTGTATCTATCAATGCCGAATATGTGCTTCAGCGCTTAGTTGATATCGACCAGATGGATGTGCTCGACATTCTGACCGGCACCGGCGAGTTAAAGCCCATAGCAGACTGGCCTAAAACATGGCGCACAACGCTATCCGGGCTGGAAGTCATGGAAATGGCATCCGAAGGCAATACAACCGCGCTGCTGAAGAAAATCAAATGGCCTGACAAGGTTAAGAACCTTGAGTTGCTCGGTAAGCACATCAGTGTGCAAGCGTTCAAAGAGCAGATCGAGCAGAAAGTCACGGCAACTCACAACATCATGCCAGTACCGTCATGCACAAACGCAGATGACTGGGAGAAAGCGGCACAACAGCAGCAGAGCGAGGTTTTAGGTGGATGAATTACAAAGCCGTCTGGAAACCTTTGCCGGGATCGCAGTCACTGTCCCTGAGTTGCCCGTGCAACGAGATACTGTATGAAGGTACGCGCGGTCCGGGCAAGACCGCTGCGCAGTTAGCTCGCTTTCGTCGTAACGTCGGCGTGGGCTACGGTTCTTTCTGGCGCGGCGTGATTTTCGATACCGAGTATAAAAACCTCACTGACATCATCACGCAGTCAAAGCGTATGTATCGGCTGTTCAATGATGGCGCTCGCTATCTGGCTTCGGCATCAGAACTGCGCTGGGTGTGGCCCACTGGCGAAGAGTTACTTTTCCGCTTCGGCAAAGAAGAAAGCGACTATTGGGATTATCATGGCCAGGAGTTCCCGTTCATCGGGTTCAACGAACTGACCAAGCAGCAGTCTCCTGAATTCTACGAGATGATGTTCTCGTGCCGTCGCTCGTCATTTCGCCCGGAAGATTACCCGCTGGAAGATGGTTCGATAATCAGGCCGATCCCCCTGGAAACATTCAGCACGACCAACCCATTCGGCATCGGCCATACATGGGTTAAGAAACGTTTCATTGAGCCAGCACCGCGCGGAACCATCATTCGGGAAACGCAGAAGGTGTTTAACCCGCAGACAGAGCGTGAAGAAGATGTGACGCTAACCCGCGTTGCCATTCATGGCTCATTCAAAGAAAACCCGTATCTCGACCCGCAGTACATCGCAACATTGATGTCTATCAAAGACCCCAACCGCCGCAAGGCATGGGTTGAAGGTTCTTGGGATGTGACCAGCGGAGGGCGTTTTGACCATCTGTGGAATGAAGCGCTGCACGTTATCAAGCCGTTTCGCATACCGGATAGCTGGACGGTCGACCGTTCTCACGACTGGGGCGAGTCGAAGCCGTTCTCTAATCTGTGGTGGGCGCAATCTGACGGCACCGAAGCGACGCTTTCAGACGGGCGCAAGTTCTGTCCGCCAACAGGTTCATTGATTCTGATTGGTGAGTGGTATGGCTGCCCACCTGAAGAACTGAATAAGGGTCTGAATATGTCATCCACGAACGTTGCGAAAGGCGTTGCGTGGGTTGATAAGCGACTGGCAGGCGAAGAAGTAGACGAACCTGAGGAAACGCAAGGCAAAGGGCAAATGCACATCGTTCCCGGCATATGCAGCAACGTCGCCCCCGGCCCTGCTGACGGCGCGATATACAACACTGGCGACAACGAACTATCCATTGCGCAGAAGATGGAAGCGCAAGGTGTTGAGTGGGTGGCAGCTGATAAGAAACCCGGCTCACGTATCAACGGCGCATCGTTGTTCGCTGACATGCTTGAGGCGGTGGTCGAGGGCAAGAAAACTGAATCAGGTATGCCTGAGAAACCTGCTTTCTACGTCATGGAGCATTGCAGGGGCTGGATAAGCCGTATTCCGGTGCTCGTGCGTGACGACAAGAAGCCTGATGACGTAGACACCACTCAGGAAGATCACGACTTCGACGCCACTCGCTACCGTGTCCTGCATTCACCATTCAAGCCGCTTACACACACGTCTATTACATTCAGAAGATAAGAGACTATGGCAAATTATGATATTCCTCGCGCTGAATACGTGAGGGCGCTTCCTTCATGGCAATTGGTGAAGGATTGTGTGGCCGGGAGTCGGGCTGTAAAACATCGCAAAGAGAAATACCTTCCGAAACCAGATCCGACCAACAAAAGCGCAGAAAACGAAGCTCGTTATCAGGCTCTTCTCAAGCGAGCGATGTACCTCAATTTTACCGGGCGCACCGAGCAGGGGCTGATTGGCACTATGTTCAGGAAGACCGCTGAGCTTAATTTGCCTGATGCAGTGTATTACCTGAAAGACAATGCAACCGGCAACGGGATGTCGCTTGAGCAGCTATCGAAACGCGCAGTGAGTGAATGTCTGGAAACAGGGCGCGGCGGATTCCTTGTCGATTACCCGGTTGTTCGTGATTCAACTGAGGGAGTGCAAAGCAAGCCAGCATCAGACGGTCGTTCTGCAAACATCCTGTTTTACGATGCCCTGTCTATCATCGACTGGGAGACTGAAGCGGTCGATGGCGTGGAACAACTGGTGTATGTGAATCTTCAGGAGTGCATCAGCACATTTGACCCTCAGAGCTATACCAAGACCGATGTTAGGCAAAGCCGAATCCTCGTTATGGTTGATGGTGAATATCACCAGCGTATTTATCGTGACGGCACCCAGGTAAGCGACAGCGTCCCGACAGACTTCAACGGCAACGCATTCGGCCACATCACTTTTTGGTTTTTTGGGGCTGAAACCAATACGCCAGACATTGATAAGGCCCCACTGGAAGATTTGGCAGATGTAAACATTTTGCACTACGGAAACAGTGCGACGGTTGAAGAGTCAGGATTTATCAGCAGCCAGCCAACGCTATTCTTTACGACCGACATCGACCAGGCAGAGTTTGCCAAATGGAACCCCAATGGTATTCAGGTTGGTTCCACTACTGGCTACAGCCTTGGGAAAACCGGTACAGCGGTCCTCGTGCAGGCAGAAGCGGGGCAACTGTCCCGTACGCTGATGCAGGACAAAGAAAACCAGATGCTGATGATTGGTGCTCGCATCGTGCAGCAAGGCGGAGCAAATGAAACTGCAGAGGCGGCACGAATCAGGCACGGTTCCGACAACTCGATACTGTCCACTATCGCCGGGAATGTTTCGGAAGCTCTGATGATGGCTGTTCTCGATGCGGAGCGCTTCAAAATGCCAGAGACTCTCCCGGATGAAACGACTTTCTGGCTACCTCAAGAATATTTCGATGAGGTGATGGATGCACAGATGATCCTCGCGCAGGTCCAGTTGTGGCAACAGGGGATTATCGCTAAATCCGACCTCAGAGTTAACCTCCGTCAGGCTGCGATTCTTGAGTCTGATCGCACTGATAAAGATATTGATGCGGATTTAGAAAAAGAGCCTCCCGTTGATTTCACTGGTGAGGGCGTGACGAATACTGATAAGGCGGCGTAACCATGAGTTCAGAAGGTTTCGCTACCGATACAGCGACACGTCACCAGGTATATGTGCAGCGCTTCGGCTCAGGGCAGACTAATAAGGCAGTGAAGTTGATCCGTAAGGCTATCGCCAGCGCGAAGGATACGGTCAGGGCTGGCCTTAGTCAGTACGCAACTGCACGCTATAACCGTCAAATTGAAACGTTACGGAAAGACCTACAAGCCATCTACGGCGATATGTCGGAGCAACAGCAGCTTGATATGGGTGAATTTGCTCAGTACGAATACGCGTTCAACTCTCGTTTTCTTGGTCAGATGGTCAAGGCGACGGTTAAGTTTAATGAGCCGTCAGCTGAAACCATCGCGGCCTCTGTTCTGGCTGAGCCACTGGAATTGCTTATTGGTTCAGGTAAACAACGGATAACCATTGCTGGAGCACTGTCGCAGTTTGGCACCAAAAAAACTGCCGACATCCTGAGTGAGATAGCGATAGGGCAATCTCTCGGTGAGACTCAGCGCCAAATCGTCAGGCGGTTAACCTCAGTAGGCGTGAAACAGGAAGAGCAGGCCGGATCACTGGTCAGCACCATCACTAATCACGTCTCAGCCACTGCCAGAGATAAATCACTTCAGGACAATGACGACATCCTCAAGGGAAAGCAGGACATCGCCACGCTTGACGGAAGAACAACGCCATATTGTCGAAGTATTGACCATCGTATTGTGCCGCTTAATGGGCCGTCACCGCCGTATCACTGGCGCTGTCGTACCACGCAAATACCTGTGCTGAAAGATGAGTATGCCAGAGAAATCCCCGGCTCTGTTCGTCCCGCTGTTGGGCCTGATGGTGCGCAGCAGGTAAGCAGCAAAACAACTTACGGCGAATGGCTGGCTAAACAGCCCGTATCGTTTCAGAAAGAGGTACTTGGCCCTTCTCGCTATAAATTATTCAGCAAAGGCGATCTGGCGCTTGATAAGTTCGTGGACGGCGAGACGGGCCAGCAATACACCCTCGACCAACTCAAAGATTTAGAACCTCACGCTTTTGAGTTTGCAGGTCTGGAGTAACTGATGCACGAAAATATCGTACCAATTGGTAGAGATAAGTCCTTTCCCGTCTGTGGTGAGCTTTTTGAGCGGTTGGAAAATATCATTCATGAGGATGACGGTGAGATCGGGCTAGCTGAGGCCATCGGTATATTGGAAATGCTCAAAATAAAACTACTGAATTCTCAGTGCCAAACTAACTAACCTTTCCGCTGGCTGGGCCAGCAAACATTCATTCAGGAGAATGTATGACTATCAAATATCAGCTTACCGCTGAGGACTTCGCACAACTTGATGACGCGCAAAAAGGTATGTATGCAGAGAAGGACGGCAACTTTGTTATTGCCATCGACGGCTTGCCGCAACCGGAAGATGTGAGTGGCCTTAAGTCCAAGGTTCAGGAATTACTGGACGAAAAGAAAGCGGCTGAGAAAGCGAGGCGCGAAGCAGAAGATAAGGCTCGGGTTGAACGTGAAGAAGCCCTTCGCAAAGCAGGAAACGTCGAAGAGCTAGAGAAATCGTGGAGCGAGAAGTTTAGCAAGCGTGAAACCGAGCTATCTTCGCAGCTTGAATCAGAGCGCTCTACTTATCAGACCCAAATCCGAGACCTGACAGTTGGTCGCACTGCAATGGATCTGGCAACAACCCTTGCGATCCCCGGGAGTGCCAAAGCATTGCTGCCGCATATTGAGCGCCGCCTGTCAGTAGAGCAAAGGGAAGGAAAACCCGCCGTAGTTGTTCTGGACCAGGGCGGTAAGCTTTCGGCAACGACTCTCGACGAACTGAAAAATGAATTCTTCAATGACCCGGCGTTCGGGCCGTTGATTGCTGGATCACGAGCAAGCGGTGGCGGGGCTGCCGGTGCTGGAAAACCGGGCGGCGGGGCCGCAGGTAATATGGGCGGTAACAAAGGCGAGCGCACAAGCGCTATCGCAAGCCGATTCCCCGATCTCCCTCTTAAATAATTACAGGTAACCTCAATGTCATTATCTCAAATGCAGGTGTTCGACGAGTACATCATGCCAGCGACAATCGAAACACTGGATCAGATGCTCACAGCCTTTAACTCTGCCAGTCGCGGGGCAATCATGCTTTCGCCTGACGGTTTCACAGGCGACTTCCTTCAGGAGTCATTCTTCCAGACCCTGGCTGCTGCACAGCGTCGCGTTGACCGCTACGCAACCAACGGAACCGCGCCAATCACCGACCTGACAGAGCTGAAAGAAGCTTCAGTAAAAGTTGCAGGTGGTTTCGGTCCAATTCGTTATGAACCTTCTCAGATGACCTGGCTGGAGCGCCCAACCGCTCAGGGTGTAGAAGTCGCAAGCCGCGCTTTTGCTGAAATTCTGCTACAGGACCAGTTGAACACAGCTATTGCCGCACTGGTTGCCGCAATCACCGCGCAAGCAGATGCAACAAACGACGTATCGGCATCTGCTGGTATTTCTCAGTTGGGGCTGAATGCTTCACACGCGAAGTTTGGCGATGCCAGCCAGAATCTCATCACGCAGGTTATGCAGGGCACCACCTATCACAAGCTGATTGGACAGGCGCTGACTAACAGTGAGCAACTGTTCCAGGCTGGGAACGTTCGTGTTGTGGACATTCTCGGAAAAGTGTCAGTAGTTACGGATGCTCCTTCACTGATGCCGGCGGGAACGCCTAACAAAGAAGTCATCCTTTCGCTTGCGCAGGGTGCCGCACTTGTCCACGACAACCGAGACATCATTACCAACGTCGAAACGAGTAACGGTAAAGAGCGCATCGAAACGACTATTCAGGTTGATTACACCTTCGGGCTGGGCCTAAAGGGTTACACCTGGGACACCACCACTGGTGGTAAATCACCTACCGATGCTGCTATCGCGACCGGGACGAACTGGGATAAGACTGCGACATCCATCAAGCACACTGCTGGTGTGGCTCTGATTGGCGACGCTTCAATGTAATCAGACTGGCCCGGTTAGTCCGGGCCTTCGGAGTAAATCGTGAGTAATGAAAATATCTGGTATCTGCCGGGTCCATTCCACATGTACCAGGAAGATGTGAAAGAACTGGCTAAGAAACATGGACTGAGAATCGTTGACGCCAATGTCACCGGTAGTCGCGCTGATGAGGCGCACGATACGCCAGAGGTAACTACTCGACAGGTAGCGAAAGCTGCGGTCATGCAGTCCGTAATCGATACAGACTTACACGATGAGTTGGCAGCCGTAAATAAGTTGGTGGATGCTTATAGCTCAGGAGAGATTGAACGTCCTGAGGTCGGTGAAACAGCAATTAAACTTTATGACCTGTTGGTAAGTATTCCAACTGCGTCCAATGCCGACAATCACATTGACCAGCAAGCTAACAATTCGGAGTCAGATATTCAGGAGCTAAAGGCGCGACTGGATGCCGCTGGCGTGGCCTATCGCGCTAATGCGTCTCAAGATACTTTGGCGAAATTGGTATCTGAACTTCCTGCCGAATAGCAATCACGGAGGTCATGATGATCACCTACGTAACGGTTGCTGATGTCGATGAGGTGCTCGGCAATGATTGGGCGGCGCAAGATGACAAGCAGAAATACGTTCTGATGGCTAATGCATGGATGAACGCGCTTAACCTTCAAGGGATTGACCCTGATGACATCCCTGAAGAAGTGAAAATAGCCGGGGCATATGTTGCGAAATCTGCTGCTGATGGGACGCTGTATGAGCAGAAAACATCAAGCGGTATTCTTGCCAGCGAATCGGTAGAGGCTAAAGGCGTCAAATCATCTGAGAGCTACTACACCGGTGGATATATCAGTAGCGAGTCGTTACTTGACCCTGACCTGCAATTTGCCCTCGACATGTTGGCACCTTACCGCAGCAATCCACTTAAATTCACGGTGTACCGATAATGGGTGACGTAACCGATATTGCCGATCACAGACCCCATGCTGCAATTTTTACACCTGATGGGAATGCGCATGTGATCCCGCTATCTCTCTTGCAAAATATTGCTGATGGTAAAGCGTCTATCGACGATGTGGCCGATAGAGATCAGGTCATCAGAACTATAGTCGCTGAGTGGCTAAGGATAATTCATGGGCCTACGTGACAAACTTCAGGCGAAACTTGGTAAGGCCTTCGATACCAAACTGGCGGATGCGGTTAATCCATTCACTGGCGAGTACAAAGTTGTCAGTGAATATGACCCGGTAACGGAAGAGGAGATCTCTATCACCGTGACATATTCCGGGCGCGGCGTACTCGCTGATTACGATATCAGTCGCGTCGATGGCATTAACATCATCAAAGGTGATTTGCAGTTAATCGCGTTGGTTAACGAGGTGACGGATAAGCCAAAGGTTGATCACGTTATCACGGCGAAAGATCTCATCACCAACGAGCAGCAGACGTACAAGGTTATCAATCCTGAAATCGATCCGGCTGCGGCTTGTTACTTCATTCAGGTGCGGAGGTCATGACATGGCAAACTCATGGAGTTTCGACCCGTCATTGTTCGCTAATCAGGTTGAAGAGGATGTCGGCAAGAAGTTACGCATCATCTCAATGGCGTTACTGAGTGAGATAGTTCAGCGCTCTCCAGTTGGCAATCCTGCCTTGTGGAAGGGTGACGCACCAACCGGTTACACAGGAGGTAGCTTCCGTGCAAACAATCAGGTAAGCATTGGCAGCCCTGATTACTCTGACCTACCTGATGTTGATAAGAGTGGCGGCCCTACCATGCAGAAGGGGGCGGCTGTCATAGCGCAGACTCAACCTTTTTCTGTCATCTACATCCAGAACAACAAGCCTTACGCTGAAGAGCTTGAGCGCGGACATTCTACCCAGGCTCCAACTGGCGTTTATGCAGTTTCATTCCACGGTGTATCACAGGCCTACAAATGACCCTCACAGAAATACGCAACGCTGTCATCACCCGCATGACGGCGCAGACAGCTATTGCTGCGGGAGACGTGCGCTATCCCAATGACAAAACATATGACCCAACAGGAAAGGCTATTTGGGCGCGGTTGGCTAACTTGCCAGGAATGGCGTCAGCAACTGAAATCGGCGACGGGCCAGTTGTTCAGCGCACCGGCATAGCTTTCATTCAACTCTTCGTGCCAGCTAATTCAGGCTCATTAACTGCAACTCAGATAGCGGATCAACTCCGCACCCTGTTTGAGTTTCAGGATGACGGACGTCTGAGTTATTTCGCCGTATCTGCCGTTGAAGTTGGCGAAACTGACGGCTGGTATCAAACGAACCTGCAAATCCCTTACCGCGCTCTGTAGCGCACAAACCACAAAGGAGGCTCCTGTGAGTTCAGGCGCTAAGGTAGTCTCGGCTTACGTCCGGGAAGTTACACCAGGAGTAACACCGCTTGGTGTTCCCTGGAATCTTTTAAAACGTACCAGTTGGGGTGTCGGCCCATCGCAGAATACAAACGACAATGATGAGATTGGCGGCACACGAATGGCTCAAGGGCTTTCGATGGGCACCGTTGATGTTGGTGGTGATGTTGGTACAAAACTGCGCTACGGGCAACATGACGAGTTTCTGGCGTCATGCTTTGGTGCTGACTGGGTTGGTGATAGCCTGACAATGGGCAACAGTCGCATCACCTTCACTCTCGGCACATATGCAACAGATGTTGGTATTTCCTCTGCCATTCTCGGCGCTCAGGTAGGCACCTGGCAAATGGAAGTTCCGAACGATGGCGATGTTACGGCGACGGTCACGTTTGCTGGTCTGAACTGGCTTTCGAACAATGACGGAACAAACTACATTCTGTCGACTCCTGTCGATAACGCAGGAGAACTCCGCTACACCTTCAAAGAAGTGACGGATATTAGCCTGAATGGCGTTGATGGTGGCGACGGCTTCTGTATCGATACATTCAGCATCCAGTTCGATAACAACATGCAGACACAGCGCTGCATCGGCACTGGATCACCTTATGCCGGGGCCAATATTCCGACTACGTTCACCCCGTCAGGCTCTATCACTTTGTCATGGTCGAAAGATGCGTGGGAAGTGTGGAGTAAGACGCTGACAGGTGAATCCGTTCCATTTAGCTTCACTCTGGCGAATGACGAAGGGCAGTATGCCTTTTACTTCCCGAAAGTGCAGGTTGCGGGTGACTGGCCTGATGGCGGCAATACCGACATTATCCAGGTTCAGCTCGACATCACCGCAGCCGATGAATCGCCTACCATCACTCGCAAAGTGACAGTTCCGGCTACAGGTATTTCTGTAGCTCCGACTACAGTCTCAGTTGACGTAGGCGATACGACAGCCATAACCGCCACGCTAACCCCAGCTAATGCTACCGACCATGTTACATGGACGTCATACGACCCGACCATTGCGACGGTTGATAGTGATGGCGTGGTGACGGGTGTATCTGCCGGCACGGTTAATATCGTCGGAAAAGCCAGGGCGTTTACGGCGGCATCATCTGTCACGGTTACAGAACCATAATTTCCCTTGCCCGTTTCGATCTGCATGTCGGCGCGGGCTTTTTTCATGCAGAGGTTTGAATGTTACTAATCAATAAACGCATGGATGGCGAGCGCTGGATTGAGCCAATCGAAGGCCTGAAATTGCTCGTCGTCGGCATCGATAATCATCAGTTTCGCTCCCGCAACGCCCTGGTTCGCCGTCACATCGACAAACTGGATACCGTATTCAAAGTTGGCACCAGTGAATTTGACCTGGCATCGGTGGGGGATGTTGACGCTATTGATGATCTGCTTATCGAAAACTGTGCCCGATACTTGCTCAAGGGCTGGGAAGGTGTCGGCGAGATGGTTGATGGCAAAGAGCAGGCCATTGAATACAGCCCTGAAAAAGCGGCTGCACTCCTGAAGCAGAACCCGGAACTTTACTGGCAAGTCCTGGGTACGGCTGGTGATATTGCCGCAGGGAAAGAGCAACAGGAGAAGGAGACTGTAAAAAAGTCACCGAAGCGCAACACTGGCTCAATGAATTCGGCGGCGAACAGGGCGAGAAAGCAAAGTGGAAGCGCGAAAAGCTAGGCCTTCCTGCGATACCAGAGCCAGAAATTGACGAGGTATGCGGTGAAATCCTCAACGCTTACGCAGTCATTTCCAGAGGCAGGCAATATGCCGGCATGGCTGGCGCACCGCTGCCGCTCTCCCTGGTAGATATCGAGCGTTACCTGGAATCACGTCCGATCCTGATTGACCATTCCGAATTCGAAGCGGCCATTTTTGCTCTGGATGACACGTGGCGGGACAAATGGGCTAAAGAGCAGAAGAAGCCCGTCAAAGAAAACTAATCCCGGTTCGCCGGGTTTTTTATTGCCCGGAGATAAGCAATGTCAGAATCACAATCCCGCCTGGCGGTCATCGTTGACAGCACCGGAGCAGAAAAGAACGTTGATAGCCTGGCCACCGCGCTTGGGAAAATGACACAGGCCGGGAATAAAGCGGCTGATGGTTCAAAGAAAGTGACGAAAGCCACAGAGGAAGAATCTGCGGCGTTGTCTGAACTTCTTGATCGCATCGACCCGGTAAACTCAGCACTGAACAAGTTAGATAAACAGCAGCAAGACCTGGCGAAATTCAAAGCGAAAGGGTTTATAGATACTGAAACTTTCGATGACTACTCAAAGAAAATTGACGATGCCAGGAACAAGTTAACCGGGTTCTCTACTACGCTAACTAAAACTGGCATATCAGCAAAACAAACCGCATATCAGATGCGCATGATACCCGCGCAAATGACAGATATTGCCGTTAGCCTGGCAGGTGGACAATCGCCATTCATGGTGCTTTTGCAGCAGGGCGGGCAGCTCAAAGATATGTTTGGCGGCATTGTCCCGGCGATCAAAAGTGTCGGTACATATGTTCTCGGGCTGGTTAACCCATTCACTGTTGCTGCCGGTGCCGTTGGGGTGTTGACTTATGCCATCTACAATAACCGAAAAGAGATTGAAGCCTCGCAAAAGATAGTTGAGTCATCGCTTGGATTAGGTGGCGATGCTGCGGAACGGCTGGCGCTAAACATGGTCGCCATCTCTGATAAAACAGGGGATGCGATTGATGTAGTGGCGAAGCTCTTTGTCACTACGTCTGATGGTGCAGACGAGGCAGAGAAAAAACTCATTGCGGTCGGGTACAGCTATCAGGAAGCGAAAGAGCAGGTAGATCGCTACAAAGACTCAGCCGATTTCACTGCGCTGAATTCCAGCATTGATGAGCATAAGCGAGAAGTGCTTGGAATTGGTAATGCGTGGACAGATGCAGCGATTCAAGTAAAAAACTATTACACCGCCGCTGACCAAGGGAAGCAAAGCGTTGCGTTAGGTGGTGCGATTGACCCATCAATGAAATTTATTGGTCAGGCAGTCGATCTGCAAAAAACGATGAACCAGTTGCGCATTGAAGGCAATGAAAATGTCCGCGCTACAGTTGAGAGCATTAATAAAGAGTATTTGTCAGTTGATCGCGTTGCATCGGCAGAAAAGAGACTGGCTGATGCACGGAAGATGGCAAAAGCTATATCTGCATCAGGTGACGATGAGGCGATTTCAAATGCAAACAAGCTGATCGTCGCGCGCGAAAAAGAGCTATCTCAGGCCAAAACTCAGGCTACTAAGCAGCCACGTCAGGCGAAGGGAAAGGCATACAGCGAGGATGCGGCTACACGCTTGCTTGACCAGATTAACCAGCAGACAGCAGCAATGCAGTCTCAACTCGATACAAGCGACAAGCTGAACAGCGTCACTCAGCAGCGCATCAAGTTCGAGCAACAGATAGCCGACCTCAAGTCTAAATCACAACTCACTGCTGATCAGAAATCGTTGCTTTCACGTTCTGATGAAATTATTCAGGCGTACAAGCAGCAGGAAGCCTTACAGAACCAAGTTAAAACACTCGCTGACTATCAGAAGATGCAGGAGCAGGTTAAATCCAAGGATGAGCAGACTAACGACTTGCTGAAAGAGCGTCTCGACTTACTGGAGAAAGCCAAAGCTACCGGAAAGTTGCAGCCGGGTGAGTATGACAAAACGCGCGGCGACATCCTGAAAAATACCACTACAGCGCTACCGAAAAGCGTAACCAGTGTGACCGGAAGCCTCTCGCCTACTGGTGGCGAACTGTCAGGTTCATGGGGTGGCGTACAGCAGCAGTTGCAGCAAATTCAGCAAGCTCAAACCGCGCTGGATAAGTGGCAGGCTGACCAGTTAGCCGCATACCAGCAGATGGATCTCACGACGAGTGAGTACGAGCAGAAAATGTTTGAGACTCGCAAAACCTATGCTGATCAGTCAGCAGCACTGAGCAACCAGAATTACCAAATTCAGACCACCGCCACGCAATCCATGTTTGACAGCATGGTGACGATTGCTCAGCAGGGATTCGGTGAGCAGTCCGGTATCTACAAGGCAGCATTTGCAGCGAGTAAAGCTTTTGCTATCGCCCAGTCTCTGGTGTCTATCCAGCAGGGTATCGCAATGGCTGCGGCTAACCCATTCCCATATAACATCGCCGCTATGGCATCGGTTGCGGCGGCAACGGCGAGCATTGTTTCCAATATTGCCTCTGTCGCCGATGTCGGGTTTGCAACGGGCGGTTATACCGGTTCCGGTGGCAAGTATCAGCCAGCCGGGGTGGTGCATAAAGGTGAGTACGTTTTCGATAGCGGGGCCACAAGCCGGATCGGGGTTTCTAATCTTGAAGCTCTGAGAAATGGCGGCTCACTGGATGCAACGCTGAGTAAGCCAGGCTATGGGACGGGAGCGCAAAGCACTTCTACCAGCAATAACAATGCCACGACTATGAACGCGCCGATCACACAAAACTTCAATATCCAACAAGGCGTAACGCCTGACCAAATGAATATTTCGCTGGCTCAGACGGCTAAGCAGGCAACTTCTGATGCGCTGAAACAGACTGCCAGCCAGATAGTGAAAGGGAATGGTGATGTTGGTAAGGCTATGCGTGGCACTTACAGCGGGAGGTTCACTCGGTAATGGCACTTCAACTCTACCCACATGACTTCCTTCCGATGCCGCAACAGGACGGTTACGCATATCAGGCTATCAGCCCGTTAAAGCGTACTGATCTGACGTCCGGTCGTGCTCGCCAGCGCCGCGCATACACATCAACTCCCACACAGGCAACAGTGCAGTGGTTTATGGAGAATGATAGTCAGGCTCAGCTGTTTGAAGCCTGGTATCACGACACCATCACTGACGGTGCCGACTGGTTCTTGATGCGACTCCAGACGCCACTCGGCGTCGAGTTTTATAAATGCAGGTTCACGGATATATACGCGGGGCCAACGCTGGTAGCGCCTGTTTACTGGCAGTTTTCAGCGACACTTGAGTTGTGGAAGCGTCCAATTCTTGACGATGGCTGGGCGCAATTCCCGGATTACATCATCAACAGCAGCATCATTGACCTCGCACTTAACAGGGAGTGGCCTGAAGCATGACATTGGCAATTTGTGTTGTATAATATCTGTGTCGATTTGTGGGAAAGTGCTCGTGCCTTCCCGTAGCCGGGAAGTGAAATAGTGCGCTTGAGTAGCTATCAGTGCGGCGGGTAACACCCACATTCGGCACCAATTTTTAAAGGTCACCTTCGGGTGGCCTTTTTTATTGGGCGAAATCCATGACTGTGTTGAATCGACTTTACGCCTCTTCCGGCGAAGAGGTGATTATTGAAACGCTGCAAATAGACATTGGCGACGATGTTTATTACCTCTGCAAAGGGTATGAAGACATTAAAGCCACCACTGAGAATGGTGATGTTGTCACCTTTACCGCTGCGGCAATAGACATCGCTTTACCGGCCAGAAATAGTGATGGCACGCAGGATTTGCAGTTTGCTATCGATAATATCAACGGCCTGACCTCGACGACTATTCGCAATGCGCTGGAGAAGTTGGCGAACGGGGCGATCACTTATCGCAATTACGTTTCTACCGACCTGTCAGCGCCCGCAGCGGTGCCTTATACCCTGACGATTAAGAGCGGCTCATGGACAGCAACGCAGGCGCAGATAGTCGCCGGGTATATGAACGTGCTTGATACTGCTTGGCCCCGGTATCGGTATACGCTTCCGAATTATCCGGGGCTGAGGTATATGAGCTGATAGCCCACTCAGGTGGGCTTTTTATCGCGTATGTAAGCGTTGGTTGTGATTCACATCACGCTTTTATGAATTGATTAAAAAATAACTTACCACCATTTTTCATGACCATATCTATTGACTGCTATTTACTGGCTAAAAACATAACACTTAACTGTTACATACTGATTTGACAGATATTTTTATTGGCGCTTTAATCACACCAGCAGGTGCTCTTTAACAGTCAGGTGGGATTTTTGTTACTTCATTGGTTTGAATCAGTTTGGGCAAATACTTTCTCATATTCAGCGCGATCCCATAAACGATTCCTCGCTGGTAGATACGTTTCAACAGCAACCGCCGGAATTAAGGATGTAGGACTCTCGGTAAAGTTATCTGAGGGATACCTACTATCCAACGGGGAGAGGACTGCGGAATCTATGCCTTTAAGGTACTGGCGGAAAATAGCAGTTCTTTCCGGGTGGAAGGCGATCACAAAGTCCCCGCCTTTAGGGTTTATACATGGCTCAAATATTACGACAGATCCAATTGGAAACAGAGGTGCCATAGACTCATCTTCCATTATTACGGCGAATGCCATAGTCGATAGGTCCAAAGCGGTCGGGTGGAGAGTTTTCACTTCCCTTTCTTTTTCAGATGTCACTATGTGGGTGAAAACATCATCAAGACTTATTACTGGTATCTTATTAGCGGTATCGGCAGGGGAAATTCTCGCCTTGATTCTACTTTCACCCTCCCCAGAAGCGAGCCACTCGGGGGTGGTCCCGAGCGCACTTGCTAACTTCATCAAAGTTCCTTCTCTTGGCTGGGATTCTACATTTTCGTATGCAGCAATTTGCCGTTGAGATACCCCTACAAGATCTGCTAACTCTTTTTGAGTTAAGGAGTTAAGGGCTCTTGCTTTTGAAACGCGCTCCCAGAATCCAGATGTAATCTCAAGTTTTTTCATTAAACCTCATATCCAGTGGTTGAAATATCATATTGATGAAGTATTATGATATTAATCCGCAATCAAAGGAGTATCACATGAAAGAGGTTGAAGTTAAAGCTTCAGACAACATGCTAGTTCGCATGCCGACTGATATGAAGGAAAAAATCAAGGAAGGAGCCAAGCGCTCATTTCGCTCTGCAAACAACGAAGTCCTGTATCGTTTGCAGCTAGCCGAGGATGTTATAAGCAAAGGATTGGCAAATGCATAAACAAAAAGGCGAAGCCCAGCAGTGCGCTAACACTAACTGGGCCTCTATCGAAAATAACCGCGTAGGAAATATCGACATGAATATTGTAGCAAAATCAGAATATAACTTCCACGGTGTCGATTTAGTGCCAGCCCCAGTTAAGGGCGGTATTTGGCTTACATCATCGGACATTGCCAAAGCTCTCGGCTATGCGTCAAGCAAGAGCGTTTCCAACATCTATTCACGTAATTCCGATGAGTTTACAGGAAGCATGTCTATGGTCATCAAAATGGTGACCAAAGGAATAAACAATGACTTACGTGAAAAATCGGTGCGTGTGTTCTCACTTCGCGGCTGCCATCTTATAGCAATGTTTGCCACTACCGATAAGGCGAAATCTTTCCGGAAGTGGGTGCTTGATGTTCTGGATCGTGAAGTCGCCGAGGCGAATGTAAACCCTGAATTCGATTTTCAGATGTACTCAGATATGGCCAAGGCCGCTAAATTCCATATGGAAACGATTAGATTAATTTGGCTTGAAGAGCTGAAGCCTGGATTGGAAAAAATGGGATCACCATTGAAGGGAAGGCTGAATGACCACATTGCCGATGCTGGTGCGGAAATTTCCTGCATAGCTGGTGCGCTGGGGAAGGTTTCAAAAAAGGGGATGAAGATTCACTGACAGGCGCATTGGACAGCGCAAAAAAGAAAAACCGCCAGCTGTAACTGGCGGCTATCAATCAAACTCGTCATAAGGACCACTTAATGACTTCATTAAATTTAGCAGTTCAAGAGCGAAATGTCGATCCCCAGCCGCTGCCGGTGATTGTGTGGGAAGGGTTACGCGTGGTTACCACAGAATCCCTAGCTTCTGGCTATGGATGCGAAGAGAAAAGTATCCGCATGAACCTTTCAAGAAATCTTGATCGTTTCGAAGAGGGGAAGCATTACTTTATGGTGACAGGCGAGAATCTTAAGTGTTTGCGGGCCACTGTCGGTGGCTCACAAATTTCCAGCAAAGCGCGCTCACTCACTATCTGGACGGAAAAGGGCGCGGCCCGCATGTCAAAGATCGTCGATACGGACGAGGCTTGGTCTTTCTTTGAGCGCCTTGAAGATTCGTATTTCCGACCAGCGGCTACAGCTACCATTCCTCTTACCTATGAAGCGGCACTTGAAGACCTCCTTTTGAAGGTGAAAGAAAACCGCATCATCACTGAACAGCGTGACCGGGCGGTAAAGGAAAAGCGCTGGATGTCTGAGAAACGCGAAGTTACCGCAATGACAACAGCTTCTATCGCCGTGCGCGAGAAGAACAAACTGGCTGAGAGGCTGGGTGAAGGGAAAAATTACGCTGCCATTATCCCGGTCGAAAAGAAGCTTGGGCAGAAATTCAAATGGCAACCCCTTCGCAAGTGGTGCCGAGAGAATGATGTTACACCGCATGATGTTGACGACCCGCGATTTGGTTCGGTGAAATCGTGGCCGCGAGCAGCGTGGCTTGCCGTGTATGATGTAGATCTGCACAAGTTGTTCTGACGACATAAAAATTGCACGTTCCTACCAAACCCGCTCCAGCGGGTTTTTGCCTTGCCGTGTCCTCATGCTAGGATTGCTCCTGTTTTTTACTTATGGGGATAGGGATATGAAAAGAATAGCTATTATGTCCGTGGCTTTCGCATTACTACTGGCTGGGTGTTCGAATACGCAGGGGAATGGTGTGATTAACGGAGTTGACCGTCATAGTGGTAGCAAAACGGTTTTAATTCAGCCGCACGGTACTGACTGCGACTCCATGCAGTGTATTGCTCTTGGTGCGTTCTGGGTATCAAGTGAAAAAGATACAGCCTTGTTAAATGTATCGCTCATGAATACCAGTGATTTTATTCAAGACGCATATCTTGAAATCGACGGGCAAAAATATCAGCTTCGTGATGATGGCGACCTTACCAGATATGAGCGACCACTCTCTGATATGACGTCTTATGTGCAGTCGCGAAAAGATTACCTTGTTCCATTAGACGTAATTCGCAAAATGTCTACAGCCAAAAAAGCGTGGATATTCGTGAAGACTGGCGATAATTACATGTCAGATGCGATCATCGATTCTCAAGGCGATAGTAAAGCCTATTATGCGATGCAGCGCTTTATCGCCGCGATACCTCAGTAAATTAAACCTTTTCAAACAAACCCCGCTCAGTCGGGGTTTTTTATTGCCTGAAATTCGGAGGCTTGATGTTCAATCCTGATAAATACCTTTCAGTCACCTGGCTGAAGGGCGGACGCGCATACCCTGAACTTGACTGTTTCGGCATCGTAAATGAGGTGCGCCGTGACCTCGGTCTGCATGAATGGCCTGATTTTGCTGGTATCACTAAAGACGGCGATGGGCTTAATCGAGAAGCGCGAAAGCTGATGATGTCACTTGAGCGATGCGATCCGTGCGAGGGGGCGGGTGTGGCGTGTTACTCAGGCTCTACGGTAACGCATGTTGGCGTCGTGGTTAACGTGAATGGTCAACTACATGTAGCCGAGTGCAACCCGAAATCAAACGTGTCGTTTTTGCCGCTGCCACGCTTTAAGCGCCGTTTCGTCAAAGTGGAGTTCTGGAAATGACGGTTCGATTTTACCCATCCCGATTGCCGGGGGAGCCACTGGAAACGCACGAGCATGGAGCCACGACAATTCATCGTTGGATGTTGAAGAATGTCACTGGTTATCGTGCCGATATGAAGCACCCAATAGCGATCGAAGTTGATGGCGAGCATATACCTGTCGTTGCGTGGTTCAATTATGCGATTAAGCCGGAAAGTGATGTCAGGATTTACCCAGTCCCTTATGCGGCAGTGACACTGGCGTGGATTGCCGTTGCAGTTGCGGTAGCTTCTACTGCCTATGCGCTGTTCTTTGCTCCTGGTGTTGGTGATCCTGGTGGATATTCATCAGGAACGGGTAACGCGCTTGACGTTAACCCTGCAAAAGCGAACCAGGCGAAGTTGGGCGATCCAATTCGTGAGTTGTTTGGTCGTCGCCGTATCTACCCTGATTATGTGGTTCAGCCTGTAACGCGTTTTGACGCTGACGATCCAACCATCATGCGCGTTGAAATGTTTGTATCGCTCGGGGTTGGTAGATTTTCGTTTGGTGATGGAGACAAGCGGGTAGGATCAACGCCAGTAAGTTCCCTAGGTGATGGTTTTTCTGATACCACATACCAGCCAGGCGAAAACGTTGCTGCCGACAGGCGTAGCGAAAACTGGTTCAACTCTACTGAGGTTGGAGGGACGTCATCAGGATCTGGTCTGGATATGGCGCAGACAGCACCGGACACTGATGATGTAGTCGCAAAATCACTGACTGCATCCGGCGCCACAATCACGTTTAACGGTCTCAGCACAGATGATGGCGACGATACGACAAACGACCTGCCTGATTCATGGGCTCCGGGCGCAATCGTAGAAATTACCGTGCCAGATTCTTACGTTGTCACCAATGACGGTGCATACAGTCGTATTACCAGTGATGTGCTTGCAGAGATTGCCCCGTATGTCGGGATGCCAGTTACTATCTGGTTCAACAGTTCAGATTATGAACTCTATATTGCTTCGTACACGCCACATGCGAGCGCCTCTGACAGCGTAGATGAAGTAACAGCATCTATCACTCTGGCATACGATAGCGCGACAGGAACAGCCTTTACCGGCATTCCTGAAGGTTACATTCGCTTATCTGTCTCTCACGCTGGTAGTGAGTACAAAATTGCTGAAGTTGACGGTTCGACGACGACGCTACAGCGACTAATTTCAGGCGTGGTGGATAATACGTGGCCCGGTTTTTCTTCCCGAACAGTGCTCGATTTTACGGCTTCTGGTCTGAATGAAAATGATAACTGGATGGGCCCATTCCTGACGTGTCCTGAAAATGAAACCTGCGACATGTTTGAAGTGAATTTCTTTTTCCCTAACGGCATATGCGGGTACAAGGACAGCGGCAGCAAAAAGAATCGGCAAGTTCAATGGGAGATTCAGTATCGCGTGTACGGCTCCGGTTCAGGCTGGGCAAGCAAGACTGGAACCTATGACGAGAAGAACATCAACGGCCTGGGGTTTACGGAGCGCATCACGCTGACCTCTCCCGGGTTGGTCGAAGTTCGTTGTCGTCGTACAAACGAGCAGGGTGAGGGCAACTCGCGTGACAACATGTTCTGGCAATCGCTACGTGGTCGCCTGCTGACAAGGCCAGTTTCGTACCCCGGTGTCACCACAATGGGCGTCACGGTTGAAACTGGAGGTAAGCTGGCAGCCCAGTCAGATCGCCGGGTGAATATCGTCGCAACACGCGTGTACGATTATGGTACTGAGAGAACCATTTCAGCCGCGCTGTACCACATTGGTGACTCTCTCGGTCTGGCGATGGATAGCGATGCTATCAATGAACTCGAAAGCATTTGCTGGACGGCGAACAGTGAGTTCTTCGACTACGAGACAACCGACACCGCGTCCTCACTTGAGGTGCTTCAGAAGATAGCCAACGCCGGGAAAAGTTATTTTCTTCTGACAGATGGCCTTGCGTCAGTATCGAGGGAGGGCGTTAAAACGTGGACAGGAATCATCAGTCCGCAGGAAATGACTGAAGACCTGCAAACGGCCTTTGTTGCGCCATCTTCTGACGATTATGACGGTGTTGATGTCACGTATATCAACGGTGTCACATGGGCAGAGGAAACGCTTCAGTGCAGAACTGATGGCAATCCTACCCCGGTTAAAGTCGAGGCTTACACGCTTGATGGAGTGCTTGACCGTGACCACGCCTATCAGATTGGTATGCGGCGATTAATGAAGTACATCCAGCAGCGCTTAACCTTCAACACTACTACCGAGCTGGACGCGCTTTGTTACAATGTAGGTGACCGGATTGTGTTCACCGATGACATACCGGGGAGCCAGACGGTGAGCACACTCATCGAAGATCTGACATCAGTAGATGAGATAACGACGTTCACTGTCACTGAACCGCTGGACTGGTCATTCCCGAACCCCCGTGTACTGATACGTTATCAGGATGGATCCGCATCGCCGTTGATGGTTGCAACGAAGGTTAGTGATTATCAGTTGTCAGTGCCGGCACTGGATGAATTCAACAACATGACCATGAATGACGGCGCAATAGAACCGCCAAGACTAATTTTCTGCGATTCGTCACGCGTTGGTTACAACGGCATTATCTCAGAAGTAGCCCCGCAATCTGACGGAACCTGCCAGGTAACAGCAAAAGAATACAGAGATAGTTTCTACCAGTACGATAATGCCATTTACCCCGGCAACGTAGCCTAATTACAAACCCCTTCAAACAACCCGCTTCGGCGGGTTTTCTCGCTTATGAGGACTTATGACTACTTATAATACCGGCAATCCGCTGGGTTCTACTGCTGCAAAAGATTTGTACGACAACGCGCAGAACTTTGATCACCTTTCAGGGGATCGCACAAACGAAACGTGGGATGACCGCTTCGGGGTTCCGCGCATCACATGGTATGGCATGGAACAGCGATACAATACCGCGCTGGCAAACCTCGGTTTGAATCCTGTCGGAACATTTCAGGGCGGTGCAGTGGTTACCGCTGCGGGTGATATTGTTCAGGATGAAACAGATGACACCTGGTATCGCTGGGACGACCTGGCAACCATTCCTAAAACTGTTCCTGCTGGCTCAACACCTGAATCAGCAGGCGGAACAGGGGAAGGAAAGTGGTTGGCTGTCGATGTAAGTGATGTGCTGCGCAAAGAGCTTGCGGAAAATTCCGGCGCAACTCTGGTAGGGACATCATCAGGCAACACTGTTCAGACAGAGCTTGATAAGTTGAGTTCGCAGAATTCTGCATTTGCTTACATTGATGACTATGCAGATCTTGTAGTTGATGGTGATTGGACAGATGCGATCAATGCAGCATCTGCCACCGGATTGCCGCTCGTTGGTAGTGGGCCATATACTGTAAACGGAATAATCAATACAAAAGGTCAGCCGATAATTGGCGAGTTTACTATAAGCACATCAAGATATTCTTTGGGAAATGTGCTGGCTAAAACTGAGAGCCCAGACTCTCTTAGCGTGCGGATGCTTTATCTGGAAAGCGCCTACGATCTATCAGAGTTACTATTTATAAAAAATCTTGGGTTTAATACCATCAACCATTATTGCTATTTTGCAAACAATGGATCAATAGATAGCACGGGAACGGCAGAGCAATTGCTTGATAACGCAAAAACAGCCGGGCTGCAAGTTAATCTCGGTACTGAAAGCCCTAGAGCTACAACAAGTTTGTCTGAATTTGTTAATGCTACTAAAGATCACCTGGCAACATGGGGATACAGTGTATACGATGAGCCAGCAAGCAGGAGTATTAGTGTATCAGCGCAGGACGCAAAAATTTTAACATTAAGAAATTTAACGACTAAACAGTTGAGTTTTGTAGATCTTATTTCATCAGGGAATCCGTTCAATCAATTGTTTAGTGCGAATTATGATATAGCCTTTGTTGACTCTTATTCCCGTGTATGGACGTCTGGCGTTGCGTTAACGAATGATTTAAAAAAAATGCGATTCGATTACGGGTGCATTAAAGCTCAAACAAAGTTGTCTCGTGTAATACCGGTAGTTTCAGCATTCACTGATATCGGTGGGTATTATGCCAGCAGCGAGTCGCAGGTAATTGCTGCAAGCAGCATTTTCGGTACAATAAGTGAAGGCAGTTTCGGGGCCTTTGTATGGGATGGTGCTGGTGATCCAAATATCAATAGCAGAGTTCGTTCAAGCAAAAATCTACAAGACATGGTTTCTGGACTTGCCTCTCAAAAAGTACGTAACAAGCTTGTAACTGAGGCGTATCTTTTTGGTGGTGCGCCAGGTAACACTATGTGGCCAATCGCTGACGTATTAAGTAAAATACCTTTGAAGGATCCAAGTAGTAGTGATGGGTATGTCTTTAGCAATGCATTCCCAGTTAGAGTCAAAACAGGCTCATCAGACACCGACAGAACAACTACTATAATAAATTCAGATTACTCAGGCATTGGGTTTAAAGGTGCATTTGGCAGCATGCTTACAAATATTAAATGCAGAAAAAATATTCGCGGATATCTTGAATGCTTTAATATAATTGGTGGTACCGTTGGGACATTTAGCTTGTTCAGTACTAATGATTCAGGATATACAATTACTTTGAGATATAATGACGCATTGTCTGGCAACAAGGTATTGGACTTCAATACATCAGCAGGAATAAACTATGATGATACAATAGTGCTACGTATTGAAAATACAGGGGATAGTACGGTTAACTACAGGAAGTTTATACGAGGATTATTAGTTTGTTGTGATTGGTGAAAGGTTGGCGTTGGATCACTCCAACGCCATTTTCCTATTTCTGTACAATATCAGGAAGGTTTTTCTCTGCCCATTGAGAAAATTCGATTCCAACCTGCATGCTTCCATACTCTGAGAAATGCTTGTATTCATCGCGATACATCGGCATGCCATTCTTAACCGAGGAGCACTTACTTTCATCACAGAAAGCAACATTCGGGTCAAAGTATAAAGTCCCTGGATAGGATGAATTAATCCTTTCCTTCAGGTGCAACATTGTTTTTCTTATCTGATTAACTTCTGTTAAATCCGATTCACAGGTGCTCTGTGGATCCTTCAGTGGCCTTGAGAAGCAAGCTTTAATGTCGTCAGTTAACCGTACGTGAGGATAAAATATCACTACTTTTGCATGATTTGCTGTAATAATTTCCATTCGCTTTAATAATCCATCAATATACAGGTCGTCAGCGTCAGGTTTTATCCCACTAATCAAAATGTATTTTATCGTTCCGTTGTCTTTAATAATACTATTAATGAATGCTAATTGCTCTGATTGATTCGCATCAGTGGGTTTTAGAACTTCTGATGTTACGTCTTGAGTCCCAATAGATAGTACGTTTAGATTTTTAAGATCTTTGTTATTAGCTATTCCAGGATATAGATGGTTAGCATAGCTATTTCCCAACAGCAGCAATTCTGGGGCTGCGTTTCTTTTAAGGCTACAGAACCACCAAGGAAGATCAGTTGCTAAATGAGTTTTAAATCTTTCTAAACAATTTTCATTTTTACTGTACTGCCATAGAGCGCCATTGAGTTGACGACTCACTTCTTTGCTTGCTTCAATATTTGATCTACTATCTATACCATTCATTGCATAAGTAACATAACCCGCGCCTCCAATTAATGCCATGAGAGCAAGCATTGGAAGGGTTTTTGTTTTCCATGATTTTACTCTTTTTAAAGGCCGCTCTATTAACCAGTATGTCATAGATGCAAGTACAAATGATGCAATCAATAAGAACCATATTACCCAATTCGGCGGAGTGCTACCGTTTATGATATGGGCTAGTGAAAATAAAGGCCAATGCCATAAATAGAGTGGGTAGCTTATTAATCCAATGAAAACCAATGGTTTTGATGTCAAAATACATTTGACAGGCCCAGAATCTTGAGCACTCCAAAGTAATGCTACTGAAGAAAAGACAGGAATTAAGGCATACCATCCTGGGAAAGCAACGTTTGAGTGTAAGTAAAAGGCGGTTATAACTATTGCAATAATTGATATTAGTGCAATAGGCATTGCAATAATAGTGAGTGGTCGTTTAGACTTTTCTCCATTCATCACTATGGCTAGCAAAGAACCAAGTAAAAGTTCCCAATGCCTATATTGTGGTAAATAGAATGTTCTTTCAACATTTTCAGCTATGCTAATTATGTTTAAAGAAAATGAAATGACCGCCAATACTAATATGGTTAGGAATATATTTAATTTTTTCTTGTAGGCGAAATATAAAACCAATGGGAACGCTAAATAAAATTGCTCTTCAATCCCAAGAGACCAAAGATGAAGGAAGGGTTTTGTTGCAGAGGTAGCGTTAAAGTAACCCGTTTCGCTATATAAAACAATGTTCGCAACAAATCCCGCCCCGCCTGCAAGTTGTTTTCCTAATTGCATGAATTCATCGGAGAAAAGTGTAAACCACCCAAATGCGTATACTAAAAACATCACTACTAATAACGCAGGGAAAAGCCTATCGATGCGCCTTCTATAAAACTCCTTTATAGAATACGTCCCGATAACCATTTCTTTTTTAAGGATGGATGTGATTAGAAAACCAGAAATCACAAAAAAAATATCTACGCCAATAAATCCGCCAGGTAGGATTTGCGGGAAAGCGTGATAAATCACAACAAGTACTACTGCTATAGCCCTCAGGCCATCAATATCTGATCTATATTTTATTAACATAGCCACAATCAATCCGTTTATAAGTTTCGGAATTATATCATTGAATTCCTATGTGATCGACAGCGCATGACATTTCAATAGAGTATGCAGGATGCCACAGCATGCTTCTTACTTCTCACTACATATCAATAATCTCTGACGCAAAGAAGCCGAGTCGTTTAGCCACACCCTGAACGATTTTCCCGGTGAATTCATAGCCCACTCAGGTGGGCTTTTTGCATTTTGTGCTACCGCCACATCACCATATCTATTCAGATTACCTGATCGGTAGTTTCTTCATCGACGACCCTATCCTTGAGCACTGCGCACGTTCCTACCAAACCCGCTTCGGCGGGTTTTTTTGCACGAACATCATCAACGATGCGCGAACCGATGAGTTTGATGACTGCCCTGTGATGCAAAGCGCAGGAAGATAGCAAGCATCCATTCGTCAGACTGAAAGCATAGGGTAGGGAGAAAAAGTGGCGCGCGCCGTTTAAGTCATACAACGGATCTGTGGGGATTGTCTGCTTCGGATGAGAAAGTGTAAAGCGTGGGCTTTCTATTCTGGAAACGTGCTCGCAAATTGATATGCGGCCTGTTAAGTACGTCAACATGTTACGGTCTTTATTAACGGCGACCATGAGTGTAGTATGGTCGTTCGTTTTCAGCAGGTGGTGGAAGGTACATTTAGGATTTAGTACATCCTGATGTACACAGTTTGCAGAGTGAAGCAAATAAATCCATCTAACCTACTGATATGAATACTTAAAATTGTTTTGCATGTGCTCTTTCGTGTGGGGCACCACTGCAGATAAGGATATAAAATGCCTGTAATTACACTTCCTGATGGCAGTCAACGCCATTTCGATAACGCAGTAAGCCCAATGGATGTTGCCCTGGATATTGGTCCGGGTCTGGCGAAAGCCACCATCGCTGGCCGTGTTAACGGTGAACTGGTTGATGCTTCTGATCTCATTGAACAAGACTCGACGCTGTCGCTGATTACCGCGAAAGATGAAGACGGTCTGGAGATCATTCGTCACTCCTGTGCACACTTGCTGGGACACGCTATCAAACAGCTGTGGCCGCATACTAAAATGGCCATTGGCCCGGTTGTTGATAACGGTTTTTACTATGACGTTGACCTCGACCACACCCTGACCCAGGAAGATATCGACGCCCTCGAAAAGCGCATGCACGAGCTGGCGGAGAAGAACTACGATGTCATCAAGAAAAAGGTGAGCTGGCACGAAGCGCGTGAAACATTTGTGAATCGCGGCGAAAGCTATAAAGTTTCCATCCTTGATGAAAATATCGCGCATGATGACAAGCCTGGCTTGTATCATCACGAAGAATACGTCGACATGTGCCGCGGTCCGCACGTGCCGAATATGCGTTTTTGCCATCATTTCAAATTGATGAAAACAGCAGGCGCCTACTGGCGTGGCGACAGCAACAATAAAATGTTGCAGCGTATCTACGGTACCGCATGGACCGATAAGAAAGCGCTGAATGCCTATCTGCTGCGTCTGGAAGAAGCGGCGAAACGCGATCACCGTAAAATCGGTAAACAGCTTGACCTGTATCATATGCAGGAAGAAGCACCGGGTATGGTGTTCTGGCATAACGATGGCTGGACTGTCTTCCGTGAACTGGAAACTTTCGTGCGTTCTAAGCTGAAAGAATACCAATATCAGGAAGTGAAAGGCCCGTTCATGATGGACCGTGTCCTGTGGGAAAAAACAGGTCACTGGGACAACTACAAAGATGCGATGTTCACCACCTCTTCGGAGAACCGTGAATACTGCATCAAGCCGATGAACTGCCCGGGTCATGTTCAGATCTTCAATCAGGGTCTGAAATCCTATCGCGATCTGCCGCTGCGTATGGCGGAATTCGGTAGCTGCCATCGTAACGAGCCATCAGGTGCGTTGCATGGTTTGATGCGCGTTCGTGGCTTTACTCAGGATGATGCCCATATCTTCTGTACAGAAGATCAAGTGCGCGATGAAGTAAACGCCTGTATCCGTATGGTCTACGATATGTACAGCACCTTTGGCTTCGAGAAAATCGTCGTCAAGCTGTCGACCCGTCCGGAAAAACGCATCGGTAGTGATGAAACATGGGATCGTGCGGAAGCCGATCTGGCCGTGGCTCTGGAAGAAAACAACATCCCGTTTGAGTATCAACTGGGTGAAGGTGCCTTCTACGGCCCGAAAATTGAATTTACCCTTTATGACTGCCTCGATCGTGCTTGGCAGTGCGGAACGGTACAGCTGGACTTCTCCCTGCCGCAACGTCTAAGCGCCTCCTATGTAGGCGAAAGCAACGAGCGTCAGGTGCCGGTGATGATTCACCGTGCCATTCTCGGTTCCATCGAACGCTTCATCGGTATACTGACCGAAGAGTTCGCCGGATTCTTCCCGACATGGCTGGCACCTGTGCAGGTCGTGGTGATGAATATCACCGATTCACAGGCTGATTACGTTAATGAATTGACGCGCAAACTACAAAATGCGGGCATTCGCGTAAAAGCAGACTTGAGAAATGAGAAGATTGGCTTTAAAATCCGCGAGCACACATTACGTCGTGTCCCGTATATGCTGGTTTGTGGCGACAAAGAGGTTGAAGCAGGCAAAGTTGCCGTGCGCACCCGTCGCGGAAAAGACCTCGGCACTATGGACGTAAACGAAGTGATCGAGAAGCTGCTACAAGAAATACGCAGCCGCAGTCTTCAACAACTGGAGGAATAAAGTATTAAAGGCGGAAAACGAGTACAAACGGCACGTCCGAATCGTATCAATGGCGAGATTCGAGTTCAGGAAGTTCGCTTAACAGGTCTGGAAGGCGAACAGCTTGGTATAGTGAGTCTGAGAGAAGCTCTGGAAAAAGCTGAAGAAGCAGGAGTGGATCTGGTAGAGATCAGCCCTAACGCCGAACCGCCAGTTTGCCGAATCATGGACTACGGCAAATTCCTCTATGAAAAAAGCAAATCTTCTAAGGAACAGAAGAAGAAGCAAAAGATTGTTCAGGTTAAGGAAATTAAATTCCGTCCTGGCACCGACGATGGCGATTATCAGGTAAAACTCCGCAGCCTGATACGCTTTCTCGAAGAGGGCGATAAGGCCAAAATCACGCTGCGTTTCCGCGGACGTGAGATGGCCCACCAACAGATTGGTATGGAAGTGCTTAACCGCGTCCGTGACGATCTGAGTGAACTGGCAGTGGTCGAATCCTTCCCAACAAGGATCGAAGGCCGTCAGATGATCATGGTGCTCGCTCCTAAGAAGAAACAGTAAGGCCTTCAAGTAGCATTAACCGTGAGGCTCTCGGGCCTCATCGGTTATTGTTCGCCTACGTTTCATTTTTCAACAATGCGAAGTGGAAGTTATTAAGATGCCAAAAATTAAGACCGTACGCGGTGCTGCTAAGCGCTTCAAAAAAACCGGTAAAGGTGGTTTTAAGCACAAGCACGCTAACCTGCGTCATATTCTGACCAAAAAAGCTACTAAGCGTAAACGTCACCTGCGTCCAAAAGCCATGGTTTCTAAAGGCGATTTGGGTCTGGTAATCGCGTGCCTTCCGTACGCATAAGTCGTTAACGTTTAACTTTTTTAATCAAGAATATAGAACAGGAGAGCACATATGGCTCGCGTAAAACGTGGTGTAGTAGCACGTGCACGTCACAAGAAAATTTTGAAACAAGCCAAAGGCTACTACGGTGCGCGTTCACGCGTTTACCGCGTTGCCTTCCAGGCTGTTATCAAAGCAGGTCAGTACGCTTACCGTGACCGTCGTCAACGTAAGCGTCAGTTCCGTCAACTGTGGATTGCGCGTATTAACGCAGCAGCACGTCAGAACGGTATTTCTTACAGCAAATTCATCAACGGCCTGAAAAAAGCCTCTGTTGAAATTGACCGTAAGATCCTGGCTGACATCGCAGTATTCGACAAAGTAGCGTTCACCGCTCTGGTCGAAAAAGCGAAATCAGCTCTGGCGTAAAGCCAGTTGAAGAGGGAGGCTTGCCTCCCTCTTTTTGTTTCAGATTTTTGTTTAGAATCAGCAAGTCGTTGACTTTTCACGGTGAAGACTTTCCAATAAGCACTTCACAACCCGTATCAGACAAGGTAACGCAAGCATGAATGCTGCTATTTTCCGCTTCTTTTTTTACTTTAGCACCTGATTCCAGGAGGCTAGCGCATGAAAGACGAAACGGAAAACAGCGCCAGAAAGCCTCCCCAGGGAGGCTTTTTTCGTATAAAGCATTCAAGAGATTAAGTCCGCAAACGGGTGTTTGCATCGACATTATTGAGGAAAACCATGTCACATCTCGCAGAGCTGGTTGCCAGTGCCAAGGCCGCCATTAACGAAGCTTCAGATGTCACCGCGCTGGATAACGTGCGTGTCGAATATCTGGGTAAAAAAGGGCATTTGACCCTTCAGATGACAACCCTGCGTGAACTGCCGGCAGAAGAGCGCCCGGCGGCAGGTGCGGTTATTAACGAAGCAAAAGAACAAGTTCAGCAGGCGCTGAACGAGCGTAAAGCCTCGTTGGAAGGCGCTGCACTCAATGCTCGCCTTGCCGCTGAAACCATCGACGTTTCTCTGCCGGGCCGTCGCATCGAGACCGGTAGTCTGCATCCGGTAACGCGTACTATCGACCGTATTGAAAGTTTCTTCGGTGAGCTCGGCTTTACCGTGGCGACTGGCCCGGAAATCGAAGATGATTATCACAACTTCGATGCCCTGAATATTCCAGGCCATCACCCGGCACGTGCTGACCACGACACTTTCTGGTTTGATGCAACGCGTTTACTGCGTACCCAGACGTCAGGCGTGCAGATCCGCACCATGAAAGGCCAGCAGCCGCCAATTCGCATTATCGCGCCGGGTCGTGTTTATCGTAACGATTACGATCAGACTCACACGCCAATGTTCCACCAGATGGAAGGCCTGATTGTTGATACCAACATCAGCTTCACAAATCTGAAAGGCACGCTGCACGATTTCCTGCGCAACTTCTTTGAAGAAGACCTGCAGATCCGTTTTCGCCCGTCCTATTTCCCGTTCACCGAGCCGTCTGCAGAAGTGGATGTGATGGGCAAAAATGGCAAATGGCTGGAAGTGCTGGGCTGCGGTATGGTTCACCCAAATGTGCTGCGTAATGTCGGAATCGACCCTGAAGTTTACTCCGGTTTCGCATTCGGAATGGGCATGGAGCGTCTGACCATGCTGCGCTACGGCGTCACCGATCTGCGTGCGTTCTTCGAAAACGATCTGCGTTTCCTCAAACAGTTTAAATAAGGGCAGGACAGAACAATGAAATTCAGTGAACTGTGGTTACGCGAATGGGTTAACCCGGCGATTGACAGCGAAGCGCTGTCTGGCCAAATCACCATGGCAGGCCTGGAAGTCGACGGCGTTGAGCCCGTTGCTGGCGTCTTCAATGGCGTAGTGGTTGGTGAAGTGGTTGAGTGCGGACAGCATCCGAATGCGGACAAACTGCGCGTGACCAAAATTAACGTCGGTGGCGAGCGTCTGCTGGACATCGTCTGCGGCGCGCCAAACTGCCGTCAAGGCCTCAAAGTAGCGGTCGCTACGATTGGCGCTGTACTGCCGGGCGATTTCAAAATTAAAGCGGCGAAACTGCGCGGCGAGCCGTCTGAGGGCATGCTGTGTTCGTTCTCCGAGCTGGGTATTTCCGACGATCATAGCGGTATTATCGAACTGCCGGCTGATGCGCCGCTGGGAACCGACATTCGCGAATACCTGAAGCTTGATGACAACACCATCGAAATCAGCGTTACGCCAAACCGCGCCGACTGCCTTGGCATCATCGGTGTTGCACGCGACGTGGCGGTGCTGAATCAGCAACCGCTGAACGTACCAGAAATGGCACCGGTGGCTGTGACCATCAACGATACTTTCTCCATTAGCGTTGAAGCGACTGACGCATGCCCGCGTTATCTGGGCCGCGTAGTGAAAGGCATCAACGTTAAAGCACCGACGCCGCTGTGGATGAAAGAGAAGCTGCGTCGTTGCGGCATCCGTTCTATCGACGCGGTAGTTGATGTGACCAACTACGTCCTGCTGGAACTGGGTCAACCCATGCATGCGTTCGATTTGGACCGCATTGACGGCGGTATCGTCGTCCGTATGGCAAAAGAGGGGGAAACCCTGGTGCTGCTGGACGGCAACGAAGCCAAGCTGAATGCGGACACGCTGGTGATTGCCGATCACAACAAAGCGCTGGCAATGGGCGGGATCTTCGGTGGTGAGCATTCTGGTGTGAATGACGACACGCAGAATGTGCTACTGGAATGTGCATTCTTTAGCCCACTGTCCATCACCGGTCGCGCACGTCGCCACGGTCTGCACACCGATGCCTCTCACCGTTACGAGCGCGGTGTGGATCCTGCGCTGCAGTACAAAGCGATGGAACGTGCCACTCGTCTTCTGGTCGACATCTGCGGTGGTGAAGTCGGCCCTGTTATTGATGTGACAAATGACGCCACATTGCCAAAACGCGCCACCATCACACTGCGTCGCAGCAAACTGGATCGCCTGATTGGCCATCACATTGCCGACGAGCAGGTGAGCGATATTCTGCGCCGTCTGGGCTGTGACGTCACCGAAGGGCAGGACCAGTGGCAGGCCGTTGCGCCGAGCTGGCGTTTCGATATGGAAATCGAAGAAGACCTGGTGGAAGAAGTGGCCCGCGTATATGGCTACAACAATATCCCGGATATGCCTGTTCAGGCTGGGCTGATTATGGGTCATCATCAGGAAGCTAACTTGTCACTCAAGCGTGTGAAAACTATGCTGAATGACAAAGGCTACCAGGAAGTGATCACCTACAGCTTCGTCGACCCAAAAGTACAGCAGTTTATTCACCCGGGTGAAGATGCGCTGATTTTGCCAAGCCCGATTTCCAGCGAAATGTCGGCGATGCGCCTCTCCTTGTGGACTGGCCTGTTGAGCACCGTGGTGTATAACCAGAATCGTCAACAGAGTCGTGTGCGTATTTTCGAAAGCGGTCTGCGCTTTGTACCGGACACTCAAGCCCCGTTGGGCATCCGTCAGGATGTCATGCTGAGCGGCGTGATGTGCGGTAACCGTTATGAAGAGCACTGGAACCTGGCGAAAGAGACAGTTGATTTCTATGATTTAAAAGGCGATCTCGAATCTGTACTGGATTTAACCGGTAAGCTGGGTGATATCCAGTTCAAAGCCGAAGCGAATCCAGCGCTGCATCCGGGGCAGTCTGCGGCGATTTATCTGAAAGGCGAACGTATTGGTTTCATTGGGGTTGTTCATCCAGAGCTAGAACGTAAACTGGACTTGAACGGACGCACGATGGTGTTTGAGCTGGAGTGGAATAAGCTCGCAGACCGCGTGGTGCCTGAGGCGAAAGAAATTTCTCGCTTCCCGGCGAACCGTCGCGACATCGCTGTGGTCGTGGCTGAAGACGTCCCAGCCGCCGAAATTCTCACCGAGTGTAAGAAAGTTGGCGTAAATCAGGTAGTTGGCGTAAACTTGTTTGATGTGTACCGCGGTAAGGGCGTTGAGGACGGTTTTAAGAGCCTCGCAATCAGCCTGATCCTTCAGGATACCAGCCGTACACTGGAAGAAGAGGAGATTGCCGCTACCGTTGCCAAATGTGTAGAGGCATTAAAAGAGCGATTCCAGGCATCATTGAGGGATTGAACCTATGGCGCTTACAAAAGCTGAAATGTCAGAATATCTGTTTGATAAGCTTGGGCTTAGCAAACGGGATGCTAAAGAACTGGTAGAGTTGTTTTTCGAAGAGATCCGTCGTGCTCTTGAAAACGGTGAGCAGGTAAAACTCTCCGGTTTTGGTAACTTCGATTTGCGCGATAAAAATCAACGCCCCGGGCGCAACCCGAAGACGGGCGAAGATATTCCCATTACAGCCCGGCGCGTGGTGACCTTCAGACCCGGCCAGAAGTTGAAAAGCCGAGTCGAAAACGCTTCGCCCAAAGCAGAATAATTTCTGATTAACTAAAAAGGCCGCTTTTGCGGCCTTTTTTCTTTCCTGCGCGCCTCTGGCGCAATAAAATCAATCACTTCATTTCGAGAATTCAGGACGCTATGCAGCCACTCGCCCAACGTCAGCAGCAACGAAACCAGCGATGGCTGGGGCTTTTGCTGCTGCTGCTTCTGCTCGCTATCTTTATCAGCCTGTGTGCGGGTGAACAGTGGATTGCCCCCGGCGAATGGTTTACAGCCCGTGGCGAGTTGTTTGTCTGGCAAATTCGCCTGCCGCGCACCGTTGCGGTGGTATTGGTGGGGGCGGCGCTGGCGGTTTCTGGCGCGATTATGCAGTCATTGTTTGAGAACCCTCTGGCAGAGCCTGGGCTTCTTGGTGTGTCTAACGGCGCGGGCGTCGGGCTTATCGCGGCGGTACTGCTGGGCAAAGGCCTGTTACCAGGCTGGGTTTTGGGCATTTGCGCTATCGTCGGCGCACTGGTTATCACGGTCGTTCTGCTGCGCTTTGCGCGTCGGCATTTATCGACCAGCCGATTGCTGCTTGCGGGTGTCGCGCTGGGGATTATTTGCAGTGCAGCGATGACCTGGGCGGTGTATTTTTCTACCTCGTTTGACCTGCGCCAGTTAATGTACTGGATGATGGGCGGATTTGGCGGTGTGGATTGGCATCAGGGCTGGTTGATGGTAGCGCTGTTTCCGGTTATCGCCTGGGTTTGTTTGCAGTCGCAGCCACTCAATTTACTGTCGCTGGGCGAAACATCGGCCCGACAACTCGGGCTGCCACTTTGGCTGTGGCGTCGCCTGCTGGTGTTGGCGACAGGCTGGCTGGTCGGCGTCAGCGTGGCGCTCTCCGGGGCGATTGGTTTTATTGGTCTGGTTATCCCGCATATCCTGCGGTTATGTGGCCTGACCGATCATCGTGTATTGTTACCTGCCTGCGTACTGGCAGGCGGCGCGGCGCTGTTGTTTGCCGATATCGTTGCCCGTCTGGCGCTGGCCTCGGCAGAATTGCCGATTGGCGTTGTCACCGCCACCCTGGGCGCACCCGTTTTTATCTGGCTACTATTAAGAGCTGGCCGTTAAGCGCTAGCTGATAACCCAAGAGGACGCTATGCAACACGATATTCTCAACACAAATGTCACCACCATCGACGGTCAAAACGTCAGTCTCGAACAGTTCAAAGGCAACGTGCTGCTGGTGGTGAACGTCGCCTCCCAGTGCGGGCTGACGCCGCAGTACGAACAACTGGAAAATATTCAGGAAGCCTGGGGCAAAGACGGGTTTACCGTGCTTGGTTTCCCGTGCAACCAGTTCCTCGGCCAGGAACCGGGTAGCGACGAAGAAATAAAGACCTTCTGCAGCACCACCTATGGCGTGACGTTCCCAATGTTCAGCAAAATTGATGTCAACGGTGAGCACCGCCATCCGCTGTATCAGAAGCTGACATCTGCGGCACCGGTCGCCGTCGCGCCTGAAAGCAGTGGTTTTTACGAACGTATGGCCAGCAAAGGCCGTGCGCCGAAAGAACAAGGCGATATACTGTGGAACTTTGAAAAATTCCTCATTGGTCGTGACGGCGACATTGTTCAGCGTTTCTCACCGGACATGACGCCGGAAGACCCGATTGTCATGGAATCTATTAAGCTGGCGTTGGCGAAGTAATCGTGACGCTGATGCAGCTACGGGGCGTGGAAGAACCGGGGCGGTTGTCCCCGGTAAGTGCAGACGTTCGTCAGGGCGAGATAGTGCATCTCGTCGGACCGAACGGCGCAGGTAAAAGTACACTGCTCGCCAGAATGGCAGGGTTGAGTCAGGGAAAAGGGCAGGTATCGCTCAACGGCAAACCCTTATCCGACTGGGCGGCACCGGAGCTGGCGCGCCATCGCGCGTATCTGACCCAACATCAGACACCGCCCTTTGCCATGCCGGTCTGGCATTACCTGACGCTGCATCAGCACGATCAAACGCAACACGCGCTCCAGCAGGAAATTGCTGAAAAATTGGGACTGGAAGACAAACTGGTGCGCCCGGTTAACCAACTTTCCGGTGGCGAATGGCAGCGCGTACGCCTGGCGGCAGTGATATTGCAAATACATCCACAGGGGAATCCGCAAGGTCAGCTTCTCCTGCTGGATGAGCCGATGAGCAGTCTCGATGTGGCCCAGCAGGCGGCGCTGGACAGGCTCCTTACGGAACTACGACGCATCGGGATAACCATCGTCATGAGCAGCCATGATCTTAACCACACGCTGCGCTTTTCCAGTCAGACATGGCTGATGCGCCGAGGGAAAATGCTGGCCAGCGGTGAGACGTCGCACGTTTTGACGATCGAAAATCTGACGGCTGCGTATGATATGCCGTTCAAAAAGCTTCAGGCGGATGGCGTACAGGTGCTGATTTCTGCACTATAACGAGAAGGTTTCTTGCAACTTTCCGAATTCGCGGGCTAAATTATTTCTATAAAAAATATCAGAGGAAACGCCAGGATATGCGTCTCTTATTTATTTTCGTGGCAGCGTTAATTTTAGCCGGGTGTAGCAGCCATCGTGCGCCGCCGCCAAACCCACGGCTTTCCGATTCCATCACCGTCATTGCCAATCTTAACGATCAGCTGGCAAGCTGGCGCGGCACGCCTTATAGCTATGGCGGCAGCACGCGCGGTGGCGTGGATTGTTCCGCTTTCGTGATGGTGACGTTCCGCGATCAGTTCGATTTACAGCTCCCACGTGACACCAGGCAGCAGTCAAAAATTGGCACGGAAATCGATAAAGACGATTTGTTGCCGGGTGATTTGGTGTTCTTCAATACCGGGTCGGGAGGCAACGGCCTGCATGTCGGCATCTATGACACGGATAATCAGTTTATTCATGCTTCTACCAGCCAGGGTGTGACGCGCTCATCCCTCGATAATGTCTACTGGCGAAAGCATTTCTGGCAAGCCAGACGAATTTAGCAGGAAAACGAAAAGGGCCTAGAGGCCCTTTTTTGTGGCGCAAATAAAATATAACCGTCGTGCTGCGAAATAATTATCGTTAATCATCATTTTCACGTAATGAATCTCCGGATTGTGCGACTGCACAAATATGGATTACAATCATCCGAATGATAACGCAAAGGAATTCCTTAATTACAAAGGAACGAATGAAATTAATCTTTTTAAAATCAAAGATTTTGTTTTCTACTGGAACCATGCAGCAGCGACCAGGGATGTCCCTTGAGCAAGGGTGGACGCAATGATTGTTACACTGGATAAAGCCTGGAAGACCGAATTGTTATTCCTGCCTGCCAGAAATGGGGGGGGACAGCTCGTTGGGCTGGAAATAATCACTAACTTCGTTGGGGTGGATGACGCCGTCCGCACGCCAACCAGTCTGGTAGCCTCACGCCTTAATGCCGAACAGGAAGTCACGTTGTTTCGCGAAAAACTCGCGCTGTTGGAAAGCTGTCAGATCTTTTTTATTCAACAGCAATTAATTGCCTGGATTAATATAACGCCAGCAATTGCTTTGGCGCTGCTAACGCAAAATGCCCTGGCAGAAGCGGCCGCACGATTTTCGTTTTTGGAATTAACGGTCGAAGAAAGTTTCCCGGAATTGAGCACGTTCGACAAAAGTCATTTATTGGTGCAGCTGGCCAATTTTTTCCCCTTGGTGCTGGCCAATTTCGGTGCGGGTGATACCACTACGCAAGCCGTTTTTTCAGGATTGTTTAAACGTGTTGCTCTCGATAAAAATTTTATTCAGCAACAGGTCTTCCTATTATCATTTGATCCCTTTATGCGGGCGATTACTGCCCAGGTGCAGCCATGCTGTAGCGCGATAATGGTAGCGGGTGTCGACAATCAGCAGATCTTCGAACGCCTGGAACCCTGGGGTTTTAGCGCATTACAGGGAGCTTTATGGCCTGCTGTCGATGCCGCCTCGTTAACCGCTCTGATGCAGGAATAACCCTGCATCCCGCCGGTATTTATCTTTCCCCATAGACACTACACTACAGACAGGAGGAACCATGACCCTGTCTTTTACCCATTACTGGCGCGATGAGCTGCCAGGTTTCTATACAGAACTATCACCGACACCGCTCACCAACGCGCGGCTTATCTGGCATAACGCGCCGTTGGCGCAGAGTCTCGATTTGCCATCCTCGCTGTTTAGCCCTGAAAAGGGCGCTGGCGTATGGGGTGGCGAAGCGCTGCTGCCCGGAATGTTGCCGCTGGCGCAGGTGTACAGCGGACACCAGTTCGGCGTTTGGGCCGGACAACTGGGCGACGGGCGCGGCATTTTGCTCGGCGAACAGCAACTGGCTGACGGACGCCGTTTCGACTGGCACCTGAAAGGCGCGGGGCTGACGCCGTATTCTCGCATGGGCGACGGACGCGCGGTGTTGCGTTCGACGCTGCGTGAAAGCCTGGCCTCTGAGGCCATGTTTGCATTAGGCATTGCCACCACCCGCGCGTTATCGGTGGTCACCAGTGACACGCAGGTGTATCGCGAAACGGTTGAGCAGGGCGCAATGCTGATGCGCGTCGCCGAAAGCCATGTGCGTTTTGGCCACTTCGAGCACTTTTATTATCGTCGCGAACCCGAGAAAGTACGCGAGCTGGCGGATTACGTGATTCGCCATCACTGGCCGCATCTCGAACAAGACGCCGATCGATATGCTCTATGGTTCCGTGACGTTGTCACAAAAACCGCGCAGATGATTGCCCGTTGGCAAACTGTTGGCTTTTGTCATGGGGTGATGAATACCGACAATATGTCGATTCTGGGGCTGACAATGGATTATGGTCCCTACGGTTTCCTCGACGACTATCAGCCGGGTTATATCTGTAACCACTCCGATCATCAGGGCCGCTACAGCTTTGATAATCAGCCTCCGGCGGCGTTATGGAATTTACAACGTCTGGCACAGTCGCTGTCACCGTTTATTGCCGTGGATGCGCTTAACGATGCGCTGGATAGCTACCAGGAAGCGCTGCTGGTGGAATACGGTAAACGAATGCGTGGGAAACTCGGGTTATTCAGCGAACAGAAAGGTGACAATGAAGTGTTGAACGACTTGTTCAGCCTGATGGCGCGCGAAGGCAGCGATTACACACGCACATTCCGCATGTTGTGCGAAACCGAACAGCACAGCGCGGTGTCGCCATTACGTGATGAGTTTATCGACCGGGCGGCGTTTGATGTGTGGTTCAGTGGCTATCGTGCTCGTTTACAGCTGGATCAGGTCGACGACGCTACGCGCCAGCACAGCATGAAACAGAAAAATCCGGCGATAGTATTGCGAAACTGGCTGGCACAGCGAGCGATTGAGCAAGCCGAACGCGGGGATTATTCGGAGTTTGTGCGTTTGCACGACGCGCTACGTGACCCGTTTGCCGATCGTCACGATGACTACGCCAGCCGCCCACCGGAATGGGGCAAGCGGCTGGAAGTGAGCTGTTCTAGCTAAGGGGCTAAAAAGACCTGCGGCGTCTGGCTGCCGGGGTGCTGACCGATATGCACCTCGGCTCCGTACCAACGGCTCAACGTATCAGCCTGCAACACCTGCTGTGCGCTACCCTGCGCAACAATTTCGCCCTGATGCAGCAACAGTAATTTGTCGGCCCACAGCGCCGCCAGATTAAGATCGTACAACACGGCGCAAACGTGAAGCTACCCTGCGCGCAGTAAATCGGCGGCAGAACTGGCGGTTTGCCCCTCAGGCGTATCAGCGTCGATAACGGTCATTTGTTCAGCGGCGGCGAGGGCCGGGGCGGTAATCGCGCCGAAAACAGCGATGGGCGCAGCGACGTGGAATGCAGATGTAGTATGCAACTCTCCATAAAAGTGAAAAGCGCTGGCTGCCTCGGCGTGAGTCCCTGGGTGGCTGGCGAAATGTTGTGTGGTAAAGCTGTTACTTTGTCAGGATCAATTTTCCGGCATGGGTTTGGCGCAGCAGATAGTGCTGACCGTCATGCTCGATAATGACACGGCCTTCTGTCCCGAGGAGACTTTTGCTGTTTATCCGGCGATCGCCGGGCTGCGGCTGTGGCGCGGGAGACGTTTGGCCTGTGGCAAGATTTGTGTCCGAAGATGTCATAGTGTTAAAAATAGCAATCAATTTAGCAATGATAATCATTATCAACAAAACAAAGCGCGCAGCAACCCCTTTTGTGAAAAATAGATGACGGGATCAAAAAAGGATTGTTACGTGGCGACAGTAGCGTTGCCTGAAAAGGCGTTGTAGATCAGGTCAGCGAAACGCCACCAGACAGAGAAAGGGAAAACGGGCCGGGCAGGCAAAGTGCCGCCCGACGCAAAACAGAACTCAGAAACGGGTATCGACAGCCGCAGAGAGTTTATCGAGCAGGATTTCGCTATCTTCCCAGCTCAGACACGGATCGGTAATCGACTGTCCGTACACCAGCGGTTGACCCGCCACGATTTTTTGCGTGCCTTCGCGCAGGAAACTCTCCGCCATGATCCCGGCAATTGCCGTGGAGCCATTGCGAATTTGCTGACAGATATCGTCGCACACGTCTAACTGACGGCGATGTTGTTTCTGGCAGTTGCCGTGGCTGAAATCGATGACCAGCTGTTCCGGCAAATCAAACTCATGCAACGTGTCGCAGGCCGCAGCGATATCGGCCGCGTGATAGTTCGGCTTTTTGCCGCCACGCATGATGATGTGGCCGTACGGATTTCCGCTGGTCTGGTAAATGGTCATCTGGCCGTTTTTATCCGGCGACAGGAACATATGGCTGGCGCGCGCGGCACGGATCGCATCAACCGCAATGCGGGTGTTGCCGTCAGTACCGTTTTTGAAGCCAACCGGGCAGGAGAGCGCCGAGGCCATTTCACGGTGGATCTGACTTTCGGTAGTACGAGCACCGATCGCGCCCCAGCTGATGAGATCCGCAATGAACTGACCGGTCACCATATCGAGAAACTCGGTGGCGGTTGGCACGCCCAGTTCATTGACCTGCAATAGCAGTTTGCGTGCCAGCTCAATACCGTGATTCACACGATAGCTGCCGTTGAGATCCGGATCGGAAATCAGGCCTTTCCAGCCCACGACGGTGCGCGGCTTTTCGAAATACGTGCGCATCACAATTTCAAGACGCGACTGGTGTTTCTCACGCAGCGCCTGTAAACGGCGAGCGTAATCCACCGCCGCATCCAGGTCGTGAATGGAGCAGGGACCCATCACCACCAACAGGCGTTTGTCTTCACCATTCAGGATTTTTTCAATGCGACGACGGGACGCGGTCACATGGCTCGCGACGTCAGAGGAGACAGGGTGGCGCTGCGCCAGTTCAGCAGGCGTTACCAGACTGTCGATGCGCGCCGAACGCAGTTCATCAGTTTTGTTCATGGGGACTCTCAGAATTGGGTTGCTTCTACGGCAAAAATACCGGAAGTGATGCGCATCACGATAAACCAATCCCCGCTGAATTCAAGGCTCAAACGATCTTCAGCAGGGTGATGCGCATACATTGCAAAACGATGATAGCGTATTTTGTGATTATGTACTAGTGTGTTAGTACATGCGGCGACTGAGGCCCATCATGTCGAGGATTTTGGTGGCGATTTCTTCCACGGAATAATTGGTGCTGTTCAGCCACGGGATTTGGTTTTTGCGGTACAGCGCTTCGACTTCGGTAACTTCCATTCGACACTGGCGCATCGAGGCGTAGCGGCTGTTTTCACGGCGCTCTTCGCGGATCGCGGCAAGACGTTCCGGGTTAATGGTCAGGCCAAATAACTTATGCTGCAATGGTTTCAGCGCAGCGGGAAGTACGAGGTTATCCATGTCGTCGGCGATAAACGGATAGTTCGCCGCACGGATCCCGAACTGCATCGCCAGATAGAGGCTGGTTGGGGTTTTACCGCAGCGTGACACGCCAAGCAGGATGACTTGCGCCTGGTCGAGATTACGCAGCGAAACACCGTCATCGTGCGCTAACGTGTAGTCAATGGCAGCAATACGAGCATCATATTTAGTGAGGTTACCGGGCGTGAGGCCGTGTGTGCGGTGTGCAATAGGCGTCGGATCGAGTTTGAGTTCTTCCTGTAACGGTGCCACCAGCGCCTGCACGATGTCCTGACAAAAACCTTCACTTTGCAAAATGATGGTGCGAATTTCCGGCAAGACGATGGAGTAAAAGACCAGCGGGCGTATGCCTGATTGCTGGTAGATAGCGTCAATTTGTTCTTTGACGGCTTTCGCCCGGCTTTCGGTTTCGACAAACGGCAGGGTGATGCTATTCACCGAAACAGGGAATTGCGACATCACCGCGTGGCCGAGCACCTCGGCGGTAATGGCGGTGCCGTCTGAAATGTAAAATACGTGGCGATCGACATTATTATCCATTTTGACCATCCGGTAAGATTAAGTTAATTCCATGAAGCCTATATTTATTTTAATCATATCTGCGATGGTTTTGTCTTAAAAATAAAAATGAACAGGTGTTTTTATTTTTAATGAAAAGGGGTCTTCATTTTACGGATGAAGACGATAGACCAGTGGTTTTTGTGGGATTGCTGATGAATCATAGGGTTAGGAATGCGCGTGGAACTGTCTGAAAAAGTAAAAAATAAAGTTGCTTGAACGATTCACCTTTTTTTAACGCAGCGTAATTATGGCAGGATAATTAACGACGCCAGTGATGCTTCTGGCACTTTTCTTAATTTATGAAAGGATTGTTTCGATGTCTGACAATGCTCTGGTGCTTTGGTACAACCAACTCGGCATGAATGATGTAGACACCGTTGGGGGTAAAAATGCCTCCCTGGGGGAAATGATTACGAATCTGTCCGATTTGGGCGTTTCGGTGCCCAACGGGTTTGCTACGACGGCAGAGGCTTTCAATCAGTTTCTCGACCAGAGTGGCGTAAATCAGCGTATTTATCAGTTGCTGGACGAAACCGACATTGACGACGTCACGGTGCTGGCGAAAGCCGGTGCGCAAATCCGTCAATGGATAATCGACACACCTTTTACCCCAGAACTGGAACAAGCCATTCATCAGGCTTATAACCAGCTCTCTGCTGACGATGCCGATGCGTCATTCGCCGTGCGTTCTTCCGCAACCGCCGAAGATATGCCGGATGCCTCTTTTGCCGGGCAGCAGGAAACCTTCCTCAACGTGCAGGGGTACGACGCCGTACTGGTGGCGGTGAAGCATGTGTTTGCGTCACTGTTCAATGACCGCGCGATTTCCTACCGTGTGCATCAGGGCTACGACCACCGTGGCGTGGCGCTTTCTGCGGGCGTACAGCGAATGGTGCGTTCCGATCTGGCCTCTGCCGGGGTGATGTTCTCCATCGATACCGAATCCGGTTTTGACCAGGTGGTATTTATCACGTCCGCATTTGGCCTTGGCGAAATGGTGGTGCAGGGCGCGGTCAACCCGGACGAATTCTACGTGCACAAACCGACGCTGGCGAAAGAACTGCCGGCGATTGTGCGCCGCACCATGGGCTCGAAAAAAATCCGCATGGTTTATGCCCCAACGCAAGAACACGGCAAACAGGTGCGTATCGAAGACGTGCCGCAGGCTGAGCGCGACCGCTTCTCGTTGACCGACGAAGAAGTGCAGGAGCTGGCGAAACAGGCCGTGCAGATTGAAAAACACTATGGTCGTCCGATGGACATTGAGTGGGCGAAAGACGGGCACACCGGCAAACTGTTTATCGTGCAGGCGCGCCCGGAAACCGTGCGTTCGCGTGGCCAGGTGATGGAGCGTTATACGCTGCATTCACAGGGCAAAATTATCGCCGAAGGCCGTGCTATCGGTCAGCGTATAGGCGCAGGTCCGGTGAAAGTCATTCACGACATCAGCGAAATGAACCGCATCCAGCCAGGCGACGTGCTGGTGACTGACATGACCGACCCGGATTGGGAACCGATCATGAAAAAGGCGGCCGCGATTGTCACCAACCGTGGCGGGCGTACCTGTCACGCGGCGATCATCGCGCGTGAACTGGGGATCCCGGCGGTAGTCGGCTGCGGTGACGCCACTGAGCGCATGAAGGATGACGAGAAAGTCACCGTGTCCTGTGCCGAAGGCGACACCGGCTATGTGTATGCCGATATGCTTGATTTCAGCGTGAAAAGTTCCAGCGTCGATACCATGCCGGACCTGCCGCTGAAAATCATGATGAACGTCGGCAACCCGGATCGCGCGTTTGATTTTGCCTGTTTGCCGAACGAAGGCGTAGGCCTGGCGCGTCTGGAATTCATCATCAATCGCATGATTGGCGTGCACCCGCGTGCGCTGCTGGAGTTTGATGACCAGGACGCGAAGCTGCAAAACGAAATCCGCGAAATGATGAAGGGCTACGACTCGCCGAAAGAGTTCTACGTCGGTCGCCTGACGGAAGGGATCGCCACGCTTGGCGCGGCGTTTTATCCGAAGCGTGTGATTGTGCGCCTTTCAGACTTTAAATCGAACGAATACGCCAACCTCGTAGGTGGCGAACGTTACGAGCCAGAGGAAGAGAACCCGATGTTGGGCTTCCGTGGGGCCGGGCGTTACGTGGCAGATAGCTTCCGTGATTGTTTCGCGCTGGAGTGCGATGCGGTGAAACGCGTGCGTAACGAAATGGGTCTCACCAACGTCGAAATCATGATCCCGTTTGTGCGCACCGTCGACCAGGCGAAAGCGGTGATTGATGAACTGGCGCGCCAGGGGCTGAAACGCGGCGAAAATGGCCTCAAAATCATCATGATGTGCGAGATCCCGTCCAATGCCCTGTTGGCAGAACAGTTCCTCGAACACTTTGATGGTTTCTCAATCGGCTCCAACGATATGACACAGCTGACGCTCGGCCTCGACCGTGACTCTGGCGTGGTGTCTGAGCTGTTTGATGAACGTAACGACGCGGTGAAAGCGCTGCTGTCGATGTCGATTCGCGCGGCGAAGAAGCAGGGGAAATATGTGGGCATCTGTGGGCAAGGCCCGTCCGATCATGCCGACTTTGCGGCATGGCTGATGGAAGAGGGGATCGACAGCCTGTCGCTAAACCCGGATACCGTGGTGCAGACCTGGTTAGGTCTCGCCGAACTGCGTAAATAATTAAGCCAATAAAGCCCCGGTCGTTGATATGACGACCGGGGCTTTTTTGTGCGTTACATGCTTTCCCGAGCCGCTTCACAGAATTGAAATAAAACGAAAAAACGTAACTTCGCTGTGAATTACAACAATTGTCGCCCTTCGCCCACTTCTGAATACTCAACCTCAGCTGATTGCACCTTAACTGAGGGGAAGTTGATGACCGCACTGTATAAAGATGCTCGCCGTCCTGTCGCCGAACGCGTGGCCGATTTGCTGGCACGTATGACGCCGGAAGAGAAATTTGCCCAGATGCATGCCTATTGGCTGGTGTTGAATGAAAACGGCGATCACCGTGAACGCAGCGATATGAGCGATGAATTTTCGGGCGTATCGGCGCAGGCGTCGCTCATTGAACGCCTGTTACTCGGCGTAGGGCAAATTACGCGCCCGCTCGGCACGCATATTGTCGATGCGAAAACCGGTGTGCGGGCGGCTAATCGCCTGCAAAAAATGTTGATGGAAGAGACTCGTCTCGGTGTTCCGGCGCTGTTTCATGAAGAGTGTCTGGTCGGGTTATTGTGCAAAGACGCGACGCTTTTCCCATCCTCGCTTAACTACGGTTCAACGTGGGATCCTGACCTTATTCGCCATGCTGCCGAATGCATCGGTGAAGAAGCGCGGGCCACAGGCTGCCATCAGGGGCTGGCACCGGTACTGGATGTGTCTCGCGATGTGCGCTGGGGAAGAACAGAAGAAACGTTCGGCGAGGACCCGTGGCTGGTGGGTGTAATGGCCTGTGCATATGTCGAGGGTTTACAGGGCGAAAAACGTGATCTGTTGGCGACACTCAAACATTATGTCGGGCACTCATTCAGCGAAGGCGCGCGCAATCATGCGCCCGTACATCTCGGTTTTTGTGAACTCAACGACACCTTCCTGCTGCCGTTTGAAATGGCGGTCAAATTGGCGAATGCCGGGTCTGTGATGCCGGCTTATCACGATATTGATAATCAACCGGGCCACAGCGATGCGTTCCTGATGACCGATATTCTGCGTGAACAGTGGGGCTTCGACGGCATTATCATTGCCGATTACGGCGGAATAAGTCTGCTGCATCAGCATCACGGCGTATCGCAGGATGCCGCTGAATCGGCGGCGCTGGCTTTCAATGCCGGGTTAGACGTTGAACTGCCGAAGGATGATTGTGCGCGCCATCTGGCCGAGGCCATCGAAAGTGGATTAATGTCCATGGGCAAAATTGACGAAATTGTGGCGCGAACGCTGACGGAAAAATTCCGCCTTGGATTGTTTGACAAGCCGTATACCGATGAAAACGCGATTGAGCTACAGAGTGCGAAAACGCGTCAGGCGGCGCGAGACGTGGCAACCCGCTCAATGACGCTGCTGGAAAACAACGGCGTTCTGCCGTTGCAGGGCAAACCCCGCGTGGCGGTCATCGGCCCAGCGGCTGACGATCCGCTGGCGCTGCTTAGCGGTTACAGCTTCCCGGTGCATCTGATTATCAGCGACATGCTGGAACAAACCTCGCAGGTCACCACGCCGCTTGATGCGCTGCGTCAGAGGCTGGGCGAGCAACATGTTCGCTACGCCAAAGGTTGCCATATTATTGAACAGCGCTCAGCGGGCGCGCCGGTGTTCCCCGGGGACAGCAGCGGAAAACCTGTCCAGCACTCTCCGGTTTCTCTGGATACGTCGCTCATCCCCGAAGCGCTGCGCGTGGCGCAGGACAGTGATGTGGTTGTCGCCTGTGTCGGTGATTTGGCCGGGTTGTTCCAGAGTGGCACTGTGGGAGAAGGCTCTGATACTGATTCGTTGAATTTACCGGGAATACAGCAACAGCTTTTAGTCGCACTGGTGGCGACCGGAAAACCGGTAATTGTGGTGATGACCGGTGGTCGGCCGTACAACCTGCAAGGGTTGGAAGATAGTGTTGCCGCGCTATTGATGGCGTGGGCGCCAGGCCAGGAAGGCGGTTGGGCTATCGCCGATGTACTGACGGGCAAGGCTGAGCCGCAAGGACGGCTGGTGGTCAGCGTGCCGAAAAGCGCGGGCGCGATGCCGTATTACTACAACCATAAACTGAAAAGCGGCGGTACACCGTTTGCTTTTCATTTTGGCAGTCGCTACCCGTTCGGTTACGGAAAAGGCTGGACAACGTTCCACTGGAGCGAGCCTGAGCTGTTAACGCCGGAGGTGGCGATAGACGGTGAAATTTCCGTGCAAGTCCGGCTCACCAACACCGGCGAGCGCAGCGGCAGTGAAGTCGTGCAGCTGTATGTTCGTGATAAAGTGGCATCGATGGTGCGCCCAATCAAAGAACTGAAAGCTTTCCAGCGTGTGAGGCTAGTCCCAGGCGAATCAGCCACGCTGACGTTCCATGTCCCCGTCGATATGCTGAATTTCACCGATCGCCGTGGTAAACGCATCGTCGAACCGGGTGAATTTGAGCTGATGATCGGATGTTCTTCGGCAGATATTCATGGGACGGTGACGGCAAACGTCATTGGCGTCGCGCGGGAATTGCCGAAGCACTGGCAGATGATGAGCCGCTGTGAAGTAAAAAAAGGTTAAAAAAAAGCCCATCGTGGGAGATGGGCAAAGACTACACACAGCAATTCGTTGTTTCACTCAGGGGATTTCCATGCTTATAAATCAAGGTGTTGATCTATAACCGTGAGCTAATAGTAGGCATGGAGAATTTTTGCGTCGATCAGATTGGTCTTAATCGTTAAAAAAACGTAAAGGTTTTGCGAGGCGGAGCAGCGGGTTGTTGACGATTCAGAGCGAAAATGCAGCGCATGAGTGGAATAACGATAAATAATGCTTATGTATTAGGCCCGGAGCAGGAATGCTTCCGGGCCTGTGATCATCAGTTGTCGAGCTTCTCGTGGCTAGCTTCTAATACCTCGAGTTCTTCAAGCACTTCTTCAGGATCGTCTGATGGTGGCGGCACTTCACGTACCCAGGCATCAAACAGACGCCAGGAGACGGCCAGCAGCACTGGGCCAATGAACAGGCCAATCATGCCGAAGGCAATCAGACCGCCGATAACGCCGGTCAGAATCAGCACCATTGGCAGGTCGGCACCCATGCGAATCAGCATCGGACGGATAAAGTTATCCATGGTGCCCACCACACAGCTCCACACCAGCAGCACGGTGCCCCAGGTCGTGTCGCCGGTCCAGTACAGCCAGATAATGGAAGGGATCAGCACCACCAACGGACCCAGTTGCACCAGGCAGGAGAAGATCATCACCACGGTCAACAGCGTGGCGTAAGGCACACCAGAAATGGCCAGGCCAATACCGCCCAGAATCGCCTGTACCAGCGCCGTCACCACGACGCCAAGGGCAACCGCACGGATGGCCTGACCAGCAAGCAGCACAGCGGCATCGCCGCGTTTTGCCGCCAAACGGGTGGCAAAATAACGTACGCCATGGGCGACTTTTTCACCCTGCCAGTACAGCAGGGCGCTGAACATCAGCATCAGGCCGCAATGCATCAGGAAGCGACCAATGTGTGCCGCCTGACCGACAAACCAGGTGGTAGTGGTGCCGATATAAGGACGCACTTTTGCCATAATCGCGCTGCCGCCCATGTCCAGCAGGCTGTGCCAGCCGGAGTACAGCTTTGCACCAACCAGCGGGATATGATTCAGCCAGGTGAAATCGGGAAGCGCAATGTTGCCCGTTGTTATGGCATGAACCAGCGGCACACTGCCATCCATCAGACTGTTAATCAGCAGCGCAATCGGGATAACGAACAACAAAAACAGCAGCAGTGTCATCGCCAGCACCGCCAGCGATCGGCGACCAAACAGCAGGCGCTGGAGCTTAATCAAAATCGGCCAGGTGGCGATAACAATCGTTGCGGCCCACGCAAAGCCGAGAACGAAGGGTTGAACTATCCACAAGCACGCCACGATCATGAGGCTTAAAAACAGCACCGATAGCAGGATCTGCGGTATGTCACGGGGCCGATGAAGGGTTGTCATAGGTTTAGTACCTTTGTAATTACGCCCAAAGAGGGGCGCCGATGATAAATCCATTTACTGATAATAATATCAACAATTTCGTGACCATGATCGCCTTGAAATCCGATAAGCGTGTAAGTAAAAAATGTGATACAACGAATAGGCTATACGCAAACGATAAAACAGACACAACATAATCGTACATAACACCTCGTCAACAACACAACCTAGTCAGGGTCGAGCGTCATGATCCCACAAATTTCTCAGGCACCCGGTGTCGTTCAACTGGTGCTGAATTTTTTGCAGGCACTGGAGCAACAAGGCTTTACCGGCGATACCGCCACCCGTTATGCCGACAGGCTAACGATGGCGACGGATAACAGTATTTATCAGCTTCTCCCCGATGCTGTTGTTTTCCCTCGTTCAACTGCTGACGTGGCGCTGCTTTCACGCATTGCCGATGAAGAGCGCTTCCGCACGCTTATCTTTACCCCACGTGGCGGTGGTACAGGCACCAACGGTCAGGCGTTGAATCAGGGCATCATTATTGATATGTCCCGCCACATGAATCGCATCATCGAAATTAACCCTGAAGAGGGATGGGTGCGCGTCGAGGCGGGGGTTATCAAAGATCAGCTTAATGAATACCTGAAACCTTACGGCTATTTTTTTGCACCCGAGCTTTCAACCAGTAACCGCGCGACGCTGGGCGGGATGATCAACACCGATGCGTCCGGTCAAGGGTCGTTGGTGTACGGCAAAACTTCCGATCACATTCTCGGCGTACGCGCCGTGTTACTCGGCGGCGACATTCTGGATACGCAGCCGGTGCCGGTGATGCTGGCGGAAACGCTGGCGAAAGAACAATCTGCAAGCGGGCGCATTTACCGCACGGTCTATGAGCGCTGCAAAGAAAATCGCCAGCTGATTATCGACAAATTCCCCAAACTCAACCGCTTCCTGACCGGTTACGATCTGCGTCATGTGTTTAATGATGAGATGACCGAGTTTGACCTGACCCGCGTGTTAACCGGGTCAGAAGGTACGTTAGCGTTCATCACCGAAGCGCGGCTGGACATTACGCGTCTGCCGAAAGTGCGCCGTCTGGTGAATGTGAAATATGATTCATTCGATTCGGCCTTGCGCAATGCGCCGTTTATGGTTGATGCGCGTGCGCTGTCGGTGGAAACCGTCGATTCGAAAGTGCTGAATCTGGCGCGCGAAGATATCGTCTGGCATTCCGTCAATGAACTGATAACCGATGTGCCAGACAAAGAGATGCTTGGTCTGAACATCGTAGAGTTTGCTGGTGACGACGAGGCACTGATTGAACGTCAGGTGAGCGCGCTCTGTCAGCGGCTTGATGCGTTAATTGGCGCAGGTGAGGGCGGCGTGATCGGCTGGCAGTTGTGCAACGAGCTGGATGGCATCGAGCGTATTTATGCGATGCGTAAAAAAGCGGTTGGCTTGCTCGGTAATGCGAAAGGCGCAGCCAAGCCGATTCCTTTTGCGGAAGACACCTGCGTGCCGCCGGAACATCTGGCGGATTATATCGTTGAGTTTCGTGCATTACTGGATAGCCATGGTCTAAGTTACGGCATGTTTGGTCACGTCGATGCAGGCGTGTTGCACGTGCGCCCGGCGCTGGACATGTGCGACCCACAGCAGGAAATCTTAATGAAGCAGATTTCCGATGACGTTGTAGCGTTGACCGCCAAATACGGCGGCTTGTTGTGGGGCGAACACGGCAAAGGCTTCCGTGCAGAATACAGTCCGGCATTCTTCGGCGAAACGCTGTATGGCGAACTGCGCAAAGTGAAGGCGGCGTTCGACCCGAATAACCGCCTCAACCCGGGGAAAATCTGCCCGCCGGAAGGCGTTGACGCACCGATGATGAAAGTCGATGCGGTGAAGCGCGGCAGTTTTGACCGACAAATCCCGATTGCGGTGCGCTCCTCCTGGCGCGGCGCGATGGAGTGCAACGGCAACGGACTGTGTTTTAACTTCGACGCGAAAAGCCCCATGTGTCCGTCGATGAAAATCACCAGTAATCGAATGCACTCGCCGAAAGGGCGCGCCACGCTGGTGCGTGAATGGCTACGTCTGTTGGCCGATCGCGGCGTGGACCCGTTGAAACTGGAAAAAGAGCTACCGGAAAAACGCGCCAGTTTGCGTTCGCTGATTGAACGGACGCGCAATAGCTGGCATGCCAATAAAGGTGAGTACGATTTCTCGCATGAAGTGAAAGAGGCGATGTCCGGTTGTCTGGCCTGCAAAGCGTGCTCGACGCAGTGCCCAATCAAAATTGATGTGCCGGAGTTCCGCTCGCGTTTCCTGCAGCTCTATCACACCCGTTATTTGCGTCCACTGCGCGATCATGTTGTGGCGACAGTCGAAAGCTATGCGCCGCTGATGGCGCGTGCGCCGAAGACCTTTAACTTTTTCATTAGCCAGCCGTGGGTGAAAAGCCTGTCGAAAAAGCACATCGGCATGATTGACCTGCCGCTGCTGTCTACGCCGTCACTCCAGCAACAAATGGTTGGGCATCGCTCGGCGAATTTGACGCTCGAACAGCTGGAAACGCTCAATCCAGAGCAGAAAGCGAAGATGGTGCTGGTGGTGCAGGATCCGTTCACCAGCTACTACGATGCGCAGGTGGTGGCGGATTTTGTGCGGCTGGTAGAGCGTCTGGATTATCAACCGGTTGTGCTGCCGTTCTCGCCGAACGGTAAAGCGCAGCACATTAAAGGGTTCCTGGAACGCTTTGCGAAGACGGCACAGAAAACCGCCGATTTCCTCAATCGCGTAGCGCAACTGGATATGCCCATGGTGGGCGTCGACCCGGCGCTGGTGCTCTGTTATCGCGACGAATATAAGCAAACGCTCGGCGAAAAACGCGGTGATTTCCAGGTGCAACTGGTGCATGAATGGTTACCGAAAGCACTGGAAAATACTGAAACGCAGGACGTCAGCGGTGAAGCCTGGTATCTGTTTGGTCACTGCACAGAAGTGACTGCGCTGCCGATGGCACCGAAACAGTGGGCCGCTATTTTCGCGCGTTTTGGCGCAAAACTGGAAAGCGTCAGCGTCGGCTGTTGCGGCATGGCGGGAACCTACGGCCACGAAGTCAAAAATCACGCCAACTCGCTTGGTATTTACGCATTGTCATGGCAGCAGGCGATGCAGCGTTTGCCGCGTAATCGCTGTCTGGCGACGGGGTATTCATGTCGTAGCCAGGTGAAACGTGTTGAGGGCAGTGGCGTACGCCATCCGTTGCAAGCCTTACTGGAGATAATGGGATGATCTGGAAACGTCACGCGACGCTGGACGTGCTCAATGCGATGGGCGAAGGCAACATGGTCGGCCTGTTGGATATTCGTTTTGAGCGTCTTACCGACGATGAACTGGAAGCGACCATGCCGGTAGACAGCCGCACCCATCAACCGTTTGGCCTGTTACACGGTGGCGCATCGGTGGTGCTGGCTGAAACGCTGGGCTCGGTTGCGGGTTACCTCTGCACCGAAGGCAGCGAGAAAGTGGTAGGTGTCGAAGTCAATGCCAACCACCTTCGCGCGGTCCGAGGAGGGCGAGTGCGTGGCGTCTGTAAAGCGCTCCATGCGGGTCGCCGACATCAGGTATGGCAGATAGAGATTTTCGATGAAGAGGGCAAATTGTGCTGCTCATCGAGACTGACAACGGCGGTTGTGTAGTTTCCGCGGACAACTGTTAATAACAAAAGCACCGAATCACGGTGCTTTTGTCTCTCGTTTTTATCGACGGATTTCTCTCAAAACGATGGCTGAAATTAAACATGATGAGTCCGCTAATTAATAGCGCATAACGCGCAGAATCCGTCCGTTTTATTACTGAGCAGTCAAGTATAGCTTCAGATTAATTCACTATCTTTTTGCAGACAGATGTTGCATTCTGACTGTTGCAGTTACCCTGCACGACGGATGTCGCTTTTGTCTCTAGCGGACCTTTTTATAGAGACCTTTGACGTTTGCGTTAAAACTGGCTTTTAACCGACGCGAAAATTCAAACGTATCGCCTAAAGATTGATGAAACCCTTCGTTTTTTCCTTACGCGTTACTGGTTCACATGCTTACAGGAATTAACGATGGCAAAAGCCTTCGACAAAACGCTGCTGCACCCTCGCAACTGGTTGACCTGGTTCGGTTTAGGTGTGCTTTGGCTGTTAGTCCAACTCCCTTATCCTCTGCTGTATATCATCGGTTCATTACTTGGCCGCGCGGCTCGTCCATTTTTGAAAAGAAGAGAAAAGATAGCGTCAAGAAATTTAACCCTCTGCTTTCCGGAAATGAGTGAAGAAGCAAAAGAGAAATTAATTGAGCAGAACTTTATTTCCCTCGGCATGGGATTAATCGAAACGGGAATGGCCTGGTTCTGGAGCGATTCCCGGGTTAAGAAATGGTTTGATGTAGAAGGGTATGAAAACCTGACCAAAGCGCTGGAAGGCAATAAAGGCGTGATGGTGGTGGGCGTTCATTTTATGTCGCTGGAACTCGGCGGCAGAACGATGGGTTTGTGTCGCCCAATGATGGCAACGTACCGTCCACACAACAGCAAATTGATGGAGTGGGTACAGACCAAAGGCCGTCTGCGTTCCAATAAAGCGATGATTGACCGCCGCAATTTGCGCGGCCTTGTCAGCGCATTGAAAGCGGGTGAAGCGGTCTGGTTTGCCCCCGATCAGGATTATGGCCCGAAAGGCAGTACCTTTGCGCCATTCTTTGCCGTTCCTCAGGCGGCGACGACCAACGGCACCTACGTATTGTCGCGCCTTTCTGGGTCAGCGTTGCTGACGGTCACGATGGTGCGTAAAGCCAACCATCGTGGTTATAACCTGTACATCAGTGACGTCATGAAGGATTACCCTACGGACGACGAATACCTGGCGGCGAGTTATATGAATAAAGTCATCGAAAGAGAGATCCTCCGCGCGCCAGAACAATACCTCTGGGTGCACCGCCGATTCAAAACACGCCCTGCGGGTGAGGCTTCGCTCTACAAATAGCCATTCTTTTTTTATCAAAGCCCTGTGCGCGTTTGCCACGGGGCTTTTTTGTTTTGTGCGCTTATTACGCGTCCTATCTCATAAATCGGTATTTTCGATACATCTTTTCATTGCGTCGTTTTTTCGCCTGCTTTTCTCATAAAACGTTTATCTATCAGTGTATTGAGTATATTAAGAACCGCCTGTTCACCTCGCCCATAGGGTCTATGCTTAGTAAAAGCCCTCAATTGGGGGAATTCCTGCGAAAGCCCCTGTTGATAAGGGGTTGAAGTGATAATCATTATCACTAACATAGAGGGATGCCCTGGTGGCTTCAACTCATAAGGTGGACCTATGGAATTGCAATCAGAAACCTTTAATCCTGCCGACTTTGCGTGGCGCGGCATCAATATGACGCCTGCGGCGGCGGCACATGTGTGCGAGCTGGCAATCAAGCAGGGTGTTCAGGGGATCCGGCTTGGGGTGAAAACCTCCGGCTGCGCGGGTTTTGCTTACGTACTGGATACCGTCACCGAGCCGAAAGCGGACGATCTGCTGTTCGAAACTGACGGCGCAAAATTGTGGGTGCCATTACAGGCCATGCCTTTTATCGATGGTACGGAAGTCGATTACGTGCGCGAAGGCCTGAATCAGATCTTTAAGTTTCACAATCCGAAGGCCCAGCATGAATGCGGCTGTGGTGAAAGTTTTGGGGTGCAGGCGGAGTAATTATGTCACGTAATACTGAAGTAACTGACGATGTTAAAACCTGGGCCGGCGGTCAGCTCAACTATAAAGAAGGGTTCTTTACCCAACTGCAAACCGATGAGCTGGCGCAGGGGATCAGCGAAGAGGTGGTACGCGCTATCTCTGCAAAACGTAACGAACCTGAATGGATGCTCGAATTCCGCCTGAATGCGTATCGGGCGTGGGTTGAGATGGAAGAGCCGCACTGGCTGAAAGCCCATTACGACAAACTGAACTACCAGGATTACAGCTATTACTCCGCACCGTCCTGCGGCAACTGCGATGATACCTGTGCGTCACAGCCGGGTGCGGTGCAGCAAACGGGAACCAATGCTTTCCTGAGTCAGGAAGTGGAAGACGCGTTTAATCTGCTCGGCGTGCCGGTGCGCGAAGGGCGTGAGGTGGCGGTCGATGCCATTTTCGATTCCGTTTCCGTGGCGACGACCTACCGTGAAAAGCTTGGCGAACAGGGCATTATTTTCTGCTCGTTTGGCGAAGCCATTCACGATCACCCTGAACTGGTGCAGAAATACCTCGGCACCGTCGTGCCGGGGAATGACAACTTCTTTGCCGCACTCAACGCGGCGGTAGCCTCCGATGGCACCTTTATTTATGTGCCGAAAGGCGTGCGCTGCCCAATGGAACTTTCGACCTATTTTCGCATCAACGCTGAAAAAACCGGTCAGTTCGAACGCACCATTCTGGTGGCCGATGAAGGCAGCTATGTCAGCTACATCGAAGGGTGTTCGGCCCCGGTGCGCGATAGCTATCAGCTTCACGCCGCCGTGGTTGAGGTCATTATCCACAAAGATGCCGAAGTGAAATATTCAACGGTGCAGAACTGGTTCCCGGGGGATAACAATACCGGTGGCATCCTGAATTTCGTCACCAAACGCGCGTTGTGCGAAGGCGAAAACAGCAAAATGTCGTGGACGCAGTCGGAAACCGGATCCGCCATCACCTGGAAATACCCGAGCTGCATTCTTCGCGGCGATAACTCCATCGGCGAGTTCTTCTCAGTGGCGCTGACCAGCGGACATCAGCAGGCCGATACTGGCACCAAGATGATCCACATCGGTAAGAACACCAAATCGACCATCATCTCGAAAGGGATCTCCGCCGGGCACAGCCAGAACAGCTATCGCGGCTTAGTGAAAATCATGCCGACGGCGACCAACGCGCGTAACTTTACCCAGTGTGATTCGATGCTGATTGGCCCGGACAGCGGGGCGCACACGTTCCCGTACGTGGAATGCCGCAACAACACCGCGCAGCTGGAACACGAGGCGACCACATCACGCATCGGTGAAGATCAGCTGTTCTACTGTTTGCAGCGCGGCATCAGTGAAGACGACGCCATCTCGATGATCGTCAACGGTTTCTGTAAAGACGTTTTCTCCGAACTGCCGCTGGAATTTGCCGTTGAAGCACAAAAATTGCTGGCTATTAGCCTTGAGCACAGCGTTGGTTAAGCGCGAGATTTATGGATTAAGGGACATACATGTTAAGTATTAAAGATTTGCAGGTTGCAGTAGAAGACAAAGAAATTCTGCGCGGGTTGAATCTTGAGATTCGACCAGGGGAAGTGCACGCCATTATGGGGCCGAACGGTTCCGGTAAAAGCACGCTTTCTGCCACGCTCGCCGGGCGTGAAGATTATGAAGTCACCGGCGGAACGGTGGAATTCAAAGGCAAAGACCTTCTCGAACTGGCGCCGGAAGACCGCGCGGGTGAAGGCATTTTTATGGCGTTTCAGTATCCGGTGGAAATTCCCGGCGTCAGCAATCAATTCTTCCTGCAAACCGCGCTGAATGCGGTGCGTACCTATCGTGGCGAGGAGGCGTTAGATCGTTTCGATTTTCAGGATTTAATGGAAGAGAAAATCAAACTGCTGAAAATGCCGGAAGATTTACTGACTCGTTCGGTGAACGTGGGCTTTTCCGGCGGTGAGAAAAAGCGTAACGACATTCTGCAAATGGCGGTGCTGGAGCCGGAGCTGTGCATTCTTGATGAATCGGATTCGGGTCTTGACATTGACGCGCTGAAAATTGTTTCCGACGGCGTAAACGCGCTGCGCGACGGCAAACGGGCGTTCATCATCGTCACCCATTACCAGCGTATTCTGGATTACATCAAACCGGATTTTGTCCACGTGTTGTATCAGGGACGCATCGTGAAGTCCGGCGATTTCTCGCTGGTTAAACAGCTGGAGGAGCAGGGTTATGGCTGGCTTACCGAACAGCAGTAACGCGTTGCAGCAATGGCATCATTTGTTTGAAGCGCAGGGCAGTGCGCGCACGGCGTACTCTGAACAGCATCTGCAACAGATGTTGCGCCTCGGGTTGCCGACGCGTAAACACGAAAACTGGAAATACACGCCGCTTGACGGTCTACTCAATAGTCAGTTTGTCAGCGCTGAAACGACGATAAATGCTGAGCAACGTGATGCGCTGGCATTGCCTGTTGATGCGTTGCGGATGGTGTTTGTGAACGGCCAGTTTAACGCCGATTTGAGCGACACATTGACCGACAGCGGTTTTAGCGTGACGGTGGATAACGTGCGTGACACGCTGCAGGCAGCCGTTCAGCCGGACGTTTTCTTGCATCTGACGGAAAGCCTGGCGCAGACGGTCACCCATATTCAGGTGGCGCGTAATCAGCGTCCGGCCAGGCCGCTGTTGTTGATGCACATCACCCAAGGTATTGACGGCGAGGAGATGAATACCGCGCATTATCGACATCATCTGGAACTGGCGCAGGGTGCGGAAGCGACGATCGTTGAGCACTATGTCAGTCTCAATGCCGAGCGTCATTTTACCGGCTCTCGTTTGACCATGCAGGTGTCAGACAACGCCCATTTGCATCACATCAAACTCGCGTTTGAGAACCCAACAAGCTATCACTTCGCTCATAACGACATCCAGCTTGCTCAGGATGCCAGTGCTGTCAGCCACAGTTTCCTGCTTGGCGGCGCGGTGCTGCGTCATAACACCAGCACGCAGCTTAATGGCGAAAACACTACGTTGCGCATCAACAGCCTGGCGATGCCGGTCGAGAGTGAAGTCTGTGACACACGGACCTGGCTTGAGCATAACAAAGGCTTCTGTAATAGCCGTCAGTTGCACAAAACCATCGTCAGCGATAAAGGCCGGGCGGTGTTTAACGGAATGATTAACGTCGCGCAGCACGCGATTAAAACCGACGGGCAGATGACCAACAATAATCTGCTGCTTGGTCGACTGTCAGAAGTCGACACCAAGCCACAGCTGGAAATTTACGCCGATGATGTGAAATGCAGTCACGGGGCGACAATTGGCCGTATTGATGACGAACAGCTGTTCTATCTGCGCTCGCGCGGCATCAACCAGCAGGCGGCGCAGCAGATGATTATCTATGCGTTTGCGGCTGAACTGACGGAAGCCATCAGCGATGAGGTTATCAGGCAGGAAGTCCTGGCGCGGATCGGTCAGCGTTTGCCGGGAGGACGATCATGACATTTTCCATTGAGCGGGTACGCGCTGATTTCCCGGTGTTGACCCGTGAAGTCAATGGGCAGCCGCTGGCCTATCTCGACAGCGCCGCCAGCGCGCAGAAACCCAACGCGGTGATTGACGCCGAGGCCGAGTTTTATCGTCACGGCTATGCGGCGGTTCATCGCGGTATTCATACTCTGAGCGCCGAAGCTACCGCCCGCATGGAACAGGTGCGCCAGCAGGCCGCATCATTCCTTAATGCGCGCTCTGCGGAAGAGCTGGTGTTCGTGCGTGGGACCACCGAAGGCATCAATCTGGTGGCGAACAGCTGGGGCGGTAGCAATGTCAGGCAGGGCGATAACATCGTCATCAGCCAGATGGAGCATCACGCCAACATCGTGCCGTGGCAGATGCTGTGTACGCGTACAGGCGCTGAATTGCGGGTTATCCCGCTGAACGTTGACGGCACATTGCAACTGGATGCGGTCCCGGGCCTGTTTGATGAGCGCACGAAACTGCTGGCGATAACTCAGGTGTCGAATGTGCTTGGCACCGAAAATCCCGTTAACGCACTGATTGACCTGGCCCATCAACACGGCGCGAAAGTGCTGGTGGACGGTGCACAGGCGGTGATGCATCACGCGGTTGACGTGCAAAGTCTCGATTGTGATTTCTATGTTTTCTCGGCACATAAGCTCTACGGCCCGACGGGGATCGGCGTGCTGTATGCGAAAGAGGACATTTTACAAGAGATGCCGCCGTGGGAAGGCGGCGGATCGATGATTGCGACGGTCAGCCTGACGGAAGGAACGACGTGGGCGAAAGCGCCGTGGCGTTTCGAGGCCGGCACGCCGAATACCGGTGGGATTATCGCGCTAGGCGCTGCGCTGGATTATGTTGGCGGCCTGGGGCTGGAGAATATCGCGGATTACGAACACACCCTGATGCATTACGCATTAGCAGAACTGGCATCAGTGCCCGATCTCACACTGTACGGCCCGCAGAACCGGCTCGGCGTAATTGCCTTTAATCTCGGCAAACATCATGCGTATGACGTCGGCAGTTTTCTGGATAACTATGGCATTGCGGTGCGCACCGGACATCATTGCGCCATGCCGCTGATGGCGTTTTACAACGTGCCTGCGATGTGTCGTGCGTCGCTGGCGATGTATAACACGCTTGAAGAAGTGGACCGTCTGGTGGCAGGATTAAAACGTATTCATCGTTTATTGGGCTGACAGGGAGGCTCTATGGCCGCATTGCCGGACAAAGACAAATTGCTGCGCAACTTCAGTCGCTGCGCCAATTGGGAAGACAAATACCTGTATATCATTGAGCTGGGCCAGCGTTTAACCCCGCTCGATGAGGCTGCGCATAGCCCGGAAAACATTATTCAGGGTTGTCAGAGTCAGGTCTGGATTGTGATGCAGCGCAATCCTGAAGGGCGTATTGATCTGCAAGGCGACAGCGATGCCGCTATTGTTAAAGGACTGATTGCTGTCGTTTTTATTCTTTATCATCAAATGACCGCCCAGGACATCCTGGCCTTTGACGTGCGCCCGTGGTTTGAAAAAATGGCGCTGACTCAACACCTCACACCCTCGCGTTCGCAAGGGTTAGAAGCGATGATCCGCGCAATTCGCGCGCAGGCTCTCAGTTTTAGCTAAACTAAAAATACAGCTTTCATTCTGTTACGCGAGGCGGGGATTCCGCCTCGTTGGTGGTTCAGCTTTCTGACGATCTGTCAGTGAATAAAAGGGAAACTCAGTATGAAACGCGCGTCTCTACTCACTCTTATGCTGTTAGGTGCTCTCGGCGCGTCTCAGGCCGCCAGAGCGGTTGAATATACCTTACCGGCCAACGGTAGCCGTCTGGTCGGACAAAATCAGACGTACACGGTGCAGGCGGGCGATAACAGCCTGCAAACCATCGCCCGACGGTTTGATACGGCGGCGATGATTATTCTCGAAGCGAACAATACCATTGCCCCGGTGCCAAAACCGGGAACGCAGGTGATCATTCCGCTTCAACTTTTATTGCCTGACGTACCACGAGAAGGGATCGTGGTGAATCTCGCAGAATTGCGTCTCTATTATTTCCCACCTGACGGCAATACGGTGCAGGTCTATCCGCTAGGAATTGGTCAGCTCGGACTGGAAACGCCGGAGATGACCACCCGCGTTGGGCAAAAAATCCCGAATCCGACCTGGACGCCAACGGCAGGTATTCGTCAGCGTTCGCTTGAGAAAGGCGTCACGTTGCCACCGGTCGTTCCCGCAGGGCCAAATAACCCGCTGGGGCGCTTTGCATTGCGTCTGGCTTACGGCAATGGTGAATACCTGATTCATGGCACGAACGCCCAGAGCAGCGTCGGGCTGCGCGTCAGTTCGGGATGTATGCGCATGTTTACCGATGACATCAAAACGCTGTTTGCGCAGGTGCGTGTCGGGACAACGGTGCGTGTTATCAACCAGCCGGTGAAATATTCTATTGAGCCGAACGGAACACGCTACATGGAAGTGCATCGTCCATTAACGCAAGATGAAACGCAGAATCCACAAACCATGACCTATGTGCTCCCGGTGGGGTACACGCAGTTTGCGAGCGATAAAGGCACTGACAACGTTATGGCGGATAAAGCGATGTATCGTCGCGCGGGATATCCGGTTGTTGTGTCGTCAGGGGCAACACCAGCAGCAACGGGTTCAGTTCCGGTTTTGTCCGTTCAGAATGGTACACCGGCAACGGCGAATGAAACGCGGGTGACGCAATAACGCAGGGAAGGGAAACAGCAGGCAAAAAAAATGACGCACAATGTGCGTCATTTTTATTACAGGTACTCTTACTTACGGTAAGAGTGAGCCTGGTTGTCCAGACGCTGGTTAGCGCGTGCTGCGTCGTCTTTAGCAGCTTGAACGTCAGAACGCATTGCGTTCACGTCGTTGCTCAGCTGGTCAACTTTAGCGTTCAGAGTCTGAACGTCAGAAGACAGCTGATCGATTTTAGCGTTAGAAGAACAACCTGCCAGCATAGTAGAAGCCAGGATTACCGCGCCCAGTACCAGTTTAGTACGATTCATTATTAATACCCTCTAGATTGAGTTAATCTCCATGTAGCGTTACAAGTATTACACAAAGTTTTTTATGTTGAGAATATTTTTTTGATGCGAATGTGCTTATTTTTGATCGTTCGCTCAAAGAAGCATCTAAACAGCGTGCAAAATGCAAAAGCTGTGTGAAAACAGTACGATTTAATCGGATTCATCTTAAGTAATCGCGACTTAAATAGTGAAAGCCGATTTGCTTTTTTAATAAATCGCGCTATTGAGGAAATAAAAAAAGCGCCACGAGGGCGCTTTTGACGAAATAAATCGACTGAAACGGAATTACAGCACGTGAACAGACGCGGTGTTTGTGGTGCCACTTGGTACCAGCGCACCGGAAACCATGACCACAACGTCGCCTTTCTGAGCCAGACCGCTCTGCAATGCCACTTCTTTACCCAGACGGTAGAAATCATCAGTAGAAGAGATTTCTTTCACCAGCTGCGCGTTAACGCCTTTAGACAGCACCAGCTGACGTGCAGTCAGTTCGTTGGTGGTCAGCGCCAGGATGGTGGCATCCGGGAAGTATTTACGGATAGCGCGAGCAGATTTACCGCCCTGGGTCGCAACAACGATCAGTGGCGCTTCCAGTTTCTCAGCAGTTTCTACCGCACCGCGGCAAACGGCTTCGGTGATGCGCAGTTTACGGCTGTCGTTGTTGAAGTCCAGACGGCTGGTCATCACGCGGTCAGTACGTTCACAGATGGTCGCCATGATGGTGACCGCTTCCAGCGGGTATTTACCCTTAGCGGATTCACCAGACAGCATGACGGCATCAGTACCGTCCAGAATGGCGTTAGCCACGTCGCCGGCTTCTGCGCGGGTTGGACGTGGGTTCTTGATCATAGAATCCAGCATCTGGGTCGCGGTGATAACCACTTTACGTGCGCGGACGCATTTCTCGATGATCATCTTCTGCGCGAAGATAACTTCTTCAACCGGGATTTCAACGCCCATATCGCCACGAGCAACCATGATGCCGTCAGACGCTTCGAGGATTTCGTCGAAGTTGTTCAGGCCTTCCTGGTTTTCGATTTTGGAGATGATCTGGATGTTTTCGCCACCATGGGCTTTCAGGTGCTCACGAATTTCCAGCACGTCAGAACGCTTACGGATAAAGGATGCAGCAACGAAATCAACACCTTGCTCGCAACCGAAGATCAGGTCCTGTTTGTCTTTCTCAGCCAGCGCCGGCAGAGCGATAGAAACGCCTGGCAGGTTAACGCCTTTGTTTTCGCCCAGGTCGCCGTTGTTCAGTACTTTACAGATAACCTTGTTGCCTTCGATGGCGGTGACTTCCATACCGATCAAACCATCGTCAACCAGGATGGTGTTACCGACTTTCAGGTCACTGGTGAAGCCTTCGTAGGTGACGGCAACGGTTTCGGTGTTACCGATAACGGTTTTGTCAGTGGTGAAGGTGAAGGTCTGGCCTGCTTTCAGGGAGACGTCATTACCGCCTTCCAGTTTGATGGTACGGATTTCCGGACCTTTGGTATCCAGCAGGATAGCGGCTTTTTTACCGGTTTTGCTGACCACGTTGCGCAGGTTCTGGATGCGCTGGCCGTGTTCAGCATAATCGCCGTGAGAGAAGTTCAGACGCATAACGTTCATGCCAGCGTCCAGCATTTTGGTCAGCATCTCTTCGGATTCGGTTTTTGGACCGATGGTGCAAACAATTTTGGTCTTTTTCATGACAGTCTTAGTCTTTAAGTTGAGAAGGATAGGGGGATCTCGTTTCGTGGGCGCACTGCCACGAGGTCAAACTTGTGTTACGAAAGTCGCGATGCCACGAGATAAGGATAGGTGACATCAAAAAAGCGTGCAGAGGAAAGTGAGCCTGGTTTTCAGCTACGAGGGATGGATGACGAATTGTGTTATTTTTTGTGCAGTCCAATGCGCTGAAACCATTCAAGAAAGAATACGCTGCGTATTATACGAGGTTACGGGTAAAAAAGAAAATGAAAACGCCGTTTCAGAACAAGACGATAGCGCGTAACAAAATCCCTACGATTAGATCTTTTCGCCGTAACAAAATCAAAGGGCGAAAGTTAGGTCGAATGACGCTATCATCAATAATGAATTGATAATTAATGAGTTAGCAGGAGCATGACATGGGCAATCTGAGTAAAGACGACGCGCTGTATCAGGAAATGTGCCGCGTAGTTGGCAAAGTGGTACTGGAAATGCGTGACCTTGGACAGGAACCAAAATACATTGTGATTGCTGGCGTACTGCGCACTTCGCTTGCTAACCAGAATATCAAACGCACTGAAGTGACCCGCGAGGCAATGGAACGCGTCATTATTGCGCTGGCGGGACAGTAAATTTCAGAAAATCACAAAACGAAGTACGGCCTTCACGGCGATATCGCTGTGATGCGCCACCAACTGGGGATCGTCGATTTCTGGTAACGGGCCTTCCAGATACAGGCTGTTAAAGGTGTAGAAGTTAGAGACCTGATAAAAGCTAAAGCTGCTGATCAAACGGTGAACATCACGGGCCTCGATGCCTTGCTGGAAAATACCCTCTTGCTGACCGCGCTGAAGGATATTTTCAACAATCGACAGTGCACTTTTGTTCAGGGGTTTTAACAAACCAGACGCATTCAGCCACTTCCCGCGCTGCATATTCTCCATACAGATGACCCGCATGAAGTCCGCGTGGCTGGCGTGATAGGCCACGCTCCATTTCACCAACTGCACGAGCGCTTCCACTGGGGGGAAATTCTCCAGTCCCAATTGTTGCTCGCTTTCGCGAATGCGCGCATAGACGTGTTCCAGCACCGCCTGATAAAGCTGCTCTTTGGTTTTGAAGTAATAGACCACCATGCGCTTCGTCGTCTGCGCTTCTCCAGCTATCTGCTCCATTCGCGCTCCGGCCTGGCCGTGCTCGGCGAAAACCGCAACGGCAGCGGCAAAAATCTTCTCTTTCAGACTCTGGGCTTCATCGTGAACAACAACAGGCATGGCCACTCCGGCATCTTGATAAGAACAAAAAACACACACAACGATCACATATTAGCAACGAAAAATGGCATCAATGAACCAAATGATTCATATTCGATTTCCCAAGGATCATGACAGGTGACACTATGCTGCGCTCGATCGCAACCGTCTCGATATCAGGCACCTTACCGGAAAAACTGAGCGCCATTGCCGATGCAGGCTATCAGGGCGTTGAAATTTTTGAAAATGATCTGCTCTATTATACCGGGTCACCCGCGGATATCCGACAGATGGCCGCCGATCTCGGTTTACAGATCACGCTTTTTCAGCCATTTCGGGATTTTGAGGGCGCAACGCGCCCGCAGTTTGCCGCGAATCTCGAACGTGCAAGACGCAAATTCGATCTCATGCATCAGTTGGGCTGCGACACGATGTTGCTTTGCAGCAGCGTTGCACCTGATACCAGTCCGGATAGTGATCTGCAAATCAGCGATCTGCGCGCACTGGCAGAGCTTGCCGAGCGTGAAAGCATCAACGTAGGTTACGAAGCGCTGGCCTGGGGGACGCAGGTTAATCGCTGGTATCAGGCATGGCAACGGGTGAAAGCGGTGGACAGCCCGGCGATGGGCATTGTCCTCGACAGTTTTCATGTGCTGGCGTTGGGTGACACGCTGGCCCGGCTTGACGAGGTGCCGGTCGATAAAATCACATTCCTGCAATTGGCCGATGCGCCAGTCATGAAAATGGACGTGCTGGAATGGAGCCGCCATTTCCGCTGCTTCCCCGGCCAGGGCGAATTGCCGGTGGTGGAATTTTCGCGTGAGCTGACACAGCGTGGCTATCGTGGTACGTGGTCACTGGAAGTCTTTAACGATGGTTTTCGCGCCTCGCCAAATGGGGCTACCGCAAAGGACGGCTACCGTTCGTTGTTGTGGCTTGAGGAACAAACTCGGCATCAGTTAGTGCAAACTGACGCAGAACTGGTGGTGTTGCCAGAACTGCCTGAATTTCACGGTCCTGAGTTTATTGAATTTGCCGCCAGCCCCGCAGAAGCCAAAAAACTCGGCGCGAACCTCGGGCAAATGGGGTTTCGTCAGCAGGGCACGCACCGCAGTAAAAAAGTCAGCCTGTGGCAAAACGGTGGCGCACGGGTAATTGTCAATCACCAACCGCACAGCTGGGCCGATCATTTTTGGCAACGCCACGGTGTTTCGCTGTGTGCTATCGCGCTGCGCGTGAGCCAGAGTGCACCGATTATCGCCCGGGCGAAAGCTTATGGTTACGCCACCTGGCAGGGTGAAGCCGGACCGAATGAAAGCACTATTCCGGCGGTTTGTGCGCCTGACGGCAGCTTGATTTACCTGGTTGAACAGGGAGATGAGATCTACGAACGTGATTTTGCGTTAGATGAATCAGTGCCTTCGAACGGTCTGCTCGGCATTGACCATCTGGCACTGGGAATGGAAGCCGACAGTCGCGATAACTGGGTGATGTTTTTTCGTACGGTGTTTGGCTTTATGCTTGAGCTTGAGCAAACGATGCCCGATCCCTATGGACTGGTGCGCAGCCTGGCAGTGCACAGTCCGCAGGGTGACATCCGTCTGGCGCTGAATATTTCCCAAAGCCGCGCCACGCAAATTGCGCGTTCGGTGGCGTGCTATCAAGGCGCAGGTTTGCAGCATGCGGCATTTGCCAGTGCGGATTTACCCGCTACGCTCGAATCACTCCCCACGGGGTTGCCTTCTGCTTTGCCCATTCCAGCCAATTATTATGATGATTTACGGGCGCGATTTGGCGACAGTGAGCAGACAGAAACCCTGCAACAGCAACAGATTTTGTACGACCGTGACACCCACGGCGGCGAGTTTTTGCATCTCTATACACGCCCGTTCAGTGCCGGACGTTTTTTCTTCGAACTTACCGAAAGACGTAACGGTTATACACAATACGGCGCGGTCAACGCAGCAGTGCGTTTGTCGGCGATGCAATACAGTGAGTAAACCTGACTGAACCAGACGGTTCGGCTAGAAAGGTAAAAATAAAAAATTCATCTGCATCCTACAAAACAGGAATGATTATGAGCACTTACAGCCATGACCAAACGGTGACCGCAGATGCGGCGACTGCTGTGCGCCGCTCGCGGCGTCGAATCGGTATTCTGGCCCTGCTGGCAGTGGGCACAATGATTAATTATCTCGATCGCACGGTGCTCGGCATCGCAGCCCCGGCGCTCACGCAAGAACTCGGTATCAATGCGGCGATTATGGGCGTTGTATTCTCGGCTTTCGCTTGGACCTACGCGCTGGCGCAAATCCCCGGAGGCTTGTTTCTCGATCGTTTCGGCAACAAAATTACTTATTTCCTCTCGCTCACGCTGTGGTCTTTGTTCACGCTGTTTCACGGAATGGCGGTGGGGATCAAATCCTTATTGCTGTGCCGCTTTGGTCTCGGCGTTAGCGAAGCGCCTTGTTTCCCGGTGAATAGTCGGGTGGTCAGCGCTTGGTTTCCGCAGCATGAAAGGGCTAAGGCCACGGCGGTGTATACCGTGGGTGAATATCTCGGGCTGGCCTGTTTCTCACCGCTGCTGTTTTGGATCATGGGCAGTTTCGGCTGGCGCACGCTGTTTATCAGTGTTGGCGTGGTCGGTCTTCTGTTTGCCATCGCCTGGTGGCGGTTATATCGCGAACCACATGAAGATAGCCGTCTGAGCCAGCAGGAGCATGACTACATTGAGGCGGGCGGTGGTATTCATTCGGCGACTGCACAAAAAATACAGTTCAGCTGGCCATTAGTGCGCCAGTTGCTAAGCAAGCGACAGATTGTCGGTGCGAGTATTGGCCAGTTTGCAGGCAATACGGTGCTGGTGTTCTTCCTGACCTGGTTCCCGACGTGGTTGGCAACTGAGCGCCATATGCCGTGGCTGAAAGTGGGCTTCTTCGCCATTCTGCCATTCCTGGCCGCCGCGGGCGGAGTGATGTTCGGCGGCTGGGTATCGGACAAACTGTTGAAAGCCACCGGCTCGGCGAATCTCGGGCGCAAGTTGCCGATCATCATTGGGCTGCTGATGGCGAGTTGCATCATCAGCGCCAACTGGATGCACAGCGATATGGCGGTGATTTTGGTGATGTCGTTTGCTTTCTTCGGTCAGGGGATGGTCGGTCTCGGCTGGACGTTGATTTCCGACATGGCACCGCGTGGGCTAGGCGGTCTTACCGGTGGGCTGTTTAATTTCTGCGCCAACCTGGCGGGGATCCTCACGCCATTGGTGATTGGCTTTATCGTTGCCGCCTTCGGCAGTTTTTTCTACGCCCTGATCTACATCGGGGGGGCTGCGCTGCTTGGCGTGGTGGCGTATGTGTTTATTCTCGGTGATGTGAAACGCATCGAACTCACGGAATAGCAGGATTAAGGATCGGGAAATGATGATTTCTGGAAACACGCGCCTGATTGCGCATTTGGGTTGGCCAACGGAAAGTTTCAAAGCGCCGATGATTTACAACCCGTGGCTAGAAGCGCAGAGCGTGGATGTCAAAGTGGTGCCGATGGGTGTGCGTCCGGAAGCGTTTGCCGCTTTTGTGCCTGCACTGTTTCAGATGACCAATCTGGTTGGGGCATTGGTGACGATGCCCCACAAAGTGGTCGCCGCTGGGCTGATGCAACAGCTTAGTCCGACGGCGGCAATCGCCGGAGCGTGTAACGCCATTCGTCGTGAAAAAGATGGCACGTTAACAGGCGAAATGTTTGATGGTGATGGTTTCGTGCAGGGCATTCTGCGCAAAGGGTTTATGCCTGAAAATGCGCGTGCTTTAGTGGTGGGCTGCGGCGGTGTTGGCTCGGCCATTGCGGCTTCATTGGCGGCGGAGGGTGTGCCGTCGCTCACATTGTTTGATTCGCGTGAACAGACCGCTCAGGCGCTGGCGATGCGTTTGCTACGCCATTATCCCGCGCTTGACATCATGCTGATGCGAAACGACCCGCAGGGGCATTCTCTGGTGGTTAACGCCACGCCGATGGGGATGTCTCCCGACGATCCGTTGCCGTTGGATGTCACTCGCCTAGCACCTGAGACGTTTGTGGGTGAGGTGGTGATGAGCCAAACCTGGACTCCGTTTTTACAGGCGGCGATGGCCCGCGACTGCCTGGTGCAGCGCGGCACCGATATGCTGTTTGAAATGATCCCCGCCTATTTACGCTTCTTCGGCTTACCGGTTGCCACGCCGGATCAGCTGCGCGAGCGGGCCGAGATCAGGGAATAGCCGGATTCGACTGACGTTCCACGTCTGCCCGGCTAAGATAATGATTTTTAGACGGGCAAAAATTTCTCACTTATGACTACATCTCTTCACGTTCTCGCCGCCGGAAGCCTGAAAAAGGCGTTTATTCCAATGTGCCAGCAGTTCAGCGACCAAACGGGTATTTCTGTCACCGTTGATTTTGGTCCGGCGGGTTTGTTGCGGGAACGTATTGAAGCAGGAGAACGCTGCCATCTCTTCGCGTCCGCCAACACAGTGCATCCGCAAACGCTGCTCGCCAGCGGGCGGGCGCAATCGGTGGCAACCTTTGCATTTAATCGTCTGAATTTGACGGCGCGAAAAACGGCACAAACGGAAAACGCCGACTGGCTGAGTCTGTTGGCAAACCCGGCATTACGCTTAGGCACATCAACGCCGGGCTGCGATCCGTCCGGCGATTACACCTGGGAATTGTTCGAGCGTATTGAAGCGCGTTATCCGGAAATTGACCTCAAAACACGGGCGAAAATGCTGGTGGGCGGTCGAGATTCTTTAACCGTACCGGCGGGCGAAATTGCCAGCGCGTGGCTGATTCGGCGTAATTTGACCGATCTGTTTATCGGCTACGCACACTACGCGCACGCGCTGGAAAACACCGACGATTTGCGTATTCTGCCGCTGCCTGATGCGTATCAGTCGCGCTGTGAATACCAGTTGGCCGTTCTCAACAACGACGCCCAGCCGCTTGCAAAATACATTGTCACAGGTGAAGGGCAGACTTTTTTACGTCACGCGGGCTTTCTAACGCTTGATTGAAAACAGTGGTGCCACTACCTGACGCGGATAATTTTCCAGCGTCAACGTTTGCACCGGCACGCCATAGGCTTGCAGCAGATTGCGCTCGGTGACCACTTTCTGCGTTTCATCCGCCAACCATTTGCCGTCCGGTAACAGCATCAGCGTATGGCTCGCCACTTGCAGCGCATGAGTGGGATCGTGAGTTGTGAATAACACGCTGCGGCGCTGGCGATGAGCAAGGTCGCTTATCAGCTGTAATACCACCTGTTGGTTCGCCAGATCGAGCGCTGAACAAGGCTCATCGAGTAAAATATTCTGACTGCCGCTGACCAGCGAACGGGCAATCATCACCAACTGCTGCTGACCGCCGGAGAGGGCGCCAAACATTTTTCTGGCGAGCGGTAAAATGTTGAGTTTTTCCAGCGCCTGCGCCACATGTTGCCTGTCATCGGCGGAAGGCTGAGAAAGCAATGCCACATGTCGGGCACGACCCATCAGCACCACGTCCTGAACCTGCCAGGCGAACGCCGGGCGAAATGACTGCGGCACCACGCTGACGCCACCTTCGACCTTAAGCGTGCCGCCGAGCGCGGGCAGCACACCTGTCAGCGTATCGAGCAGAGTGCTTTTCCCTCGTCCGTTAGCGCCAAGTACGGCCCAAATTTCACCCGGCTGGCAGGCAAAATGTAATGGAGAAAACAGCGGCTGGTCGTGGCCGTACAACAATTCGCTGACGGAGAGTGAAGCGCTGATCATTGTGCACACCTGCGATTGTTATAAATAAGCAGAAAGGTGAATACCGGTGCGCCGAGCAGGGCGGTGATAATACCAATGGGGATTTCAGCGGCGGTGAGTGTGCGGGCCAAATCATCAACCACGATCATAAATGCGCCGCCGAGCCAGAATGCGGTAGGCAAAAGACGACGGTGATCTGCACCCACGAGCAGTCGTGCAAGATGCGGGATAACCAACCCGACCCATGCAATGCTCCCGCTGATCGATACCTGCGCGGCGACCAGTAGCGCACAGCAAATTAACACGCCACGACGCAGTGGTTTAACCGATACGCCGAGCGCGCGCGCATCTTTTTCATCGAGCGATAACAGATTCACTCGCCAGCGCAGGGTAAACAGCACCAGACCTGCCAGCAGCATGGGTAAAGCGACCAGCGCCACTTTGTGCCAGTTAGCGGTGGCAAAACTGCCGAGCAGCCAGAACACGATGTTTGGCAGCACTTCTTCAGTGTCGGCCAGATACTGCATCAGGCTGACCAGCGCGGCGAAAAAACCGCTGAGGATGATGCCTGACAAAATCAGTACCAGTGTACTTTCGCGCCCCTGCAATGTTGCAATCAGATATACCAGCCCCAGTGCAGCAAGGCCAAAACCAAACGTTGAGCCCATCATCAACAGCGGACTTAAACCCAGCATAATGGCCAACGTGCCGCCAAAAGCGGAGCCGGACGTCACACCAATAATATGCGGATCGACCAACGGATTACGAAACACGCCCTGCAACGTCGCCCCACTTAAACCCAGTGCCGCGCCGCACAGAAAGGCCATCGTCACGCGGGGCAAACGTACCGCCCACACAATCTGGCTGGCAATGTCATGGGTTGCTTTAGGGTGTATCAGCCGCTGGAGCACGTCGCTTAGCGGCAGGTGATATTGACCGAGGCATAACGAAATCAGTGCCAGCATTAGGGTAAACGCCATCAGCGCCGTTTGCAGGGCGCGAAAACGAGACTCATTGGGCATTCGCTTTCCAGTTCACGCGATAAAAGCGCTGATAGTAATTCTGTGCCTGCGCATCTACATCGACGTTTTGGTAGCGCTGTGGATAGAGCATTTTCGCCATCCACAGTTCGCCAATCGCCAGCGCTTCCGGCATCGGGTAGCCCCAGGCTTTTGCATATTCAGGCATGAGCCACACGCGATGGTTTTTAACCGCGTCGATGGCCTGCCATTGAGGATCGGATTCAATCTGTTTCACCACCTGAGGGTATCGATCCTGTACGAAAATGACTTCCGGGTTCCACTCTAAAACCTGTTCCAGCGACACCTGACGTGCACCCTTCACTGTGGCTGCAGCCACGTTCAGTGCGCCTGCGTGTTCCATCATCAGGCCGGTATATTTGCCTGAGCCATAAGTGTTGAGGTCTGGATTCGCCATGTAAACACGGACTTTTTTGTCTTGCGCAATATTTGCTACTGGCGCATTGGCTTTCGCCCGCGCAGCGAAGGTATAAGCGATCAACGCTTCGGCTGCTTTCGGGCGTTCCACTACATCACCAATCAGGCGAATACCCTGTTTTAACCCGTCGTTATAGGCCTGCTCTTCGTTTGCCATTGTCGGATTCATTTTATTTTTTTCGCCAGCGGCATCTTCACGCAGGGAAATCGCGACGACGGGAATGCCGGCATTTTGGATCTGTTGGATCATCTCAGCAGGGGCGTAGTTGGCAACGAAAACCACCTGTGGATGCAGTGCCAGCAAGCTTTCAACATTTGCCTGTGTCAGATCGCCCGGCATCGGCAGGGTGGCGATTTTCGGTATAAAACGCGCGAACTGTGGGCCAAGCTGTTTTTTCCAGCTACTCATCACGCCGACGATGTCGTCTTGCGCGTTGAGCTGGACCAGCAAATTCAGCGTCTGATGCTGCAACACCACCACGCGGTTGACGTGATCGGGCAGGGTAACCTGGCGGCCTAACTGATCGGTGACAGTACGATCGGCGTGGGCGGCAGGAACGGCGAACAGCGTGCTGCACGCAAGGGCCGAGCACAAATAAAGGCGGTGTAGTCTGGGCATGAAATCACTCTGAGAAGGAAAAAATCGCTATGCATTAAATTATATAGCGATTCTTGATGCAAATCCTAACGTGCGGTTTACCCACAAAGAGTGACGGGAAATAGTTATAACTCGGCGTTATAAGCCGATTCGTGTGTTGCATATGCGTCACAATCTATGTATTTTTATGCACATTAAATGCATAAAAAGGTGATGGTATGATTAGCAAATGGATTAAAGCATGTTGTCTGACGGCGGTAATGGCCGCCAGCGCACAGGCCGCGGCAGAAACCTATATTGTGGGCGCAGGGGGCACTTACCGTCCGTTCGAATATGAAAATAATCAGAAGCAGTTGGAAGGCTTTGATATCGACGTCATTAAAGCCATTGCGAAAGCAGAGCACTTTGATATCAAACTGGTGAATACTCCGTGGGAAGGTATTTTTGCCACGCTTAATTCTGGCGACCGCGACATCATTATTTCCGGGATAACCATCACGGATAAACGTAAGCAAATGGTCGATTTCTCTGCACCTTACTTTCCGGCAGAGCAGTCGATAGTCGTGCCAAAAGATTCCAAAGTGACATCGCTGGCGGCACTGAAAGGCGAGAAAGTTGGGGTAGTGAACTCCAGCACGGGCGACATCGTTGTTTCTGATGTGCTGGGCAAAAACAGCACGGCGATCAAACGCTTCGACAACACTCCGTTGATGCTGCAGGAGTTGTTTGAGGACGGCGTTAGCGCGGCGGTCGGCGATGTCGGGGTGGTGAAGTACTACATCAAACAGCACCCGGAAAAACAGTTCAAACTGGTGCCGGACGCGAAATTTGAGCGCCAGTATTTCGGCATCGCGGTAGCGAAAGGCAATACCGAACTGCTCGGCAAACTCAATGACGGTCTGAAGAAAATTGTGGCTGACGGTACTTACGCCAAAATTTATCAGACCTGGTTTGACACTGATGTGCCAGCATTACCGGCCCAATAATCACGCTTCTTTTATGTTGTACGGCGATCGTGACGACTGACGGTCGCCGTTTTTTCAGGGATAAGTTATGATGGGATTCCGTTGGGAAATTATCGAGGAATATGGCCCGCTGTTTGTTGACGGCGCGATAATGACCCTCAAATGCACCATTATCTGCGTATTTCTCGGCACGTTGTGGGGATTAACACTCGGCCTTGGACGAATGGCAAAGGCGGAACACGGACCCTGGAAATATGTGCTGCGCTATCTGGTACAGTTCCCGGTGCGTTTTTACGTCAGCGCATTTCGCGGTACGCCGCTGTTTGTGCAAATCATGGTGGTGCACTTTGCGCTGGTGCCGTTATTGATTAATCCGCGTGACGGCTTACTGGTCACCAGCGGCGTAATGAGCAGCGATTTTGCGCGTGAAATACGTTCAAACTACGGCGCTTTTCTGTCGTGTATTGTCGCGATTACATTGAACGCTGGCGCTTACGTTTCCGAAATTTTCCGCGCGGGTATTCAGTCGATTGATAAAGGACAGATGGAAGCCTCGCGTGCACTCGGAATGCCGTGGTGGAAAACCATGCGTAAGGTGATTCTGCCGCAGGCGTTTCGTCGGATCCTGCCGCCTCTGGGAAACAACGCGATTGCGATTGTGAAAGATTCGTCGCTCGCCTCCGCGATTGGCCTTGCCGATCTGGCCTATGCCGCACGTACGGTTTCCGGCGCGTATGCAACTTATTGGGAACCGTATCTGACCATTTCGGTGGTGTATTGGGTCATTACGTTCGTGCTGGCACAGCTGGTTAATCGTCTGGAAAAGAGGTTTGGCAAAAGTGATTCACATTAAAAATCTGCATAAACACTTCGGCGATAGTCACGTTTTGCGCGGCATTGATTGTGATATCGAACCACAGGAAGTGGTTTGCGTTATTGGCCCATCCGGTTCCGGGAAAAGCACTTTTTTACGCTGTATGAATGCGCTGGAATCGGTGAGTGAAGGTGAAGTGAGGGTAAACGGTTTCGCCGTGCACGATAAGAAAACCGATCTGAATAAAATGCGTGAAGGCGTGGGCATGGTGTTCCAGCGCTTCAACTTATTTCCTCACATGACGGTGCTGGAGAACGTGATGATGGCACCCATGTCGCTTCGCGGTATGAGTCGCAATGATACGGTGGCGTTTGCCGAAGGGCTGCTGGCGAAAGTCGGGTTGAGTGATAAGCGTGACGCCTGGCCGTCGAGCCTTTCCGGTGGTCAACAACAGCGCGTGGCGATTGCCCGTGCATTAGCGATGCAGCCGTCGATTATGCTGTTTGATGAACCGACTTCAGCACTTGACCCTGAACTGGTGGGCGACGTGCTTGAAGTGATGAAAAATCTTGCCAGTGAAGGGATGACGATGGTTATCGTCACGCATGAAATGGGTTTTGCCCGTGAAGTGGCTGACAGAGTGATGTTCATCGACCAGGGCATCATTCAGGAACAAGGAACGCCGGAGCAAATTTTCAGCGCGCCGCAAAACCCACGTACCGCATCCTTTCTCAGTAAGGTGCTGTAATTAATCGTTGCCAGCGATGCCATTCGACTTGTCGGAACGGCGTCGCTGATTTACGGTTAAAGGCGACGACATCACGATGACTGATAATCATGGCCTGGTTTTCTCGTTTACTGGCGGATATCCCCGGCGTTCGCCACGCCTTTCTCGATGTGTATGAATCTGGTGCCTTCGACAAATCCCAACTCGTCGATATCAAACAGGTTCACGGCACGGACATCCTTAATTTTACGGAAACGCCCCAATACAGGCCGCACGCGGATGGTGTTTTTACCGCTGTATCTGGACAACAAATTGGCATTGTTACTGCCGACTGCTTGCCATTGCTGATGGCTTCTCGCGACGGACGTTTCGTGGCGAGCGTTCATGCCGGATGGCAAGGAACCGCACAGGGCATTGTCCAGCAAAGCGTGAAGCGGTTTGCTGATGCAGGCATTGACGCTGCGGATATCGTGGTCGCTATCGGCCCGCATATACGCCCGTGTTGTTATGAAGTGTCGTCGTCGTTTCTGGACGTATTACTGGCAACGCCCTCTGCAGAACAGGTGCGTCAGCATCAACAGAAATTGTTCTTAAACGTACCGCGAAACTCAAATGCCAATAGTGCCCGCGCCCGCGAAGAAAACAGTTTGTGGTTTGATTTACCTGCATTTTGTCAGGTTCATTTACAGGCAGCAGGGATCCGCTCAGAGAATGTTGACTGGCTAGAAAAGTGTACCTACTGCACGCCAAAAGAACTCGGGTCCTATCGGCGGCGAACACATTACCCAGCAACTAAAACGCAACAAGTTTCATTGATTGTGAGAGGAAGCGAACGTTCTAGGTTGTTTACTTAGCATTCTCATTATGAAAAATATAATAGAACCAATCCGGGATGGGTGCAGATTAATAACGTTAAGCAAAGGTTGCAAATACTATTTCAATGCGACTAAGGAAATTAAACTTTCGCTCTAATATTTAACGGCTTTGACTACTTATATCTGCTGAGGTGCACCCACAGTGGACTAACATCATCACTCACAGAACGTCACAACTAGGGTTACGATTATCCTTAATTGATTTCAAAACTAATGATTTAAAAAATGAATATTAATTTTAGCACTTGAACAAAATTATGCGATCCACTATTGGACCCTCTTCTTCATTTAAAGTTTATCTAAATATATTATTCTACTCTTAGTAATCATTTTCTGACTATGGATGTTATGACTCAAGGATGCAAAACTGTGCCCGTGTTATTTCTTTATGAGCCCCGAATGCTGCTGCGTACGGTCGTTACCAGCCTTGTGGAAGGGAACGATTCTACCATTCAATCGTTCCCCGTGCTGCCTCATCTAACTGAGAACGTGTGCTCAAGCACAGCAGAAAACAAAATTCTGCTTGTTGGTCTCAGTGGAGCGGGTGTGGCGTTTCCCGATCTTCTGTGTTTTATCCGCAGTGTTAACACATTCAAAGTGAAGACCCTGGTTTGGGTTCCTGACGAGTATCTCTGGTTGCAAAAACTGTTAAGTACTCTCTATGCCGGGAAAATTATCCTCGAAGAAAATCTTGGAAGTGCGTTGCTGCCAGCCTTGAATGAACTGAGTGGACTTAAATCTATCTCGTACCGCAACAGTAACGTAACAAAGCGTCCTCGACGGATGACACAGACGGAACTGGAGGTTTTGCTGCAATTTGCTTCGGGGTTATCTTCGAGGGAAATGGCTGATAGCCGCAAGTGTAGTTATAAAACGATCTTCTCCTGGAAGCATAATATTTGCGAAGCGTTAAATATCGAAACGAATGCGCAATGGTTGGAAATGCTGACTGAGATAGTCCAATTATCTTCAATGTATGAAGCAGGGCAACGCTATGGCTCTCTATAATGTATTATATTTGTCCAATCAGACCATCTGGTTTAATGCGATTAACCATGGCTTTGAACAGCTTGCCAGAACGAACCCTGGTTGGTCTTATTCTATCACCACTACGGCGCAGGGAACCCAGCCGACACTTAACTTGTATCTTCTCGATTTAACGGAAAAAAAAGAGGCGCTTGTGGAGTCATTTCCTGTGCCTGGCCCGCGTATGCTGGTCATGGTACATGCTTCTCAACGTCGTTTGATTAAACATTTACTCCAGGAAAGTCGTTGTTCAATTCTGTGTGTAGATGAGCACTTTTTTAATTTCCGTGAGATCATTGAATCGAGCATGCGTAACAAGCGATTCCTCAGTCCCTTCATCCGTGAGATAACCATCCACGTTCCATCATCAGAAGGGATCATTGTATTAACTGATGCGGAAAGTAAGGTTCTGGGCTTTATTCGAGAAGGTAAGAGTGGCGTTGAGATTTCTCGAGCCTTATTCCGCAGCCAGAAAACCATCAGCAGCCACAAGCGCAATATTATGCGCAAGTATGGCGTCAGAGACGATCTGGGGCTAAAGAAAAAACTCCTCGTGCTGGCTGAAACTGACTGCTAATGAAAAACCCGCGTAAAGCGGGTTTTTGCATATTAAGGCGGGAAGGTGGTTCAAGGCTCATAAGCATTAATTTTTTAATGGACAAAAACAGAGTGTTTTTCCGCTAGCAAGATGAATAGCATGAAAAATGAATGACACTGTCTTAACATTAATCTTTATGAGTACCTGATGAACAAACTAATACTAATTATCGCAGGAGCCTTACTGCTGAGCGGTTGTACTGTTCGCGTCGCGGATTTAACCGTTGCCAGTAGTAAAAATTATAATCTCAACAGCATGAAGTTTGCGAAAGGCAAGCGGGTTACAGCTGAAGACATCTATCCGGTTATTTTATTCCCGACGGGGATCCCAAATGTGAAAACGGCCATCGATCGTGCTATCGAGCAGGACCGTTGCGCTGTTGGCTTAACCGATATGGTTGTGAGCCAACTTAATCATGCCTTTATTTTCGGGAAAATTGGTGTGCGTGTAGAAGGGAATTTGCTGCTGGATCGCAGCATATCCGGTTGTGAAAACGCGAGTTAAGCGAAAGACGATTGTAAAAAAGCCACTTCATGTGGCTTTTTTTGCGTAAAGAGGTGTTTCAGATCACGAATGACTCTTCATCCCGACGTGGTTTTCAGATTGAGTCATTCCGCGATCGCTATACGTGTCTGGCAGTGCGTGTGATTGAGGCAGATCGTTAACATGCACATCCATTTGTGGGGAAGGCATTTGAATATGGTTTTCATCGAGCGCGAGCTTAATGTTTTCCATCAGGTCGAAATAGACATCCCAGTAGTGGGCGTTATAGGTCCATAAATGGAGCAAAAAAAGCTGAAGCAGAGCGTGGTTCAGAAAACGAAAGAAGGAAAAGAGTACAGCATGAATGGTGCGTCCGAGTGGACTCGAACCACCGACCCCCACCATGTCAAGGTGGTGCTCTAACCAACTGAGCTACGGACGCATATAAAGAAATGGTGCGTTTAATTGGACTCGAACCAACGACCCCCACCATGTCAAGGTGGTGCTCTAACCAACTGAGCTATAAACGCAATGGTGCGTCCGAGTGGACTCGAACCACCGACCCCCACCATGTCAAGGTGGTGCTCTAACCAACTGAGCTACGGACGCACAACGGGGACGAATATTAGCGGTAGGGAGAAGAAGTGGCAAGAGGCAATTGCCACTTTTCTTCCGGTTTTCACGCGATTGCAGAACAACTGCGCAAACTGTCGAGAAAGCAGCCGCCCAAAAGCGACTGCTTAACCCTTAGCGCGCAGCGCGAGCCAGGATAATGGCTGACGGTTGACGTTGCAGGAAACGCATGCGGAGCATCATTAGAATGGCGGCGGAAGTCAGACCGATGATAAAGCCTATCCAGAAGCCAGCCGGTCCCATACGCGGTACAACGATGTCGGTTAATGCCAGGATATAGCCGCTTGGTAAGCCGAGCACCCAATAGGCGGTAAACGTAATAAAGAAAATTGAGCGCGTGTCTTTATAACCGCGCAGGATCCCGCTGCCAATCACTTGGATAGAGTCTGAAATTTGATACACCGCCGCCAGCAGCATCAGCTGTGAGGCGAGGGTGACGACCTCAGGATTATCGTTGTAGAGCAGCGCGATATGCTCACGCAGCGTCACGGTGAAAATTGCTGTCATCACGGCCATACACACACCCACGCCTAGCCCGGTCCTTGCCGCCGTTTGCGCATCAAGTGTCGAACCCTGACCCAAACGGAAACCGACGCGAATGGTCACCGCCGCCGCCAGCGACATTGGCAGAACGAACATCAGCGAGCTGAAATTGAGGGCAATCTGATGCCCGGCGACGTCAATAATGCCCAACGGGGAAACCAACAGCGCTACGACAGCGAAAAGGGTGACTTCGAAAAACAGGGCCAGTGCGATGGGCAAACCCAGCTGCACCAGACGCTTCATGATGGCGTAATCGGGCTTACCTAAGCCTTCATGCGTACGAATATCGCGCATCGAGCGGGCACGCTTCACATAGGAAATCATGGCGAAGAACATGACCCAGTAGACGGATGCTGTTGCCACGCCACAACCGATACCGCCGAGTTCAGGCATGCCGAAGTGGCCGTAAATGAAGATGTAGTTGATCGGAATATTCACCAACAGGCCGATAAAACCCATCACCATGCCCGGTTTGGTTTTCGCGAGACCTTCACACTGATTACGGCAGACCTGGAAGAACAGATAACCCGGCACACCCCACAGCAACGCGCGCAGATACCCGACGGCTTTATCCGCCAGTTCCGGGTCAATATTATGCATGGCGTGAATGATATAACCGGCATTCCAGAGCACCACCATCACCAGCAGGGAGACAAATCCGGCAAGCCAGAATCCCTGGCGAATTTGATGACCAATGCGGTCACGGCGACCTGAGCCGTTGAGTTGTGCCACGACAGGCGTCAGGGCCAGCAGCAGACCGTGACCAAATAAAATGGCCGGAAGCCAGATAGACGTGCCGATGGCGACCGCTGCCATGTCAGTGGCGCTATAGCCACCTGCCATGACCGTATCGACGAAACCCATCGCGGTTTGGGCCACCTGCGCAATGATGACCGGGATTGCCAGCGCGAGAAGCTGGCGCGCTTCAATGACGTACTTTTGCACGGGGAGGTACCTTTATTGTTAGTTATTGTTGATAAAAGACTAAAAAAGCCGCCGACACTGGCAGCAAGAAGAAAGAGCTGGGGAATTTTCGAATATATTGTAGCGAGTAATGGGTATTTAGCCAGTCAAAAAATGGCAGGGAGCACGGCCTGACTGGCAAGCCCGGGTGGCAACTGATATTGTGCGGGATATAAAAGACGGTGATGATTCCGTCCTCGTAAGATACAGGAGTTAATGGCATGTTTACTGGTATCGTTCAGGGCACCGCAAAAATTGTGTCCATCGATGAGAAACCTAACTTTCGTACGCATGTGGTTGAAATGCCGGACCCTATGCTTGACGGTATTGAAACTGGGGCGTCGATTGCCCATAACGGTTGCTGCCTGACGGTGACCGAAATTAACGGCAACCACATCAGTTTTGATTTGATGAAAGAGACATTGCGGATAACCAATCTGGGCGAGTTGAAAGTCGGTGATGTGGTTAACGTTGAACGCGCGGCACGTTTTAATGATGAGATTGGCGGTCATTTGATGTCCGGCCATATCATGACGACCGCCGATGTGGCGAAAATCCTCACGTCTGAAAATAATCGCCAAATTTGGTTCAAAGTGCAGGATCCCTCTTTGATGAAATACATCCTGTATAAAGGTTTTATTGGTATTGACGGGATAAGCCTGACGGTCGGCGAAGTGACGCCAACGCGTTTCTGTGTTCATCTGATTCCAGAGACCCTGGAACGCACGACGCTGGGTAAGAAACGACTGGGCGACAAAATTAACATTGAGATCGATCCACAGACGCAGGCCGTGGTGGATACGGTTGAGCGTGTTATGGCCGCGAAAGACGCCGCGACAAACAAGCAGGGCGCAGAAGAATAAGCAGGCCAACAAAAAAGAAACCCCGGACACCGGGGTTTTTTATGCTAGCGAGCGACGCGTAAACCGCCGTCAGCCCCGCGGGTGAACACCACCTGCCACAGCTGAATGTCTCGCGCGCGAAACGCACCTGCGCAGGCGTTGAGATAATACGAAAACATTCTTTTGAAACGCTCTGAATAGTTATCTGCAATTTCCGGCCAGCTGTTCAGAAAACGCGAATGCCAGGCCATCAACGTCGTGTCGTAATCTGCGCCAAAATTATGCCAATCCTCCATCACAAAGTAAGGCTCACTGGCGTTCGCAATCTGGCGTACTGAGGGTAAACAGCCGTTCGGGAAGATGTATTTATCTATCCACGGGTCGACATTATTATCCGTTTTCTTAGAGCCTATTGTGTGCAGCAGGAATAAACCGTCAGGCGTAAGATTTCGGTCCACGACGCTAAAATAGGTGGCGTAGTTTTTTGGTCCGACGTGTTCAAACATGCCGACAGAAACGATGCGGTCGAACTGGTCCTGCAAATCTCGATAATCCTGCAACAGGATTTGCACGTCCAGCCCTTCACTGCGCGCCTGAGCCATTTTCTGCTGTTCCGCAGAGATGGTGACCCCGACGACGCTCACACCGTAATGTTTGGCCATGTAATAGGCCAGACCACCCCAACCGCAGCCAATATCTAACACGCGCATACCGGGTTGCAGTTGCATCTTCTGGCAAATCAAATCCAGTTTTGCTTCCTGCGCCTGTTCCAGGGTTTCTGCATCTTTCCAGTACGCGCAAGAATATTGCATAAACGGATCAAGCATCCGACTGAATAGATCGTTGCCCAAATCGTAATGCTCTTTGCCCACAATCCAGGCGCGTTTTTTACTTTGTAAATTGAGCAGGCGAGCGCCCGCGATACGCAGCGTATCTTTGAAATGGCGAGGAAGTTGACTTTCAAGACCGGCACGAAGCACCTGCTGGAAAAAGATATCCAGCCGTTCGCATTCCCACCAGCCATCCATATAACTTTCGCCTAATCCCAGCGACCCTTCTTGTAACACGCGTTTAAAGAAGAGGGGATTATTGACCCGAATATCCGAGGGGGAAGCACCATTAACCCTGATGCCGGCACGACTCAACAGTTCGTTGACAATTCGATACCAGTCATCATCAGGCACACTAACTTCTTCTATACACGATGAACTCATAGCTTCTCCATCACGCGGCTTGTGATCAGAACCTTAAAACAGCGTAGACGCTTTTTGGGTTATGTGAGAACTCTCACGGACGTTCCGTGAATCTGCTATCCGACGTAGAACAGAGGAAGGGAGATATCCCTTGCCGAAAGGCCTTCCATGGTGAACCGGGGGAGATCCGTTCCCCCGTTAATCGCTAATATTTATCGTATTTATGTGACACCGAAATCAGTATAGGCCGCAAAAATCGGTGATTCAATAAAAAATTCTTAGCAACCTAATAGCCGGATTATCACATAGTCGCTGCCGATACTATGCGTGAGACTCTTCCGCGGCATTTTCGTTTTCACCACGTTGTGCAACGCGCTGCATCCGGTAGCCCCAACCTGCCAAAATCACCGTCGCGAGCATCACGCTGGTGGTGGTGAACAACGGGGTCGCAATCAGCGTTGAAACAACGAGACTTGCCAGGAAGCACAGGCCCAGTTGCAACGTGTTCTGCAAGGCTGCCGCACGTCCAGTTGCCTGAGGGAAGGGACGTAACGCCTGAGCGACAACGATAGGATAAATGGCACCGTTTGCCATCGCCATCAAACAGAAAGGAATAAGCAGAGCGGTCAACGAACTGCCTGCCGCCAAACCAACCGCGAATGTGCCGCCTACGCTAACGGCAAATGCCACTAACAGCCACGGAAGCATATGTTGCCCGTGCCATTTTTGCAGGGCGGCGCGACAGCCATAGCCACCAATCAGGAAAGCGATGGTCTGTGGGACATAGCTCAGGCCAATGACCGTCGGGCCGTAACCCATAGCGTTAAGAATAAAGGGTGAACCGGTGAGCCATGCGAAGAAGCTGGCGGAGCAGGCCGCGTAAATAAGCACATTACCGCGATAATCCTGCGAACGCAGCAGGGTCAGAAAGGTCAGCGGTTGTTCCTCTTTATGTGCTTTCTTCACCGGTTTTTTCAGGCGCAGCGCGGGCAGCATCAATAACAACGTAATGCCAAACAGCGTGGCAAAAATGGCCTGCCATTCGAAGTGATGCAGGATCCAACTGCCCAGCAGCGGAGCCAGCGCCGGGGAAAGCCCGACCAGCGGCATAATGGTCGCAAAAATGCGGTTGGTGCGTTGGGCCGGATAATAATCGGTGACCATCGCCTGCCAGGTCACGGCCGCCGCACAGACGCCCACGGCTTGCACAAAGCGCAAAACCAAAAGCAGCGTTGCGTCACGAACCCAAAGCATACCGATACAGCCGATGGCGAAAATCGCCAGGCCGATCAGCAAAATCGGTTTGCGTCCGTAGCGATCGGACAACGGTCCCCACAAGAGCTGAGCGAAAGCAAAGCCTGCCAGGAACAGGCTCAGGCTAGCGCTGACCGCCGCAGCAGGCGTTTGTAAATCATTCTGGATCGCGGCAAAAGCAGGCAGATACATATCGGTTGCCAGAAAACCGAGTACGCTCAGACCGGCCAGCCAGCATAAAAATCCCTTACCAGGTTGCATGTTGATTCTCTTTATCGTCGCAGGTGTAGATGGCAGCAGAGTGTAGGGAGTGCAACTTCGCTTGTGAACCGCTAATATTTGTCGGGTGAGTTCAAATTTTTTGCAGGCAGATTATGTGGTCCGAATATTCTCTTGAAGTCGTGGATGCGGTGGCCCGCAACGGCAGCTTTAGTGCAGCGGCGCAAGAGCTGCACCGTGTGCCTTCTGCCGTAAGTTACACTGTGCGTCAGCTTGAAGAGTGGCTGGCCGTTCCGCTGTTTGAACGCCGCCATCGCGATGTGGAATTAACGCCCGCCGGGGTCTGGTTTTTGAAGGAAGGGCGCTCTGTTATCAAAAAAATGCAGATCACCCGCCAACAATGCCAACAAATCGCCAACGGCTGGCGAGGCAATCTGGCTATCGCCGTGGATAACATCGTTCGCCCTGAGCGTACGCGCCAGCTGATTGTTGATTTCTATCGCCATTTTCAGGACGTCGAGCTGTGCGTCTTTCAGGAAGTGTTCAACGGCGTCTGGGATGCGCTCTCTGATGGGCGTGTTGAACTGGCGATCGGTGCGACGCAGGCGATCCCCGTTGGGGGACGTTACGCGTTTCGCGATATGGGCATGCTGAGCTGGAACTGTGTAGTGTCAAGCCAGCATCCGTTGGCGCAAATGGACGGGCCGCTGAGCGACGATGTGTTGCGCAACTGGCCGTCGCTGGTGCGTGAAGACACTTCCCGCTCGTTACCGAAGCGGATCACCTGGCTGCTGGATAATCAAAAACGGATTGTGGTGCCGGACTGGGAGTCTTCCGCGACCTGTCTTTCGGCGGGGTTGTGTGCCGGAATGGTGCCGACACATTTTGCGCGTCCGTATATCGACAGCGGCGAATGGGTCGCGCTGGAACTGGAAAATCCGTTCCCGGATGCAGCCTGTTGTCTGACGTGGCAACAAAACGACATGTCACCGGCGCTGAGCTGGCTGCTGGCGTATTTGGGGGATAGCGAAACGTTGAATAAAGAATGGCTACAGGAGCCGGAATGACCGGCTCCTGAGGGTATTAACGGCGATAGTCGCGGAACGGACCGTCTGCAACTGAACGGCGTTCAATCAGGCGCGGGTGCACCTCAATCGACTGCGATTCTTCGCGCTTATTGACGATACGGTCCAGCAGCATGTCAAACGCGGCTTCACCCAGCGAATCTTTCGGCTGGTGAATGGTGGTCAACGCCGGCGTGAAGAAACGGGCGTTGTGTACGTTATCGTAACCGATGACGGAAATGTCCTGCGGCACGCGTAAGCCCATCTCATCAGCCGCGCACAATGCGCCCATTGCCATGATGTCGCCACCACAGAAAACAGCGGTAGGGCGTGGTTGTTGCGCAAGAATTTGCTGCATTGCGCGATAACCGGATTCAGGTTCAAAGTCGCCCTGTACAATCCAGTTTTCTGGCACATTTACCTGTGCTTCTTCCATTGCTTTCATAAAGCCCGCCAGACGCCCCGCGCCCGTGTTACGCTCCATAGGACCATGGATTGCACCGATGTCGCGATGACCACGCTCGACCAGATACCGACCCGCTATATAGCCTCCCTGGAAAGCGTTGTCATTAACTGAGTCGGTGAAATCGGCTTTCGATTCGCCCCAGTCCATCACCACCATCGGAATATGACGGTACTCTTCAAGCATCTCAAGCACTGACTGCGGATATTCGGAACACATCACCAGCAGGCCATCGACGCGCTTTTGCGCCATCATCGACAGGTACGCGCGCTGTTTCTCAAGATTGTTCCAGGCGTTCCCAAGGATCAGGGTATAGCCTTTTTCGAAACAGTTTTTCTCAATAGCTTCAATAATCTCGGCAAAATAGGCCGCTTCACTGCTGGTGGCTAACAGGCCAATTGTTTTGGTGTGATTAACTTTCAGGCTACGGGCCACGGCGCTCGGGGAGTAGTGCAGCTCTTTGATAGCTGCCCACACCGCGTTGCGCGTCTCTTCTGCCACAAAACGTGTCTTGTTAATTACGTGTGATACAGTTGTAGTGGAAACGTTTGCGCGCTTCGCTACATCTTTAATTGTTGCCATTCGTTCTCACTCCAGACCCTTTCCATACGCCTGATTACCGACACGAAAACGTTTGCCTTCACACACCCTTAATGCAATTCATTTGAATTGCGGTACGCCGGGAAACGACACAAAACGACGGGAGGGGGTCAATGGCTGATACGCTTTTAAATTAGCGTGGAATTTTGTCTGATTCCGAGGCAAAGGGAAAGAGAAAAATCGCTATCCGCCCATAACCTGGAAGATTTTTGTCTATAATTATGCAAAAATGAGCAAGCTCACTTTTGTTGTGGGGATTAAAAGGAGAAAAATTGATGAGTACCGATCTGAAATTCTCGTTGATGACGACCGTGATTGCACTGGCACTGATTGTTTGCGCCGCATTAACCGCCGTCCTGCACTGATTTATCCGGAGGGAGAGCTCTCTTCCTCCGTCTCCATTCCTTTCTGATTGTTATCAAATTCGCAAAAAACTTTTGCCATTCTGTTTACTTTTGTTTTTTTGTGATTGGTGTCATGCTTTTGGCTTCTGCTTTCGCATCCTCCTGCGTGGAGCGTTTACCGGAGTCGTTACATGAAAATCAATTTTCCCCTCCTTGCACTGGCAATAGGGGCGTTCGGCATAGGCACTACCGAATTTTCGCCGATGGGTTTGCTGCCCGTCATCGCGAAAGGTGTTGATGTGTCGATCCCCGTGGCGGGCATGCTGATTAGTGCGTATGCCATTGGCGTGATGGTCGGCGCACCGTTGATGACGCTGCTGCTTTCACATCGCGCGCGTCGTAATGCACTGATTTTCCTGATGGCGATCTTTACCCTCGGTAATGTTCTCTCGGCTATCGCGCCGGATTACACGACGCTATTGCTCTCACGCATTATCACCAGTCTTAACCACGGTGCTTTCTTCGGGCTTGGCTCTGTCGTGGCCGCAAGCGTGGTGCCGAAGCACAAGCAGGCGAGCGCGGTGGCAACCATGTTTATGGGGCTGACAATTGCCAATATCGGTGGTGTTCCTGCGGCGACATGGCTCGGTGAAACCATCGGCTGGCGCATGTCGTTCCTGGCAACGGCCGGTCTGGGGCTGGTGGCGATGCTGAGTCTGTGGTTCTCGTTACCGAAAGGCAGTAGTGGGGAGCGTCCGGATGTGAAGAAGGAACTGTCGGTGCTGATGCGTCCACAAGTATTGACGGCACTGTTAACCACGGTTCTTGGTGCGGGTGCGATGTTTACGCTCTACACCTATATCTCTCCGGTGCTGCATACCATAACGTCCGCATCTCCGCTGTTCGTTACCGCGATGTTGGTGCTGATCGGCGTGGGTTTCTCTATCGGTAACTATTTGGGCGGTAAGTTTGCTGACCGCTCGGTCACCGGCACGCTGAAAGGTTTTCTGTCACTGCTGATCGTTATCATGGTGTCGATCCCGTGGCTTGCGCAAAACGAAATCGGTGCAGCAGTCAGCATGGTCATTTGGGGTGCGGCGACCTTTGCGGTGGTGCCTCCACTGCAAATGCGTGTGATGCGAGTAGCGCACGAAGCGCCGGGCCTCTCTTCATCCGTGAATATTGGTGCGTTCAACCTGGGGAATGCGCTGGGCGCAGCAGCGGGCGGGGCGGTTATCTCGGGTGGGTTAGGCTACAGTTTTGTTCCGGTGATGGGCGCTATCATCGCAGGTATTGCCCTGCTGGTGGTGCTGTTCAGTGGTCGTCACCAGGCGGAAGAGGTATTGTCCAGCAACTGATAATACGCCCGACGGTGAGCCGTCGGGCAAGGTATTACGCCGCCAGGTTCTTCGCGACAAATTCCCAGTTTACCAACGCCCAGAAATGCTCGAGATAGTTCGGGCGGGCGTTGCGGTAGTCGATGTAATACGCATGTTCCCACACGTCCACGGTCAGTAACGGCTTCGCGTCGGTCGTCAGCGGTGTGCCCGCGTTAGACGTCGACACGATAGCCAGTTTGCCGTCTGCTTTCTTCACAAGCCAGGTCCAGCCTGCACCGAAATTCTTGATAGCGGCGTCGGTAAACTGCGCTTTAAACTCGGCAAAGCTACCGAAATTTGCGTTGATAGCGGCGGCGACTTCGCCTGCTGGTTCGCCACCGGCATTGGGTGCCAGGCAGTTCCAGTAGAAGGTGTGGTTCCATACCTGTGCGGCGTTGTTGAAGACGCCAGCCTCGGAAGTGCGAACGATCTCTTCCAGGGTTTTGCCTTCAAAAGCCGTGCCTTTGATCAGGTTGTTGAGGTTGGTCACATAGGCCTGGTGGTGTTTGCCGTAGTGGTATTCCAGCGTTTCAGCGGAAATGTGCGGCGCCAGGGCGTCTTTTGCATACGGTAATGCAGGTAATTCGAATGACATTGCTTCTTCTCCCTATTATTTTATTACCCAATAACCTTGTATCGAGTAGGGACAGAGTAGCAAATTAAAAGATGTGGCTAAAGAGGAACTTACCCTGCAGAGACATTGACAGGGCAGGGATCAGCGAATGGTTTTCGGCGTCATGACGCGGCGTGCGCCAACGTAGTGGTTTGCCCAGTAATCTTCGCTCAGGGATGTGATTTGAATATCGCGCCCAGTACGTGGCGACTGAATGAATTTTCCGTTGCCAACATACACGCCGACGTGGTCAGCCGTTCCACGGCCACGGGTGCGGAAGAACACCAGATCGCCACTTTGCAGTTCACCACGGTCAACAGAACGGGCATCCCGCAGGTGGTACATTTCGTTCGCCGTGCGCGGAATGCGGAATTTCACCAAATCTTTATACGCGTAATAGACCAGACCGCTGCAATCGAAACCGGTACGCGGCGATGTGCCACCCCAACGGTACGGCTTGCCAATCTGGCCCATCAATTTATTCATCGCCGTCTTTTGCGCTTTCTGCACGCGGGCTTTGTGTGCATCTGCAATCGTCAAAGGTTTTTCGCTAACACATTTCTTTTTATGCCCTTTGCGAATGCTGCATTTTTGCACCATTTTGGCTGAGGCAGATTTCAATGCTGGGCTTTGCGTTTTGCGTGTAGAAGCGGTTTTACTGGAGGGCGTTGTTTTTGACGTTTTCGCGACCGTTTTTTCTTTTACGGTACTGGTTTTCTTTTTGCTGGTGTTTTTGGCGGTGGTCTTTGTTTTGCTGCCGGTCGTTTTCTTTTTACGGTCTGCTTTGGCCTGATGCGACTTTTGAGATGCAGATGTACGCGCCTGTTCCGACGCATGAGACAAAGGTGTAATAGATAACGATGTAAACAGTAAAGCACAGAGCGTGATCGAAATTTTATTTATCCGCGCCACTGAGCGTTCCTCTGTTAGGCAGGCAAACAGTCATGCCTGGGTATGATTGACAAAGCGAGTCGATTCTAATGCATAAAAACCCTAATTGTTAATATACTTTTTGCATCCATCGTTCTGTTTCGTTAGCGAGTGCAAAAAAATGCGTCAAAGCAGACATAATGCGCTCGGAAAATGTTCAAGTTTGTGCCTTCCAGGCCGATAAAAACACATTTTTGAGGCAACTTCAAAAGGTCAGAGGTAAAATGTCTATGCGTGAACAAAATGTTATTTTCTGACAGCAGTCGTTGGCGTTACACTTACTGACTACTGCCATAAAAAGAAGTTTAAGGAAGCAAGACAATGAGCACGACTCTTGAGAAAATCCAAACCCAAATCGCTGAAAACCCAATCCTCCTGTACATGAAGGGTTCCCCGAAGCTGCCAAGCTGCGGTTTCTCTGCGCAGGCGGTTCAGGCGCTTTCCGCCTGTGGTGAGCGTTTTGCTTACGTCGATATTCTGCAAAACCCGGATATCCGTGCTGAGCTGCCGAAATACGCTAACTGGCCAACCTTCCCGCAGCTGTGGATTGACGGTGAACTGGTCGGCGGTTGTGACATCCTGATTGAGATGTACCAGCGCGGTGAACTGCAGACGCTGATCAAAGAGACGGCGGCTAAGTACAAAGACGACGAGCAAGCTGCTGAATAAGTTTTTGGCAGGTAATAAAAAAGCGACCATCAGGTCGCTTTTTTTATGCTTCGCTTTCGGCTATCGGTAACGGCCAGCCACCAAGGCGCTTCCAGCGGTTGACGATTTCGCAAAACAGCTGCGCTGTCTGTTCGGTGTCATACAGGGCCGAGTGCGCCTGATTGCCGTCAAACTCCATACCCGCCGCCAGGCAGGCTTTTGACAACACGGTTTGCCCTAAAGCCAGCCCGCTGAGTGCGGCGGTATCAAACGTCACGAAAGGGTGGAAAGGGTTACGTTTTAACCCGGCGCGTTCAGCGGCGACCATCATAAAGCTGTGATCGAAGGTGGCATTGTGCGCCACAATGATGGCGCGATTGCATTCCTGATCCTTCATGCCTTTACGCACTTCTTTAAAGATAGCGTGCAGCGCATCATATTCGCTGACTGCGCCGCGTTCAGGATCGTTTGGGTCGATCCCATTAAACGCCAACGCTTCCGGGACCAGATTTGCCCCCTCGAAAGGTTCAACGTGAAAATGCAGTGTGCTGTCTGGCATGATCCAGCCATCTTCGTCCATTTTTAACGTCACAGCAGCGACTTCCAGCAAGGCGTCCGTTTTGGCGTTAAAGCCCGCGGTTTCTACATCAATCACTACTGGATAAAAACCACGGAAGCGGTCGCACAGTGCATTACGTTGAGCGTTGTCGGACATCAGGATCTCTTAGGCTTACAAAAAGTAGCGCGCATTATGGCAAATTTTGCCAGTGGTTGCAGCAGAAGCGGGAGCAAAAAAAGGGTGCCTTAGCACCCGAGTACGTCAGTCACCGAGACCTTTACCAGCGTCTTTGGCTTCAATCAGTTCGATTTTATAGCCATCGGGATCTTCCACAAAAGCAATGACGGTGGAGCCGCCTTTGACTGGACCTGCTTCGCGCGTGACGTTGCCGCCGTTTTTGCGGATGCGTTCGCAGGCTTCCACCGCGTTATCGACGCTCAGCGCGATGTGGCCGTATGCGGTGCCCAGATCGTAGCTTTCGACGTCCCAGTTGTAGGTCAGTTCGAGAACCGCTTCTTCGCTCTCAGGGCCATATCCAACGAAGGCGAGGGAGTATTTGTATTCCGGGTTTTCGCTGGTGCGCAGCAGTTTCATGCCCAGCACGTTGGTGTAAAACTCGATGGAACGTTGCAGATTGCCAACACGCAGCATGGTGTGAAGTAGGCGCATTCTCTTCCCCTTAAAGTGTTGTTTGTAAAGCAGGACTGTCAGTATAGCGGCGGATACCCGCCGCTATCAATCTATGAGGGTATGCGGGGTTTAGAGCGTAGGATAATCGGTGTAACCTTCCGCGTCGCCGCCGTAGAAGCTTTCAGGACGCTGCGGGTTCAGTTCCGCTTTGCGCTCCAGACGTGCGACCAGGTCCGGGTTGGCGATATACGCGCGGCCAAAGGCCACCGCGTCAATCAGGCCTTTTTCAATCAGGTCTTCCGCTTTTTCCGGCGTATAAGCGCCAGCGCCGATAATCGGGCCGTGGAAACGTTCACGTACTTTACGACGGAACTCTTCGGTATAAGGTTGACCACCCGCCCAGTCCGGCTCGGACATGTGCAGATACGCGATACCACGTTTACCCAGCTCTTCGATAAAGTACAGCGCATCGGCTTCTTCGTTCGGGCCGTTGTCCGTGTTCTGGAAAGAACCAATTGGCGAAACGCGGATACCGATACGGTCGGCGTTCCACTCTTTGCTTACCGCGTCGACGACTTCCAGCACCAGACGGGTACGGTTCTCAACGCTGCCGCCATACTGGTCAGTACGCTGGTTTGCAGAAGGTGACAGGAACTGGTGCAGCAGATAACCGTGCGCCGAGTGCAGTTCAACCAGGTCGAAACCGGCTTCACGCGCGTTGGCAACCGCTTGACGGAAATCATTCACGATACCCGGGATTTCTTCGGTTTCAAGGGCGCGCGGCAAAGAGGTGTCTTCGCGGGTCGCATGGCCATTGGCATCGCGCAGGGAAGTGCGAGTGCCAGCGCTCAGCGCAGACGGCGCAACCGGTGCCTGACCGCCAGGCTGGAGGCTGTTGTGAGAGATACGGCCGGTATGCCACAGCTGAACGGCCATATGACCGTTTTCAGCGTGCACACCGGCGGTGATTTTTTTCCACGCGGCAACTTGTTCGGGGCTGTGCAGACCGGGTGCGCCAGCGTAGCCTTTTGCCTGAGCTGAAATTTGTGTCGCTTCGGAAATGATCAAACCAGAGCTTGCGCGCTGACGGTAGTATTCGCCCATCAGCGGAGTAGGGATATCGCCAGGTTCAATGCTGCGCAGACGCGTCAGCGGTGCCATCAGCACGCGGTTTGGCAGCGTTACGGCGCCGACTTTCAGTGGGGTAAAGAGTTTATCTTGTGACATGGTGACTCCTGAATAGACCGGTCGTCTAGATTTTCGTGAAATAAAAACGCCTGTTACAAGCCAGGCGTGGCAATCATAGTCTTTGCATGTTCGAGCGCGCTTTCCAGCGGCGTCGCACTGCGTGAAATTTTGGCCTGAAGATTGGCTCCCAGCCAGAGTGAATACAACACTTCGGCTTGGGTATGCGCATCACCGTGGAAGGTGAGACTCTTTTCTTTATGTCCTTCTTCAAGCGCATGGGTCAGCAGGACGATAATCTGACTGGCCCCTTTGTTCATTTCCGTACGCATAACTTCCGAGAGGTCACACACTTCTGCGGAGAGTTTTACCGTCAGACAGCCGCTGATAATGCCCTGTTGGCAAAACTGATTCAGCGTTTGCTGATAGTACGCTAATAAACGGTCGCGATAGTTCCCGCTGCCGTGAGCAAAATGCTCCGCCAGACGCAGGTGATAATCAGCGTAGTGACGTTCCAGCATCGCGACACCAAACGCTTCTTTAGATCGAAAATAGTGATAAAACGAACCCTTCGGCACTTCCGCCGTTTTCAGCAACTCGCTCAATCCCATTCCGGTAAAGCCGCGGTGCATACATAAGCGCTCGCCGGTAGCGAGGATATGTTCGCGGGTGTCGTGTTCGGTGTGTCTGTTCATACGGCTCAATGTAGTAGACCGATTGGTCTAATGCAAGTGATAAATGATTGTTGGTTGCAGGATGGGCATTATCAGGCTTCAATGAGAGGAAGCAGATAACAGGGGGCGGTGTGGCAGAACAACTGGAGTTTTTCCCGGTACAAAGCCCGTGCCGGGGCATTTGTCAGTCCGACGAACGCGGTTATTGCCGTGGCTGTATGCGCAGCCGCGACGAGCGTTTCAACTGGCAAAATTTCAATGATGCGCAAAAGCAGGACGTGATCCGCCTCTGCCGTCAGCGTCTGCTGCGCAAAATCCGCGCAAACAAAACCGCTTTACCTGAAGAACCTGATCAGCCTTCACTGTTTTGACGCTAAATGTGCGTATACTCGATGAAATTTTCTGTTGAGGAAGCACCTATGGTTCAGCGTATTACCCTCGCGCCAAACGGCCCGGAATTCTCCCGCTTTGTGATGGGCTACTGGCGTCTGATGGACTGGAACATGTCCCCGCAGCAGCTGGTCAGCTTTATTGAAGAGCATCTTGACCTTGGTATTACCACCGTCGATCACGCCGATATCTACGGTGGCTACCTGTGTGAAGCCGCTTTTGGCGAAGCGATGAAACTGGCTCCGCATCTGCGTTCACGGATGGAAGTGGTCAGCAAGTGCGGTATTGCCACCACGGCACGTGCGGAAAACGCCATTGGTCACTACATCACCGACAAAGACCATATTGTACGCAGCGCCGAACAGTCTTTAAGTAATCTGGCGATCGACGTGCTTGATTTGCTGCTGATCCACCGTCCGGATCCGCTGATGGATGCTGACGACGTGGCAGAAGCGTTCACCGAGCTGCATCAGAGCGGCAAAGTGCGTCATTTTGGTGTTTCCAACTTTACCCCGGCGCAGTTCTCCCTGTTGCAGTCGCGCCTGCCGTTTACGCTGGCGACAAACCAGGTTGAGCTTTCCCCCGTGCATCAGCCGCTGCTGCTTGACGGCACGCTTGATCAGCTGCAACAGCTGCGTGTGCGCCCGATGGCGTGGTCTTGCCTCGGTGGCGGGAGTCTGTTCAACGACGAGAAATTCCAGCCGCTGCGCGATGAACTGGCGCAGGTGGCGAAAGAACTGAACGCCGAAAGTATTGAACAGGTGGTTTACGCCTGGGTGATGCGTCTGCCATCTCAGCCGCTGCCGATCATCGGTTCTGGCAAAATTGAACGTGTGCGTTCTGCCATTGCCGCCGAAAATCTCGACATGACCCGCCAGCAGTGGTTCCGCATTCGTAAGGCCGCACTCGGTTACGACGTGCCTTAATCCCGCTTTATGCTGACGCTCCGTCCAAAAAAGTGTTCCTGGTTTAGACTTACCAGGGACACTTTCTTTTTTTGGAGGTTCTATGCAGCGAATAACCCTCACGTTATTAACCCTTGCCATTTCCACCGGCGCTTACGCCGCCAGTACCGACGTAGAGATGAATTTGGTGACATCACAGGCCGTCGGGCAATCTATCGGTGAAGTGCAAATCACCGAGACCGATAAAGGCCTCGAATTTGCGCCCGATCTCAAAGCGCTACCCCCTGGTGAACATGGTTTTCATGTTCATGCTAACGGCAGTTGTCAGCCCGCGATGAAAGAAGGAAAACCCAGTGCGGCAGAAGCTGCGGGGGGACATTTTGACCCGCATCATTCCGGGAAGCATGAAGGGCCAAACGGAATGGGGCATCTTGGCGATTTACCGGTGTTAGTGGTGAACAACGATGGGAAAGCCACACAGCCGGTGCTGGCACCGCGGTTGAAAAAACTCGATGAGATTAAAGGCAAAGCGCTGATGATCCACGTCGGGGGAGATAACATGTCCGATCAACCAAAACCATTAGGTGGTGGAGGTGTGCGCTTTGCCTGTGGCGTAATTAAGTAGTTCATTCTTCGATAGTGCCCGACACCGGTGCCTGTTCGAGCTGTAACAGCGAGCAGTAGAGCCGCCAGATAATCGCTGCCAGTTCTCTGGCAGCAGGCTGGTGGTGATGGCCTAACGCTTCGTAAATCCGTTTGAGTTCAGCCAGCGCCGAGGCCAATGGTCGTTGCTGCACGCCGCGCTCGCTCATCACATCACGCAACAGGCTGATGCACAGGTCGCGCACTTGCACCAGGGGGTCAGAACGGGTTTCCCAACTGCGCAATTGCCACACCACATGCGTACAGTTCAGCAATACGACGCCCCAACGCAGAAGCCAGCGGCGGGCAAGGGCATCCTGGCTGCTGCTGAGCTGGCTGATGTAGTGGTACACCAGTGACTCAAATTCATGTTCGCTTTGCTGTGGGTGACGGCTTAACTGATCAACAAAGTGACGCCGTAACGCCCGAATATGCCGTCGACTTTTTCGCGCGTCAGACCCCGGTTTCAGCACGGCAAAGGCCAGCCACGCCAAACCTACACCGATGATTTTCGCCAGATTGTCATTCAGGAACCCGCCAAAATCATAAACCGGTGGATTGGTCACCGAAATGAACGACCCCATAAACACCACCAGTTGTCCCCATAACCCGGCATACTTCGGCATTTGCAGCTTAAAAAGTTGCATCGTGACGATCAGTGGAAACAGGAATAACAGGAACTGCCAGAGATCGCTTAACTGCACCATCAGGCCAAACTTCACCACGAAGCTGAACAGCGACAGTAAAAGCAGCGTGCGCAGCAGCAACGTCAGCGAATTAAACGGCGAGGGCGAAGTAGAAAAGAGTACGCAGCAGATCGCGGCCAGCGTCAGTGCCGCCGGGCCAGACGACCACTGGGTGTTGATGGTCCACGCGCCGACCATAATCAGGGCGAAAAAGGTGCGAATGCCGTTCCATAATGCTTCGGCATGGTCGGTCCTGCGCGTTAGCGCAGGTGCGGCAGGCACGTCAAACTCGGTAATAGCCGACGCATTTTCTAGCCGTCTTAACCAGCGGCTTGACGTCAGATACAGGCGACAGAAATAGCGTAACCGTTGCCAAAAGGCGTGATGTCGGTAATCCATGGGGTCTTGCGGGGCTAACGGCGCAATAATTCGCGCGACGGTATAGGCATCCGCGCCAGGCTTTGCGAGTTCTGCGAGCAAACTCTCCAGCACAGCACGCGTATTGGCAGGCGATTCAGGCCAATTGATCAGCATTCGCCGCAGACTGGAAATGACGCTGGTCAGGCGTAATTGTTGATGCAGGAGATAGTTCAACAGGCTGTTTGAACGACGGAAACGGTAGTGACTCCAGAACGCCTGAATGCGCAACAGATTCATGGTCAGGATTTGACCGATGACACTTTCATGCGCGGTTCGGATAGCGTCGGTGGTTTCTGGCTGCCATAGCAGGCTGGCGTGTTCCAGAATACGCGCGTGCATATTTTTCAGCGCGGTCAGGAGCGTGGTGCCGTCGGAGGTACTGGGCAGCACCATCATCATCAGCGCCCCGCATAAAATACCGAGAATGACTTCACAGACGCGGGCTTGGGCAATTTCCCAAAGATGCGTGGCATCCACCAGATTGACCATTGGGAAAGCGATGATCGCACAGGTATAACCGGCCAATTGGAACGCATACGCGACGTTGTTCATGTACATCGCACAGGTCCAGGTACAGAAGGCAATCCACGCCGACAGGCTCAGCAGAAACAGCCACGGATCGGTCATGGCATGTCCGGCTATCAAGATTGCCGCCAGCGCGCCCAACAGACTTCCGGCGATACGGCCTAAGCTTTTACTGATAACGCCGCCGACGGTGGGGAAACTGACCACTGCGGCGGACGTCATCGCCCAATAGGGCTGATCAAGATTGATGTAATAGGCAAAACTCAGAGCCAAACACATCGCGAGGCCATTGCGCAAAGCGTATCGCCATTGAGGACGCGTCGCTTTTACCCACGGAAGCGACTGCCAGGTGAGCGCCTGTAAATTCATTACTGACCGCCAATCGACACGGTGCAGGTTGTCCCGGACACGAGGATGACATCGTCAGGGAGTTTGTCGAACTCGATGCGAACAGGGACGCGCTGGGCCAGACGAACCCACGGGATCGTCGGTTTAACATCTGCAATCAGGCTGCCTTCAGGGCCGACACTTTGGTCAGAGATGGCGCGACCAATGCTGGCGACGTGACCCTGTAACGTTTGACCATTACTGTACAGTACTACGCTTGCCGGGCCGCCTGCATGAATATGACGCAGTTTCGTTTCTTCAAAGTAGCCGACGACATAGAAGGAATGGCTATCGATCAGTGCAAACACCGGTCGCCCAACGGAGGCGTAATCTCCGGTGCGTGTCGACATGTTGGTGACCCAACCATCAACAGGCGCTTTCACTTTTGTTTGCGACAATTGCCAATTGGCGTGTTCGAGAGCGGCATTGGCGGCATCTGCGCTCGCTTTAGCCGCGGCTACATTGGCGTTAGCCGCTTCGGCGTTCGCTTTTGCTGTTTGCAGCGCAATGTTTACCGTGTCGAGATCTTCGGCCGAGATAAAGTTTTTAGGTAAATCACGGCGGCGGTTGGCTTCACGGCGCGCTTTAGCCATATCAGCCAGCGCTTTGTCGCTGTCTGAATGCGCTTTAGCCATATCAGACAACGCTTTTGCGTACTGTGCCTGAGCATTCATGACCGCAATGCGAAAAGGGGTGGCATCGATGCGGAACAGCGTTTCTCCCGCTTTAACCTGCTGGTTATCGCGCACATTAAGCTCGGTGATGCTGCCAGAGACCTGCGGCGTGATGCTAACCTGTTCGGCTCGAATCTTGCCGTCACGTGTCCACGGGGATTGCATGTAATAGTTCCAGACTAGCCAGACTGCAATTAGCGCCAGAGCCGCGACCAGCAGCGTAGAGAAGTATTTTAGCTTTTTCATCGAGTTATTTTACCACGCCACAATCAGAACTAACGCCAGGCATACCGCCAGCGCGAAGAGGGAAAGATCCATTAGCAGCGGATGCCACACATCACCCGCATACATCCAATCACGCAGCAGGCGATGGGCCAGAAGCCAGACGAGAAAGCCGAGCAGAACCGCCTTGAACAGCGGCGGAAAATAGATGTTGGCCCCGACAATCAAGTCCTGTAGGGGAAGTCCCGGTGTATTGAGCGTTAGCTTCACGAGCAAAAATCCTTTGCAAAGGCATCGTTGCGGGTTAAAGGGCGCGATGCGTCAGAATAGCAAGTAGTGTAAATCATTGTGTCAGTCTGCGGGGACGCGGCAATACATTTGTTTTGGTCATTTAAATGCTGCACACTATTCTAAAATCAGTATAATAACTTAGCAAGCTAATTATAAGGAGATGAAATTGGAATCGCCACTGGGTTCTGATCTGGCACGACTGGTACGTATTTGGCGTGCTCTAATTGACCATCGCCTGAAACCTCTGGAATTAACACAGACTCACTGGGTGACACTGCATAATATTCATCAGTTGCCGCCTGAACAGTCTCAAATTCAGCTGGCTAAAGCGATTGGTATTGAGCAGCCTTCACTGGTCCGTACGTTGGATCAACTGGAAGAAAAAGGCCTGATTTCACGTCAGACCTGCGCCAATGACCGTCGTGCTAAACGCATTAAGCTGACTGAAAAAGCAGAACCGCTGATTGAAGATATGGAAGCGGTTATCCGTAAGACGCGGGGAGAGATTCTCGCCGGCATCTCACCTGAAGAACTGGATTTACTGCTTGGGCTTATTCGTAAGCTGGAGCAGAACATCAACGAACTGCAGAATAAAGACTGATTTTTCACTTTTCTGTACGAAACGAAAAGGCCCTGTTTATCAGTAATGTCAGTCAGTTAAGCCCTTTTTAAGCCCGGTGAACCGTTGCGCGCCTTCTGGTTCACGCTTTCCTTTCACGTCCCGGCAACGGGCGCACGAAGGGGGCGGCCAGTCGCCGCCGCCCCCTTCACCCCCGGGCTCTG
>DASXML010000087.1:0-105178 GCA_036495715.1 Scandinavium sp.
GCCAGAGCCCGGGGGTGAAGGGGGCGGCGGCGACTGGCCGCCCCCTTCGTGCGCCCGTTGCCGGGACGTGAAAGGAAAGCGTGAACCAGAAGGCGCGCAACGGTTCACCGGGCTTAAAAAGGGCTTAACTGACAAGCATTACGCCAACGTGCGTCGCTTTTTTTACCCGGCATCTTTGTTTGCGGGCGAAAGACAAGATAACAGTTCTGGGCATAATAATAAGACTTTCGGTCAACACGTTTGGTACAGCGTTGAATAAAACATAATGAAGCGTATTTTGACTCTGGAATTTACCTCATAACTTATTGAGATTTAACGGAGTCTACAATGCTTAATAAATATTTATCTTCGAATCTGGCTATTATTGCGACCGCGCTGCTGAGCACCTGCACACTGAGCGCCGTCGCCGCTGAGAAGCCAGCCAAGGACATGACCTGCCAGGAGTTTGTTGACCTCAACCCGCAGACGATGTCCCCGGTGGCCTTCTGGGTTTTCAATGACGATCAAGAAATGAAAGGTGGCGATTATGTATCTCTTCAGGAAACAGATACCATCGCCGTTCCTTTGACATTGAAACTGTGCAAAGACAAACCGCAGTCAAAAATTAGTGAGTTCAAAAATGATGTCAAAAAGGAAATTAAGAAAGCATTTTAACTTTTACCAGAAATAAAAAAATGGACCGCATTGCGGTCCATTTTTTTATGGATGACGAGCGTTATTGTTGACCGCCAGGGGTATCCAGTGGATAGGGGTTTTTATGGATGCGGTTGTAGTTGAGGGCATAAAAAGCGGTGATGACCATCAGCGTGACAAAGGACCACATAACCTCTTTTGCGCCTGAACCCACGACGGCCCAGATGCAGTAAGCAAAAGCAATCGCGGTGATCAGTAAATAGAGTGGGCGGGCTTTACCGAAATGCCCGTGACCGAGCAAGAGCAAGGCTGCGCAGGTATAAAGGTACGGTACCAGAGTGAAAATAACCGAAATAGAGGAAACCAGACCAAACTCTTTCGCAGCGTTGGGTGAGATGCTGCTGAACTGAAAAATCGTCATCAACACGCCGACGATCAGCAGACCGGCGACAGGCGTCCCGGCTTTGTTCACGCGGGCAAAAATGGCCGGGAATAAACCATCATCCGCCGCGGCTTTGGCCGTTTGACCTGCCAACAACGTCCAGCCTCCAAGTGAGCCAAGACAGCCCGCAGCGGCACAAAAGGACACAATGGCACCGGCAGTGTCACCCAGAGCTAGACGGGCGGCATCGCCGAAAGGTGAAGCTGAAACGCGAAGTGCAGCGTTGGGGAGCATTCCCATAATGGCCGTCGTGGAAAGTACGTAGCAGACCGCCGCAATCAGTACTCCACCAAGGGTAGCGATAGGCACATTGCGCTTCGGATTTTTAACGACGCCGGCGGCGACTGAGGCGCTTTCCACACCAATAAATGACCATAGCGTCACGTTCAGGGTGCTCTGAATAGCGCCAAAAGTTCCCAGACCGCTGACGTTCCAGGCATCCATATAGGTCTCTTTATGGAACCAGAACCAGCCGAACAGGGCGATCCCCACGATAGGCACCAGTGCCAGCACGGTGGCAACGGCCTGTACCCGAGTGATCATGGTGGGCCCGACAATGTTCAGCAACACGAAAATCCACAGTACGGCGACGCAGGTCAGCGTCAGCACCAGAGGATCTTTTAACACAGGGAAAAAATAGCTCAGATAGCCTACGCCAATGACCACCATCGCGATATTGCCGATCCAACAGGCAAGCCAATACAGCACGTTGGTTTGATAGCCGAGAAATGGGCCGAAGCAGCGGCGAGCATAGGCATAGGATCCGCCCGGGCTGGGATCCAGCGAGGACATTTTGGCATAAACCATCGAAAGCGCCAGGGCACCCAATATTGTGACAGCCCATCCGTAAATAGCAATTCCGCCCGTAGCGGCGAGATTGGCGGGTAACAGAAAAACGCCGGACCCCATAATATTTCCCGACACCATTAAGGTGACGGGAATTAACCCAACTTTATGTGCTTCTGTAACACTCGACATGATTGTCATCTCCTTAAATAGCGATGTAAATATCGCAGAAGATGATAACGCGAAGTTCTGAATGGTATTGGAAATCACCGTGGGGTATCGCTGTTTGCGATAAAAATATGTCCGAAATTATAATCTCTCAGGGGTGTGAATGGTGTTTTCCTGACGTAACTGGTTGGCATAGTGCAGGGGCGTCATGCCATAAAAAGATTTGAACACGGAAATAAAATGGGATGGGCTGTGGTAGCCGCAGTTCTGCGAAATGGTATTGATGTTTTTCGTTTGGCTTCGCAATTGCTCGGTGGCTAATTGCATTCGACATTCCGTTACGATCTGGCTATAGCTGGTTTGTTCTTTTTTTAGTTTTTTCTTGAGAAGGCTTGAGCTCATAAACAAACATTTGGCGACGGAGTCCAGATACCATTCTTTTTTAATATCGCTGTTAATAATGGTGCGAACACGCTCGCAGGTGTTAGGCGGGAGCATGTTTATTAATAAAGGCAGCAGATGTACATCATCAAGAAAGATCGAAATGACGGTAAAAAGCAGTGAGCGCGTGCGTTCAATTTCACAAGGGTCGTTGGTCTGCATCATGCTGTGGGCCGCAGCCTGCTTGAAAATATCCGGTGTACGGCACGGCCGAGTGATGAAAGGCGGTGCCAGGCGCGATGACAGTGAGATCCCCGTGAGCGTTTTATCAATAAAGCGTAGGTATGCTTTTATAATTTGTCTGTCGACGTGGGCGATAAACGTTCTGTTTAGTGTGGAAAATTCAATGTGATTACCTTCTGCCGCCATCAGGATAAGGTGGTTAGCGGGCAGTAGAAAGGGTTCATTATTATTTATGCGAATCCATGTATTTGATTCTGTTAATACAATAACACAAGCTTTGCTACTGCAAAGTCTCATCGTCTGGCTCCTGAATACCGTGTTAAATCGCTGACTAAACCCGGTTATTTAAAGTGGCTAGGGGTTAACCGGAAATAACATAAAAATATCATTCTCAGACTAATAATCAAGGTTGATGGAGCATTTTATGCTGTAAAAAATATTATACGATACTGTAAATATTCGTTCGAAGGGTAAAAAAAATCGCGGGGAAGTGTACCCGCGAAAAACTCAGGAAAGTAAAACAAAACTAGTTTTTAATACACATGACGTAGTAATTGCCGTTCATGATTTCGGTGCCTTCTGTTTCATGCTCAAATCCTGGGAACTGGTGATCCCATGATTGCAGTGCACGCAGGTAGCCTATTTGTGGGCTGTCTTCGTGACCGAAGTTTTCGCCGGAAAGGAGCATCGGAATACCCGGTGGATAAGGAATAACCGAGTTCGCAGAAATACGCCCGGTTAAATTATCCAATGCGACGCGCTCAACATTATCCTCAACAATGGCTTCATAAGCCGCACGGGGAGTTATATTAGTCTGCGGCAAAGCAGAATAAGCGCGGTTCAGTTTTTCGCCGGGGTTATTTTCCCTTAACCAGCCAAACATTTGTTCGCCTAAATCGCGTACGCCAAGGCCGGTGTAAACCTGCGGATGTGCTCTTTCCAGTTCCGGCATGACCTCGCTGAGCGGAGTATTTTCATCGTAATGGCGCTTAAACGAGCACAGCGTGTTGACCAGCGTGCCCCACTTGCCGCGCGTTACGCCCATCGAAAACAGGAACATTATCTGAAAATCGGTGGTGCGGGTTGGAACGATGCCATGGCGGCTAAGCCATGCGGTCACCAGGGCGGCCGGTACTCCGCGCTCCAGCAACTGGCCATCATCGCCCATACCTGGTGTCAGCAGGCTCACTTTAATCGGGTCCAGCATGCTCCAGTTATCGGGCAGGTTCGCGAAACCGTGCCAGCTGTCTTCGGGGTGCATTACCCAGAACGATTGATCGGTTGCCAGCTGGTCGGCGGGCGCCTCTTCAAAGGGCATTTCCGTGCCGGAGTCAGGGCAGGTGAAGGTTTCCTTGTTCCAGGGTTTGAAGAACCACTCGCCATTTTGCGTGTGCTGACGATAAAGGCGGCCCAAGGCCTGGCGGAAATCTATCGCTTCATCAATGACTTCTCGCGTCAACGAAAGCCCACCGTTACCGTCCATCATGGAAACCGCAACGTCGTTGGATGCGCAGATGGCATAAAGCGGCGAAGTCGTGGCATGCATCATGTACGCCTGGTTAAACCGGGCAAAGTTGACTGCTCCGCGCCCTTCGCGGACGTGAATATAGGAAGCCTGCGAAAGCGCGTTCAATAGTTTATGGGTCGAGTGTGTGGCAAACACGGTCGGGCCCTGGCGATCGCCTGGCGCGCCGCGCATGGCGTAATGGTCGGCATAAATTGGGTTGAAGCGAGCATAACCATACCAGGCCTCGTCAAAGTGCAGGCGATCGCAGCTCTGTTCCAGCAGGCTTTGTACCTCTTTTGCGTTGTAGCAGACGCCATCATAGGTACAGTTTGTCACCACGGTATAAGCGGGGCGTTGGCCAGTTTTGTCACTTGCCAGCACGCTTTGGGCAATCTTATCTTCCAGTGCCGCCGGGGTCATTTCCTGCGGATAAATCGGACCGATGATGCCGTAACGGTTGCGGCTTGGCACCATATACACAGGTTTTGCCCCGGTCAGAATCAGCCCCTGCTCAATTGATTTATGGCAGTTGCGATCGATAATCACCACGTCCTTTGCGGTCATGCAGGCTTGCATGATTGTGCGGTTGGAGCCTGAAGTCCCGACAACCACTGACCATGAACGATCTGCGCCAAAGACTCTGGCGGCATTCTTCTCGCTCTCTGCGAAAGCGCCGGTGTGATCGAGCAGTGAACCCAACGAGGTACGTTCAATGCCCATATCGGTACGAAACAGGTTTTCACCGTAAAAATCATGATAATGGCGGCCGACAGGGGTCTTGGTAAAACCCACGCCACCCTGATGCCCCGGAGCGGCCCAGGAGTATTCATGAAGGTTGCTGTAGTTCATCAGTGCGGAAAACAGCGGGGGCAGAAGCTGTTGGCGGTAACGCGTCATTGCCGCGATGGCACGGCCTGCGATAAATTCGGCGCTGTCTTCAAGGATCCAGACGAACTCATCAACGTTCTCCAACTGCGTGCTGTAAATTTTAGCCGTCGTCTGTTCACGCTCACCTAATAGAAATACCGGCACGTTTTGCTGGCGCTCGCGCAGTTTCCCTAGCAGCTGCTGTACTCCCTGATGTTCATCTTGCTGTTTCATAAAATAGCTGAACATGAGGCAGTCAATGGCTTCATTGGCCGAGAGAATAGAGCAGGCGTCATCAAAGCTTTGGGAGCGAATGACGGACACATCCTGTTTTTGCAGTTCACAGGCCAGGCGCTCTACGGCGGAACCTGTCCATGCCTCCCGACGAGAGAACTCACTTTCAACAATCAAGACTTTCATTGATTTTACCCACTAAAGTGAATGGCATTTTGTTGCCTGAACAACACATGACTTCGTGTTGGCGTGGTGTCGTTTTACTCCCTGTATCTTCGGGATTCAAACGTCGGTAAACAGGTTTGAATTTTAATATTTATATTTAATAACAGTGTGTTGCTAATGACTTTGACTGTTTTGGAGGGCCGATTTTTACTCATCAGGACTATTTTCATGTCTGAAATTGATATTCACGGATGATCGTGGGATGCCTGTGCATGGCGGTGCACTGTCGAGGGATGTCTATACTTAACTGTTATCACAGGACATCACTGTCAGGAGGAAACATGACAATGCAGGCTCTCCAGGATAACGAACTTTTTCAGACCGGCTATCTGGTCGATGGCATTTGGAAAACGCTCGATACCACGTTCGATGTGGTAAACCCGGCAACCGGGGAAACGATCGCCAAAGTGGCGAAGGCCGGGAAACAGGAAACGGAAGCCGCCATCGCGGCGGCAAGTAAAGCCTTCCCACTGTGGCGGGCGAAAACCGCCAAAGAGCGCTCGGAAATACTGTATCGCTGGTATCAGCTGATTATCGAAAACAAAACCTGGCTTGGCAGGCTGATGACCACCGAGCAGGGCAAGCCGCTGAAAGAAGCGGAAGGTGAAGTGGAATACGCCGCGAGCTTTATTCAGTGGTTCGCCGAGCAAGGCAAACGCGCCAACGGTGAAATCATTCCGCCGGCAAAACCCGGTTCCCGTATTCTGGCGACCCGCGAACCGATCGGCGTGGTAGCGGCCATTACGCCGTGGAATTTCCCGATGGCGATGCTGACCCGTAAACTTGGCCCGGCCCTGGCGGCGGGTTGCACTGGCGTGATTAAACCAGCCAATAACACCCCACTCAGCGCGTTTGCTCTGCTGCAATTGGCGAAGAAAGCGGGTGTTCCTGATGGCGTGCTGAATGCCGTGGCGGGTCATACTCAGGAAATCAGCGACGCGATAATGGCCAGTCACGAAGTCCGTAAAATCTCCTTCACCGGTTCGACCGCCGTCGGTAAGACACTGGTACGCAACGCCGCCGAAACCATGAAAAAGGTGTCGATGGAACTGGGCGGAAACGCGCCGTATATCGTTTTTGACGACGCGGATATCGATGCCGCAGTGAAAGGCGCGATTGCCAATAAATTCCGTAACGCCGGGCAGGTGTGCGTCAGTGTCAATCGCTTCTATATTCATGAAAAGGTGTATGACGATTTCACCCATAAGCTGACCGATGCCGTCAATACGCTCAAAGTCGGCAATGGCGTGGATGAAGGTGTGGTGGTCGGGCCGTTGATTGAACCTGCGGCGGTGAAGAAAGTGCGTGAGCATGTGGAAGATGCCGTCGCGAAAGGGGCCAGCATTCTGACGGGCGGTAAGCCTCATGCGCTCGGCGGTAATTTCTGGCTACCGACGGTATTGGGCGATTGCAGCGACAACATGCAGCTCGCGCAGGAAGAAACCTTCGGCCCGGTGGCGGCCTGTTTCCGCTTCACCAGCGAAGAGGAAGTTATCCAGCGCGCGAATAATACGCCGTTTGGTCTGGCTGCCTACTTCTATACTCAAAATTTACAGCGCGTGTTCCGTGTTGCTCAGGCGCTGGAAAGCGGGATGATTGGCATTAACGAATGTGCGGTGTCGACAGAGCTGGGACCGTTTGGCGGTGTAAAAGAGTCAGGGCTGGGCCGCGAAGGCTCCGTGTTAGGGCTGGATGAGTTTCTGGAAGTGAAAACCCTGCATCTGGGGGGATTATAGGCGGCATCCGGGGCGGCATTTGTCGCCCGTTTGGGAGAGAGGCGGGGCAGACATGAAAATCTACACCTTTGATTTTGATGAAATTGAGACTCAGAACGATTTCTATCGTGAGTTTACCCGCACTTTCGCGCTCAGCGTCGCGTCCGTCCGCGATCTGGATTCTCTCTGGGAGGTGGTGACCAGCACCCAGCTTCCCCTGCCGCTTGAGATAGAGTTCGTTCATCTCGAAGAGAAGCAGCGTCGGCGCTACGGTGCATTGATTCTGTTGTTCGATGAGGCGGAAGAAGAGCTGGAAGGAATGCTGCGGTTCAATGTGCGGCATCAATAAAAAAGCCCCCGGCAAGCCAGGGGCAAGTCGTCAGCTAAGACGACGAGGGTTTATTTGTACAGCTCGGCAGTGGCATGCCAGGTGTCGCCACTACGGGCTTCAATGATACGGTAGCTACTGGCGCCTTCTTTCTCGGCTTTTGCGGCCAACTCATGACGCATATCCATCGGGGCGCTACCTACCTGAGAAACGGAAACCGTGCCCATGGATTGCAGGTTTTGTGCCTGCTCTGCACTGACCTGGTGAACTGCTGCGCCTGCGCTAAAGGAAAGAACCGATGCCAGACCCAGTGTTGCGATAATCATTGCGCTTTTCATACTCTTTACTCCTCAATTCATTGACTACGCGGCGAGAAGGTTTGAACTGCTTTTTTTATGCCTGGTGCCGCGATGTTAGATTCTGTTTAGTGACTGACTACTTACGAAAACTTATTTGTACAGCTCAGCCGTTGCATGCCAGTGGTCACCGCTACGCGCTTCGATAACGCGGTAAGAGGAAGCCCCTTGTTCCTGCGCTTTCTGGTTCAGCATCTCGTGCATATCCATTGGGGAAGAACCGACTGCACCCACGGAAACGGTGCCGATGGCTTCGCGATTCGCGGCCTGATCTGCGTTGATTGAATCAGCGGCGAAAGCGCCAAAAGAAAGAACAGAAAGGATGGTCAACGCGCTCACAGTTGTTTTGATTTTCATGATTTTTACCTCGTCGAATTTTTTATCGGGGCCTTCGTTTCGTGACCCTCATCACAAAATCAAGTATACACTAATCACTGCAAAAATTAATACCAGGCTAATGATTGCACATGTAATTAAGTGTCAAAAACCGTCATTTTAATAACGTAAAAGCATTAAAAATGTCAGCCATGGGCGGCATGTGGTGTTTATTTTTAATAAAATTAGAGAGATAGAGCAATTTGATGATTTGTGCGATTTTGCTAATAACATTCACTGGATGATTACAATAAGGCAGTGAAACGCACTTAATGTTAAATAAAAGGGAGTTTTATGTAGCGCTTAGCTGAGATGGAAAAGAGAGAACGCTCTCCGGTCAGGAAACCGGAGAGAAGGGGATTAAAGCTCTTGTTCGAACAGGACCAGAATGGCTTCGTAGAGATCTTTAACGGTAAATCCACGCGCAGGCGTCGTGAAAATGGTGTCATCCCCGGCGATACTGCCGAGGATCCCTTCCGCTTTACCTAAAGAGTCGAGAAGACGCGCAATCAGCTGCGCCGCACCAGGACTGGTGTGGATAACCACCACCGCATCGTTATAGTCGATATCAAGCACCAGATTTTTAAGCGGGCTGGACGTCGTCGGCACACCGAGCTCTGCGGGCAAGCAGTAAACCATCTCCATTTTGGCGTTGCGAGTACGTACCGCGCCAAACTTTGTGAGCATGCGAGAGACTTTGGACTGATTGATGTTTTCGAAGCCCCCCTCCTGCAATGCCTGGACTATCTCTCCTTGAGAGCTGAATTTTTCTTCTTTTAGTAGCGATTTAAACGCTTTGACTAACTCTTCTTGTTTTGCAGAGCTTCGCATAAGTGACCCATATCATGGCGGAAGAAACAACATTATTATGCATATAGGTGAATTTTTATGCAAATTATCTGCCGTGATTAAGGCTGAAATAATGTTATGAAAGGGAACGATTTTATCAAAAAACGTTATCGAGAAACATGCTTTCGTCACGCGTCGAAAATAACGGCAAAAGTAAATCGATTGTTATAAAAATGGTGTTGTTTTGGCACTGTTGCCGGGTGTATTGTAACCAGCAGTCGACCGGTTACGCCGTCGCGGAGGCCATTCACTGGCGGTAAAGTGAGCGATGGCAACGCAATGCTGCGGGCAGCGCCGCATTCTTCAATTCTGCTTATTGTTATTGTTTTTCTTGTGAATTAAGGTTGCCCGCAATGGAGTTACGGTAGACAAAACTAACCATAATAAGGAGTTTAGGATGAAAGTCGCAGTCCTCGGCGCAGCTGGCGGTATCGGCCAGGCGCTTGCCCTACTACTTAAGACCCAACTGCCTTCAGGCTCAGAACTCTCCCTGTATGATATCGCTCCGGTGACCCCGGGCGTGGCGGTCGATCTCAGTCATATCCCTACCGCGGTGAAAATCAAAGGCTTCTCCGGCGAAGACGCAACCCCAGCACTGGAAGGCGCTGATGTGGTGCTGATTTCTGCAGGCGTCGCGCGCAAGCCGGGAATGGATCGTTCCGATCTGTTTAACGTCAACGCAGGTATCGTGAAAAATCTGGTGCAGCAAGTGGCAAAAACCTGCCCGAAAGCCTGCATCGGTATTATCACTAACCCGGTCAATACCACGGTAGCCATCGCCGCAGAAGTGCTGAAAAAAGCTGGCGTGTATGACAAAAACAAACTGTTTGGCGTGACCACGCTGGACATCATCCGCTCAAACACGTTTGTGGCGGAACTGAAAGGCAAACAGCCTACCGACATCGACGTGCCGGTTATTGGCGGCCACTCAGGCGTGACCATTCTGCCGTTGCTGTCGCAGATCCCTGGTGTAAGTTTCACCGAGCAAGAAGTTGCTGACCTGACTAAACGTATTCAGAACGCCGGTACCGAAGTGGTGGAAGCCAAGGCCGGTGGCGGTTCTGCAACGCTTTCTATGGGCCAGGCGGCTGCGCGTTTCGGCCTGTCACTGGTGCGTGCTCTGCAAGGCGAGAAAGGCGTAGTGGAATGTGCCTACGTCGAAGGCGACGGCCAACATGCTCGTTTCTTCTCACAGCCGCTGTTGTTGGGTAAAAATGGTGTTGAAGAGCGCCAGTCTATCGGCAAACTGAGTGCTTACGAGCAGCAGTCGCTGGAAGGCATGCTGGATACACTGAAGAAAGATATCGTGCTGGGCGAAGAGTTCGTTAACAAATAAACGCATCACCAGAAACGAAAACCGGAGCAGAGGCTCCGGTTTTTTTATGTCTGCTAGTCATCAGTTAGTGGCAGGGTATTCCTGAATGGTCACTTTCAGCGACAGCTTCTTATCGTCACGCATTACGACCACCGGAATTTCTGAACCCGGGCGGATTTCGGCCACCTGGTCCATAGTTTCCAGCGCGGAGACCGCGGGCTTGTCGTTCACCGTAACAATCACATCATTAACCTGAATCCCTGCCTGGGCCGCCGGACCACCTGATGCAACTTCATTCACCACAATGCCCTGAATCTGATCCATCGCGCCGCCCTGTGTATGCAGAGGGGCAATTTCGCGGCCGCTGATGCCGATATAGCCACGGATCACCCGGCCATCACGAATCAGCTTATCCATAATTTTGTTCGCCAGCTGGAAAGGAATCGCAAAGCCAATACCTTCCGGCGTTTCACCATCATTACTTTTATCAAAGGAAAGGGTGTTAATCCCCATCAACTCGCCGAGGGAATTCACCAGCGCGCCACCGGAGTTGCCGTGGTTAATCGAGGCGTCTGTTTGCAGGAAATTCTGACGGCCTGATGGGTTCAGACCGATACGACCCGTGGCGCTGATAATCCCCTGGGTAATTGTTTGCCCGAGGTTGTAAGGGTTACCGATGGCCAATACCACATCGCCAATATGCGGTGTGCGTTTACGGTTGATAGGAATAACCGGCAGTCCACCGCTGGCGGTGATTTTCAGTACCGCGAGATCGGTGAGCGTATCGGACCCGACCAACAGCGCTTCAAACACGCGCCCGTCCTGAAGTGCGACGATGATTTGATCGGCATCGTTGATCACATGTTTGTTGGTAATGATGTAGCCGCGCTCGTCCATGATAACCCCGGAGCCAAGCGTCAGCATGTTACGACTGGTGTTATTCAGGGCTCGGTTATAGACGTTGACGACGGCGGGTGCGGCACGTTTGACGGCCTGGTTATAGCTGACAGGCGACTCATCAGTGCTGTCATAATGCGCTGATGAAATAGGGTTAAATTGCCGCAATGACGGCAGAACGGCCAGCAAAATGCCACCGACGATACATCCGATTGCGACTGAACGTAAGAGCTTTACAAGCATGATGCGATTATCACAGGTAAGGAAACGGGTGAAGCATATCACGAGTTATGCGGACATCACACGCAGGCGATGTCCGCCGTCATTTCGCTTAACGCAACAGAAGATAGATACTCTCATTTCCGCGCATCACGTTGAGCGCGATAATGGCCGGTTTGGTTTCTAACACTTTGCGCATCTCGGCGATGGATTGCACGCGCTGACGGTTGATGCCGATAATCACATCATCTTTATGCAAACCGACCTGTGCCGCCGTGCTGCCTTTTTCGACATCATCCAGCACAATGCCTTTAGTACCGTCTTTCATCTGACCGTCGCTCAGCGACGCGCCTTGCAATGCCGGGGTGATCAGTTCAGCGCTGGCGGTGGAAGAGGTGCTTTTATCCAGCGTCACTTCGACACTGAGCGGCTTGCCGTCGCGCAGCAGACCCAGTTTCACTTTCGTGCCGGGTTCTGTTGTTGCGATTCGTGAGCGCAGCTCCGAGAAGCTGGTGAGCGGTTTGTCATTCAGACTCACAATCACATCGCCTGCTTTCACACCCGCTTTCGCCGAGCCAGAATTTGGCAGTACTTCGCTGATAAACGCCCCGCGTTGAATATTCAGGTTGAACGCTTTGGCGATATCCGCCGTCATCTCCATGCCTTTGATACCCAGCAAGCCACGTTTAATCTCACCAAACTGAATCAACTGTTTGGCAAGCGTAATCGCCATGTTGCTCGGAATGGCAAAGCCAATCCCAATACTGCCGCCGCTCGGTGCAAGAATGGCGGTGTTGATACCGACCAGTTCACCGTTGAGGTTCAGCAACGCACCGCCCGAGTTGCCCCGGTTAATGGAGGCATCGGTTTGGATAAAGTTTTCCAGCCCTTCGAGATTCAGACCACTGCGGCCCAGTGCGGAAATAATGCCCGAGGTGGCGGTTTGCCCGAGTCCAAATGGGTTACCGACCGCAACGGCGAAATCCCCGACGCGAAGTTTATCGGAATCGGCGACGGCGATTTGGGTTAAGTGATCGGGCTTTTGTATTTGCAACAGGGCGATATCGCTCTGATCGTCGCTGCCGACCAGTTTGGCATCAAACTCACGACCATCGTTGAGCTGCACGCTGATTTTCTGCGCCTGACTAACCACGTGGTTGTTGGTGAGTACATACCCTTTCGCGGCGTCGATAATTACACCCGAACCCAGCCCCTCAAACGGCTGAGGCTGCTCATTCGGCGCATCATCGCCAAAATATTTCTTTAACTCTTCCGGAACCTGTCCGCGCTGGCCGGGTGAGGATGTGCCCTCGACCTGAACGCTCACCACGGCAGGCAGCACTTTCTCCAGCATCGGGGCGAGGCTCGGCAATTGACCTTGACCGGGCATTACGGCAGGTAGAGACGCAGACACCGGCGTCGCGACGCCAAGAGATAACCCAACACTTAACGCTAACGCACTTAATAATAAGGTTTGTTTCTTCATTGATGCTGGCTCTCATGACCTGAGGAATGTGAGAAAAGTACGCCCATAAACAGTCCGATGTTATTGAATTTTCGGACGTCTAACAATGAGGTGATGATTAAATAGTAGCTGGGTTAGGCCGGAAGTGACGGGCGCAGCGGCTGCGCCCGTAAAAAAGAGGAATTAATCGCGTTTAGCGGCGCTGCGAAGCAGGCCAGATGCACCATCAGAATAATCACGTGGCATTTGGACTGGCGCTTGATCGTTGCTGGCTTCGGATTCAGCCAGGCGATTGCGGAACGGATTCTCTTCAGCGCTCATTTCCGGCAGCAGGCTGCTGGAGCTTTTCGCCATGTGCTGATACAGCTGACGATAATCATGGGCCATGTTGTCGAGCAACTCCGCGCTCTGGGCAAAGTGATTGACCAACTCTTCACGATAATCGTCCAGCTCGGCTTTGTTTTTTTCCAGCTCGTACTGCAAGGCCTGCTGTTGACGTAATTTGCGGTTACCAAATCGCATAGCGACGGCGCCAATGATGAGACCGACGACTAAACCAATTAGCGCATATTCCCAGGTCATGAACTTCTCCCGTTGTTTTGTGGTTCCGTAGGGTGGCAATAAGGCTCCTCGCCAGCGCCCGATATTGCCACTATAACCGCTATTTCCTTAGAAGTGGAATCCTGCCGTGTCATCGCGTACTGTAGAACGGCCTTTTTTTCGATAACCGTGAACTGCTGCACGTCGATTTTCAGGAAATAACAATAGCTTATGCAAAGCATGACCCCCACATCGCGATATCTTCAGGCCCTCGACGAGGGCAGCCATCAGCCCGATAATGTTCAGCGTGAGGCCGTCGCCCGGCTGGACATTATCTATCAAGAACTGACAACGCTTCCGATGACAGCACCCGCCAGAGGCGGACTGCGGGCCAAATTCGGCAAGCTGTTAGGCAAACATGAACCCACAGCTTGCACACCGGCGCGAGGCTTATATATGTGGGGTGGCGTAGGGCGAGGAAAAACCTGGCTGATGGACATGTTTTACCAAAGTCTGCCGGGCGAGCGTAAGCAGCGTCTGCATTTCCATCGTTTTATGCTGCGCGTGCATGAAGAACTGACGGCGTTGCAGGGGCACAGCGATCCGCTGGAAATTGTCGCTGACCGTTTTAAATCAGAAACGGATGTCTTGTGTTTCGACGAGTTTTTTGTCTCAGACATTACCGATGCCATGCTGCTCGGTGGCTTGATGAAAGCGCTGTTTGCTCGCGGAATAACGCTGGTGGCGACCTCCAACATTCCACCCGATGATTTGTATCGTAACGGCCTGCAACGTGCACGTTTCCTTCCTGCAATCGACGCGATTAAAGAGCACTGCGACATCATGAATGTCGATGCGGGTATTGATTATCGTCTGCGTACCTTGACCCAGGCGCATTTATGGTTGTCGCCGCTCAACGAAGAAACGCGCCAGCAAATGGATAAACTGTGGCTGGCGTTAGCCGGTACGAAGCGCGAACAGACGCCGGTGCTGGATATTAATCATCGTCAACTGCCGACAATGGGGGCTGAAAATCAGACCCTTGCCGTTTCCTTCGTGACGCTGTGTGTGGATGCCCGCAGCCAGCATGATTACATTGCGTTATCGCGTCTGTTCCACACCGTGATGTTGTTTGATGTACCGGTCATGACGGTGCTGATGGAAAGCGAAGCGCGACGCTTCATTGCGCTGGTGGATGAGTTTTATGAGCGACACGTGAAACTGGTGGTCAGCGCAGAAGTGGCGTTGTACGACATCTATAAAGGTGAGCGCCTGAAATTTGAATTCCAGCGCTGTCTTTCCCGCCTACAGGAAATGCAGAGTGAAGAATATTTAAAACGTGCTCACATGCCCTGAAAAACACTCGCCAAATCACATTTAGGGGTCGATCTTTGACCGCGACTTCTCTATAATCTTGCGACCCCACGTTACGAGAAGGTTTTTTTCCCAAAACTTTCTATGTGCTGGCATAGGCTATTCGAAGGGGTAGGTTTGCCGGACTTTGTCGTGTGAGCCTCAACTTTTAAACGTTTGGGTGTTCACCAACGTGTAACTTATTATTTGGGTAAGCTTTTAATGAAAACTTTTACAGCTAAACCAGAAACCGTACAGCGCGACTGGTATGTTGTTGACGCGACCGGTAAAACTCTGGGTCGTCTGGCTTCCGAACTGGCTCGTCGCCTGCGCGGTAAGCACAAAGCGGAATACACCCCGCACGTAGATACTGGTGATTACATCATCGTTCTGAACGCAGAAAAAGTTGCTGTAACCGGCAACAAGCGTGAAGACAAGGTGTACTACCACCACACCGGCCACATCGGCGGTATTAAACAAGCGACCTTTGAAGAGATGATTGCCCGCCGTCCTGAGCGTGTGATTGAAATCGCGGTTAAAGGCATGCTGCCAAAAGGCCCGCTGGGTCGTGCTATGTACCGTAAACTGAAAGTTTACGCAGGTAACGAGCACAACCACGCGGCACAGCAACCGCAAGTTCTTGACATCTAATCGGGATTATAGGCAATGGCTGAAAATCAATACTACGGCACTGGTCGCCGCAAAAGTTCCGCAGCTCGCGTGTTTATCAAACCGGGCAGCGGCAAAATCGTAATCAACCAACGTTCTCTGGAACAGTACTTCGGTCGTGAAACTGCCCGCATGGTAGTTCGTCAGCCGCTTGAACTGGTTGATATGGTTGAGAAATTCGATCTGTACATCACCGTTAAAGGTGGTGGTACTTCTGGTCAGGCTGGTGCGATCCGTCACGGTATCACCCGCGCTCTGATGGAGTACGACGAGTCCCTGCGTGGCGAACTGCGTAAAGCTGGTTTCGTTACTCGTGATGCTCGTGAAGTTGAACGTAAGAAAGTCGGCCTGCGTAAAGCACGTCGTCGTCCTCAGTTCTCCAAACGTTAATTGGTTTCTGCTTACGCAGAACAATTGGCGAAAAACCCGCTTCGGCGGGTTTTTTTATGGATAAAACAGGCGTTATCCACAAGCTCTGTCTCTCTTTTCGCTCCTTTTTCAGCATTTCCAGAATCGCCTCACCACAAAGCCTGCAAAATCTGGTAAACTATCATCCAATTTTCTGCCCAAATGCGGGCGATTGTTCATTTTTTGTTTTTGTTCTTGAACAGGAATGTCGTTCGACGCTTGCGGGACTCTACAAACTGGCCGGTCACAATGTCGTGGCAGGTAGCAGTACAAAAATTCTGAATATACCTGGAGGTTTTCATGGCTGTCGCTGCCAACAAACGTTCGGTAATGACGCTGTTTTCTGGTCCTACTGACATCTATAGCCATCAGGTCCGCATTGTGCTGGCTGAAAAGGGTGTCAGTTTTGAAATTGAGCTCGTGGAAAAGGACAATCCACCTCAGGATCTGATTGACCTCAACCCGAATCAAAGCGTCCCGACACTGGTAGATCGCGAGCTGACCCTTTGGGAATCTCGCATCATTATGGAATATCTGGATGAGCGTTTCCCTCATCCGCCGCTGATGCCGGTTTACCCGGTTGCTCGCGGTGAAAGCCGTCTGTACATGCAGCGTATCGAGAAAGACTGGTACACGCTGATGCACACCGTGATGAACGGTTCCGCTGCGCAGGCTGATGCAGCCCGCAAACAGCTGCGTGAAGAGCTGCTGGCTATTGCACCGGTATTCACTCAGAAGCCGTACTTCCTGAGCGATGAGTTCAGCCTGGTTGATTGCTATCTGGCACCGCTGTTATGGCGTCTGCCGGTGATGGGCATCGAACTGGTCGGTGCCGGTTCTAAAGAGATGAAAGGGTATATGACTCGCGTATTTGAGCGCGATTCTTTCCTCGCTTCCTTAACTGAACCTGAGCGTGAAATGCGCATGGGTCGGGGCTAACTGAATGGATGTGTCACAGCTGACACCACGCCGTCCTTATCTGCTGCGGGCATTCTATGAATGGCTGCTGGATAACCAGCTGACGCCACATCTGGTTGTTGATGTGACGTTGCCGGGCGTTCGTGTACCGATGGAGTACGCGCGTGACGGTCAAATCGTACTGAACATTGCACCGCGTGCGGTGGGAAATCTGGAGCTGTCGAACGACGACGTGCGCTTTAACGCGCGCTTCGGCGGCGTACCGCGTCAGGTTGAAGTTCCGCTGGCCGCCGTGCTGGCTATCTATGCCCGTGAAAACGGTGCAGGGACAATGTTCGAGCCGGAAGCGGCGTACGATGAGGACGGTGCCCACGCCAATGATGACGCGGGGATCGGTGCTGAAAACGAAACTGTGATGTCGGTTATCGATGGCGACAAGCCAGACAGCGATGACGACAACGATCCAGACGATACGCCGCCACCGCGCGGTGGTCGTCCAGCGCTTCGCGTAGTGAAATAAATCCAACAGGCCCTTTCGGGCCTGTTTTCATTGCGGACAAAGAAGGAAAAAACGTGGTTTTTCCTTCTTTGTGTTTATCAGTCGAAAATCAATGAATTGATTTTCCTTGTCTGTGATTGAATGGCATATATCAGCCCTGTAACGGTATTGAGTTTGTCAGTGTTCTAAGCAGGTCCTTTCGGGCCTGTTTTCATTTCAGCCCTCATTTCGCCAGCCTGAAAATCCTGTGTTAATCTATGGATTCTCTGTCACTTACTGTCACCTGGCACCTAAACCGCTATGAACGCATTTGATCCTCAGGAAGAAGAGACGTCAGAAACCATTGGTCGCAGCCTGGGCCGTCGCCCGCTGGCGCGCAAAAAGTTGTCGGAAATGGTGGAAGAAGAGCTTGAACAGATGATTCGTCGTCGCGAGTTTGCGGAAGGCGAACCGCTCCCTTCTGAGCGCGAGTTGATGACCTTCTTTAACGTGGGTCGTCCTTCGGTGCGTGAGGCGCTGGCAGCGCTCAAGCGTAAAGGCCTGGTACAGATTAATAACGGCGAGCGCGCCCGCGTGTCGCGTCCCTCTGCGGATACCATCATCAGCGAACTTTCCGGTATGGCGAAAGATTTTCTCGCCCATCCTGGCGGTATCACCCATTTCGAGCAGCTGCGTCTTTTCTTTGAATCAAGCCTGGTGCGCTACGCCGCAGAAAATGCCAGTGATGAGCAGGTGGATCGTCTCGAAAAAGCGCTGGAGAGGAATAGCCAGTCGCTGGATGACAACGCGTTATTTATCCGCTCTGATGTCGATTTTCATCGCGTGCTGGCAGAGATCCCCGGTAATCCTATCTTTATGGCGATCCACGTCGCGCTACTGGACTGGCTGATCGCCGCACGTCCGAAAGTAGCGGACAAAGAGCTGCATCAACACAACAGCGTCAGTTTCCAGGAGCATATCGCGATCGTCGAGGCCATTCGTCGACGCGATCCTGAGGAAGCCGATCGCGCCCTGCAAACCCATCTGAACAGCGTTTCTGCCACCTGGCACGCTTTCGGCAAGCAAAAAAAGAAAAAGTAACCGTCCGATCCTGACGATCGTTTAGTGAAGCAGATCGCAAGATAAGCTTTCCCTATTCGCTGATGCATAAATGAGCTGGTATAACAGGTATAAAGGTATATCGTTAATGTTATGTCACTCAGACTAAGAGGTCGTTATGTCAGCCAATTTACGTGGAGTTATGGCCGCGCTGTTAACCCCGTTCACTCGTCAGCAGCAGCTGGATGAGCAGAGCCTGCGCCGTCTGGTTCGTTTTAATATTCGCCAGGGGATCGATGGGCTGTATGTCGGTGGTTCAACCGGGGAAGCGTTTATGCAGTCCGGGAGTGAACGCCAGCAGGTGCTGGAGATTGTGGCCGATGAAGCGAAAGGTCAGATCAAACTGATTGCGCATGTCGGCTGTGTCAGTACTGTGGAAAGCCAGCAGTTGGCGCAGGCGGCGAAGCGTTACGGTTACGATGCCGTCTCGGCGGTCACGCCTTTCTACTATCCGTTCAGCTTCGAAGAACATTGCGATCACTACCGCGCGATCGTTGATTCTGCGGAAGGTCTGCCGATGGTGGTTTACAACATTCCGGCGCTGAGTGGGGTGAAGTTAAGTCTCGAACAGATCAACACGCTGGTGACACTGCCGGGTGTGGGCGCGCTGAAACAAACGTCCGGCGATCTCTTCCAGATGGAACAGATCCGTCGCGCACATCCGGATCTGGTGCTCTATAACGGTTATGACGAAATCTTTGCTTCTGGCCTGATTGCGGGCGCTGACGGCGGGATCGGCAGTACCTACAACATCATGGGCTGGCGCTATCAGAACATCGCCAGCGCACTGAAAGCAGGCGATGTTGCACAGGCGCAGCAGCTGCAAAGCGAATGCAATAAGGCTATCGATCTGCTGATTCAGGCGGGCGTGTTCCGTGGCCTGAAAACAGTTCTGCACTACATGGACGTCGTGGACGTGCCGCTGTGTCGCAAGCCGTTCGCGCCAGTGGATGAAAAGTTCCTGCCCGCGCTCAAAGCATTGGCTGAAAAGCTGATGGCAGAAACGCGCTGATGTGCCTGTAGCCCGATAAGCGAAGCGCCATCGGGCAAAACAACGAGATCGGGAGAGTGACATGCGTATTTCTACCCAAAGTATCCCGTGGTATCGCCATCTCGACAGAGCGCAATGGCGGGCATTTTTTGCCGCCTGGCTCGGCTATCTGCTGGATGGTTTTGATTTTGTGCTGATGGCGCTGGTGTTAACCGAAGTGCAAAGTGAATTTGGCCTGAACACCGTACAGGCAGCAAGCCTGATCTCTGCCGCCTTCATTTCACGCTGGTTTGGTGGCCTGATGCTCGGTGCCATGGGTGACCGCTACGGGCGACGGCTGGCGATGGTCACCAGCATCGTGCTGTTTTCCGTCGGGACGCTAGCCTGTGGCCTGGCACCAGGCTTCACCACCTTATTTATTGCTCGTCTGGTGATCGGCATGGGGATGGCAGGTGAATACGGTTCCAGTGCGACCTACGTCATCGAGAGTTGGCCGAAGCAGATGCGGAACAAAGCCAGCGGCTTTTTGATTTCGGGCTTTTCCGTAGGTGCTGTGGTTGCCGCGCAAATCTACAGCGCCGTTGTGCCGATTTGGGGCTGGCGAGCGCTGTTTTTCATCGGTATTTTCCCGATAATCTTCGCGCTGTGGCTGCGTAAAAACATCCCCGAAGCGGAAGACTGGAAGCAAAAGCACGCCGGGAAAGCGCCGGTGCGCACCATGGTCGACATTCTGTATCGCGGCGATCATCGCCTCATCAACATTTTCCTCACCGTGGTTGCGGCGACATCACTTTGGTTCTGCTTTTCCGGCGAGCTGCGTAATGCGGGTATGATCCTGTTATTAGGCCTGCTAAGCGCCATCATCTTTATCAGTTTTATGGTGCAGAGCAGTGGCAAACGCTGGCCGACCGGTGTGATGCTGATGGTCGTCGTATTATTCGCCTTTCTCTACTCCTGGCCGATTCAGGCGCTGTTGCCGACCTATCTGAAAACAGAACTTTTATACGATCATTCTACCGTTGCCCGGGTGCTGTTTTTCAGCGGCTTTGGCGCGGCGGTCGGCTGTTGTGTTGGCGGCTTTCTCGGCGACTGGCTGGGTACGCGCAAGGCTTACGTCTGGAGTCTTCTGGCCTCGCAATTGTTGATCATTCCTGTGTTTGCGATAGGCGGCACCAACGTCTGGGTGCTTGGCCTGTTACTCTTTTTCCAGCAAATGTTGGGGCAGGGGATCTCCGGGATCTTACCGAAACTGATCGGCGGGTATTTCGATACCGATCAACGTGCGGCCGGACTGGGTTTCACTTACAACGTTGGTGCGCTGGGCGGTGCGATAGCCCCGGTGATCGGCGCGCTGATCGCCCAGAAGCTCGATCTGGGAACCGCGCTCGGATCGCTTTCTTTCGGTCTGACGTTCGTGGTTATCCTGCTGATTGGTCTGGATATGCCGACGCGCGTACAGCGTTGGATCCGCCCGGAAGCCCTGCGCACGCATGATGCCATCGACGGTAAACCGTTTAGCGGCGCAGTGCCGTTGCGCGGTGGAAAAAGTGGTCAGATAAAAAATCAGGGAGTCTGAATGTCAGTACTTGCACAACTGGATTTAAAAATTCGCCACAATGGCGGGCTGATTGTGTCCTGTCAGCCGGTGCCGGGCAGCCCGCTGGATAAGCCGGAAATTGTCGCAGCGATGGCGCTGGCGGCAGAACAGGCAGGCGCAGTGGCGCTGCGTATCGAGGGGATTGAAAATCTGCGGGCCACGCGCGCGGCGGTGACGATTCCGATCATTGGCATTATCAAGCGTGATCTCCCTGATTCACCCGTTCGGATCACGCCGTTCCTGGAGGATGTGGATGCACTAGCAAACGCAGGGGCCAGCATTATTGCGTTTGATGGCACGGATCGTGTAAGGCCCGAATCGGTCAACGCATTACTGGCGCGCATTCATCATCATCGGCTACTGGGAATGGCCGACTGCTCGTCGTTGGAAGATGGTCTTAACTGCCATCATGAAGGTGCGGAGATTATCGGCTCTACGCTGTCCGGCTATCTCGGCGGCCCGGTGCCGGATGCGCCGGATCTGGCGCTGGTTTCCGCGCTTAGCGAAGCGGGCTGTCGGGTCATTGCCGAAGGGCGATATAACTCGCCTGAACTGGCGGCTCAGGCCATGCAACATGGCGCATGGGCGGTGACGGTGGGGTCGGCAATCACCCGACTGGAGTATATCTGCCAGTGGTATCGCGATGCATTGCATGAGGCCGCGCGATGAACGTGCTGGCACTGGATATCGGCGGTACCAAACTGGCAGCAGCGCTTGTTGATAGCGATTTCCGTATTATCGAGCGTCATGAATGCCCCACGCCTGCCAGCAAAACACCCCAAGCGCTGACGGCAAGCCTTGAGGTGCTGCTTTCGCCGTTGGCAAACCGGGCACAGCGCGTGGCGGTGGCATCCACCGGGATTATTCATCAGGGCGTATTAACGGCGATTAACCCGACCAATCTCGGCGGGCTGGAACATTTTCCGTTGCAGGAGACGGTTTCCCGCATCACCCATTTGCCCTGTCTGGCGCTGAATGATGCGCAGGCAGCGGCATGGGCCGAATATCAGGCGCTGGAAGAAGACATCACTGACATGGCGTTCATCACCGTTTCGACGGGCGTGGGCGGCGGCATTATCAGCGGTGGTCGGTTGCTGATGGGCGATGGCGGGCTAGCAGGACATGTGGGACATACACTCGCCGATCCCAATGGACCGCGCTGCGGCTGTGGGCGGATTGGCTGTGTAGAAGCGATAGCGTCAGGACGCGGAATTGCCGCAGCGGCGCAAGGGGAGCTGGCAGGGCTGGATGCGAAAGCGATATTTGCCCGTGCACGTGAAGGCAATGCACAAGCGAAAGATTTAGTGCATCGGTCCGCGCAGACGCTGGCGAGGCTGATTGCGGATGTTAAAGCGGTGACCGATTGCCAGCGGGTGGTGATTGGTGGCAGCGTCGGGTTAGCTGACGGATATTTGGCGCTCGTTACCGCGTTTTTGGCGAAGGAACCGAAAACATATCAAGTGGCGCTCAACGCGGCACATTATCGGCATGATGTCGGGCTGCTCGGCGCGACGATGCTGGTGCTGCACGCATAAAAAAACCGGGCAGCGCTTTCGCGTAGCCCGGCCTGTATACCGTTCACCTGCCGGATAAGCGTCATCGCTATCCGGCATGTTTGATCACACTTCCAGGTAGTTCATGATGCCTTCTGCCGCTTTACGGCCTTCGGCAATCGCTGTCACCACCAGGTCTGAACCGCGCACGATGTCGCCACCGGCAAAGATTTTCGGGTTGCTGGTCTGGAAGGCGTTTTCATTGCCTTCTGGCGCAATGACCCGGCCCTGAGAATCCAGCTCGACGCTGTGCTTCGCCAGCCATTCCATGCTGTGCGGACGGAAACCAAACGCCATCACGACCGCGTCGGCAGGGACAACGTGCTCGGAACCGGCAACGATTTCTGCACGGCGACGGCCTTTGGCATCCGGTGCACCCATTTCGGTGCGTGCCATTTTCACGCCGCTCACTTTACCGTTGGCGTTCACTTCCACGCCCAGCGGCTGTACGTTGAACTGGAATTCCACGCCTTCTTCACGCGCGTTTTTCACTTCACGGCGAGAGCCCGGCATGTTCTCTTCGTCACGACGGTACGCACAGGTGACGTGTGTTGCGCCCTGACGAATGGAGGTGCGCACGCAGTCCATCGCGGTGTCGCCACCGCCGAGAACCACAACGCGACGGCCTTCCATGTTCACGAACGGCTCATCGGTCGATTCGCCATAGCCCATCAACTGCTTGGTGTTGGCAATCAGGAACGGCAGCGCGTCATACACGCCGTCAGCATCCTCATTTTCCAGACCGCCTTTCATCGACTGGTAAGTGCCGACGCCGAGGAATACTGAGTCGTACTCGCTCAGCAGGTCGTCGATTTGTACATCGCGACCCACTTCAACGTTGAGTTTGAACTCGATACCCATATCAGTGAAGATTTCACGGCGGCGAGTCATCACTTCTTTTTCCAGCTTGAAGGCCGGAATGCCGAAGGTCAGCAGGCCACCGATTTCCGGATGACGGTCAAACACTACAGCTTTGACGCCGTTGCGGGTCAGCACGTCAGCACAGGCAAGGCCCGCCGGACCCGCGCCGATAATAGCTACGCGTTTGTCGGTTTGCTTCACGCCGGTCATGTCCGGACGCCAGCCCATTTCGAACGCTTTATCGTTGATATAGCGCTCGATGTTGCCGATGGTCACCGCGCCAAACTCGTCGTTTAGCGTACAGGAGCCTTCGCACAGACGGTCCTGTGGGCACACGCGGCCGCACACTTCCGGCAGGGTGTTGGTTTGATGCGACAGTTCTGCCGCCTCAAAAATACGCCCCTCGTTGGCGAGTTTCAGCCAGTTCGGGATGTAGTTGTGAACCGGACATTTCCACTCGCAGTAAGGGTTACCGCAGGACAGGCAGCGGTCTGCCTGTGCTTTGGCCTGGCCTTCGGAGAACGTCTCGTAGATCTCAACAAATTCAATTTTACGGATCTTCAGCGGTTTCTTCGGCGGATCAACGCGCTGCAGGTCGATAAACTGATAAACATTCTGACTCATCGATTTTCCTTACTGCGCCTGCACGCGCAATTCTGCGGCGCTACGACTACGGTGACCCAACAGTGCTTTGACATCGCTGGACTTCGGTTTAACCAGAGCGAATTTCGCGGAGAACGCTGGCCAGTTCGCCAGGATCTCTTCACCACGTGAAGAACCGGTGAGCTGTACGTGTTCGGTAATCAGCCCGCGCAGATGCTCTTCGTGGATCGCCAGAGAATCGACGTCCAGCACTTCTACCAGTTCGGGGTTCACGCGTTTGCGGAAATCACCGTCTTCATCCAACACGTAAGCAAAGCCGCCGGTCATGCCTGCGCCAAAGTTGACGCCGGTTTTACCAAGTACGCAGACAATGCCACCGGTCATGTATTCACAGCCGTTATCGCCAATGCCTTCCACCACGGTAATTGCCCCGGAGTTACGCACCGCGAAACGCTCACCCGCGCGGCCTGCGGCGTACAGACGACCACCGGTCGCGCCGTACAGGCAGGTGTTGCCGATGATGCTGGCTTCGTGACTGCGGAAGGCAGAACCAACCGGAGGACGAATCGCCAGCAGACCGCCTGCCATGCCTTTGCCGACGTAGTCGTTGGCATCGCCAGTCAGGTGCAGCTCAACGCCGCCTGCGTTCCACACGCCGAAGCTCTGGCCTGCGGTACCGCTGAAGTGCGCTTTGATCGGGTCAGAGGCCAGCCCTTGGTCGCCGTGCGTCTGGGCGATATAGCCTGACAGCGTGGCGCCTACGGAACGGTCGGTGTTGCGAATATCAAACCAGAACGTTTTGCTCTGCTTGTCGTCGACAAACGGTTTTGCCTGCTGCAACAGCTGCGCGTTCAGCACCCCGTTATCAAACGGCGGGTTCTTCTCAGTGCAGTGCAGCGCTTTACCTGGATGCGGCTCGGCGGTTTCCAGCAGTTTCGACAGATCCAGTTTCTGCTGTTTGGCGGTGAAACCGTCCAGCTCTTTGAGCAAATCGGTGCGGCCAATTAAGTCCACCAGACGCTTAACGCCCAGCTCAGCCAACAGCTCACGCACTTCGCGGGCGATGAATTCAAAGTAGTTGGTCACTTTGAACGGCAGGCCGTGGTAGTGGTTTTTACGCAGTTTTTCGTCCTGCGTTGCCACGCCCGTTGCGCAGTTGTTCAGGTGACAAATTCGTAGATATTTACAGCCCAGCGCGACCATTGGGCCAGTGCCGAAGCCGAAGCTTTCCGCGCCAAGGATTGCCGCTTTGATGATGTCGAGGCCGGTTTTCAGGCCGCCATCTACCTGCAAACGAATTTTGTGACGCAGGCCGTTGGCAACCAGCGCCTGTTGGGTTTCTACCAGCCCCAGTTCCCACGGACAACCCGCGTATTTCACTGACGAAAGCGGGCTTGCGCCGGTGCCACCGTCATAACCGGCGATGGTTATCAGGTCTGCATAGGCTTTCGCGACACCGGTGGCGATGGTGCCGACGCCCGGTTCGGAAACCAGCTTCACGGAGATCAGCGCTTTCGGGTTGACTTGTTTCAGGTCGAAAATCAGCTGCGCGAGATCCTCGATAGAATAAATATCGTGGTGCGGTGGCGGGGAAATCAGGGTCACGCCCGGCACGGAATAACGCAGTTTGGCGATGTACGGCGTGACTTTATCACCCGGTAACTGACCGCCTTCACCCGGTTTTGCGCCTTGCGCCACTTTAATCTGAATGACGTCGGCGTTAACCAGATACGCAGGCGTGACGCCAAAGCGACCGGAAGCCACCTGCTTGATGCGCGACACTTTGTTGGTGCCGTAGCGCGCAGGGTCTTCACCGCCTTCGCCGGAGTTTGAGTTGCCGCCGATGCTGTTCATTGCTTCGGCCAGCGCTTCGTGGGCCTCTGGACTCAGCGCCCCGATGGACATTGCCGCGGTGTCGAAACGTTTAAACAGTTCGGTCGCAGGCTCTACGTCGTTGATGCTGACGGCTTCAGTGCCTGGATTAAGGGCTAGCAGGTCACGGAGCGTCGCCGCCGGGCGTTCGTTAACCAGTTTCGAATACTGTTGATAATCGCTGTATTCACCGCTCTGAACGGCCTGTTGCAGCGTGCGCACCACGTCCGGGTTGTAGGCGTGATATTCGCCGCCGTGGACATATTTCAGCAGACCGCCCTGATCGAGTGGCTTACGAGCCAGCCAGGCGCGTTTAGACAGATTCAGCAGATCCTGCTGGAAGTCGTCAAAGCCTGCGCCACCGATGCGGCTGACCACGCCCTGGAAGCAGAGGTCTGACACGTCATCGTGCAGGCCAACGGCTTCAAACAGCTTCGAGCAGCGGTAAGAGGCGATAGTCGAGATGCCCATTTTGGACATGATTTTGTACAGGCCTTTGTTGATGCCGTTACGGTAGTTCAGCATCACATGGCGGTAATCTTTTTCGATAGCTTTGCCATCGACCAGTTTCGCCAGCGTTTCATAGGCGAGGTACGGGTAGATAGCCGTCGCACCGAAGCCCAGCAGCACCGCGAAGTGGTGCGGGTCACGGGCGCTGGCGGTTTCAACGATGATGTTGGCATCGCAGCGCAGGCTCTTATCGACGAGGCGCGTCTGAATCGCACCCACTGCCATCGGGGCCGGAACCGGCAGACGATTTTTGGCAATGTTACGGTCAGAAAGCACCAGCAGCACCGTGCCGTTACGCACCATCTGCTCGGCTTTGTCACACAGCGCATTCACCGTGTCTTCAAGGTTCGCGTCGGTGACGTCGAACGTGATGTCGAGTACATCGGCGCGGTAGTACTCTTCCTTGATGGTGGTCAGCTGTTTGAAATCGGAATACAGCAGAATGGGTGATTTGAAGCTCAGGCGGTGCGCCTGGCCTTCCGCTTCGCAGAAGACGTTCATCTCGCGGCCAATACTGGTGGCGAGCGACATCACGTGCGCTTCACGCAGCGGATCGATTGGCGGGTTGGTCACCTGCGCAAACTGCTGACGGAAGTAGTCATAAATGATGCGTGGTTGGCTGGAGAGCACGGCAAACGGGGTATCGTCACCCATTGAACCGACCGCTTCCTGGCCGTTTTCGCCCAGCACGCGAATTACTGAATCCAGCTCTTCGGCGCTGTAGTTAAACTGTTTCTGGTAGCTGGCGAGCATGTCGTCATCGAGCTCACGGCTGCCCACTTCTTCGTCCGGCAGATCTTCAAACGGCACCAGACGGCGAACGTTTTTCTCCATCCACTCTTTGTACGGGTGACGGATTTTCAGATCGTGGTCGGTTTCGGCAGAATGCAGAATGCGGCCCGCACGGGTGTCGATAACCATTAGCTCGCCAGGCCCAACGCGACCTTTTTCTACCACTTCGTCCGGCTGGTAATCCCAGATCCCGACTTCCGAAGCGCAGGTGATGAGCTTGTCTTTGGTGATGACATAACGCGCCGGGCGCAGACCGTTACGGTCGAGGTTACAGGCAGCGTAACGACCATCGGACATCACGATACCCGCCGGGCCGTCCCACGGTTCCATGTGCATGGAGTTAAAGTCGAAGAACGCACGCAGATCGGTATCCATATCCGGGTTGTTCTGCCAGGCTGGCGGAACGAGCAGGCGCATGGCACGCACGATATCCATCCCGCCTGCCAGCAGCAGTTCGAGCATGTTATCCATCGAGCTTGAGTCAGAACCGGTTTCGTTCACGAACGGCGCGGCGTCATGCAAGTCAGGGATCAGCGGGGTCTGGAATTTATACGTACGGGCGCGTGCCCATTGGCGGTTACCGGTAATAGTGTTGATTTCGCCGTTGTGCGCCAGATAGCGGAACGGCTGAGCCAGCGGCCAGCGCGGCACGGTGTTGGTGGAGAAGCGCTGGTGGAACAGGCAAATGGCCGATTCCAGACGCAGGTCTGCCAGGTCCAGGTAGAAGCGCGGCAAATCCGCCGGCATACACAGACCTTTGTAGATATTCACCAGATTCGACAGGCTACAAACGTAGAAATCTTTGTCTTCCTGCAAACGTTTTTCGATGCGGCGACGGGCGATGAACAAACGGCGTTCCATATCGCGCGGACGCCAGCCAGCCGGGGCGTTAACGAAAATTTGTTCAATACGAGGCAGCGAGGAGAGGGCGATTTCACCGAGCACCCCTTCGTTGGTTGGCACGTCGCGCCAGCCGACAATCGACAGGGTTTCGCGCTGAAGTTCTTCTTCAACGACACGACGCGAAGCTGCGGCGAGCTCCGCATCTTTATTCAGGAATAACATCCCGACGGCGTAGTTTTTGGCTAAACGCCAGCCGTGATCTTCGGCCACAAGGCGGAAGAAACGATCCGGTTTTTGCAGCAGCAGGCCACAACCGTCACCGGTTTTACCATCGGCGAGGATCGCACCACGGTGCTGCATACGGGCCAGTGCGTGAATGGCGGTACGCACTACCTTGTGGCTAGGTTCGCCTTCTATGTGGGCGATCAGGCCGAAACCACAGTTATCCCTCTCAAGGGATTTATCGTACAACATATCAGGAACCTCCCCAGGCTCTACGGGACTCACTCCGGACCGTTGCGCGCAGGCGCAGAAAGAGCAGGCGGCGGGCACAGGCCACGCATTCGCCCTCTCAACATCCTTTCGCACAGGTCAAACAAGTATTGCGGACTTGCTTCAGAGGGAAATCTCAATTACTGCATAAATATGATGAGCAGGCCGCTCATCGAGAAAGCTTCCAGCGGATCCCCAAGTTATCGGGAATCCGCACACAGGTCAAATGGCAATCTTATTTATACAAAAATGTGCTATACGCCTATTAACGTCATGATTTTAAATAGTATTGATGCTTTTTTACAATGCATTTACCCCCAGCGAACCGGCACTTGAATGTGATCTCTCTCACTATCTGAGGGCGCTAATATTGCGGATCTGTGCTGAATGGCGTTTTTATCACAGAATATTGTTCTGTTGCGCGATGCTAACGCCCCTGATGACACTGTTTTTCATCTGCTACAGCAATAGTGGAAAATCGGGGTATGACATAAGGAAAAGTAATCACCTGACAGGTGAATGAAATTGCAGTAATGATGAGTGATTATGCAATAGATGTAAGGTCTCGGAGGCGCTTGATCCAGGTCATCGCCGAAAGAGACTAAAAGTGGCAGGCTTTGCACCTCTTCGAAAGGCGCGGTCTATCAGATTATGCAGTTACAGAAATTAGTCAATATGTTTGGTGGGGATCTTGCGCGTCGCTATGGCGAAAAGGTTCACAAGCTGACGCTGCACGGCGGTTTTAGCTGCCCGAACCGCGATGGCACCATTGGGCGCGGTGGCTGCACCTTCTGCAACGTGGCGTCATTTGCCGATGAAACCCAGCAGCACCGTTCCATTGCCGAACAATTGGCGCACCAGGCACATCTCGTGAACCGTGCCAAACGCTATCTGGCTTATTTTCAGGCGTATACCAGTACTTTTGCGGAAGTGCAGCTCCTGCGTTCGATGTACCAACAGGCGGTCAGTCAGGCGAATATTGTCGGATTATGCGTGGGCACGCGCCCGGATTGCGTGCCAGAAACGGTGCTGGATTTACTCAGTGAATATAAAGATCAGGGCTACGAAGTGTGGCTGGAACTCGGTTTGCAGAGCGCGCAGGATAAAACGCTGCATCGTGTTAATCGCGGCCATGATTTTGCCTGTTATCAGGCCACCACGTGTCTGGCGCGTGAACGCGGTCTGAAAGTGTGTACCCATTTGATTGTCGGTCTGCCGGGTGAAACGCCAACGGATTGCCTGCAAACGCTGGAGAAAGTCGTCGATACCGGTGTTGACGGCATCAAGCTGCATCCGTTGCATATCGTCACTGGCAGCATCATGGCGAAGGCATGGGAAGCAGGGCGTTTGAACGGCATTGAACTGGATGAGTACACGTTGACCGCAGGCGAGATGATCCGCCATACGCCACCAGAGGTTATTTACCATCGTATTTCCGCTAACGCCCGCCGTCCGATGCTGCTTGCGCCATTGTGGTGTGAAAACCGCTGGACCGGGATGGTTGAACTTGATCGCTATCTAAATGAACATGGCGTGCAGGGTTCGGCGCTTGGGCGGAATTGGGTTTCTCCTTTGCCATAAAAGCCATTATCGGCTGGCGGCTCATGCCTTACCCGACCTACAAAGGCACGTAGGCCCGTGCCAGCGCAGCGCCGCCGGGCGTTCACGGCCATTTGCAGCAGGTTCACCCCGTATTTTTCGCACAACCTTCAACGCGTTGCTCAGAATTGGGTATTATTGAGCGATGTTGTGGTGAAGGAAATCCCTATGAAGCAAATTCGAATGCTTGCGCAGTACTATGTCGATCTGATGATGAAGCTCGGCCTGGTACGCTTCTCGCTACTGTTGGCGCTGGCGCTGGTGGTGTTAGCCATCGTGGTGCAGATGGCAGTGACCATGGTGTTACACGGCCAGGTCGAGAGTATCGATGTTATCCGTTCTATCTTCTTTGGGCTGCTGATCACCCCGTGGGCGGTCTATTTTCTCTCGGTGGTGGTGGAGCAACTGGAAGAGTCGCGCCAGCGTCTTTCGCGGTTGGTCGAAAAACTCGAGGAAATGCGCGATCGCGATTTGAAGCTCAATGTGCAGCTGAAAGACAATATCGCGCAGCTGAATCAGGAAATCAGCGATCGTGAAAAAGCGGAAGCAGAGCGCCAGACCACGCTGGAGCAGCTGAAAATAGAAATGAAAGAGCGTGAGCAGACGCAAATTCAGCTCGAGCAACAGTCTTCTTTCCTGCGTTCTTTCCTCGACGCCTCACCGGATCTGGTTTTCTACCGCAACGAAGATAAAGAGTTCTCCGGCTGTAACCGGGCCATGGAACTGCTAACCGGCAAGAGTGAAAAACAGCTGATTCATCTCAAACCGCTCGACGTCTATTCCCCGGAAGCGGCAGCCAAGGTTCTTGAAACCGACGAAAAAGTCTTCCGCCACAACGTTTCTCTGACCTACGAGCAGTGGCTTGATTACCCCGACGGACGCAAAGCCTGCTTCGAAATCCGGAAAGTGCCGTACTACGATCGTGTCGGTAAGCGTCATGGTCTGATGGGCTTTGGTCGCGACATCACCGAACGCAAGCGCTATCAGGATGCGCTGGAGCGCGCCAGCCGCGACAAGACCACCTTCATTTCTACCATCAGCCACGAGCTGCGTACGCCGCTGAACGGTATTGTCGGCCTGAGCCGTATTTTGCTGGATACCGAGTTAACCGGCGAGCAGGAAAAATACCTGAAAACTATCCATGTTTCGGCGGTGACGTTGGGGAATATTTTCAACGACATTATCGACATGGACAAGATGGAGCGCCGCAAGGTGCAGCTGGATAATCAGCCGATTGATTTCACCGGGTTCTTGGCCGATCTGGAAAACCTTTCCGGCCTGCAGGCGCAGCAAAAAGGGCTGCGCTTTGTGATGGACCCGACGCTGCCGTTGCCGCACAAAGTCATTACCGATGGCACACGCCTGCGCCAAATCCTCTGGAATCTCATCAGCAATGCCGTGAAGTTTACCCAGAAGGGAAATGTCTCGGTTCGCGTGCGTTACGACGAGGGCGACATGCTGCGTTTTGAAGTGGAAGACTCCGGGATCGGTATTCCACAGGAAGAACAGGACAAAATTTTCGCCATGTATTATCAGGTGAAAGACAGTCAGGGCGGCAAACCGGCGACGGGAACGGGCATTGGCCTCGCGGTTTCACGCCGTCTGGCGAAAAGTATGGGCGGCGATATTACCGTTGCCAGCCAGCCGGGCAGCGGTTCTACGTTTACGTTGACCGTTCACGCGCCTGCGGTGGCGGAAGAGGTGGAAGATACCCTGGACGATGACGATATGCCGCTGCCCGCGCTGCACGTGCTGCTGGTGGAAGACATCGAACTCAATGTGATTGTGGCACGCTCGGTGCTGGAGAAGCTCGGCAACAGCGTCGATGTGGCAATGACGGGGACTGCCGCGTTGGAGATGTTCTCACCTAACGAATACGATCTGGTATTGCTCGACATTCAGTTGCCGGACATGACCGGGCTGGATATTTCGCGTGAGCTGAAACAGCGCTATCACGCCGATGAGTTGCCGCCGCTGGTAGCATTGACCGCCAACGTATTGAAAGATAAAAAAGAGTATCTCGATGCGGGAATGGACGACGTGCTGAGCAAGCCGCTGGCTGTCCCGGCATTGACCGCGATGATCCAAAAATTCTGGGACACCCCTGACGACGAGGAAAGCAGCGTGACGACGACCGACAGCAGTAAATCAAGCAGCGTGCTGGATACTGAGATGCTCCAGCAATATATCGAACTGGTGGGGCCGAAGCTGATAACCGACGGGCTGGCGGTGTTCGAGAAGATGATGCCGGGCTATCTGGCGGTGCTGGAATCCAACCTGACCGCGCGTGACCAGAAAGGCATTGTCGAAGAAGGGCATAAAATTAAGGGTGCGGCGGGATCGATTGGCTTACGTCACATTCAGCAATTGGGTCAGCAGATCCAGACGCCCGATCTTCCGGCGTGGTGGGATAACGTGGGTGAATGGGTTGAAGAGATGAAAACGGAATGGCAGCAGGATGTAGCAACCTTAAAAGCCTGGGTGGCGAGCCGATAAAAATGACCCCGGTCAAGCCGGGGTGCGCGAATACTGCGCCAACACCAGGGAAAACGTGGCTGCGCCTTATTGATGTTAAGTGAATTGAACAGGCGCTGCCTGAGAGTTCGGGCCGCACGTTCATTAAGATAGCAAAACTTATAATATTTGTTACGTAAATCAGTAAAATGTGTGAAGCACCGCGATTAAATCAAAATAATTGATGGTGTTCAGACAGTTGCAACGAAGGAAGCGTGTGATGAAAAGAATTGGCGTGGTGCTGAGCGGCTGTGGCGTCTATGACGGCAGCGAAATTCATGAGGCGGTAATCACTTTATTGGCGATTGCCCGCAGTGGCGCGCAGGCAGTCTGTTTTGCGCCGGATAAAAGCCAGTCGGACGTTATCAATCATTTGGCTGGGGAACCGCAGGGCGGTGAGCGCAACGTGCTGCTGGAAGCGGCTCGTATCACTCGAGGTGACATTCAGCCACTGGCGGCTGCGCGTGCAGACGATCTTGATGCGCTGATTGTGCCTGGAGGGTTCGGTGCGGCAAAGAACCTGAGTAATTTTGCCTCTCAGGGAAGCCAGTGCGCAGTAGATGCTGGTTTAAAAGCGCTCTCACTGGCTATGCATCAGGCGGGAAAACCGCTTGGTTTTATGTGCATCGCGCCCGCGATGTTACCGAAGATTTTCGATGTTCCGCTGCGTATTACTATTGGCACTGATATCGACACTGCCGAAGTGTTGGAAGAGATGGGCGCAGAACATGTGCCGTGTCCGGTGGATGATATTGTGGTCGATGAAGACAACAAAGTGGTGACCACGCCGGCTTATATGCTGGCGCAAAATATCGCCGAAGCGGCGACAGGTATTGAGAAGCTGGTGGCGCGCGTGTTGGTACTGTGCGAATGAGTCGGCGTCGCTCACCGATGGCCTGGCTGAAACACATTTTACTGCGGGTGCTGTTGGTACTGGCTGTTTTTTGGGGCGGCGGGATCGCCGTGTTCAGCGTATTGCCTGTACCTTTTTCTGCGGTGATGGTTGAACGCCAGCTCGGTGCCATTTTCAGCGGTAATTTTCACTATCTCGCGCATTCCGACTGGGTGAGTATGGACGAGATGACGCCGTGGATGGGGCTGGCGGTGATCGCCTCTGAGGATCAGAAATTCCCGGACCACTGGGGGTTTGACGTCTCTGCGATAGAAAAAGCACTCGCCCATAACGAGCGTAATGAAAGCCGGATCCGTGGGGCTTCGACGTTGTCACAGCAAACGGCAAAAAACCTGTTTCTGTGGGACGGGCGCAGCTGGGTGCGTAAAGGGCTGGAAGCAGGTTTGACGGTGGGTATTGAAACCGTCTGGAGCAAGAAACGTATTCTGACGGTCTATCTGAACATTGCGGAGTTTGGCGAAGGCGTGTTTGGTGTGGAAGCCGCTTCACAGCGCTATTTTCATAAACCGGCCAGTAAAATGACGATGTCGGAAGCGGCGTTACTTGCCGCCGTACTGCCGAATCCCATTCGATTCCGCGCGGATGCGCCATCTGGATATATTCGCAGCCGTCAGGCGTGGATTTTACGCCAGATGCGTCAGCTCGGTGGGGAAGGGTTTATGCAAGAGAATAAGCTGTACTGAGTGAAGGACGAGAGTGTGTAGGGCGGGTCAGTATAGCGCCACCCGCCAAAACGCCCAATCAGTCTTCGTCAAAGCCTGCGTTAAACAACGCAATCACAGCCGCCAGTGCTTCCGCTTCCTGCGGGCCGCTGGCTTCAATTTCAATCCGTCGGCCTTTGGCAGAATCCAGCATCAGCAGCGCAATCACGCTGCTGGCTTCCGCTTCGGTGCCTTCGTCATTTCGAAGCCACACCTCGGCATCATAATTTTGCACCAGTTCAAACAGCTTCATTGCCGGGCGGGCGTGCATGCCCAGCTTATTGGTTATCTCAACGGTGTGCTTTACGCTCATGTTTTACGTTTTTCCAGCGTCCGATGACGAGACTGAACGTTTTTGCCGCGTGAACGGAAATAGTCAGCCAGCTGTTCGGCGATATAGACCGAACGATGTTTACCACCAGTACAACCAATCGCGACCGTCAAATAGCTGCGGTTGTTGGTTTCCAGCATAGGTAACCATAGCTCAAGATAGCTGCGCGTCTGGTAGATAAAATTGTGTACTTCTGTGTGACGGTCGAGGAACGCGGCGACGGGTTTATCGAGGCCGGTCATGGGGCGCAGTTTCGGGTCCCAGTGCGGGTTCGGCAGGAAACGCACATCGAATACATAATCGGCATCAATCGGGATCCCGTGCTTAAAGCCGAAGGATTCGAACACCATTGTCAGCTCACGTTCACGTTTGCCCAGCAGACGCGTACGCAGCATTTCTGCCAGCTCGTGGACTGACATTTCAGAGGTGTCGACAATCAAATCAGCGCGGGAACGCAGCGGCTCCAGAAGATCGCTTTCCTGATCGATTGCACTTTCCAGCGACAAGTTCTTACTGGAAAGGGGATGCAGACGGCGCGTATCGCTGTAACGACGGATCAGCGTGTTGCGATCGGCATCGAGAAACAGCAATTGCGGAGAGAATGTGTCAGGCAAATTTTCCATCGCCTGCTCAAAAATCTCCGGGGATTCTGGCATGTTACGCACGTCAATGCTGACCGCAGCAGACATCTGCCGATCGGCAAGACTTTTCGCCAGCTCAGGCAACAGCACGACGGGCAGGTTGTCCACGCAGTAAAAGCCCATATCTTCCAGGGCGCGCAGAGCCACAGATTTCCCTGAGCCTGAGCGACCACTGACGATCATCAGTACCATCAGTCGTTTCTCCTTACGACAACCGGGCTACCGTCAGGCATCTTCATCGCCGCTCTCTTCACCGGTGATAATTTCATACAGTTCCTGATCGCTTTGCGCACTGCGCAGACGGCGGCAGATCGTTTTATCCGCCAGACGTTTCGCTACCAGCGACAGGGTATGCAAATGCGTTTTAGTCTGATCGGCCGGCACCAGCAGGGCGAACAGCAAATCCACCGGCTGATTATCAATCGCATCAAACGCGATCGGCGTTTCGAGCCGCACGAACACGCCAACGGCACGAAGCGTATCCTCTTCCAGCTTGCCATGCGGAATGGCAATGCCGTTACCGATGCCGGTACTGCCCATTTTTTCACGGGTCAGGATCGCTTCAAATACCACTTGTGGCGGGATGCTCAGCTGTTTAGCCGCCAGTTCGCTGATGATTTCCAGCGCACGTTTTTTACTCTGACAGTGAACACCACTGCGGGTACATTCCTGGTTAAGGACATTGCTCAGTTGCAGAGCTGAATCGTTGTTCATCATAATTTCACCTGCGTGCCGCCTGAGCCGAGGAGTCGGGTCAGGCGCACGGCCGGACAATTAGTGTTGTTTCAGTTTATCTTTATGTTTGTTCAGCTGTCTTGCAAGCTTATCGATAAGACCGTCTATTGCGGCATACATATCCTGCCCTTCCGCACTGGCATGAATTTCGCCCCCGTTAACATGCAGGGTGGCATCCGAGATATGAGTCACCTTTTCCACTTTTAACACAATATAGACCTGATTGATCCGTTCGAAAAACTGTTCGAGCTTGGCGAATTTTGTGTTTAAAAAATCGCGCAGGGCGTCAGTGATTTCGACATTGTGTCCGGTGATATTGAGCTGCATAGTGTCTTCCTTATCGGTTGTATCAGACCAGCTGTTTACGCTGGTTCGACGGCGGAATGGATAAAGACTCTCGGTACTTTGCAACGGTGCGGCGTGCCACCATGATACCCTGTTCGGACAGCATGGTGGTTAGCTTACTGTCACTCAGTGGTTTCGCGGGATTTTCCGCGGCAACTAACTTCTTCACCAGTGCGCGAATCGCCGTGGACGAGGCCTCGCCACCGCCTTCGGTATTCACATGGCTGGAGAAGAAATACTTAAGCTCAAAAATGCCTCGTGGGCTGTGAAGATATTTCTGCGTGGTTACGCGTGAAATGGTGGATTCATGCATCTCAACGGCCTGGGCAATATCTGCCAGCACCATCGGTTTCATGAACTCTTCGCCCTGTTCAAAGAATGCTTGCTGCTGTTCGACAATGCAACGGCTCACCCGCAACAGCGTGTCATTACGGCTTTCCAGGCTCTTAATCAGCCATTTCGCTTCCTGCAAGTTGCTGCGAATAAACTGGCTATCGGCATCGTTACGCGTGTTATTACACATCCCGGCGTAGTGCTGGTTGATCTGCAGGCGCGGGATGCTATCAGAATTAAGCTCAACGACCCAACGCTCGCTGATTTTCCGCACCAAAACATCCGGGATGACGTATTCCGGCTCGCCCGTCTGGATCGACTGACCCGGACGCGGATCCAGTGACTGAATCAGCGTCACCGCTTCTTTCAGCACCTCTTCTTTATACCGCGTGACACGCATCAGACTACGGAAATCGTGATTTGCCAGCAGATCAAGATGATCGCTGATAATCGTTTTGGCTTCCGTTAACCACGGCGTCTCTTTTGCAAACTGTGACAGTTGGATCAACAGACAGTCGCGCAGATCTTTTGCGGCCACGCCGATCGGATCAAAGCGTTGGATGCGTTTCAGAACGGCTTCGACTTCATCCAGATCCAGCTCTTCGTTTCCAATACTTTCCAGAATTTCGTCAAGAGAAGCGGTGAGATAACCCGTTTCATCGACGGCATCGACAATCGAGGTCGCAATCGCTCGATCGGTGTCGGAAAACGGCGTCAGTCCCACTTGCCACATCAGGTAGTCCTGAAGCGACTGGGTGGTTTCACCCTGATAAACCGGTAATTCGTCGTCCTGATAGTCGGTACCGGTACCTGATGGAGTGCCAGCGGTATAGATTTCATCCCAGCTGGCATCAAGCGGCAACTCATCGGGCATCTCTTTTTGCTCGAGCGCATCGACAGTATCAAACTCGTCAGTATCGGTTTCTTCTTGCGAATCAATTTCCTCGTGAAGATCGGTTTGCTCAAGCAGGGGATTACTCTCCAGCGCTTGCTGAAGTTCCTGTTGCAGCTCGAGCGTTGAAAGCTGCAACAAGCGAATGGCCTGTTGCAGTTGCGGCGTCATGGCGAGCTGTTGGCTGAGCCTTAATTGCAAACCTTGCTTCATAATCAGGGCAAATTTCTCCGGCCAGAATGTCTGTACTCACTACCCTATCAGAGTCTGAAGTCTTCCCCAAGATACACACGCTTAACCTGCTCGTCTTGCAGGATTTGTTCCGGCGTACCGTGGGCAATCAGGTGCCCCTGGCTTACGATATAAGCGCGTTCACAAACGGCTAACGTTTCACGAACGTTATGGTCAGTAATCAGCACGCCGAGACCGCTGTCGCGCAGGTGTTCGATAATACGCTTGATGTCGATAACCGAAATCGGGTCAACACCTGCAAACGGTTCATCCAGCAGAATAAATTTAGGATTAGCCGCAAGCGCGCGCGCGATTTCCACACGACGGCGTTCACCGCCGGAGAGCGCCTGGCCGAGGCTGTCACGCAGATGCTCGATGTGGAACTCTTCCATCAACTGGTTGGCGCGGTCGACACGCTGCTCGTTGCTTAAATCGTCACGGATTTGCAGGACAGCCATCAGGTTATCAAACACGCTCAGACGGCGGAAAATCGAGGCTTCCTGCGGCAAATAGCCAATCCCACGGCGGGCGCGAGCATGCAGCGGCAGCAGGCTGATATCATCATCATCAATGATGATGTTGCCTGCGTCGCGGGACACAATGCCTACGACCATGTAAAACGTGGTGGTTTTACCCGCGCCGTTAGGACCCAAAAGACCGACGATTTCGCCGGAATTGACCGTCAGGCTAACGTCTTCAACGACCCGACGTCCCTTATAGGCTTTCGCAAGATTCTTTGCTGTTAATGTTGCCATAACGTATTAGTTACTCTTCTTTTGCTCAGCCGGTTTGCTGTTGCCGCTCTTATCCTGCAGCTGCGAAGGCACCAGAACGGTGGTCACGCGTTTGCCTTTTTCGCTAAACGCCTGCATTTTCTGTTCTTTTACCAGGTAAGTAATTTTGTCGCCGGTAATGTTGCTGTCGAGCTGTTCCAGATAGGCTTTACCGGTCAGCACGACGAGATCGTTCGCGACTTCATAATGCATTTTCGATGCATGGCCTTTCACCGGTTTGCCGTTGTCCTGCATTTGGTAGAAGGTCGCTGGGTTACCGTAACCGTCCATTGTCTCTTTACCCTTAACGCCTGCCGGGCGAGTCACCACCACTTTGTCAGCGTTAATTTTGATAGTGCCTTGGGTGACGATAACGTTGCCGGTGAAGGTCGCTACGTTGCCCTGCATGTCCAGAGACTGCTGATCGGATTCGATATGAATCGGCTGATCGGTATCACCCGTTAAAGCCAGCGCAGGAAGGCTAGCGGCCAGCAATGCGCTGGCGAGGGCAAACTTAACGCTGAATTTATTTGTTCTGAATTTCATAGGAGGTTCTCACCTTTTCAATCAGCTTGGCATTTTTGCTGCGTAAGTTGCCGCGCATTTTGAGGCCGCTGGAATTAAATGTTGTACCGTACAATGTCACCAGGTCGTCTGAACTCACGTCCTGCGTAATCAGATTCACAATCGCATTATCCGTTGTGACTTTACGCAGTTGAGAGTCTGGCGTCAGGGCGTTTATCTCAACGTGTCCGTAAAGATACAGCATACGGTCATTTGTCAGTTTGGCCTTATCAGCCTTGATAGACCATGTCGGCACTTTGTTGACATCGAACGTGGTCAGAACCGGTTGGGTAAACCAGGAGATCGCCTGGTCAGAAAAATACTCAACGTGCTCTGCGATTAACCGATAGTTCAGCGCGCCTTCTGGGCTGTAAACCACGGTATCAGTATGTTCGCTTTTATAAGTCGGGTCGTTATTGTTGACGACTGCCGTTGCGGGCGCATCTTTATCTACCAGATTGAAACCGATAAGCACCAGCGCGAGCAGCGAAAGTAGAATGATAACCCAACGTCTGCTTTTACTCATATCGATTGCCCTTTGGCTTCATCCAGCTTGCCCTGAGCCAGCAGCAATAAATCGCACACTTCACGTACGGCACCGCACCCGCCCGCAATACGCGTGACGTAATCCGCGCGCGGCGGGAGCAGCGGATGCGCATCCGACACCGCAACGCTCAGGCCAACATCCGCCATGACGGGCCAGTCGATAAGGTCATCACCGACATACGCGACTTCATCCGGGCGCAGAGACAGCGTGCCCAGCAGCTCACGATAAGCGATAAGTTTATCGGACTGCCCTTGCCACAGATGGGTAATGCCCAATGTTTTGCAGCGGTCTTCTACCAGTTTAGCTTTTCGTCCGGTGATGATTGCAACTTCGATGCCCGATGTCAGCGCACAGCGAATGCCATAGCCATCACGCACGTTGAAGGCTTTCAGTTCTTCACCATTATTGCCCATGTAAATCAGCCCATCAGACAGTACGCCGTCCACATCGAGAATGAGCAAACGGATTTTCTCCGCTTTCTCCATCACTCGTGAGCTAACCGGTCCATAGCAGGTCGTTACCGACGCGCCAGCATTACTCATTGTTTTTTCCTTACTTACACTACGCCAGCGCGCAGGAGATCATGCATATGTATCACACCCAGCAGATGGTCGCCATCGGCAACCATAACGCAGGTGATATGACGAGACTGCATCAGGTTCAACGCATCAACGGCCAGGATCCCTTGGCGGACGCGAATACCGCCGCGGGTCATGACGTCGGCAATACTCAGATCGCGAACATCAACGCCCATATCAAACACCCGACGCAAGTCACCATCGGTGAAAATCCCTTCGATTTTCATCTGATCGTCACAGATAACCGTCATGCCTAAATTCTTACGGGTGATTTCCAGCAGCGCATCACGCAGGGAGGCGTCCTGGCTGACATGGGGGATTTCATCGCCAGTGTGCATGATGTCGTTCACACGCAGCAGCAGTTTACGGCCCAGCGCGCCACCCGGATGTGAAAGGGCAAAATCTTCGGCCGTAAAGCCGCGTGCTTTGAGCAGCGCAACCGCCAGCGCATCGCCCATCACCAGTGCCGCAGTGGTGCTGGAGGTCGGCGCCAGCCCTAATGGACAGGCTTCTTTCGGCACGCTGACGCACAGATGGATATCCGCAGCCTTGCCCATGCTGCTTTCCGGGCGGCTGGTCATGCAGATAAGCGGCACGTGCAGACGTTTGAGCACCGGGATCAGCGCCAGAATTTCGTTCGACTCGCCAGAGTTAGACAGTGCGATAACGACATCCTGAGGGGAAACCATGCCCAGGTCGCCGTGTGCGGCTTCGCCGGGATGGACGAAGAAAGATGGGGTGCCGGTGCTGGCAAACGTTGCCGCCATTTTTCGGCCGATGTGCCCGGATTTCCCCATCCCCATCACCACGACTTTACCGCCGCAATACGCTATTTTTTCGCAGGCGAGGGCGAAATCCTGATTGATAAATTGATCGAGCTGCGCCAGACCTTCACGTTCAATTTCCAGCACGTCGAGGCCTGCCTGCTGAAAGTCAAAATCCGGCTGCAAATCTATTTGCGACATAATGTTATCCCGATTCACTCTGCGAAATACGGCGTGCCCCACCAAAGGAACGCCAGCCAAACAAGAAAGCACCCGGTCAGTAACGCCCCGGCGCCTTTACCAATCTGCGGTTTGCGGCTCCAGCACAGCAGGGCAAAAATCACGCTGACCAGTACCATCACACCGTAATCACGGCTAAACGCCAGCGGGTTGAACGGCCCTGGCGCGACCAGCGCAGGAATGCCCATCACGATGGCAATATTGAAAATGTTGGAGCCTATGATATTGCCAATGGCGATATCGTCCTCTCCTTTACGTGCCCCCGCGATAGCCGTTGCCAGTTCTGGCAGGCTGGTGCCGATGGCGATCACCGTCAGGCCAATTGTTAACTCGCTCATCGCGAAGTAATTTGCCAGCACCGTAGCGTTATCGACCACCATGCGGGTGGCCATTGGCATGATAATCAGCGCAACACCAAGCCACAAACAGGCCACGGGAAGCGTGCCTTCACGTGGCAGTTCTGCTAGCTGATCGCGCGTCAGGCTGTCATTTCCCTGCCGTTCCGCGATTCTGGCGATTTTAACAATATAAAACAGCCACAGCACAGCAAGGGCGAACAGAAAAAATCCATCCATCGTCGTAAGTTGCCCATCATACAGCACAAAACCTGCTAATAGGCTCACGACTAACATTAGCGGCAATTCCCGACGCAGGATATCGGAATGGACGGTAAACGAATGCAGCAGCGCGGCGAGGCCGATAATCAGCAAGATATTGATGATGTTTGAGCCGATAGCGGTGCCGATGGCGAGATCGATTTGTCCGTGAAAGGATGCCGTGACCGAAACAATGATCTCTGGAAGCGATGTGCCGACGCTGACCACCGTCATCCCAATAATCAGCGGTGGAATATTCATACTGCGGCATAAAATAGATGCGGCGAAGACCAGACGATCGGCGCTGTAGACCACCAGAAGTAAACCAATTATTAACAGAGCCGTCGCTAAAAGCATCTAAAGTCCTTTCTTCAGGTATAATCGTCAGTCCGTTTGCACCGCGTGCAAGGTGCCGACGAATTCTTAATTTTGACTTTATGCGTTGAAAAAGTAAAACAAATGCCTGCTTTAGCTAACTGCGACAGGTAATATTCTGCAAAAATGGTAGGTTACGGGCGTCATAACACGCCATGCTTAACCTGATGAGGTTTTACCAGGGATAACCTATGAACCAGACACTGGATAATTTAGTCGATGTTCGCGGCGTCAGCTTTACGCGTGGTGCCCGGTGTATCTTCGACAACATCTCGCTGTCGGTGCCGCGCGGTAAAATTACAGCCATCATGGGACCGTCAGGGATCGGCAAGACGACACTGCTGCGTTTAATCGGTGGGCAAATTCCGCCAGACAGCGGCGAGATCCTCTTCGACGGTGAAGACGTGCCAAACATGTCACGTTCGCGCCTGTATGCCGTGCGCAAGCGTATGAGCATGCTTTTCCAGTCTGGCGCGTTGTTCACTGACATGAACGTCTTCGACAATGTCGCCTATCCGCTACGGGAACACACACACTTGCCTCCGGCGCTGCTGAAAAGCACCGTGATGATGAAACTGGAAGCCGTGGGTTTGCGTGGGGCTGCTAAACTGATGCCTTCCGAACTGTCCGGCGGCATGGCGCGACGTGCTGCACTGGCGCGTGCGATTGCGCTTGAACCGGATTTAATCATGTTCGACGAGCCCTTTGTGGGCCAGGATCCGATCACAATGGGTGTGCTGGTGAAGCTGATTTCTGAGCTTAACAGTGCCCTGGGTGTCACTTGCGTCGTGGTGTCGCACGATGTTCCGGAAGTGCTGAGTATTGCCGATTACGCCTACATCGTTGCCGATCGAAAAATTGTCGCTCACGGCAGTGCGCAGTCGTTGCAGGAAAATGACGACCCACGAGTGCGACAATTCCTGGACGGCATTGCTGACGGCCCGGTGCCGTTCCGCTATCCGGCGGGCGATTACCATCACGATCTACTCGGAACAGGGAGTTAAGTTACTCATGCTGTTAAATGCACTGGCTGCGCTCGGTAATCGAGGGATTAAGACGCTCTCGACCTTTGGGCGCGCCGGGTTAATGTTATTCAACGCGGTGGTTGGCAAACCAGAGTTCCGTAAACACGCACCGCTATTAATTCGTCAGCTTTATAACGTCGGCGTACTGTCGATGCTGATTATTCTGGTGTCGGGCGTGTTTATCGGCATGGTGCTGGGCCTGCAAGGCTATCTCGTCTTGACGACATACAGTGCGGAAACCAGTCTCGGTATGCTGGTGGCGCTGTCACTGTTGCGTGAGCTTGGGCCGGTGGTGGCCGCATTGTTGTTTGCGGGTCGCGCCGGTTCGGCTCTGACCGCTGAAATTGGTCTGATGCGTGCTACCGAGCAGCTGTCCAGCATGGAAATGATGGCGGTCGATCCGTTGCGTCGGGTCATTGCACCCCGCTTTTGGGCGGGTGTCATATCACTGCCTTTGCTGACGATTATCTTTGTCGCTGTCGGTATTTGGGGCGGTTCGCTGGTCGGTGTGAGCTGGAAGGGCATCGACGCGGGCTTCTTCTGGTCGGCAATGCAAAATGCTGTCGAATGGCAGACGGACCTGGTGAACTGCGTGATTAAAAGCGTGGTATTTGCCATTACCGTGACATGGATTGCGTTATTCAACGGTTACGATGCGATCCCCACTTCCGCAGGGATTAGCCGCGCAACGACCCGCACCGTGGTGCATTCGTCGTTGGCGGTGTTGGGGCTGGATTTTGTGCTGACTGCACTGATGTTTGGGAATTGAGTTCATGCAAACGAGAAAAAGTGAAATCTGGGTAGGCGTATTTTTGCTGGTCGCATTTCTGGCTGCGTTGTTCGTGTGCCTGAAAGCGGCAGACGTTACCTCTATAAGAACCGAACCGACGTATCAGGTTTATGCCACCTTCGATAATATCGGCGGCCTGAAAGCACGCTCTCCGGTCCGTATCGGCGGGGTGGTGGTTGGCCGTGTGGCTGACATTACGCTGGACCCAAAAACGTATCTGCCACGTGTGACTATGGATATTGAAGAACAGTACAATCAGATCCCGGATACCAGTTCGCTGGCCATTCGTACGTCGGGCCTGTTGGGGGAACAATACCTCGCACTGAACGTGGGATTTGACGATCCAGATATGGGGACCGCCATGCTGAAAGAGGGCAGCACCATTCAGGATACGAAGTCTGCCATGGTGTTAGAGGACCTCATTGGGCAATTCCTCTATAGCAGCAAAGGCGGTGACAATCAGAATTCAGGCGATGCGCAAAGTTCGGCAGAAGGTCATACTGACGCCACGGCGCCTGCTGCAACGACGCACTAAACTCAGGAGAATAAACGGATGATTAAACGCTTACTTATGGTTGCCATGCTGGTGATTGCTCCGCTGACTGCGGCGACGGCTGCCGATCAGTCAAACCCGTATAGTCTGATGAACGAAGCGGCACAGAAAACCTTCGATCGTCTGAAAAATGAGCAGCCAAAAATTCGGGCTAACCCAGATTATCTGCGTCAGGTGGTTGATCAGGAATTGCTGCCGTATGTGCAGGTAAAATATGCGGGCGCACTGGTTTTGGGTCGTTATTATCGTGATGCGACTCCGGCGCAGCGTGATGCGTACTTTGCTGCTTTCCGTAACTATCTGGTTCAGGCTTACGGCCAGGCGCTGGCGATGTACCACGGCCAGACCTATCAGATTGCCCCAGAGAAACCGCTGGGCGATGCCACGATTCTGCCGATTCGCGTCACCATCGTTGATCCTAACGGCCGTCCACCGGTACGTCTCGACTTCCAGTGGCGTAAAAATTCCCAAACGGGCAATTGGCAGGCATTTGATATGATTGCCGAAGGCGTCAGCATGATCACCACCAAACAAAATGAGTGGAGCGATCTGCTGCGTACCAAAGGCATTGATGGCCTGACGGCACAATTGCAGTCCATCGCCAAACAGCCGATTACGCTGGATCAGAAAAAATAATGGCCGACTCATTGCGTTGGACGCGTGAAGGCGGACGACTGTCACTGCAGGGGGAGCTGGATCAAGATTTTCTGGTTCCCCTCTGGGATGTGCGTGAAGAGGTGACCCAAGGTATCGATATTATCGATCTCAGCGCAATTACCCGCGTTGATACTGCGGGTGTCGCGCTGCTGATGCATCTGGTTGCAAGTATTCGTCAGCAAGGGACTTCGGTGAACATCGTGGGTAAAAGTGAAAAGATGAACACTCTGGTTCAGCTTTATAATCTCCCGCCCGATCTGATCCCTTAATTTATTCAATGTATTATTCTTAAAAGCCTCAACGTTTTGTGCGTCGAGGCTTTTTGCTTGTTTAAGACAGCGCCACTTTCCTCTAAGATGTTGGGCTGTTTTCACAATCAGATGAAATTACCCCATGGAAAATAATGAAATTCAGACAGTGCTTATGAACGCACTCTCCCTAAAGGAAGTCCACGTCTCAGGCGATGGCAGTCACTTTCAGGTTATTGCCGTGGGCGAACTGTTTGAGGACATGAGTCGCGTTAAGAAACAGCAGGCGGTCTATGCACCATTGATGGAATTTATTGCTGATAACCGCATCCATGCTCTGTCGATTAAGACGTATACCCCACAAGAGTGGGAACGCGATCGCAAACTCAACGGATTTTAAGCTACGGGCGACATGCCGGTAGCAAACTTGAATTCAAATATATAGAGACATCACCAATGGATAAATTTCGTGTACAGGGGCCTTCACGTCTCCAGGGCGAAGTGAACATCTCCGGCGCTAAAAATGCTGCGCTGCCGATCCTTTTCGCTGCACTGCTGGCTGAAGAGCCGGTTGAAATTCAGAACGTACCGAAGCTTAAAGACATCGATACGACCATGAAGCTGCTGAGCCAGCTGGGAACCAAAGTTGAGCGTAACGGTTCCGTGTGGATTGATGCCAGCAACGTCAACGTTTACCGCGCACCTTACGAGCTGGTGAAAACCATGCGTGCGTCCATCTGGGCGCTGGGGCCACTGGTGGCACGTTTCGGTCATGGTGAAGTTTCTCTGCCTGGCGGCTGTGCTATTGGCGCACGTCCCGTTGATCTGCACATTACCGGCCTTGAGCAGTTGGGTGCAGAAATCAAACTGGAAGAAGGCTATGTCAAAGCGTCTGTAAAAGGCCGCCTGAAAGGCGCGCACATCGTGATGGACAAAGTGAGCGTGGGTGCCACAGTGACTATCATGAGCGCAGCGACGCTGGCAGAAGGCACTACGATTATTGAAAACGCGGCGCGTGAACCAGAAATCGTTGATACCGCCAACTTCCTGAATACGCTGGGTGCGAAAATCACCGGCCAGGGCAGCGATCGTATCACTATCGAAGGCGTTCAACGTTTGGGCGGCGGGGTTTATAGCGTGCTGCCGGATCGTATCGAAACCGGTACGTTCCTCGTGGCTGCGGCTATCTCCGGCGGCAAAATTGTGTGTCGTCACGCACAGCCAGATACGCTGGATGCGGTGCTGGCGAAACTGCGTGATGCCGGTGCAGATATCGAAGTCGGTGAAGATTGGATTAGCCTTGATATGCACGGCAAACGTCCAAAAGCGGTAAACGTACGCACTGCGCCGCATCCGGGCTTCCCGACGGATATGCAGGCCCAATTCACACTGTTGAATTTGGTCGCGGAAGGAACGGGCGTTGTGACCGAAACGATTTTCGAAAACCGTTTCATGCACTTGCCTGAACTGATCCGTATGGGCGCGCATGCGGAAATTGAAAGCAACACCGCGATTTGTCACGGCGTTGAGAAATTATCTGGAGCACAGGTCATGGCGACCGATCTGCGCGCCTCCGCAAGCCTGGTGCTGGCGGGATGTATCGCAGAAGGTACGACGATTGTTGAGCGTATTTACCACATCGACCGTGGTTACGAAGGCATCGAAGATAAACTTCGTGGCCTGGGCGCAAACATCGAACGTATCAAAGGCGAATAATATCGCTTCCTGCTAAAGGCATCCCCTCGTCAACATGACGCGGGGGTGCTTATCTTTTTTACTTCTCTTTCGTTTGTCTTCTTTGCTGCGTTCTGTCGATAAACTCATGTGTTACTGGATCGTGATAGCGCGAGGGCCAGATAACCCAGGGATCGGTGCCTAAGGCGGTGGCAATAATAACCTCTCCCTTCGGCCACGGACGTGTGAGAGCATTTGCCAGCGTCGATGAGCTAAGCCCACTTTTGCGGGATTCCGCAGCCAATGACGTTCCTTTTTTACGCAATCCGGCGATGATATCTGCAGGATGCCAGTCGATAAATTTATCCATACTTCCTCCCTGTTGATGACCAAACCACGTTGATGTGGTGGCGTGCTTACTATACCGTCGAAAGCGATTAAGTTCTAAAAAGTTCAAGTAAAAGGAAGTGATATTCAGATTAAATCAAGATCATGTGCGGGGTGGTGAGAGGATTTGATATTTATTGGAACTTTCCCGCGCAGGACGCGGGACGTGATTAATGATCGCGTTGAACAGCGATATGGGCGAGGGCAACGAGCGCTTCACGCCATGGGGAATCTGGAATTGACCGAAGGGATTGAATGGCTTTGTCTGCTTCTTCTTCCGCGCGCTGGCGGGTCCATTCTAACGATCCACACTCTGCCATCGCTTCCAGTACAGGTTCCAGTAAATGGCGACCATTACCTTCTTCGATAGCCTGGCGAATCATAGCCGTTTGCTCCGGCGTACCATTACGCATAGCGTGTAACAGCGGCAGGGTGGGCTTGCCTTCGTTTAAATCGTCGCCCACATTTTTGCCGAGTGTTTCACCGTCTGCGCTGTAGTCGAGAAGATCATCGATCAACTGGAAAGCGGTGCCAAGATAGCGGCCGTAATCCTGGAGGCCTTTTTCTTGCTCGTCGGTACAGCCCGCGAGTAAGCCGGAACACTGTGAGGCCGCTTCAAACAGGCGCGCCGTTTTGCTGTAGATAACGCGCATGTAGTTTTCTTCGGTGATGTTCGGGTCGTTGACGTTCATCAACTGGAGGACTTCGCCCTCAGCAATAACGTTAACGGCTGAAGACATGACCTCTAGAATTTTGAGTGACCCTAAGCTGGTCATCATCTGAAACGCGCGGGTATAGATAAAGTCGCCAACCAATACGCTCGCAGCATTACCAAAAGCAGCGTTGGCCGTGGCCTTACCTCGACGCATATCGGATTCATCCACTACGTCGTCATGGAGCAACGTTGCCGTGTGGATAAACTCAATAAGTGCAGCGATCGTGACGTGAGCGTTTCCCTCATAGCCGACAGCTCGCGCTGCCAGCACTGCGATCATTGGACGAATGCGTTTCCCGCCTCCGCTGACGATGTAATACCCTAACTGATTGATCAGTTGGACGTCAGAATTGAGCTGTTCAAGGATTGCCGCGTTGACACCCGCCATATCTTGCGCGGTTAACTCATTGATTTTTTCTAAATTCATCGCAAAAGCCGGGCTTAATGTCCTGTTTACCGCTTATCCATAAGGGATAACGAAGAGTCTGGGTTACAATTGTAGCTCTGATTGTACTGAAAAAACGACTCAGATAAACGTCACCGTGTGCGTTGTGTTTTTTTTCTGCATGGATTGATGATCCCACTTGTCAAAGGCTCACGTTTTGCGTAATATTCGCGCCCTATTGTGAATATTTATAGCGCACTCTGAATCACACGAAGATGTGCGCGGAAGCGGAGTTTTATATGTACGCGGTTTTCCAAAGTGGTGGTAAACAACACCGAGTAAGCGAAGGTCAGACCGTTCGCCTGGAAAAGCTGGACATCGCAACTGGCGAATCTGTTGAATTCGCTGAAGTGCTGATGATCGCAAACGGTGAAGAAGTCAAAATCGGCGTTCCTTTCGTTGATGGCGGCGTAATCAAAGCTGAAGTTGTTGCTCACGGTCGTGGCGAGAAAATTAAGATTGTTAAGTTTCGTCGTCGTAAACACTATCGTAAGCAGCAAGGCCATCGTCAGTGGTTCACTGATGTGAAAATCACTGGCATCAGCGCCTAAGACCTGAGGAGTAGATTAAATGGCACATAAAAAGGCTGGCGGCTCAACTCGTAACGGTCGCGATTCAGAAGCAAAACGCCTTGGCGTAAAACGCTTCGGTGGCGAAACTGTTCTGGCGGGTAGCATCATCGTTCGTCAACGTGGTACTAAATTCCACGCTGGCAGCAACGTTGGTTGTGGTCGTGACCACACTCTGTTTGCTAAAGCAGACGGTAAAGTGAAATTCGAAGTTAAAGGTCCGAACAACCGTAAGTACATCAGCATCGTTGCTGAGTAAGTTTTTCGGTCCGGTAACGGATGAAAGCCCCGCAACGTGTTGCGGGGCTTTTTACATTAGAAGTCCGGAAAATTTCGTACAGGGATAAACGGGCATGAAACAGCAGGCGGGCATTGGTATTCTTTTGGCGCTCACCACCGCAATATGTTGGGGTGCGTTGCCAATTGCAATGAAGCAGGTGCTGGAGGTGATGGAACCTCCGACCATCGTGTTTTACCGCTTTCTAATGGCCAGTATTGGCCTGGGCGCGATTCTTGCCATCAAAGGTAAGCTACCGCCGCTGCAACTTTTCCGTAAGCCTCGTTGGCTGGTGTTGCTCGCAATCGCCACCGGTGGGTTGTTCGGAAACTTTATTCTGTTCAGTTCGTCTCTACAGTATTTGAGTCCTACCGCCTCGCAGGTGATAGGTCAGTTGTCGCCTGTGGGTATGATGGTTGCCAGCGTCTTTATTCTGAAAGAGAAGATGCGTGGGACGCAGGTGATTGGCGCAGCGATGCTGCTCAGCGGTTTGGTGATGTTTTTTAATACCAGCCTGATGGAAATTTTTACTCGCCTGACCGATTACACCTGGGGCGTCATTTTTGGCGTCGGAGCGGCAACGGTCTGGGTGAGTTATGGCGTCGCGCAAAAGGTGTTATTGCGTCGACTAGCCTCACAGCAGATCTTATTTTTGCTGTACACTTTATGTACGATAGCATTGTTGCCGTTAGCAAAACCAGGCGTGATTGCCCAGTTGAGCGATTGGCAACTTGCCTGCCTGATATTCTGCGGGTTAAACACCCTGGTAGGTTACGGTGCGTTGGCGGAAGCCATGGCGCGCTGGCAGGCGGCACAGGTGAGCGCGTTAATCACGCTGACTCCTCTGTTTACGTTATTATTTTCAGACTTATTATCAATGGCCTGGCCCGATTTCTTCGCCAGACCGATGTTGAACCTTTTAGGTTATCTCGGTGCGTTTGTCGTGGTTGCGGGCGCGATGTATTCCGCCATTGGTCATCGTCTATGGGGACGGTGGCGTAAGCGTGAAGCGGTTGTACCGTTACCCCGCTCAGGCGAATGATTTACGGAGAGTAAAATGAAGTTTGTTGATGAAGCAACGATCCTGGTTGTGGCAGGTGACGGCGGCAATGGTTGCGTTAGCTTCCGTCGTGAAAAATATATTCCACGTGGCGGCCCGGATGGCGGCGACGGCGGCGACGGTGGTGATGTCTGGCTGGAAGCTGATGAAAACCTTAATACCCTGATTGACTATCGCTTTGAAAAAGCGTTCCGCGCGGAGCGTGGACAAAACGGTCAAAGCCGTGACTGTACGGGTAAGCGTGGTAAAGACGTCACTGTCAAAGTGCCAGTCGGTACCCGTGTTATCGATCAAGGTACCGGCGAGACCATGGGCGATATGACCACACACGGTCAGCGTCTGATGGTAGGAAAGGGCGGTTGGCACGGCCTTGGCAACACCCGTTTTAAATCTTCCGTCAACCGTAGTCCGCGTCAAAAGACGATGGGTACGCCGGGTGACAAGCGTGACTTGCAGCTTGAGTTGATGCTGCTCGCCGATGTCGGGATGCTGGGTATGCCGAATGCGGGTAAATCGACCTTCATTCGTGCAGTTTCTGCCGCGAAGCCAAAAGTGGCTGATTATCCGTTTACGACCCTGGTGCCAAGCCTCGGTGTCGTGCGTATGGATAGCGAAAAAAGCTTCGTCGTTGCCGACATTCCTGGTCTGATTGAAGGCGCTGCAGAAGGTGCTGGTCTGGGGATTCGTTTCCTCAAACACCTTGAACGCTGCCGCGTGCTGTTGCACCTCATCGACATCGAACCTATCGACGGTTCCGATCCGGTTGAAAACGCCCGTATCATTGTCGGTGAGCTGGAAAAATACAGCGAGAAACTGGCAGGCAAACCACGCTGGCTGGTGTTCAACAAAATCGACCTGATGGACAAAGCCGCAGCAGAAGAAAAAGCGAAAGCGATTGCTGATGCGCTTGGCTGGGAAGATAAGTTCTACCTGATCTCCGCTGCAAGCCAGCAGGGTGTAAAAGATCTTTGCTGGGATGTGATGACCTTCATCATCGAAAACCCAGTGGCAAAAGCCGAAGAAGAGAAGCAGCCTGAAAAAGTCGAGTTCATGTGGGATGACTATCATCGCGAGCAGCTTGAAGAAGTGGCTGTTGAAGACGATGAAGATGAAGATTGGGACGACTGGGATGAAGACGACGAAGAAGGCGTTGAGTTTGTCTACAAACGCTAATTTGTTGCTCAGTAGTTAAAACTAAGGCTCCCATTGGGAGTAATGCCGATCAGTTAAGGATCGGTTGATCGATCCAGTGGCTGTGTAAGAATCCGGAAATGCTCCCTCGTTTCCGGATTTTTTTATGCACATTGGACAGGCTCTCGATCTCGTTTCCCGATACGACTCTCTGCGTAACCCTCTGACATCTTTAGGGGATTATCTCGACCCCGAACTCATCTCCCGTTGTCTTGCCGAATCCGGCACGGTCACACTGCGCAAGCGCCGCCTCTCGCTGGAAATGATGATCTGGTGCATTGTTGGTATGGCGCTCGAGCGTGAAGAGCCGCTTCACCAAATAGTCAACCGGCTGGATATCATGCTGCCGGGCAATCGCCCCTTCGTCGCCCCCAGTGCCGTTATCCAGGCCCGGCAGCGCCTGGGCAGTGACGCTGTGCGTCGCGTATTCACGCAAACGGCGAAATTATGGCACAACGCCACTGCGCATCCCCACTGGTGCGGCCTGACGCTTCTGGCGGTGGACGGCGTGGTCTGGCGTACACCGGACACCGCGGAAAATGATGCTGCCTTCCCGCGTCAGACGTATGCCGGACAGCCGGGGCTTTATCCGCAGGTAAAAATGGTCTGCCAGATGGAGCTGACCAGCCATCTACTGACCGCGTCCGCCTTCGGGACGATGAAGGAAAGTGAATACACGCTGGCGGAACAACTGATAGAGCAGACGGGTGATAACACCCTGACGCTGCTGGATAAAGGCTACTACTCGCTGGGTCTGCTGGATGCCTGGCATCGCGCGGGGGAGCACCGCCACTGGATGATCCCGCTGAAAAAGGGCGCGCAGTACGAAGAGGTCAGAAAGCTGGGTAAAGGCGACCATCTGGTGAAGATGAAAACCAGTCCGCAGGCGCGTAAAAAATGGCCGGAAGTGGGGGATGAAATGACAGCCCGGTTGCTGACATTTACCCGAAAAGGGAAGGTCTGCCACCTGCTGACATCAATGACGGATGCGATGCGCTATCCGGGCGGCGAGATGGTCGATATCTACAGTCACCGGTGGGAAATCGAGCTGGGTTACAGAGAAATAAAACAGAGGATGCAACTGAGCAGACTCACGGTCAGGAGTAAAAAACCGGAGCTTGTGGAGCAGGAGTTATGGGGCGTATTGCTGGCTTATAATCTGGTGCGCTATCAGATGATAAAGATGGCAGGAAGCCTGAGAGGTTACTGGCCGAATCAACTGAGCTTCTCAGAGTCGTGCAGTCTGGTAATGCGGATGCTGATGACGTTACAGGGTGCGTCCCCCGGGCGTATCCCGGAACTGATGCGGGATATGGAAAGCATGGCGCAGATGGTAAAACTGCCAACAAGAAGAGAAAGAGCCTTCCCGAGAGTGGTAAAGGAAAGGCCCTACAAGTACAGAAAAGCCATATAAAACAGCCAGTCAGTCGCTTAACTGACTGGCATTACTTCCATAGGGAGCCTTAGTTGTTTTAGTTGTTCTGATAAATATCTTTATACAATCGGCTTTCGAAGCGAACCAGCGGAATGCGGCGATTACGCTGATCGGCGGGCTCAACAGCATAGCCCGACAGATATTGCACAAACGCCATACGCTGACCGCTCGCCGTGGTAATAAAACCTGCGAGGTTATACACGCCTTGCAACGAACCGGTCTTCGCCGACACCTTTCCATCTACACCTGCCTGATGCAGACCTGCGCGGTATTGCAAAGAGCCGTCATACCCCGCTAATGGCAGCATAGAGATGAAATTAAGCTCAGTGTCATGCTGTGCGATGTATTGCAACACCTGCATCATGGTGGCGGGGGCAAGCAGGTTATGTCGTGACAGGCCGGAGCCATCGGCAATAATGGTGTTGCCCAAATCAACACCTGCTTGCTGGCGCAGGATCTGACGAACGGCATCGGAACCTGCTCGCCAGGTGCCAGGAACGCCAAAGCGCGCGTGACCAATGGTACGGAACACGGTATCGGCAATCATGTTGTCCGATTTTTTCAGCATAATCTTCAGCAAATCGTGCAGCGGCGCGGACTGCTTGCTGGCAATGACGGTGCCTGGTTCGTTAACCAGAGTCTGGCGCAACAGTGTGCCGCTGTAAGTGATACCGGCTTGTTTCAATTCGTCTTTCAGTATCGCCCCAGCGTAGCTGGCACCATCCTGAATGGCGAAGGCGAGGGGTAACGGGTCGGTACGCTGTGGCAGGCAACCCGTGAGCGTGTAGCGATTCAGGTCGCCAGGGACGACATCCAGCTCACAATACTGCGCTTCGCCTGAACCACGTTGCAAGGTGCGTACCTGGCTGAACATGGTCACCGGATAATAGGACGCCACGCGAATGAAGGCTAAATCACCGGGTTTTTGTGCACTATAGAGTGAAACAGAGAAGCAGTTACGATCGACAATTGCCGCAGCCGGTGGTGCGCTAAAGCACTGTGTAAGATCGTTCCACGGCCAGCCAGGGGCTTTGTCGTGGCTTGCGAAAACGGAAGTATCAATTAACACATTACCGTCTATTTTCTGGACGCCTGATTTTTTCAAAACTGCGACCATATTGCGAATATCCTGACGTTTTAGCGTCGGATCGCCGCCAAATCGTGCAACAAGGTCGCCTTTCAAAATCCCGTTATCAACGCTGCCTTTGCTTTCCAGAGTGGTGGTAAAACGAAAATCCGGCCCGAGCTGCAACAGTGCTGCCAGCGCGGTTATCACCTTCTGGGTACTGGCTGGCAATGCCATCTGTTGGCTGTGATAATCAATATCAGGTGCCTTTACACCGATTTTTTGAACCATGAGGGCCAGATTAGCGCCTGCCGGGAGCTGGGTGACGTACTCATCAACGTTCGCTGCCTGGACGCTAAAAGCTAAACTGGTGGTCAATCCGATGATAAATCTGGAAAATCGCATAATCTCGCGCTAACAACCTGGAATCAAACCGCCATACTACGGTGCAACGCCCGGTAAAGTAAACGATGACCCACAGTGAACTTTCAGGGTAAAATACGTATCAAACAGAAAAATTGCCGCTGGCCTGGAATTTTTGTTCCGGGTCAGTTTTCTTTTTGCTTATCTTCTGGCCCCGGATGGGTTGCCGGTGGAAGTGCAAGGCTACAGCGCAAGCTGGGCCTGAAGGAATGATGGAGAGGTATAACTCATGCAAGCGATTCCGATGACCTTACACGGTGCCGAAAAACTGCGCGAAGAACTGGATTTCCTGAAGTCCGTTCGTCGCCCTGAAATCATTGCGGCCATTGCTGATGCTCGCGAGCACGGCGATCTGAAAGAGAATGCTGAATACCATGCCGCCCGTGAGCAGCAGGGTTTCTGCGAAGGCCGCATCAAGGATATTGAAGCGAAGCTCTCAAACGCTCAGGTTATCGATATCTCCAGGATGCCGAAAACCGGCCGTGTGATTTTTGGTGCTACCGTGCAGGTGCTGAATCTGGATAACGATGAAGAAACGACCTGGCGTATTGTCGGCGATGACGAGGCTGATTTTAAGCAGAACCTCATCTCCGTGAATTCGCCAATCGCCCGCGGCCTGATTGGCAAAGAGCAGGATGATGTGGTGACTATCCAGACGCCGGGCGGCGAAGTGGAATATGAAATCATCAAAGTGGATTACGTGTAATCACTGTTGTTGATGCAATGTAAAGATAAGAAAAAGGCCGCATAGCGGCCTTTTATCAACGTTAAGAGCGTGGCATTTTGCTCACCTGCCCGCAGAAACCCCTCGTTTTACACATCAAATGTGTTCAATTCAGGTTACTCTTAACGTGGCAGAGAGATTTTACGCTCTGCAGTTGGGCGATAAAGAACCAGCATTTTACCGATGACCTGTACGTTACAGGCGCCGGTTTCGCGAACGATGGCTTCCACGATAAGGACTTTAGTCTCGCGATCTTCCGAGGCGATTTTCACCTTGATGAGTTCGTGGTGCTGCAACGCTAGTTCAATCTCGGCCAGTACCCCTTCGGTCAAACCATTATTGCCAAGCATAACTACCGGCTTGAGCGGATGTGCCAGACCTTTCAGGTGCTGTTTTTGTTTAGTACTCAGATTCATCGTATATTTTTGCTTACGTTGGGATTGAAAACGGTTCATTCTACCGCCATCTCTCAACTATCGCCAAATCGGCCGTTAATATTTACGTAGCCGGCTATGATGATCTGCCCCGATGGGAATGTTAAATGACAGGTAAAAAGCGTTCTGCCAGCTCCAGTCGCTGGCTCCAGGAACACTTTAGCGATAAATATGTTCTGCAGGCACAGAAAAAAGGGTTACGTTCTCGTGCCTGGTTTAAACTTGATGAAATACAGCAAAGTGACAAACTTTTTAAGCCGGGAATGACGGTTGTCGATCTCGGTGCTGCACCCGGAGGATGGTCACAGTATGCGGTGACCCAGATTGGGGGCAGCGGCCGCATCATCGCTTGCGATCTTTTACCTATGGATCCAATTGTTGGTGTGGACTTCCTTCAAGGCGATTTTCGTGATGAATTAGTCCTGAAAGCGTTACTTGAACGTGTAGGTGACAGTAAAGTCCAGGTTGTCATGTCCGATATGGCTCCAAACATGTGCGGAACACCAGCGGTGGATATTCCCCGTGCCATGTATCTGGTGGAGCTGGCGCTTGAGATGTCTCGTGATGTATTGGCACCAGGCGGCAGTTTTTTAGTGAAGGTGTTTCAGGGCGAAGGTTTCGAGGAGTACCTTAAGGAAATTCGCTCCCTGTTTACGACAGTTAGAGTGCGTAAGCCGGACTCTTCGCGTGCACGTTCGCGTGAAGTGTACATTGTAGCGACCGGGCGAAAACCATAACCCGACCGTTTTAAGCCTATGCCGGTATGGCAGCGGTATGAAATGCGTCGGATGTATAGTAACCTGACGCTGTTATTAACACAGTTGTAATAAGAGGTTAATCCCTTGAGTGACATGGCGAAAAACCTAATCCTCTGGCTGGTCATCGCGGTAGTGCTGATGTCAGTATTCCAGAGCTTTGGGCCCAGCGAGTCAAATGGCCGTAAGGTGGATTACTCTACCTTCCTGCAAGAGGTCAATCAGGACCAGGTACGCGAAGCGCGTATCAACGGACGTGAGATCAACGTTACCAAGAAAGATAGTAACCGTTACACGACTTACATTCCGGTAAACGATCCTAAGCTGCTTGATAACCTGCTGACCAAAAACGTGAAAGTGGTTGGCGAACCGCCTGAAGAACCAAGCCTGTTGGCTTCTATCTTCATTTCGTGGTTCCCAATGCTTCTGCTGATTGGTGTCTGGATCTTCTTCATGCGTCAGATGCAGGGCGGCGGCGGTAAAGGCGCCATGTCGTTTGGTAAAAGCAAAGCGCGCATGCTGACGGAAGATCAGATCAAAACCACTTTTGCTGACGTTGCAGGTTGTGACGAAGCGAAAGATGAAGTGGCGGAACTGGTTGAATACTTGCGCGAGCCAAGCCGTTTCCAGAAGCTGGGCGGTAAAATTCCAAAAGGCGTTTTGATGGTGGGCCCTCCGGGGACCGGTAAAACGTTGCTGGCGAAAGCTATCGCCGGTGAAGCGAAAGTGCCTTTCTTCACCATTTCAGGTTCTGATTTCGTCGAAATGTTCGTGGGTGTCGGTGCATCTCGTGTGCGTGACATGTTCGAACAGGCGAAGAAAGCAGCTCCGTGCATTATCTTCATCGATGAAATCGACGCCGTAGGCCGCCAGCGTGGCGCAGGTCTGGGCGGTGGTCATGATGAACGTGAGCAGACACTGAACCAGATGCTGGTTGAGATGGATGGCTTCGAAGGTAATGAAGGCATCATCGTTATCGCCGCAACGAACCGTCCAGACGTACTTGACCCAGCGCTGCTGCGTCCCGGTCGTTTCGACCGTCAGGTTGTGGTTGGCTTGCCAGACGTTCGTGGTCGTGAGCAGATCCTCAAAGTCCATATGCGTCGCGTTCCGTTGGCTCCCGATGTCGATGCGGCAATCATTGGACGTGGTACGCCGGGCTTCTCTGGTGCGGATCTTGCGAACCTCGTCAACGAAGCTGCTCTGTTTGCCGCTCGCGGTAACAAACGTGTTGTGTCGATGGTCGAGTTCGAAAAAGCGAAAGACAAAATCATGATGGGTGCGGAACGCCGCTCCATGGTGATGACGGAAGCGCAGAAAGAATCCACCGCCTATCACGAAGCGGGTCATGCGATTATTGGTCGCCTGGTGCCGGAACACGATCCGGTACATAAAGTGACGATTATTCCGCGCGGTCGTGCGTTGGGTGTGACGTTCTTCCTGCCTGAAGGCGACGCGATTAGCGCCAGCCGTCAGAAACTGGAAAGCCAAATTTCCACGTTGTACGGCGGTCGTCTGGCTGAAGAAATTATCTACGGTGCAGAACATGTTTCTACCGGTGCGTCCAACGACATTAAAGTTGCGACCAACCTGGCACGTAACATGGTGACCCAATGGGGCTTCTCTGAAAAACTCGGTCCGCTGCTGTATGCGGAAGAAGAAGGTGAAGTGTTCCTGGGCCGTTCCGTAGCGAAAGCGAAACACATGTCCGATGAAACCGCACGTATCATCGACCAGGAAGTGAAGCTGTTGATCGAGCGTAACTATGCGCGTGCCCGTCAGCTTCTGAACGAAAACCTGGACATTCTGCACACGATGAAAGAGGCATTGATGAAGTATGAAACCATCGATGCACCGCAGATTGATGACCTGATGGCTCGTCGTGATGTTCGCCCGCCAGCTGGCTGGGAAGATAACAACGGCAGCAGCAACAATTCTGACGATAATGGTGCCCCACGTGCTCCGCGTCCGGTCGATGAACCGCGTACGCCGAACCCAGGCAACACCATGTCAGAACAGTTGGGCGACAAATAAGTTATCCGCCGTTGATGACGCTGTTTTAACTGAAACCCTGGGGCGATAGCTCCGGGGTTTTTTTATTTGCTCATACTCACTTTACCAGGGATTCGTCATGAAACTCTTCGCCCAGGGCTCTACACTTGATCTCGCTTATCCGCACGTGATGGGCATTCTGAACGTCACCCCAGACTCTTTCTCGGATGGCGGGGCACATAACACGCTGGTCGAAGCGGTAAAACATGCCAACCTGATGATTAATGCCGGTGCGACAATTGTCGATATCGGCGGCGAATCAACCCGCCCCGGAGCGGCAGAAGTCAGTGTTGACGAAGAACTCTCTCGCGTTATTCCGGTGATTGAGGCGATTGCTCAACGTTTTGAAGTGTGGATTTCTGTGGACACCTCGAAGCCCGAAGTGATCCGTGAATCGGCGCGGGTGGGGGCGCATATCATCAATGACATTCGTTCCCTCACAGAACCCGGTGCGCTGGAAGCTGCTGCTGAAACGGGCCTGCCAGTCTGCCTGATGCACATGCAGGGTGAACCGCGCACGATGCAAGACGCGCCAAAGTACGATGACGTCTTTGCGGACGCGAATCGTTTCTTTATTGAACATATCGCACGCTGTGAAGCTGCAGGTATCACAAAAGATAAATTGTTGCTCGACCCGGGATTCGGTTTCGGTAAAAATCTCTCCCACAATTACGCGCTGCTTGCTCGTTTATCAGAACTTCACCGTTTTGACCTGCCGTTGCTGGTCGGAATGTCGAGAAAAGTGATGATTGGCCAATTACTGAATGTCGGACCGACTGAACGCCTGAGCGGGAGTCTGGCCTGTGCGGTGATTGCGGCGATGCAGGGGGCACAAATTATTCGCGTTCACGACGTGAAAGAGACAGTTGAAGCGATGCGTGTGGTAGAAGCCACCCTTGCTGCAAAGGAAAACAAACGCTATGAGTAACCGTAAATATTTTGGCACCGACGGCATTCGCGGTCGCGTAGGTGATAGCCCAATTACCCCTGATTTTGTGCTCAAGCTCGGTTTTGCCGCGGGCAAAGTGCTGGCCCGTCACGGTTCGCGGAAAGTGATCATCGGTAAAGATACCCGTATTTCTGGGTATATGCTGGAATCTGCCCTCGAAGCTGGTTTGGCTGCCGCCGGTCTTTCCGCTTCCTTTACCGGTCCGATGCCAACGCCTGCGGTGGCATATCTCACCCGTACATTCCGCGCTGAAGCGGGGATCGTGATTTCCGCTTCCCATAACCCGTACTACGACAACGGGATCAAATTCTTCACCATTGATGGCACTAAATTGCCAGATTCGGTTGAAGAGGCGATTGAAGCTGAACTGGAAAAAGAGCTTACCTGTGTAGATTCCGCAGAACTCGGTAAAGCCAGCCGGATTGTCGATGCGGCGGGGCGTTATATCGAATTCTGTAAAGCGACATTCCCGAACGAACTGCGCCTCAACGAATTAAAAATCGTCGTGGATTGCGCAAATGGCGCGACCTATCACATCGCGCCGAATGTATTCCGTGAACTGGGCGCACAAGTGATTACCATCGGCTGTGAGCCGAACGGTGTGAATATTAATGAAGAAGTTGGTGCGACCGACGTTCGCGCGCTACAGGCTCGCGTACTGGCTGAAAAAGCGCACTTGGGTATCGCTTTTGATGGTGATGGCGACCGCGTGATCATGGTTGACCATGAAGGCAACAAGGTCGATGGTGACCAGATTCTCTACATCATTGCGCGAGAAGGGCTACGTCAGGGTCAGTTGCGCGGCGGCGCTGTAGGCACACTGATGAGTAATATGGGCCTTGAGGTTGCACTTAAGCAGCTTGGTATTCCTTTTACACGCGCAAAAGTGGGCGACCGCTATGTGCTGGAAAAGATGCAGGAAAAGGGCTGGAGTATTGGCGCTGAAAACTCTGGTCATGTGATCCTGCTTGATAAAACCACCACGGGTGACGGCATCGTTGCTGCATTGCAGGTTGTGGCGGCGATGGCGCGTAATCATATGACGCTGCAAGATCTGTGCAGTGGTATGAAGATGTTCCCGCAGGTATTGGTCAATGTGCGTTACACCGATAGCAGTGAAAATCCACTGGAGCACGAAACGGTGAAAAGCGTTACTGCTGAGGTTGAAGCTGCACTGGGTAGCCGTGGTCGTGTCCTGCTACGCAAATCAGGTACTGAGCCACTGATCCGCGTTATGGTGGAAGGCGAAGATGATGCGCAAGTTAATGCATTTGCAAATCGTATCGCGGATGCGGTGAAGGCCGTATAACACTGGTGTTAACTGTCTAAAAAGGCGGCATTTGCTGTCTTTTGTTGTGTGGAATTTTGCTTTTTGCTGTTTTTTTCCGCACTTGATACAATGCGTTGAAATTGCCCTTGCGAAGCCCATTCGCTTTGGTTAGTATTCACACCCGCTTCAGTGGGAAACATTAAAAAGTCCCGCTTAATTTGTTGAAGCAATTGGTATGCGGTAATACCGCAAGGAACAGGTTGATTATGTACGAAGCTCTTCTGGTGATTTTCCTTCTTGTTGCGATTGGCCTTGTGGGTCTGATCATGCTGCAGCAAGGTAAAGGCGCTGATATGGGAGCCTCCTTCGGAGCAGGCGCATCCGCTACACTGTTTGGCTCAAGTGGTTCTGGTAACTTCATGACCCGCATGACCGCAGTTCTGGCGACACTGTTCTTCATCATCAGTTTGGTTCTGGGTAACATCAATACCAATAAGACCAGCAAAGGAAGTGAGTGGGATAACCTGACTGCGCCTAAATCGGAGCAGACTCAGCCAGCAGCACCGGCACAGCCGAGCAGCGATATCCCGCACTAAGATTTCAGTACCGAGGTGGTGGAATTGGTAGACACGCTACCTTGAGGTGGTAGTGCCCTAACGGGCTTGTGGGTTCGAGTCCCATCCTCGGTACCAATATTCCAAAAGAAAGACGTCGAAAGACGTCTTTTTTTGTTTTTGTCCTTTCTGTTTTTCGATGGTTTTTTAATAAACAAATCTCTTCTGTTGGCTCCTGCCATTAACCGATAAAGTCAGTTTCGTCTATTTTTACATCAACTCGCAGGAATCAAGACGTCGTGAATATATCCAGAATCGTAGCCCTGACGGGCGTATTAATGCTGACCGCTTGCAGCAGTTCGTCATCTGTAACGACAGTCAAAAAAATACAAGATATGCCAGTGCCTGTCGTTCATGCGCAAAATAGCGCAACGGCAGATAACGCTACTGTGGCTAATTGTTATAAAGAAAATGCTGCACGTCTTAGCGAACTGCAATATTCATTAAAAACAAATATGCTCCAGGATGTGAAAACGTCTGAAGTTCTCGATACTCACAGTGATGCTCACCGTGTATTTGCGGCGTTATCAAAGTTAGAGCAGATTTCTTCGATGAATGAGACGTATCGTAAAGATGGGAATATTGCGGGATTGAAGGCAATTAATGAGATGCTGAAACCGCTAAAAGCCACGGTCTGAAGAATAATTGAAGTGAAGAGGATTGCCGGTTCTCCGGCAATCTCCGGTATCGCTTAGAAGCTGAAGTTGAAACCAGCATAGGCCCCATCAGCCAACGTGTTATCACGGTGGCCGTTTTTACCCGCCATCTCCATGTAACGATAGCCAGCCTCAATACTCATCGATTTGATGACGCGCACACGTACACCCGCATTCGCTTCCATGTAATCGTCCACGCCGCTCGACAGGGAGTCTGGTGAGTAGTAGTAATCACCAAACACGGTGATAAAGTCACCCAGTGGAACTTGTGCCCCGCCGCCAACGGCGACCGCATACCCTTCGTCACCATCTTTCGGGTTCAGATAAAGCGCTTTACCGCCCACGGTGAAGAGCACGGGGCCTAATGGCACGTTCAGGCCCATTCCAAGACCCGCGATGTCACCATCGTTGTCACTGTGAGCCCAATTGCCATTGAAAGTCAGGCCTGGATCGTTCGCGCCAAAACTCGCAGACAGATTTGTGAATTTTTCTCCGGCTTCGCCGTGGAGATTAATAGAAGCGTTTGCTGCCGCTGCGGTGGTAAGTGTCGCAACCAGTAAAGCCGTTTTTAGTTTCATCATATGCATTGTTGGTCCTTCAAATAAAAAAAGCCCGATGCGTGTGATCGGGCAAATGAATCAAGTGTTTGCTATCGCGAGAAAGCTTATTGGCCGGAAATCTGCACCACTACACGGCGGTCCGGAGACAGGCAGCTGATCAGCGTGCTGCCGGTCTGGTTGTCACAGGTGCTGCCAGTTACGGAATCGTTAGCACCACGGCCTTCGGTCTGGATTTCAGCAGCAGGCATGCCCTGGCTTACCAGTTGGTCAGCTACGGCCTGAGCGCGGCGAGCAGACAGCTGCTGGTTGTATTCAGCTTGACCGGTACGGTCGCTGTAGCCGATTACGGTGGTAGAGTGGCCTTTTGCAGCCTGCATCTCTGGAGAGTTATACAGCTGGTTGATTGCAGCTTTACCTTCATCGGTCAGCGTGGCGGAATCATAACCGAACATCACGTCAGACTTCAGGTTGAAGGTTTTCACTTCTGGCGCAACAACAGGTGCTGCAACAACTGGTGCTACGTCATCGTGCTGGCCGAAACGGTATACAACGCCAGCGGTCACAGAGTGAATATCAGAGCTCAGACCGATCTGGTTAGAGTTGCCAACGTTGCTAACCCATTGGTATTCCAGACGACCAGCCCAGTTTTTGGCGAAGGCATATTCGGTACCGGCTGCAACCAGTGGGCGAACGCCAGTTTCGAAATTGTTATGACCCGCAACGTCGGTCTCAGCACGGTAGCCCATTGCACCGAAGCGACCATACAGATCCCAGTCATTGGTCAGCGCATAGCTGGTTTTCAGAGACAGTTGCAGACCCTGGCTCTTCATTTTGGCACCGTTAACGCCATGGTTGCCGTTGAACTGCATGTTGCCCAGGTAGTCGTAACCACCTTCAACTGCCAGCCAGTTGTTGATCTGATAGCCGCCAAATACGCCGCCGCCAACGTTGTCATGATCGACGTTGAAATCGTTCGATGCGTTGAGGCTGTCATTGAAATTTTTGTTACCGCTGACATCAGCGTAGTGAGACCAACCGAATTTAGCGCCGCTGTACCAGGTACCCGCATCGCCGGCAGCAAATGCAGTGGACATAGCACACGCGTTTAAAACCATCAGAGCAACAAGTGTCTTTTTCATTTCTAATCTTGATCCTATTTTGAATTCGAAAACCAATGAGGTTACTGAATAGCGTAGGCCGTTAAGATATAGGTGATTTTTATTATTGGTTAATTCTAAGACGTTTAATTTTAAACATGGAGTGGATTTTAGACGGTTAGTTGTCGAAAGGTTTTTAAATATTTTGAAATGTAAAAACCTTCTGCTTTATTTGAATGGCAGAAGGTTTAGTGAGAAATTAGAATTTTTCAGGCAGGGATTCGATGTGTTGCAAATATCCACCACGAATAAATTGGATATATTTGCCTTTCTTCAATGCCGACAATACGTTAAGCACGCTGCTGCGTGAGAGATGCGTTCTGTCCTGTATATAATCAAGAATTGAAACACGCATACGCATTTCTTCAGGGAGAAGGATCATTTCCATCAAATGACTGCGAATAACTGCATAAGTTCGCTGCTGTAACACCAGTGCATCGCGATACGCTAAATAAGCTGTATGGTATGCAAGGAGAGAAGTGACATCTTCCCAAAGGTTTTGTTCTTTGAAAATACGAATGGCCTCTTCGGCATCCATACGTAAAACAATCGATTCTGTTTCGGTACGTAAAACATGCCCGCGCATAGGTTGTAAAATTTCCGCAACGCCAAAAACATGCCCTTCATAAACGGTAATCATCAACAGTCCATCTGACGCGCGGAGCATTGATATCTCACCTTGCCGGAACAGATAAACCTGCTGTTTGCCTTTGTGATTCCAGTTTAGTTTTTTTCTGGCGATGGCACTGACTGGGGTAGCGTAAGGCTCAAGTGCGTCCAGAAGTCTATTAATTGCCAACTGTGGGCGAACCGGGGGCGAAATGTGCATAGTGATCCTCATGAACAATGACGATTTGTTCCGTCAGAATTTATAGAGAACATGTTAATGCACTCGAGAGGATACGGACAGGTAAAATGAACTTAAAGATCTCGCATGGTCGAAAAAATGTGCGCGATTGGCAATCATTATTAAATACAAAAATAATAAAGGCCGGCGGACCGGCCCTCACTTGGGTGATTATTTTTTGCTCAGACGTTCACGATTTTCTACTTGTGGAAGGCCGTTCCCGGAGGATGCCGTCAACAAGCCCGTTTTAGCGTACCCGATCAGTTTTTCACGGGTATCGGTGATATCCAGATTACGCATGGTCAACTGGCCAATACGGTCGTCCGGTGAGAACACGGAATCGCCTTTTTCCATTGTCAGACGCTCAGCTTTATAGGTCAGGTTGTCCGACACGGTATTAAGGATGGAATAGTCATTACCCCGGCGCAATTCAAGCGTTACTTCACCTGTGATGGCGCTTGCAACCCAGCGCTGCAAGGCGTCCCGCAGCATCAGTGCCTGAGAGTCAAACCAGCGACCCTGATACAGCAGACGGCCCAATTGACGACCGTGGGCATGATATTGCTCAATGGTGTCTTCGTTGTGAATGCCGGTCAGTAGACGCTCATAGGCAATGTGTAGCAGGGCCATACCCGGCGCTTCATAGATCCCACGGCTTTTCGCTTCGATAATACGGTTTTCAATTTGATCGCTCATGCCCAGACCATGACGACCACCGATGCGGTTGGCTTCCAGCATCATTTCGACGTCATCGCTAAAGGTTTGGCCGTTTAGCGCTACCGGATGACCTTTTTCGAAGCGGATGGTGACGTCTTCTGCCGGGATTTTGACGCTCTCATCCCAGAATTTGACGCCCATAATCGGGTTGACGATTTTGACACTGGAGTTCAGGAATTCCAGATCTTTCGCTTCGTGCGTGGCACCGAGCATGTTGGAATCTGTCGAGTAGGCTTTTTCGACGGACATTTTGTAATCGAATCCACACGCAATCATGAATTCGGACATCTCCTGGCGACCACCGAGTTCATCGATGAAGTCTGTATCAAGCCACGGCTTGTAGATTTTAAGCTCAGCATTCGTCAACAGACCATAACGATAGAAACGTTCGATGTCGTTGCCTTTGTAAGTGCTGCCGTCACCCCAGATGTTCACATCATCTTCTTTCATGGCGGCAACCAGCATCGTGCCCGTTACTGCGCGCCCAAGCGGTGTGGTATTAAAATAGGTCAGGCCACCGGTAGTGTTATGGAATGCACCGCACTGGATCGCAGCGATCCCTTCTGCAACCAATTGCTTACGGCAGTCGATGAGACGTGCGTTTTCAGCGCCATACGCCATTGCGTTACGTGGGATGGCATCGTAGTCCTCTTCATCGGGCTGGCCGAGGTTGGCGGTATAGGCATACGGTACTGCCCCCTTTTTTCGCATCCACAGCAGTGCGGCGCTGGTGTCCAGACCACCGGAGAAAGCGATACCAATACGTTGACCAGATGGAAGATGCTTGAGAATCGTCGTCATAAAGTAAAACCCTGCTTGCCAGACTGTGGTGAGGTAAGTGCTTTAGCGCTTACTGCATGTTTATGCAAAATAAGTGAGTTTTCATTTAATCATCTTTTTTCAGGAACAGGAAGTGATTCATGCGTTTTAGCGTAAAAATCTCCTGACCGAGACATTAACATTATGCATAACATCAGGTTTTTTATGCCCTGGCAATTATCAATATGAATGAGTTGACAGAACCGATGAAATTTCAATATACTACAAGCCGGTTTTACGTCCCGTCCTCGGTACCAAATCCCAGCAGTATTTGCGTTTTTTGCTCTGAATGAGTAAAATATGCCACGTTTCAGGCGCGGGGTGGAGCAGCCTGGTAGCTCGTCGGGCTCATAACCCGAAGGTCGTCGGTTCAAATCCGGCCCCCGCAACCACTTTCCCTTTGAGTTTTTTTTCAAATATACTCTTCCTAATCGTCGCTGGATTTGAAAGAATTCTCACGGAAAGTACTCCAGACCGCATTTGCGGTTATAGGGTTCAGTTATCTAAAGCCCCGATTTATCGGGGTTTTTTGTTATCTGACTAAAGAATAACTGGGCTTTATGCCCTTTTTTTATGTCTTGGGGGTGGGCTTGTCCACATTAGAACAGAAATTAACAGAGATGCTTACGGCGCCAGTTGAGGCTCTGGGCTTCGAGCTGGTCGGCATCGAATTCATTCGCAGTCGCACATCCACGCTGCGCATCTATATTGATAGTGAGAATGGCATCAATGTTGATGATTGTGCTGATGTGAGCCACCAGGTCAGTGCCGTCATGGATGTCGAAGACCCCATTACCGTCGCTTACAACCTGGAAGTTTCCTCACCAGGACTCGACCGTCCAATGTTCACCGCTGAACATTACACGCGTTTTCTCGGTGAAGAGGTCACGCTGGTCCTGCGAATGGCGGTTCAGAACCGTCGTAAATGGCAGGGCATTATCAAAGCGGTAGACGGTGAGATGATCACTGTTACAGTCGAAGGCAAAGATGAAGTGTTCGCGCTGAGTAACATCCAGAAGGCGAACCTGGTTCCCCACTTTTAACAGTCTGGATTGAGGTGAAAGGCCCCGATGAACAAAGAAATTTTGGCTGTTGTTGAAGCCGTTTCCAATGAAAAATCGCTGCCGCGCGAGAAGATTTTCGAAGCGCTGGAAAGCGCACTGGCAACGGCTACAAAGAAAAAATACGAACAAGAAATTGAGGTTCGCGTTAGCATTGATCGTAAGAGCGGTGACTTTGACACCTTCCGCCGTTGGGTAGTGGTCGAAGAAGTGACACTGCCGACCCGCGAAATTACGCTGGAAGCGGCTCGTTACGAAGATGAAAGCATGAACGTGGGCGATTACGTTGAAGATCAGATTGAATCTGTGACCTTCGACCGTATCACCACGCAAACCGCTAAGCAGGTTATCGTGCAGAAGGTTCGCGAAGCGGAACGCGCGATGGTTGTTGATCAGTTCCGTGAGCACGAAGGTGAGATAATCACCGGCGTGGTCAAGAAAGTGAACCGCGATAACATCTCTCTGGATCTGGGCAGCAATGCTGAAGCTGTGATCCTGCGTGAAGATATGCTGCCGCGTGAAAACTTCCGTCCGGGCGACCGTATTCGTGGTGTACTGTATTCAGTACGTCCGGAAGCGCGTGGTGCTCAGCTGTTCGTTACGCGTTCTAAGCCGGAAATGCTGATCGAACTGTTCCGCATTGAAGTGCCAGAAATCGGTGAAGAAGTTATCGAAATCAAAGCCGCTGCGCGTGATCCGGGTTCTCGTGCGAAAATCGCAGTGAAAACCAACGATAAGCGTATCGACCCCGTCGGTGCTTGCGTGGGTATGCGTGGCGCACGCGTCCAGGCTGTTTCAACAGAACTGGGCGGTGAGCGTATCGATATCGTGCTGTGGGACGATAACCCGGCGCAGTTCGTGATTAACGCGATGGCTCCGGCAGATGTTGCGTCTATCGTTGTTGACGAAGACAAACACACCATGGATATCGCGGTAGAAGCAGGCAACCTGGCGCAGGCCATTGGTCGTAACGGCCAGAACGTGCGTCTGGCGTCTCAGCTGAGCGGTTGGGATCTCAACGTCATGACCGTTGACGATCTACAGGCGAAGCATCAGGCGGAAGCGCATGCGGCTATCGACACCTTCACCAAATATCTCGATATTGATGAAGACTTCGCGACCGTGTTAGTAGAAGAAGGTTTCTCAAGCCTTGAAGAACTGGCCTATGTGCCAATGAAAGAACTGCTGGAAATTGACGGACTGGACGAACAGACCGTTGAGGCACTTCGTGAACGTGCGAAAAACGCACTGACTACGTTGGCGCTGGCTCAGGAAGAAAGCCTCGGTGATAAGAAACCGGCTGACGATCTGCTGAACCTTGAAGGTCTCGATCGTGCAATGGCATTCAAGCTGGCTGCCCTCGGTGTTTGTACGCTGGAAGATCTCGCCGATCAGGGCATTGATGACCTGGCTGATATCGAAGGTTTGACCGACGAGAAAGCGGGTGAGCTCATCATGGCCGCACGTAATATTTGCTGGTTCGGCGACGAAGCGTAATAAACTGTAGCAGGAAGGAACAGCATGACAGATGTAACCGTAAAAACGCTGGCCGCAGAGATTCAGACTTCCGTGGACCGCCTGGTACAGCAATTCGCTGATGCAGGTATCCCGAAGCAAGCTGATGACGCTGTGACCGCACAAGAAAAACAGACTTTGCTAGCGCATCTGAACCGTGAACATGGTTCGACGCCAGACAAGTTGACGCTGCAGCGTAAAATCCGCAGTACCCTGAGTGTTCAGGGGACGGGCGGTAAAAGTAAATCGGTGCAGATTGAAGTCCGCAAAACGCGTACCTTTGTAAAACGCGACCCGCAGGCACAGGAAGCTGAACGCCTGGCGGAAGAAGAAGCGAAGCGTGAAGCGGAAGAACAAGCCCGTCGTGAGGCTGAAGAAACAGCCAAGCGCGAGGCACAGGCAAAAGCTGAACGTGAGGCCGCAGAAAAAGCTAAACGCGAATCCGCTGATAAAGCGAAGCGTGACGTTGCGGAAAAAGACAAAGTGAGCAATCAACAGACCGACGATATGACAAAAACCGCCCAGGCTGAAAAAGCCCGCCGTGAAGCAGAATCTGCCGAGCTGAAGCGTAAATCTGAAGAAGAAGCGCTGCGTAAGCTTGAAGATGAAGCGCGTCGCGTTGCAGAAGAAGCCCGCCGCATGGCTGAAGCCAATGAGAAAAATGGCACTGCAACTGCAGAACCGACCGAAGACACCAGTGACTATCACGTAACGACTTCTCAGCATGCTCGTCAGGCTGAAGATGAAAACGATCGTGAAAGCGAAGGTGGCCGTAGCCGTACGCGTACCGCAAAAGCCCCGCGTCCTAAGAAAGCCAACAAACACGCTGAATCTAAAGCCGATCGCGAAGAAGCTCGTGCTTCCGTTCGTGGCGGTAAAGGTGGCAAGCGTAAAGGTTCTTCTCTGCAGCAGGGCTTCCAGAAGCCAGCTCAGGCTGTTAACCGTGACGTTATCATCGGTGAGACCATCACCGTTGGCGATCTGGCAAACAAAATGGCCGTTAAAGGCTCTCAGGTCATCAAAGCAATGATGAAACTGGGCGCAATGGCGACCATCAACCAGGTCATCGACCAGGAAACCGCACAGCTGGTTGCCGAAGAGATGGGCCACAAAGTTATCCTGCGTCGTGAAAACGAGCTGGAAGAAGCCGTAATGAGCGACCGTGACACCGGTGCGGCGGCTGAACCGCGCGCGCCTGTTGTGACCATCATGGGTCACGTTGACCACGGTAAAACCTCTCTGCTCGACTACATTCGTTCTACGAAAGTCGCCTCTGGCGAAGCGGGTGGTATTACCCAGCATATCGGTGCTTATCACGTAGAAACTGACAACGGTATGATCACCTTCCTGGATACCCCGGGCCACGCCGCGTTCACCTCTATGCGTGCTCGTGGTGCTCAGGCAACGGATATCGTGGTACTGGTTGTTGCCGCAGACGATGGCGTGATGCCGCAGACTATCGAAGCTATCCAGCACGCGAAAGCGGCGCAGGTGCCAGTCGTTGTTGCAGTGAACAAAATTGATAAGCTGGAAGCCGATCCGGATCGTGTTAAGCAGGAACTGTCCCAGTACGGCATCATGCCAGAAGAGTGGGGCGGCGAGAGCCAGTTCATCCACGTCTCTGCGAAAGCGGGTACCGGTATTGATGATCTGTTGAACGCAATCCTGCTGCAGGCCGAAGTTCTGGAACTGAAAGCTGTACGTAATGGTATGGCGAGCGGTGCCGTTATCGAATCCTTCCTGGATAAAGGTCGTGGTCCGGTTGCAACCGTGCTGGTTCGTGAAGGTACTCTGAACAAGGGTGACATCGTACTGTGTGGCTTTGAATATGGCCGCGTGCGTGCGATGCGTAACGAACTGGGTCAGGATGTTCTGGAAGCAGGTCCGTCCATTCCGGTTGAGATCCTGGGCTTGTCTGGTGTACCGGCTGCCGGTGACGAAGTAACGGTTGTTCGTGACGAGAAGAAAGCGCGTGAAGTTGCGCTGTATCGTCAGGGCAAATTCCGTGAAGTTAAACTGGCGCGTCAGCAGAAATCCAAACTGGAAAACATGTTCGCCAACATGACCGAAGGCGAAGTTCACGAAGTGAACGTTGTGCTGAAGGCTGACGTACAGGGTTCTGTAGAAGCCATCTCCGATTCTCTGCTGAAACTCTCTACCGATGAAGTGAAGGTGAAGATCATCGGTTCTGGCGTAGGTGGAATCACCGAAACCGACGCAACCCTGGCTGCGGCATCCAATGCTATTCTGGTTGGCTTCAACGTACGTGCTGATGCTTCTGCGCGCCGTGTTATCGAAGCGGAAAGCCTGGATCTGCGTTACTACTCCGTCATCTATCATCTGATCGACGAAGTGAAAGCAGCGATGAGCGGCATGCTGTCACCAGAACTGAAACAGCAGATCCTCGGTCTGGCTGAAGTGCGTGACGTGTTCAAATCACCGAAATTTGGTGCCATCGCAGGTTGTATGGTTACCGAAGGTGTGGTTAAACGTCACAACCCAATCCGCGTCCTGCGTGACAACGTGGTTATCTATGAAGGCGAGCTGGAATCCCTGCGCCGCTTCAAAGATGATGCCAACGAAGTCCGTAACGGCATGGAATGTGGTATCGGCGTTAAGAACTACAACGACGTTCGCGTTGGCGACATGATCGAAGTGTTCGAAATCATCGAGATCAAACGTAGCATCGAGTGATTATCGTGATGCCCGGTGGTCATGCACTTACCGGGCTTACGATATCTTCATGCAGACCGGGTTTGGCCTGATACGCGTATTGCCATCAGGCCTTGAAGCACCACCCGGCAATGAAATTTTTAAAAAAGGGGCTTAACGGCCCCTTTTTTGTCTTTATTTTGGAGAATCGTTATGGCGAAAGAATTCGGTCGCTCACAGCGCGTATCTCAGGAGATGCAAAAAGAAATTGCCATCATTCTGCAACGCGAAATTAAAGATCCTCGTTTAGGTATGATGACCACCGTTTCTGCTGTGGAAATCTCCCGCGACCTGGCGTATGCCAAAGTGTTCGTTACCTTCCTGAACGACAAAGATGAAGCCGCAGTTAAAGTAGGCATTCGTGCGCTACAAGATGCTTCTGGTTTTATTCGTACGCTGCTGGGCAAAGCGATGCGCTTGCGTATCGTGCCTGAACTGACCTTCTTCTATGATAACTCGCTGGTCGAAGGCATGCGTATGTCCAACCTTGTGACCAACGTGGTGAAGCATGACGATGAACGTCGTGTGAACCCGGATGACAGCAAGGAGGACTGATGAGTCGTCCTCGTCGTCGTGGCCGCGATATTCATGGCGTATTACTGCTGGATAAGCCACAAGGCGCGTCCAGTAATGATGTCTTGCAGAAGGTAAAGCGTCTTTATAACGCTAACCGCGCGGGGCACACCGGTGCATTGGATCCGCTGGCAACCGGTATGCTACCGGTATGTCTGGGTGAAGCGACTAAGTTTTCCCAGTATCTGCTCGATTCTGACAAACGCTATCGGGTGATTGCAAAGCTTGGCCAGCGTACGGATACGTCAGATGCGGACGGACTGGTTGTCGAAGAGCGCCCAATGGCATTTAGCGCGACAGAATTAGCCGATGCGCTGGAAAGTTTCCGCGGTGATACCCTGCAAGTGCCGTCGATGTATTCGGCGTTGAAACATCAGGGTAAAAAACTGTACGAGTATGCTCGCCAGGGCATTGATGTTCCGCGTGAAGCCCGCCCGATCACCGTGTATGAGCTGTTGTTCATCCGACATGAAGGTGATGAGCTAGAGCTGGAAATTCACTGCTCGAAAGGGACCTATATCCGGACTATCATTGATGATCTGGGTGAGAAACTTGGCTGTGGTGCGCATGTCATCATGCTGCGTCGTTTGGCCGTGAGCCGCTACCCAGTCGAGAAAATGGTAACGCTGGAACAGTTGCAGGCGCTGGTCGCACAGGCTGAGCAACAAGATATTCCGGCCGCGCAGTTGTTGGATCCCTTATTGATGCCAATGGACAGTCCAGCATCGGACTTCCCGGTGGTTAATCTGCCGCTGACGTCTTCGGTGTACTTCAAAAATGGCAATCCGGTACGTTCTGCTGATGTACAGGTGAATGGGCTGGTGCGTGTTACTGAAGGTGATGAAGGCAAATTCATTGGTATGGGCGAGATTGATGACGAAGGCCGCGTTGCGCCACGTCGTCTTGTCGTCGAGTATCCGCAATAATCGCCTGTCTTGCGATAACATGTCGCTACGGGTAGAATATTGCCGCTTAACGTCCGAATAAAGGTTCGCCTGCGTAAGGTCGTTAATCCTGGGGTCGCTGAATTAGAGATCGGCACCCTTTTTACTTTTTAAATCTGGAGTTTAAAATGTCTCTAAGCGTTGAAGCTAAAGCAAAAATCGTTTCCGAGTTTGGTCGTGGTTCTAACGACAGTGGTTGTACTGAAGTTCAGGTCGCACTGCTGACCGCTCAGATCAACCACCTGCAGGGTCACTTCTCTGAGCACAAAAAAGATCACCACAGCCGTCGTGGTCTGCTGCGCATGGTTTCTCAGCGTCGTAAACTGCTCGACTACCTGAAACGTAAAGATGTAGCACGCTACACCGCGCTGATCGAGCGTCTGGGTCTGCGTCGCTAAGTCTAGCGAGTTTCAAAAAGAGGGGCCTTTATGGCCCCTTTTTTCAAGTAGATGGCAGCAATCCACATGAAAGTCATGTATTGTTTGTAATGCTGCTATAAATGATCTTCATTGCAGAGTTTCGCGCGGCTAATGAGAGGCTTAACTTCTGGTTAAGATTGTCATTAGTCGCGAGGATGCAAGAAGATCGGGTCTATGAGCGGCATGTCTAGTGACGTGTCGCTACAATTAAAGAAAGGATATAATTTTGCTGAATCCGATCGTTCGTAAATTCCAGTACGGCCAACACACGGTCACTCTGGAAACCGGCATGATGGCACGTCAGGCGACAGCTGCTGTTATGGTTAGCATGGATGACACTGCGGTATTCGTTACCGTTGTAGGTCAGAAAAAAGCGAAACCAGGCCAGAGCTTCTTCCCACTGACCGTTAACTACCAGGAGCGTACTTACGCTGCGGGTAAAATCCCGGGTGGTTTCTTCCGTCGTGAAGGTCGTCCAAGCGAAGGTGAAACCCTGATTGCGCGTCTGATTGACCGCCCGGTTCGCCCGCTGTTCCCGGAAGGTTTCGTTAATGAAGTTCAGGTGATCGCGACCGTTGTGTCCGTAAACCCACAGGTTAACCCAGATATCGTCGCGATGATCGGTGCGTCTGCTGCACTGTCCCTGTCTGGTCTTCCATTCAGTGGCCCAATCGGTTCTGCGCGCGTCGGTTACATCAACGACCAGTACGTGCTGAACCCGACCCAGGAAGAGCTGAAAACCAGCAAACTGGATCTGGTTGTTGCCGGTACCGAAGCTGCCGTATTGATGGTTGAATCCGAAGCTGAACTGCTGAGTGAAGACGTGATGTTGGGTGCAGTGATGTTTGGTCACGAGCAGCAGCAGATCGTTATCAATACCATTAACGACCTGGTGAAAGAAGCGGGTAAACCGCGTTGGGATTGGCAGCCAGAAGCCGTCAACGAAGCGCTGCATGCGCGCGTTGCAGAGCTGGCGCAGTCTCGTCTGAGCGATGCTTACCGCGTTACTGACAAACAAGAGCGTTACACTCAGATTGATGCGATTAAATCTGAAGTGATCGCGACCCTGGTTGCAGAAGACGATACCCTGGATGTGAGCGAACTGGGCGACATTCTGCACAGTATCGAGAAAACCGCTGTTCGTAGTCGCGTACTGGCCGGCGAGCCACGTATCGATGGTCGCGAGAAAGACATGATCCGTGGTCTGGATGTGCGTACTGGCGTTCTGCCGCGTACTCACGGTTCCGCGCTGTTCACCCGTGGCGAAACTCAGGCGCTGGTTACCGCGACTCTGGGGACGGCACGTGACGCACAGAACATCGACGAACTGATGGGCGATCGCACTGACAGCTTCCTGTTCCACTACAACTTCCCTCCGTACTCCGTGGGCGAAACCGGTATGGTGGGTTCACCGAAGCGTCGTGAAATTGGTCATGGTCGTCTGGCGAAACGTGGCGTGTTGGCTGTTATGCCAACTACCGACGAATTCCCGTACACTGTACGTGTTGTGTCTGAAATCACCGAATCTAACGGTTCTTCTTCCATGGCTTCCGTGTGTGGTGCTTCTCTGGCTCTGATGGATGCAGGCGTACCGGTGAAAGCGGCTGTTGCGGGTATCGCGATGGGCCTGGTGAAAGAAGGCGAGAACTTCGTGGTTCTGTCTGACATCCTCGGCGACGAAGATCATCTGGGCGATATGGACTTCAAAGTTGCGGGTTCCCGCGATGGTATCTCTGCACTGCAGATGGATATCAAAATAGAAGGTATCACCAAAGAGATCATGCACGCTGCACTGAACCAGGCCAAAGGTGCACGTCTGCACATTTTGGGTGTGATGGAACAGGCAATCAACGCACCACGTGGCGACATCTCTGAATTCGCACCGCGCATTCATACCATTAAGATTAGCCCGGACAAGATCAAAGACGTTATCGGTAAAGGCGGTTCTGTTATCCGTGCGCTGACTGAAGAAACCGGCACCACCATCGAAATCGAAGATGACGGTACCGTGAAAATCGCAGCGACTGACGGTGACAAAGCGCTGTACGCTATCCGTCGTATCGAAGAGATTACAGCTGAAATCGAAGTAGGCCGTATCTACAACGGTAAAGTTACCCGTATTGTAGACTTCGGTGCCTTCGTTGCTATTGGCGGTGGTAAAGAAGGTCTGGTCCACATATCTCAGATCGCTGACAAGCGTGTTGAGAAAGTGACTGACTATCTGCAGATGGGTCAGGAAGTACCGGTTAAAGTTCTGGAAGTTGATCGCCAGGGCCGCGTACGTCTGAGCATTAAAGAAGCGACCGAACAGACTCAACCCGCCACCGCACCGGAAGCTCCGGCAGCGGAACAGGGCGAGTAAAGGTTGTCATTAGCCCTCCGCTTTGCGGAGGGCGCATTCCGGGCAGGACGCTTGTTAGCAGCCGGGGAACAGGACGTTCATCCAATTGTTGTCTTCGGGAGTGGGAAATGAAGCCTTTTTTGCGCTGGTGTCTCGTTGCGACAGCACTCACGCTAGCAGGATGCAGTAACTCTGCCTGGCGTAAGAGTGAAGTCCTGGCGGTGCCATTGCAACCGACTTTACAGCAAGAAGTGATTCTGGCACGCATGGAACAAATTCTTGCCAGTCGGGCTTTAACCGATGATGAACGCGCACAGCTTTTATATGAGCGCGGAGTGTTGTATGATAGTCTCGGTTTGAGGGCATTAGCGCGTAACGATTTCTCACAAGCGCTGGCAATCAGACCCGATATGCCTGAAGTATTCAATTACTTAGGCATTTATTTAACGCAGGCAGGCAATTTTGATGCTGCCTATGAAGCGTTTGATTCTGTACTTGAGCTTGATCCAACTTACAATTACGCTTACTTAAATCGCGGCATCGCTCTTTATTACGGTGGTCGTGCTAAGTTAGCGCAAGATGATCTGCTGGCGTTTTATCAAGACGATCCCAATGATCCTTTCCGTAGTCTGTGGCTTTATATCGTTGAGCAGAAGCTCGATGAGAAGCAGGCTGTCGTAGCGCTCAAACAGCGTTATGAAAAATCGGACAAAGAACAATGGGGATGGAACATTGTCGAGTTCTACCTCGGTGACATTAGCGAAGCAACGCTGATGGATCGCCTGAAGGCGGACGCAACGGATAACACCTCGCTCGCTGAGCATCTCAGTGAAACCAACTTCTATTTAGGTAAGTATTACCTAAGTCTGGGGGACAGGGACAGCGCTACGGCACTGTTCAAACTGGCGGTTGCTAACAACGTTCATAACTTTGTTGAGCACCGATACGCATTGTTGGAATTAGCGCTCTTGGGCCAGGAGCAAGATGACCTGGCAGAATCGGACCAGCAATAGCTGACGAACAAATCAGCCCATAATCTTTTTGATTGCCATCATCTTCACGGGTGAGGGCTTTATTGTTCGTTAATTCACCAAATTTGAGCCGGTTCACACTTTTCAATGAAAATTGCAGATCAATTTCACGATGAGTTACGTAGACTGGCCGCCATCCATGAGGCACATGTACTACATGACTGATATCATCGAAACCACTTTTTCTGATCTGGGGCTGAACGCCTCCATCCTTAAATCCCTGAATGATTTGGGATACGAAAAGCCATCTCCAATCCAGGCAGAGTGTATTCCACATCTGCTGGGTGGCCGCGATGTACTGGGTATGGCCCAGACCGGTAGCGGCAAAACTGCAGCGTTCTCTTTACCGCTGCTGCACAATCTTGATCCAGAACTGAAAGCACCACAGATTCTGGTGCTGGCACCGACCCGCGAACTGGCGGTTCAGGTTGCTGAAGCAATGACCGAATTCTCCAAACATATGCACGGCGTAAACGTAGTGGCCCTTTACGGTGGTCAGCGTTATGACGTGCAGCTGCGCGCCCTGCGTCAGGGTCCACAAATTGTTGTGGGTACCCCGGGTCGCCTGCTTGATCACTTAAAACGTGGCACGCTGAACCTGTCCAACCTGAAAGGTCTGGTACTGGATGAAGCAGATGAAATGCTCCGCATGGGCTTCATCGAAGATGTAGAAACCATCATGGCTCAGATCCCAGAAGGTCATCAGACCGCGCTGTTCTCTGCAACCATGCCAGAAGCGATTCGTCGTATTACTCGTCGCTTCATGAAAGATCCACAGGAAGTCCGCATTCAGTCTAGCGTGACGACCCGTCCTGACATCAGCCAGAGCTACTGGACTGTCTGGGGCATGCGTAAAAACGAAGCACTGGTTCGTTTCCTGGAAGCAGAAGATTTTGATGCGGCGATTATCTTCGTTCGTACCAAAAATGCGACCCTGGAAGTGGCTGAAGCGCTGGAGCGTAGCGGTTATAACAGCGCCGCGCTGAACGGTGACATGAACCAGTCCCTGCGTGAGCAGACTCTGGATCGCCTGAAAGATGGTCGTCTCGACATCCTGATTGCAACCGACGTTGCGGCCCGTGGCCTGGACGTTGAGCGTATCAGCCTGGTCGTTAACTACGACATTCCGATGGATTCCGAATCCTACGTTCACCGTATCGGTCGTACTGGTCGTGCGGGTCGTGCGGGTCGCGCACTGCTGTTCGTTGAGAACCGCGAGCGTCGTCTGCTGCGCAACATCGAACGTACAATGAAGCTGACCATTCCTGAAGTAGAACTGCCAAACGCAGAACTGCTGGGCACACGTCGCCTGGAAAAATTTGCTGCTAAAGTACAGCAGCAGCTGGAAAGCAGCGATCTGGATATGTATCGCGCACTGTTGGCAAAAATTCAGCCGGTTGAAGAAGGCGAAGAGCTGGACATGGAAGCACTGGCTGCTGCGCTGCTGAAAATGGCACAAGGCGAACGTTCTCTGATCGTTCCACCAGACGCGCCAATGCGTGCTAAGCGTGAGTTCCGTGAGCGTGATGAGCGTTTCGAAAGTCGTGACCGTAACGGCCGCAACGATCGCAACGATCGTAATGACCGTGGTCCACGTGGTGACCGTCCAGAGCGCAGCGCTAGCGGTGAAGACCGTCCACGTCGCGAGCGTCGTGATGTGGGTGATATGCAGTTGTACCGTATCGAAGTGGGCCGCGATGATGGCGTTGAAGTGCGTCACATCGTCGGCGCTATCGCTAACGAAGGTGATATCAGCAGCCGTTACATTGGTAACATCAAGCTGTTCGGTACTCACTCCACTATCGAACTGCCGAAAGGCATGCCGGGCGAAGTGCTTCAGCACTTCACGCGTACCCGTATCCTGAACAAGCCGATGAACATGCAGCTGGTCGGTGATGCAGTGCCACATTCCGGTGGTGGTGAGCGTCGTGGCGGTAACGGCGGTGGTCGTGGTTTCGGCGGTGAGCGTCGTGAAGGCGGTCGTAGCGAAGGCCCACGTGGCGGCGCAGGTCGTTTCAGTGGCGAACGTCGTGAAGGCGCAAGCGCTGGTGCAGGTCGTTTCAGTGGTGAGCGTCGCGAAGGCGGCCGTGGTCCACGTCGTGAAGAAGGCGCAGCAGTGCGTCGTCGTCCTACCGAAGCGTAATGACCGCATAAAAACTACGTTTGACTTCGTAAAGTAAACGATACAGCCCCGGTATTCATTATCGGGGCTTTTTTTATTTCAATCGTACTCGTGTACTGGTACAGTGCTGCGCATCAACACGACTTTGAACGAATTTTTTGGAGAACAGGCGCTATGGCGACATTGACCACCACCGCAACTCGACCATCATTGATTGGTGGAGTGGTGATTATCGGCGGAACGATCATTGGTGCGGGGATGTTTTCACTGCCGGTGGTGATGTCCGGGGCGTGGTTTTTCTGGTCGCTGGCAGCGTTGGTATTTACCTGGTTCTGTATGCTGCATTCGGGGCTGATGATCCTTGAGGCCAACCTTAATTATCGCATCGGCTCAAGCTTCGACACCATCACCAAAGATTTGCTGGGCAAGCGTTGGAACTTGATTAATGGGCTGTCTATCGCTTTTGTGCTCTACATCCTGACTTATGCCTACATTTCGGCGAGCGGCTCGATTCTGCATCATACGTTCAGCGAACTGTCGCTTGATGTGCCGCCGCGTTTGGCGGGTTTTGGCTTTGCGCTGCTGGTCGCTTTTGTCGTATGGCTGAGTACCAAGGCCGTGAGTCGCATGACGGCCATCGTGCTGGGCGCAAAGGTCATCACTTTCTTTCTGACGTTTGGCAGTTTGTTGGGACACGTAGAGTCGCCAACGTTGTTCAACATCGCCGAACAGCACGCCACGTATTTACCGTACCTGCTGATGACGTTGCCGTTCTGTCTGGCCTCGTTTGGCTATCACGGTAATGTGCCGAGCCTGATGAAGTATTACGGCAAAGATCCGCGCACCATCGTGAAATGTCTGGTGTACGGCACGCTGCTGGCGCTGGGTCTGTATGTGGTCTGGTTGTTAGGAACGATGGGCAATATCCCGCGTCCGGCGTTTATCGGCATCGCGCAGCAGGGCGGAAACATTGATGTGCTGGTGCAGGCGCTGAGCGGCGTGCTGAACAGCCGTAGTTTGGATTTGCTGTTGTTGGTGTTTTCTAACTTTGCCGTGGCGAGTTCTTTCCTCGGCGTAACGCTTGGCCTTTTCGATTATCTGGCCGATCTGTTTAAGTTTGATGATGCGCCGTTGGGCCGTTTCAAAACGGCGTTGCTGACCTTTGTTCCACCGGTCATCGGTGGTCTGCTGTGGCCGAACGGTTTCCTGTATGCTATTGGTTATGCCGGGCTGGCGGCGACTATCTGGGCGGCGATTGTGCCTGCGCTGCTGGCGCGTAAATCACGTAAACGTTTTGGCAGCCCGCTGTTCCGCGTATGGGGTGGCAAGCCGATGATTGCGTTGATCCTGTTCTTTGGCGTGAGCAATGTGGTTGTGCACTTCCTCTCGAGCTTTAATCTGTTGCCCGTTTACTCGTAATTCTTGCCGGGCGGCGCTGCGCTTGCGCGGCCTACATATTCGTAGGCCAGGCAAGCGTAAGTGCCGCCGGGCAAACAAACGACTAGCCCAACAATTCTTCTTTCACTTCCATTGCCAAATCAAACGAATGCAGCCGCGCCTGATGGTCGAAAATCTGCCCGTTAACCATGATTTCATCAGCTTGGGTTTCGCGCAGCACCGATTCCAGTCCATGGCGAATTTTCGTTTTATCACCCACCAGCGACATGCCCAGCGCGTTATCGACGCCATATTTTTCTGATGGCGACCAGAAGTGATCCATGTTCTCAATCGGCGGCGGCAACTGCGCACTTTCACCGCGACGCAGTCTGGCAAATGCCTGTTGCATCGAGGTGAACAGGAATTCCGCATCGCGGTTGCTGTCGGCGGCAATAATATTGATGCACACCATCGCGTACGGTTTTGCTAAACGCTCTGATGGCTTGAACTGAGTGCGGTACAGCTGTAACGCCTGGAATAACATGTCGGGCGCGAAGTGAGAGGCGAAGGCAAACGGCAGACCCAACTGTGCCGCAAGCTGGGCGCTATAAAGGCTCGATCCCAATAGCCATACCGGGATTTTTTCGCCATAGCCCGGCACTGGGCGCACCTGTGGATGAGGGTCACGCGCATCGAACCAATCCACCAGTTCAGCCACGTCGCGTGGGAAGTTGTCGATATCGCCGCCCATATGACGACGCAGCGCGCGCATGGTCGGTTGGTCACTGCCCGGCGCACGTCCCAGACCCAGATCGATACGACCAGGATACAGCGTATTCAGTGTGCCGAACTGTTCGGCAATCACTAACGGGGAATGGTTCGGCAGCATCACGCCACCTGAACCGAGATGCAGTGTGCTGGTGTTAGCGGCCAGATAGCCAATCAGCACTGAGGTGGCCGCGCTGGCGATCCCAGTCATGTTGTGATGTTCAGCTAACCAGTAACGGTGGTAGCCGCGCGTTTCCGCAAGGCGGGCGAGATCAAGGGAATGGGAAAAAGCCTCTTTGGCGGAAGAGCCTTGAGGGATCGGAGCTAAATCCAGCACCGAGAACGCAATTTTTTTGTCAGTCATAAAGGCTCACTTTGCTACAGCAGGGTCATCAGATTGAAGGTCTTCTCCCAGTCTGGCGCAGGATAATGGCGCCAGCCAGAAAAGCTGCATCTTTCATACTGCATGACAAACCGATAACTGTTGTTAACAAAGTGAGCTTTTTTTAGGCTTGCAGTTCCAGCCCGGCCAGGCGTTTCCAGTAGCCGTTGCAGTCGCTGTGGGCTTCAAGCGTCAGCGGTGCTGCCCCGTCTTCATTGGCGCGGAAGGCGTCCATCATGGCGAAAGTCTCTGTGCCGAGCGGCGATAAACGCACCATATCCACCAGACCCGCCATCGATTTCAGTTCGTTGCCGAGGTTGTAAACGTAGCCGCTCATCGTCTGAATGCCGTTGAGCACAAAGACCTGCTGATTTTCCTGGGACAGCATATTGCGCCCGTTCGGGTATTTGATGCAGCAGGTTTCACATTCGTCTTTTGGCTTGTCTTCCGAACGGGCGGTAAAGCAACGCGCGGAATAGGCCAGCGGCAGATGCCCGTAACTCAACACTTCTACTTCGAACGTATTGCGGATCCCCAATTCTTCGCACTGATTGAGCATGTTCACCAGCCAGTCGCGGGAAAGTTCGACCGGCATACACCAGCGCACCATGCCCTGTTTTTGCAGCAGACGCAGCGTTACCGCGTTGTAACAGTTCAGCGCGTGCCCGGCGACGAACGGCAGATTACGATCGGCGCAAAGATTGACGACGCCGAGATCGCTGGCTTCGAGCAGGAAATCGCCATTATCAACATAGCGTTTCAGCTCGTTAAGTTCAGAAGACGCCTGTACCAGCGCCAGTGTAGAAAGTACGACTTGTTTACCGCTGCCAGCCAGCGATTTCGCCATATCGAGCCAGTCACCTACTTTGGTGGCACGACGCTTACTGCACACGGCCTCACCGAGATAAATCACATCGGCGCTGCTGTTGGCGGCTTGCTGATAGAAATCTTCCAGCGTTTCTTTTGACCAGTAGTAAAGTACCGGCCCTAATGAATATTTCATCACGTTCCTTACTGCCATTTACGGTGATACGCGCCAAGCGTGGTCTGGGTGCCTTCGGACATCGCGCCGAGTGTGTCCATCCAGGCAGACTGCGGCACAAAGTTTTGCGGGTCAGCCATACAGCTGTCTATCGCCTGACGCCACACTTTTGCGACCTGGCTGACATACGCTGGGCTGCGCTGGCGGCCTTCAATTTTCACCGAGGCGATATTCGCGGCGAGCAATTCTGGCAGCAACTCCAGCGTATTGAGGCTGGTCGGTTCTTCAAGCACGTGAAAACGCTGCCCATCAACGTGATAACGGCCTTTGCACAGCGTCGGATAACCTGCATTTTCACCGTCCTGATAGCGATCGATCAGGACGTCGTTAAGGCGTGACTCCAGCCCCTGCGGCGTTTGCTGCCAGCGCACGTATTTCGCCGGTGAACACGCTCCAACCGTATTCGGTGACTCCCCCGTTAACCAGGAGGAGAGAAAACAACGACCTTCAGCCATAATGCACAGGCTGCCGAAGGCAAAAACTTCCAGTGGAACTGGCGTGGTGCGCGCGAGTTGCTTAACCTGATGAATAGAAAGCACACGCGGTAGCACTACGCGGGCCACGTCAAAGTGGCGATGATAGAAGCGAATCGCCTCTTCGTTGGTCGCAGAGGCTTGCACGGAAACGTGACGCTCAATGTGCGGATAACGCTCTGCGGCGTACTCCAGCATGGCGATGTCGGCAAGGATCAGCGCGTCAGCGCCTAGCTGAGCGGCCATGTCTACCGCGCGTTGCCAGCGGGAATAGCCGTCCGGGTGTGCGAAGGTGTTGATGGCGATATGTAGCTTGCGGCGGTGCTGATGAACAAAGCTGACCGCTTCCTGCAGTTTTTTTTCGGTGAAGTTAAGGCCGGCAAAATGACGGGCGTTGGTGTCATCTTTCAGTCCGATATATACCGCATCGGCACCGTTTTCGATGGCCGCCTTAAGCGCCGGGAGGTTTCCGGCAGGGCAGAGCAGCTCCATAATATTTCCTGAAAGCTTACGACCCGCAGGGCCGCGATTGTTAACGAACTGGGATTTTAGTTAACCCCTCGTCGACAATTTTTGATTTGAGGCAGTTAAAAGCGGATTGAGGGTGCCAATAATGCGGCATAGCCTCTTACCGAATTGTTGATTTACGCCGCTATGTTGTTTAATGGATGTGGCAGAATAGACGAACTATTGCATTAAGGGAGTAAAGCTCGTGTTGGATAAACTGCGTTCACGCCTGGTACAAATGGGCCCGACTCTGATGAGCGTCCCGGTGAAAGTCACCCCGTTCGCGTTAAAACGTCAGGTACTGGAACAGGTGCTAAGCTGGCAGTTCCGCCAGGCGTTGGCGGAAGGCGAACTGGATTTTCTGAACGGCCGTTGGTTAAGCATTGACGTGCGTGACATTGGCCTGCGCTGGTTCACCTCCGTAGAGAATGACCGCCTGATAGTCAGCGATTCCGCAGATGCCGATGTGAGTTTTAGCGCAAATGCCAGCGATTTGCTGATGATTGCCGCACGCAAGCAGGATCCGGATACGCTCTTTTTCCAGCGCCGTTTAGTGATTGAAGGCGACACGGAATTAGGGCTGTACGTCAAAAATCTGATGGACGCCATTGAGCTTGAGCAGATGCCGAAGGCGCTGCGTATCATGTTGATGCAACTGGCGGACTTTGTTGAGGCGGGGCAACAAACTTCGCCGCAAACCAGCAACACATCGGTAGGTGAGCCATGCTGATTCGAGTGGAAATTGGGATAGATGCACCGGGTATTGATGCCCTGTTGCGCCGTTCATTTGAAGGTGACGGTGAAGCCGATTTGGTGCAATCCCTGAGAGAAGATGGCCTGATTACGCTTGGCGTGGTTGCAACGGACGATGAAGGTCAGGTGGTCGGCTACGTTGCTTTTAGCCCCGTGAGCGTTGAGGGTGAAGAGTTACAGTGGGTCGGACTCGCCCCGTTGGCGGTTGATTCGGCGTATCAGGGTCAGGGCATTGGTCGTCAGCTGGTGTATGAAGGGCTCGATTCTCTGAATGAGTTCGGTTATGCCGCCGTCGTGACGCTCGGCGACCCGGCGCTGTACGGTAAACTGGGCTTTGAACCGGCGGCGCGCTTTGATTTACGTTGCCGTTGGCCGGGCACCGAAGCGGCATTCCAGCTGCGCCCGCTGGCCGATGACGCGCTGAATGGTGTGCACGGTCTGGTGGAATACTGCGATCACTTTAATCGTTTCTGAGGCGCTCCAGTAGCGCGTCAAACAAGGCATCTCCAGCGACGAGGCGCTCTTTCTGGCGCTTCGTCAGCTGTTTAATTTGGTATTCGAGGCGCAACGCCAGCGAGTGCTCACCCACTTCGCGACTGAAAACCAGCGCGAGTTCTCCTTTCCCCCGTAACGCTTTCGCGCCCTTACCACACTGATGTTGCGTCAGGCGGCGTTCCACGTCGGTCGTAATGCCCGTATAAAGGCGATTATCGCTACTGCGAATCAAATAGACAAACCAGCACACGTTCCGGCTCCTGTGTTAAGGTGAGCGCACCATAGCACGCAGGAGCGCAAAAATGGAATCACTGGCCGCCATCAGCCGATGGCTGGAAAAACAGCATGTTATCAGCTGGAGCGTGGCGAAGGACGGCGAACTGTGGGCCGCTTGTGCATTTTATCTCTACGACCGTGAACGCGTCTCTTTCTATCTGCTCAGCGAAGAAACCACCCGTCATTCTCAAATGAGTGGCCCTCGCGCCGCGGTTGCCGGAACTGTTAACGGCCAGCCGAAAACGGTTGCACTGATCCGTGGCGTACAGTTTCGTGGTGAGATCCGTCTGCTCGCCGGTGAAGAGAGCGAAATCGCACTTCAACGTTACTCCCGCCGTTTTCCTGTCGCTAAAATGCTACGCGCCCCGGTGTGGGAAATCCGTATTGATGAACTGAAGTTCACCGACAATACTTTGGGTTTCGGCAAAAAACTTCACTGGTTACGGCAGGAATAACGATGGCAAATGTACTCATTACCGGTGCAACCGGGCTGGTAGGTGGGCACTTACTGCGCATGTTGGTGCAGGAGCCACGTATTACGCGTATCACCGCTGCCACCCGGCGTCCATTACCTGATTTACCCGCAGGCGTTATCAATCCTCACGATCCGCAACTGACCGATGCGCTTGCGCTGGTGACTGCACCCGTCGATATTGTTTTTTGCTGCCTCGGCACTACGCGACGCGAAGCGGGCAGCAAAGAAGCCTTTATCCACGCCGATTACACGCTGGTGGTTGATACCGCGCTAACGGGTCAACGTCTTGGTGCGAGCCACATGCTGGTGGTCAGCGCGATGGGCGCGAATGCTCGCTCGCCGTTTTTCTACAATCGCGTGAAGGGTAAAATGGAAGAGGCGCTCATTGCGCAGGATTGGCCGCATCTGACCCTGGCGCGCCCCTCAATGCTGCTGGGTGAGCGCGAAAATCGGCGAGCGAATGAATCATTGTTGGCCCCACTGTTCGCCTTTCTGCCGGGCAACTGGAAATCTATTGAAGCGTGTGACGTTGCACGGGCGCTGCTGAACGATGCGCTCTCCCCCGCAAAACAGGGCGTGACTATTCTCCCGTCAGCAAAATTACGTGAAATGGCGGTAAGCCAGGCGTAACATCCTGCTCCACACTCTTTTCCCTTCCCGGAGCACGGTATGGCTGGTCAGTCTTCCTCTCAGGCAGCATCCCCACAGACGTGGTGGAAGCCTGCACTGTTTTTCCTCGTGGTTATCGTTGGTCTTTGGTACGTGAAATGGCAGCCGTATTACGGCAAAGCGTTCACAGCCGCAGACACCCACAGCATTGGCAAATCTATTCTCGCGCAGGCGGCGGATAACCCGTGGCGGGCGGCGCTGGATTACGCGATGGTCTATTTCCTCGCAGTTTGGAAAGCGGCGGTATTGGGCGTTTTGCTTGGGTCATTGATTCAGGTGCTGATCCCGCGTAATTGGCTGTTGCGAACCCTCGGGCAACCGCGTTTTCGCGGCACGCTGCTGGGTACGCTTTTTTCCCTGCCAGGGATGATGTGTACCTGTTGTGCCGCGCCGGTTGCTGCGGGGATGCGCCGCCAGCAGGTTTCGATGGGCGGTGCCTTAGCATTTTGGCTCGGTAACCCACTGCTGAACCCGGCGACGCTGGTGTTTATGGGCTTTGTCCTCGGTTGGCAGTTCACGCTCATCCGTTTTGTGGCGGGTTTAGCCACGGTACTGATTGTCGCAACGGTGGTGCAAAAATGGGTGAAAGAACCGACCAGCGCCCAGCCTGTGCCAGTCGATACGCAAATGGCTGATGATACGTCGTCGTTCTTTTCCCGCTGGGGTAAAGCGCTATGGACGCTGTTCTGGAACACGATCCCGGTTTATATCCTGGCGGTTTTGCTCCTCGGCGCAGCACGCGTCTGGCTGTTCCCACATGCGGATGGCGCGGTAGAAAACACGTTATTTTGGGTGGTAGCGATGGCGGTGGCGGGGTGTCTGTTTGTCATTCCAACGGCAGCGGAAATCCCGATTGTTCAGACCATGATGCTGGCAGGAATGGGTGTCGCGCCGGGCCTGGCGTTATTAATCACTTTACCTGCGGTAAGTCTGCCATCGCTTATCATGCTGCGCAAAGCGTTTCCGGCAAAAGCCTTATGGCTGTCGGGTGGGCTGGTGGTGCTGTGTGGAATGGTGACGGGCGCAATCGCGTTGTTGTAACAAAACGCCCGGCGATTGCCGGGCTTCTGAATATTACTGAATAATCGTGAATGCGGTGGTGACGTGCGACACCCCGCTGACGCGGCTGGCAATATCCGCCGCCGCTTTGCCTTCACGTGCCGTCAGTGAACCCATCAGGAACACTTCGCCGTTTTCGGTGGTGACTTTCACGGCAGAGGATTTCACCTGATCGCTGCCTAACAGTGATGAGCGGACTTTGGTCGTGAGCCAGGTATCCGAAGACGCGGTGCCCAGGCCAATCGGCTGGCCCTGGCGGATTTCATTAAACACTTCCGACGTGCCTTCTACACCCATCGCAATTTGTTTCGCTTGTGCCGCAAGGTCCGTTGACGGTGCCTGGCCGGTCAGCAGGACTTTACCTTGCCACGCCATCACGTTCACCCGCGCTTCTTTCTTCAGTTGTTCATCTTTGTTCAGGGCGCTGTTCACGCGCAGTTCGAGCGTGCTGTCATCGACTTGCGTACCCACGGTGCGTGGATCCGTAGCCGCTTTGGTGCCGACCGCCGCCGTGCCGACAACTGCCGCCGCAATACATCCCTGAAGCAGCAGTGCGGAAATAAGGACCGCGAGGGGCGAAAATACCTTCATGAGTACTCCTTAATCGTCCTGGTGTGGGAAAAGGGTGTTATCAATCAGATCGCATAAACAGTTTACCGTCAGCATATGCATCTCCTGGATACGTGCGCCACGGTGTGAAGGAATACGGATTTCCACATCCTGCGGACCCAACAGGCCCGCCAGTTCCCCACCGTCATAGCCCGTCAGCGCCACAATGGTCATATCTCGCGTCACGGCGGCTTCCACCGCTTTCACGATATCGCGACTGTTTCCACGGGTGGAGATAGCCAGCAGCACGTCGCCGGCATGGCCCAACGCACGTACCTGTTTTGCATACACTTCATCGTGCAGACGGTCGTTTGCAATCGCCGTTAAGACCACATTATCGGTATTAAGTGCAATGGCAGGTAAACCAGGGCGTTCTGTTTCGAAACGGTTGATCATGCAGGCAGCAAAATGCTGTGCGTTGGCGGCTGATGTACCATTGCCACAACAGAGGATTTTGTTGCCATTAAGTAACGACTGCACCAGCGTCATCGCGGCCCGGGAAATAGCGTCCGGAAGCGCTTCTGCTGCTGCGATTTGGGTCTGAATGCTTTCCGTGAAGCAGGCTTTAATTCTGTCGAGCACGATTTCCCTTAATTCTTAAGTGACGCTATTCGCCAAAGGCGTTTTTAAACCATTCGATCTGATTGCCGGTGAAGGCTACCACATCGAACCGGCAATCCGTAGTCTCAAAGCTCCCATTGTGGCGGGCAAGCCACAAGCGGGCGGTTTGTAATAATTTCGTTTGTTTGCTGCGTGTCACACTGGCGGCCGCGCCGCCGTATTGTGCGCTGCTCCGGTAACGAACTTCAACAAACACCGTTACCGGACCGTCTTTCATTATCAGGTCAATTTCACCGCCGCGTGCATTCACATTCGCGGCGATAAAGCGCAGTCCTTTGCTTTCGAGCCAGCGACGCGCCTGCTGTTCCCACGCGTCGCCGGTTTGTTTACGGCTTAGTTTGCCGGAACCATCTGTCCCTGCTGGTATTTGAGCCATGACAACTTCCTGTTGATCACACAGTTCTGGTCCGCGGTCAGATCGCCGGTGTTACCGTTGAGCTCAAAGCCCGGCATCTGACGCATCTGCGAGAAATGATTCGCCAGCGTCCAGGCATCAACGCCCATCGCGTACAGGCGAGCCAGAGAATAGTCGTTACGCACCGCGCCCAACGCCTGCTGCATCAAAGCAGGGTTACTGCCCGCCAGCATCGGAATTTCACTGAATTGAAGGCCATCCATTTCCAGACGGAAATCCGGGCCAGCGGTGCCTTGTGCGCTGCGGGAACTCGCGTATAACGTTGCGCCACTCTGACTGCCGTTACGCATCGCAATCATTGGCTTGATGTAGGCGATTTCTTCCGGTGTGGCGATGATATAGGCCGCATCGACTTTACCACCGCTGGAAATTTGCGCGTCGCTTGGCGGTGCCGGAATGGTCAAATCACCAATAGTGACGCCTTGCTGCTGTGGCAGGCTGGCGCTGATTGGGCTGCCGGTCAGAGAGATACCGCCGCCGCCGTTCACGTTACCACGCAGTTCATTGGCGGAACCAAATTTCTGCTGCAACACCACGCCGCCACCGATTTTCTGCCATTCCTGCGCAAAAGCGTTAGCGATACGATCGCCGAACGCGCTACGCGGTGTTAAGACCAGCGGGGACTGTTTGCCCTGATCGTGGATATGATGCGCGGCATCGCGCGCTTCGTCTTCCGGGGAAAGGGCGAAGTAGCAAACGTTCACTTTATTCTGCACGTTTTCGGGTTCATTCAGCGCCAGTACGTTCAGGCTGGTATTGCTTTTGGTCAGCGATTCCACGTCATTTTTCAGCAGCGGGCCGACGACAAGAGAGGCACCGTCCTGTTGGGCCTGTGCGAGGATCTGATCCAGCGGCGCAGCCGTGGTGTCATACACTTTCAGCTCTGCAGACGGATTGGCAGGCGTAACGGCGACAGCCGGTTGAGCCGCGGGCTGTTCAGCGTTCGCCGCATCGGTCGCGGGCGCTGTGTTGTCCGTTTGCTGTGGCGCGGCAGCAGGTGCTGTGGTTTGCTGAGGTACAACGGCGGGAGCCGCTGGCTGTGCGGTACCCGGTGCCTGCACCTGCACGGGCTGTGCCTGAGTGCCGACGACCGGTTGGGTGTTTGTCAGATCGGTCACTTCTGCCGATGAAGGGCTTACGACAGCGTTGTCTTGAACGTTTGCCGCCTGAGCGGTTTGCTCTGGCACGGCACTGCCGCTAACTACGCCCACGCTGCCATTTTTCGCCGCTTCAAAACCTTGTTGAATAGTGCGACCAAACACCGCCGCCTGACCGTTCAACGGCAGCAGAAGGGCGATTTTCTCGGTAGACGCCGGTTTGAAACTCTGCACGTTAACCAGCTGGGTCGGCAGCATTTTCGCGCCAGGGTTTTGCGGGTAACGCGTTTTCCAGTCCTGGATCCCAGCTTTCATCATGTCCGGATCGTTGCGGTTATCGAACCACACGCGCTGGAGATCCAACCAGCCCTGCAACACGTTTTCATCGGCGTTAATCACAAGCGTTCCAGCTTGTTCTTTACTCATTGATGAGAGCGCTTGCCAGGTGGCGTCAATATTCTTCTGCTTGTCCTGTGGGGAGGCCAGCAGCGGCTCCTGCGCAATCAGCGCGCGCAGCAGCGTCAGCGATGGCTGGCCTTGCTGAGCGGTAATCACATCCTGCCAGTAGCGAGCTTGCTGATTGTTTTCGAGGCCTGCTACGTCAATTTTCGCGAGCAGCGCCTGTGCGCTTGCAAAGTCTTTTTGCGACAGCTTGATTTCAGGTGCCAGCAGCGACTGTTCCTGACGCTGAGTGGTGTTCAGATCCTGAGGCAATTGACTATACAACTCCAGCGCCTGCTGGTTCTTGCCTTCTTTCAGCAGTGCACGAATGGCGAGTAATTGCCAGGTGGTCTTGCTATCATCTGAGCTTTGCTGCATCTGCTGCAGGTAATAACCGGAATCGGCCTGCGCGCTTCCCTCAAGATGCGCGGTGCTCTGGTCGGTGCTTTGCTGGGTGCCACAGCCGGCGAAAAGTAACGCTGCCAGCAAAACAGGCAGACAGCGCGCGGCTTTAGAACGAAGAAATGTTGACGGTACCATACGTATCCAGTGATATTTTTTTAGCTCAATGCTCAATATTAAATCGGCAATACGGACTAAACAATGAAACAACGCGAAACAGCGGACAATTCTCAGGGCAAGCTCTACATTGTGCCTACCCCAATCGGTAATCTGGGTGATATCACCCAACGTGCGTTGGACGTGCTGCAAGCTGTTGACCTCATTGCCGCGGAAGACACTCGCCATACCGGCTTGCTGTTGCAGCATTTTGCTATCAACGCCCGTATGTTTGCCCTGCATGACCATAACGAGCAGCAAAAGGCCGAAACGCTTCTGGCGAAACTGAAAGAGGGGCAAAACATCGCGCTGGTGTCTGATGCCGGCACGCCGTTGATTAACGATCCGGGTTATCACTTGGTGCGTACCTGCCGCGAAGCCAATATCCGCATCGTGCCGCTGCCTGGGCCGTGTGCCGCCATCGCTGCGTTGAGCGCAGCCGGTTTACCGTCAGATAAATTCTGCTATGAAGGTTTTCTGCCTGCCAAATCCAAAGGCCGTCGTGACGCCTTACGCGCGCTGGAAAATGAGCCACGCACGCTGATTTTCTACGAATCAACTCATCGTCTGCTGGAAAGTCTGGAAGACATCACCGCCGTGTTGGGCGAATCCCGTTACGTGGTACTCGCTCGTGAACTGACCAAAACATGGGAAACCATCACCGGTGCGCCGGTCGGTGAACTGCTGGCGTGGGTCAAAGAAGACGAAAACCGCCGTAAAGGCGAAATGGTGCTGATCATCGAAGGCCACAAAGCACAGGAAGAAGATCTCCCCGCCGAAGCCATCCGCACGCTGGCGCTGCTGCAAGCCGAACTGCCGCTGAAAAAAGCCGCCGCCATCGCCGCTGAAATCCACGGCGTGAAGAAAAATGCGCTTTACAAGTACGCGCTGGAGCAGCAGGGGGAGTAAACGAATCCTCTTGCCGGGGAAAGCCGGGGATTATGGCAACACGCCTATTGGCGCTAGCCCAATCCCCTTCACATTCAAACGGTATGCAGCTCTACGCCCGCTTTCTCCAGTGCGGTTTTATCCTGTTTGTTGATGCTATCGTCAGTGATAACGCAGTTGATTTTGTTCATGGGTAATACCTGATTAAAACCACGACGGTTAAATTTCGTTGCATCAAGAACGGCGATGACTTTGTGCGCCGCAGATGCCATTACTCCGCTAATGGAATAGCCTTCATTAAACGTTGTAATGCCATTCGTCGTATCAATCCCATCCGCGCCCACAAACATTAAATCCGCACTAATCCCCAGAAGCGATTGTTCAGCAATAGTGCCGTGCATCGAATGGGTTTTATGCCTGACCGTTCCGCCACAAACGACCAGCGTAATATCTTTATTATCGGCAAGGATATAAGCAGCGGGAAGGCTGTTGGTAATAATGGTGATATTCGTTTTTTTCACCAACGCTTCGGCAATCAGTAGCGTTGTACTTCCGCTGTCGAGGATCACCGTCATCCCTTCGTTGATCATTCTGGCGGCTGCTTGTGCGATACGTTTTTTAGGATCACTCGCCAGTTTGTATCGATCTTCCAGCATGACTTCCTGGTTGTCCGATTCTGCCAAATTGCTGCCGAGTTTTGCCGCTCCGCCATGAAAACGTGTTACCAGTCCTTTCTCTTCCAGCAGACGCAGGTCTGCGCGGATAGTCACTTCTGAGATGCCAAAGGTGTGCGAAAGATCTAGCACGAGCACGCTGCCCTGAGAATTAATCAGGTCGACAATTTTATTCCTTCGTTCAAATGAATTCATATTGATTTGCCTGAGAATTAATTACGGCTAGTTTAATCGAAGGATTGTGAAAGGTGAACGATAAATTTCGAAAGCGAATGGAGCCAGCATGAATGCTGGCTCTGTGTACTGTCATAGCTTGAGCAAAATTTTGCCCTGCATAGGGCCGCCCTTTAGATTTTTTATGGCGTGGGCGAAGCTTTCCATGTCGCCTTGATGCGCTATCAGGGGGTTCAGCTGCAAGCGTTTTTCGGTCAATAAGCGCGCGGCTGTTTCCCATTCTTGCCCAGGCCACGAGGTGGAGTAATTCATCCAGCTACCGATCATGGTCAGTTCTTTACGCAGAATGAGTCCAAACGTTGCCGAAGTGAGGGTGAGGTCTTTATGCAGTGTTCCGACTAACGCCAGCTGTGCCCGTGGCCCGGCAATATCAATGGAGAGCGCGACAGTTTGCGGTGTGCCTGCTGTTTCAAGCACCAGTTGATCAAACTGGAGTTCCGCAAGTACGGACTGGATTTCAGTGGCACTCATTTCTGTGCTGTTAAGGGCGTGTGTTGCGCCGAGCGATTTGGCCAACGCCAGTTTTTCAGGGTTAATATCAATCGCGGTTACGCTGTTTGCCCCTAATTCACGGGCGCATTGCATCGCCAGTAAACCGATGGTGCCTGCTCCCACAATAATGACATTTTTCCCTTCACAGCCCTGCGTCAGATTAAACGCGTGCAGGCCAACCGTTATAGGCTCAATAAAGGCGCCATCGTCGATAGGCATATCTGAGGGTAAACGGAACAAGTTTGCCCGTTTGACGACGATGTATTCCGCATTCCCCCCTTCGCTACGTGAACCGACAAATTGATATTGCTTACAGAGGGAAAAATAACCTCGTTTGCATTGTGGGCAATTAAAACATGGCAGAAGAGGAACACAAGCAACGGCATCGCCGGGTTGCAGGTCGGTGACCCCCGTGCCGTAGGATTCAACGTAGCCACTAAATTCGTGGCCTAGCGTGATAGGGTAATAATGTGCTCCTTCGGCAAATATTCGTGGAATGTCCGAACCACAAAGCCCTGAACTCACAATTTTGACCAGTACATCGTCATCGGTTTTGAGTTGCGGGATGGGGCGTTCTTCAACGCGCACGTCTCCCTCAGCGTGAATGATCACTGATTTCATTATCTTCTCCAGAAGAATGGAGGGGAGCGAATGCTCCCCTCTGAATTAAGACATCGTTTCTGCGTGTTGAAGGGCTTCGGCTTTTTCGGCTGCCGCAAAGTGACGCGCCCGACGCCAGGTCAGCAGTACGCCAATCAGATAAATGACGGCAATAACGATGAATCCGACAATATTCTGCCAGGTAAACAGCTGGATGAGCAGCCAGGTGATAGGCGATCCCCCCTGATCCATCGAGGCGACCAATCCACCGGTTTTTAATGCCCCCGCATTCGCGGCGAGTTGGGTATGTAAGCCGATGGTTTGTGTGGCGATCCACAGGGTAATGCCCATGATAATCACACCCGAAATAAGCGTACGGAACAAATTACCCTGATGTACCGCAACCGCCATGGCGACGAAGAAACCGATGGTTGCAAGGTCACCGAAGGGCAGAACCTGATTGCCGGGCACGAGTACCGCGACAAGAATGGTCAGAGGAATAAAAATCAAACTGGCGGAGACGACGGAGGTATGACCCAGCAAGAGCGCAGGATCCAGACCAATCAGGAATTCTTGTCCACCAAATTTTGCCTGCAGCCGTTTACGGGCATGTTTGGCGATAGGTGTTAACCCATCCATAATCGGTTTGATCACGCGAGGCATCAGTAGCATCACCGCTGCTGTTTTTATTGCAAGTTGCAAAACGGCTTTCGCGTCGTATCCCGCCAACATGCCAATAACAAGCCCCATCACAAAGCCAACGGTGACCGGTTCACCAAACGGCCCGAAGCGTTTTTGCACATCATCAGCACTGAAATGAATACGATTTAGCCCAGGGATTTTTTCAATAATGGTATCCACTAATACCGCAATCGGGCCGAGATAGGCCGATGAGCCATGGGGTATGGCAATGCCTTCAAGACCGAAGAAATCACGGGTGTCTTTGGCAAACCAGTCTCCCAATTTGTAAACAAAAGCAGCATGGACAACGACGCCAAGAATACCAATCCAATATGAGCCGGTCGCCAGGTGCAACATGGCTCCGGTGAAGGTCATATGCCAGATGTTCCAGATATCGACGTTCACTACACGGGTCATTCGCGTAACCAGCATCACGATATTGACGCCAATGGCTATGGGGATGGCGACCAGCGCAATTTGCGACGCCCATGTCATAGGCGAAGAGCCAGGCCAGCCAATATCCACCACATGCAGGTTAATCTGGAATTGCTCGGCCATCGCTTTCGCGGCAGGCCCGATAGAGTCGAGCATCAAACCGATGACCAGGCCGATACCGACAAAACCAATACCAATATGCAATCCTGATTTAAAACAATCCCCCAACTTCATGCCGAGCAGCTTTGAGAAAATGATAATGACCAGAGGCAGCATCACCGTTGGACCTAAATCCAGGATATAACGCATTATTTCGCTGAACATGGCGTTTACCCCACGAGGATAGTCAGAATTTTTTGTTGTAAGGCTTCAATCCCCACGCCGGAGACAAAAGGCATGCCGTGTACCACCGGGATATCACCAAATTTACGGTCGACCCGCGCGGTGGTGCAGATAAGATCGGCTCCATCCATGTAGGTTTCGATTTCAGTGACCCGGCACTGCACCAGATCCAGCGCGATATTATTGGCTTCACACAGCTCTTTAATTTCTTCCGCTGCCATTGTAGAGGTCGCAACAGCGCCGCCACAGGCCACGATTATTTTACGTTTCATAGGGTATTCCTTTTATTATCAGTTTCTTATTGGTTGTGAAGGCATGGTTCAGTTTCAAGAATGGTTTCCCGAAACAGCACTGCTAGCTCGGTATCAGGTGCGTGCAGCAGGGCCTCAATGGTGTCCGGGTTTTGTAGCTCACTGAACAAACGGCGTAGCAGCTTCAACTGTGCTGCCGGGTTTTCAACGATAAGGGCGATGATGAGAGAAACGCTGACCTCCGCATCATCGTCTGCTTGCTGAAATTTCACCGGGTTTACCGGGCGAATAAGATAAAGCGCGGGCGTTCTCGCATGCATGGCTTCGCAGTGAGGGATGGCAATCGCGTTTCCCTCCAAAGCAATCCCCGTTGGATAACAGGCCTCTCTTTCGAGAAGCGCCTGCGGGTAGGTTTCATGGACGACGCCTTTGGCGAGCATCTCTTCTCCAATGTGGGCAAGCACTTGCTGACGAGAGCTAAAGTCCATTCCGGTGCGAACAAAAAGCTGGCTCATGGTTTCTCCTGGTTTCAGGCGGCTTCGGGCGCGCAGCCAAAGCGATACGCCCGAAGGACATCCTGAATTTTGTCGATAATCAGGTTATGGGGAGTGGAGCTAAGGACGCCTTCAGAGGCGCGTTCAAACTGAACGGGCATGAATTGACTTATTAGCCCAAGCGGTAACGCAACATCATTTAGATTCGCGATTAACGTTTCGACGCTGTGTTTAATGCGAGGATGAGGCCAGTAATAACGCATGCGGTCAGAAAGGCTAAAATGGATGTCGACCATCGACTGACTCCAGGTCGGGCGGTAATATTTTTTCCAATAACCTGGTTCGTTGAGCATCACTTCATCGATAACATCCAGCACGCGGCTGCGTTTTTCCGGGGAAATCAGCTCGTTCTCCATTTGCGCTAGCGCAAAAATAGCTTCGCGCAAAGCAAAGGTCAGCGCGGGACCGACTTTCAAAATGGCATAATGATCGCGTACCAGAGCATGGTATGCCTGGCGTGTTTGGTAATCTGTGGAATGCGCCTCGTAGACCAGCGGTGTACCTTTGATCCAGGCAGAAAGGGCAAGTGCGGCTTGCGGTTGATAATGAATAATCTGGGTGTGATCAAACTCAACGCCGGGTTGAACAACAATGGCAATCACACGCGATAAGGCTTCTTCGAGTCCTAAAGCACGGAAGGCATCCTGGTGAGTTTTTAGTGTGCGGGCGGCATCTTCTTCACGAGTGACATGCACAGTACCGATTGTGCTTGCCTCACCGCCGGGCACCGGGACTTCCGTGCCGATGACGTAGGTTAAAGCGCGTTTTTGTTCGTTTGTCGCTATTTCTTCTGCGGCCTGGCACAGCAGGGCCGCGCGCTGCGCCACTACTTTTGGATCGAGTGGTATTGGGTCGTTTGCACAAGACATCGACGCATCAAGATGAATTTTGCTAAAGCCAGCAGCAACATAAGCTTTAATCAACTCAATAGATTTCACCATCGCCGTTTCGGCAGGTTCGTTTTGCCAGCAGTTCGGACCAAGGTGATCGCCTCCGAGAATGAGGCGATCAGCGGGAAAACCCACTTCTTTAGCAATGCGGTAAACGAAATCCCGGAAGTCCGCTGGTTGCATTCCCGTATACCCACCAAACTGATTCACCTGATTAGAGGTGGCTTCGATCAATACCTTATTATCGCTATGCAGGTCGAAATGCAGTGCCGATTCGATAACCAGCGGATGTGCCGAACAGACAGAGCAAATACCGATATGCTCGCCCTGCTTGTGACGCGAAATAATCTCTTTCATTTTGTCTCCGAAATCCTTTGCTTAAGTTCGTTATCTTCTGAATTTCTGCCAGAGAGCCGGGGAAATCCCCGCGAGAAGCTGGTTGTTCAAAATTCAGTAAAAAATAAACTAATGAATTTATGGGTTTTCTAAACTTTCCCTTCACTGCGGCAATCGCCTATCACTTTCTGAACAATGTGCTTCATGGCAGCCTTTGCAGGGACCATGTAATGCCGGGGGTCGTTGGCGTCCGGATGCGCGTTTAAATAGTCTTTAAGGGCGTCGGCGAAGGCAATTTTGAGTTCAGTCGCCACATTGACTTTGCAGATGCCCAATGTGATTGCCTGATGAATATCGGCAGTGGGCAGTCCGGATGCGCCATGTAAAACTAAAGGAATATCGACCTGCTCACGGATCTCAGCCAAACGCTCAAAATCGAGTTTGGGTTCAGCGGTATACAGGCCATGCGCAGTGCCAATAGCGACGGCCAAGGAATCGATGCCTGTCTTTTCCACGAACTCTTTTGCCTGGGCCGGATGGGTATAAAGCGCATCTTTTCCATCGACAATAAGGTCGTCTTCCTGGCCACCTAATCGCCCTAATTCCGCTTCAACACTGACGTCGTAGCGATGGCAGTAGTCAGTCACGTTTCTGACTAAGGCAACATTGGCAGCAAACGGCAAATGGGAGCCATCGATCATCACTGAACGTATACCGGCCTGAACTTTTTGTTCGATGTCCGACAACGCCTCATGGTGATCCAGATGGATTGCGAGGGGATGGTTGTATGTTCTTGCAAGCTGTGCAGCGATGGCCACGATATTGCTCGCCCCGGCATAGCTAAACGTTCCAGGCGTTCCTGCGACAATCAGCGGTGAACGCAACTCTGCGGCTGTTTCGACAACCACCTGCAATGTCTCAAGGTTGTGAATGTTGAATGCAGGAACGGCATATCCTTCCTGTTGGGCCTTCTTAAGCATGGTCTTGCTGGAAATGATAAACATTGTTTCTCCGAAGTCTTTCATTTGTCTTCTTCGAAATAAAATATAGTCTTTCGTAATGTGTTTTTGTGATTTAGATCGAGTAAATGAAAGTTTCGAAATAATTAGAAGGGTTTTGAAAGGTTGGTTTGTTGAGCTAATGTTGAGCTAATTGAGGGGATAGATAATAAAAAAGCATGGCCTAAGCCATGCTTCATATTGGATCGTAGGGCAAAATCACGTCACCGGCGCTGGGTTAAAGACCGCTAATTGATTATGCAGCCCCCACTGATCGGAAAAGGTTTTTTTGCGTCCGCTGGCGACGTCGAGAATAAAGTGGAACAGCTTCCAGCCGACGTCCTCTATGGTTTCTTCCCCGGTCGCAATCGTCCCCGCGTTGATATCCATTAAATCATACCAGCGGTTTGCCAGTTCGGTGCGCGTCGCCATCTTGATTACTGGGACTGCCATCAGGCCGTAAGGCGTGCCGCGCCCGGTGGTGAATACTTGCACGGTGATCCCTGAGGCGACCTGTTGTGTGCCGCAGACAAAATCGCTGGCGGGGGTGGCGGCGTAAATCAGACCGCGTTTTGTTGGACGCTGGCCTGGCGAAAGCACTTCGACAATCGCGCTTTGCCCTGATTTGGCAATCGAACCCAGCGCTTTTTCTACTACGTTTGCCAGCCCGCCTTTTTTGTTGCCCGGTGAGGGGTTGGCGCTGCGGTCAGTTTTGCCCATATCGAGATAATTATCGTACCAGGCCATCTCCTCCAGTAAGCGCTTACCAACCTCTTCGTTAATGACGCGCGGCGTTAACAGGTGGATGGCGTCGCGCACTTCGGTCACTTCGGAAAACATCACCGTTGCGCCGCAGCGCACCAGCAAGTCAGACGCATAACCGACGGCTGGGTTCGCGGTGACGCCAGAAAATGCATCGCTGCCGCCACACTGCATGCCAACCACCAGTTCCGAAGCCGGACAAGTTTCGCGCTGGCGCTGATTGAGTTTCTTCAGATGACGTTCGGCAACCTGCAAAATATCCTCAACCATTGAGCGGAAACCGATGTGGTGTTCGTCCTGCAAACGCACAATACTGGCACTGTCTACCGGAATAGCCTGCACATCTTCGGTGCCTTGTAGCAAACGCTCGGGCTGGAGTTTTTCGCAGCCAAGGCCGACAACCATCACTTCGCCACCGAAATTAGGGTTAAGGGCGAGATTGTGGATGGTGCGAATCGGCACGATAGCCGCCGGCGCGTTGATCGCCACACCGCAACCGTAGAGGTGGTTGAGGCCAACGACACCGTCGACGTTCGGGTATTTCGGCAGTAAATCACGTTCGATGATTTTCACCACGTAATCCACCACGCCCGCCACGCAATGTACGCTGGTGGTGATGCCAAGCAGGTTTTTGCTGCCGACGCTGCCGTCGGCGTTGCGATAGCCTTCGAAGGTATAACCTTCCAGCGCGGGCATTGGCTCCGGCACTCGCGTCGCTAATGGCAGGGTTTCCAGCGGTGGCGCTTTCGGCAGTTCGACGGTCGATTCATCAATCCAACTGCCTTTCACAATGTCGCGCACGGCGAAGCCTATCACTTCACCGTAGCGCACAATTTCACCGTGATGGGGAATATCCACCAAAGCCACTTTGTGTCCTTGTGGAATATGTTCAATCAGCGTCAGACCATCGGCAAAACGTGTTCCGGCTTTTAATCCATTATCATTGACAATAATGGCGACATTATCAGTGTCGTGCACTTTGATATAAAACGGCTGCGGCGACGATTGTCGAATTTCTATATCTGCCATTGTCCAGTATTCTCCAGCAAAGAGATGTTGCAGCGAAATAAAGCTAAAAGGGAAACTGGAATAAAGCATGTCAGGTGTCTGGGCTTGATAATGTGATGCAGATCACCCCTTCCCGCCAGCCCTTGCGCGGGAAGGCGGGTAAAAGCAGATTCTGTGTAGCAGCGCCCATCATCATGTGCAAATGCCATAAAAGAACTGTGTAGCGACTGGTTATATTGTCAGATTGCACAATGTGTACTTCTCGATGCGTATTTATACTGAATCGCAATTTCATTGTGTCTGCTTCATTAAATAAAGATTAAGCAGAATAAAAACGCCCTACACAATAAAAACAAGAATGCCCTGTGCCCGAGGATAATAACATGATGCTGGACAGTGCTGTTGAATCAAAAAGAGGAATGAATACCCGGTATTTAATTCTACTGATTATATTTATTGTTACCGCTGTGAACTATGCCGACCGCGCCACGCTGTCGATAGCGGGGACGGAAGTGGCGAAAGAGCTTCAGCTCAGCGCCGTTTCAATGGGGTACATTTTTTCTGCATTTGGCTGGTCCTATCTGCTGATGCAAATTCCCGGCGGCTGGTTGCTGGATAAATTCGGTTCTAAAAAAGTGTACAGCTACAGCCTGTTTTTCTGGTCGTTGTTCACTTTCCTGCAAGGCTTCGTCGATCTCTTTCCATTGGCCTGGGCCGGGATCTCAATGTTCTTTATGCGCTTTATGCTCGGCTTTTCGGAGGCGCCGTCGTTTCCGGCTAACGCCCGTATTGTCGCGGCCTGGTTCCCGACCAAAGAGCGCGGCACCGCATCGGCGATTTTCAACTCGGCGCAGTACTTTTCCCTCGCGCTTTTCTCTCCGCTGTTGGGCTGGCTGACGTTCGCGTGGGGATGGGAACACGTCTTTACGGTGATGGGCGTGATTGGGTTTGTGCTGACCGCGCTGTGGGTCAAACTCATCCATAACCCAACCGATCATCCGCGAATGAGCGAACAAGAGTTGAAATATATCTCCGAAGGCGGCGCAGTGGTGGACATGGACCACAAAAAGCCAGGTGCCGTCGCCAGCGGCCCGAAAATGCACTACATCAAACAGTTGCTGACCAACCGTATGATGCTCGGCGTGTTTTTCGGGCAGTACTTTATCAATACCATTACGTGGTTTTTCCTCACCTGGTTTCCTATTTATCTGGTGCAGGACAAAGGGATGTCGATTCTGAAAGTGGGATTTGTGGCGTCGATCCCGGCCCTGTGCGGGTTTGCCGGTGGTGTGTTGGGCGGCGTGTTCTCGGATGTACTCATCAAACGCGGCCACTCCATTACCGTGGCACGTAAAGTCCCGATTGTGCTGGGAATGCTGCTGGCGTCGACGATTATCCTGTGCAATTACACCGATAATACGGCATGGGTGGTAACGCTGATGGCACTGGCCTTTTTCGGCAAAGGCTTTGGGGCGCTGGGCTGGCCGGTGATTTCCGATACCGCGCCAAAAGAGATTGTCGGCCTGTGCGGCGGCGTATTTAACGTATTCGGCAATGTCGCCTCCATCGTCACGCCACTGGTGATTGGCTACCTGGTCAGCGAGCTGCACTCGTTCAACGCGGCACTGGTTTTCGTTGGCTGCTCAGCCCTGATGGCGATGGTCTGCTACCTGTTTGTAGTGGGCGACATTAAACGTATGGAACTGCAGAAATAAGAAAGGTAGAGACAATGACTGATCCAATCTTCCCGAATAAATTCAAGGCAGCACTTGCCGAACAGCAGATTCAGATTGGCTGTTGGTCAGCGCTCGCTAACCCGATTAGCACCGAAGTGCTTGGGCTTGCTGGTTTCGACTGGCTGGTACTGGACGGCGAACACGCGCCGAATGACATCTCCACCTTCATTCCACAATTGATGGCGCTGAAAGGCAGTCCGAGTGCGCCCGTTGTGCGTGTGCCGACCAACGAGCCGGTAATTATTAAGCGTCTGCTGGATATCGGTTTCTATAACTTTCTGATTCCGTTTGTGGAAACCAAAGAAGAGGCGGCACTGGCGGTGGCATCCACGCGTTACCCGCCGGAAGGCATTCGCGGCGTATCGGTTTCGCATCGCGCCAACATGTTCGGCACCGTGGCGGATTACTTCGCCCAGTCGAACAAAAACATCTCCATCCTGGTGCAGATCGAAAGCCAAAGCGGGGTCGATAACGTTGATGCCATCGCGGCCACTGACGGCGTGGACGGCATTTTTGTTGGCCCGAGTGACCTGGCGGCTGCGCTCGGCCATTTGGGCAACGCATCCCATCCTGAGGTGCAGAAATGCATTCAGCATATTTTCGCTCGCGCCAAAGCACAGGGGAAACCAAGCGGTATTCTGGCACCTGTTGAAGCGGATGCCCGCCGTTATCTGGAATGGGGGGCGACTTTCGTTGCGGTTGGCAGCGATCTTGGCGTGTTTCGGTCTGCCACGCAAAAACTGGCTGACGCCTTTAAAAAATAATCACCACCGTAATTGAAAAGGAAAAAATGATGACGATGAAAGTGGGCTTTATTGGCCTGGGCATTATGGGCAAACCAATGAGTAAAAATCTGCTTAAAGCAGGTTACTCGCTGGTGGTCTCGGACCGTAATCCGGAAACGGTGGCAGAAGTCATTGCGCTGGGCGCAGAAGCGGCCAGCACCGCCAAAGACATCGCCGAACAGTGCGATGTGATTATCACCATGCTGCCCAATTCGCCGCATGTGAAGGACGTCGCGCTGGGCGAAAACGGCATTATTGACGGCGCGAAGCCGGGCACGGTGTTGATTGATATGAGTTCGATCGCCCCGCTCGCAAGCCGTGAAATCAGCGAAGCGTTGCAGGCCAAAGGCGTGTCGATGCTGGATGCGCCGGTCAGCGGTGGCGAACCGAAAGCCATCGACGGCACGCTGTCGGTGATGGTGGGCGGTGATAAAGCGATTTTCGACCGCTATTACGATTTGCTGAAAGCAATGGCGGGCTCGGTCGTGCATACCGGTGACATCGGTGCGGGCAACGTCACCAAGCTGGCAAATCAGGTGATTGTGGCGCTGAACATTGCGGCGATGTCAGAAGCGCTGACGCTGGCGACCAAAGCGGGGGTAAATCCGGATCTGGTGTATCAGGCGATCCGTGGCGGTCTGGCGGGCAGCACCGTGCTGGATGCGAAAGCGCCGATGGTGATGGACAGAAACTTCAAGCCGGGTTTCCGCATCGATCTGCATATTAAAGATCTGGCGAATGCGCTGGATACTTCACACGGCGTGGGCGCACAGTTGCCGCTGACGGCGGCGGTGATGGAGATGATGCAGGCGCTGCGTGCTGATGGGCTGGGTACTGCCGATCACAGCGCGCTGGCGTGCTACTACGAAAAACTGGCGAAAGTGGAAATCACTCGCTAAGGCATCATGCCCGGTGACGCTTCGCTTACCGGGCTTACAAGGTGGGCCGGTAAAATCAATCCGGCGCTGTGCGGTAACAGGCTGCAATTATGAAAATCGTCATCGCTCCAGATTCTTACAAAGAAAGCCTCTCGGCATCAGAGGTGGCGCAGGCCATTGAGCAAGGGTTTCGCGAAATTTTCCCTGATGCCCAGTATGTCAAAGTCCCGGTTGCTGACGGCGGCGAGGGCACCGTTGAAGCGATGATTGCGGCGACTCAGGGCGAGGCGAAAATGTCCCGCGTGACCGGCCCGCTGGGTGAGCGGGTAGACGCGATGTGGGGTATTTCCGGCGACGGCACGACGGCGTTTATCGAAATGGCGGCGGCCAGTGGCCTGGCGTTAGTCCCTGCGGCACAGCGTAATCCGCTGCAAACGACGTCACGCGGCACCGGCGAGCTGATTTTGCAGGCGCTGGAACACGGCGCGAAAAATATTATTATCGGCATCGGCGGCAGTGCGACCAATGACGGTGGTGCCGGAATGGTGCAAGCGCTGGGCGCTCGTTTATTTGACGCGAATGGGAAAGATATTTTATCCGGCGGCGCTGGGCTGATAAGCCTCAAGAGTATTGATATTTCGGGGTTAGATCCTCGTATATCTGATTGCATGCTGCGGGTAGCCTGTGACGTGACCAACCCGTTAACCGGTGAACTGGGCGCATCACGCGTTTTCGGCCCACAGAAAGGGGCGACCGAAGCGATGATCGTCGAGCTAGACCGTAATCTGGCGCACTACGCTGAGGTCATTAAAAAATCACTGCACATCGATGTGATTAATGTTCCCGGATCGGGGGCCGCGGGCGGCATGGGGGCGGCGTTGATGGCGTTCCTGGGTGCAGAACTGCGCAGCGGCATTGAGATTGTCACGCAGGCGCTGAACCTCGAAGAACATATTCACGACTGTTCGTTGGTCGTCACTGGAGAAGGCCGTATCGACAGCCAAAGTATTCACGGCAAAGTGCCGGTGGGTGTGGCGCAGGTCGCAAAAAAATACCATAAACCGGTGATTGGGATCGCCGGATGCCTGACGGCAGACGTTGGCGTCGTGCATCAACACGGCATTGACGCAGTGTTCAGCGTTTTGACGCAAATCGGCACGTTAGAAGAAGCCTTTCGCGGCGCATTCGACAATATTCAGCGCGCCTCCCGCAACGTGGCCGCGACGCTACGCGTAGGGATGCAGATCCAAGGGTGACATGGCACGGCAAACCCTCTATACTTCGCGCCGAAGCTGACCAGACAGTCGCCGCTTCGTCGTCGTCCTCTTTCGGGGGGAGACGGGCGGAGGGGAGGAAAGTCCGGGCTCCATAGGGCAGGGTGCCAGGTAACGCCTGGGGGGGAAACCCACGACCAGTGCAACAGAGAGCAAACCGCCGATGGCCCGCGCAAGCGGGATCAGGTAAGGGTGAAAGGGTGCGGTAAGAGCGCACCGCGCGACTGGCAACAGTTCGTGGCACGGTAAACTCCACCCGGAGCAAGGCCAAATAGGGGTT
>DASXML010000088.1:0-42678 GCA_036495715.1 Scandinavium sp.
CGAAGCACCGATTTCAATTGCGGGGCCGGAGGGATTGCAAAGGGGAATTCGGTCATTCCCCTTTGCCCGTTCACGGATGAAAGTGCAGAGGTGTCTGCGGACATCAGGTGAACGGAATAGCGACCACCGCGCTTAACTGACAGGCATTACGCTGCGAGAGCGGGTTTTTTGTGGCTGACGATTACTGTGGGTAAGGCACCCAATCGCCGCCGTTGAGCCGCACGTACGGTTTATCCTGGTACTGAATCACCACCGCATTGGAGTTCTCAGACACCGGCGCGGTTTGCGGCAGGTTGCTGATGTATTCATCCCAGTTGACGGTATCGGCGGTAAACATCTTGCCGTCGAGCGCACGGGAAACCAGCTCTGAAATCGCAAGCAGGCTGCTTGGGTTGTCGATTTCAATCGCCGCCCCCTGATGCGGCGTTTTCATGCCGAAGAATTTAACGGCAGCAGGGACGTTGGTGATGTTCGGACTTGGAATATCGCGCAGGCCAGAGACCTGCATTTTATCGCCTTTCAGCGCACCACCGTGCTCCGGTACCAGCACCACCATCACCTTACGGCCTGATTTCTCCAGCTCGGTAAAGAAGGTGTCCAGCTCGTCGAACATCTTCTGAGCACGCACCTTATAGTCAGCCGTTTTGCTCTGACCGGTGAAGTGGTTACCGTCGTGTAACGGCAGGGTGTTGTAGAAGGTCGCGGTGCGCACACCTGGCTCTTTCAGTTCACCTTCATTCCAGCGTTGGAGCACGGCCAGATCGTCGTAAACGGGTGAACCGTCAAAGGCGGTCAGGCTTTGTTGCAGACCTTTTTGATCCATCAGCGGTGCCTGCATATCCCCGTAGTTACGCATTTCTTTCAGGAAGTCGCCGAACACGCCGTTGTGACCCAGCATTAACTGCGTTTTAAAGCCCAGCGCTGCCAGGTTATCAAACAGATAACACTGCTTGCCGGCAGGAGAATACAAATTGGTATGAGAAGGCTGACCACAGCTGGCGCGCAGCAGACGAATGGCCGCCGGGCCGCTGTATGACGTCGCCGAGTTAAAGTGTTTAAACACGATATCAAAGTGCGACCACAGCGGATGCTGCATCAACCCTGCCGCTTCAATGTCATCCCACGAGAGGGAGCAGATATTGATAACCAGCAGTTCAAACGGTTGCGCATCCGCAGGCAGCGACGCCGGGAAATGGGTTTGGCGTTTTTCTTCGGACGCGTAGAAGCTGGAAAGCCACGCGTTGAGATTCGCAGACGTCGGCGGCGCGGTTTGCGCGGGAATATCACCGACCACCGGTTTCGCATTCGCGGTGGCGACGGTGGCTGCTGCAGTTGCGCCTGTGGTGGTCACCGTTCCGGTCGGTTGCCCGGCAGGGAACAACGTAAAATTCGGGCCGACCACGGTAATGACATTCAGCCAGACCATGATGAGAACGCTGAAAACCGTCACGCGCACCCATTGGGATAAAAACAGCCATGCGACCAGCAGGACGAAGAACAAGCCGACCATCTGCCAGTTAATAAAGCGCGTCACGAGATCGATGACGTAAGACATACTGAAGCCCGCGACTTCTGAACCCTGGCTCAAAATGCTTTCTGGGCCGGGCAGCCAGGTATCGTGCCAGAACAGCGCAAAACCGATCGGAATGGCTATCCAGTGGCGAATTTTGTGCAGTTTGCGATTGGGGATCGGCAGCAGCAGAAAGGCCATAAACACCAGGTTCTGCATGGCGTGAAAATTGAGATAGCCGGCCCATAGCAGGCCAAACTTCGCCAGAAAGTAGAAGTTCCATCCAGAAAGGCCGCGCCAGTACTGCCAGAAAGGCGATGAGGAGACGGCGGTTTGCGTTGGGTTAGTCATCGTTTTGCTTTGCCTTGACGAGATCAGACCGGCGCAGAGTGCCTGCCGGTTTTACATAACGGGGTCTAAAAAACATCAACCGAAAGGTGGTTTCAATACGACGCAGGAAATGGCGCGCCATATACCCCAAAGGGAAAAATATCAGCGCACACAGCACAACCAATTGAATAATATCGGCAACAGACATCATTGGGGTTGTCCTCCCTGTGCGTCAATCAGACGGTGGGGTTCCGGGTAGCGACGCCAGTTGCGCCCATCATGAACCGCATTGACCACTGTGTTTTTCTCGGTGGTCAGCGGTAAAGGCGCTATCCAGCGGTCAGCCGTTACCGCACGCATTTGTACGATTTCAGCCGTTATCTGCTTATCTTCAAACCAAATCATTCGATTAGAGAAAATATCGCCTGTCGGCAACGGGAAAATATGGTTCAGAGCGGTATCCAGATCGTTGATACGACAGAAGGTCAAAAACATCACCAGACGGTTGTCACCAATGGTCATTATGTCGCCCAGGCGGTTTGGACGGCACAGCGTTAACGCTTGCTCAACGCGCAGACCCGGAACGGGACGCAGTGCGACCATCACCCCTTTATTATCGGCAGGCAACAGCGGGTTGTTCATGATGTTGTGCACCGCTTCGCAGAAAATATCCCACTTTTGATAGCCGCGAAGTTTCAGCGGTTGGGTCATCGACAGCAGTGTACCGATTTCGTCCGGTACGTGGCGCTGGAATTGCTGTTTCTGCACGCTTTCAACCAGCGTCAGGCAACGGGAGAGTGGGGCGTTCCAGGGCACAATCAGATTGGCACCGCAGCCGAGCAGTAAACGCTCATCGGTCGCACGCAGGCTGGCGGTCATTTCGCGCACCACAATTTTCAGGGCGCTACCGCGCTGGCGGCGTAGGGCGTGAATATCGTGCGCAAGTTGTTCAATTTGGCTGGTTTGTTCAACGGTAAAAATGATGGTGGCCGCCTGAGCGGTACGAGCGGCATTAAACACGGCGTCGTTAGTCTCAAAGACCGACCAGTATTCCGACAATGGCGGCGCGCCTTCAAGCGCAGTTTTGGTGCTGAGCACCTCTTTTTCGTCGCTGCGTGGCTGGACGACCGCTTCTTCCTGTTCAGCCAACTGCCAGATTTTACCGTTGTAATTCACCTGCAATTGCTGGCGGGCGCTGACGCCTTTTTCATTGGCCCAGAAGGCAATATCAAACAGGTGGCTGTCACCCTGATAACGCAGGCTCGCCAGTCCGGAGAGAGAACGGTACTCTGCCAGCAACAGTGAAAGTTGTGCGTCAGTATTGTTGCCGGGATTAAGGATCAGTAACGAGCAGCGATAGTATTTTGCCCAACGCTGGGCGTTATTTAGCCATTTTTTTATGCGTTCAGGTGGAATATTCTGCCAGGCATTGTCAGAGCATAACAGGATAAATAAATATCCTGTCGGTTCTATTGAACAAAGCAGATCACGGCGCATCGAGTATAGACTATTTTCATTTTTTGGCATGCTGAAAAGGCGTATTTTTTCAGGGCCGTGAGATGCATTTAATTTTACGACTTTATGGGGTTTTTCCCCCATGGTGATCGCGGCAATTTTGGTGTCAGATTTCTGCGCTGAAATCGTCTGATTCAACAGGCTCACGGCGTCTTCACGGCGCTCAACATTCATCCACCACACACCGCCCAGGGGCATGTGGCTAACTTCGTCCCATAAAGACTGGATTCCGAGTGAAAATACAGGGTCCACGGTGTCCCTCGTGTGCAAACTTGGCTATCTATTAGTTTACTAGCAAAAGTTTAAGATTAAACCTAACATTGAAATTAAAGAGTAACAGATTTAGCATGTAAACCAATTTCCCCGTCGGGCATAGTGTATCTTAATGATGAACGCGTGTTTTAGTTTCTTGATTCAAAGAAATGTCCGATACGTTTATCCACGAAATGTCCGATGAAGGGTTAAAAAAATGTCTGAAAACGAATTCCGGACAATGTCAGATACAACACCTGGTTACACCTTTCAAAATGATTTTTTGGCTTTAAGTCGGGCATTCTCATTGCCTGAAATAGATTATACCGATATATCCCAACGCGAGCATCTCGCCGCCGCATTAAAGCGTTGGCCACTGCTTGCCGAGTTTTCGGAACAAAAATAAGGAAGCCTGTATGGCCATTTTGGGATTACAGGGCCTGCGAGGCGGCACGGGAGCGACATCGCTGACTGCCGCGCTCGGTTGGGCATTACAGATGTTGGGTGAATCCGTCATCATAATAGATGCGTGCCCTGACAATATGCTGCGCTACTTTTTCAATGATGATATTGCCCATCGTGACGGTTGGGCACGTGCGCTTTTGGACGGAAAAGCGTGGCAAGATGCCGGAATGCGGTACACCTCCCAGCTCGATTTTCTCCCCTTTGGTCAGCTTTCTGTAACAGAACGTTTAAATGTGCAGGTTTTGATGCCTGTGCTCGCGCAATCCATTGAGATTGTTAGGGCACTGCATCAGCAACGTCCACAACAATGGGTGCTTATCGATTTGCCGCATGAGGTTGCGCCCTGGATGCAGCCGCTCATTGAAGCCTGTCATCATGTACTGACGGTCGTGAACCCGGATGCCAACGCGCATATTCGCCTGCATCAGCAGGTGTTGCCAAAGCATGGTCATATCCTGATTAACGACTTACGCGTCGGCAGCCATATTCAGGACGATCTCTATCGTGTCTGGCTGCAAAGCCAGCCGCGTATGTTGCCCGTCGTTATTCATCGTGATGAAGCGATGGCGGAGTGTCTTGCGGCAAAACAGCCACTCGGTGAATACCGCAGTGATTCTCTGGCAGCGGAAGAAGTGATTACGCTCGCCAGCTGGTGTTTGATGCACTACACCGCAACGCACACGGTCGCGGAGCACACATCATGATACGCCTCACCGCCCTTTTGCTTGCACCGCAAGCGGGGGCGCGTTTGCGTGCGCGTTATCTGGATTATCGTCGCCATAAAGCGTCGTGGCTAGGCGCGACCTTAGGCTGCTTGTGGGTCGCGCTGGCATGGATTTTTATCCCTCTTGAACACCCGCGTTGGCAACGTATTCGCGCGAGTCATAACGAATTTTATCCGCATATCAACACGCATCGCCCATGCCCATTAGATCCGCTACGTTACCTTCTGCAAAGCCTGTGGCTGGTTGTGACGCGCCCCATGGCAGAGAAGAAAAATTTCGAATGGAAAGGGCTGAAAGCCATGACCGGGGCTCGGGGTCGTTACCATCAATGGATGGACAATCTGCCCGAACGAATGAGCAAGAAAACCGCGCATCTGGACCATAAAAAAGAGCTGGCGCACATCAGCCCAAAAGTGCGGAAAATCATTCTTGGCGTGGTGGTCTTTTGCTCGCTGTTGTTGGCGCTGGTGTGTGTCACGCAGCCGTTTAATCCGCTGTCGCAGTTTATTTTCCTGCTGTTGCTGTGGGGTGTTGCTCTGCTGGTGCGCAGGCTTCCGGGGCGCTTCTCTGCGCTAATGCTGGTGGTGCTGTCGCTGACGGTCTCCTGCCGTTACATCTGGTGGCGTTATACATCGACCCTGAACTGGAATGACCCGGTGAGTCTGGTGTGTGGCTTAACGCTGCTGTTTGCGGAAACTTATGCGTGGGTAGTGCTGGTGTTGGGGTATTTTCAGGTAATTTGGCCGTTGAACCGCCAGCCGGTGCCGATGCCGAAAGATATGTCGACCTGGCCTTCGGTGGATATTTTCATCCCGACCTACAACGAAGATTTGAGCGTGGTGAAAAACACGGTCTATGCCTCGCTGGGCATTGACTGGCCGAAAGATAAACTCAAAATTTGGATCCTCGATGACGGCGGTCGTGAAGAATTTCGTCAATTCGCGAAAGACGTCGACGTGGAATATGTTGCTCGAACCACTCATGAACATGCGAAAGCGGGCAACATCAACAATGCGTTGAAACTGGCGAAAGGCGAGCTGGTGTCGATTTTCGACTGCGACCACGTGCCGACGCGTTCTTTCCTGCAAATGACCGTGGGCTGGTTCCTCAAAGATAAAAAACTGGGCGTGATGCAGACCCCGCACCACTTCTTCTCACCCGATCCGTTTGAACGTAACCTCGGGCGTTTTCGTACCACGCCGAACGAAGGCACGCTGTTCTACGGACTGGTTCAGGACGGAAACGATATGTGGGATGCCACGTTCTTCTGTGGTTCCTGTGCGGTCATTCGTCGTGGGCCGCTGGATGAAGTGGGCGGTATTGCCGTTGAGACCGTAACCGAAGATGCGCACACGTCATTGCGTTTACACCGTCGAGGTTATACGTCGGCCTATATGCGCATTCCGCAGGCCGCTGGTCTGGCGACGGAAAGTCTGTCGGCACACATCGGACAGCGTATTCGCTGGGCGCGCGGCATGGTGCAAATCTTCCGTATGGATAACCCGCTGCTTGGCAAAGGGCTGAAGTGGTCGCAGCGCATTTGTTATGCCAACGCCATGCTGCACTTCTTATCCGGTGTGCCTCGTCTCATCTTCCTGACCGCGCCGTTGGCGTTCCTGCTGCTGCACGCTTATATCATCTACGCTCCGGCGCTGATGATTGCGCTGTTTGTCTTGCCGCACATGATTCACGCCAGCCTGACCAACTCCAAAATCCAGGGCAAATATCGCCATTCGTTCTGGAGTGAAATTTACGAAACGGTACTCGCCTGGTATATCGCGCCGCCGACGATTGTGGCGCTGATCAACCCGAAAATCGGGACGTTTAACGTCACCGCGAAAGGCGGTCTGGTCAAAGAAGAATACGTCGACTGGGTTATCTCCCGGCCTTATCTGTATCTGGTTATCCTCAATTTGGTCGGCATCGGTTTTGGTATCTGGCGTCATTTTACTGGCCCGGCCAACGAAGTGTTGACCGTGTGGGTGAGTATCGTGTGGGTGTTCTACAACCTGATTATTCTTGGCGGTGCGGTGGCCGTGTCGGTGGAAAGTAAACAGGTCCGCCGTTCACACCGCGTAGAGATGCGTATGCCTGCGGCGATTGCCCGTGAAGATGGGCATTTATTCTCCTGTACGCTGCACGATTTCTCAGACGGCGGCGTGGGGCTGAAAATCAACGGACAGGCGCAAGTGCTGGAAGGCCAGAAGGTTCATCTGCTGCTTAAGCGTGGGCAGCAGGAATACGTCTTCCCGATGCAGGTTGCGCGTGTTTTGGGCAGTGAAGTGGGTCTGCAACTGCTGCCGATGACGACACGTCAGCATATTGATTTTGTACAGTGTACCTTTGCGCGTGCTGATACCTGGGCGCTGTGGCAGGACAGCTTCCCGGAAGATAAGCCGCTGGAAAGTATGCTGGATATTTTAAAGTTAGGGTTCCGTGGCTATCGCCACCTTGCGGAGTTCGCGCCGCCTTCGGTGAAATTCATTTTCCGATCGCTTCTCTCTCTGGTTGCCTGGATTGTCTCTTTCATACCGCGTCGCCCGGAACGCAACGCGGTAGCGACTTTCCCTGAACCGGCAATGGCTCAACAATGATGACTATACGATGAAAAGAAAACTCTCCTGGATGTGCGCAGCGGCGGTGGGCATCAGTGCTTTTGTCCCACTGACAACTTACTCCGAAACGACAGTAGCTCCTGCTGCGGCACCTGAACAAGGTGCGCCGACCGCAGCCGATGCTGCACCTGCGGCTCCTGTAGAGGCGGGTACAACACCTGCGGCACCAGTGCCTGCGACAGCAGGACCTGGAATGATCGATCCTACCGTCACTGACCCCGCGGCAGTGGATACCGACGCAGCGACAACGCCTGCGGTCGTGGAAAATTCGCCTTCTCGTGATGTGAAACTCAGCTTTGCGCAGATAGCGCCCGCGCCGGGCAGCATGGTGCTGAAAGGCTCGAACCCGACTGGTTCGGTGCAGTTCGGCACGCGCAGTGATGAAGTAGTCTCGAAAGCGGTGCTGAATCTGGTGTATACACCCTCGCCGTCGCTATTGCCGGTACAGTCGCAATTGAAGGTTTATCTCAATGATGAACTGATGGGCGTGCTGCCAGTAACAAAAGAACAGTTGGGCAAGAAAGTGATGGCTCAGATGCCGGTTGACCCGCTGTACATCACCGATCTAAACAATGTGCGTCTGGAGTTCGTTGGCCACTATCGCGATGTGTGTGAAAACACCGCCAGCACCACGCTGTGGCTGGATGTCGCGCGAAATACCTCGCTGGATTTGACGCTCCAGCAGTTGAACGTGAAAAACGATCTGTCGCACTTCCCGGTGCCGTTCTTTGATTCCCGCGACAATCGCCCACTGAACCTGCCAATGGTCTTTGCCTCAGCGCCGGACATCACGCAGCAGAAAGCAGCATCCATTGTTGCGTCGTGGTTTGGCGCACGGGCGGGCTGGCGCGGGCAGACATTCCCGGTGCTGTATAACGCGCTGCCAGAACGAAACGCTATCGTGTTTGCGACCAATGATAAGCGCCCGGATTTCCTGCGTGATTATCCGCTGGTGGAGGCGCCGACTATCCAAATGATCGACAACCCGAATAACCCGTATGTGAAGCTGCTGGTGGTCTTTGGTCGCGATGACAACGATCTGCTTAAGGCTGCAGAAGGTATCGTGGCGGGGAATGTTCTGTTCCGGGGTGACACCGTTACCGTGGATGAGGTGAAATCGCTACTGGCGCGCCAGCCGTATGATGCCCCGAACTGGGTGCATACCGATCGTCCGGTCACTTTCGGCGAACTGAAAAGCTACGATCAGCAGTTGCAGTCGACCGGGCTTGAACCGGCGTCGATTAACCTGTCGCTGAATCTGCCGCCGGATTTGTATCTGCTGCGCAGTAACGGCATCGACATGGATTTGAAATATCGCTACACCATGCCGGCGATGAAAGACAGCTCCCGCATGGACATCAACCTTAACGGCCAGTTCCTGCAATCGTATAGCCTGAGCAGCACTCAGGACACCAACAGCCTGCTGATGCGCCTGCCGATTGTGCAGGGCCTGCTGGACGGTAAAAACGAAGTGTCGATTCCGGCACTGCGTTTGGGCGCCACCAACCAGCTGCGTTTCGACTTCCAGTACACCAACCCGATGCCGGGTGGGACCATTGAGAATTGTGTCACCTTCCAGCCGATTAAAAACAATGTGGTGATTGGTGATGATTCGACGATTGATTTCTCGAATTACTATCACTTCCTGGCGATGCCGGACCTGCGTTCGTTTGCTAATGCGGGCTTCCCGTTCAGCCGGATGGCGGATCTCTCCGACACGCTGATAGTGATGCCGAAAGATCCGACGCAGAACCAGGTGAGCACGCTGCTGGACACGCTGGCGACCATAGGCGGTCAGGTCGGTCTGACCGGTGCGAATCTGACCTTAACGGACGATCCAGCCGAGATGCAAAAGCACGATGCGGACATCATGTTGATCGGCCGTATCCCTGAAAAGCTGAAAGATGACAAGCACATCGATCTGCTGGTGGATGCCACGAAGAGTTGGGTAAACACCCCAGCGCGACAGAATGAATTGTCCTCCATCAGCGTTGACGATCACGAACGCAAACCAATGGCGCAGGCGACCGTGGGGTCGAAAGGCCCGATGGCGGCGATCATTGGTTTCCAGTCTCCGTATCACGATCAGCGTAGCGTCATTGCCCTGATGGCCGACAGCCCACGTGGTTTTGAACTGCTGAATCAGGCGCTGAATGACAGCGGCAAGCGTGCGGCGATGTTTGGTTCGGTGTCGGTTATCCGTGAATCTGGCGTGAACAGCCTGCGCGTGGGCGACGTGTATTACGTCGGCCATCTGCCGTGGTACGAGCGCGTGTGGTTTGCACTGTCTACCCATCCCATCCTGCTGTCCATTCTTGCGGCGTTGAGTGTGGTTCTGCTGGCGTGGGTGCTGTGGCGTCTGCTGCGCATCATCAGCCGTCGCCGCCTCGATGCGGATGATGAGTAAACGATGATGGAAGGCGTACGCCAGGGTTGCCTGGCGCTACTGGCGCTGGTTACGTTGCAGGCCTCTGCTGCCTGCAACTGGCCTGCGTGGGATCAGTTCAAAAAGGACTATATCAGCGACGGTGGGCGGGTGATTGACCCGAGCGACGCGCGGAAAATTACCACTTCCGAAGGGCAAAGTTACGCGCTGTTCTTTGCCCTTACCGCCAACGATCGCGAAGCGTTTGCCTCATTGTTCAACTGGACGCAGAACAACCTGGCGGAAGGTGATTTAAAAGCCCATCTGCCGGGCTGGCTGTGGGGTAAAAAAGAGGACAACAGCTGGACCGTTCTCGACACCAATTCCGCGTCAGATGCCGACGTGTGGATTGCCTGGTCACTGCTGGAAGCCGGGCGTCTGTGGAAAATGCCGCAGTATACGGAAACCGGAAAAGCGCTGTTGTCGCGCATTGCCAAAGAGGAAGTGGTGAAAGTGCCCGGTTTGGGGTCGATGCTGCTGCCGGGCAAAGTCGGTTTTATCGATGATGCGGGCTGGCGTTTCAATCCGAGTTATCTCCCGCCGCAGTTAGCGAGCTATTTCGAGCGTTTTGGCGGGCCGTGGAATGCATTGCAGGCCACGAATCTTCGTCTTCTGCTGGAAACCGCGCCAAAAGGCTATTCGCCAAACTGGGTGCGTTTTGACAAAAAGCAAGGCTGGCAGCTCAAGCAGGATAAAGCGTTGCAAGGCAGTTACGACGCGATACGCGTGTATTTGTGGACGGGGATGCTAAACGACGCTGACCCGCATAAAGCGCGATTATTGGCGAAGTTTAAACCGATGGCGACACACGCAACATCGACGGGTCTTCCGCCTGAAAAAATCGATATCGCCACCGGGAAGGTGGAAGGTAACGGGCCGGTGGGCTTCTCCGCTTCCTTGCTGCCGTTTCTGCAAAACCGCGATGCTCAGGCGGTACAACGCCAGCGCGTCGCCGATCATTTCCCCGGCAATGATGCCTATTACAGCTATGTTCTGACCCTATTCGGGCAAGGATGGGATCAACACCGTTTTCGTTTCACCGCCCGCGGTGAACTTTTACCTGACTGGGGCCAGTCATGCGCAAGTTCTCATTAAGTTTACTCAGCCTCTCGCTTGGGATGGCGCTGATGCCATTAGCCCAGGCCGCGCCGACATCGGCGCAGCAACAGTTACTGAACCAGGTGCGTCTTGGGGAATCAGCGAAGCGTGAAGATTTGGTGCGCCAGTCGCTGTATCGTCTCGAACTTATCGCCCCTGACGACCCGCAGGTCATCGCCGCGCGGTTGCGTTATTTGCTGCGTCAGGGCGATACCGCCGGTGCGCAGAAACAGCTCGATCGCCTGAAAACCCTCGCACCTGAGTCGGATGCGTATAAATCGTCGCAAAGCGAAATCCAGCTCTCCAGCGGTAAAGGCCGTCAGGCGTTGCAACAGGCGCGTTTACAGGTCGCGACCGGGCATATTCCTGAAGGGCTGGCGTTATACGATCAGCTCTTCAACGGTACGCCGCCGGATGGCGACATGGCGGTTGAATACTGGACCGCCGCGGCACAGATCCCCGCTCGTCACAACGACGCCGTGAACAAACTCAAAGCGCTTAATGCGAAGGCGCCGGGTAACACTCAGCTTCAGAGCACGCTCGCCAAAATGTTGTTCAAAGACAACCGTAAGGATGAAGGCTATGCGGTGCTTGAGCAGATGGCGAAATCCAATGCGGGGCGTGGAACCGCGGCAGATATTTGGTTCGATCAGATAAAAAATCAGCCCGTCAGTGATGCCAGCGTGAAAGCGCTCCAGCGTTTCCTGACGCTGTTCACCACCGGCGATCTTGCCGATCAAGCTCGCGGTCAGTTTGCCGACCAGCAACAGAAACTTGCCGATCCTGCATTCCACGCCAAAGCAGAACAGCAGGCGAAAGCAGCGGAAGTCGCGCAGGTCGAAGCCAGTAAACCGCAGACCTGGCAAATTTACTGGCCGCTTTTGCGCAAAGGCGATGCCGCGTTGAAGGCTAAAAATCTCGACCAGGCCGCGCGTTTTTATCAGCAGGCTCAGCGTGTCGACAGCACCAACAGCTATGCGCCGTTAGGTCTGGGTGATGTGGCGATGGCGCGTAACGACAGCGCAGCGGCCGAACGTTATTACCAGCAGGCATTGCGTCTGGACCGCACCAACAGCAACGCCATACGCGGGCTGGCGAACATTTACCGTGCTGAATCCCCTGAGAAAGCGACGGCATTTATTAACGGACTCAACGCCCGTCAGCGTCGCAGTATTGATGATATTGAACGCAGCCTGACCAACGATCGTTTGTCGCAGCAGGCTGAAACGCTGGAAAATCAGGGGCGTTGGGCGCAAGCGGCAGAAGTGCAGCGCCGCAGGCTGGCGCTCGATCCTGAGAGCGTGTGGATAACCTATCGCCTGGCGAAAGATCTTGCCAGCGCCGGACAGCGCAGCGAAGCCGACAATTTGATGATGAGCCTGGCGCAGAAGAAATCCGGCGATCCGGATCAGGTCTACGCCTACAGCTTATATCTCTCCGGAAATGGTCAGGATCTGGCCGCGCTGTCGCATCTGAACGGGCTGCCAAAAAGCCAGTGGAACGCCAATATTCAGGAGCTGTCAGACCGCCTGCAGTCAGATCAGATCCTGCAAAAAGCCAATTTGCTGCGTGATAACGGCCATGAAGATCAGGCTATCGCGCTGCTGAAACAACAGCCGTCTTCGACGCGATTCGACTTAACACGCGCCGATTGGGCGCAGCAGCGTGGCGATACTACGACTGCGATCGGCGAATACAACGCTGTCCTGGCGAAAGAGGCGAGTAATGACGATGCGCGCCTGGGCCTGGCGGAAGTGTATGCCGCAGAGGGCAACGACGCCGCCGCACGCGAACAGCTCACGCAGTTGAAGGCCCCTGCGGCAGGCGAAACGCGCTCGCTGAACACGCAGCGGCGTATCGCGCTGGTGGATTCACGTCTGGGCGACACCGCTCAGGCGCAGCAGATTTTCAGTTCGATAGTGCCGCAGGCCAAAGCACAGCCCGCTTCGATGGAAAGCGCGCTGGTGTTGCGTGATAACTCGCGCTTCCTGGTTGAGAACGGCAGCCCGCAGCAGGCGCTCGACGGCTACAAAGATGCGATGGTGGCGGCAGGTATCACGCCAACCCGTCCTCAGGATAACGACAGCTTTACTCGCCTGACCCGTAACGATGAAAAAGATGATTGGCTCAAACGCGGCGTGCGCAGCGATGCCGCCGATCTCTATCGTCAGCAGGATGTGAACGTCACGCTGGAGCATAACTACTGGGGGTCGAGCGGCACCGGCGGTTATTCGGATCTGAAAGCGCACACCACCATGTTGCAGGTGGATGCGCCTTTAGCCGACGGGCGGATGTTCTTCCGCAGTGATTACGTCAACATGAACGCCGGAAACTTCTCCACGGACAGCGATGGCGGCTATTCGCCGAAGTGGGGTACCTGTGCGGAACAAACCTGTTTTGGTGGCGATAAAAGCCAAAGCGACAGCGGCGCGAGCGTTGCCGTCGGCTGGCGCAACGATACCTGGGATGTGGATATCGGCACAACGCCGATGGGCTTCAACGTCGTCGATGTGGTTGGCGGCCTGAGCTACAGCAACAGTATCGGTTCACTCGGCTATACCGTAGAAGGCCATCGCCGACCGGTTTCCAGTTCGCTGTTGGCGTTCGGTGGACAGAAAGACACGAACACCGGCACCACCTGGGGCGGCGTGCGTGCCGACGGCGGTGGCGTGAGCCTGAGCTACGACAAAGGCGAAGCCAATGGCGTCTGGGCTTCTTTAAGCGCAGACTCACTTACCGGGCAAAATGTGGAAGATAACTGGCGTGCCCGCTGGATGGCCGGTTATTACTACAAGCTCATTAATGAGAACAACCGCCGCGTCACCGTTGGCCTGAACAACATGATCTGGCACTACGACAAAGACCTCAGCGGCTACACGCTCGGTCAGGGCGGGTACTACAGCCCGCAGCAATACCTGTCGTTTGCCGTGCCGGTGAACTGGCGTCAGCGCACCGAAAACTGGTCCTGGGAGCTGGGCGGTTCTGTATCATGGTCGCATTCGAAGACTAATTCTCAGGCGCGTTATCCGGAACAAAATCTACTGCCATCCAATTTCCCGAATGGAAATATTGTTGACGACGGCAGCAGCAGTAGCGGCGTTGGTTACACGGCTCATGCCTTAATCGAACGGCGTCTGACCTCAAACTGGTTTATCGGTGCGGCAGTCGATATTCAGCAGGCGAAGGATTACACTCCAAGCCATGCCTTACTGTATGTTCGTTACTCTGCGGCAGGCTGGCAGGGCGATATGGATCTCCCTCCGCAGCCGTTAGTGCCTTACGCTGATTGGTAATGGATTCGGCCTAATTCCGTTTTAGGCCATCCCGCCAGCCTGTCTCTTAGCGTATAATGTGCCGAAAATCACTTACTGCCGGGTTCAATTGTGCTAACCCGGCATTGGCGTGATGCGCCAAACGGCGCGGTTTTACTCTGGGGAGAGTTCATTTGCGCGTTAGTCGCTCACTCACAATTAAACAAATGGCTATGGTGGCCGGAGTCACCATGGTCTTTGCGTTCGTCTTTTGTTCCATTTTGATGTTCCATTTTGTGCAACAAAACCGTTATGCCACCGCCATGCAGCTTGAAAGTGTGGCCCGCGCCGTTCGCGAACCGCTGTCGGCGTCCATTCTCAAAGGGGATATTCCCGAAGCAGAGATGATTCTGGGGCGCATTCAGCCTGCCGGGATTGTCAGTCGCGCTGATGTGGTTTTGCCGAATCAGTTCCAGGCGCTGCGGATGCGTTTTATCGAAGAGCGTCCGGTGCCGGTCATGATCACCCGACTGTTTGAATTACCGGTACAGATTTCGCTGCCCATTTATTCGCTTCAACGCCCGGCAAACCCACAGCCGTTGGCGTATCTCGTGCTGCAATCGGATTCTTATCGTTCTTACAAATTCGTGATGAGCGCGCTTGCGACATTAGTGACCACTTACTTACTTTTGGTGTTGATGCTGACCGTGGCGATAACCTGGTGCATCAATCGGCTGATCGTGCGCCCGCTGCGCGTGCTGGCGCGTGAGCTGAATGACGTGCCGTCTCAGGAACGTGTAGGCCACCAACTGACGCTGCCGCGCCTGCATCATGATGATGAAATCGGCATGCTGGTGCGCAGCTACAACCGCAATCAGCAAATTCTGCTGCGCCAGCATGAAGAGTTAAGCAGCCAGTCCACGCGTTTTCCGATCTCCGACTTGCCGAACAAGGCGTTTTTACTGGCATTGCTCGAACAAACGGTCGCGCATAAGAAGACCACCGCGCTGATGATCGTGGCGTGTGAAACGTTGCAGGACACGGCGGGCGTGTTGCAGGAGAGCCAGCGCGAGATACTGTTGCTGACGCTGGCGGAAAAACTCAAATCGGTGATTTCTCCGCGTATGGTGCTGGCTCAGGTCAGCGCTTACGATTTCGCGATTCTGGCTCACGGTGTGAAAGAGCCGTGGCACGCGATTACGCTAGGTCAGCAAGTGCTCACTATCGTTAATGAGCGTTTGCCATTGCAGGGCATTCAGCTCCGTCCGAGTGCCAGTATTGGCATTACCATGTTCCATGGCGATATGAGCGCGGAACAGCTTTATCGCCGTGCCGTTTCAGCGGCCTTCACTGCTCGCCGCAAAGGCAAAAATCAGATTGAGTTTTTTGACCCGGCGCAGATGGAAAAGGCCCAACAGCGTCTGACCGAAGAGAGCGATATCCTTTCCGCCCTTGATAATCAGCAGTTTGCCGTGTGGTTGCAGCCGCAGATGGATATCGCCAGCGGCAAAGTGTGCAGCGCAGAAGTGCTGCTACGTCTGCGTCAGCCGGACGGAAGCTGGGAGTTACCGCCCGATCTTATCGAACGCATTGAATCCTGCGGACTGATGATCACCGTCGGCTACTGGGTGCTTGAAGAAGCCTGTCGCCAGCTTGCCGCGTGGCAAAGTCGCGGGATAATGATGCCGCTGTCGGTGAATCTGTCGGCGCTGCAACTGCTGCATCACGATATGGTGGCGGACATGCTGGAGTTGCTTCATCGCTACCGCATCGAGCGCGACACGCTGGTGCTGGAAGTGACCGAGAGTCGCCGCATTGACGATCCGAAAGCGGCGGTGGCGATTTTGCGCCCGCTGCGTAACGCTGGGGTGCAGATTGCGCTTGATGATTTTGGCATGGGTTACGCGGGCCTGCGCCAGCTCCAGCACATGAAATCGCTGCCGGTGGATGTGCTCAAAATCGACAAAATATTTGTCGATTCATTGCCTGACGACACCAGCATGGTGTCGGCGATCATCCAGTTGGCCCGCAGTCTGAATCTCAGCATTGTCGCGGAAGGTGTGGAAACGCAAGAGCAGCTCGAATGGCTGAAATCCGCGGGTGTGGACATCGCGCAAGGCTTCTTGTTTGCCCGCGCAGTGCCACCGGACGTCTTCGAACAAGACTATCTGTCGGCTCAAACGGATGGTGTCAGCGCGTAAAATACTCGCGCGCTTGCGCGAGTCAGCTCTAATTTTTTAACATTTACCGCGCCAATTGTTTCTGTGTTGTTTATCGGATGTTATTTTAAAGCCGCAGGCGAATATAAACCCTACTTAGCCTGTGGTTTTATCTCAAGGACATCCTATGAAAACCTCTCTGTTTAAAAGCCTCTATTTCCAGGTGCTGTCGGCCATCGCGATAGGCATTTTGCTCGGCCATTTCTACCCGGAATTGGGCGCGCAAATGAAACCGCTTGGCGACGCCTTCGTTAAGCTCATTAAAATGGTTATCGCCCCTGTTATCTTCTGCACCGTGGTCACCGGCATTGCGGGTATGGAGAGCATGAAAGCGGTGGGCCGCACGGGCGCGGTGGCGCTGTTGTATTTTGAAGTGGTCAGCACGCTGGCGCTGATTATTGGTCTGGTGATTGTGAACCTGGTGCAGCCGGGCGTGGGGATGAACGTTGACCCTGCCACGCTGGATGCGCATGCGGTGGCGGTGTATGCCGAGCAGGCGAAAGATCAGGGTGTCGTTGGCTTCCTGCTGGATATTATTCCGTCCAGCGTCATTGGCGCGTTTGCCAGCGGCAACATCCTGCAAGTGCTGTTGTTTGCGATTATGTTTGGCTTTGCCCTGCATCGCTTAGGCCACAAAGGCCAGCTGATTTTCAACGTGATTGAAAGTTTCTCGCAGGTCATCTTCGGCATTATCAATATGATTATGCGTCTCGCGCCGATTGGTGCGTTCGGGGCGATGGCCTTCACCATCGGCAAATACGGTGTCGGCTCGTTGGTGCAGCTGGGGCAGTTGATTATCTGCTTCTATATCACCTGTATTCTGTTCGTGGTGGTGGTGCTCGGTTCTATCGCACGCGCAACGGGTTTCAGTATTTTCAAATTCATCCGCTATATCCGCGAAGAACTGTTGATTGTGCTTGGCACTTCATCGTCCGAATCCGCATTGCCGCGCATGCTCGATAAAATGGAGAAACTCGGCTGTCGGAAATCGGTGGTCGGGTTGGTGATCCCGACGGGTTACTCGTTTAACCTTGATGGCACGTCTATTTATCTGACCATGGCGGCGGTATTTATCGCCCAGGCGACCAACAGCCATATGGATATCTTCCATCAAATTACGCTGCTGGTGGTATTGCTGCTCTCCTCGAAAGGCGCGGCAGGGGTAACGGGCAGTGGCTTTATCGTGTTAGCGGCGACAATTTCTGCAGTCGGGCATTTGCCCGTGGCCGGTTTGGCGCTGATTTTGGGCATTGACCGCTTTATGTCAGAAGCGCGAGCGCTCACCAACCTGGTGGGTAACGGCGTGGCGACAATCGTTGTGGCGAAGTGGGTGAAAGAACTCGATACGCAAAAGCTCGACGACACGCTCAATAACCGTGCAACGGCGGATAAACCACACGAAATTTCCTCGTAATCCCGCGACTTATCCTCGATATCTGCCCGTAGTCGCTTGATGCGCTACGGGCTCCTGCGCATAATTGACCATATTTTTCGTAGAACGTGTGACATTTCAATTTTTGCACGGTCTAAACGACGTATTTAACTCATTATAATGACCATGAGTTGTCTTTTGTTACTCTACATCATTCGAGTTGCAGGACAAACAGGCGCAGCCAACGCACCTGCGGCGCGAAGAATGTGAGTATATAACCAGGATTGTTGATTCAGGGGTTCAGATGCAGGGCACAAAAATTCGACTCATAGCGGGCGGAATGCTGATGATGGCAACTGCGGGCTATGTGCAAGCAGAAGCGCTCCAGCCAGACCCGGCATGGCAACAGGGAACACTGGCTAACGGTTTTCAGTGGCAGGTTTTGTCCACCCCGCAGCGCCCAAGCGACAGGGTTGAAGTCCGTCTTCAGGTCAATATTGGTTCTCTGAGCGAAAGCACGCAGCAGGCGGGCTACAGCCACTTTATTCCTCGCCTGGCGCTCTCGCAGAGCGGCAGTTTACCGACGATGCAGGCCCGTTCATTGTGGCAGCAGGGGATCGATCCTCAGCATCCAATGCCTCCGGCCATCGTCTCTTACGATTACACCCTTTTCAGCCTGAGTCTGCCGAACAACCGCAATGACCTGCTGAAAGAGGCGCTGACCTGGTTGTCTGACACCAGCGGCAAATTGAACGTCACCCCGGAAGCCATTAATCACGCGTTAGGCGGTGAAGAAATGGTGATGACCTGGCCACAGGATCCGAAAGAGGGCTGGTGGCGTTATCGCATGAAAGGCTCAACCATGCTGGGCCACGATCCGAGCGAACCGCTGAAACAGCCGATTGATGCACAACAGCTGAAAAGCTTCTACCAGAAGTGGTACACCCCGGACGCGATGACCCTGATTGTGGTCGGTAACGTCGACAGCCGTAGTATCAGCGAGCAAATCAATAAAATCTTCGGCGGGCTGAAAGGCAAACGTGAAACGCCAGCCGCGGTGCCTACGCTGGCTCCGCTCGCGCCAACGGCTGTCAGCATCATGACCGACGCGGTTCCGCAGGATCGCCTCTCTATTATGTGGGACACGCCGTGGGCACCGATTCGTGAGTCTGCGGCGCTGCAACGCTACTGGCGTGCCGATCTGGCCCGCGAAGCGCTGTTCTGGCACGTGCAGCAAAATCTGAGCAAAACCAATGTTAAAGATATTGGCATCGGCTTTGATTGCCGCGTGCTGTATCTGCGCGCGCAGTGCGCCATTAATGTGGATTCGCCGAACGACAAGCTGAACAACAATCTGGGCCTGGTGGCACGTGAACTGGCGAAAGTGCGTGAAGAAGGGCTGACGCAGGAAGAGTTTAACGCGCTGATTGCGCAGAAAAATCTTGAGCTGCAAAAGTTGTTCGCGACTTACGCCCGCACCAATACCGATTTGCTGATTAGCCAGCGGATGCGTGCGCTGCAAAATCAGGTAGTGGATATCGCGCCGGAGCAGTACCAGAAACTGCGTCAGGAGTTTTTAAGCTCTCTGACGGTCGAAGGTCTGAATCAGGATCTGCGTCAGCAGCTTTCACAGGATATGGCATTGATTCTCCAGCAGCCGAAAGGCGAGCCGGAATTCAATATGAAAGACCTGCAAGAAACGTGGAACAAGCTGATGACACCAACAACGTCTGCCGCAGCACCCGCCGCGAGCGACGATCATCAGGATGTGACGGATATTCCGCCGGGGCAGTAAATCGGGATGGCAGTAACGATTTCCCTCTGCGAAAGGAGAGGGAAATGAAAAGGGCATCTGACAGCGTCGATGCCCTTTTTTTGTTATGCAGGCATGGCCTCGCGAGGAATAATCGCCCCGCGGTACTGAATCACGGTGCTGGCCGTCAAATGCCCACGCTGCGCTGCGGCTGCGGTATCACCGCCGGTCAAACGCACGGCCAGATAACCCGCACTGAATGAATCACCCGCCGCGGTGGTATCCACGACTTTTTCTTTCGGCAATTTCACCGCCGGGACTTCAACAACGCCTTCTTCTGCCAGTGACACCAGGCAAGAGTCTGCGCCGCGCTTGATAACCACTTCAGAAACGCCAGCCGCATGGGTACGGGCGATGACGTCGTCAGCCGGTTTTTCGCCCCACAGTGCGTCTTCATCGTCGAGCGTCAGGAAGGCGATGTCGGTGCAGGCCAGCATCTGCTGATAAACCTGTTGCGTTTCTTCACGGCTGGCCCACAGGCGCGGGCGATAGTTGTTATCGAAAATCACTTTCCCACCGTTGGCACGGCATTCGTGCAGCAGTGAGAACAGCTTCTCGCGACTCGCCGGGCTTAAAATCGCCAGGCTAATGCCGCTCAAATAGAGATAGTCAAAGGTCGCCAGTTCTTCGCAAATGGCGGCTGACTGCTCGCTCTCCAGCCAGAATTTGGCTGCCGCTTCGTTGCGCCAGTAATAGAACGTGCGCTCGCCGGTCTCATCGGTTTCGATGTAATACAGGCCCGGCATACGGTTTGCCATACGCTGAATCAGGCGGGTATCGACGTTCTCACTCTGCCACGCGTCCAACATTTGTTGACTAAAGCTGTCGGTGCCGAGTGCGGTGATGTAGCTCACCTGTAAATCGTCTTGTGCGACCTGGCGAGCGATATAAACAGAGGTGTTCAGCGTGTCGCCGCCAAAGCCACGGTTTACCGCAGAGCCTTTCTCTGACAGCTCAATCATGCATTCGCCAATGACGGCAATTTTTTTAGACATAGTCGTCAAGCCTTCCCGGAATCGAAAAATTAGCAATAGTGTGCGCTGAGGGGGTTTGAGGGTCAACTATATTAAAACAACGTTCCATTATTTTTTTGAACTGGCGCGGATTCTCCTCCGATCCCCGATGCACAGAAACACAAAATGCCAACGGTTGAACATAAAGTTCTCACTCTCAGCGCCGATAACCCAATGACGAGTTCCGACAGATTCCCCTATTAACAGGACAGCTGAGATGAAGTTAAAGCAGGTAATCCAGCAGCTAAGCATTCCCGATGCAGGCATTGAAGGCCTACAGGAGCGGCGCTATTGGCTGGAGTGTGAGCGTGCTTATACTTACCAGCCGATCTACAAAACCGATGGCACGTTGATGGCCGTCGAATTGCTGACTGTGGTGACGCACCCGGAGCATCCCGGGCAACGCATTGCGCCGGATCGCTATTTTGCCGAAGTGGCGGTGCGCCAGCGTATCGATGTCATCAAAGAGCAATTGGCCGTGCTCACCGCAAAACGCGCGTTCTTCGCCGACAATGGCATATTGGCATCGGTGAACGTCGATGGCCCAACGTTGCTGGCGATGCGCCAGGACTCGTCATTAATGGCGCAGATTGAAAATATTCCCTGGCTGCGCTTCGAACTGGTGGAGCATATTCGCCTGCCGAAGGATTCCTCATTTGCCTCGCTGTGTGAATTTGGCCCGCTGTGGCTCGATGATTTTGGCACGGGCATGGCGAACTTCTCGGCGCTGAGCGAGGTCCGTTACGACTACATCAAAGTCGCGCGTGACCTGTTTATTATGCTGCGTAAAACCCCGGAAGGGCGCAATTTGTTCGAGTTGCTGATTCAGCTGATGAACCGTTATTGTCATGGCGTGATTGTCGAAGGCGTTGAGACGCTGGAAGAGTGGCGCGACGTCCAGCAATCCCCAGCCCATGCGGCTCAAGGGTATTTTCTGTCGCGTCCTGTGCCGATGGCAACGCTCGAAGAAGTGATGCTCAATCTGGCCTAATCTGCCGTCCTTTCTGTCAGCCTCAACTATATTCATAAAAAGGTGAGGCAAAACAGGAGTGTTCCCGGCATGACCAAAACCAGCAAAGTCATCAGCATCACGTTTGCGACGTTAGTGCTGCTTATCGTCGTCATCGTGATCGTTATCGCGACCTTCGACTGGAATCGCCTGAAACCCACTATTAACCAGAAAGTGTCTGCGGAGTTGAACCGACCGTTCGCTATTCGTGGCGATCTGGGTGTGGTCTGGGAGCGTCAGCCTACGGAAACCGGCTGGCGAAGCTGGGTGCCCTGGCCGCACGTTCACGCTGACGACATCATTCTCGGCAACCCGCCGGATATCCCTGAAATCACCATGGTGCATTTGCCGCGCGTAGAAGCCACGCTGGCTCCGCTAGCGCTGCTGACCAAAACCGTTTACCTGCCGTGGATAAAATTGGTGCAGCCAGACGCGCGCATTATTCGCCTGTCGGAAAAAACCAATAACTGGACCTTTAATCTGGCCTCTGCCAACGGTGACCAAAAAAATGCACAGCCGTCCGCGTGGTCATTCAAACTGGATAATATTTTGTTCGATCGCGGGCGGATCAACGTCGATGACAAGGTGACTCGCGCCGATATTGAGATCTTTGTCGATCCGCTTGGCAAACCGCTGGCGTTCAGTGAAGTGACGGGCGATAAGGGCAAAAGTGGTGGGCCGAAGCCGGGTGAGTATGTGTTTGGGCTGAAGGCCGACGGGCGTTACAACGGTCAGCCGTTAACCGGCACGGGGAAAATTGGCGGGATGCTGGCGCTGCGCAGTGAAGGCACGCCGTTCCCGGTGCAGGCCGATATTCACTCCGGCAACACGCGGGTTGCGTTTGACGGCACGGTGAATGACCCGATGAAAATGGGCGGCGTTGATTTACGCCTCAAATTCTCCGGCGATTCTCTTGGGCAGCTTTACGACTTAACCGGCATTGTGTTGCCGGATACGCCACCGTTTGAAACGGATGGGCATCTGGTGGCGAAAATCGACACCGAAAAAGGCTCGGTATTTGATTATCGTGATTTTAACGGACGCATTGGCGACAGCGACATTCACGGCACGCTGAAATACAGCATGATCAAACCGCGACCGAAACTGGAAGGTGACATGGAGTCGAAACAGTTACGGTTAGCGGATTTAGGCCCGCTGATCGGCGTCGATTCCGGCAAAGGCACCAAAACGAAAGCAGTACAGAAGAACCCACAGCCGGTCGGAAAAGTGCTGCCATATGAGCGTTTCGACACCGATAAATGGGCCGTCATGGACGCCGATGTCCGTTTCAAGGGCGGGCGCATCCAGCACGGCAGCACTTTACCGCTGAATAACCTTTCGACTCACGTCATTCTGGATCGCGGTGATTTACGCCTGGAGCCGCTGAAATTCGGCATGGCCAACGGCACCATCAACGCCAATATTCATCTGGCGGGCAACAAAAAACCGATGCAGGGCGAAGCGGATATTCAGGCGCGGCGGCTGCGACTCAAAGAGTTGATGCCGAACGTCGAACTGATGCAAAAAACGCTCGGTGAATTGAACGGCGATGCCAAACTGCGCGGCACCGGGAATTCCGTGGCGGCGTTGCTCGGGTCGAGCGATGGAAACCTGAAACTGCTGATGAACGATGGCGTGGTCAGCCGTAATTTGATGGAAATTCTTGGTCTGAACGTCGGTAACTTTATCATCGGGCAGATCTTCGGCGACGATGAAGTACGGGTGAACTGTGCGGCGGCTAACGTTGATATTAATCACGGCGTGGCGCGCCCGCAAATTCTCGCGTTTGATACCGAAAATGCGCTGATCAACGTCACCGGCACGGCGAGCTTTGCCTCTGAACAGTTGGATTTGACTATCGATCCGGAAAGTAAGGGGATTCGCATCATTACTCTGCGTTCGCCGCTGTACGTGCGTGGTACGTTCAAAAATCCGGATTACGGTGTGAAAGCCGGGCCGTTGATTGTGCGCGGAGCGGTGATGGCGGCGCTGGCAACGCTGGTGACACCGGCGGCAGCGTTGTTGGCATTGGTGTCACCGTCTGAAGGCGATGCCAACCAATGTCATGTGATTTTGTCACAGATGCGGAAGTAGTATTTTCCCTCTCCCAGGGAGGGAGAGGGAGCGTAGGCCGGATAAGCGTTAGCGCCATCCGGCATAGAGGGGCTTAGAGCGACTGATTCCGTGTCTCATGGGTCAGCACCAACGCAATCAGCGTCAGAGCCGCCATCGACGCCAGATAGTAACCGACGTACGCCAGACCGTAGGTTCCGGTCAGCCAGGCGGCGATATACGGCGCAACGGATGCCCCGAGAATCGACGACACGTTATACGAGAACGACGCTCCGGTGTAACGTACTTCGGTCGGGAACAGCTCCGGCAGCAGCGCGCCCATTGGGCCGAAGGTCAGGCCCATCAGGCTTAAACCGAGCAGCAGATAAGCCATAACCAGCGTTGGGTTGCCCGATCCCAGCAGCGGCTGGAACACAAACAGGCCGAACAGAATGATCAGCGTGGTAATGGTTATCATGCTCTTACGACGACCAAAGCGGTCGGCCAGCAGGCCCGCAATCGGCACCATCACGCCAAAACCAATCACTGCCATCATCAGCATCCACAACACTTCATTACGCGGCAAGCCCAGGCCGTGCGGCACCGCAGCGGTGCTGTAGGTCATGGAATACACCGTCATGATGTAGAACAGCGTGTAGGTCGCCAGCATGATGAAGGTGCCGAGGATCGTGACGCGCAGATGTTTGCTGAGCAGCGTGCCCATTGGTACTTTGACCTGTTTCTTCGCAGCGGCCACTTTGGCAAATACCGGCGTTTCATGCAGGGAAACGCGCACGTACAGGCCGATAATCACCAGCACTGCGGAGAAGATAAACGGCACGCGCCAGCCCCAGCTCATGAACTGCTCGTCGGTCAGCAGCCACGAGAGCAGCAGGAAAGTGCCGTTAGCAAAGAAGAAGCCAATCGGCGCACCGAGCTGCGGGAAAGAGCCATACAGCGCGCGTTTTTTCGGTGGTGCGTTTTCAGTTGCCAGCAGCGCCGCGCCGCCCCATTCTCCACCCAGCCCCAGGCCCTGACCAAAACGTGCCAGTGCTAACAACACGGGGGCCAGAATGCCGATGGTTTCATAGCTCGGCAGCAGGCCGATAACCACGGTAGAAATACCCATCGTCAGCAATGAAGCGACGAGCGTCACCTTACGGCCCACACGGTCACCGAAGTGGCCAAACAATGCAGAGCCAATCGGACGGGCCACGAACGCGATGGCGAACGTCGCAAGGGATTGCAGCGTAGCGGCCGCCGGGTCACCCTGTGGGAAGAAAATGTGCGGGAAGACGATAACCGCTGCGGTGGCGTAAATATAAAAGTCGAAGAACTCAATGGCGGTGCCAATAAGCGAAGCCACGACGACTTTATTGCGTGAGTTTACCGGGGCGATGTCCTGGCTGTTTTCGAGTGTTGTGGCGGCAGATTGCATAACATTTTCTTATTTTTTGGCGAACGAACAGCCATATTACGCACAGCAAAAGCGACATTTCAATGTGTAACAAAATCGGAGGCTGGGTGAAATTCAGGCAAAAAGTGGATAATTTCCGGGTCAGCGAATTCACTTCTATGAAATGCTTCACAAAAATTCATTGTTGGTGAATAAAACTGGTTTTTGGTTAAAGAAAAGTTACTAACTGGATTTATGTGCTGAGAAATTGAATCGGGTTGATGTTTCAACCCGATTACCGATTCAGCGGTGGGATTTGCCCGGCATGCGCGGGTCATCTTTGTACTCGGCGGTGGCAATCCACGCTGCACAGAATAACGTCAGGCGGGCGAAGAAATAGAAGAACGCCATTATGCCCAAAACGGAACCGAAAGCCGCGCCGGACGGGGATTTCACCAGCGCCGGGAGCGTCCAGGTCATGATAATTTTAATCACTTCAAAGCCAATTGCCGCGATAAAAGTGCCACGAATGAGCGCTTTTCGGCGCGGACGATGACGCGGTAAGCGCCAGAAAATCCAGAAAAACAGCAGGTAGTTGGCGAGAATAGAAATGGCGAGACCAATCAGTCGCCACGCGGGTTTCAACCACTCAATAGCATTGAGATGCAGCGCCGAGATGATCATCTGCTGCGCAGAACCGGCGACCGATGTGATGGAGAGGGTGACAATCAGCGCGACCAGCAGACCAATCAGCGAGACGAAATCGCGGAAATACTTAACCCAAATTTTCTCCTGGTCCTGCGGCGTGCGTTCCCACACATCGCGCGACTGAGCGCGAATCGCTTCACGCAGGTTGCCCATCCAGTTAATACCCGAATAAAGTGCCACCAACAGGCCGACAATCCCGACGGTAGTACGCTGCTGAACTGCGGTGCTGATGGTGTTTTTCAGCGTGGCGGCGAGCATGGGGTCGCTGACGTTGAGCAGGATTTTGTCGAAAATGTCCTGTAACAGCGTCGGGTGTGAGGCGAGGATAAAACCGGCTGCGGCGAACGACACCATTAGAATCGGGATCATCGACAGGAATGAGAAATAGGTGATTGCTGCACCAAACTGGTTGCCCAGCCTGTCGTTGAAACGTTCGGCGGCACGGATCAGGTGGGCGATAAACGGTTGGCGCTGCACTTTTTGCGCCGTGCCTGTGGCTTTACTCAGGGCACCGCTGGCCCGTTGTTTCATGCCCGTTTTGGCGGTTTCTTCCGTATCCATTTTCCTGACGGGTTCGTACTCAAGATCCTGAGTGGGGCGTTTTGCGTCGTTATCCGGCGTCATCAGGTGCGTATTCCTTATTTTAACAACCTAAACGAAATTATAGCCGATGAGGTGCTGGAAATTGCCAGAACCTGATGATGTTCAGTCAACATAGCTTTTCAAAATTTCCGTTAACCACTCCATAAACAGATGAACGCGACGTGAAAGATTGCGGCGGTGCGGGTAAATGAGCGACACCGGCATCGGATCCGGCCGGTAATTTGGCAGAATTTCGACCAGCGTTCCGCTACGCAGCGCCGCTTTCACGCCAACGCGTGGCACCTGAATAATCCCAAGCCCTGCCAGGCAGGCCGCGTGATACGTTTCCGTGCTGTTAACCGTTAATACGCCACCGGTTTTCAGCCAGCGGGGTTGATTGTCACGGCTGATTTCGAAGCCCTGCGGGCGCACTCCGAGGCTGGTGGCGTAGTGAACCAGCGCATGGCTATCAAGATCCTCAAGCGTTTCCGGATAGCCAAAACGCGCCAGATAATCGGGGCTGGCGCAGTTGATAACGGTCAGTTTACCGAGTGGACGCGCCACCAATCCGGAGTCTTTCAGCGTGCCTACGCGCACTACGCAGTCGAATCCTTCCCGAATCACATCGACCAGGCGATCGCTGCTGCTGAGTTCCAGTTCAATACCGGGATACTGTTGAAGAAACGTCGGCAGTTTTGGAATGATTAAATTTCGAGCAACGCCGACGGGCATATCAACACGCAGTCTTCCGCTGATGCTGGTGGGGTCATGCTGGAACATCCCGTCGAGTTCATCGAGGTTGCTGAGCACATCTTTGGCGCGTTCATAATAGACCATGCCATCTTGCGTAAGCTGGACCCGGCGGGTGGTGCGGTGCAAAAGGCGTACGCCGAGCAGGTTTTCCAGCGCCTGAATTTGACGCGATACGCTGCCTTTCGGCAGGCCGAGCGACTCCGCAGCGCGCGAAAAACTCTCCAGTTCTGCGACGCGAATGAACAGTTGCATTGCGTGAATTTTATCCATAGCCAACGCCTTTTGTTGTTCTTATTGAAACAATGAAACGTAATTTACCGTCTTTATTGATTATACGTCACCTAATAAGCTCTATCTCACTGTTCACTTATCCGAAATGAGGTGGGTTATGACACAACGTATTGCTTTAATCACTGGCGGCAGCCGTGGGCTGGGAAAAAATGCGGCGCTGAAGCTGGCGGCGAAAGGAATTCATATTCTGCTGACGTACAACAGCAATCAGCTGGAAGCGCAAAAAGTTGTCGCCGAAATTGAACAACTTGGCGTGAAAGCAGCAGCATTACAGCTGAATATCGCCGATGTGTCTGGTTTCGAGCATTTTGCCGAACAGACACAGAAAACGCTGCAACAGATCTGGCAGCGTGACACGTTTGATTATTTAGTGAACAACGCCGGAATTGGTTTGTACGGCGCGTTTGCGGAGACCAGCGAAGCGGTGTTTGACGAGTTAATGAACATTCACTTCAAAGGCCCGTTCTTCCTGACACAGCGCCTGTTGCCGATGATTCAGGACGGTGGTCGCATTCTGAATGTCTCGACCGGGCTGGCACGTTTTGCGCTACCGGGTTTTGCGGCCTATGCCTCGATGAAAGGTGCGATGGAAGTGCTGACGCGCTATCAGGCCAAAGAGCTGGGCGCGCGCGGGATTTCGGTCAATATCATCGCCCCAGGCGCAATTGAAACCGATTTTGGTGGCGGGCGTGTGCGTGATAATGCCGAGATGAATCAGCATATTGCGGCACAAACTGCGCTGGGTCGTACCGGTCTGCCGGATGATATCGGCGGTGCCATCGCCGCGCTGCTCAGCGATGAACTGGGTTGGATGAACGCCCAGCGCATCGAGGTTTCGGGCGGTATGTTCCTGTAATTTTTGAACACCCAGATGCGCGCTGCGCTTATCAGGCCTACGGTTCATTCATGTAGGCCCACGCAAGCGTAGCGCCGCTGGGCATTCAGCGTGGGTATTCACTGCGCAAAAGTCCTAACAGCCAATCGTTATGCCATTTCCCGGCTAACCAATAGTTTTCCCGCAACTCGCCTTCCAGTACAAATCCTGTTTTTTCCAGAACGCGACGTGACGCGCTGTTTCCGGCAGTCACCGTGGCGGTCAGCCGACGTACATTGCCCGTGGTGAAGGCGAAATCACACACCGCACGCAATGACTCCGTGGCAAACCCTTTTCCCTGTGCGCTGGGCGCAAAAATGAACCCGGCTTCTGCACAGTCTGTTTCCCGATGGATATACCCCGTCACGCCGAGCGGTTCACCCGTTGCCGTCTCACGAACCAGCAGACTGAGCCAGTGCGCCGCACCCGGGGTCCATTCCGGCAATCGTGATTCAAACGTTTCCCGAATTTCACTTTCCGTTCGTGGGTCAGCCACGTAACGCATAACGTCCGCGTTCTGTTGCAATGCCAAAAAGAACGGCCAGTCTGCTTCGCGCAGTGATTCACAGCTCAGCCGTGGGGTGGCGATTTTTATCATCGTATTTACTCCGGTGACTTTTAGCGGTTTATAGACGGATTACCCCACAAGGCGCTGAGGTAATCTATTTTTAACTGTCTAAAAACAAAAATAAAACCCGGTAATTTATCGGGGAAATTTATTTGCCTTAGGTAAGGAAAATCGATGCATACAGCATCACACTATTCCGGCGATCAATTTGAGCATTGTCTGGTGATGATCCGCCAGGCGGGGGTAGAAATTCTCTCCCTTTTGAATGTACATACCGCAGAGGCAAAAGATCTACGCTGGTTTCTGGAACAACTGGAGCAAGCGCGCCTGAATCTGGGCGGGTGGGCTAACGTGGCCCGGCGGTTAAACCTTAACGACGCGCAGCTCAGCGATTTTACGCTGCAACTGCGCCGTCTCCAGCAAATCGTGCCGGTGTATGAAAGCGGGCAGGCGGTGAGTGAAAATCAGCTGATCGCGGCGCTACGTTTTTCTGCCGCATTAGAATTTGCGCGCCAGCAGCAGCCGCTACTGACGTTTGCTTCAGTGCCTGGCGATGACAGCAATGAACGCCAGGAGCAGGCCCAGCGGCAAATGCGCGCGCTCACACTGACCCTCAAGGCGCTTATCAATCAGGCGTTTCCGGATGCCACTCGACTCAATGATTTTCTTAAACTGCAGTTTGGCGCTGACAGCGTGCGTAAGTGGCTGGCGAACAGCGACGCCGGGGATATTTTGTCCGGGATGCAGTTCAGTGAGTTGGCGCTGTTGGTTATCGATAAAAAAGCGTTTGCTCGCCATTATTCGCAGCTGTTTAACGCCGCTGCGGCTTTGACGTTCCTCGCGGAACAGCGTGTGACGCTGCACGCGTTTCTGGAGGATTGCCGGGTGATGCGCAATGCCATTGTGGCTCAACGCCCGCTAACGACCACGGAACTTGCGCTGCTTGATAATTATCTGCACCAGATTGCTGGCCCTATTCAGCGTGCGTATGAACAGGGAAGAACGCGCGTTAACCCGGCGGCATTTATGGCTGTGGACAGCAGCGAACTGCATCAATTCTGGGAGCATACGCGCGGCAAAGACCGGGCGTTGGGGGGCGATCGCCAACCGGTGCGTGAAGGCATCGATCCGCCTAAGAAGAGGAAAATACGCGACCCGGAGGAAAGAGAGCAGTTGATTTCGTCGTTGCTCTGGGGTGTCGTGGGGTTGGTCATGCTGGCGATGGCTCTGGCATCGTTATGGATGTTCAGCAGCAGCGCGCCGGAGGAATCGGTCGCGCAGGTTCATGACGTGTTGGTCGAATCGTCTGAGCATGGCGTACTGACGCCACGAGATAAGTTAGCGCAGAGAGGAATTCGCTGGGATATTAATAACCTACGCGCCGCTATCGATCGCAATGACACTGACGTAACGATGCTTTTTTTGCAGGGTGGTATGAACTGGCAGCTCGCATGGACAGAACAGGCACAAACTTTTCGTTATGATGAGGTGCTAGAGCTTTTGCTGCGCTATCGATTGCAAATGGATGAACCAAAGCCCTGTCGCCGGTTTATCTCCAGCCTGAGCCATGCGATGGCGAACGGTGAAGCATTAACGTCGGTACGAAAATCGTATTTGCAGGCGTTTTGCGCTTCGCCAGGCGTGATAGAACGCCAGCGTTACACCGTTTCGGTGGCAAAACGTCGGGCAGCGGCGATGCCGGATGCGCAGAATAAAAAATGGCTGACCATTCAGTCAGCCATTTACGATGTTATCGACTAACGGCGCTACGGTTCGCCATACAGGCCAATCAGACGGCGCACCACGCCGTTGGTCCAGCCAAATCCGTCCTGTAACGGGTATTCACCGCCGCCCCCCTCACGGGGGGTGTCGTTGGCGATGTGGTATTTCTCAATCAACTTGTGATGGCGCTGGTAAAAGTGGTTTACCGTTTTCAGCCAGCTTCGGGCAATTTCGTCGCCGAGCGTGTCGTTGCCATACAGTTTGAAGCCCTGAATCGCCATCCACTGTAGCGGCGCCCAGCCGTTGGGGAAATCCCACTGCTCGCCGCTGTCGTACTCCGTCGCCAGGATCCCGCCCGGCGTCAGCAGGCGTGTGCGCACGGCGGTATCCAGTTTATCCGCTTGTTCATGGGTGGCCATACCAACGTACAGCGGCACCACGCTGGCGGCAGAAAATAACCCCAGCTCTTCGCGTCGCCAGTCGTAATCGCGATAACAACCCTGTTCGTTATCCCACAGATAACGCGTGACCGCCGCCCGGCGTTCGCTGGCTTTGTGGCGGAATTCAGCCTCGGTTTCCCGATCGCCTTTTAAACCGGAAATATTGGCAATGGTGTTTTCCAGTTTGAACAGCAACGCATTCAAATCTATCGGGATAAATTGCGTGGTGCGGATACTGGCCAGGCGAGTCGTGTCCCGCAGCCAGCGAGAGGAGTAATCCCAGCCGGATTCCGCACCTGCGCGTAAATCGCGATAGACCTCATTCGGTGGACGGCCCGAATGGCGTGCGGTTTCCACGTCCTCTAGCCAGGATTCATCACGCGGCGTGTCGCGGTCATCCCAGTAGCGGTTAAGCAACGAGCCGTCCGGCATGCGCACCACATGGCGCCAGGCCTGATTTGGCAACAGGTTGCCCGAACCGTCCATCCAGAAGTTGTATTCCATCTTCAGATGGTCGAGATAGCGCTTCGCACCGCGCACGCCGTCTTCTTCGAACAGTTCCACCATCAGGGCGAAGACAGGCGGCTGCGAACGGCTGAGATAGTACGTGCGATTGCCGTTCGGAATGTGGCCGTAACGCTCGATCATCCAGGCGAAGTTATCTGCCATGCATTTGAGTAAATCCTCGCGCCCGCTTTCTGCCAGGCCCAGCATGGTGAAGTAGGAGTCCCAGTAATAGGTCTCGGTGAAGCGCCCGCCAGGAACGATATAGGACTGCGGCAGTGCGAGTAATGAAGACCAGGGAATATGGTCCTGCGGCTCGCGGGTCAGTATCGGCCACAGGGTTTCGATATGTTCTTTTAAGGTCTTGTTAGGATCGGAAACGTAGTCATCAGCGCTCCCTTCCGGCAGCCAGAAATGTTCTTCGACAAAGGCGCGCAGGTTAAAGCCCGGCAGGCGTTTCTGCTGGCGAAAGCGGATCAGAATATCCAGCGGATCCATTTTCGGTGCGCAGTCGGGGAAGGTTTTGCTGTCGGCAAAAATCCGCGCGGCTTGCACACGCTCAAACAGTTCAAGATAGCGGTCGGCAGGGGTGAGCGCATCGGACGCGGGCATCCCCTCGATCATCTCCGGTTCTGGCTCGACCTCGAACATTTCATCCAGTTTTAACTCGCACGGATCCGTGAGATAGCAAAGCTCAGCCTCAAGGGCCTGCGCTTCGTCGGTGTCCGGGTTGCGTAATTTCTGGTTGAACATAACGGTAAAAACCTCCGGATAACGTCAAAACAAGATGCCGGAAAAAAACCGGCGCTTTATTAAGCGTAGACATTCGCTTCGATCTTCGGAAACGAAAGCGTGCGCTTCATCACATTTATTGCCTAATCTCTTTTCGGTTTTTTCAGCTAATTTTATGTTTTCACGAAATAATCTGCGAAAACGAGGCGTCGTGGGCGTTCTTCACTTTCAGAGCTTTCACTTTGCAACGAATTGTGAATAACGTTAGGGTGAGCCGCTCGCGATTTCGTCGTTCTCCTCTTTTTATCTCAACAGGAAGGCAATATTGAAAGGGTTAATACTCCCTGTGCTGATAGCGTCTGCACTTATCTCCGGCTGCGCCGGGACGCTTTCGCAAATGAATATGCCTTCCAGTGAAGTGACTCAGGTAGCGCAAAATGGCCGGGCACTGTCCGTCGACGAACTCGTCACCGAATATATGCAGAGCAAACAGGTGTCGGGCATGGTGGTGGCGGTTATTCAGCATAATGGCCCGGCAACGTTTTATTGCTATGGCGTCACGGATGCCAAAAACCACTACCCAATAACCCCGGATACCCTGTTTGCGCTCGGTTCATTGAGCAAAGGCATTACCGCAGAGGTGATAACACTGCTGGTGAACGAGGGGCGTTTGCACTGGGACGACACGCTGGACACGCTCTTGCCGCCGGGAACATTACTGAGTGCCGATGCGAAAAAAATCACGCTCCTGCAACTGGTGACGCACACTTCCGGTTTGCCGCGCCAGCCGATGAATTTGCTGTCGTTAGAGCATCTGGTGAGCTATTTGCGCGACGGTGAGAACTTCTATCAGGATTTGGACAGTGATGGCGTCCTGAATTATCTCAGCACTTTCAATGCACCATTAACGCATGAGCCACGATATTCCAATATTGGCTACGCCGTGCTCGGCTATATTCTGAAATATAAAACCGGGCAGTCGATTGAAACGTTGTCAGCGCAGAAAATATTCCAGCCGCTGGAAATGGATAATGCGAGTTTCGACCCGGAAAGTCTGCGCGCCTTTCCGCAACGAGCGCTAGGCCATGCGGGCGATCAGCCGAAATTCATTGCCCGTGGCGCGTTAACGCCTGACTGGCAGTTCAGTAATAATATGGTCGGTGCAGCAAGCCTCTACAGCGATGCTCGTGATCTTATCGAATACACTCGAGCGCATTTTTCCGCCACGGGCAATGCGGCGCTGGACAAAGCCTTTACGGATGTCGCCGTCGATTATTTCCCGCGAAAGAAGGAGGCGGCAAATATTGCATGGATAACGGATACTTACGGGCAACAAAAAATCACCTATCAGGTCGGATATATCGGTGGTTATTCCAGTTATATCGGATTCGATAAAGAGCATCAGAATGCCGTGGTGGTATTACAAAATAGTTTTAACTGGAGTAACTATATCGGACATGCGTTATTAAAACGTATTGCGCCATAATTTCTAACACTTCCCAATTGAAAGCAATCAAGCCGTATTTTTTCTATGCCTGACGGAGTCAGAAGCATCTACGGCATCACCTAGCTGCTGCTGCCATTTTTCCAGTTTACCGTTTGATGAGGCAGGAATATCTTCTCCCTACATTCATTTATAAAAACAGAACGTTATCGGAATTAAACTCTTTAAGCTTATTCCTTGCAGGGTCTATTTATAGACATAACCAATAGCATTCACTCGCGGTATACTTTAGCGCCAATGTGTTTTATATAGAGTAGAGCGTAATGTTAGATCTTTTCAAAGCTATCGGTCTGGGGCTGATGCTTATTTTGCCGTTGGCGAACCCACTTACTACCGTGGCATTATTCCTCGGCCTGTCGGGAAATATGAGCAATGCGGAACGTAATCATCAGTCCATGATGGCCTCGGTATATGTCTTCGCTATTATGATAGTGGCTTATTATGCTGGTCAGCTGGTAATGGATACCTTTGGTATTTCTATTCCGGGTCTGCGTATTGCGGGCGGTCTGATTGTTGCGTTTATAGGTTTCCGGATGCTATTCCCTGCACCTAAAACGCCTGTGCCCACCGATCCTTCGGAACCTGATTCAGCCAATAATATCGCGTTTGTCCCGCTGGCTATGCCGAGCACCGCCGGACCGGGAACGCTTGCGATGATCATCTCCTCGGCCTCTACGGTAAAGCCTGGTATCAGTTTTCCTGACTGGGTATTATGGGTCGCACCGCCGGTTATTTTCCTTCTCGTCGCCTTAATATTATGGGGTTGCCTGCGCAGTTCCGGAACCATTATGCGATTAGTCGGCGCTGGTGGCATTGAAGCGATTTCTCGCCTAATGGGCTTTTTGCTGGTTTGTATGGGTGTCCAGTTCCTGATTAACGGTGTGCTGGAAATTATTATCTCCAGGCATTGATAAAATTAATCCTCCTGTGGGATTCAATTACTTTTATATGCCGAAATGACGGTGTGAATTTTATGACCTTACTATTCATTGGAGTTTAATATGAATAAACCCCTTTATATGCTGCTGGCCTGTGCACTGGTTAGCGCTTCCGTATTTGCCGACCGACCGGGTTTGTATCAGCGTCATCAAGAAGCACGTGATATCCATCAGGATTCGCGCAGCGACGCCCGTTCAGATAAGCAAGATTGCTATCGTGAAAACGATAAAAGTAATCGTGATTGTCGTCGTGATAAGCGAGATACCAAGCGCGATGGGCGCAGAGATGCCAGAGACACCGTGTTGGGTAATTATTCGCGCTAACCCAACCTTAAGCCGCTAATAAAAAAGGGCCAGAGTGACTCTGGCCCTTTTTTGTGTATGCAGATGAAACACTTAACGCATCGTAACGCAATACCCATACACCATCTAAATTTATTATTCTGAAAATTAAAGTAAATCAATGAACTATGTGTGCTGTTTGATTTTTTCAGAAAGGTTATTTTTTTCAGAGTTAGATTCAAATCAAGCATATCAACAAGCTCTTTGGTATGGACAATAGCCAGATTGTAACATTTGACGCCGGTGTCTCTGGCCGTTTAGCCCTGTTTTTTAGGATGTAAATTGAAAGAAATCGGGGATGAAGTGGTAGGGGGGACTTTTGTGGGAGGGCATCTGCATATGTACATTTTTCGCATCGTATTCATTACAAAAACACTAAAAAATGCCGTATATGTAACGTATACGATGCGAAATGACAGCGGGCGATTACACTGAAATGCCCTGCAATCGGCCCCTGCGGTGTTTCAGTCTCACCTGACCATGAGAGTAAGAAATGCATGCTGTTGTAAGAACACTCCAGGCTTAAGAGTAAACCCCATGCTCTATACGCAAAATTAATGAGGCAACCATTAATTTTCCCTCTTCTGTACCAATGGCCTCAGCAGGTGTTTTCCAGCCTAACGCTCTGTTAGGGGCGTTGCACCATCTCAAAGTGGCTTCTTGGTTTCCTTCAAAAAGCGCTACAGCTTTTAGATGTAAATCTTTTCTGGTCATGATCTGTAATCCTGAACGGCTTTTAGTTCTTTAATTTTGCTGCCAATTAGGGCCGGATAAACGCCAGCAAGCATACCCGTACTATCATCCTGTGCTGCTCTGACTCGCTTTCCGCGTGATAATGACCAGCGTTTTAGGGAATGTTGCTCTGAAAGAAAAGTTACTTTTCCTTTATTCATATTCTCCCCTTTGCATTAAGTTACTCTTCCGCAGCATTTTTCATGATAGCTTGGAAAATCCTGCTGCTCACCATGATTACGTCCAGCCTGATTCACGAAAGATACACTTCTGTGCAGAGGGGTTGCATTGCCCCATGCCTGTTGCGCTAAAATCTCTCCCGTGTGCTTCTGGTGGCTTTGCAGGTGGTTTGTTACCCTTTTCCCGTTGGCTGCAGGAGCACCTTTTCTTATGCCATCACTGATGGGTAGCCAGAAGTCGCAGTTGACGCAGCGATCTGCATGGTAACTAAATTCGCTTAATATTTCGCCGCCGGGTGTCAATCAGTTCTGCATTGAGATTTTCGATGATTTTTTCGAGTTCTGCTATTTTTTGTATTGCTTCCTGTAGGGCCATCATTTGCCGGTATTGATCTGCAGCTATCTGTGCATTCAGCTGCTTTAACTCGTTACATTCTCCACGAAACTTACTTTTAAGACGTTCCGCTTCCTGCGCTTTTTCCTTCCATTTGCCCATTCTGCTTGCGGAGCTGCGGAGTGGTACTGAAGGATCAGACTTGTGTTTGAGTGTCGAAATCTTTTCTATAAATTCAGGGTAATAATACGCACTTCCGTTGCTAAGACCCGCCTCTGTCTCAACGGCACGGGCACTGAGTTTCCTGGTCGGAGGGATCCGTCGGGTATCGCCGCTCAGAACACGAGCCAGCGCCTCTTCAAGGGTTAGCAGGGTATTATCTCTTTTACTCATCGATTCTTACCCGGGGTTCAGGCTGATAAGGAGCGAAACTGACAGAAAAGTCCATCATGACTTTCTCAGCCGCTCGAATTTGCGTCATGCAGTGAGTAAATTCTGCAACAGAAGCGCCGGGATTATCGGTCAGCCAGCGGGTCAGGTTGTCATGCTTGTTCTTCCACCACATCGCCTGTTCTTCATCGATAATGCTGCCATGTGAGCCGCAATCGACACAGAAAGCCGGGTTGATTACGCCGCCCATGTCACAGTCATAACCATTTTTACAGTACGCATGCAGGGTGCCATGAAGTGTCAGTCTTTTTTCCTTCACCTGTTTCAGAAGGCTTTCCCAGTCGCGGTAAATGAGAGGGAGGTCATCTCGCATTTTCACGATGTCCTTACCATGACTTCCGGAAAGTACGCCATTACCCTTAAACCAGCTCCAGTATTTCTGAGCAATCTGCTCATTTCCTGCCGTATCTATCATCTTCTGGAGTTCTGTGTCGATTTCCACATTATGCAGCCGGGAAGGAATGCCGCCTTCGCAATACCACTCAGACATCTGGAGATAGAGATGTTTAAATTGTTGTTTGATGGCAATAGCATTTCCGAGTCTGTTCTTTATGGTGAAGAAGGCGAGTGTCCGCCTGAATTGATGAGGTGACAGTTTCCAGCATTTCCCGATTTGTACGTGGTTCTTGAGCCTTTCGTTGCTGTTGGGGTTAGCGCGTAAACACTCATCATAGTCTTCCGGGCTGACAAGCAGGCCCGCCAGCCGGGAGTAATCTGCAAGACGCAGAGTCCAGTTAGCAATCCGCTTGGGTTGAGTGGAACGCTGGCCCTGTGAAAGCCACAGGCTGCGGGAAAGCTCCTTTTCGCGAGCAGTGACAGCGTGCTCCTGGAGCTGCGTACGCAAATGCTCCGTCAGTGCAGCCACGAGCTCAATCGCTTTTTGCACAATGGGAGCAACCACCCATTCAGTGTGTTTTTCACCCATTTTATGCGTTTTGGCTTTCAGGAAATGAAACGTTCTGCCGCTATAGGTTGCGCTGTAATAGCTGTAAGGCGTCAGTTCAAAAAGCTCGCTTTCCCGCATGCCCGAAAATGCAGCGGAGCAAACAAAGCAGGCTGAAAGCAAATTCGCGCGATATCTGTACCACCAGATACCATTGGCTACAGCCGGACAACCCGGATAGCCGGATAATTGGCGGGCAATAATATCGGATGACTTTTCTGGCGCTAAGTAGACGGCCTCTTTTGCAAAACGGCGTTTGAATTCCGCGCTGCCATTTTCTTCATTGAGCCATTTCCAGACCCCAGTGCGTATTTTTTCGTATACAGCCCGTTCACCTGCTTCATAATTTTCCTGAAGCAGGCGCTCAGTTTTGCCCAGCCTTGCCCGGTAGGGCCAGGCCATTTCCACAAGATTTACCGCGTGGTGTAATAGCGTATCCGCAAGCCGCTCGGGAATAGCCAGCGTTTGCTCTCGTTCTGTGGCCTCCGGGCGGCAAAGTTTTTTGCTCAGGGTCACCGGGCTGAAACTCATGTCTGAACTGTCATATCCCAGCCAGGGGAATAATCTCCTTGCCTGCTGTATTGCACACAGAATATGCACCAGTGTCCCCGCGCTTTTTCTCTGGACCTCAAGGAATGAAAGGAACTTTGCCCATTGTATTGGTACATCGAGTGTACGAATGCTGTTTAAACCGTTTTCTGCCAGAAAACGATAGCTCATTTTCAGACCCGAAATGCGGCCAATGATCGTCGACATTTTGGTCGGCGCGCTGTACTGCAGATTTTTGGTAAACATCCATCCGTAACAAATAAGTTTCAGCTCATAGAGCAGGACTGGGTAGGGCTGGAATTCGGAGAAATCAATTTTTCGGTGCGGTGAATTTTTGGTTGTGACCAGCCGCGAGCAGTCCCAGCAAAGATCACCAAATTTTGCGATGGCATTGCCGGACTCATCCCTGCAGATTACAACCGCGTCCAATTTCACTTGCTGATGCTGATTTTGCAGGGCGATAACATCAAGTACCTCGGGGCATTGCTGCTCTTCGAGGTCGTTTGGTAGCAGTATGGTCAGTGTGCTTTTGCTCAAGGTGCCTCTGAAGTGGCTTGCGGAAGAAAGGCAATGCGTTCCTGCCAGAGTGGATGTGGGCCGTCGTCCCGGAGTTTGAAGGTTGCTTCCTGCAGAATTTTCTTATCAATACGGTTCAGAATGCTGTCGATGGCAGAAAGAACAGAGGCGTAGTTCTGATAAAAATGCCGGTGGTCCACATGCCGGTAAATACTCTCTTCCAGGCATTCTTTAAAACTCATCAGGCACCAGATATCGCAGACTTCAGCGACAATTATCTGATGGGGGCAGGAAAAGCATTTCATCAGATCGGAACAGGCAAATTTTTCCGTAGAAAGTAAGCTGTGTCTGCGCACCCGCGAAAGGAATTTCTCTGCCTGCTCGCCAAACGGGTTTTGGCAGTAGCTGCCATGTGCCTGCTTCATAGGGGGGGTATGCATTTTCAGCAGGTTCTCGTAAGCCAGAATTTCTACCCCAAGAACTTTTTTTCGGCGATGTTTTGCCTGCTCCGTATTTTCGCCGTACTGAGCTTTATCGGCCATGACAGACACGGCATCCTGGAGCATAGACTGGTTATCAAACTCACTTCCTTCGGAGTAATGTCGGCGTACTGTCCGGGGGGTATTCCCCAGAAGCTCAGCCACCATTGCGGGACTATGATGTAGCTGCATCATCTGGCTACCAGTAGCGCGAAAACGAGAGATGACTGCTCTTAGTTGCTTTCCCTGGTCATCTTCCAGGTGAAAATTATTGCGAAGGAATAGGTTAAACCGCGACAGTTCCTCCGCCCTTAAAGGTGATGCCTGAGAGTCCCTGATGGTTATCATAAGTCTGGGTGGCTTCTCTTCAACCCAGTGTTCAGCAATGATGCCTGAGATTTTTAATAGCTGATTGAAGAACTCAAGCGAATATTTAGGAATATTGAGCTGTCCGTGGGCACCAAATCTGAGTGTGATGATCCTGAAAGCACGGCGTTTGAAGACAGGCATCTGATACCACTTTTCTTTTGTTGAAAGAATGGTTTCATCTGGCCGCGTAATGGCCAGCAGCGACGTGGTGTTTGCCCAGGTGTAATAGGAAAGTAGATAAGTCGCAGCGGCCATCATTTTGCTGACGCTTCCGTAGAGGGTAAAAACCGAGCCTTTCCAGATGAATGTCATTGCCGGTTTGTTGTTAGCCGCAAAAAGATAATAACCAGGATCCTTCAAAAATTGCCCGGAGAGTTGTTTGAACAGTGCGCGTAACAGCGGAAGCAGTTTTTTTAAATCGCCGTCACTGTATGCCTTGTACGGTGTCGCCTGAGATTTACCCAGCGTTGGGATCGCATCGAACCATCGCCCCGGCCTGCCCAGCAAAATAAAGCACTGTTTAGTCGCTGAGAGAATTTGGGTGCAAGTACTGTTTTTTAGTTGGCCTGCTTTATTTCTCTTAACAATGTACCTGCCATAGGCAAGGGCGGATTTGTGCGAAAAGACAGGCAATGCCCTGTCGTCACAGAAAACGACGTATTTTTTGAGATTGGCTATAAGGAAAGATTTTGTTGCTTCTGCATAATCGGCATCCCGGAAGGCGAGAAACACGGATTCAGCACTGACCGGGCGCAGAACTTTTTGTGAAGGGCGGCAGAGCTCTTCAGCAGGGAATCCATGGAAGTTATAGCAATCAAAGTTTGTCGTCACTTCTGTATGACCGCCATTGAGAAGAGCCAGTATCAGGGATGCCTTTTGTCGAGTGGCCATTATAGATACTCATCATTGTTAGTTTTCAGGGCACGGTTCATGACGGTGTCCAGTACCGAAAAAGCAAATTTCAGAGTTTCATTCATTTTAAGAAAACGAATGTATTTGAACGTTGTGCTCTCATTCTGATGCCCCATCCAGCCCATCAGGCAATCCAGTGCTTCCCCTTCAGACAAACCACTTTCAAGCAAGCTATGCAGTCGGTAAGTGGCATATGTGCTACGTAAATCATGAAACCGGTAACGAAAGCCAGGATCCTTCTGGCGCAGCATGTTGCGAAAGGCGCCCCATCGGGCATTGAGCACCTCAGGCCGAACCGGGTTGCCTTGCTGACTGATAAATAGCGGTTCAAATCGTGGAGAATGGTCGCCGGTATCCGCCTCATTCCACGATGCATCCGGGGTATTCCCTGAAGCAGACTGGTGTTGCTTTTTCCATCGGGAGAGCCTTTTTCCTCGCCTCTCGGATAAAGCATAGTGTCGTAGCAGATTCAACAGTGTGGCAGACACTTCGATAGTTCGTGTTTTACCAAATTTGGTTTCAACCCCATTTTTGGGGCCGATCGTAATGTGATAGCGGGATTTAAACTCACTGGCTGGTCTGGCTTCCTGCAGCGCATTTACGGTAAAGCTACATGCCTCCCGCAATCTCAGGCCACTTTCACAGGCAAGCAGTGACAGCAATATAAATTCATTCGACTGGTTGTTCAGGTGAGCCGCCAGCAGACTGATATGCTCCATTGAAAGCGGAGTTAATGAAGAAACCACCGGGTTTGCATGTCGGGGGACACGAATGCGTAAGTCACTTGTTTGTACGAGGATGCGGGGCTTGAGGTGCGCCAGCACTCCGCTGTTCTGACGAGAAACAAATTCCAGTTTAAATGGTGCCTCTTTCTCACTGGCGATCAAAAGGTGATGGTTCTCAATCGCCCAGATATAGAATCGAACGACCTGCCCCATACAGCTGTTGGTGGTTGAGAAGGCAATCCGGCCTTCTCTGGCTGCAGCGAGCAGATCATCTGATCGGAATCGATAGGTTGGCTTAAGGCGGTTAACGGGAGGAAAGCAGTTCCATTCCAGGTTTTCGCGCTCAAGAAATTTCCAGTAACGAAGAAGCGCCTTGGCAGCAGTGTGGATATCAATGAGCCTTTTGACCGTTTTGAGTTCCAGAAACCATTGATTAACAGGCTCAACAAAATGGCCGGTTTTATCATAGAGCGTCGGCAAGCCAACAGAACATACTGTACCGGCCAGATAGGTGACAGACCCTTTATTGGTATCAGCCGTTTCCCCATAAGCAATTTCAGAGGAATGAATGATTCTTGCCATGCCGCCTCACCGTCTATCTTTTACCAGTTGAGCCCAATATAGTCCTCGTATTGGAATAAAATTCAGGCCCAGGTCTACTTTTGATTATTAGCTGCTAGTTCATTGCAGATTGGATTGTGTGATAAACGGGTGAAGGTGCTGTTGTTATGGAAGAAGGTACAGGCATGAGTAAAGCCAGCAATATGGGGCCTGAATGCGCCCCGCAATTCTTTCCAGGTGCTCTGATGTTAAGGCTGTAGTGTGATGGTTGCCTGCCAGGCTCATGTTATGGCTTAAGTTATATTCGATCATGAGCAAAGGCTTCAATGCATGATGTTTCATGTGCCTTCAATGGAACTTATGCAATGAATCATTGCGGATATGGAAGTAATGGAGGGAATGGCAGACGTTGCGAGGAGCCGAAATGAAAACAGAACGGGTTTTAACCCGTTCTGTTTTCTGGCATCAACGCGCTTCTCGTTAAAGAAACTATCGATGCTGTACTACCCTATGCTAGTCACTTAACAATTTAAGCCTTATGAATCATACTTGCAATCATTTTCGTGTTCTTGAATATAAACATTGTGCTCTGGATTTGTGCAGACAAGCGCCTGTAAGCAAAAGTTTTCCTGCCAGTGGGATAGTGAGGCTATTGAGTGAGGGTTCCTGACAGTAAGAATATCTCAGTGAGATATTCTTCTTATTGGCTTAATTTATGCCATCAGATAAATAATAGGCAGGCAGATACTTGCCTCCTTTTTCCGGAATACGGTAATCCCCCCATTTTTAACGGAGTTGATAAGCAGAATCAGGCCATGCGCTGAATATGCTGCATCGGTGTATAGCCGTTCAGTGCCATATTGGGTCGTTCGTGATTATAAAACCATTGCCATCGCGTGGCATAGTTTTGC
>DASXML010000089.1:0-14289 GCA_036495715.1 Scandinavium sp.
GTGCGCTGGATACGATGCAGTCCACGCTTGATGCCGCAGCCCAGGCTTATGTGGAAGCGTATCTCAGTCGTCGTGACCAGGATACGGGCACCATGGCGGATGCCGAGACGACCATCCAGCAAGCCGCCGCTGCCTATGAAACCACGGTGAACAGCGCGCTGAATCAGCTGAACTACAAAGATTCACTGCAGAGCCAGCTGACCACGCAGCTTAAGACATACGGCTGGCTGGCCCTGGGAGCCTGGTACAACACCTTTGCCACGGCCAACAGCAAAACGAACGCGGTGGCCAACGCGGCACCGGTGACCTCCGGACCCGGGCTGCACGGCGAAACCGGCACCGGCGACCTGTATCACCAGGTATTCACGGCATACCGCGCTCAGATGCAAAACAGCCCATACACTGCGCCGTTGGGCTCTCAAGTGGCAAAAGATGATGCTGCGGTACTGAACGCGACTGATCCGGATGCGGTGTTTGTCGGCCTTTTCAAAAGCCCGATGCAGAGGGTTACTACTGCAATAGCAACGAGAGAGTTTGGTACCGATGCTGACTTTTCTCACCAGGTTAACCCACTTATCAAGATGCAGATTATAGGAGATTACACGCTGGGAGCGGCAGAGGCCGCAATGACCGCCTACACACTGACGCTGGCTGCCGCCTCGACGGCGGATAATTCGGTGATGGGGAAAATCGGCGGTCTGCTGCTGATCAACCCTGGTGCGGTGGTCAAAGACGTGCTGACGGAGCTCTCGCCACCGTTTTATTTTCTGATTCTGCTCCTGTTTGCTATTGGTTTTTCACTCGCCGTATTCCTGCCGGCCGTGCCGTTCCTGTACTGGATGGTCGGGGTGTTTAACTGGCTGGTCAGTGTGATGGTCGGATGCGCGGCAGGTCCGATGTGGTCTGCGACCCACCTCGGGGCTGAGGAAGATAAAGGCAGTCGGAGTGCATATGGATATATCTTCCTGATTGACATGATGTTACGCCCCTCGCTGATGGTGCTAGGGTTCTTCTTCGCCTCTGTGGCCGTGATGGCGGGCGGTACGCTGCTCAACCTTCTGTTCGGCTCAGCCCTGGCGAACGCGAATGCGGACTCTATTATCGGTCTGGTCAAAATGGTGGGCTGGCTGCTGATTTATGCGCGTATCGCAACCTTCGGTGTGACGCGTGTGTTCGGGCTGCAGGCAACCCTTGCCGACTACGTGATTGTGTTCCTGGGTGGCGCGGGTATGGCGGGGATCATGGGGGGGCTGGTCGATGATGTTAAAGGGATGTTTGCAGCAGCTGGCGGTGGAGCCCGACGCGTTCCTGGGCTGAATAACGTGCCTAATCGCGACGGCCTGCCAGGAGAGGATGGTGTGAGATGAATATACCTGGCATTATCAACAGGTGTGGATATACTTCAATCAGAGAAAAATGCGGCAGGAGGATGCCATGAAAGTTGTTCAACGCACTGATTCAAAGCCAGAAACATTGTGGTTGCTTGTCAGGTTTGTCTATTATTTTTTAGCGCTTCCCTGCCTGATTTTCTTCATGGCAGCCAGCCTGATTATTTATTCAGGTAATCAACCTGGCGGACATGATGACGTAGATATGGCTGTGTTCTTCATTTTTGTATGGTGCGCCGTAATAATTCCGTTAGGTATGCGCCGTTACTGGAAAGTGTCCCGTCGCCGTCAGCTGAAAAAAATGGTCGCCATGCTCAGCAGCCCTGAGCGTTTCAGCCCACAAAAGCAACATCTGGTGCTTGATGCGGGACGCGGTAAATATCTGGGGATCGATATCCAGCGCGGCACCATCCTGTATATCCATATGGTGAAAAAGGGGCTGATCGACGTGGTCGGCCTTAATATGCAGGGCTGGACGAACCGTGAACTTGAAGGGACTGCGCTGCGCCTGTACACCCGTATGCCAGACGTACCGGTACTGAGTGTGTATGCGCACCAGATAGTGGCCAAAGAACTGTTCAACACCCTGGGGGCGATGAGCCATAACAGCTACTCCGAGCCGTTCCCGAAAGAACCCTGGGCGGAGTATGTTGGGCGCCAGAGCCGCTTTGTCGAGTTTGAACACAACGTAGTGGTTCCACAGGTCGTCTGACGCCTCCTGACATTCTGACGCTTTTCCTCTGACACCGGCCCCGTGCCGGTGTTTTCATATCTGTAACCCGGTGGACTTTCTGTGTCCCCGTCTTTCTCCGGATTCCCTCACATGACAACCTATAACCCGAACGCCCCCGGCAGTAATGAGCCGGCAGTGGCGATGGTCACTCTTTGTATGACGGCGGTGTTGTGCTGGATTTACTTCACCGACTTTGTGCGCTGGAGTTGCTCCACCCTCTACTGGCTCTGGCGTTTTGCCGACTTTCCGCAGATCCACAATTATGCCGCCATGCGCATCAATCTGCTGGCTGCGACAGGTAACGGCGCGGAGTCCGTCGGTCTGAATGAATGGATCGCGGTGCTGAATTTCACGGCCGGCATTCTGTTTGTTCCACTCATCCCCCTTCTTGCCGTAACCAGCTGGGCGCTGGCCCAGCATCCTGCGCTGGGCTTTCGTAGTCGTCGGGCGATCGATGTTCACTCCTTACCTGGCATCATGGCGACCTTTTCACCGTCAGTTGTCCCGGTCATGGCAAATCAGGGTAGCGATGGCCTGATGAACGATACCTCGGCGGAAAATGCCTGGGCGCAAAAGCCCGAAGAATTTGCTGAGCAGCACGGGCTGATTAAACGTCGTGTTCTGGACCGCGAGGCTGCCCGCGTGCGCTTTAATGCGCAAATGGGACCGGTTATATCAGCACCCGAACACTGGCAACCTCATGAGCGGGCATTGTTTATCGTTTTTAGTCTGCAGGTGTTCGCGGATGACCGTCAGGCGGCGACCCGACTGCTGGACGATCTCAATCGCTCCTGCATGATTCGCCGACTGTTAAGAGCCCCTGAGTTCAGAAGCACCCCGGACTGGCATCTGGCTGAGTTGCATCTGCCCCGTGTGCTGGCCTGCTCTGGCGTCAGCGAATGGATGGCGATGCATGGCACCGTTCGTTCGGCCCTGGTGGGGCTGTACGGTCGGGATTTACGTCTGCCACCGGCCCGCTTCCGCTGGCTGAAAGGGTGCGACCGTACGCTCTGGTATGGCCTGCATACGGCAGATACCGCCAAGGTCTTTGTCGAGGGAGCCGGCGTCGTGGCGCAGGCAAGAGCGGAACAGATGGCGGCCCGCCTGGGGCTGCCGCGACCGCCACTGATGACCGATGAAGCGATTGCCGGGCTTCAGCTGGAGCTGGAATCCCTTGGCCTGGTTCACCCGATTGACACACGTGCCCCGCGTGCAAAACGCCGGCGCGATGTTCCCTTCCCGGATGCGCTTTATGTTCCGGATCAAACAGATGATGAATTTGCAGACAGTGCCGATGTGCGCTGAGAGGACGTTATGATCACGATTTCACGCAAAGAAGGGCCATTTGAGGCCGAAATTACCGGTGGTTTACTGAGTGTTCGTCGGGACTTTCAGCCGATTTTCACCTGTCGTATGAATGTGCAGCCATGGTTCGTCGTCCACAGCGATGGTCTGTATGCACAAAATGCCCATGATGCACTGACGCCGCTCTATCGTGGCGAAGATTCAAATGTCCTGCTGTTGTGCCTGAGCAGTGTCCTTCGCCACAATGAAACCCGCCGTGCAGGGATCCGTCTTGCCGGAGTGGGCGTGGTGATAGCGGCATTATTCATCGCGACTGTCGTGACGCTGAGCACCCCAAAAACACATGAGGTTCCTGCCGTCTATAGCCCGCTGACGGCAAGCGTACCGGCGCCAGACAGTGCGCCCGTCTTAACTCCTTCATCGCTCGCTCCTGGCGTTCGCACCGTTGCATCTGAAAATACGCCTGCAGAAGTGCCTCAGGATGGCTGGAGTCTGTCAGCGGAAGCGCGTGCTGCGCTACCGGATAAATTGCACAAAGCAGCCTCCCGTGGTCTCTTCACTGTACCGCTGTCCAGCGGACATACACGCACAATTTATGTCTTTTCCGACCCGGAATGTGCCAACTGCCAGCGGATGGAGCGTCACTTTGAAACCGCCTCTGGTCAGGTGAACGTCGTGATTTTCCCGGTCACAACAGAAGGTGGCCAGGATTCACTGGCCGCCCTGACGCCAGTCATGGCATTGCCTGAAGCAGAACGTGCAATCGCCTGGAAGACACTGTTCTCCGTCGATGCCGGTATGAGTGTGCCGGGCGCAACAGCAGCAGGTCCTCTGGAGCCAGAGAAAGCTGAAATCGCCAGGGGGGCCATTGGCGTCAACGAAGTCGCTTTTCGGGCATACCGTCTGCCTGGGACCCCGTGGACAATTTCGGACGATGGCCGCTATGTCTCCCAGGCAGTGTTGAGTTCACCGGCAGCGCTGAAAGCCTTCCTGGAGGGTGGTAATCATGACGGACAATAATGCGGCAATAGACAGTGCCCGTGTCAGCCGGCATGTCGGCCGCTCCTGGCTGACCAATACGCTTGCTGAGGCGGGTTCGCTGGTATGGGCGATGATTGCCAGTGTTACAGCGGGAGCCATATGGCCAGCCACATTGCTGCTGTCTCTGCCTGTACTGCTGTTCTGGGCGCTGGTCGTGGCACCCTCAGGGCGATGGAAAATGCCAATGCGCATGCCGATGGATATGAACCGCGATGATCCGTCTACTGAGCGGCAGGTACCGGCGAAGGTGCTGGGCTTTTTGCCCATTGCCAGCGTACGTATCCATACCAACCGGGCTGCGGGGGTGCTTTATGCGGGTTACCTGCGCGGTAAGGATGCTGGTCGTGAGCTGTGGTTGTCCAAGGACGATCTTTGCCGCCACGTTCTTATGTTCGGGACGACCGGTGCGGGTAAAACAGAAGCACTGATGGGGTGGGTCTTCAATGCACTGTGCTGGGGAAAAGGGCTCATTTATTCCGACTTTAAGGCCCAGAACGATGTTGCCCTTGCTCTGGCCTCACTTGCCCGCCGCTTTGGCCGGGAAGATGACCTGCGGATAATGAACTTTATCAATGGCGGTCGTTCACGTGCCCAGGAGCTGCTGGAAGATATTAAAGGTCGGCCCCAGACGAATACCATCAACTCGTTCATCCTCGCGCAGGAGTCTTATATCACCAACCTGATGGACTCGATGCTGCCGAAAACAGGGGGGAATGGCGGGGACTGGCAGGAGAAGGCCCGCTCAATGAACCAGGCACTGATTTCGGCACTGGTGTATAAGTGCCGGCGCGAGGGGACGGTCATGTCACAGCGTACTATTCAGTCACATCTGCCGCTGCGTAAAATTGCCGGACTGTATGTCCAGGCCGTCGAAGAACAATGGCATGACGAAATCATCCATGTGCTGGAAAATTATCTCAGCACGCTCGCCGGTTTTGATATGGACAAGGTGGGCACGCCTTCTGAGTGGGATCCTGAGGCGAATCGTCAGCACGGCTACCTGATGCAGCAGTTCACCCGCATGCTGAGTCTTTTCAATGACACCTATGGTCATGTTTTTGCGCGTGATGCCGGCGATATCGATCTGCGTGATGTGGTGCATAACGACAGGATTCTGGCCGTACTGGTGCCGGCGCTGGAAATTTCCAGCAACGAGGCTGCGACCCTTGGGCGTCTGTATCAGTCTCAGCTGGCCATGATCATCAGCCAGGACCTGGGGGAAAAGCTTGAAGGGCGTCCTCAGGACAATATGAAGGTGCGCAAGTTTAAAGGCACCTTCCCGTTCCTGTGGATCAATGACGAAATTGGGGCCGGTTACACCGAAAAAGTAGGGGAATTGTCCACGCAGGTGCGATCGCTGGATTTCTGCCTGCTGCTCGCGGGTCAGGAAGTGCAACGCCTTAAATCAGCGGCAGGTGATGCTGTCTGGACGCTGATTGCCAATATGGGCACACGTATCACTGGTAAAATCATGGATCCAAAGGACACGCTGGAGATCCTGCAACTGATGGCCGGGACCGAGTACCGGGCGCAAATGGGGGCTCTGGTCCAGCAGGGCGGGCTTACCGGTGGCGGCTGGGACGATGACACGCGTCTGACTATTCGTGAGCAGAAGAAGGTCGAGGTCGAGGAAGTGCAGTCCTTGCAGGAAGGGGAGAACGTTACGCTCTTTAAAGGGCAGGTGATTCGCGGCAGCTCGCTGTACATCAGCGATATCGACAAACTCAGTCGGGAAGAAATTCGCATTAACCGCTTTGTGGAAGTTGCCCCACCCTCTGAGCAAGCCTTGCTGGCCACCGCGCCATTCCGTCGGCGTCGTAGCCACGTACGCAGCGACCGTGTACAGCGCATCCTGCGTGTACTGGATGAAGCTCGGGGACCACTGGATACTTCAGAACTGGTGCTGACCGATCCTGCGCTGGCCGCCGTCTGTGAATTCAGCCTTGAGTGCGATCTCAGCTGGAAGCGTGCGCCAGGCGCTGCCGTTCGCTCGTCAGTGTTGTGGCGGATGGTACTGGAAAGCCTGCCGGCACGTGGCAGGGGATTCCGAAGCCGTCTGAGACAACCCCGTCTGATGAATGCCGGCCTTCAGTCCATTGAAAAAGCTGCGCAGAACCATGTGGTGATTGAGGCAGAGAAGCGTAACAGCAGCAATTAACCCCCGATGACTTTCCATTCTTCGCCGGTGTCCCGCCGGATTTAAACGGAGCCTGATATGACACGCAATTTAAATCTGTCCACCGCAGCTGCAGCCGTGTGCTTTTATGCCGTTAGCTTATCAGTAACTGCATCTCCTTCACTTGACGTCGGATTTTCTCCGGAAGGGAGTGCTCAGCAGCTGGTCATTCGTACGCTGGATAGTGCCCGGGAGAGTATCCGGCTGATGGGTTACAGCTTTACGTCGCCGGAAATCGTGAAATCGCTGGTCGCGGCAAAGCGTCGTGGCGTGGATGTCCGCGTGGTGGTGGATGGCAAAGGAGGAGTAAAGCGAGCCTCGCGGCCATGAATATCGTGGTCAATGCTGGTATTTCGCTGCGAACAAACAGTCAGTACAAAATTATGCATGACAAAGTTATCATCACTGACGGCTAGAACGTTCAGCTGGGCTCGTATAACTATACGCGCAACGCTGCAGACGCCAATTCAGAGAATGCCCTGGTCGTGCGCGGTGTACCTGCCCTGGCGCAGACTTATCTGGCCCACTGGCAGCTCCGCTGGGATGGTGGGGCCCGGTGGCATCCTTCTTACTGACAAACCCTTACCTTCCTCTATCCACCGATGTAAACGGCGGGCCAACGTCGTTTATCTTCTGGCATGAAGTTACTTCGCCGATTTTAACGTTCTGTAGTATTCTCGGGAAATTCTGACAATTTTCGCGGAAGAGGCACGAATGTCGCAATCAGATAATTCAGCCACGCCCTCAAAACACGCCACACGCCCTTATCGTAAAGGTAACCCCTTAAGCGATACTGCGAAGCAGCAGGCCGCTGTGGCAAGGAAAAAAATTTCGCATAAAGAACTAAAGATTTTTGTGCGTAATCCGATAAAAGACCGATTAATGAGTGAGTGTGCAGCAGAAGGCATCACGCAGGCTGAATACATAGAACGGCTACTGCTTAAGGCATTTGACGAGAAAGATAAAATGTAATGGGATTACTTTCTTGTCCGATGCTGATTGAAGTGATAGATTAAAAATCGTAATGAGTTCTGGCGGGCCACGCCATAAGGTGGCAGGGAACTGGTTCTGAGAAATGACTAAGAGCCAGAAAAAACGAAACCCCGATAATCTCTCCAATCTTGGCCGAAAAGAAGATTAACGGGGCTCACTTAAACTGCACAGAAGCTGTTGCTCTGTGCAGGGAGTATAGTTTTATGCCTGGAAAACTGCAATACCTCCTGTGCGTACTCCGACTGTGCAACATGAGCGCGGGATGGCGTGGCTGAGCAGGTTACTGAAAAATATTCATTTTATCGGCAGGTAAAAAATCCACATCCGGAATTTGTACCGGAAAATGGAAAAGAAACACTGCCGTTCTGTGTCAAAATTCGTGAAAAAGCCACCGGCTTTACCCGTCGTGTCGAGTTCCAGACCCTGGTGGCCATGTCGATCGCCCGGGGCGAGCGTAAACGGCGGCCGCCGGAATTACGCATGCGTGCTCTGGAAGCTGCGCTGCAGGCGCTGTGCCACTACTTCAATCCGCTGGCCAACAGGGTGGGCGCATCGCTCACCACCATGAGCATACGATGCGGGCTGGCCACTGAGAAAAAACGCCTCTCCATTACCCGCTTCACCGGAGCCGTCCAGTTCATGGCTCAGCTGAAGCTGCTGACCTATAACACTGAATACGACAAAGAGATCGGCTGCAATATTCCGACGGATATCACTTTTACGCCGCTGATGTGGCAGGTGCTGGATGTTTCAGAAGAAGCGGTCGCTGCTGCGCGTCGCAGCCGTATTGAGTGGGAAAACAATAAGCGTGAAAAAAAGGGCCTCCCGCTTGCCGGTGCTGATGAACTCATCAGTGCGGCCTGGGCCTTTGTGCGCGAACGCTTCCGTGAATACCAGAAATCACGCCGTGAGCACGGTATTAAACGTCATCGCGCACGTAAAGATGCACCACGTACGCGCAAGGATATCGAGCTGCTGGTCCGTAAGCAGCTGGAGAAGGAAATCCGTGAGGGCCGGTTCTTTGGCAGTCTGGATGCCGTACGCACAGAAATACAGCGCCGGCTGACGGAGCGTATGAAACTATCCCGTGGCCATTACAGCCGGCTGGGTGACACGCTGCTGGTCACCACCTGATATGTTCTTAGGCCATAGCTTGGGTTGTGTTCTGGTATCAAATGATACCAGAGATTATCGGTATCACTTTTCGCGTCGCATCAAAGGAAACCAGGTATCCTCATGATACTTTAGAGAAATAACATGAGGGCAGGCGATGGCGACTGCTGGTTTTCATATCAAATGATATTAAATGTCGGTGCTGCGCGCCGGCGACGCCTTTCCCTGTTCCCGGTCCTGGTGGCCGTTTCTTAACCCGTCAACATCCTTCTGAATTATCCGGTTCACGCCGGAGGCCTTCGCACGTCTATACCCCGGAAATCGCACAACCTTCATCCATATCCGGCATAACACCGCACGCAGCATGGCGCTATCAGGTCACCTTTTCACTCTGAAAACCGCGTCGATGGCCATGAACGGATCGGATATTGAGTTATCCACATTAACCGCAAGAGGGTAGGTTAATAAGCTTCAGCCCGGTGAGGGCTGTAACCTGTGCCCGGAATTTTTACAAACCGCGATGATCCCTTTAAAAACCTGATCTCCTTTCTTTTAAAGAACTGTTATTACTTACCTTTAAAGATAAAACCTATTCGGCACCCGTCCTGTGGACAGGTGAGTAACGTCCGCCCTTGCAGCGAACATTCGTTCGCGCCGGTTCGGGTGAGCCGCGTTGCGGCCAGAAGTAGCACCCGCCATATATGGCGGGCAGGAATGCAAATTAGTTACAACATTCATAATATTATGCAAACCCCCAAACCCGGCCCGTGCATATCTGCAACCTTACCGCCCAGCCCACCACTGAAAAGCGCCACCGCCCCGGCCCAAAGGGCCGGAACTGCATCGCTTTTAATGATGGATGTTGTAACTATACACTGGTGTTGCTGTGAGTACCGTCGCGGGTAGTACAGCGTGACACGCTCGTAAGCGGCCTGCGGCTCGCTAACGCGGAGATACGCCACGACTGCGGCAAAGCCTTGTCGTGACCACTCCGATCGCGCACGAAAGCACTCAGTGCGTTTTAAGCCTGTAATGTCTTGCAGGGAAGGGGGCAGGTCTGCGTGATATATAGCATCTGAGGCGGCTACGCCGCGCTACCGGCGCCGTTTGGCATTGTGCCACAGGTAACTTCACTTGGCGCCTACAGGATAGCCTTTACAGCTCACCACTATACTGCCGAATATCATTTCAATGAGGCCGGCGCCATTTGATTGACTATCAATCACCTATTTGAATGAGGCAAGGTAATGTATTTGTTGTTATTCTTGGATCTGTTTGTTAGGTACCCGTTCCCTGTCAGACGCTGGTGTTTGAGGCAACGCTGCCTAATCTGGCGTGAATGCTATTAGGGGGGAACTATGCGCAGGATGATCACTTTACAACGCATGACGCTAGCTCTGAGCGTTTTCTTAGTCGCTCCATCGGCGCTCTCTTGCGGCGGAGTCTTCGACGCATTGTGTAACGTGCAAAATGGCGGTCTCAGCCCTAGCAACATAAGTAACCAAACTAACAAAGTCCTACAGGATGGTTCAAACGCTGTGCAGAAGGCAGGTCAAGATGTTGGTAACGCCCTTAATGAGCTACAAGCGAACCTTTTGTCTGGACCAATGTTGGAGCAAGCGATTCGATCCTCACGCGACACCGCGATAAACGGTGCCATGCCTATACCTCCAGAGATCCGGAGCAGACTCACGGGGTATGCCAGTGAGGAATCGATGAACCAGGTCAGGTACAAGATCGGAGATAACGGATTCGTGAATCTAGCACGTCTTATCGAACAAGGCGGGGCAGCCTCTGCGGTTACTTTGATCGATGTTGTGGTCTTCCGGGGGCAATCTGATGCGGAAAACGTGGCAATCTGGGCTCATGAGCTGACGCACGTCGACCAATACCGAAACTGGGGTGTTCAAAGTTTTGCGGTTCGTTATGCGAGAAACGCAAATAGTGTTGAGGACGAAGCATATGCAAAAGAGCGTGGCTATCTCGCATGGGCACAGCAATCGCACTCAGCCCCGATGCCTTTGCCTGCTCCCATGCCCACGTCAGTTCCTGCCCCCATTCCCGTGCCTGTGCCTGTGTCTGCTCCAGTTCTACCGAGTGGAACTGTCATGCGCACGTGTGGCTGTTATGGAATGACCAATGGCTTCAGCCCGGAACCAAGATGCGCGCGCGGTGGTGTCACAGTGGCTGCCTGTCAAGGGTTTTGCCCTGGCGGTGGTGTGCCGTATGCCTGGGTATGTCAATAGTGCATATCGCGACGTAAAAGTGGTCCGTTTGGGAAACTTCTTTGTAAAAAGAGTGAAACATGTTCCCACAGGGCTTATTCTGAACACGTTTGGCAACGACACGCTTGCTGTCTCATTGCTACTGGCTGATATGTGATGGGTTACGGGGCTAATCATGATTCGGGTTCTGTCTATAGCCACATAAAAGCCATAACGAAAAAGGCCAGAGGTTTCCCCCTGGCCTGGTTCGGGCGCATGTTGCCATTACAGGCAGCGATGACGCCCATTCAGGTTAAAACTTGAAGAAATGGCGAATCAGAGCGACCAGAATAGGGCCGACAACTGATGTCACTACAGCAAGTAATAACGCTTCCTTTAACGTCATATAACCGCCTTTAGTTGCAATGGCAACTGTTCGCGGCTATCCTGTTGTTGTCGAGACAAAGGTAAGCCCCCGATATGTTGCCGGTTAAATCCGAACAATGTACGGGGGTTTTCTCTTTCCAGCGACAAGGCCACCGGGGATCAAGCCCCCGCAACATTGCGCCTCACCGGTAATCCCGGCTTGCCTATGATTCTACAACAAAACGCCTAGTTGTTCAGCAACCCCATGGCTGATCAACGCAAATCTGGGCAAAAAATTATCTCTGGTGTTCCTGCACCTGCGAACTGTCTGAGCTGAATGACCAGTGCCCTAGCAAGACCTTTAGAACAGTCCATATTGCGAGACCTTCTTTATATCAGCCTCAGCCCGGAGGGGTATTCCAGAATGGATGCTGCTAGCGCTACCTGCTCAGGCTTACGAAACTGATGATTTCCTGAGTTGATAAGACGGGTAAAGTAATCATGATCGAACGTTATTCGCTCAGTATGAATAACCTCACCATCATTACCGGTTATTCTCATGGCTATGGACTCGTCCAGCGTTTCATTGACAATGTTCTGTCGGTGGTCGAAGAAGCTAATGTTGATATCGAGATATTTTCCGGCAGGAAAAACAATCCGGTTGTATTTATCAAACGTGATGTTGTTATTCCAGGCAACCAGTACATCCCGAATCGTCTCGTTTGTTATCCCCTGACCTGCAAGCGTTCCTGCACGTCCCTGATACAAAAATATCCAAGGAATATTTATCAAGTTTGCGCCAGTGTAGAGCCAGCCCCGGCTGTTCTGGTAATTTTCAAGACGTGCCATTTGCCCGCGAAGTGAAAGACGAATACCGATTGTTTTGTTGATGAAGTAGATAACCCGGTCAAAGTTATCGATAAGGAGGCGCTTTATTTCAAAGGACACAGCATCTTCATTGGCTCGTCTGCTGTTTTCTGTCATCGCAGATTTGCCTGAATAGTAGGGACAGTACTGTAGAGTCTGCCTGTCCTGGTGTCCGACGGCGATACCAAGATTATGCTTCGCATGAAGCGTTTGTGTTTCGTTGTACAGATGCAAGATTTGCGTTGAGTTATTACAGGCCGGGCAAACAGCGAAGTGCCGCTCATGGTCAGCCTGGTGATTGTACCAAGGCTCTTTCAACGCCGTTCTTTGTTCAAACTCACTTTTTGACAGCGTGAAGAACTCAGTATCCGTGGTCCGAAGTTTTAATATATTCATTGATGTCCATCCTGAGACTGTAGTGATTCAACCTAGCGCGCTTTCTGAGGCGGTGACAGCCACCAAGTAAAGCGTTAGTGATGCTGTAACTGGGGTCAGTTTTGAGAAAGAGAATTATTGTACGATAAGTCACCATTTTGAGCTGGCTTATCTATCGCATGGGGTGTACTCCCGCGCTATACGGCGTTTTCAGAGGGTTTGGCCTTAATCGGATAACCTAAATGCGATACCGCAAGAGCGACAACTTAAAATCGATAACCGCTGACGTAAATCAATCCGTTACGCATCGGGATTGGTTAAATAATGCGCTTAACGTACAAAAATTTCCAATCTCCAAACTGACCCCGTTTATGACGCGCCGAAACCAAATATGGCCCTGGACCAGAAAAAATATTGGAGCTTGTGCTAACAGGCCAGCAGATCTCGTTTCATTGCCCTAGCCGCATAGGAAATGATGTAATGCTGAACACGTGTTAACTGAACTGATACGAATTTTAACCCAGAATTAAATTACGTCTACTACTAATATCCATTAGTGCCGACTATTGAACTTATAAGGTGATGATAACATCTCTATTTATTCTGGGTGCCGTTTTATATTGATTCTCGTTTAACTTCGATGAACACAACAAATGGCCCACTCTATTACATTCATGTTACATGTAATAGGGGTGACTGGCACCCCCGGATGCTTTTTCTTGACTGAAGTTACATGCATAATACTAAAGTTATTTTTAGTAATGGAATATATTACTCGACATCTTTCCACCTTAATTAATAACGTAAAGCTTACGGATCAAACTTGCTTTTACGTAATAACCTTTTCTCTCGACCTTCATAATGAAATCATCTGGAATGCCTATCATATTAAGTTTTATTTTTAATTGCTGCATCACGTACCTTAACCTTGGTCTTGAGGGTCTCAACCCATTAGCATCCCACACGGCCGAGAGAATCTTCTCAGTTGGTGTCATTGTACCGTTTGCATTTTTGAGCATATATAACATTAACCGAAGCATTGTTTCCCGCATGGCTATGCATTCAACGGTTTTATAATTGTTCTTCATGGCAATATTAAACATACGCTTACCCCTAATATCAACATAAACATCATCTCCGATGCAATACCCAAGTAACATTTCAGACACAATTTAATAACCTCTATGGGAACATACTACAGTTCATAGTAATAAAGCCACCATTGCCCCCACACTTTATATTTATATGCTTGCGCTATGCAATATGTAGAAATGCAAAACCATAGATAGCATAAAGCATACATATTAAACTATAAAATAGTGAGCATGTGGTATATGACAGTACAAAAAAATTTGCTGATGATCTTTTTCTTATTCATCCTAGTTAAACTACAAAAAATACTCAATAAAAGCAAAGGCCTTGATTTCTTTTATTATCAAGGATTTTATACTACTGAATATTTAGGGCTTCGCTGCGGAATACAGGCGTGTGCTGCTTGCGGGAATTTTTGATGGTTAGTCGTGTTTTTGTCATGAGTCAACTCTTGCTTGAAAGTTACTCACTGTGTTCACTATTCGCAGGTTGGATGGTAATCCCCCCATTTTTAACGGAGTTGATAAGCAGAATCAGGCCATGCGCTGAATATGCTGCATCGGTGTATAGCCGTTCAGTGCCATATTGGGTCGTTCGTGATTATAAAACCATTGCCATCGCGTGGCATAGTTTTGC
>DASXML010000090.1:0-2204 GCA_036495715.1 Scandinavium sp.
CACCGCAGCCCCGAACCCTTCAATGGTTTGGTGAACATCAGTCCAGTTGACCGTGACCGTGGGGCCGGAAGACGAAGTCACCGTAAGGGTGGCGGAGTTGCTGGTGGCACTGCCGATGGAATTGGAGACGATAACCTGGAAAACGTCACCGTTGTCCGCGGAGGTGGTTGCCGGAGTGGTGTAGCTGGCGGAGGTGGCCCCGCTGATGGCAGCGCCGTTCTTCTGCCACTGATAGCTTAATGGTGCCGTCCCGGGGTCTACTACCGAGAAGGTCGCAGTCTGTCCCGTCGTCACGGTTTGATTCGCAGGTTGTGTCGTGATCGTCGGGGCGCCCGTGGCCGAGTTCACCGTCAACATGGCAGTCTGGGAGTTACCCAAGTTGACTCCGGTCGACCCACAAGAATAAAGATTGACAGAAACTGTCCAACCATTCATGGCTAGGGTTATATTTGGAATCGAATACGAGAGCGTTGAACCCATGGAACCGTAATATCCTACTCCGTTAATGTCCCAAAGGCTTCGACACGGGCCGTTTGAAATCACGATCGTGAAGGTTGCAGATTCACCAGCCTGAACTGTTTGTGATTGGAGTTGTTGAGCAATTGTTGGGACTCCCTGGGTTGCGGGTGCCGTCGCCGCTTGATTGACCGTTAGGAGCGCCGCGCTGCTGGTTGCGCTTCCCGCCGAGTTGCTCACCACGACGGCGAACGTTGAGCCGCTGTTCGCACTCGTGGTTGCGGGAGTCGTATAGCTGGCAGATGTCGCCCCGTTGAGGTTGGTGCCGTTCCTCTGCCACTGATAGCTCAGCGGAGCTGTGCCGGTAGCTGCCACGCTAAAAGTCGCTGTCTGGCCCGCTGTCACTGTCTGGCTTGCAGGCCCCGTCGCAATCCTGGGGGCTACCGTGGTCGGTGCAGTCGATGTGACCGTCAATATGGCGGTTTGGGAGTTACCTAAGTTTGCGCCGGTCGGCCCGCAATCATAGAGATTTACGAAAACTTTCCAACCGTTCATCGCTGTAGTTGTATTGGGAATCGCGTAAGAGATCGTTGAAGCAAAAGAACCGTAGTACCCTACGCCGTTTATAGACCAAAAGCTGCGGCACGGGCCGTTTGCAATCGCGACGCTGAACGTTGCTGTTTGGCCCACCGCCACGGTTTGACTCGCGGGCTGCGTCGTGATCGAGGGCGTCTGCGCTAAAGTGGATTTAGCTCCGAGGATCGAGAAAGTGAACAACCAGACAAATGCCGAGATTTTCTTCCGCAGCAGACTTTGCACAGTACTCTCCTCTGTTCTGGTCCGATTTGTGAAACCGCATGGGGGGGCTTCTGCGGCTTTTCTACAGGCGAGTTCGCTGGAAGGAACTGCGGCCGTGTTCTAGATCAAGCTTTTAGGCTGGGTCGTGCTTAGCAAGGATGCTTGACTCGTGGAACGAATGTATCAAGCTATTGCGGTATATTCTGTATAACATACCACACTTCCTGAAATCACTCTCCACTCAGTCACCTTATCGCATCCCAAATAACCTACCTGGATTTCTGTCGAAGCTTTATAAGCCTAGCTTCTTTGAAAATGACAGAGTAACTGTACAAGGGTACAGATTAAGGGCAACTGATTGACCCCGTTTTTCCTTACCCTAAAGTTCTGAAGTCGAATGAGCAGGCTGAGAGACACAACCACAGACACACTTCCGGCGGTCCTTTTGAGCTCGTTCTTGACCTTCACGCCCCACTCTGACCTCAAACCACAACGAGCAGCGAAGACGGGGCGACTTGCAACACCATTCCTGTGGCATTTGTAACCGCATGACTCGCACAAGAATCTCTATTGCAATCAAGCTCAAAGCGCCTGTTTCAGGCGAGGTGTCTGCAATGGCGGTAGTTTGAAAATCGGTGCTGGGACACTGACTCGTTGGAACACAATTGCATCCAACCTTGCTGTGGATTGGTAAGGTCGGATGCAGCAGTGAAGCGCTACGGAGCAACAAAGGTGGTAACGCTTGAAGCCGGGATGGTAGCAGTGAATGTGTTACTCCCCACCGCAATGCTGGACTGTTGCGCGAGGTCCAGGCTCGACGACGTAACCCATGGTGTCACGGAAGCAACCGTCGGGAAGCCGCTCAAGGTGTAGGTCAACGTTTGTGCCGAGGTACTTTGGTTCACCACCACGATGGCGAAATTGCTGGAAACGGGATCTTTGTAGGACGA
>DASXML010000091.1:0-24834 GCA_036495715.1 Scandinavium sp.
GCCAGAGCCCGGGGGTGAAGGGGGCGGCGGCGACTGGCCGCCCCCTTCGTGCGCCCGTTGCCGGGACATGAGAGGAAAGCGTGAACCAGAAGGCGCGCAACGGTTCACCGGGCTTAAAAAGGGCTTAACTGACAAGCATTACAGCCTCGCGCTGCCGTTTTTTATGCCTGTTTCACCAGCCGCGGCGACATTATCTGATTCCGCGCCGTGCTTTTCCTGTCTTCGATGCGCTGTAACATGCGTTCCGCCACGCTTTTCCCCATTTCTCGCGCGGGTGTTATCACCCAACTCACTGGCGCGTCATCGAGATCTTTTTCCGGGACTTCGGCAAACGCCGCCAACGCGACGCGTTTATCATAGTAATCGACCGCCTCATCGCCACTTTTCCAGCCAGAACGCATCAACCCAAGCCATGCGCCCATCGCCACAATATTGTTGTAACAGACCACCGCGGTAATAGTCGGGTTATACCGAAGCAGTTGGGTTAACGCCTGAGAGGCCTGTTTCTGGGTCGTTTCGCACTCCACGACCCATTCACTGTGGAACGGCAAACCAAATTTTAACAGCGTCGCGCAATAGCCACCGACGCGTTCGGCGCGGGTCAGCGATGCGCTTTGCCCGCCAAGCCAGGCAATCCGTTGATGCCCGCGGCGAATAAGATGCTCCGTTATCATTTGCGACGCCTGCATGTTGTCAGGCCGGATCAAATCCACATCATCGAGATAGCTTGCCCGCGAGGCAAACACCAGCGGAATGCCGTTTTCATCAGCTTTGTCACGCAGTTCGGCGCCCCGGTCTACCGCACCAGCAATCACCACACCGTCAACGCCCTGTGACACCAGCGTTTCGAAGCGTTGCAGCATGTGCTCGCCTTTGCGCCCGCCCTGCGTGAGGAACACCATTTTGCCCTGCGACTCCAGCGCTTCAATCATTCCGGCGGCCAGTTCGGCATAAAACGGCGCGGACAAATCGCCGACGATAAGGCCAATCACGCCCGACAGCCCTCCGCGCAGCGAGGCCGCCTGCCGGTTACGAACAAATCCGAGTTGCTCAATCGCAAGGCTTACCCTTTCACCCGTCGCAACGGAAATGCGCCCTTTGCCGCTTAACACCAGTGAGACGGTGGCAACCGAAACCCCCGCCGCGTGCGCGACATCGTTGATGGTGACTTTTTTTGCAATGGCCATGCGCCGCTTGCCACTCCTGTGTAGCGATAAAACGTTTTATCAATTGGTTATATTTATAAACCTTATTATCGTTTCATTATGTGATTTTGCTCGCACTAAAATTAGGTAAAACGTTTTATCTTCCCGCTACATTCTACAACCACAACAGTTTTATCAGAACAAGGAGTCGTTTTATGACGGCGAAAGCAGCACCTAAGACCACCGTCTGGGAATTTTTCCAGCAGTTGGGCAAGACCTTCATGTTGCCGGTGGCACTTCTCTCCTTCTGCGGAATAATGATGGGCATCGGCAGCTCGCTGAGCAGCCATGATGTCACCACGCTTCTGCCGTGGCTGGACACCTCGTTCCTGCAGGCCGTCTTTATCTGGATGGGGAAAATTGGCTCGTTTGCCTTTAGTTTCCTGCCAGTGATGTTCTGTATCGCTATCCCACTGGGCCTGGCGCGTGATAACAAAGGCGTTGCAGCCTTTGCCGGTTTCGTCGGTTATGCGGTAATGAATCTGTCGGTCAACTTCTGGCTGACGGCGAAAGGCATTCTGCCGACCACCGATGCGGCCATCCTAAAAGCCAATAACATTCAGAGCATTATCGGGATCCAGTCTATCGATACGGGTATTCTGGGCGCGGTTATTTGCGGCGTGATCGTCTGGATGCTGCATGAGCGTTTTCATACTATCCGCCTACCGGATGCGCTGGCGTTCTTCGGCGGCACTCGCTTTGTTGCGATCATCACCACCGTCGTGATGGGGCTGGTCGGTCTGGCTATTCCGCTGATTTGGCCTTTCTTTGCTAAAGCGATTAATGGTCTGGGTTATGTTATCAACGGCGCGGGCGAATTTGGTCCGATGATCTTTGGTACTGGCGAACGTCTGCTGTTACCGTTCGGTCTGCAGCACATTCTGGTGGCCTTGATCCGCTTTACCGAAGCAGGCGGCACCATGGACGTTTGCGGTCACTCGGTGAGCGGCGCGCTGACTATCTTCCAGGCGCAGCTGAGCTGCCCAACCACGCAAGGCTTCTCTGAGAGCGCAACCCGCTTCCTGTCACAGGGTAAAATGCCGGCATTCCTCGGCGGTCTGCCGGGTGCGGCGTTGGCGATGTACCACTGTGCACGTCCGGAGAATCGTCATAAAATTAAAGGCCTGCTGATTTCCGGTGTGATTGCCTGTGTTGTCGGCGGTACCACTGAACCACTGGAATTCCTGTTCCTGTTCGTCGCACCGGTGTTGTTTGCTATCCACGCACTCCTGACCGGTCTGGGCTTCACGGTAATGGCCGTGCTGGGTGTGACCATCGGTAACACCGACGGCAACATCATCGACTTCGTGGTCTTCGGTATCCTGCACGGTCTGGCAACCAAGTGGTATCTGGTGCCTGTTGTGGCGGCTATCTGGTTCGTCTCCTACTATGCTATCTTCCGCTTCGCCATCACCCGCTTTAACATTAAAACGCCGGGTCGCGATATTGAAACCGCATCCAGCGTAGAAAAAGCCGTCGAAGGCGCAATCGGTAAGTCTGGTTATAACACCCCGGCTATTCTGGCAGCCCTGGGTGGCGCGGCAAACGTCACCAGTCTCGATAACTGCCTGACCCGTCTGCGTCTCAACGTGGAAGACATGGACAAGGTTGATGCCGATGCGCTGAAAGCCAACCGTGCGATTGGTGTGGTGAAGCTCAACCAACACAGTCTGCAGGTGGTGATTGGGCCACAGGTGCAGTCGGTGAAAGATGAAATCGCTTCATTGATGGGCGCGGTTCAGGCGTAAATCTCCTTTCCCCCTTCGTCCTGAAGGGGGACAATATTCCCCTCCCGAATGACAGAAATGGAGTTTCCGATGTTTGATTTCTCGACAGTTGTCGACCGCCACGGCACCTGGTGCACCCAGTGGGATTACGTCGCAGACCGTTTCGGCACAGCCGATTTGCTGCCTTTCACCATCTCCGATATGGATTTCGCCACCGCACCGTGCGTGCTGGAGGCTATCAGTCAGCGCCTGAGTCACGGCGTACTTGGCTACAGCCGTTGGAAAAACGACGAATTTTTGGGGGCCATTCAACACTGGTTTCAGAAACGTTTTGACAGCGCTATCGATACCCACCACATCGTGTACGGTCCGTCCGTTATCTACATGGTTTCGCAGATGATTCGCCAGTGGTCTGACATCGACGATGGCATTGTGGTGCATACACCGGCCTATGACGCCTTCTACAAAGCGATAGACGGAAATGAACGCCGTATCGCCGCAGTGCCTTTACACCAAACCGCCGAGGGCTGGCAGTGTGATATGACGCTGCTCGAAAGCGTGCTCGCCGAACCGCGCAACAAAATCTTGCTACTGTGCAGCCCACATAACCCAACCGGCAAAGTGTGGACGCGTGATGAACTGACCGCCATTGCCGCGCTGTGCCAGAAGCACGACGTGAAGGTTATCAGTGACGAAATTCACATGGACATGACGTGGAACGGGCGTCGGCATATTCCGTGGAGTGACGTTGCACAGACTGATTGGGCACTGTTCACCTCAGGCTCCAAGAGTTTCAATATCCCGGCACTGACCGGCGCATATGGCCTGATTGGCGATGAAGCATCACGTAATGGTTATCTCAACGCCCTGAAAAACCGCGATGGCCTCTCTTCCCCTTCGATTCCCGCTGTGGTGGCGCATATCGCCGCTTACGAGCAAGGCGAACCGTGGCTGGATGCGTTGCGCGAATATCTACAGGACAATATGCGCTTTATCGCCCACGAGCTTAACAGTGCATTCCCGGAGCTGAACTGGCAACCGCCGGAGTCGACCTATCTGGCGTGGATTGATTTGCGCCCGCTTCACATTGACGACAAACTGCTGCAAAAAGTACTGATTGAACAGCAAAAAGTCGCCATCATGCCGGGATATACCTACGGCGAAGAAGGAAACGGTTTTGTCCGTCTGAATGCAGGTTGCCCTCGCAGCAAACTGGAACTCGGTGTACAAGGTTTGATCAACGCCCTTCATGCCGTGCGCTGATTGCGTTGCGCAATAAAACTTTCTGTTGCGCAAAATAGCTTTCTGCCCCGCTATCACTTTATAATGTGTCGCACTTTACCTAAAAATAAGAGTGCGACCATGATTCATAAAGACCTGCCCCTGACAGATATTCATCGCCACCTCGACGGTAACATTCGCGCACAAACCATTCTCGAACTCGGTCGCCAGCATAATATTGCCCTTCCCGCGTCCACTTTGGATGCCCTGCGCCCACACGTGCAGGTGACCAGCCTTGAGCCGGATCTCGTGAGCTTTCTCAGCAAACTCGACTGGGGCGTAAAAGTGCTGGCCGATATCGACGCCTGCCGTCGTGTGGCGTATGAAAATATTGAAGATGCCGCCCGCAACGGCCTGCATTACGTTGAACTGCGTTTTTCTCCGGGCTACATGGCGATGACCCACAATCTGCCGGTCGCCGGCGTGGTTGAAGCGGTCATCGCAGGCGTGCAACAGGGCTGCCGTGATTTCCCGGTTCAGGCAAAACTGATTGGTATCATGAGCCGTACCTTTGGCGAAACCGCCTGTGAACAAGAGCTCAACGCCCTGCTGGCGCATCGCGACGGGATCACTGCATTGGATCTGGCAGGTGATGAGCTTGGCTTCCCTGGCAGCCTGTTCCTCAACCATTTTAACCGCGCTCGCGACGCGGGCTGGCATATTACCGTTCATGCTGGCGAAGCGGCTGGTCCGGAAAGTATCTGGCAGGCGATTAGTGAACTGGGCGCAGAGCGAATCGGTCACGGCGTGAAAGCCGTAGAAGACACCGCGCTGATGGATTTCCTCGCCGAACAGCGCATCGGCATTGAATCCTGTTTGACGTCGAATATTCAGACCAGCACCGTACCATCGCTGGCGCGTCATCCGCTGAAAACATTCCTTGAACACGGCGTGCTGGCCACACTGAATACTGATGACCCGGCGGTTCAGGGCATCGATATTATTCACGAATATGAAATTGCCGCCCCGGCTGCGGGTCTTTCTGCCGCACAAATTCGTCAGGCGCAGATCAACGGTCTGGAAATTGCGTTCCTCTCCGCGCAGGAAAAACAGGCGCTGATTGCCAAAGTGAAAGCCGCCTAAGTTTTTGTGATGTAAAAAAGCCGCTCGATGAGCGGCGTTCTCGTCTGTAGGAACAGAATGCAATCAGGTCAGACTCAGCGTTGAACGGTGCTTCGCTGATTCAATCCCCAACTCAATCAATTCCATAATCTGAATCGCCTGGCTTGCCGGGACCGGGTTTTCGCCGCTGCCGTTCAGCGCATCACGGATCCCCGCGTAATACGCCGGATAATTACCCGGCACCGTCAGCCACGTCTCTTCCGTACGATCGTCGCCATCGACTCGCGTCACCACGCCGTCGCGCATGTCATAGCCCCAATCTTCCTGCGGCAGACGTTCGCCATTTTTCAGACGTTCTTCCTGCGGGTCGAGACCATACTTCACATAGCTTGCACGCGTACCGTGCACGATATAACGCGCCGATTCAGCCGCCGCCAGCAGCGTGCCGTGTAGCACAACGCGCCGTTGCGGATAGGTCAAAACGGCGTGGAAATAGTCCGTGGACTGTGCACCCGGGCGCAGCTGCGCCAAATCAACCGTCAGGCTGACCGGCAAACCGAACAGGTTCACGGCCTGGTCGAGGAGATGCGGGGCCAAATCGTACCAGATACCGCTTCCCGGACCGCCCTGTTCGCGCCAGCGGTTGCGTACTTCCGGGCGATAGCGGTCAAAATGCGATTCAAAGAAGGTCACTTCGCCGAGCGTGCCCTCTGCGATCAACGCTTTCACAGTCAGGAAATCGCTGTCCCAGCGGCGGTTGTGGAACACGGAAAGCAGGCGGCCCAGGCTGCGGGCGAGCGCATCTAATTCACGCGCTTGTGACAGTGTCACGGTAAACGGCTTATCCACCACCACATGCTTGCCTGCTTCCAGCGCGGCTTTCGCCAACGGGAAATGGGTATCGTTCGGGGTTGGAATGACAATCAAATCAATACTGGGATCGTTGAACAAATGCTTTGGCTCAGAGACCACTTTTACGCCCGGCCAGTCCGCTTTGACCTTCGCTTCACCACTGCTGGACACAGCGGCTAACGCCATTCCCGGCGTCCCGCTGATAAGCGGTGCGTGGAAGGTTTTACTCGCGTAGCCATAGCCAATTAATCCGACCCGAATAGTGTCACTCATGTTATCGCCCTCTTCTGTGGATGCCTGCCATTTCACAACATCTGTAAGATGCTCACAACTTATTATTAACAATATCCCTGCTCTGCTGCCCTGGGCGCTGTAACTTTCAGCGGTTGGTGAAAAATAACGCTAAATTGTGCTGTTCTGCCCTGGCCCAAACACAATGTTCCTGGTAATATTTCGCCCTTGGATCTCTTTGGACATTGATTGTTATGACTATGGTATTTAATCGCATTGTCGAGCTGATTGGCTGGATTGTGCTGGGGGTGTGCTTTTTGCTGCTCATTGCAGCGCATCATATTGATAACTACCAGCCACCCGAGCCTATTGTCGCGGCTCAAACAAAGTAAACGTCAGAAAGTGACCTTGGTCGCAACTATGTAACCGGTTTCTGAAACCGGTTGCAGACCCTCTTCCTCACTCCTTACACTGCTTTTATCTCATCGATAAGGAGCATGTAATGGCTGCATTTCCAAAAGACTTTCTCTGGGGCGCTGCAACCGCCGCGTATCAGGTAGAAGGCGCGCATAATGAAGATGGCAAAGGACTTTCCATCTGGGATGTGTTCTCACATCTCCCCGGCACCACCTATCAAAACACCAACGGTGACGTCGCCGTCGATCACTATCACCGTATGGTGGAAGACGTGGCACTGATGGCTGAAATGGGCCTGCAAAGTTACCGTTTTTCGATCTCCTGGCCTCGTCTGTTACCCAATGGACGCGGTGAAGTGAATGAGGCTGGCGTCAAATTTTACAGCGATTTGATAGACACTCTGTTGGCGCACAACATTGTGCCAATGATAACGCTCTATCATTGGGATTTGCCGCAGGCATTGCAGGACGAAGGCGGCTGGGAAGTCCGTTCCACTGCCGAAGCATTCGAGGAATACGCGCGCCTGTGCTATTCACGTTACGGCGACCGCGTAAAACTGTGGGCTACGTTTAACGAAACTATCGTCTTCATTGGACACGGCTACATTACCGGCAGCCATCCCCCTTCGGTACGCTCTCCTGCTCGTGCGGTTCAGGCCTGTCATCAGGTGTTTATCGCCCATGCACTGGCGGTTAAAGCGTTCCGGGAGATGAACGTTCAGGGTGAAATCGGCTTCGTTAATGTGTTGCAACCCCATACCGCGCTGACGAACAGCCCGGAAGACCGCATTGCCACTGAACTGGCTGACGCTATCCACACCCACTGGCTGTACGATCCGGTACTGAAAGGTCACTATCCTGAAGAATTGCTCGCCCAGACACAGGCCCTGTGGGATGCTCCCCGTTTCGAATCGGGTGATGAAGAACTGCTGCGCAACAATATCTGCGACTTTATCGGCCTGAATTACTATCGTCGCGAAACGGTTGTGGCTAATCCTGGCGAAACCAAAACCGCCAGCAACCACAACGGCGAACCGAACGGCGGCAGCGAATTTGGATTCAAAGACCTGTTTAAATTCGTGCGTAACCCCGATGGTGTGTATACCGACTGGGACTGGGAAATTTGGCCTCAGGGGTTAACTGACGGCATCATGATGATTAAAGATCGTTACGGTGATATTCCAATGTACATCACTGAAAATGGTCTCGGTGCCAAAGACCCTATTATCGACGGCGAAATCGTCGATCAGCCACGCATTGATTATTTACGGATGCATATCGAAGCGATGGAAAAAGCGATAGCGCTGGGAGCGGATGTTCGCGGTTATTATCCGTGGTCATTTATCGATTTATTGAGCTGGCTGAACGGTTATAAAAAGCAGTACGGCTTTGTTTATGTCGATCATAATCAGAATCTGGCGCGAAAACGTAAAAAGAGTTTTTATTGGTATCAAAACGTTATCACCACACATGGCGAACAACGCTAGCCGTTCTCTCCAGGCGCCGTCCGGCGCCTGATAATTTGCAAAGAAAAATCTTAATTTAAATCCAACAGCCCAGGAATCATATTTCGGGCTTGTTTTTCGTATTTATAGCCTAAATAATATTTCTGTATCACATTGCCTCGCCCTACAGAAAGCATCGGGCGAATGTGGTTATTCCTATGTTATTCACCCAATAAATACAACATCATAAAACGGAAATTCACTATTATGACCGTCCAGGACTATTTATTAAAATTTCGAAAAATCAGTTCACTTGAAAGTCTGGAAAAACTGTTTGACCACCTTAATTACTCTTTGGACGATACCCAGGAGATCGTGAATATGTATCGCGCTGCCGATCATCGTCGCGCGGAGCTGGTTTCTGGTGGCCGTTTATACGATATCGGCCAGGTGCCAAAGTCAGTCTGGCGCTACGTGCAATAAAAACTGTTTTCTCAAGCGTCAGTTGCTTATACTCTCGCCCTGATTTTTTGACTGACGCTAACTCAGGAGAAGGCATGTCCACAGAACCCGCAGAACGTATTGGTGGCTGGTTGCTCGCCCCGCTTGCATGGCTGTTGGTGGCTTTACTTAGCGCCTCATTGGCTGTTCTGTTGTACGCAGGTGTGTTAGTTTCGCCTGCCGCACGTGCCCATCTGTCTGCATTAACGACAACGAATTTAAGCCTGTGGCTCCTTTCGCTGGTCTTCGCCGTCGCCATGTGTTGTTACACACTGTGGCTGACCGCCGCCTTCTTCAAACGTCGTAAGCTGGTGCCGAAGCATTACATCATCTGGCTGTTGATTTCAGTGCTGTTAGCGGTGAAGGCATTTGCTTTCGCGCCGGTCTCGGATGCCATGGCTTTACGCCAGTTGCTGTTCCCGTTGCTGGCTACCGCGCTGCTGGTGCCGTATTTCAAGCGTTCTGAGCGCGTAAAGCGAACTTTCGTCAATCCGTAATAACCCTACAGATGATCTGTTGTCGCCTGCCCCGGTTTGTCCGATAATAGGCGGCTTTTTTCCGTTTCTGGTCCAATATGACTGATTACCTGCTGCTTTTTATCGGTACTGTCCTGGTGAATAACTTCGTTTTGGTGAAGTTTCTCGGACTGTGCCCGTTTATGGGCGTTTCCAAAAAACTGGAAACGGCTATGGGAATGGGGCTCGCCACCACTTTCGTGCTGACGCTGGCGTCCGTCTGCGCGTGGATGATAGACACCTGGATCCTTATTCCGCTTAATCTGATTTACCTGCGCACGCTGGCCTTTATTCTGGTCATCGCGGTCGTGGTGCAGTTCACCGAAATGGTGGTGCGTAAAACCAGTCCAGCGCTCTATCGCCTGCTTGGGATTTTCTTGCCGCTTATCACCACTAACTGTGCCGTGCTGGGTGTTGCGCTGCTGAACATCAACCTCGGGCATAATTTCCTGCAATCGGCGCTGTACGGTTTCTCCGCAGCTGTCGGTTTCTCGCTGGTCATGGTGCTGTTCGCCGCCATTCGTGAACGCCTGGTGGTCGCCGATGTCCCTGCACCTTTCAAAGGCAATGCTATCGCGCTGATTACCGCCGGGCTGATGTCTCTGGCCTTTATGGGCTTTACAGGTTTGGTGAAGTTGTAATGACGTTAGTGTGGATTGCCATTGTCGCCCTCAGCCTGTTAGGCCTGATTTTTGGCGGCATTCTCGGATACGCATCGCGCCGCTTTGCGGTGCAAGACGATCCGGTGGTAGAAAAAATTGATGAAATTTTGCCTCAGAGCCAGTGCGGACAGTGCGGGTATCCCGGCTGTCGCCCTTATGCAGAGGCGGTAGGCAGTCAGGGCGAGAAAATCAACCGCTGCGCGCCTGGCGGTGAAGCCGTGATGCTGAAAATTGCGACCTTACTCAACGTTGACCCACAACCCATCGACGGCGACGAACAGGCCGCTGAACCCGTGCGCATGATTGCGGTTATCGACGAACCAAACTGTATCGGTTGTACCAAATGCATTCAGGCCTGCCCGGTTGATGCAATTGTCGGCGCAACGCGCGCGATGCACACCGTCGTCACTGACTTGTGTACCGGCTGCAATCTCTGTGTCGCGCCGTGTCCGACGCAATGTATCGAATTAATTCCGGTTGCCGAGACAACCGAAAGCTGGAAATGGGATCTGCAAACCATTCCAGTGCGTATTATTCCAGTGGAACACCATGCTTAAGTTATTTTCCGCGTTCAGAAAAGACAAAATCTGGGACTTCGATGGCGGCATTCATCCGCCGGAAATGAAGACGCAGTCTAATGGCACGCCGCTGCGCCAGGTTCCTCTTGCGCAGCGTTATGTCATTCCGCTGAAACAACATATTGGTGCCGAAGGCGAACTGAATGTCAGCCCCGGCGATCGCGTGTTGCGTGGTCAGCCGTTGACGCGCGGCTGGGGCAAAATGTTGCCCGTTCATGCGCCGACATCCGGCACGGTCGTCGCCATTGCGCCCCACTCCACCGCTCACCCTTCAGCGCTGGCTGAAATGAGCGTGATTATCGACGCCGACGGCGAAGACCGTTGGATCGAACGCGATGGCTGGAGCGACTGGCAGTTGCGTGACCGCGAAGCGTTGATCGAACGTATTCACAATTTTGGCGTGGCCGGGCTTGGCGGCGCAGGCTTCCCAACCGGAACCAAACTGAAAGGCGGCGGCGATAAAATCGACACGCTGATCATCAACGCCGCAGAGTGCGAACCCTATATCACCGCCGATGATCGCCTGATGCAGGACTGCGCCGCGCAAATCCTCGACGGCATCCGCATTTTGGCGCATGTTTTACAGCCGAAGGAAGTGCTGATTGGCGTGGAAGACAACAAGCCGCAGGCCATTTCGATGATGCGTGCGGTGCTGGCCGATGCACACGGTATTAGCCTGCGCGTGATCCCAACCAAATACCCTTCCGGTGGCGCAAAACAACTGACGCAAATTCTCACCGGCAAGCAGGTTCCGCACGGCGGACGCTCCTCTGATATCGGTGTATTGATGCAAAACGTCGGCACGGCGTTTGCGGTGAAGCGTGCGATTATTGACGGTGAACCGCTCACCGAGCGCGTGGTGACGCTGACCGGCGAATCCGTCACCCGTCCGGGCAACGTCTGGGCGCGTCTGGGCACACCGGTTCGTCATTTGCTTGAGGACGCAGGCTTCTGCGCCAACCCTGAGCAAATGGTGATCATGGGCGGCCCGCTGATGGGCTTTACCCTGCCGTGGCTCGACGTCCCCGTGGTTAAAATTACCAACTGCCTGTTGGCGCCTTCCGCCAGTGAAATGGGCGAACAACAGGAAGAGAAAGGCTGTATTCGCTGTAGCGCCTGTGCGGATTCCTGCCCGGCGGATCTGCTCCCGCAGCAGCTGTACTGGTTCAGTAAAGGCCAGCAGCATGACAAAGCGACCGCGCATAACCTGTCGGATTGCATTGAATGCGGTGCCTGCGCGTGGGTTTGCCCGAGTAATATTCCGCTGGTGCAGTACTTCCGTCAGGAAAAAGCCGAAATATCCGCTATTCGCCAGGAAGAAAAGCGCGCGGCTGATGCCAAAGCCCGCTTTGAAGCGCGTGCCGAACGTCTTGAACGTGATAAAGCCGCCCGTCTTGAACGTCATAAACAAGCCGCCGTGCAGCCTGTCGCCCAGGATCAGGATGCGATTAACGCCGCTCTGAATCGCGTGCGTGAAAAACAGCAACAAGCCACGCAACCCGTCGTTGTCCAGGCGGGTACAAAACCGGATAACAGCGCGGTGATTGCTGCCCGTGAAGCCCGCAAGGCGCAAGTCCGAGCCGCGCAGGCAGAAAAACAACAGCACGCCACGACGGATGAAACGGTAAGCGAAGCCGCCGACCCGCGCAAAGCCGCTGTTGAAGCGGCCATTGCCCGCGCCAAAGCACGCAAAGCCGAACAGCAGCAGCCCGCCGCAGAGCAGGCAACTGAAACGGTTGATCCTCGCAAAGCCGCCGTTGAAGCCGCCATTGCCCGCGCCAAAGCACGCAAAGCCGAACAGCAGCAGCCCGCTGCTGAGCAGGCAACTGAAACAGTTGATCCACGTAAAGCAGCCGTTGAAGCCGCCATTGCCCGCGCCAAAGCACGTAAAGCCGAACAGCAGCAGCCCGCCGCTGAGCAGGCAACTGAAACGGTTGATCCGCGTAAAGCAGCCGTTGAAGCCGCCATTGCCCGCGCCAAAGCACGCAAAGCCGAACAGCAGCAGCCCACCGCTGAGCAGGCAACTGAAACGGTTGATCCGCGTAAAGCCGCCGTTGAAGCGGCCATTGCCCGCGCCAAAGCACGCAAAGCCGAACAGCAGGCGGCTAATGCGCCAGAAGCTGAAACCATCGATCCGCGTAAAGCCGCCGTTGAAGCGGCTATCGCCCGCGCGAAAGCGCGTAAAGCAGAAAAACAGGCCGTGAACGAGGAATAAATGGTTTTTAAAATCGCAAGCTCTCCTTACACCCATAACCACCGCCAGACTTCGCGCATTATGCTGTTGGTGCTGCTGGCGGCGGTCCCGGGTATCGCTGTTCAAAGCTGGTTTTTCGGCTGGGGCACACTCGTTCAAATCATGCTGGCAAGCCTGACGGCCTGGGGAGCGGAAGCGGCTATCCTGCGCCTGCGCAAACAGAATATCGGCCAGACGCTGGCGGATAATTCTGCGTTGCTGACAGGATTGCTATTGGCTATCAGCCTTCCGTCAATGGCACCGTGGTGGATGATTGTGCTGGGCACGGCATTCGCGGTGATCATCGCCAAACAGCTGTACGGCGGTCTTGGCAACAACCCGTTCAACCCGGCTATGATCGGTTATGTTGTGCTGCTGATTTCCTTCCCGGTACAAATGACGTCCTGGCTTCCACCGCAGGAAATCGCGGCCAACACGCCGGGGTTGATGGATACACTGCAGATCATCTTTAGCGGGCATACCGCCGCTGGGGCCGATATCAATACGCTGCGCTTAGGTATTGACGGTATTAGCCAGGCAACGCCGCTCGACACCTTTAAAACGTCGCTGCACGCGGGACACAGCGTGAGCGATATTTTGCATTCGTCTATTTATCGCGGCGCGCTGGCGGGTATTGGCTGGCAGTGGGTGAATGTCGCCTACCTTGCAGGCGGTCTGTTCCTGTTATGGCAAAAAGCCATTCGCTGGCATATTCCAGTGAGCTTCCTGCTGACCTTAGCGCTGTGCTCTACGCTGGGCTGGGCGTTCTCCCCTGATTCTCTGGCATCGCCACAGCTGCATATGCTGTCTGGCGCGACGATGCTTGGCGCGTTCTTTATCCTGACCGATCCTGTTACCGCCTCAACCACCAACCGCGGTCGTCTGATTTACGGGGCACTTGCCGGGGTGTTGGTCTGGCTGATCCGCAGCTTTGGCGGTTATCCAGACGGTGTGGCTTTCGCGACGCTGCTCGCCAACATTACCGTGCCGCTGATCGACTATTACACGCGCCCGCGCGTTTATGGACACCGCTGAGAAAGACCATGCTGACTACGATTCGTAAACATGGCATCACGCTGGCCCTTTTCGCCGCGGGAGCCACAGGAATGACGGCCATCATCAATCAGATGACCAAAAGCACGATTGACGAACAGTCTGCCAAACAGCAAATGGCGCTGTTTGATCAGGTTGTGCCGCCAGGTAGCTATAATAACGACTTACTGAAAAGCTGCTATCTGCTGAACGAACCGGCGCTGGGCAAAGGCCCGCACAAAATTTATATTGCGCGTAAAGACGACACACCGGTTGCGGTCGTGATGGAGGCAACCGCTCCGGACGGGTATTCCGGTGCGATTCAACTTCTGGTTGGGGCTGATTTTAACGGCACTGTACTGGGATCTCGCGTGACCCTGCATCATGAAACACCCGGTTTGGGCGACAAAATTGAGCTGCGCCATTCCGACTGGATGACCCATTTTGCCGGTAAAATCATTCATGGCATCAATGATACGCACTGGGCCGTGAAGAAAGACGGCGGTGATTTCGATCAGTTTACCGGCGCAACGATCACCCCACGCGCGGTGGTGAATGCCGTAAAACGTGCCGGACTGTTTGCCCAGACGCTACCGCCGCAAATCAACGAACTCAGCCCCTGTGAAGAGTAAATCATGAGCGAAATCAAAGACGTTATTGTTCAGGGATTATGGAAAAACAACTCCTCACTGGTGCAGCTATTAGGCCTCTGCCCACTGCTGGCAGTCACATCGACAGCCACCAACGCCCTCGGTCTGGGCCTGGCGACCACACTGGTACTGACGCTGACGAATCTGTTTGTCTCGCTGCTACGACGCTGGACGCCACCTGAAATCCGTATCCCGATTTATGTGATGATTATTGCCTCGGTCGTAAGCTCCGTGCAGATGCTGATCAACGCTTACGCTTTCGGCCTGTATCAATCACTGGGCATTTTTATTCCACTGATCGTCACCAACTGTATCGTCGTAGGACGTGCCGAAGCGTTCGCGGCGAAAAAAGGCCCAATGCTGTCGGCGCTGGACGGTTTTGCTATCGGCATGGGCGCGACCGGCGCGATGTTTGTGCTGGGTTCAATCCGTGAAATTCTGGGCAATGGCACGCTGTTTGACGGCGCGGATGGGCTGCTAGGCAATTGGGCGAAAGTGCTACGCGTGGAAGTGTTTCACACCGATACGCCATTCCTGCTGGCGATGCTGCCGCCGGGCGCGTTTATTGGTCTCGGTATGCTGTTGGCGGTAAAATACGTTATCGACCAGCGGGCGAAGCAAAAAACCAGCACGGTTCGTAATCATTGTGAAGTCGCACCGGACGTGAAAACCACGACAGGGAAAGCCTGATGAACAAAGAGAAACGCCACGAAATCCTGGTCCGATTGCGCGATAACAATCCGCATCCGACAACCGAACTCAATTTCACGTCACCGTTTGAACTGCTGATTGCCGTTCTGCTTTCGGCGCAGGCCACTGACGTGAGCGTCAATAAAGCCACGGCAAAACTCTACCCGGTGGCGAATACGCCGGAAGCGATGCTGGCTCTCGGCGTAGACGGCGTAAAAGAGTACATCAAAACCATTGGCCTGTTTAACAGCAAGGCCGAGAACGTGATTAAAACCTGCCGAATGCTTGTCGAACTGCACGACAGCGTTGTGCCAGAAGACCGTGCGGCGCTGGAAGCCCTGCCCGGCGTTGGGCGTAAAACCGCCAACGTGGTGTTAAACACCGCTTTTGGCTGGCCGACTATCGCCGTCGACACCCATATCTTTCGCGTTTGTAATCGCACGAACTTTGCGCCTGGCAAAAACGTCGAACAGGTTGAAGAAAAACTGCTGAAAGTGGTGCCCGCAGAATTCAAAGTGGACTGTCATCATTGGCTCATTTTACACGGGCGTTATACCTGTATTGCCCGCAAACCTCGCTGCGGTTCCTGCATAATTGAAGACCTGTGTGAGTTTAAAGAGAAAGTTGATCTCTGATTTTTTCGCCGTGTTGCCGCACGGCGCTCCCGCCCTCTGATGTCCCTCTCCGACGCCTGGTTTTAACGTATCATTCGGTCATTTATCGCTCATCCCGGTTAATTGTTTTTTTATGAGCAAAATTTTCGCTATAAATGTGAGCCAGATCACTTCGATAACACAACGTTAAGCAAGTGTTATGAAAAATCACTCAAACCTTTACCGATGCCGTGGTTAACCGTTTTTTAACCAGACATATCACCACTATTTTTAAGAATATTGGCCCATATCACTATCCAACGCGCAAATCAGCAGAACATATAGCCATTTGACGATAAAACACGCATATCAGTAGTGAAAAAATCTGGTAGAAACGAAACGGTGAAGTTAAACGCTGAATAACATTTGGATGACCGGAAGAATATAACGCCACCCATATGTGTAACGGAATATTACAAACCTCTTGTGCGAAGGCCATGGATAGTGAACATTACCTGCCGTTTTCCCCTCCAAGAATAATTATAAGGCGGATGTCGAAACGATCGTCACGCCCACGAACCCCGTTAATATGGGATGCAAAAAAGAGGTATAAGTGTCTACTGCAAACAATAAACCAACAGAAGAAAGCGTGAGTCTCAACGCTTTCAAACAACCAAAAGCGTTCTATTTGATCTTCTCCATTGAACTGTGGGAACGTTTCGGTTTTTACGGCCTGCAAGGCATCATGGCCGTTTATCTGGTGAAACAACTGGGCATGTCCGAAGCGGACTCCATTACGTTGTTCTCCTCTTTCAGCGCTTTAGTGTATGGTCTGGTCGCGGTCGGCGGCTGGCTGGGCGATAAAGTACTGGGTACCAAGCGCGTTATTATGCTGGGTGCTATTGTTCTGGCGATTGGTTATGCGATGGTGGCCTTCTCCGGTCACGATGCGGCCATGGTCTATATGGGTATGGCGACCATTGCGGTCGGTAACGGCCTGTTCAAAGCCAACCCGTCTTCCTTGCTTTCTACCTGCTATGATAAAGATGATCCGCGTCTGGACGGTGCATTCACCATGTACTACATGTCCATCAACATCGGTTCCTTCTTCTCTATGCTTGCCACTCCGTGGCTGGCAGCGAAATATGGCTGGAGCGTCGCGTTCGCGCTCAGCGTTGTTGGGATGTGTATTACCGTCGTCAACTTCGCATTCTGCCGTAAGTGGGTTAAAAACTACGGTTCTAAACCTGACTTCGCCCCGGTAAACATCGGCAAACTGCTGGCCACTATCGTTGGTGTTGTGGTTCTGGTGACCATCGCGACCTGGCTGCTGCACAACCAGGGTGTTGCACGTATGGTTCTGGGCGTGGTTGCGCTGGGTATCATCTGCATCTTTGGTAAAGAAGCCTTTGCGATGAAAGGCGCTGCGCGTCGTAAGATGATCGTTGCCTTCATTCTGATGATGGAAGCGGTTGTGTTCTTCGTGCTCTACAGCCAGATGCCTACCTCTCTGAACTTCTTCGCTATCCGTAACGTTGAGCACTCTATCTTGGGTATCGCGTTCGAACCCGAGCAGTTCCAGGCACTGAACCCATTCTGGATTATGATTGGTAGCCCGATTCTGGCGGCTATCTATAACAAGATGGGCGACCGTCTGCCGATGCCACATAAGTTTGCTGTCGGTATGGTGCTGTGCTCTTGTGCCTTCCTGGTGCTGCCAATGGGTGCGAAATTCGCTTCTGACGCAGGTATCGTTTCCGTTAACTGGCTGATTCTGAGCTATGCCCTGCAGTCCATCGGTGAACTGATGATCTCTGGTCTGGGCCTGGCAATGGTTGCACAGTTGGTTCCTCAGCGTCTGATGGGCTTCATCATGGGTAGCTGGTTCCTGACCACTGCCGGTGCGGCTATCATCGCCGGTAAAATCGCGAACCTGATGGCGGTTCCAGAAAACGTAACCGATCCGCTGCTGTCTCTGCACGTGTACGGTGATGTGTTCCTGAAAATCGGTATTGCGACCGCTGTGATTGCCGTCCTGATGATTCTGCTCGCACCTAAGCTGAACCGCATGACGCTTGACGACGAAGCAGATGTTAAAGCTCGCGAAACAGCGACTGCATAATATTCCCCGGGAAACCGAATAATTTAAGCCGCTGAATACGTTCAGCGGCTTTTTTTTTATCTGTCCGCACACTAGGATAGAGAACACATCTGTGTCTAAAGGAGTTCGTCATGAAATTGTTCTACAAACCCGGTGCCTGTTCCCTCGCTTCTCATATCGCGTTGCAGGAAAGCGGTATGGACTTTTCACTGGTTGGCGTTGACCTCGCAAAAAAGGTGCTGGAAAACGGGGAAGATTTTTGGCACGTAAACCCAAAAGGCCAGGTCCCCGCTCTGCTGCTGGATGACAATACGCTGCTGACCGAAGGCGTGGCGATTATGCAGTACATTGCTGATACCAAGTCAGATCGCCAACTGCTGGCACCTGCAGGTAGCATCGCTCGCTACAAAACGCTGGAATGGCTCAATTTCATCGCTACAGAGCTGCACAAAGGATTTACGCCACTGTTCCGTCCTGACACTCCGGAAGACTTCAAACCGACCGTACGTGCGCTGCTGGAGAAGAAACTCAGCTATGTGAACGACGCACTGCGTGATGGCGAGTGGATCTGCGGAAATCGCTTCACGATTGCCGATGGTTATCTGTTTACCGTTCTGCGCTGGGCGCATGCGGTAAAACTGGATATGAGCGGGCTGAAAAACATTGAAGCTTATATGGCTCGCGTGGCGGCACGTCCTGGCGTGACGGCAGCAATGGCAGCGGAAGGCCTGAGCTAAGCCCTTCTGGCATTCACGAAACGTAAAAAAGGCCGCGTTTGCGGCCTTTTATTTGTTCATTTACTGGCTGTGATCGCCCGGCGGCGCTTCGCTTGCACGGGCCTACGAATACATCGCGTTTTGTTGGCCCGCTCCGTTTAAAATATTACTTCCAGCACACCAGGCAGTAGTTCTTTTTACCACGACGCAGCAGCGTGTAACGTCCGTACAGACGGTCGTTTTCTGCAAACGTGTATTCCGGGTCAATCTGCTTCTCACCGTTAATGGTGACCGCATTGGACGCGATAGTTTTACGCGCCTGACCACGGGACGGCTGCAGCTCTGAATCCACCAGCGCCTGCATCAGGTCGGCGCCTTTGTCCATTTCAACCATTGGCACACCATCCTGCGCCAACTGCTCAAAATCGGCTTCGCTGAGGTCACTCAACGTCCCGTTGAACAGACTTTCAGTGATGCGTTTTGCCGCAACCAGGCCTTCTTCACCGTGAACCAGACGGGTTACCTTCTCGGCCAGCACACACTGGGCGCGCGGGGCTTTACCGCTGTTTTTATCTTCTTCTTCCAGCGCATTAATTTCAGCGATGTCCATAAAGGTGAAGAATTTCAGGAAGCGGTACACGTCCGCATCGGCGGTGTTGATCCAGAACTGGTAAAACTTGTACGGACTGGTTTTCTTCGGATCCAGCCATACCGCGCCGCCTTCGGTCTTACCGAATTTGGTGCCATCTGCTTTGGTGATCAGAGGAACGGTCAAACCGAACACCTGATTCTGGTGCAGACGACGGGTCAGGTCGATCCCGGAAGTGATGTTGCCCCACTGGTCAGAACCACCAATTTGCAGCGCCACGCCGTGCAGTTTGTTCAGGCACGCGAAGTCATAACCCTGCAACAAGTTGTAAGAAAACTCGGTAAAGGAGATGCCCTGATCGTCACGGTTCAGACGCTGTTTGACCGCTTCCTTGTTGATCATCTGGTTCACTGAGAAGTGTTTACCGATGTCACGCAGGAAGGTCAGCACGTTCATGCCACCAAACCAGTCATAGTTATTCGCCGCGATTGCGGCGTTGCTGCCACAGTCGAAATCGAGGAACGGCGCAACCTGTCCGCGGATTTTATCCACCCACTCTTGCACGGTATCTTCGGTGTTCAGTTTACGTTCTGCTGCCTTGAAACTTGGGTCGCCGATAAGGCCAGTTGCGCCGCCCACCAGAGCCACAGGCTTGTGGCCCGCTTCCTGGAAGCGTTTCAGGCATAACAGGGGAACGAGATGCCCCAAATGCAAGCTGTCAGCGGTGGGATCGAAGCCGCAATAGAGCGCGATCGGGCCCTGCGCCAGTCGCTCTGCTAACGCTTCCTCATCCGTCACCTGAGCCACAAGGCCCCGCTCTTGCAATTGTTTAATCAAGTTACTGCTCGCCATCAAAGTCTCCATGTATAAAACAGACTGCACCTTTGCCGGTACACGACGTTTCGCCAGATGCGAAAGGCCAATAGAATAAAACGCCAGCCCGTGTAGTGCCAGCGCTTAACGCAACAAAATGCGCGATTATGGCGCGAGGCGGTCGATTTTCCAGGCGTCGTTTTCACGCTGGTACAGAAAACGATCGTGCAGACGATGCTCGCCGCCCTGCCAGAACTCCATCGATTCGATAGGGACGCGGTATCCGCCCCAGAAACTCGGCAGTGGAACTTCGCCCTGTTGGAATTTTTGTTTAAGTTCGAAGAATTTGCTTTCGAGAATACCACGCGCCGAAATGCGGCTGGATTGTTTGGACACCCACGCCCCAATCTGGCTGTCGCGTGGACGGCTATGGAAGTATTTCACCACTTCCAGCGTTGAAAGACGTTCGGCTTTGCCGGTGACCATCACCTGACGTTCCAGGGTATGCCAGGGGAACAACAGGCTAATACGCGGATTTTGTTCAAGATGATGAGCTTTACGACTGCCGAGGTTGGTATAAAACACCAGCCCTTTTTCATCGTAATGTTTGAGCAACACGATACGCTGATACGGTTGACCGTTTTCGTCCACGGTCGCTACGACCATGGCGGTCGGGTCAGCGAGTTTGGCTTCACAGGCCTGGCCCAGCCAGCGTTCGAACAATGCCAATGGTTCAGCAGGAAGGTCGTGGCGACGCAGGCCACCACGTGTGTACTCACGGCGCAGATGCGCGATTTGCTGCAGATCGTCGTTGTCAGACATAGCGTTTACGAAGTTGTCTTCAGGTAACGCTATTGTGCGCCGCCATCAGCAAAATCTCAACGCTTCGGATTTTGTAACTGACAGTTATTCAGTACGATACGGTCACGTTTGTAGACCGTTGCGCTGTCGCCCTTCGACCAGAAAACATAGATGCCATCGGTATAACGCGCACCCGAAGCAGAAATCCCCTGCGTCAGCGTTTGCTGCTGATTGTCATAGATGAAATCGACCTGCTGACGTGTGTTATTGAGGTGAACGGTCAATGGTTTTTCATCACACTGATATTGCAGCGTGTCGGTGTTCATCCGCTCAACGAACTGGTTGTAGTAGCTACAACCTGAGAGCATCAGAGGGGCTATCAACGGTACTACAGTGAGGAGAATTTTTTTCATTGGCTTGCCTTAAGACTGTCCTGGTCCCGGAGGGCAGTTGCCCTCCCTTAACGCTTCCATTCTATCGGCAATAGGTGCGCGACTCAGTCAGTTAACTCTTATTCTGCACCGGGTTTGCCGGGAAAATGGCTCCCAGGACAGTTGCTTCACTGGCTCCTGTCACTGACGGAAGGTTCCCTGGAAGCCCGGAAAGTGTGCGCCAGGCAAGCCACGCAAAGGCTAAACCTTCCATATCATCGCCACTCACACCCGCGTCATCGGTGGTTGAAACTTCTGTTCCCGGCAGTAACCCGGCGAGGCGGGCCATCAACAATGGATTACGGCTTCCGCCTCCGCATACCAACAGTCGTTCACAACCACCGCTCAGCAAGACTTGTTCGCTGATGGTTACCGCGGTCAATTCTGTCAGCGTCGTCATTACATCTTTCGCCGCCAGTCCAGGATGCTTCGCTAACTGGCGCTCAAGCCAGCCGTAATTGAAATATTCACGTCCGGTGCTTTTCGGTGCAGGTAGTGCAAACCACGGGTCGCTGAGCATTTCCTGCAATAGAGGCAGGATTACTTTTCCGGAATTCGCCCACTCAGCGTCTTTGTCATAGGGTTTACCGCACTGGCGCCAGATCCACGCATCCATCAACATGTTTCCCGGCCCCGTGTCATGCCCTTTTACCGGCAGGCCCGGACACAGCAACGACAGATTGGCGATACCACCAATATTCAGGACGATGCGACGTTCGTGTGGATTCGCCAGCAGCGCGTGATGGAATGCAGGCACCAGCGGTGCGCCCTGACCACCCAGCGCAATGTCCCGCCGACGGAAATCCCCTACCACGGTAACACCCGTTTTGGCGGCAATAATGTTGTTGTCACCGATTTGCAGCGTATGCGGTGCATCGCTGTCCGGTTCGTGCCAAACGGTCTGCCCATGACAACCCATTGCCACGATATCACTCGCGGAAAGCTTTTCCTGTGCCATTAGCGCCAACACGGCGTCAGCAAACAGATGCCCAAGACGCGTATCGAGCTGACCATATTGTGAAAGTGTCAGCTGTTGCCCCTGGCAAATCGCTAAAATATCTTCTTTGAGGGCAATAGGAATGGGATACGACAAGCTGGCCTGTTGGGCCACCATACTATCGTCCATCGCCGCAAGCACGACATCTACACCGTCGAGGCTCGTGCCCGACATCACACCAATATAGCGACCCGATTTCATGCGCCTTCCTGAGTTCATGAGAGAGAGTCACACTGAAACATAAAGTCTATGTTAATGCTATTGCCCACTAACTAAATTTAACAAACGTGAGCCATTGCACTTTGCTGAATGAATTCAATGGGCCGACATCGCGGCTGTTTACCCCGGGTTAAGCACAAATAGCGTACAATTTTTTTGGCAGAACCTCGCAGAACATATGACCTGAGGCGCATAAATGCCATATAATTGCGGTGTAAGGATGCTCTCAAGAGCGTTTCTTGGTGAACAGGAGATTCATAAATGAAGTTACGTGTATTGGCCGTTTCGATGATTGGTTTAACGCTTGGCGGTTGTGTCAGCAGCAGTGGCCTGTCCGGGGACGTTTATTCCGCATCCGAAGCCAAACAGGTTCAAAATGTAACCTACGGGACCATTGTCCATACCCGTCCGGTACAAATTCAGGGCGGCGATGATTCTAATGTCATCGGTGCTATCGGCGGTGCAGTGCTGGGTGGTTTCCTGGGGAATACCGTTGGCGGCGGCACGGGCCGTTCACTGGCCACGGCAGCCGGTGCAGTGGCGGGTGGCGTAGCGGGCCAGGGCGTTCAGGGTGCAATGAACAAAACCCAGGGCGTTGAGCTGGAAATCCGTAAAGACGACGGCAACACCATTATGGTTGTGCAGAAACAGGGCGATACCCAGTTTTCTGCGGGTCAGCGCGTCGTGATGGCGAGCAACGGCAGCCAGGTCACCGTTTCCCCACGCTAATTATTCGGCGTGTGGTCTTTCGGCCACACGCTACTTTTTACCTTTCTTGCCGTTCCCTCATTATTTCCCACATATATTGATACACAAATGCCCCTCATTTTCGCTTAGCGATATATTTTACTTGCGCCCGCGCAATATTTACTTTCACTCTCAATTGTAAACTCACCGCCCTGCTGGTTGGATGCCAGCACTTTATTGTTTTTATTTTGTGCGTCAGGATCTAAATATGATTGATAAAAAAGCATTTCCTTTTAATCGCTTGCTTTTGTTTTTAGGCATCGCAGTACTCTCCATTTTGTTATTACACCTTTTTTCCAGTCAGATCATTCATCGTATCCCTACGATGTCTCCGGTACTGTTTCCGGCAATGACGATTTTCTTGATGGTCTTTCACATCATGATCGCCTGCTTCATGGTGATGAAGTATTTGTGTGATAAACATCGGTTATACCTGATGGCCATCGCCTGTGCGTTTGCAGGCTCCGCCGCACTGATGATGGGCACACTCGGCAGTTACTCCGACTGGCTCCTGTGTGCCTCGACGACACATACACGTTATAATGACGCGGTTCTTTACTATTTCTTCCGTAATATATTGATGGCTGTATTATTCACCGTCTCAATTTTTTTGTATCGCTACCGCCATAGCAACATTCATAGTCGGCGCAATCACACGGTTATTCTATCTCTAATCTTCGGCTTTACTTTACTCATCATTGGCATCGCATGGCTTTACTCCAGCCATTATGCCGGAATGAATCTGTATTTGATTGATAATCTGACACAACTTTATTCCCCTGTGTGGCGTAACTATCTTATCGGCGGATTAGTCCTAATCTGGCTGATCACACTGGTCGTCATGTTAGTGATGACCCGGATGCGAAATATCTTCTGGTTTAGCGGTTATTTGTTTTGTGTCTTCTATATCTTCACCCTTATTTTGTTATTGCCTTCTGTTTCTATCACGGGACACGCCTGGTATCAGGCACGACTGTTTGAAACTGCCGCCACCCTATTTTTGATTTTTGTCCTGCTGTACGACGTGTTTACTCTGTACCGCGAGTCAAACACCCGGTATCTGCACTCTTATCAGAACTCTATTCGTGACACGATGACCGGCCTGTTCAACCGTAGCTATTTTTATGATTCGCTAAAAAGCCAGATAGCAACGGTTTCTCCTGCCGCGCCGCTGTCGGTGATTGTTTGTGATCTCGACCATTTCAAACGCATCAATGATCGCTATGGACACTTACAGGGAGATAAGGTTATTCAGTTCGTAGCTGCAATTTTACAAGAGTCGGTCCGTAAAGACGACGTGGCCGCACGCATTGGCGGTGAGGAATTTGCTTTAATGCTGGTCAATGCTGACGCACAAAATGCGCTAGAGATTGCAGAACGCATTCGGGAACACATTTGTCTCCATGATGAAAACAGCAGCCATGCACAACTGCCTGAACGCGTCACCATCAGCATGGGTGTGTTCACAACCAATCAACCTTTAGCGTCGCCTGAAATGGCCGTTCAGCGTGCCGACGAAGCGATGTATCAGGCCAAAGAAAATGGCCGCAACCGGGTTGTTGTCTGGCAGGAATAAGAAAAAGGCCCTGATAAACAGGTAATGCCCGTCAGTTAAGCGCGGTGGTCGCTTTTCCGTTCACCTGATTTCCGCAGACACCTCTGCACTTTCATCCGTGAACGGGCAAAGGGGAATGACCGGATTCCCCTTTGCAATCCCCCCGGTCCCGCAATTGAAATCGGTGCTTCG
>DASXML010000092.1:0-9438 GCA_036495715.1 Scandinavium sp.
CACAAAACGCTAGATCGAGCCAGAAATATTTTCCCTAGAAAGCTAGAGGTCTGTTTATAGAATATTGTAATTGGTAGGACTGTAGCTTTCAAGGGGAGTAGTGGACAAATTTTAAAATGTTAGGATGTAGCTTAAAATAAGAAGATTTTGACTAAACTTATAATAGTAGAAGATGCCTTAAGTGCTACTGTTATAAAATATTGATCGAAGACTCATAAAAATACGAAGAATCACCATATAAAGGATTAAAGGATGGAATAAATTGTGGCGTTGTAAAGGATCCAGGTAGCCAAATGCGGGGTGGTTAGACACTTGCTGTTGGTCTCACGGGTGATCACTCTGTAACTCGAGTCGAGGTTGGTTCTGTTGTTCTTTTTTCTCTCTCTCCAAGGAAGGGAGGAAGGAAGGGATATATAGTAAATACATATACGCGTCAGGCTCGCGTATCTAATAAGCGAGAAGCGCGTGATTCAGATATCGTGATACGGATATCCCGACACTGGGAATTCTTCTTTTGTGGAAAGGAAACGAGTCTCAAACATGAAGTTCGAGAGTCAGAACGAATGAGGAAATAAAGTCAAGTCAAGTCAAATCAAGTCAATCTGTCCTCCTCACTCACTATTGCCTTTGCAATATAAGTCTCGCAAAACGTATAGCAACTGGGTTCAAGTCATCGATGCTTGCTCCCTTTTCACCCATCCTTCAACGCGGATTCGTAGGCTGTTCGTATCAAGGAAAGTCTCCAATGACTTGTTTGGTGCGGACTTCGTCATCGCATCAGCTGGGTTGTCATGACCGTTGATCCAACGGATATCAAACATCTCTCTGCGTTCATACATCTGTCGGAGTGCTATGATGTCAATCATGAGACGTTTCTCTTTTGTAGATCCGAGTTTGACAATGCATTCGTACAACGAATAGGAATCCGTACAGACAATCATTGGGATTGTGGGAAGATTCAACTGGTCCATGATCATGTTGAGTGTAGAGGTGATGACGAAAGTCATGTCAACGCCTCCGACCATACCGTAGATTTCAGAAGCAAGCACGCTTCGGGTCACTCTCTTACTCTTGGTTGAGCTCCAGTGTATCACGTTGCCTTGAATTGTGAATTCTTCTGTTCCTGTGGTCTCATTTGCAATAGCGATGATATAGCCGATCTGGGAACTCAAATCTTTGTTGTTTGCAAATGATCCGTCGACAAAGACGAAGAGCTTGGCTGTCGAGAGGTCCAATGGGATATTCTTGAGGCCACGATCCAGGTGATCTAATTGCCACTGTAGTCGTTTGTTCAGCGCAGTGATGTCCTCCTTTGTCGGTTCTTTGTTTTGAGCTGCAACTGATAGGTCGAATGCAGCCTCTGGTTGACAAATAGTAGCAATGTAGGCTCCACGGGCACGTTGCTCAACGTATTTTTGCTGGAAGTCAGGTGTATCAGCATCGATTAGCTCGATCTTTTTGCCTTGCTCTTTCTGACGTAGCATGAGTTCATCACCACTTCTTGTCAGGATACAGCCATTGAAGATTAGCGCCGTTTTAGGTGTCAGCTTCTCCTTGGGTTTGGCGAGGAAAATAAGTTCCTTTTCCTCTAGGGTCGAGAATTGTTCATCTGCCAGGATGATTGTGTCGTCGGTTTGCATCCCTACTAGACCGAACTTGTCCTTTGATGTAGTGATTAGAAAGCATGGATCGTACGTCGAGGTTGTCATCATCAGTCTTTCTCTGTGGTGTTTGCTGTATGTAGCCCACCAATGAGTGCCTGCTTCGGCAAGCCCATAAAGTGGTTTGACAACGACCATAATCGTTCCTTCAGGGTAGAGGTATGCAATTTCCTTGGGTAGGTGAGCTAAGACTAAGCGATTCAGCTTTGTCTGTGACTGAACGTAGGCCTGGGTGATGTCGCGGAGCCACAATGAGATCTTACGGTCTGGGAGCTTCATCAGTGAGGGTGCTAGTGTCATGATAACACGTTGGCTTGCGCGTTGAATTGTTGGTGATTGCGTGAGGATCATTGATTTCCCATTATCCTGATATCCTTGAATAACAAGCCTTGATTTCTCGTAAGGGGTATCGGTAGCCTTGCCTTTGATTTCTCGAACGAGCCGTGATTCGAAGATTCGGGGTTTCCCGTGTTTAGTAGCGTCATATTGCTCGAAACGGAAGACTCCATTGCTGATGAGAGTATCGATCTCTTTCTTGTCAGATAATTCGAAAGGTTCACCGGGTGTAGTGATCTTCTTTTCCTGACGGAGTTTCAAGGCGAGTAGTCGGTCAGATTCCTCCTTACTTGACATGAAGGTCATTGTGAGCTCTATTCCATCATTCAGGGCAGTAATGAAATAGTCGTCGAAATCTTCATCCTCAATTGTGTCATTTATATCCTCAGCGAAGCGTACGTGGGTCTTTGACTTGTTCTTGGATCCTTTTGGGCGGCCACGGCCTCGACGGGCGATTGGTTGTTCTTGCTGTTGGTCAGTATCTAGTTCGGCGTTATTCCCAGTTTCAGGAGTATCCTTATCAGAATCATCCTCTGGGTGAGCATTGGGAGAAAGGGAGGTGCCGTTGGTATAGTAGGGCTTCACAACTGTAGAGCGGAAATTCGTGGGTCCGTAGGGCATTTGAACAGTACATGTTTCGCCGTCACTGGCGATCAGTTTGAAAGGGCCTGTCCAATTAGCTTTGTCACGCCATACTCGTACGTCTGAATTCGGCGGTAGACGGGTGGTTACTGTGGTGTTTGGGCCATTTCGCATTGTGAGCGCGTCTTTAACTTGTCGTTCAGCGTGGAGATGTCGTACTTCCTTCATAGCCTTGCGGACGGCTTCAGCTCTCTGTGTGATAGAAGGTGATGGAGGGGAATCGTTGGTCATTCGGGGGTATGCTCCAAAAACAAGTAGTGTAGGGACAAGGCCATTTGGTCCAGCCGTGTCATTCACTGCTTTCACAGCCATCTGCAAAATGATTTCGGGGCTTACGTCTGGTATATCGTCACGAATAGTTTCGAATGCTCGTCTCAGTGGTGCGTGGTAGCGTTCTACCTTGCCGATACTGTTGTGTGCTTCCACGGGTATCTCCTTGACTTCAATCGATAATGATCGCGCGTTCCGCTTGAATTCTGTAGAGATAAAGTTCTTCCCAGCATCGTGAACGATGTAGTCGGGTGGTCCAAGATATGTGTCGATCCAGCACAGCTTTAATGTATCCCAGGCGGTTTTGGCGGACATGTCTTTCAGGAATCGGGCGGCTTGGAATGCGGTCGCAGTATCAACGATATGGAGAACTGGTTTACCGTCGATGTACATGACGTCGATGATGATTTCGAAATTGAACTCGAAGTCGTCTCTTAACGTGAACTTGAATCGACCAGGTGCCTTGCTATTCATCTGGCATTGGTGGCAGTATTTGGCGAGGTGCTCAATCATCTTGACTTCGACTTCATGGCCTGCTCGTTGTAGGAGGTCTGAGAGCCGGCGGACTGATGGATGACCGAATCGGCGGTGTAGCTGGCGTAGTTCAGTCTCAGTCAGGTGGCTCCAGGCAATGCTCTGCTCTAACCGGTTCAGTAGTAGCCATGGATGTCCCCATTTTCGGACGATAGGGAACCTTTTACCGTTTTGGATCAGGACGTTGTCGAGGTTATCGAATTTAATCTTTAGATTGTCCATATCCCGAAGACAGAGTAAGAATGGTGTATTCGTAGGGATAACATGGAAGGTGATGGTTCCTAAGGGGGTGGGCACTTGTAGGGTTCCAATAGAGACTGCCTCGCCTTTTCCAAAGCGAATTTGGTGTTGACCAGCAGTAGAGCTATCAATCTTGATACTCGAATCCAATTGCTGGAGAGCGATTGATTGTGACTGCCCGGCTGTTGATACACCAGCAGCTCCTGTATCAGGCATGATTCCCTGGAAGATCTTGGCGGAGTAGCGGTCCTCAAATGTGAATATCGAATTGTCTTCTCGTGGTTTAGGGGTAATACTGAACATATCGATCCCGGTTACTGCGTGGAAAACTGATTGGTCATTGAGAAAAGCAACAGTTTGGGTACCGGTGATGTCTCCAAATTCTGTATGATATTGTTCTGTGAAAAATTGGTCCTCATTTTCCAGTTCTAGGTCCATGAGAAGTTGTTGGGTCTCATCCAGTTGGTCGTCAAGTCCTTCGACACCTTCAAATTCAGTAAGGAAAGACTGAAATGCTGCCACGGTTGATTCAGTGCCTAGCATATACGTAGACTGTCGGAACTTATCAAATGCTTTTCGGCGTTCTTCGATAGTATGCCTCGTTGACCAGCAGTTGGGTTCGTTACATACATAGCACTTCTTCTGACGTGTTTGGGATTGGGGTGGAGAAAAACGAGAAGGGCGGAGGTTGCCACGACGGGAGTTGCCTCGGGGGTTGCTATATCGGCCTTGATGATCGAAGTTGTTACGGCCCCGCCATCTGCCACTGCCTCCGTATGTTCGATCGGTCCAATACTGGCCGTTCTCGTCACTGTCACCATAGTTGTTGCCTCCGTTGTCACTGTAGGAAAGGAATTGGTGCGTGTTACGGGCTTCACGGTTACGAGTAGCAGCGCCGATTGCAGATCGTAGATCAGAACAGACTCCTTCGTACGTCGTTGCGGGTTTGAATAGTGCCATACTACATTCTTCAACACCTCGGCAGGCATTGAGGATCTGGTCTCGGAGACTGACTTCCTGTTGGTAGACTACAGATAGTCCTCGTTGAATATCCTGGAGTTTGTCGAATAGGATCTGTAGGACTTCTAAGCGTGATTTCCCTGGGTTTTCACCGATTAGCTTTGGAAATGTTGTCTCTCTCCATTCTGACAGGTAGAATTGGCGGTTTTCCTCTGTATGGAAGTGGTCTTTCATCATCTGGGTCATTGTGCTGAGTGGAAAGTCGTATCCTGCCATCCTGTCATAGTAGTACATAGCGGCTCGGCCTTTGAGCATTGTTGAGAAGGATTTGTGCCATTCGTATTCTGGCAGTCCAATCTTTGTGCAATCATCACAGAAAATCTTGTATTTGCTGTCGAAGATATCGTACAGTTCGCCACCAAATCGCTTGTCATCATTGTATAGTTTCGTAAGGTCAGTCAAAAGTCGTGGAGTGTTATCTGCTCCAATAGGAGTGTGAGAGCGTACGGGTGTATCTTGTGGGGTAAGTTGGGTAGGTCGTATCTGCTGTTGTTGGTTATGAGCTTGGTTCTGATTGCGGTTAGGGTTGAAGCTCGATTTGAAGATATGTGTTGTCTTCAGCATATACTCAACCTCAGGGTCTGTCCACTCATGGAAATCGCCTTCAAGAGCTTTTGATATGTTCCCTGCAACACTCTTCCCATCCTTTGCAATAAAGACACCATGGATTCGTAGTTGGTCCCGAAGTCCAATGACAAGGTCATTCTTTGCTTTATCGAACAGTTCCTTTGTCCAGCCTTGGAAGCTTGTTGTAAAATGTTCCCGTAGATCATAGTCTTCCCATTCTTCGTAAGCGTAGACTTGGGTATTATATAGGATATGACCATTGATCATTTCGGGGGTGAGTCCCTCTGGTTCATCGGGATCGAGGTCCTTGCCCCAGGTTTCCTCATCGATCAGCATACGTTGATGTTCTGGGAGGTAAGACATTGCTACGAATCGAGAAAGGTATCGAGATATCTCTGTTGGCTATTCGTAACTGACACGTTTTCGGCGCTTCAAATTGATAGGCGTCGGTTCACTTTCGAAGGGCTGTCGGCGTGTATACGAAGTTGTTCTGCGTAGTTGACACGTTTTTGCGTTCCGAATTGATAGGCGTCGGTTCACTTCCGAAAGGCTATTGGCGTGTACGCAAGATTGTTCTGCGTGATGGACGCGGACTCAGGTAAACGCTTAGAGTCTTTGAAATCCTTGAACAGGGTGTATGGAAATACAGGGCTCCTGAACTAGATTCCTCTAGCACACGGGTTCCGTGGACATAGAAATGCCGCGAAATCGTGTCTCTTCCAATCAACCTAGTTGCTCTGTGGTTATTTCAACAGACATAGAAATGCTGTGTGAAGTTAACCACTGATCAGTGTTGGTCTCACGGGTGGTCACTCTGAGTCGAGGTTGGTTCTGTTGTTCTTTCTTCATTCTCTTCGGAAGAAGCGCGAGTCGCGAAGGATGAGCTTAAGGCTCACCCCCTGGACTAGCCGAATGCGGCCTAGTGCCACACCACGTGATAAGCACGTGATATATATTCCGACACTGGCAGTTCTTTCTTTGTGCGTAGAACGGCTATCCTAGTACTAATCCAACCGAAATCGATCCTCTATTCTTACCGTACGCCGTTGCATACGTAAGCCTTGTAATCCATCCATTTTTCCATCCCAAAAGAAAAACACGTGAATTGAGTGAGCGAGACTCAGGGGTCGAAGCTCAGGGAGTCAGGGCTCAAGGGTAAAGCCGAATGGGGGAAGCGGTAAGGCTTGACGACGACGGTTGGTAGGTAGAATCGAATTGAAGGGTCCAGGGACAAATCGAGGTTCAGGGGCAAAACGCGTGCTTTCGTACTCCCAATACTGGCAATTCTGTCTTTGTACGGTGCGTGGCGAGGAAACTCGAGGCTAGCATCGTATTCGCAGTGTTGAAAGAAGGCTGACGAGGCTCGTGGTGCCGAAAGAGTGCTTCGGAAAAATCGAAAGAAATTGCTTCCGAATATTCGAAGGAAAATCAGGAATATTCGTTCTTCTGGAAAGTCTGAGATTTGTCGTAATGAACGTGATGCAAAAGAGAATAAAAACGAATAAAAAAACGGTTGTCAGACATCATAACCGCTGATTTGTATTTGCAGACGTCCAATCGTGGCTGCCGCTTTGTATAAAGTTGGTCCTCCCTAGTTTTCTTTGTGTGCAAACTTCCCCTGGCAACTCTTCCTGGTTCTCTTGCTTCTTTACGCTCTCATTTATATCCTCTGTTTTCTTTGGACGGCGACATCCCCGAACATGCTTGTGTAGGGTAGTATTGGTAGTATTCGAGGGAATGTGGATCCGCAATTGGTACAATTGACGGGTTGACAATCTGGCAATGTCTAAAGAGCGCTTGACCCGAAGGGAACGTGGTAGAGCACTTTTCGAGGTTCGAGGTTGCGGGGTCGATCACTCCCGTTTTCGTATCCTTCAGGGAGCTGTTGTGCTATATTCAGGGTTCGTAGCTGCCGCAGATGCTGGCACAGGGCAGAGAAGGGAGGAGCGCGCTGGCGTTATAGGCGCGCTGTTGGACGTGGTATTCGACGTGGCAGACCTGCGAGGAAGGTGGCAGACGGTGTCAAGGTTGTGGATCGATTCGCAGAGGTCGATCTGATATTTGTGAAGTGGGGTGCTCTTATTGGAGCTAATTGCTTTTGGCGAAGCTGGGTGTTTTGGTGCTGCTAATGCTGCTGGGTTGCTGGGGTACTGCGCGAGGCTGTTGGGATTGTATGCTGCTTGTGCTGCTGAATCTTTGGGTGTTGATGTGCGTGCTGAGAGAGCGCTGCTGGGTTGTTGGGTGCTGGGTGCCGCTGACGCTGCTGGGTTGTTGGGTGCTGCTGATGCTGCTGAGGTGCGTCGTCACGCTGGAGTACTGCGCGAGGCTGTTGGCTTTTTGGGTATTGGGTACTGCGCGAAGCTGTTGAGTTGCTGTGTGAGACAGCTAGATCGCTGGGTGCTTTTATAAGCTGGTATGCAGACAGGCTCAACAAAGAGGTCTGCTAGGTGTTTGATTTGCGTACTATAGAATATCTTGTGCCTTGCCAATATCCGTGGATACTGGCGCCTTCATATATTCTAAGCTAGCTGGGGCTGGATGCTGCTGTGAGGCCGCTGGTGTGGTTTTGCTGCTAGGTATTGGATGCTGCTCTCGATCGAACGAAGCTGCTGGGACGGCAGTGAACCTAGTTGCTCTATGGTTAAGTGAGGTTAACCATTGATCAATGTTGGTATCACTTTAGTGCACTTGTATGGCCTATTAATCGGTGGATTTGTTCGTTGTTCAATAGGTGTCGAAAGCAGAGGATCGTAAGGATCGCAGTGCCCAAGTAGGCATTTGATGAGTCATCATAAGGATGACTAATCAGGGATACATGACCACGTGACCTATGTTCCAACAGTTCTTTTATAATAATTGATTAGTTCTAAATGTATACAGTAGAACCTCGATATAAGAATACCATCGGTACCCCGAAATCAAAAGAATATAACGAGGTGATCTTATATCAAAATGCCAAGACTTAAAAATCAAGGGAGGTAATAGCTCACTAGCAGCTGTAATTACAGGCGCTCTAATGCTTATAATAGCTCAAATATTAGGGTTCATCTAAATCGCCGCCAGACTTAGCTATATCGCCGCCCTAGTCCATTTTAATAATTGATTACTCAGCGCAGCTCAGTTACCTGCGCCACAGTACCGTTTTACGCGTAATCGCATGTACCTTTTCTCATACGCGGCATCAACACTAGCATCAATTCAAGAAAAAATACTCTAATTACCAGTATCTACCTCAATTACATCAATTACATCCCCTTCCACTACTATTGCAGCAGCTGCAGCTGCATCTACTATAGAATCTGTGGTAAATCGATGATAGGCCTCTCATATAAGCCCTCTCCCTTTGAGTTCCAGGCTCATACAGGTCTTGGTGGCCATTTTCAAGCCGAGTTAGCCCTGAATTGACTACGTAAATTCGCTCTTGAGGAGGTCGATTGACTGCAGGAGGTGCTGAACTAGGAGGGGTCTCGTATTCAAATAAGGAAGGCTCTCGACGTGTACTAGTTGGCCGTACGACTCCACCTAGAGCTCCACGTGGGCGTCCTCGACCCTGACCAGGAAGAGGGTTCAAAACAGGTAGAGGGTGTGATATGGTAGGCCCAGAATAAGTACTTGATTCCGGCCTAATAATATACCAATGTGGATGTATATCTTCTAGTTGAATCACACCACCCTCTTGCTGTCGTTGCCAAATCGTATGGTGGCAAGGAAGGCCCATTGACTCCTGAATTGAACAGTTACAGTAAGGACTAGGTACTTTGCCTTTAGCAGGGAGTTTTGCCCTCTCCTTAAGGATCAACTGAAGAGCGTAGGCATGAATGTGCTGTAAAATAGCAGGAAAAAGAGGGATATTCACATTGTGCTTTGGCCGTAATTGCTGCTGTGCAACAGTTGATTCAATATTACGGTGCTTGGCTTCCCAAAAGAGCTTTAGCTTGTTGTATATACCCCTTAAATCGCCATGGCCACGCTGTAAATAGCCTGTTAGAGTTGCATGACAACCCTCGATTGGACTACAGTGACTCCGAAATTAGGTTGTCGATTAATCCAAGCAGCGACAAGATTCTCTTTCCAGATTAGCCATGTATCTGTACAATACTTGACTGCACCAGTAGGGTAGTTTGCCTTGAAATCTGCCAGCCTTTGGCTGTATATTGACATAGTTAGG
>DASXML010000093.1:0-32741 GCA_036495715.1 Scandinavium sp.
CAACAGAGAGCAAACCGCCGATGGCCCGCGCAAGCGGGATCAGGTAAGGGTGAAAGGGTGCGGTAAGAGCGCACCGCGCGACTGGCAACAGTTCGTGGCACGGTAAACTCCACCCGGAGCAAGGCCAAATAGGGGTTCACAAGGTACGGCCCGTACTGAACCCGGGTAGGCTGCTTGAGCCAGTGAGCGATTGCTGGCCTAGATGAATGACTGTCCACGACAGAACCCGGCTTATCGGTCAGCTTCACTCATTCATAAACGCCCTGCGCTGTGGAAACAGCGCAGGGCGTTTTGCTATGTACAGGTTGGCGATGAATGATTGTCCACGACGCTATACCCAAAAGAAAGCAGCTTATCGGTCAACTTCAACTTCTTATAAAACTCCGAGTCGGCGGGTTTTTGCATTTGAGTAGATTGGGGAGATTACCATCCCACTTTCGTTCTCATACGGTATTAGTGAGTTAACGCATGGCTTTACGGAAAGCTATAAAAAGGCCGACGAGAACCTGTACGGAATGAAAAAACAGCAGAAAATGCAGAAAGATTCGTTACGTTCCGCGAACGCCTAAAGCACACTTCTGATGATTAAAACGATGCCCTTTGCGGCACCGTTTCGCTTATTTGTTGCGCCGTATTGCTCTTGCCATACCCCGAAATGCTTTCTCCACAATCCTGTCACAATGATTAACTGACTTTGCACTTGTCCTATATCGCCTGCCGGAACGGGCGACATACTTATTGATGTAAACGCTTCTACATCAATTCCGAGAGGGTTTAAAAAATGAAAATAACTTCTCTGCTGACAGGTGCTGTCTTTATGTTACTTTCCGCAACCGCGCTGGCTGCGGGGCCAAAACAGATTGATTCCGATCAGGCAAGCGGGCTTCAACAAATGGGGACCGTGGATATTTCTGGTGTGGCAGGTTCTTCAGACGATGCGGTTCACGCCCTGAAAGCCAAAGCGGCTCAGGAAAATGCTGGGCACTACCAGATTATCGCGCTGGGCAATCCCTCCGACTCCAGTCTGTGGGACGGTTCAGCCATCCTCTATAAATAAATATAATCCCTGTGCAAAGGCCGCCATTGATGCGGCCTTTTTTCTTTTACATTCAAATATGTATTCATGAAGTTTTATACTTTGTCACGGTTCCCTAGGAAATAATAACCGCGTCACCATTTTAAGGATATTAGCGATGAACAAATTGACCCGTATTACCCTGCTGACAGCTTCTCTGATTGGCTTCACCGGTGTTGCGCAGGCTGCAAACACCGAGGTTGCTCCGGCACCTTCTCAGGATCCAATCGTTCAGCATCTGAAGCTGACTAACGATCAGATCGCAAAAATCAAAAAACTGCATGACCAAATGGAAAAAAGTGTTGAACAGGTATCCATGAAAGACGTGAAAGATGGCGCGCTGATTGACGTTATCCACTCTGGAAAATGGAATGAAAAAGCGGTCAAAAACCAGCTTGAAGCGTTTAGCAAAGTGGAACAGCAGATTCGCTACTACCGCGTGAAATATTATTTTGACCTGAACCAACTGCTGACACCCGATCAGCGTAAGCAGGTCCAGGACGATTTGATTCAGTCCATCAATAATTAAGTAAAAAGCCCGTGTTTTAGCGCAGTGCCGATCGGTTAAGGATCGGTTGTGCGCTCCTTAAACCACGGCACTATACGGCTTCCACTGCAGGGAGCCGTTTTCTTATGCTACTTTTCAACGATGTGCTCAACTCATGTGATCATCCATTAATGCCACTTCCGCTTGCTCACTTTATCGGAAAAGATACGCCGTTTACGCTTTATCAGCTGGGCATTGCAAACGGTGAGACATCCGTGAATCGGCTTTGGGGATAATTTGCTGTAACGAAAGAGCATGATGGCAGTCGAAAAAACCAAACCTTAACTTTATGGATACAATATTTAGAAGTTAATTCTTAACGGCTTATAGAATGTGAAGTGCTTAAAAAAACTGAGGCAAGTGTTGTTACAGGACATTAACCTCGGTTGGTGCGCTGGCTCACAGTACCTTAGATGAAAGTTGTTTCCCTTATGGAATATGAATTATAGAAAAATCTTTAAAAACAAAGTATTAACGAATTACCACCTCGCATTCAATAATTATTTCCTCCATGATCGTAAAAATATAAAGTAAATGCGCATATTTTTCTCTGAATGGAGAAAACCTTCCTCTTTTATCCACATTATTTAGATGGAGTAGCAAACTTTTTCTCCGGCGCTCGCGCTATCCTTTTCGAATTCTAATAAGACCTGAAAAACATTAATCTCAGCAACTCGATCGTCTGAGAAATAACTCTGTAATTAATAATCAAAATTAAAACCTACAAATATAAGCGAGCACTTTTATGGAAACAGGAAGCATAACTGCGATTGATATTTCATCATCCGACCGGGCAGGAATGACAGAGAGCGAATGGCAAGCAGCAACCAAATTCGATAGTACCGATATTGGCTGGATAATCATGAGTATCGGGATGGCCATTGGTGCAGGGATAGTTTTTTTACCCGTGCAGGTTGGATTGATGGGGTTGTGGGTTTTTTTACTCTCATCGATAGTCGGGTATCCGGCGATGTATCTTTTCCAACGATTATTCATTAATACTCTTGCTGAATCACCGGAGTGCAAGGACTACCCTAGTGTTATTAGTGGGTATCTTGGTAAAAACTGGGGCGTATTACTAGGCGCACTCTACTTCATTATGCTGGTTATCTGGATGTTTGTTTATTCCACAGCGATTACGAATGACAGTGCTTCTTATTTACATACGTTCGGAGTGACCAAGGGGCTTTTGTCTGATAATCCTTTTTATGGCCTGGTACTGATTTGTATTTTGGTCGCGATCTCTTCGCGTGGTGAGCAGATTTTATTTAAAGTTTCGAGCTTTATGGTGTTGACCAAGCTACTGGTTGTCGCGGCCCTCGGTGTATCAATGATAGGCATGTGGCACTTGTATAACGCAGGAACATTACCACCTATGGGGTTACTTATTAAGAACGCTATCATAACGCTGCCTTTTACGCTGACGTCCATTTTGTTTATCCAAACGCTTAGCCCAATGGTTATTTCTTATCGTTCAAAGGAAAAATCACGCGAGGTGGCTCGTTTCAAAGCGTTGCGCGCCATGAATATCGCGTTTGGTGTACTTTTCGTCACAGTCTTCTTTTACGCGGTATCTTTTACTCTCGCCATGGGACATGACGAAGCGGTAAAAGCCTACGAGCAAAATATTTCTGCCCTTGCAATTGCTGCTCAATTTATTAATGGAACCTCCGGCGCATGGGTTACGGTGGTGAGCGTGGTGTTAAATATCTTCGCTGTGATGACGGCCTTCTTTGGTGTTTATCTTGGTTTCCGTGAAGCGACACAAGGCATCGTTATTAATATTTTACGTCGTAAAATGCCAGAAGAAAAAATCAATGAGAAATGGGTGCAAAGAGGAATTATGGTGTTTGCCATATTGTTGGCGTGGAGTGCCATTGTCCTCAATGCCCCCGTATTAAGCTTCACCTCAATTTGCAGTCCAATATTTGGCATGGTGGGGTGCTTAATTCCGGCATGGTTAGTGTATAAAGTCCCTGCGTTGCATAAATACAAAGGTGTCTCGCTGGTCATTATCATTATTACAGGGCTGTTGCTGTGTATTTCTCCATTCCTTGCCTTCTCATAAGAAGCGGGCATTTATATTGTAGTGATATGTATTAAGGCTAAACAAATGGCAAATCAAGAAATGAACCCCGAATGGGCCGAATTAATTCGTGCTGTAAAACAAAATGTGAAGCCAGCAGTGGGGTGTACAGAGCCAGTCTCACTGGCATTGGCAAGTGCATTGGCGGCCTCACATTTGGCAGGGCGAGTCATTCGAATTGAAGCCACAGTTTCACCAAATCTGATGAAAAATGGTATGGGGGTGACGGTTCCGGGAACAGGCATGGTTGGCCTGCCTATTGCCGCTGCGGTCGGTGCGTTGGGCGGAAACCCTCACGCTGGCTTAGAAGTGCTAAAAGGTGCACCGGTAGAGGCTATTGCTGCCGGGAAACTTTTGCTGGCAAGCGGTAAAGTGAGGGTAGCAATCCAGAAACCTTGCGACGAAATATTGTACGCCAGCGCCACGGTGTATACCGCAGATGAGTCGGCAACCGTGGTCATTGCGGGTGAACACACAAAAGTCACCAGAGTCGAAAAAGACGGTACAGTTTTATTTGATGCAAAAGAAGAACGTCAGCCAGCTGCGAGTGAGCAGGAATGCCACCTGGAACGCTTTAACCTTGAGCAAATCATTGAATTTGCCAGACACGTATCTTTCGTAGAAATTGGTTTCATTCTTGATGCGGCCTTGCTCAACAGTGAATTGTCTCGCGAAGGGCTTCGTGCCCAATACGGTTTGCATATTGGTTCGACATTACAGCGGCAGCGTTCACGAGGCTTAATGGCGAAAGATCTGTTAACCGACATCATTATCCGCACCGCTGCGGCATCTGATGCGCGAATGGGGGGGGCTTGTCTTCCCGCGATGAGTAATTCAGGCTCCGGGAACCAGGGTATTACCGCGACTATGCCGGTTGTGGTGGTGGCTGAACATCTTGGATGTGATAGCGAGCAGCTGGCGCGGGCTCTGATACTTTCACATCTCACAGCGATTTATATTCACCATCAACTCCCTCCGCTGTCTGCTTTGTGCGCCGCAACCACGGCGGCAATGGGAGCAGCAGCAGGGATCAGCTGGCTCATTGAGGGCAGCTACCAGAGTATTTCAATGGCGATAAGCAACATGATCGGGGATGTCAGCGGTATGATTTGTGATGGCGCATCAAATAGCTGTGCTATGAAAGTCTCTACCAGTGCTGCCTCGGCATGGAAGGCGGTTCTGATGGCGCTGGACAATACCGTAGTCAGCAGTAATGACGGCATTGTCGCGAATGATGTCGAGCAGTCAATCCGCAATCTGTGTGCGCTGGTAAGCAATGCTATGCAGCACACAGACCGTCAGATTATTGAGATAATGGCGAGTAAGGTCACTTAATTAAATCAGGCAGCTACAGGCTGGCTTCTTCTTTAGCCAGCCGTACACCGGCTTCGCTGACAATCGCTTCCAGCTCCGTCAGCATCTCATCGTAGTTCAATTCGCAGGCGGTGGTTCCCATAACAACGGCAATCGCTGTGGGTGACACTGGTTTTTTCTCGTTTCGTTTTGCGGCTGATTTCTTACTCACGGAGGGATCCTGTCGGCACGAGTCAGACCGGTAAATCTATCAGCAAAGCGCGCAGCGGCGTATCAGCAACCAGCGTAATGTTAGCCTCGTCACGAATAAAAGCCCCGTCGCCGCAGGTCAGCCCTTTGCGCTCTTCCTGAGGCGTCACCGCATGAACGGTCCCGTGAATCGATTGTAGATACGCGCGTGGCCCGTGAAGCGTGAAGCTGAGCTGCTCGCCTTTTTCCAACTGGATGTGATGGATCCACACCTGCTGGCGTAACTGCACACTGTTCTGACTGCCGTCCGGGGACGCAAGAAGCTGCTGCGCTTCGGTGGTTAGCGTCAGTTTCTGCACTGGACGATTTTCCCGCTCCGGGCAAGCGTCAAGCCACAGCTGCATACGGGTCAGCGATTTGTCTTTGCTGAGATTGTGCTCGCTATAGCTAATGCCGGGCTGGGTCGCTATCAGCAGTGCTTCGCCTGCTTTGGCCTGAACGTGATTCCCTTCACTGTCACGATACTCGGCTTCACCTTCCAGAATCAGGTTAAGGATATCTACTTTCGGATAAGCGCGCGGCTGGAACGAGGCCCCGGGGCCGAGCACTTCCTGGTTGAGCACGCGCAGCGAGGCGTACCCCAACAATTTCGGGTCGAAGTAGTGTCCAAAGGAGAAGGTGTATCGCGCCTGTAGCCAGCCGAAATCGGCTTGTCCACACTGTTTGGCTGTTCGGGTAGTAATCATATTCTTGACCTCTCTTTACACTAAACAATGGTAAAGCTATGGACGCTGCATTGTTAGCCAGATATTCTGCCGGGTATGTTCAAATTTCCTGAATGAGAACGCCATGGCTAAAGAGAGAGCGTTGACGCTGGAAGCGTTAAGAGTAATGGATGCCATCGACAGACGCGGCAGTTTTGCCGCCGCCGCAGATGAGCTAGGCCGCGTGCCGTCTGCGTTGAGCTACACCATGCAGAAGCTGGAAGAAGAACTGGATGTGGTGCTGTTTGACCGCTCAGGGCATCGCACAAAATTTACGAACGTTGGCCGGATGTTGTTGGAACGCGGGCGCGTTTTGCTGGAAGCCGCCGATAAGCTCACCACCGACGCGGAAGCACTGGCGCGCGGTTGGGAAACGCACCTGACACTGGTGGCTGAGGCGCTGGTACCGACGCCGGAGATTTTCCCGCTGGTCGAGAAACTGGCCCTGAAAGCGAATACCCAACTGTCGATCATTACCGAGGTGCTGGCTGGTGCCTGGGAGCGTCTTGAACAGGGACGCGCTGATATCGTTATCGCCCCGGACATGCATTTCCGTTCATCGTCAGAAATAAACTCCCGTAAGCTTTATTCGATATTGAACGTTTACGTGGCCGCACCGGATCATCCGATTCATCAGGAACCGGAGCCGTTGTCGGAAGTCACGCGCGTGAAATATCGCGGCGTGGCGGTGGCTGATACCGCGCGTGAACGTCCGGTACTTACCGTACAGTTGCTCGACAAGCAGCCTCGCCTGACGGTCAGTACCATTGAAGATAAGCGTCAGGCGCTGTTAGCCGGGCTGGGTGTGGCAACGATGCCGTATCCGTTAGTAGAGCAGGATATTGCTGAAGGGCGGCTGCGTGTCGTCAGCCCGGAATACACCAACGAAGTGGACATTATTATGGCGTGGCGTCGCGACAGCATGGGCGAGGCAAAAGCCTGGTGCTTGCGCGAGATCCCGAAGTTGTTTGTTCGTAAATAGCGGACTGCTGAAAATAAAAAAGCGCCTGATGAGGCGCTTTTTGCTTTACGGGATCCGTTTAGGATCGGACCCAAAACGGTTATCGCCTGGCGTGCCGTTCTGGCAGTTGAAGACCAGGATAACCAGCCAGCCGACAATGGGGATCAGCAGCAGTAACAGCCACCACGCAGAGCGATCGGTGTCGTGCAGACGACGAAACTGCACCGCCCATGTTGGGATCAGTATCAGCAAGCCATAAATACTGGCCAGTACGCCTTCACCGCTGACGCGCTCCCAGCCGAGTATTTTGTCGATAATGCTCAATACGCCAGCCAGAACGAAACTCACCAGCACGAACATCCAGTATTCTTTGCGGCGTGCGCGGCCACCAAATCCGATGTAATTCTTCAGTACTTTTAAATACCAGTCCATTTTCCTTGCCTCGATAATCAGTCAATCACTTGTTTTTTAAGCGATCGAGGTAAGAATAGACGTTATTAATGAATTAAAAAAGGGCATCAATAGATGCCCTGAATACTTAGCGGAAACGAACGTCACGTCCGTGAGGCTCATCAAGATCCTGCCACGGGCCAATCGAGATGATCCCGGTCGGGTTGATCGTTTTATGGCTACGGTAATAATGATGGCGAATATGATCGAAATTCACTGTTTCTGCCACGCCCGGCAGTTGATAAATATCGCGCAGGAAACCGTACAGATTCAGGTAATCGCTGATGCGGTGTTTATCGCATTTGAAATGAGTCACGTAGACCGGATCGAAACGTATCAGCGTCGTCCATAGGCGGATATCCGCTTCGGTGAGCTGATTGCCGGTCAGGTAGCGGTGCTGGCCGAGTAGTTGTTCCACGCGTTCAAGCGATTTGAAGACGTTGGTCACCGCTTCGTCGTAGGCTTCCTGGCGGGTGGCAAACCCGGCTTTGTACACGCCGTTATTGATGGTGTCGTAAATCCAGCCATTCAACTCATCAATCTTCCCGCGCAGCGCTTCTGGGTAATAATCACCCGCACGCGCACCCAGGCCATCAAACGCAGTATTCAGCATGCGAATGATTTCTGCCGATTCGTTGCTAACGATGGTGTGGTTCTTTTTGTCCCACAATACAGGCACGGTGACGCGGCCGGTATAGTTCGGGTCTGCGTGCAGATACAGCTGATACAGAAATTCGTTCTGATACAGGCTGTCGCCAGTTGCGCCCGGGAAACTGTCGTCAAAGGTCCAACCGTTTTCAAACATCAGTGGGTTAACAACGGAGACATCGATAAACGATTCCAGCCCTTTCAGTGCCCGCATCATGAGCGTGCGGTGCGCCCACGGACAGGCCAGGGAAACGTATAAATGGTAGCGGTCTTTTTCTGCCGAAAATCCACCTTCTCCGGAGGGACCAGGTGCACCGTCGGCGGTCAGCCAGTTGCGATACGCCGAAACAGAACGTTTGAATCGTCCCCCGGTAGATTCAGTGTCGTACCAGGTGTCATGCCAGACGCCGTCAATCAGTTGTCCCATGATTCTCTCCTTCAAAAATGACAAAAGCGAGGAGATGTCTCCTCGCTTTACGCTTCACTCAGTATAGCGGGCTTACCACTTTTTGTTCAGCACGCGGTCGATACTGAATGCGCCAGGACCGGTGATAGCCACCATCAGGAAGCCGCCAGCGATGGTCAGGTTTTTCATGAACATCAGTGAGTTAACACCTTCAGCAAAGTTGCTGTGGAAGATGAATGCGGTCAGCAGCGTAAAACCGGCAGTGAACAGCGCGGTAGTGCGGGTCAGGAAACCGAACAGAATGGCCAGACCGCCGCCAAACTCAAGCAGAATGGTCAGTGGCAGCAGTGCGCCCGGCACGCCCATTGCTTCCATGTATTGTTGGGTTCCCGCGTAGCCGGTGATTTTTCCCCAACCTGCGGTAATGAACAGGATTGGCATCAGGATACGTGCAACCAATGCACCAACATCTTCTAATTTTTTCATTTAACTCTCCATCAAACCATACAGGCGGTTTATTGATTTATTGTGCAATTTCGCGGGGATACCGTGGTCTTGCTGTCGATGGAAGGGAGTGTAAACGTGACGGAGGGGGATTGTTAGCAAGGAAAACTGTCTATCTTCTTCAAAGATATTGAGTGTTTGGATGATGAAAGAGGGGGATGAAGATGCCCGGCAGAAGGTGATCTTGCCGGGCAGAGCGGGTTAGTTGCGTAATTGCTGCTGGCGTAAGGTGCTTTTCACCAACCGCCACGCGCTCCAGGCTCCAAAGCCACGACGGGCCCAGCGCACCAGAAAGCGTGGATGGCGTACCGACCAGATAGCCATCACGCTGCTGCCCACCAGCGCCCATGAGCGCAGGCTGAGCAGCGTATTCCAGCCGCGATCGTAAACGCCAGTGGCTTCATGCCAGTCGCGACGGCTGGCAGACAGGTCCAGCCGCTGCTGCTGGATTTGGCTCAGCAGATACGCTTTACGCTTGTGCAATTCAAGTTTGCTACTCACGCTCGTCGTCCTCAAGCAGCGCCCGATCGTTTGCCAGTTCGTTACGGGTGTGGCGCATAAACGTCGAACGTTTTGCTTTAACCATCGTCCAGATACCGCCGATAAGCGCCAGTAATAGCAGCACCGCAGTGGTGGCAATCATGGCGTCCAGGCGGTACTGAGGATCGATGGCCCAGATAATCAGGACCATCAGACTCATTAACCCAAAGGCCGCAAACAGCATGGTCAGGCCGAGCATCAGCAGCATTTGGAAGAGATTGGCTTTTTCCTCTTCCAGTTCGACTACCGCCAGCCGCAGACGGGTTTCCACCATCTCAACGAGGATAGTGACAATCCGCTGACCAATGCCGAAAACGCTTTTACCCGGCCCGTGTGCGTGATGTGAATCAGCCATAATTAACGACGCGTCAGCAGTACACCCAGCACCAGCCCGACGGCTGCACCGATACCTACGCCAGTCCATGGATTATCACGCACATATTCGTCAGCACGCGCAGCGGCTTCACGCGTTTGTTTGGCAATCGCATCGCTGGTTTCACCCAGGCGATAGCGGCTATCTTTCAGCGCACGTTCCGCTTTGCTGCGCAGTTTGCTCAGCTCTTCTTTTGATTTGTCTGAAGAGGAGTTCAGCACTTCTTCCAGGGTGTCCGTCAGGAATTTCAGTTCGTTACGCAGATTTTCTGAGGTGGTATCTTTTGACATGATGTTCTCCAGTGTAAGGCGTTAGACTTCCATTGATTCAATAGTCACGAGACTCCAGCGCTTTCAGTTGTTCCTGCGCTTCATCGAGTTTGTGTTCACGTTTACTGATTTTATCCGCATCGCCTTTGGCTTTGGCTTCGTCGAGACTGTGACGACGCTCAGTGATTTCATCTTTCTGGTGGGCGATTTTCTTTTGATGATCGGCGCGAAGTTTGCTGTCGCTGCAGTTATCTTTCACTTCGCGTAACGCTTTGTTCAGACCATCAATGCGGCTTTGGTTTTTGTGTTTCTGCGCGTAGTGGATTTCACGCTGAATGTCTTGTTCTTTCTCCTGACACGGCGTGGTGGCATAGGTGCCAGCGCTCAGAGTAACAAGGCACAAAGCCAGAAAAATGCGGTATTTCATAGGTGAAACCTTCCATTGTGTTGTGGGCAATGTCAAGTCTTGCCCCACCCAGTCGATGAAATGATGATAGTGGTTTCCGCTTACTCAATGATAGTAAGTAAACACCAAATCACCAAAGCCTGTGAAAAGATTCAGAATCCTGGAAGGAGATTAACCGAACCGGTGCGGGGTGTCACGGAGGCGGGATAGCCATTGCGGGGCCAGCGAGTCTTCATCGTCCTGAAGCGCAATGATGTAACCGTAGGGCAGCGTACGGTCCAGTACCGCTTTGGCGGCGGCGCTCTGGTCGCTGGATTCGAATTTAATGACTAAGGCGTCATCCTGCGGCGTGATGCTCTTAAAACGAATGCCGTTGGCGTCCAGATGATGCCAGACGGAAAAACCATCCGGCATACTGATATTCGCGCTCACCGGTCGAATGGCCAGCGATGATTCTCGTTGCTGGATCGCAGCCCAAAACCAGAGCAGGGCGCACAGCATAAGCAGCGCGCCGAGGCTGATACTGAAACGGCGAAAGGTGATATTCCGGAATCCCATTATTCGCTCCGGTTGCCGTATTTTTTCTTCAGCAGGACGAATACCGAGCCGAGGAGACCGAACACCAGCAGCACCACCGGCAGCAGCATCAGGCAAGACATCAGCGCGTCTTCATATTTCAGGAAGACCGGCGTTTTCCCCAGCAGATACCCCAATGACGTCAGAATCAGCACCCACAGCAAACCACTCATCCAGTTGAAGAACTGGAAACGGGCGCTGCTCAGGCCTGAAAGGCCCGCGATAGTCGGCAATAACGTTCTTACAAAAGCGATGAAACGCCCAACCAGCAGCGCGGAGAGTCCGTGCTTATGGAACAGGTGATGCGCTCGCTGGTGATAATGAGCAGGCAGATGCGAAAGCCAGTTTTGCACAATGCGAGTATTGCCGAGCCAGCGGCCCTGAATGTAACTCAGCCAGCAGCCGAGACTGGCCGCCGTTGTCAGCAGCAGCAGCGTTTGTGGGAAGCCCATCGCGCCTTTGGCAATCAAGACGCCGACCAGCACCAGCAGGCTGTCGCCCGGTAAAAAAGCGGCAGGAAGTAATCCGTTCTCAAGGAATAAGATCATAAATAAGACGAAGTAGAGCATGCCTATCATGGAAGGGTTAGCCAGGGTTTCGAAATCCTGGTTCCACAATGCATGCAGTAATTGGGTTAACAGTTCCATTCACGATTCCTGGTACATCGATTAATGTCACGCCTGAACGCGTTTTTCTGCCGGACGTCAGTGGTTATTGATTAATTATGGACGCTGGCAACACGTTCCGAACTTTTCCATGTTTTACGCGAATTGGACGCGTCCAATCCGACAGCGACAAAATGCATCTAAGTGTAACAAAGGCACGGGTTATACGTCACAGAAATTGCAGATTGTTGCATATTGATTTTGCTGTGTGAGGCGGGGAGAGGCGAGGGTTTTTACACAGGCTGACATAATAGTGAGTTTGCTTACCCTCAGCGCCGAGCTAAGGGTAAGGAAAGTCTTATTTCGCGGCGGTATCGAGATGAACCACGGGATTTTCGGCAAATAAGTAACGATCGGCGTTGAATTCAAAATCATCGCTGGTTTCGTTAAACAACATCAGTTTGGTGTTCTCAAGATGCTGCCACATCGCCAGTTTTGCCCCGTGCGGATCTTTGCGGATCAACGCTTTGAGGATTTGGTCGTGATCGTCACACCAGTTGTCCACGGTGCGCAGATCGATATGGTCATGCAGTTTTTTCCAGTACGGGTTATGCACGCGTTGGGTCCACATTTTTTCGACAATCGCTGCCAACGCCGTGTTTTGCGTTGCCAGCGCCACCTGTACATGGAACTGCAAATCCCATTCGGAGTCGCGGAAGCACTTCTCTTTACGCGCGTTTTCCTGGATTTCCATCAGCTTCATGATGTCTTGCTTGGTGACCTGGGTCGCGGCGAATTCGGCGATATTGCTTTCGATAAGCTGACGAGCCTGAAGCAGTTCGAACGGGCCATAGTTAGCAAATTCGAGAGATTCATCCGGGGCGGTGTTGTGTTTGGCGGTGCTGGAAATGACATGAATACCGGAGCCTTTGCGCACTTCAACATAGCCTTCAACTTCCAGCATGATGATGGCTTCACGGACAACCGTGCGGCTGACGCTTTTCTCATCGGCAATAAAACGTTCAGCAGGCAGTTTATCACCCACAAGATAGACGCCTTGCTCGATGCGATTTTTCAGTTCAGCGGCAAGCTGTTGATATAAACGGCGGGGTTCCGTGATTTCCATCTGCGCTCCAGGCAAGGTACGGCATGAGAGATTTGTTATACCACTTTTAAGGAAAACTCACCACTTTCTTCACGGCAAAAAGCCGCCCAAAGGCGGCTTTCATTACAGCGCTGGCAAGGCTTAGCTCTGCGCTGCCGTGCCGCCGACGGTCTGTATTTTTTCGGCTGCCGGTTTGTTTTGCAGCACGGTCCAGATAACCACCGCACCCAGCAGGTCGAACACCGCCAGTACCGCAAACAGCGGGCTGAAGCCCAGGGTATCAGCCAGCGCACCGACCACCAGTGCAAACAGGGTGCTCGCGGTCCAGGCTGCCATGCCGGTCAGGCCGTTGGCGGTTGCGACTTCGTTACGACCAAACACGTCGGAAGAGAGCGTAATCAGCGCACCGGACAGTGACTGGTGAGCAAAGCCGCCGACGCACAACAGGGCGATCGCAACGTACGGGCTGGTGAACAGACCAATCATGCCTGGGCCAATCATCAGCACGGCGCCCATGGTGACCACTAATTTACGGGAAACAATCAGGTTCACGCCGAACTTACGCTGGAACAGCGGTGGCAAATAGCCGCCCACGATACAGCCGAGGTCAGCAAACAGCATTGGCATCCACGCAAACATCGCAATGTGTTTCAGGTCAAAACCATAGACTTTAAACATGAACAGCGGGATCCAGGCGTTGAACGTACCCCAGGCCGGTTCTGCCAGGAAACGTGGTAACGCGATGCCCCAGAACTGGCGGTTACGGATAATCTGCCAGGCAGACATTTTCTTGCCGTTGTCGGTCTGATGTTGTGCTTCCTGACCGCCGATAATGTACTCGCGTTCTTCTTCGGTGAGTTTTTTCTGGTCACGTGGATGCTTGTAGAAAATCAGCCATGCCATTGCCCATGCGAAACTCAGCACGCCAGAGATAACGAACGCCATTTGCCAGCTGTGCATCACAATTGCCCACACCACCAGCGGTGGCGCAATCATGCCGCCAATGGAGGAACCGACGTTGAAGTAGCCGACGGCCACAGAACGTTCCTTAGCCGGGAACCACTCGGAGCTGGCCTTCAGACCTGCCGGGATCATCGCGGCTTCTGCTGCACCAACCGCGCCACGTGCCACGGCCAATCCGCCCCAGCTACCTGCCAGTGCAGTCGCGCCGCAGAACACTGCCCAAAGGACCGCGAACATCGCGTAACCGACTTTGGTGCCGAGCAAATCGAGAACGTAGCCCGCAACAGGCTGCATAATGGTATAAGCCGCGGAATAAGCCGCGATAATATAAGAATATTGCTGGGTGGAAATATGCAGTTCCTGCATAAAGGTCGGCGCAGCGGCCGCCACGGTATTACGGGTCAGGTAGCCGAGCACGGTGCCTAACGTCACCAGTGCAATCATGTACCAACGTAACCCTTTAATCTTACGCATCTAAAACCTCGTCATTTTGTATTATCCGCGCACCGCGCGGTCATCTTCCTCGGCGGAGGGAGGATGTTTAAGTAACGGGGGGCGTAACAGATAACCTGTAACGGCCCGAACCTTGCCATCAATAATCCTGCTAATTCGGTATCCGTACCGGTAATTCCGACGATTAAACATCGGTAATGCATTCCGTCGGCTGATAGGTTGCGACGGGGCAAACGATAACTTGTCATACAACTTTAAAAGGTGAGAACCGTCACAAATGCTGGAATAACCGTAGGGTCTTTATCCCTGATGTACAAAGCCAGATGCGGTGCGGCTTTGCGCGTTATTTACTTCTTTCTGGGTACTTTATTTGTCAGTTTTTATTGATCTGACTCACGAAATATTTTTCGGTGGCGGTGAATTGGTGTGATAACTTTGCATCATTGCAGTTAAGCATCTGACGAACTCTTAATGAGGAAGACGATAATGACTCCGTTTATGACCGAAGATTTCCTGCTCGACACCGAATTTGCCCGCCGTCTGTATCACGACTACGCCAAAGATCAGCCGATTTTCGACTACCACTGCCACCTTCCGCCGCAGCAGGTTGCCGAAAATTACCGTTTCAAAAACCTGTATGACATCTGGCTGAAAGGCGACCACTACAAATGGCGTGCGATGCGCACCAACGGTGTGGCTGAGCGTCTGTGTACCGGCGACGCCTCCGACCGTGAAAAATTTGATGCGTGGGCAGCGACCGTGCCGCACACCATCGGCAACCCGCTGTATCACTGGACGCACCTCGAACTGCGTCGTCCGTTTGGCATCACCGGCAAACTGCTGTCGCCGTCAACGGCCGATGAGATCTGGAACCAGTGCAACGATTTGCTGGCACAAGACAGCTTCTCCGCTCGCGGGATCATGAAGCAGATGAACGTGAAGATGGTCGGTACCACCGACGATCCGATCGATTCCCTGGAACATCACGCGATCGTCGCCAAAGACACCAGCTTCGATGTGAAAGTGCTGCCGAGCTGGCGTCCTGATAAAGCCTTCAACATTGAGCAGGCAACGTTTAACGATTACATGGCGAAGCTTGGCGAAGTGTCCGATACCGACATTCGTCGCTTCAGCGATTTGCAAACCGCGCTGGGCCGCCGTCTGGATCACTTTGCTGCCCACGGTTGTAAAGTGTCGGATCACGCGCTGGACGTGGTGCTGTTTGCCGAAGCCTCAGAAGCGGAACTTGATGCCATTCTGGCGCGTCGCCTGTCCGGTGAAGCCTTAAGCGAGCGCGACGTGGCACAGTTCAAAACCGCGGTCCTGGTATGGCTCGGCGGTGAATACGCTCGTCGCGGCTGGGTGCAGCAGTACCACATCGGTGCACTGCGCAATAACAACCAGCGCCAGTTCAAACTGATCGGTGCGGATGTCGGCTTTGACTCCATCAATGACCGTCCGCTGGCGGAAGAGTTGTCGAAACTGCTGAGCAAACAGAACGAAGAAAACCTGCTGCCGAAAACCATTCTTTACTGCCTGAACCCACGCGACAACGAAGTGCTGGGCACCATGATCGGTAACTTCCAGGGCGAAGGTATGCCGGGCAAAATGCAGTTCGGTTCCGGCTGGTGGTTCAACGATCAGAAAGACGGCATGGAACGTCAGATGACCCAGCTTGCACAGCTCGGCCTGCTGAGCCGCTTTGTCGGCATGCTGACCGACAGCCGCAGTTTCCTGTCTTATACCCGTCATGAATATTTCCGCCGCATTCTGTGCCAGATGATTGGCCGTTGGGTGGCTGCGGGTGAAGCACCGGCGGATATTCAACTGCTGGGCGAGATGGTGAAAAACATCTGCTTTAACAATGCGCGTGACTACTTCGCCATTGAACTGAACTAATACGCGCCAGAATCGGGCACTAAGGTTGGTTGATATGCAATACATCAAGATCCATTCGCTGGACAACGTGGTCGTCGCGCTGGCTGATATCGCGGCGGGGCAGGAAGTGACCGTGGAAGGTCAGACAGTACGGCTGTTGTCCGACGTCGTGCGCGGGCATAAATTTGCCCTGTGTGCGATTGCGAAAGGGGAAAACGTCGTTAAGTACGGACTGCCGATTGGTCATGCGTTGGCGGACATTGCGGCGGGGGAACATATTCACTCCCACAATACGCGAACCAATCTCAGTGATGTCGACGAGTACAGCTATCAACCGGATCTGCATACCGAACTGAGCCAGGCGGGCGATCGTGACGTGCAACTTTATCGCCGTGCGAACGGTGAAGTGGGCGTGCGTAACGAATTGTGGATCCTGCCGACGGTCGGCTGCGTAAACGGCATCGCGCGTCAAATTCAGAATCGTTTTCTGAAAGAAACTAATGATGCCGAAGGCACCGACGGCGTGTTCCTGTTCAGCCACACCTACGGTTGTTCACAGCTTGGCGACGATCACATCAACACCCGCACCATGCTGCAAAACATGGTGCGTCACCCGAACGCCGGCGCGGTGCTGGTGATTGGCCTCGGTTGTGAAAACAACCAGGTCGATGCCTTCCGCGAAACATTGGGTGAATTCGATGCTGACCGCGTGCAATTCATGATTTGCCAAAAGCAAGATGATGAAGTGGAAGCGGGTCTGGAACAGCTGCATCAGCTGTATGAAGTCATGCGCCACGACAAACGCGAGCCGGGCAAACTCAGCGAGCTGAAATTTGGTCTGGAGTGCGGCGGTTCCGATGGGCTTTCAGGCATCACCGCGAACCCTATGCTGGGGCGTTTCTCCGACTATGTGATTGGCAACGGCGGCACCACGGTGCTGACGGAAGTACCAGAGATGTTCGGTGCAGAACGGATTTTGATGAGCCACTGCCGCGACGAAGCCACGTTTGAGAAGACCGTCACGATGGTCAACGATTTCAAACAGTACTTCATCGCGCACAACCAGCCGATTTATGAGAACCCATCGCCGGGCAACAAGGCGGGCGGGATCACCACGCTTGAAGAAAAATCCCTCGGCTGTACGCAGAAAGCGGGTTCAAGCCAGGTGGTTGACGTGTTGCGCTACGGCGAGCGTTTAAAAACTCACGGTCTGAATCTGCTGAGCGCGCCGGGTAATGATGCGGTGGCGACCAGCGCATTGGCCGGGGCAGGTTGTCACATGGTGCTGTTCAGTACCGGACGTGGCACACCGTACGGTGGTTTTGTGCCAACGGTGAAAATCGCCACAAACAGCGAGCTGGCGGCGAAGAAAAAGCACTGGATCGATTTTGATGCCGGGCAATTAATTCACGGCAAAGCAATGCCGGAACTGCTGACCGAATTTGTTGATGTCATTGTTGAATTCGCCAACGGAAAGCAAACCTGCAACGAAAAGAATGATTTCCGCGAACTGGCGCTGTTTAAGTCTGGCGTCACGCTCTGATCCTCGTTAAGCTAAAACGGCGTTTCATAATCTGAAGCGCCGTTTCTTTTTGTGTCATCCAAAGGATTTACCATGACCGCGTATTGGCTAGCCCAGGGCGTCGGCGTCATCGCCTTTTTGGTGGGTATCACGACGTTTATCAACCGCGACGAGCGGCGATTCAAAAAACAGCTTTCCGTCTACAGCGCTATAATCGGCGTGCATTTCTTTTTGATGGGCGCGTTTCCAGCAGGCTCCAGCGCCATGCTCAACGCCATTCGAACGTTAATAACGCTGCGCACCCGCAGCCTGTGGGTAATGGCGTTATTCATCGTTCTGACCGGCGGCATTGGCCTGGCCAAATTCCATCATCCGATGGAGCTGTTGCCCGTCGCGGGGACGCTGGTCAGCACCTGGGCGCTGTTTCGCTGTCAGGGTCTGACGATGCGCTGCATCATCTGGTGTTCCACGGCGTGTTGGGTGGTGCACAACTTCTGGCTCGGGTCGATCGGCGGCACGCTGATTGAAGGGAGTTTTTTGGTCATGAACGGGCTGAACATTATTCGCTTCTGGCGGATGCAAAAGCGGGGAATCGATCCGTTTAAAGTGGAAACAGAATTGCAGGAAGAAAGCCCTTCCACTCGCTAGCGGAAGGGCCAGAGATTAGCTGCGCAGGGCGTCTTTTGCCAGGCGCTCGTCGTCAGCCAGACAGGCTGCGGCGGTGAACAGAACGTCTGTAGAAGAGTTCAGCGCGGTTTCGCAGGAATCCTGCAACACACCGATGATAAAGCCGACAGCCACCACCTGCATCGCCACATCGTTCGGGATGCCAAACATATTACAGGCCAGTGGAATCAACAGCAGTGACCCCCCCGCTACGCCTGATGCGCCACAGGCACACAGGGCCGCGACAACGCTCAGCAGCAGCGCAGTCGGTAAGTCCACCGGAACACCCAGCGTATTGACCGCCGCCAGCGTCAGCACGGTAATGGTGATTGCCGCACCCGCCATATTGATGGTCGCACCCAACGGAATCGACACGGAATAGGTGTCGCGATCCAAATTCAGTTTCTCAGCCAGCGCCATGTTGACTGGAATGTTGGCCGCAGAACTACGGGTAAAGAAGGCGTACACGCCACTTTCACGCAGACAGGTCAGCACCAGCGGATACGGGTTACGGCGAATTTTCCAGAACACCAGCAGCGGGTTAACCACCAGCGCCACCAGCAGCATACAGCCCACCAATACCACCAGCAGATGCGCGTAGCTCCACAAGGTGGCGAAACCGGTCGTGGCGAGCGTGGACGACACCAGCCCGAAAATCCCGATGGGCGCGAAGCGAATCACCACTCTCACCATAAAGGTGACGGCGTTGGAGACATCGTTCACCAGATTTTTGGTCGATTCGTTACCGTGACGCAGCGCAAAGCCCAGACCCACGGCCCACACCAGAATACCGATGTAGTTAGCATTCAGCAGCGCGTCGATAGGGTTGGCGACCATGCTCATCAGCAGACCACGCAGTACTTCAACGATGCCTGATGGCGGCGTGATATCGCCTGCGGCGCTGCTCAGATGCAGCGTGGAAGGGAACATGAAGCTGAACAGCACGGCGGTCAGCGCGGCAGAGAACGTGCCCAGCAGGTACAGGAACAGGATCGGGCGAATGCTGGTTTTTTGTCCGTGCTGATGGTTGGCGATAGAAGCCATCACCAGCATCAGAACCAGCACAGGGGCGACCGCTTTCAGTGCGCCGACGAACAGGGTACCGAACAGGCCAACGGCCTCGGCGGCAGGTTTAGAAATCCAGGCCAGCAAAACACCCAGAACCAGGCCCACCAGAATTTGTTTTACCAGGCTGCCGCCAGCGAGACGCTGGAGCAAGCCAGAGGGGCGTTGTGTCGTCATTGAACTCTTCCTTCAGTCGTAATGTGGTTCCATCCCGGCGGCTCTTTCGGTCGCAGTTAACAGGATGTAACAAATGTTTGCATGGTTGAGTATAAGGATGTTCGGGCTGCAGGGAAGGGGAAGATGCTGATTATTTCGTACATGTCTTATTTTTTAACTGTCACATAACATTAAATTGACATAAACCACAAAAAAAACGACCCGGACATGCCGGGCCGTGAGCGGATTAGTGCTCTATTTTCTTTTTATCCCGCTGATGATTGACCCACACATTAATCAGCAGCGTCACCACCAGAATGCCAAACACCACGCCTAAGGAGATAGCGATTGGGATATGGAAGAAGTCGATAATCAACATTTTGATACCGATAAACACCAGGATAATCGACAGGCCATATTTCAGCATCGAGAAGCGCTCTGCCACTCCTGCCAGCAGGAAATACATCGCACGCAGGCCGAGGATCGCAAACAGGTTCGACGTCAGGACGATGAACGGATCGGTCGTCACCGCGAAGATAGCCGGAATGCTGTCTACCGCGAAAATGACATCACTCAGTTCAACTAAAATCAGCACCAGCAGCAGCGGCGTGGCATACAGCAGACCGTTCTTGCGCACGAAGAAGTGTTCGCTTTCGATTTTATCGGTCATGCGCAGGTGGCTGCGGATCCAACGCACCAGCGGTTTGTCGCCGATGCCACCGTCATCTTCTTTCGCCAGCGCCATTTTGATGCCGGTGAACAGCAGGAACGCGCCGAACACGTACAGCAGCCATTCAAACTGCGAGATAAGCCAACTGCCGGTGAAGATCATTACCGTACGCAGCACAATCGCGCCCAATACGCCGTAAATCAGCACCCGACGCTGCAACGCCGCAGGCACTGCAAAGTAGCTAAACAGCATTAACCAGACGAAGACGTTATCAACCGCCAGCGCCTTCTCAATCAGATAGCCGGTGAGAAAAGCCATTGCCTGTGGATCGGCCACCGCGCGGCCCTGAGTCTGCGCGAGGTACCACCAAAACGCGAGGTTAAACAGCAACGACAGCGTAACCCACACCAGCGACCAGCTTGCCGCCTGTTTCATGGTCATGGTTTGCGCGCCACGGCGGCCTTGCAACAATAAATCGATCGCCAACATAATGACGACCACAACAGCAAATCCGCCCCAAAGTAACGGTGTGCCGACAGTATTCATATCCTTTCCCTCAAGCAAAAAAAAACGGCTAACGTCCAAAAGACGATAGCCGTTGCAGGATTTTTTGCTCGGACCTCGCCTTTCGGCAAGGTCTCACTTACAACAGGAAAGAAATCAGTAGCGAATCTCTTTCCTGTTGCCCGGCGACCGGATGCTCTCGCATCGTAGTGACGATCCACCGGCTAACAAGTTACTCCCCTTTGCATGTGTCAAAATATTACAGGCCAGTGATGACGTCAATGGCCCATAGCTACTGTTTTACACAGCTTTACGCGGGAAGGCTCTCGTTCACGCCGTCTGCCGGAAATACCACGCCGGTCTGGCGACGGATTTCTGTCGATAACTTCGCGGTAATGCGGCTCACCGTCAGCCCTGGATGATTGACGTCATTCGCTTCCACCAGGCGCGCAAAAACGTCCGCTTCATACAGCATGGTATTGATGTGCTGCGGCAGAGTGAGATCCTGCGCTTTGCCGCCGCGCGGCACGAACGACACCTTCTGGCATTCGGAGATTTTCTCGATTACCAGCGAGCCTTCTTCGCCCTGAATTTCACTCGGCAGCACCGAATCGCTGACTTTGGAATGCTGTAGCGTCACGCTGAAATCGCCGTAATCCAGCACCACCACGCCGTGGGCATCGACTCCGCTGTCCAGTAGCGCGGCGGTGGCGTTAACGCTGTGTGGCTCGCCCCACAGGGCCACCGCAGAGGCGAGGCAGTAGAAACCAATATCCATAATCGAGCCGTTAGAGAACGCAGGATTAAAGGTGTTTGGGTTTTCACCGTCGAGATAACGCTGATAGCGCGAGGAGTATTGGCAGTAGTTAATCAGTGCCTTACGCACTTTGCCCACTTTGCTGAGCGACTGCTGCAACAGCAGGAAATTCGGCAGGCTGGCGGTTTTGAACGCTTCGAACAGCACCACCTGGTTTTCACGCGCCAGCGCGATAGCGGTTTCCACTTCGCTAATATTCGACGCCAGCGGCTTCTCGCAAATCACATGCTTTTTGTGGCTCAGGAACAGTGTGGTTTGCGGGAAGTGCAGAGAATTCGGGCTGGCAATGTACACCGCATCAATGGCATCGCTTTGCGCCATCTCTTCGAGGGACGTGAAGAGATGTTCAACCCTATAATCGTTGGCGAAAGTCTGGGCTTGCTCAAGACTGCGGGAATAAACGGCGGTTAATTTGTAGTTGCCGGTTTCATGGGCGGCATCGACAAACTGACGGGTGATCCAGTTTGTGCCAATGACTGCGAAACGTATCATGAGAATTAACGTACTCCGAAAAAGGGGCCTTTTGCCACTTTAGCACGCCATCATGACAAAACCAGTGCACACTCACGCAGAACCCGGCAGTGAAAGCGCCGTCAGCCACAGACGGGTATCAAACTCTAGCTGGTGATACTGCGGCTCCATGTGACAGCAGAGTTGATAGAACGCTTTGTTGTGATCTTTTTCTTTCAGGTGCGCCAGTTCATGCACCACGATCATGCGCAGAAACGCCTCTGGGGACTGGCGAAACACGGTCGCCACGCGAATTTCCGCTTTGGCCTTGAGTTTTCCGCCCTGAATACGGGAAATCGCGGTGTGCAAACCCAGCGCATTTTTCAGCACGTGGATTTTATTGTCGAACGCCACTTTATTGATCGGTGGGGCGCTACGCATATAGCGGTTTTTCAGGCTTTGCGTGAATTCCCACAGGGCCTTATCGTTAGTGATGTCATGCTTCTCGGGATAGCGCTTTTTGAGCACCTCGCCAAGGCGCTGCTCGGCAATCAAAGTGCGAACCTGAGCGAGAAGATGCTCGGGATAACCGCTTAAATACGTCAGTTCGCTCATGCTTGTCTCGAATTACGGGAAAAAAGGGTATACTCACGCACCCCGAAGGGGCGATGCAGCGTTGAACATCCTGTAAAAGTGTCGATCAGGGATGTCATTCTGTAAAAAAACAAGGAAAATCAATTTATTGATTTTCGGCTGATTACGACAAAGAAGGAAAAACCACGTTTTTCCTTCTTTAGTCTGTAACCTGACGCACCCCAACGGGGGACACCATCGAATTTTACCATCCAGGAGGGCCGATGAGCCAATCAGACAACGGTTTTCGTTCACTGAATTTAAAACGTTTCCCGGAAACGGACGACGTTAGCCCGCTGCAAGCGTGGGAAGCGGCAGATGAATACCTGCTGCAACAGTTGGACGGTACTGACATCAGCGGCCCGGTCCTCGTCTTTAACGACACTTTCGGTGCACTGGCCTGTGCGTTGGCAGAACATCAGCCGTACAGCATCGGCGACTCGTATTTAAGCGAGATTGCGACCCGCGAAAACTTGCGCCACAACGATATCGAAGAAAACAGCGTCACCTTCCGCGACAGTACCGGTGAGTATCCGCAGGATCCCGCCATTGTGCTTATCAAAATCCCGAAAACGTTGGCCCTGCTGGAACAGCAGTTGCGCGCCCTGCGTGCCGTGGTGACAGCGGAAACCCGTATTATCGCGGGGGCGAAAACGCGCGATGTACACAACTCGACGATTGAACTGTTCGAGAAGATCCTCGGCCCAACGACCACTACGCTTGCGTGGAAAAAATCGCGTCTGATTAACACCACGTTCAACGCCCCGGCTCTGAAAGAAGTGGAACAGACGATCAGCTGGCCGCTGGAAGGCACCGACTGGACTATCCACAACCACGCGAACGTATTCTCACGCACTGGGCTGGATATTGGCGCGCGCTTCTTCATGGAGCACTTGCCGAAAGATCTGGAAGGCGAGATCGTTGATCTTGGCTGCGGCAATGGCGTAATTGGTCTGAGCCTGCTGGAACGCAACCCGCTGGCAAACGTGGTGTTTGTTGATGAATCGCCAATGGCGGTCAGTTCGAGCCGTCTGAACGTTGAAACCAACATGCCAGAAGCTCTTGACCGTTGCGAATTCATGATCAACAACGCGCTGTCAGGCGTCGAGCCGTTCCGCTTCGACGCGATATTGTGTAACCCGCCGTTCCATCAACAGCATGCGCTGACCGATAACATCGCGTGGGAAATGTTCCATCACGCCCGCCGTTGCCTGAAAATCAACGGCGAGCTGGTGATCGTCGCCAACCGTCACCTCGACTATTTCCACAAGTTGAAGAAGATTTTTGGCAACTGCACCACTGTTGCAACCAACCAAAAATTTGTGATCCTTAAAGCGGTGAAGGTAGGGCGTACTCGCTAAATAATGTTGTCCCGGCAGCGCTTAGCTTGCCGGGCCAGCGAGCCTGTAGGCCGGTGCAAGTAAGTCGCCGCCCGGCAACAGCAAAGAGTTAAATCTCCAGCGCCAGCTTCGTCCCCTGCGCGATAGCCCGACGCGCATCCAGTTCCATCGCCACATCACAGCCGCCAATCAGATGCACCGGTTTTCCTGAGGCAACAAGCGAATCAGCCAAATCGCGGCGCGGCTCTTGTCCGGCACACAGAATCACATGGTCCACCGCCAACCGTTGCGGTTCGCCGCCGATTGTCACGTGCAGCCCTTCATCATCGATCTTTTCGTAGCTTACGGACGGATACATTTTTACACCGCGTGCAAGCAGCGTCGTGCGATGGATCCAGCCGGTCGTTTTGCCAAGTCCTTCGCCGGGTTTGCTGGCTTTGCGTTGCAGCATCACTATCTGTCGCGGGCTTTTTTGCAGCTGTGGCCCTTCCGGACGCAGCCCGCCATGCTGTTGCAGGCTGGTGTCGATACCCCATTCCACGCAAAACTCAGCGATATTCTGGCTGGTGGCCTCACCGGGTTGGCTTAAAAACATCGCGGTATCAAAGCCAATACCGCCGCAGCCGATAATCGCCACTTTCTGCCCGACGGGCTTTTTATCGCGCAGCACATCAAGATAATTCAGTACCTTAGGATGGTCTATGCCGTCGATAGCAGGCATACGCGGTTCAATGCCGGTCGCCAGGATCGTTTCGTCAAAGTCAGCCAAATGCTCTGCACTGACAAAGCGATTCAGTTCCAGTTTCACGCCGTGCAGGTCAATCATTCGGCGGTAATAACGCAGAGTCTCGTAAAACTCCTCTTTGCCGGGGATCTGTTTAGCGATATTGAATTGACCGCCGATTTCCCCGGCCGCGTCAAAGAGCGTGACCTGATGTCCGCGCGCGGCGGCGTTGATCGCAAACGCCAGCCCGGCCGGGCCTGCGCCCACAACCGCCAGATTTTTCTTCTGTAATGTCGCCGTAATCGGCATTCGCGTTTCATGACAGGCACGCGGGTTGACCAGACAGGACGTCACCTTGCCGACAAAAATCTGATCCAGGCACGCCTGATTACAGCCGATGCAGGTGTTAATTTCATCGGCGCGCCCGCTTTGTGCTTTCGACAACAGCTCAGCATCAGCCAGGAAGGGCCGCGCCATCGACACCATATCCGCATCGCCACGCGCGAGGATCTCATCTGCGACCCGCGGATCGTTAATGCGGTTGGTGGTAATCAGCGGGATCGTTACTTTACCTTTCAGTTTGCGCGTCACCCAAGTGAATGCCCCGCGCGGAACCGGCGTGGCGATGGTCGGGATCCGCGCTTCATGCCAGCCGATACCGGTGTTGATGATTGTCGCCCCCGCTTTTTCGATGGCCTGTGCCAGTTCGACGGTTTCGTCAAAATTGCCGCCGCCTTCCACTAAATCGAGCATCGACAGGCGATAGATAATGATGAATTCCTCGCCCACGCGTTCGCGCACAGCTCGCACTACTTCGACGGCAAAGCGCATTCTGCGCGCCCAGTCACCGCCCCATTGGTCGTCGCGCTGGTTGGTGCGGGCGGCGAGAAATTCGTTAATCAAATAGCCTTCCGAACCCATCACTTCCACGCCGTCATAGCCCGCTTCGTGCGCCAACAGCGCACACTGGGCGAAGTCATCAATCAGTACCCGAATTTCGTCGTGCGTCAGCGCATGGGGTTTGAAGCGGTTAATCGGTGCTTGCAGTGCCGACGGTGCGACCGGGCGCGGCTGATAACTGTAGCGTCCGGTATGCAGAATTTGCAGCGCGATTTTGCCACCTTCTTTGTGCACTGCCTCCGTAATCGGGCGGTGATGCGCTAGCTGAGCGGCATCGTTAAGCACCGCACCGCCTTCCATCGTGACACCCGACAGCGCCGGCGCCACACCACCGGTGACGATCAGTGCCACGCCGTGGCGGGCACGCTCGGCATAAAATGCCGCCAACCGTTCGGTGCCGTCCGGGCGTTCCTCCAGACCGGTATGCATCGAACCCATCAGAACGCGGTTTTTCAGCGTGGTAAAGCCCAGGTCAAGCGGGGCGAATAACGACGGGTAGTGGCTCATAATCGCTTCCAGTATGTAAAATTATTGTTATGTGGTCGGATGAGTTACTAATTTAGCGTTTGCGAGGTAAAAGGGAAAAGGGGCGTGCGGTGATTGTGATGGGGGTCAAAGATTGCAGAAAGCATACCTTATGGAAACTGTAGGCCGGATAAGCAGAGTGCTATCCGGCTATTTTCCAGCGGGTGCCGCTCTACATGGAGCGGCTGGTAAGTCCCGGGGCCTGCCACATTGACGTCGTCAGGCCGCTGTCGACCAGCCCTAACTGATCGGCATATACCGCCTGCCATTTGGCTTTCATGCTGGCGTACAGTTCCCGGTGTTCACGGTTTGGTGTGAAGACACGGTTCCAGCTCACCAGCTTCTCACCTGCGCTCGCCATATCGGGGTACAGCCCGGCACCCGCCCCGGCGGCAATTGCGCAGCCCAATGCAGTGGCTTCTTTCACGTCCGGCACGCGCACCGGCAGCCCGGTGACGTCGCTTAAAATTTGGCACCATAACGCGCCTTTCGAGCCGCCGCCCGCGAACACCAGACTGTCGAATTTCACGCCGGAGAACTGCGAAATTTGCGTCAGATTACAGGCCGACACAATCGCCGCGTTTTCTTCCAGTGCGCGGAACAGCGTGGCTTTGTTGCATTTTTCCGGGTCGATGGAGAGGTTAATAAACGACGGTGCGGCGTGATACCACTGTTTGAAATGCATGGCGTCGGAGAAAATCGGCATCACGCCGTGGGAACCTGCCGGAACGCGGCTCGCCATCTCTTCCAGCAGCGCATAGGTGTCGGTACCTAAGCGCTCGGCAATCAGTTTTTCCTCGGCGCAAAACGCGTCACGGAACCAGCGCATCGTCAGCCCGGTGAAGAAACTGATCGATTCGGCCTGCACCATGCCGGGAATGACGTGCGGATTCACACGAATATTCATTTCCGGATCGGTTCGCACCTGCGGCAGGTTCACCACCTGTTGCCAGAACGTGCCGCCGAGTATCGCGGTTTGTCCTGGGCGTACCACGCCGAGGCCCAGGCAACCCAACTGCACATCACCCCCGCCCATCACCACCGGCGTGCCGACGCGCAGGCCGCATTGTTGCGCCGCTTCGTGTGTGACTGCGCCGAGAACGGTGCCCGTTTCTTTTACCGGGGAGAGAATATCGGCCCGCAGCCCGGCCATATCCAGCAGCGCTGGACGCCAGTCGCGGCTGAATAAATCGAGCATTCCGGTGGTGCCCGCGTTGGACGGATCCACCGCCAGTTCGCCGGAAAGCTTTGCCGCCAGCCAGTCGCTTACCATGGTGATGGTGGCGGCGTTGCGATAAATATCCGGGCGATGATGGGCGAGCCACAGCAGACGCGGCATCGCGGAAAGCGCCAGCGTCTGCCCGGAAACTTCATACACTTCGGATTCAAAATGGTTGTCGTGGATCTCTTTCAGCTCAGACACTTCACGGCTGGCGCGCGCATCGACGTTGGCGCAGGCCCAGATGGCATCGCCGTTCCTGTCGTAAAGCACAATGCCTTCGCGCATCGAACAGCAGGCGATGGACTGAATATCGGCGGCGTTAAGGTGTGCGCGTGCCAGCGCCTGATGAATGCACTGGCAGGCCAGTTGCCAGTTGGTGTGAAGGTCAAACTCCATCGAACCGGGGACGTTCTCGACACTCAGGTGTTTCCATTCCACCTGGCCGACCGCTATCTGATGGCCTGCCAGGTCAAAAATCACCGCCCGAATACTGCCGGTGCCCGCGTCTAGCGCTAAAAGGTAACTCATTGGCTCTTCTCCCGAAGTGGGTCGTTTTGTTATGAAGCCCTGCGCCGTGCTGATCAAAATTTAGAACATCTGCGGTAAATACCCGAATGGGAAGTGTGAGGTGTCCTGCAAAAGTGAGGAGAGAGGACGTTTAAGGGAAGGGGAGTGGCTACGCTTTTGAACAGTATCGGTTTTCAGAAGGGGAAGGCGATGGCTGATTTAGACGATATCAAAGACGGCAAAGATTTCGGGCTCGACCGTCCACAGAAGAACACGCTGTACGCGCTGAAGGGCTGCGGTTCACTGGAGTGGGGCATGCAGTCGCGCCTGGCGAGGATTTTTAATCCACGAAGCAACCGCACGGTGATGCTGGCGTTTGACCACGGTTATTTTCAAGGTCCGACCACCGGGCTTGAGCGGATTGATTTGTCGATAGCGCCGCTGTTTGGTGAAACTGACGTGCTGATGTGCACGCGCGGGATTTTGCGAAGCCAGGTGCCGGCCGCCACCAACAAACCGGTGGTGTTACGCGCGTCTGGCGGGAATTCGATTCTGGGCGAACTGTCGAACGAGTGCGTGGCGGTAGCGATGGAAGACGCGCTGCGGCTCAACGTCGCGGCGGTGGCGGCGCAGGTGTACATCGGCAGCGAATATGAACACCAGTCCATCAGCAACATCATCAAACTGGTGGATGCGGGAAACCGTTACGGTATGCCGGTGCTGGCGGTGACGGGCGTCGGCAAAGAGATGACCCGTGATGCCCGCTACTTCTCGCTTGCCAGCCGCATTGCCGCTGAAATGGGCGCGACGTTCGTCAAAACCTATTTCGTTGACGAAGGCTTTGAAAAAGTGACCGCCAGTTGCCCGGTGCCGATTGTGATTGCGGGCGGCAAAAAGCTGCCGGAAGACGAAGCGCTCGACATGTGCTGGCGTGCTATCGATCAGGGGGCGTCCGGCGTGGATATGGGGCGCAACATTTTCCAGTCCAGCGCGCCGCTCGCGATGTTGAAAGCGGTGAAAAAAGTGGTGCATGAGAACCTGAACGCCCGCGAGGCGTACCAGTTCTGGCAGGAAGAAAAACAAGGAGAGCAACCATGAATGTGACGCTGGTGGAAATTAACATCAAACCGGAACGGGTCGATGCGTTTCTCGACGTGTTTCGCGCCAACCACGAAGGCGCGCTTACCGAACCGGGAAATCTGCGCTTTGACGTATTGCAGGACCCGGAAGTGAGCACCCGCTTTTTCATCTACGAAGCTTATAAAAACGACGCCGCCGTGTTGGCGCACAAGCAAACAGCCCACTACCTGGCGTGCGTGGAAAAGCTCGACGAGATGATGTCAGAACCGCGCAAGAAGCGCAGCTTCGTGGGGTTGCTGCCGGAAGTTTGATATACGTCTTTTGCCCTGTGGCACTACGTTAGTACGGGCCTACGGATTTTGTAGGTCCGGTAAGCGCAGCGCCACCGGGCAATGTTTTACGCAACAATCTTCAGGCTTGCTCCACGGAAACTCGCAGCGCAGCCAACGCGTTACCCGTTGCCTTCAACACGTGCTCACACTGCTCGATGGTCAGCGTCAGCGGTGGCTCGATGCGAATGGTTTTCGCGTTGTTGAGCGTCCCGGCCACCAGGATCCGCTGGCGGAACATTTCGCTCGCAAAGGTATAACCGATTTCATTATCCACAAACTCAATCGCTATCAGCATCCCTTTGCCGCGCGCTTCCTGCACCAGATCCGGGTATTCGCGTGCCAGCAGGCGGAAGCCGTCCAGCAGCATGTCCCCTTTCTGTTCCGCTTGCGCAGGCAGATTCTGTTCCAGCAGCACATTGATGGTCGCCAGCGCTGCCGCACAGGCCAGCGGGTTACCGCCAAAGGTGGTGGTATGCAGGAATGGGTTATCAAACAGCACCGAGAAGACTTCTTCCGTGGCGACCGTCGCGCCGATAGGCATCACGCCACCGCCTAGCGCTTTCGCAAGACACAGAATGTCCGGCTGAACGTTTTCGTGTTCACAGGCGAACATTTTGCCGGTGCGGCCCATGCCGGTCTGCACTTCGTCGAGGATTAACAGCGCGCCAAACTCGTCGCAGAGCTTGCGCACGGCAGGCAGATAACCCTGCGGTGGCAGAATCACGCCGCCTTCGCCCTGAATCGGCTCAAGGATAATCGCCGCCACATCGTCACCGGTCTTTTTGCATTCGCTCAGCACGGTACGCATCGCGTTAATATCGCCAAACGGCACGTGTCGGAAGCCCGGCAGCAGTGGCATAAACGGTTTGCGGAAGGTCGATTTTGCCGTCGCTGACAGTGCGCCCAAAGATTTCCCGTGGAACGCGCCGCTGGTGGCGATAAACGTGAACTTGCCTCGCGGTGACTGGTAGGCTTTGGCAAGCTTGATCGCCGCTTCGACGGATTCGGTACCGCTGTTGCTAAAGAAGCTGTATTTCAGTTTGCCCGGCGTCAGTGCCGCAAGGGTCTTGGCGAGCATGGCCCGCAGCGGGTCGAGCAGTTCCTGGCTGTGAAGCGGTTGTTTGGCGAGCTGATTCTGTACGGCGGAAACCACTGTTGGATTACGGTGCCCCACGTTGAAGATGCCAAAGCCACCCAGACAATCGACAAATTCCTGTCCTTGGGTGTCGACAAGCGTATTCAGACTGCCCGCTTGCCACTCTACGGCCCCGTAATCCCCGCCGGCGGTAACAGATTTGCGATACTCCAAAAACCCCGGATTCACATGCTCTTTAAAGTATTCCCGGACCTCCTGGTTCAGAGCTTTCATCTCCTCATGGTCAAGCGTGCGCTTTTCAATGAGATTCAGTGCGTGCGCGCTACAGGCTAAAGCCGAGGCGCTGGAAGGTAACCTGTTCAAAATATGCTCCTGGACATCGCGTATCACATGATACTGATTTAAGTATTGCAGGGATTACGCCAACCAGGAGCGGAACGCGAAAATCGGAATAAACGCCTGTCGGGGGCCTTGTGTTACAAAATTTAATCATTTCCATAACACTTCGGTGGTTTTTACTCCTGAGCCTCCTACGGGAAAATGTTCATTTTATTGAACGCCCGCATCATGTTGGTGCAGCGACTGCACCGGCATGAAGCCCCACCAAATTTAGGGGTTTAAACGCAAATTGCGATCTGTATCAACTTTAACAATTAAAGATAAAGTGGTTATCGCCGAAATAACAATTAAGAGAAAAATTAATAACCACTAAATGAGTCAAGGACGCGTAAATGTCAGCTCCATTGATAGTCACACAGCGCAATTATGCGCTCGACGATGACACCACCTTAATGTCTACCACCGATCTGCAAAGCCACATTACGCATGCCAACGACACTTTCGTTAAGGTCAGCGGTTATCGCCTTGAAGAACTGAGTGGGCAGCCGCACAACCTGGTGCGTCACCCGGACATGCCGAAAGCCGCCTTTGCTGATATGTGGGCCACTTTGCAACAGGGAGAACCCTGGACCGGGATCGTCAAAAATCGTCGTAAAAATGGCGATCATTACTGGGTGCGCGCTAACGCAGCGCCCATGGTACGCGACGGAAAAATCACCGGGTATATGTCGATTCGTACCAAAGCGCAGCCAGAGGAAATCGCTGCGGCAGAGCCGCTGTATAAAGCGCTGAACGAGGAGCGCTGTACTAAGCGCGTGCATAAAGGGCTGGTTGTCAGCCAACGTTGGTGGGGAAAATTACCGGGAATGCCGCTGCGCTGGCGAGTGCGTTCGCTGATGATGCTGCTGTGGCTATTGTTGACTACATCGCTGTTGGCGACGAATGCGCATTGGCTGGCGATGGGGGTGAGCACGCTAATCCTGCTGATGGGTAATGCTTTTATTGAATGGCAGATAGTGCGGCCAGTAGAAAATGTGGCTCGCCAGGCGTTGATCGTGGCGACCGGCGAGCGCAACAGCGTGATGCATCTGAATCGCAGTGACGAATTGGGGCTGATTCTGCGCTCGGTCGGGCAGCTTGGGTTGATGTGTCGTTGGCTGATTCACGACGTGTCGGGTCAGGTGGCAAGCGTGCGGCAGGGCAGCGAAACGCTGGCGCAGGGCAATAACGATCTCAATGAACGCACTCGTCAAACCGTCGTGAACGTACAGCAAACGGTGGCGACGATGAGTCAAATGGCGGCCTCGGTGCAGAATAACGCCGACACGGCGACGGCGGCGGATAAACTGTCGAATGCCGCCAGCGCGGCGGCCACCCACGGCGGTCAGGCGATGCACACGGTGGTGAAAACCATGGATGACATTGCCGACAGCACGCAGCGCATCGGCTCAATCACCAAACTCATTAACGATATCGCTTTCCAGACCAATATTCTGGCGTTGAACGCGGCAGTGGAAGCGGCGCGCGCAGGCGAGCAGGGCAAAGGTTTTGCGGTGGTGGCGGGCGAAGTGCGTCATCTGGCGAGCCGCAGCGCCAGCGCCGCCAATGATATTCGTAAGCTGATTGATGCCAGCGCCAGCAAAGTGCAGTCCGGTTCCGACCAGGTACATGAGGCGGGAAAAACCATGGACGATATTGTTAATCAGGTGCGCAACGTCACCGGGCTGATTGCGCAGATCAGCCTGTCGACGTCGGAGCAGGCGGCGGGGCTGTCGGATTTAACCCGTGCGGTGGCAGAACTGGATGCGATCACCCAGAAAAACGCCGGGTTGGTGGAGGAGAGCGCCCATGTGTCGGCGATGGTGAAACATCGCGCCGGACGTTTACAGGATGCGGTGACGGTGCTGCATTAAGCGACTCGGCTTGATGATTGCCCGGCGGCGTCAACGTGCCGGGCCTACCAAACCCAAACCCAAACCCAAACCCAAACCCAAACCCAAACCCAAACCCAAACCCAAACCCAAACCCAAACCCAAACCCAAACCCAAACCCAAACCCAAACCCAAACCCAAACCCAAACC
>DASXML010000094.1:0-6120 GCA_036495715.1 Scandinavium sp.
ACAGGTGTGCCGGCCTCAGCAAGCTTCAGGATGGCCATGATTTGGCTGTCAGTAAAACGTGATTTTTTCATAGAGATCTCCCCGGTTCAGATTACGAGAAAATTCTACTTAACAACACACCGGTTTTTCGGGGGGATTACCTCATAGCGTTCGATAACGCGCAGCCTACAGAGCCGATAATGAATAAAACCATACCGATGAACAGCGGCAGGCGTCGCCCGAAATGATCGCTAATTGGCCCCCAGATCAGCTGTGCAATGCAAAAACCGAATAGAAAACCAGTGATTGTCAGCTCTGCATCACCCTGTAAATCCTTTGCCATTACTGGCATAGCAGGAAGATAAATATCGGTTGATAAGGAGGTGACAGCCATTAACGCACTAAGAATGAGCACAAATGTTAGGCCAGTATTTTTTGCAGTTGCTGACTGTGTTCGTACCTTTAGATTAAACATGGTGATCCATCTGGACATGAAGAGATAGGAGCATGTTAACGGTTTTGAGCTTACAGATAATGGCAAGCAGGAGGATAGGAGTTATGAATAATATTCATTAATATCGTGAATTGCGGAGGCAGTGAAAGAATGATTTGAACAGGCACTTATCTTAGGCCTTATAGGGAAGAATCGAGATATCGTTTCAGGCTCGATTTGTGACTGAAGACAAGGGCTCGAATAATCAGATCATAAAACAGAATACCTTCCTATCTAAACGTCGGTTAGTCTTAGCGTAGGATAATTTCCGTTTTCCAAGCGGACCCCTTGGTCTGAGTTTTCACACAGCCTGTGCCATCAGCGGACATCGCGAACGTTACGGCATTGGCCTGCTATTTTTAAACGCTATATTTCATATACAATGAAAGTGCGGTGAATTCCCCTATGCGGAGGAGCGCTCAGTTGGCTTCGTTCTTAAGGTTGCGCGGGTTAGCGTGACTGTAGCTAATTCACCAGGAGGCACCTGGCACCGCATCCTACCTTTCAACCTTTTTCTGGCGTCAGGCATCCCCCTGCCTTTCGCAAAGTTTGATAATAAATGGCTTGCGTCTTGCTCTGCATGACACGTCGCGTATTTTTATCTTACTGCCTAATTTTGCGGCAGTTCTTTTACGCCTATACTCAAAGGTTATTACAGCGTGAAAGCGAAATGCGCGTTGTACCTTTGCTGGCCGTAGATTTAAAAAATGAGTGAGAATACAAATGAACAAGTTTAACCCCGTGGCTAAGGCCATCTTACTGGCAGGTTTCCTGAGTCTGTCAGCCAGCGCAGTGGCGCAGGACAGCAATCAGGGCTATAACGACCCATTGTTAAAATTGCAGGGTACACCTGAAGTCATCAAAAAAGGGATGGATGTCGATAGCTACAGTTCTGCCGTCATGGCCTGGAACTGGGGTTACTCGATGGTTCGTATGGAACAGGTCGCCCGTGAATACACTAACGTGCCGTCGCCAAAACCGGCGACCAGCTACCGAGCACCGTTGAACCAGATTGGCTGGGCCAGAGAACTTGCAACCCCGGCGGCGAAAGATATGCCAACGGCGAACAATGACACCCTGTACCTGAGCGCGATGGTTAAACTGGATGAACCGTACGTGCTGACCGTGCCGGATACGCATGACCGCTATTACGTGATTGACGTATTCAATATGCGCCAGGAGCTTGAGCATTATATCGGTCGACGCACTACAGGGACAAAAGCAGGCAAATTTGTCCTTGTCCCGCCAGGCTGGGAAGGCAAACTCCCGGCTGATGCCACAGCCCTTCACATGACCACCAATAAAATCTGGCTGTGGGGCCGTTTGCGCGTTTCGCCAAACGAAGATTTGAAACCGTTACATGAATTACAGGATAACTTCAAGCTTCAGTCACTGAGTGGCAAAGTCCACAATGATAAACTTCCGCCACTGCCGGAACTTAAACATGATGGACTGGACTTCTTCCGCCTGCTTGCCGCCGCGATCAAAGAAAACCCGGTCAAGCCAGAAGACAAAGGTCTGTTTGGTCAGTTCAGCCGCTTTGGTCTGACTGAGAACGGCTTTGATGCTGAACATGTTGCGACCCCAATTATCGACGGAGCTAAACGTGGTCTGGTTGATGCACCCAATGTGGCAGTATCGACGCTTGCCAGCACATCCGAAGTGCGTAATGGCTGGAGCTATGTCCGTGGGTTAGATGATTTTGGTTATAACTACCCGTTGCGTTCACTGGTATCAGGCCCATACCTCGGCGGACAGGGTGAAAAAGAAGCCGTGTATCCGGTGAGTTACAACGACAGCGAAGGCCAGCCATTTGATGGTAAAAATATCTATACCATCACGATGCCTACTCAGCCGCCTGTAAATGCATTCTGGTCAGTGACTATGTACGATGGTAGCACCAAAATGATGGTGAATAACGAGCTGAATCGCTACAAAGTCGGCAGTGATACTGAAGGCCTGGTGAAAGGCAAAGATGGCAGTATCTCTATCACGCTATCGCACCAGAAGCCGACGGATACCAGCACCAACTGGCTGCCTGCTCCGGAAGGTAATTTCTACGTGATCCTGCGTATGTATCAGCCAAAAGAAGCGGTGATGGACAATGAATGGAAAATGCCGAAAGTGGTAAAGGCTAACTAGTCCTGCTCCTGCCCAGTTAGCAGCCAGAACCCCGTATTCTGGCTGCTTTTGCTGATGATTTCCTGAACGATGATCCTGCCCTACAATTTATTCACAGATAATGTGTGAACCTTATCCAATAATGGCTCAGAAACCATCAAAGATTAAATCGAGTGCGCTTTTGACAATTTGCCTGTACGGATTAACATCCATCGCCTCATCTCAAACCAGTCTGCTTAAAAAGTACTCTTGCGTAGAATAATTTTCGTTTATCAGACACCAGCCACTGGTAACAAAAAATCAGGAAGCTAAATCCACTGAGCATCCGGCCAGAGCCATTGCCCGGGCTACTGAGTACCGCATTAGTAATGTGGCAGGTAGAAAAATGCCAGCGGTAAATGCTGGCATCTTATTCATTCAGACTATCTTAAGAGAACTTATTGAGTTTTTTCAAAATCGCCCGGTATCCAGGTTTGATCGAAGAAGGCTTTCTCTGGACCGTAAAGGCGAAGTAGGGTAAACCAGCCTTTTCCCGGGACCGTCTTCAGCCAGTTTTTCTCTTTGCCCGCCGGGGCTGTCGGCCCGAAGTACAATGTTGTTGAACCATCCGCGTTTTGCACTGGCTTGTCACGGGAATTCAACGACGGGAATGGCTGACCATTTTTAAGTCCTGCGGCGGTTACCGGATCATACAATGTCACAGACCAGAAGTTTTTCGCCGGAATATTAGCCGGAAGCGTCAGCTTATAGGTATTGCTTCCGATAAGGTATTCGCCCTGGGCATCCTTCGCGCCGACCAGATACTTCGAGCCGACACCAGGGATCGCAGTTCCCATCCCTGGACTCATTGCATAGTAGTTGATAAACATATGCAGTTGAGGGTCAACATCGATATAACCAGCACCCGGAACCATATAGTTGAAGTCATCAATCGGTTTGCCAAAGTTTTTGCCACCATCGCGAATATGGCCCCACCACTGACGATCGCTATACCATTTTGCCCCAGGCATTTTCGGGAACTGCTCAGTCGCAACGACCTTGGCCATTTTCCAGGCCGTCTGCGCAGCCAAATCTAACAGTTCTTTCTGACGTGGAGTAGGTGCGTAATCCTGGCCTTTGGCGATCCCCAGCGCAGCCGCGACACCACGCATATAGTCAGTTGTTGGATAGTCGTTGGTTTCGCTCTGAATGAACCGGTTAAGCATGTCAAAGTAGCTGCCATTTGACGGAGGAACCATATCTACAGGTATTCCAGAGACATCAGGGAACTGCATCGGCTTCGCTGTTTTCTCCTGATCCAGAGGGTAGATTTTGATCCCTTCCATATTTTTAACGGCTGGAGACAGGTTAGTTGGGTTATCAAAGAAGCCGCGCAGGAAAACGAACACGCCATTGGTTCGGCTGCGGTAGACGTAGTAGCCTTCCGGAACCTTGCCTGTGTAATGCGGTGGCAGAACGAGGTATTTCCCGCCTTTACCTTTGTCCGGGCCTGGTTGCCCAACGTCACCAAGATACTGGTGATCACCGATTTTTGGGCCTTCAATAGGACGCTGCCAGAAATCATCGAGAATGGCCTGAAGATTAGGCGGTGCATCAACGACCATTGGTCCCTCTTTTGCGAGGTTCAGGAAGCCAATACCGTAGATAACATCTGAGTTTGGTGTGGTAATCAATGTGTTGGCATCAAGACGTTTTTTCCAGATGCTCATCACGTTATAACCTTGACCGTAGGCTTTCTCGGCACCTTCTTTCATGGCGTACATATTGATGGCAGGTAATGCCCACTGATAAACCATCACGGCACGCTGGAAATAGAGTTCATCCTCCAGAGTCCGGGTCGTTTCTGGGGTTGGATAATCATTCTTAAACTCAGAATTTGCCAGTTCTTTAAAGTGTGGCGAGAGAGGTTCGTCAGCAAAGGTGCTGGAGGATACAAAACACGCGGACGTAATAGCGGCTGCCAGCAACAGTGGTGTTGGCACGGATATCTTCTTCATAGTGTCTATTTCCTTACACGATGGAATGGTCTGGTGCTTGCCAGAGCCAATTTAACTGCAAAATATCAAGGTTTCTGTCTATCAAGAGTAGACGAGTGCATGAAGGGGCATCGTGCCCCGAATGATTGTCTGGTGCCTTAGTCCAGGAACTGAAGGTTAAGTCCTGCAAAAACCTGCCAACGAGGCTGGCCGGGCCCGCGATCGGCGATTGAACCTTGTGGCTCGATGAAGAAGTTATACACCGTTTTCTGGCTCTTAATCACCTGACCGATACCCAACCCTAGCGGCACGCTGTAATCATCATTGTGCACGTTATAAGCCCATATAGGTGCAGAACGTAAGTATGTTCCACCGCCTAGCTGGTAAAACATAAATGGCTGAAATGTCGCCAGATTTACGCTGCTACGATCGCCTTCACCGGCAAAGCTGTGCTGCCATGAGGCGAGATAGCCATACTGGAATTTGGGGTTACTGGCATCGAACAGAACGTTAACTAAGCCCCCGGACCATTTTCCAGTACCAACAGCATCATCTGAAGCAGTTGGCGCTGTGATTTGTGGGCCGAAACCAAAACTTACCGCAGGATTTCCGGTATCAATAAGCCAGGATGCGAACAGGTTAAGGTCGCCAACACCTGTCTGATGACCGCCTGTAGGGGGAGCCGGATAAGTATTTACAGGCAATGATGCGCGTAATAACCAGTGACTGTCGCCTAATGCGAAAGGTGTGGCATAACGAAACCAGAATTGATTTGCGTCCTTGTCGGTTCCACTGACATCACCGATATAATAGTCCTGCATGTTAAATGCAGTCATGTTAGCCAGTGGGTTGTTTGCCTGGGACGAATCACCGCTGGATTGTGCCGCCACAGAAGATGCACTAAAACCTGAAACAGCTAACGCGATGGAGCTGGCCAGAAACAGTACATTTTTTTTCATTTTCATTCTCTTTGATTTATCTAATGTTGTTGCATCAATCGAGATATTGACTCAACCAGAACAGGTTTATAACAGTGTAGTTCACATTGCTTGCCTTGATTTATCAAGGCACTGGACGTTTATTAATGAATTCTGCAAGGCAGGTGCTGCAGCCGTTTTTCTCGGTCATGAACGTTCAAAGGGCTACACAGAATAATTAAGTAGAATCGGTGGTCGTCACGGACAGTCAAATGCACTGTACTGGACTTGCCAGGTAAAGTGACATCCCTGTCTCGCAACAAAAGTGCCTTTTCTGCTTTGCGTTGACAGTATGGCATCAGCCAGACCAGGCAACCATGTAATGTAAATCAACGGATAAAAGTAACTTCCGCTGTTCGCTCGAAGCGGACTGTCATTCCTGCTTAAAAAATAGGCTTAACGTGGGATATTTTCCGAATTCCAAGCGGACCCCAATATGGGCAAATATCGGGGTAAACAGGCGGATCAGGAGCGGCACGAGAAAGTTATGTACTACCGTCAGGTAAAAAAACTGAGTATCCGCGAAACAGCCGATGCCACTGGCTACAGCCCCTCTCAGATATGTCGAATTCAA
>DASXML010000095.1:0-29774 GCA_036495715.1 Scandinavium sp.
ATTCACCAAAGAAATCGACTCGTCCAGCCCGTACCTGTACAAGGCCGTGACCAGCGGTCAGACCCTGAAATCTGCGGAATTCAAGTGGTACAAAATCAATGACGCAGGTCAGGAAGTTGAGTACTTCAACACCAAGCTTGAGAACGTGAAAGTGGTGAAAGTGAATCCAGTGATGCACGACATCAAGGATCCTTCTTTCGAGAAGCATAACCACCTTGAGCAAATCGAGCTGCGCTACGAAAAAATCACCTGGACTTACAAAGACGGCAACATCATTCATTCCGATTCCTGGAACGAACGCGCCACGGCGTAAGTCATCTGGCGGGCAGCCCCTATCTGCCCGCTTTTTCGTTTTTGCTGAACGTCTGCTGTACGCGGGCGTTGAGCAAAAATCATCACATCCCGGAAACAGACCTTATGGGCCTCGGTAACGGCCAGGGGCGGTAGCGTGTCCGAAAGGTCCTCAACAGTGAGTAAAAAATACATGGAAAACCCGGCAATCCTCCTTCGACGTCTCAACCCTTACTGCGCCCGTGCGTTAGAAGGCGCAGCCAGCCTGTGCCAGACCCGCGCCCACGCTGAAATTCTGCCGGAGCACTGGCTGCTGAAACTGCTGGAGCAGGGTGAAGGTGACCTGACGGTGCTGGCACGCCGCTACGAATGGGACATGGACGTGCTGTGGCAGGAAATGCTTGGCTGGCTCGACAACCTGCCGCGCTCGGTGCGCAGTCGTCCTCAACTCTCCGACAGCCTGCAGTCCCTGTTGAAACAGGCGTGGATGTTTGCCTCTCTCGAAGGCAGCGAACACATTCGCGGTGCGCACCTGCTGGCGGCGATGGTTGAGATGCCAAAACTCCTGCGCTGCGATGGACTCTGGCCGCTACTGACGCTGGGCCAGAGTCAGCTTGAACGCCTGCGCCCGCTGCTCGATGCGCAGTCGGATGAACGCCCGGAAGTGCAGCAGGAAGAATCGCTGGCACAAAACCACGGCAGTGAGGTGGAGTTTGTCGGACGTCCGGTCGGGGCGGAAGTGAAAGAAGGTGAACTGAACCCGGCACTGCAGAACGCACTGGACAAATTCACCCTTGATGTGACCGCCAAAGCGAAAGAGGGCAACATCGACCCGGTGTTCGGCCGTGATACGGAAATTCGTCAGATGGTGGATATTCTTTCCCGCCGTCGCAAGAACAACCCAATTTTGGTTGGTGAGCCGGGCGTCGGTAAAACCGCGCTGGTCGAAGGTCTGGCACTGCGCATTGCCGAGGGCAATGTGCCGGAATCACTCAAAACGGTTTCCCTGCGTACTCTTGACCTCGGCCTGTTACAGGCAGGCGCGGGGGTGAAAGGCGAATTCGAACAGCGCCTGAAAAACGTGATTGATGCGGTGCAGCAGTCGCCGAACCCGGTGCTGCTGTTTATCGACGAAGCGCATACCATCATCGGTGCAGGTAACCAGGCCGGCGGTGCAGATGCCGCCAACCTGCTGAAACCCGCACTGGCGCGTGGCGAACTGCGTACCATCGCCGCCACCACCTGGTCCGAATACAAGCAATATTTTGAACGTGATGCCGCGCTGGAACGCCGTTTCCAGATGGTCAAGGTCGACGAGCCGGATGATGACACCGCCTGCCTGATGCTGCGTGGCCTCAAATCCCGCTATGCAGAACACCACGGCGTACACATCACCGATGATGCGGTGCGTGCGGCGGTCACCCTGTCTCGTCGTTATCTGACCGGGCGTCAACTGCCGGACAAAGCCGTTGACCTGCTTGACACCGCCGCAGCGCGTGTACGCATGAGCCTCGATACCGTGCCGGAATCCATCACCCGCCTGAAAGCGGAACAGACGGCGCTGGAGCTGGAGCAGCAGGCACTGCTGGAAGACGTGGCGGTGGGTGGCAACGCACACGGTGAGCGCCTGGCCGCCATCGAACAGCTGCGCAGCGCACTGGACAGCGATATCGCCGAACAACAAGCGCGATTCGAAGAAGAGAAGGTCATTGCCGAAGAGCTGATGGCCAGCCGGCAGGACATCAGCCGCCAGCAGGATATTCATACCCTGCAACAGCAACTGGATGAATTGCAGGGCAACTATTCCTCACAACATCCGGCGCTGATCCAGATTGATGTTGATACCCGCACCGTTGCCGGCGTGATTGCCGACTGGACGGGCGTGCCGTTGTCCTCGCTGATGAAGGACGAACAAACCGACCTGTTGACCCTGGAAAACCAGCTGGAAAAACGCGTGGTCGGGCAGGATGTTTCCCTGAATGCCATCGCCCAGCGCCTGCGTGCCGCCAAAACGGGCCTCACCTCTGAGAATGGCCCGCAGGGCGTGTTCCTGCTGGTTGGTCCGAGCGGGGTGGGGAAAACCGAAACCGCGCTGGCGCTGGCCGATGTGCTGTACGGCGGTGAAAAATCACTGATTACCATCAATCTGTCCGAATACCAGGAGCCGCACACCGTTTCGCAGCTGAAAGGTTCCCCTCCGGGTTACGTCGGTTACGGCCAGGGCGGTATTCTGACCGAAGCGGTGCGCAAGCGTCCGTACAGCGTGGTGTTACTTGATGAAGTCGAAAAAGCACACCGTGACGTGATGAACCTGTTTTATCAGGTGTTTGACCGTGGCTTTATGCGCGACGGCGAAGGGCGTGAGATTGATTTTCGCAACACCGTCATTCTGATGACCTCGAACCTCGGCAGCGACCACATCATGCTGTTACTGGATGAACAACCGGAAGCCACCGAAGGCGATTTGCAGGAACTGTTGCGCCCGATTTTACGTGACCACTTCCAGCCGGCACTGCTGGCCCGTTTCCAGACCGTGATTTACCGTCCGCTGAGTGAGCCCGCGATGCGTACCATTGTGCAGATGAAGCTTGAGCAGGTCAGCAAGCGCTTACATCGCCATTACGGTCTGACCACGCACATTGATGACAGCCTGTTCGATACCCTGACTTCCGCCTGCCTGTTGCCGGACACCGGCGCGCGTAACGTCGACAGCCTGCTGAACCAGCAAATCCTGCCGGTCCTGAGTCAGCAACTGCTCACCCACATGGCGGCGAAGCAGAAACCGCAGTCACTTGCCCTTAGCTGGAGTGAAGAAGAGGGTATCGGGCTGGTGTTTGACGGAGCACAAGGAGTGAACGCATGAGCAATAACCCCCCGATGAGATTCAGTCATAACCACCATGTACTGGCGGTTAAAGGGTGCAGTGCGGAAATTGACGTGCTGGCGTTTGAAGGCAATGAAGCGCTGAGTCAGCCGTTCAGCTACCGCGTGGAGTTCACCAGCGCCGACCATGCCATCAGCAAAGAGACGATGCTGATGAAGGCCGGCTCCCTGACCCTGCAGGCTCCGGTTGACCAGGGTTACGGCATAAAGGCACAGGAGCCCGTCAGAATTATCCAGGGTGTGGTTTCAGGCTTTGAGCGCCTGAGCACCTCGAAGGATGAAACGCACTACGCCCTGACACTCACTCCGCGTCTGGCGCTGCTTGACCGTTCGCACCAGAACGCGATTTACCAGGACATGTCGGTGCCGCAAATCGTGGAGAAAATCCTGCGTGAGCGCCACAGCATGCGCGGTCAGGATTTTCTGTTCTCGCTGAGCAAAGAGTACCCGCGCCGTGAGCAGGTGATGCAGTACGGTGAAGATGACCTGCACTTTATCACCCGTCTGCTGGGCGAGGTGGGTATCTGGTTCCGCTTCACCACCGACACCCGCCTCAACATTGATGTGGTGGAGTTTTACGACAGCGCGCAGGGCTACGAGAAAGGCCTGACCCTGCCGTCCGTGCCGCCATCGGGTCAGCACGCGAAAGGGGTGGACTCGGTCTGGGGGATGGAAAGCCATCACAACGTGGTGCAGAAGCAGGTCAGCACCCGCGACTATAACTACCGTCAGGCGACGGAAGACATGAACACCCAGGTGGATGCCACCCGGGGCGACACCACCACCTACGGCGATGCCTATCACTACGCCGACAACTACCTGACGCCGGGCAGCACCTATGACCGCAATCCGGCCCCGGAATCCGGGGCGTTTTATGCCCGCCTTCGTCATGAACGCTACCTGAACGGCCAGACGCAGACCCGCGCCATCACCAGCTGTCCGACACTCTCGCCGGGCCAGGTGCTGAAAGTCACCGGCGGCTATGAAGTGGCTGAGGTGTTCAGTCAGGGCGTGGTGGTCACCGCGATGCAAACCCATGCGCGGCGCGATAAAGACTTCACTGTGAATTTTGAGGGTATCCCGGACAATGCCGACTACAGCTACCGTCCGCAACCCGGCGACCGCCCGACCATGGCCGGCACGTTGCCTGCCCGTGTCACCAGTACCACTGAAAACGACACCTACGGCCATATCGATAAGGACGGTCGTTACCGCGTCAACATGTTGTTTGACCGCGACAACTGGGAAACCGGGTTTGAAAGCCTGTGGGTACGTCAGTCCCGCCCGTATGCCGGTGACACTTACGGTCTGCACCTGCCATTGCTGGCAGGCACCGAGGTGGCGATTGGCTTTGAAGACGGTAACCCGGACCGGCCGTACATCAGCGGCGTGCTGCACGACTCAGCCCACGGTGACCACGTCACCATCCAGAACTACAAACGTAACGTCCTGCGCACCCCGAAAAACAACAAAATCCGCCTGGATGACACGGAAAATCAGGAGCATATCAAGGTCTCCACCGAGTATGGCGGCAAGAGCCAGGTCTCTCTCGGTCACATCGTGGACAGCGAAAAGCATAAACGCGGTGAAGGGTTTGAGTTAAGAACCGACAGCTGGGGGGCCATCCGGGCGCAGAAAGGGATATTCATTGCGGCCGATGGCCAGACGAAAGCACAGGGCCAGGTGCTGGAGATGCAGCCAGCGGTCAGCAATCTGGGTGATGCCCGGGAGCAGATGACGTCCATTTCCACGGATGCGCAGACCGCAACCGCAAATCCGGCTGACCTGCAGGCCCAAATCAAACTACTGGAACAGCAACTGACGGACCTCAAAAAATCGGTGCTGCTGATGAGTGCCCCGGATGGCATAGCGCTTACCAGTGGGCAGCATCTGCAGGTATCAGCCGGGCAGAACCTGATAGCCACTGCCGGTAAAAATGCCGACGTCAGCGTGGTGAAAAATCTTTTCGTCGGGGTAGGTAATGCCCTGAGCGTGTTTGTGAGAAAGCTGGGGATCAAGCTCATCGCGAACCAAGGGCCGGTGCAGGTACAGGCGCAGAACGACCTGATGGCTCTGCTTGCTCGTAAGGAAATTAGTATCGTCAGTACTGAAGATGAAATCAAAATCATTGCGAAGAAGAAGCTGACCCTGAATGGTGGAGGAAGCTACATCACTTTAGATGGTAATGCTATTGAATCAGCCACGTTGGGTGAGTACAGAACAAAAGCAGGGCATTATGGACGAAAGGATAAAGCCAATAATAAAGAAGCTGTGCCTGCATTAACTCCAGAGCAAGACATTCCATCTGGCAAGTTTACATTTTCATAAAGGATTTAAACATGATTATTAGTCCTCCATATTTAAGACCTCATTCCAAAAATGAAAGTGATGAAGGATGGGTGGGCAAAATGATGCCCGTTGATGTTAGTCGTGGGTTTCCGATTAATGGGAAAGAATCATGGCACGGCGGCATACATATTAAACATAATGATTCGAGTCATCCTCCAGAAATGTTACGTGCGATAGCTGATGGGACTATAGTGTTCATTAGAGAGCCTGCCGAAAAAGAAAAAACAAAGAAAGAACCTTTGAATTATAATGGATATACAGATAATGGTTGTATTGTTATAAAACATGAAACTGAAATCGGTTCTGGGGAAAACGGTAAAATCACGTTTTTTTCAATGTATATACATTTGAATTTCATATCGAATACACTTTCTGTTGGGGAAATGGTTGGAAGAAAAGATTCATTAGGCACAACCGGCATGGTTGATGGCGTGAACGCTACACACTTGCAAATATACTGTGAAGACCAGTATATAGAAAAAATAACTGGAAGATCACAACCACACCTTGACACCTCCAAAAATGGAAGGGTTGATGTATGTTTTGGTGATATTCATTTCTACATTCCGTCAGGCACCTCTTTTTATAATGGAAAAAGCATAGATGGTGTTACTGTCGTTGACGAAAGCACACCAATATACACTAATAGTTCTGAGCTATTTGTAACTATCGAAACTAAAGGAGAGGCGCGTGTAATAACCACTAGGAAGGATGGGAAAGAAGATGGACAGTTTGATATCGTTGGTGAGCCTATTAATGATACCAGTGGTTTGAATGAAAACAATATGTATGAATATGCTCTTAAAGGGTATCCAGATTCCATTTCATCAGGCTATGAATTACTCAGGTTTGGCCGTGTTCTAAATTCTGAAAGCAAGCCTTTGTCCGATAAAAGCAATAGCTACTGGCTAAAGGTGAATTATCCTGGTGGGTGCGGTTTCATAAATGTCGCATCAGATTTAGTAAAAAAATATAGCGATGCGGATTTTCCCCATTGGTTGGGCTGGATTTTAGTAACAGATGATTCAGATATGGACAGCCAGTGCAATTCAAACATTGTACTAAATTCAAAAAATGAATGCAGAAGCCGATTAATTTGTCGATTCCCCTTTGAATGGGATCAAAATACGCTAGAGCAGCGACTTGGATGGTTGCAGGAGAAAAATGAAACTGTTGATCCTCCATTAGATAACGACTCTTGGGCTAAATTACTAGATCATGCGCGAGCTCTATGCATAAGTGGTGATGTCCCTAAAAACAGGGTATGGCATTTTGACCCCAGAGCGTTTATTACATTGTTTCGGAAATGTAATTGGCTTTCAGCAGAGGAATTAGAAAAGGTCTATCCAGATAACCTCTACCCTCATAAGGCGTTGCAAAAGGTAGGCACGTCTCCAAAGGAGGTTAGAGAAAAATATAGAGAGATTATCAACCGTTGCCTTGAAAAATACTTCATTACCACACCAACAAGAAAATCACATTTTTTTGGGCAGGGTGCAATTGAGTCAGGGATGTTATCGTTAATGATTGAAGGGGCTGCAAGTTTTTCACGAAACCCTACCCATTCAAGTTTTGCTTCTGAGATAAATGGTTACTATAACCCTCCACCTGGAGGCTATCTTGATTATCTTAATGGACGACTTGGAAATATTGAACCAGGAGATGGTCCGAAATTTAGAGGCCGGGGGATGAAACAGCTTACAGGCCGAGAAAATTATAGTAAATACTGGGGTTATAGGGGATGGATTGACTTAGAGAAATACCCTATGAACTACAAAGGATTTATAAATGGATGGTGGAGACCTGTTAATTTGAGCACAGCTCCTGCCATTGATGACCCACAGCTTCTATCCATTTCCCCATACAACTGTATTGACGCTGGGGCGTGGTACTGGATTGCCGGAGCCCGCACCGCTGGTTTTCGTCCAATAAATGCAAAAATTGTGGAGTTGGATGTTTCACATGAACACTCCAAGGTTGTAACCAAAGCTATTAATGGTGCGTATACTGACGAAGAACGTCGTTGGAAAGAAACAACTAGAATCTCTCATATTTTGATGGACTAACAAATGAATCTTATTATTTCAACAATTGCCGGTTTTTTTATTTCATTTAATGCATATGCATCAGGAGTTACATTAAATGGTTCTGATTCAATAACTGTTGACATTAACAATCACACAAAGACTCTTAAGTTTGATACGGTTATCAATGGCTATAGTGTTAAATGTAGCGGTGATAAAATAATTCTCTGGGGTAAACCGAAAATAATTAATGAGGGTAATCCTCAGGATACAAATGTGATTCTTGTAGATTTGGATCACAAATATAAAAAAATTGAAAAGAGTGTGAGTGAAGGTGTTTTTAGCATTGATTTTATAAAAGGAAAGGATCTCGCTTATATCGGAACCAATCAGGGGTTGTTTTTTAATCTTGCAAATGGAAATTTGAAGCCAGTTGGGTCAGAATTTGATCCTACGGATGATAATAACTTTGAAACGTGCAAGAAAAATAGCTCGTGGGAATTTAATAGATATCCTTAAGCCACAGCCCGTCTAAGCCCTGCTGGAGAATTACTCAAAATCCCTAATGATACTATTATGGAATATATTTTTTTCTTCCTGTGCATTTTTACAAAGATTGCAATTGGATGTGATAATTGCATTTTAGATGTTAATAATGGAAGAAAGCTTTCTGCAGAGGTTTTGCTGATTGATAATGATTCGTTGTTAGTATCCGTTTTAGATGCAGATAAACAGGTTAATATAGAAAGAATTGATGTTTCATCTGAGAAAGAAAACCACATATTATTTGAAGATTACAACCATGATGGTTATAGGGATTTTAGTATTTGGCACATGGATGAGGGGATGGGCATTTATAAAATATATAGGTTATTTATCTTTTTACCGGGTGATAAACAATTCAAAGAGATAAAGCCATCATGCGGGGATGAATTTATCAATATCAGGGCTGAGAGGGATACTTTGGTTAATGTTATTTATGACGGCAATACCCACAAATCATGCTGTATTCGACTCAAAGCGCTTGAGGGAATTAAATATTAATGTAGATAGCTGAGGGTCGGTGATTACTGTTAATTGGAAGGGGTGAATAATGAAATGGATAATCAATTATTCTTTCACATTTAGTAGGTCGATATCAAATTTGATTTTGTGTGGTCTATTGATTGTTTTGCCGGTAACTTATTGCTTTGCTGATGATAACGCTGACAAAGAATCTGTATCAATGTGTGCTATGATTCCCACTGATGCTATTTCTGATGTTTATCAAAGCATGAGTACTAAAACGAGTGAAGATAATTCTTACCTTCTTGTAACAAGTGCCAGTGAAGCAAATTATTCTTGGGGTGACGACAGGTTAGCTATCGATGGGCATGCATATATTTTAAATGGTGCCCTTTTAAAATAAGATTCCTTGACCATTTATAGTATGGAAAATGGCAACCCAACTGACGAAGTTATATATTTAAGTAAATCTAATCGCGGGGTTGGAGGGGTGGTTTATCGTGATATTGCTAAAGATGGATCGCCCGATGTAAGTGCTATGTATATTAGTGATATAGGTCACGTTAGCCATTTTAATGTAACTGTAAGCCCTGAATGCCTGAACCACTTCCCTAAAAGTGTTTTGTCCAAGGTATCTACTGAATAGACGCTTTGACAACTTATTATTGACTAATTTTCATTGCGATGAGCATTACTCATAATCAAAAAATTCGTTTGTGGTATTTTCATATCGAGATAATTAATGTTGTATTCCCTTAAACATCTTCCTGATTGTTATCCACGTCCAGATCAACCAAAAGTATCGCGCTGGTTTGCCGTCCTGGCAGCAATGTTGGTCATTAGCGTGATCCTCATGCGCATATTCGGACGCTACATTGATACCCGGCACTTTTGGTTAATTGCCATAGGCACACCAGTCGTTATATGGATTGTTAGTTTCATTATTCGCATGTGGGCGTGGTCATTACAAGACAGTAAAGCGAATGGTTTTGACCGACGTCGGGAGCAATGGATCTTAAGTGAGACCCGTAGGGCACGTCGTGCGCTTCAGGTGTTGAATACGACATTTATTACGGCCCATCAGGCAAATGAACAAGTTTCTGTTTCAGTTGAAATGCTCAATAACCACAGCATTATCATTTCGCAGTCGGACTGGAATGGCGAAGAAAGCCGGAGGCTGAGCCGTATCCTGACAGAACCGGAAGATACTCCTGGATTGGTTATCTCACGCCTGTTTTCAGAGCTGATTGCTGAACTTCCAGTTCACCAGTTTCCGGAGACCGCTTCGCTTGTTGTCATCCTCGATGTCTCGTCATCTCTGTCACTCCCTGCTGTCAGAAATATCTGGCAGGAAGCCTGGCAGGAGAGTGGCATAACCTGTGCGCTTGAGTACACAGACAGCAATGGGCCGGGGGTAGTCAACCACTGGCTGGATCACCGCATCAAAGATGATGCGATGTTATTGATTGTTGGCCTCCAGATTGATCCGGTTGTTTCAAACAATACTGCTGAAGCAGCCGTTGCTCTGCTTCTTGGCAACCGCCTGACCCAGGAAGCACTCGAGCCTCTCGCGTTGCTGCACCGGGCAGATGCTGCTCCAACCGGTGAGCTGAGTGAGGGGATGAACATGGCCGCGTATAACGTTCCGCTCAAAGAAAATATCGTCAAAAATTTATGGCTTGCCGGGCTGACGGGTAAGCAGCGTGCAGAAGTTATTGCGTGCCAGAATGCGCACCCTGCGCAGTCTGTAGAGGACGAAGCCGTCATTTCGCTCGATACATCTATGGGACATGCCGGTGCCGCGGCCCCCTGGCTGGCTATCGCTGCCGCCACCGAAATCGCCCGACAAACTCAGTCACCACAGATGATTATCTGCGGTGATACCACACAGAATGTGCTGTGGAGCACGCTCATTACCCCGATTGCTTCCCGACAGGAGATGGATCCGTGAAGCTACCTTTAGCACCGAAGACTACGGAAGGCCGCTATCTTGCTGTCGCAATAATTTTCTTTTTGCTGTTAACCTTTATGACGTTTATGGTCTGGAAGCACCCGGATATAGCCGGGATTGAAGACGGTAGTCAGCAGCAAATTTACTGGCTTATCGCTGGCGGATGTTTTTCAGGCTGTGCCTTTATCGTATCAGTGGTACTCCTGGCGGCGGTACGCAGTGCCGGTAAGCAGGAGTTTAATGCACTGGTCGACAATACCAACGGTGATGATGAGAAAAAGAAACGGGAAAATGATAATGCGCCTGTTCACCCCGCGGTGGCCATGTGTAACAAGATCCGGGGACATCTCCGCGCCCGTATTGGCCTTTACTGGCGTCGTAAAACCCGTCTGTTGTTAATCACTGGCGATGAGGCGGCAATTGAACAGTTGGTACCTGGCCTGCAGGAAAACCAGTGGCTTGAAGGTAACCGTACCGTTCTGATTTACGGCGGCAGTCTGACCGCTGAGCCCGATAAGGAAAAATACGCTGCACTGCGTAAACTGCGTCGCGGGCGTCCACTGGACGGTATTGTCCGCGTCATGCCGCAGTTGCTTAATCTCACCCCTCAGATTAGTGATAACGATTTACGTGGACTGGAAAAAATCAGTGAACTGCTGCGCTATTCCGCACCGGTGTGGTTGTGGCAGCTATGCGACAGCAAGTGGTCGCAGGCAAAGCGCCCTGAACAAGCTGTAGGGGCCAGTTTCCCGCTGCGTGCTAAGCCTGACGATATTACCCGCCAGCTGGAAATGATGCTGCCGGCCTTGCGAACGCAAGGGGTGAGTCAGGTCGCTGAGAACAACGGTCACGACTTCCTGTTGCGCCTGGGCCAGTACCTCAAAGACGGCGGTATCGCCCGCTGGGCCCAACAACTGGCGCCATGGCTGGCTGTCTCCCAGCAGCGCGTGCCGCTGCGTGGCCTGATGTTCAGCCTCCCGGAGAATAAACTCACCGATATGCCAGAAGAAGCGGACGGTGCTGCACCTGCCGACGCTGAGAAATATATCCCGGAATCACAACGCCATGCGCTGACCCTGCCGGTAACCTGGCAGGGTATTGTGGATGACTGCACTCATGTTCGTGGCCGCCGTGTAGGTATGGCCTGGGAACAGACGCTGGCCTGGACGCTGATGGCCATTATCGGTGTCTGGGGGGCGGGAACGCTGTTGTCGTTTACGGTCAACCGCATGCAGATTGTCTCTGTGGCGCAGCAGGCGCATGCTCTGGTGGAACATCCTTCCGTATCGGATTACCAACTGACGGCTCTGCATACGCTGCGTAATGACGCCGGCCGCCTGCAGCACCGTATTCAGGAGGGTGCGCCGTGGTATCAGCGCTTTGGTCTGGATCATAACCAGCAACTGCTCGATGCAATGTTGCCCTGGTACGGCGTGGCGAACAATCGCCTGATACGTGACCCGGCGAACGATGCCCTGGTACAAAAACTGAGTGCGCTGGCCAATTCCGCCCCTAACAGCGACCAGCGCGCTCAACTGGCAAAACCTGGTTACGACCAGCTGAAAGCCTGGATGATGATGTCCCGTCCGGATAAAGCCGACGGCGCGTTTTATGCCAGCACAATGGAGACCGTACAACCTGTCCGCCAGGGTATCTCCACCGGCCTGTGGCAGAGTCTGTCCCCGGACCTGTGGGCGTTCTATATCAGCGAACTGCCGAAACAGCCGCAGTGGAAAATCACCCCGGATGCGCAACTGGTGAGCCAGAGCCGTCAGGTCTTGTTACAGCAGATTGGTCGCCGTAACGCCGAAAGTACGCTGTACGAAAACATGCTCAAATCGGTGCGTCGCAACTTTGCCGACGTGACACTGGAAGACATGACCAGCGGCACCGATGCCCGCCGTCTGTTCACCACCAGGGACGTGGTGCCGGGGATGTTTACCCGCCAGGCGTGGGAAGGGGGCATTCAGCAGGCCATCGATAAAGCGGCGAATTCGCGCCGGGATGAAATCGACTGGGTGCTGAGTGATTCCCGCAAGGCGGTCTCTGCCGACCTGTCGCCGGAAGCGCTGAAGACGCGTCTGACACAGCGTTACTTTACCGACTTCGCCGGCAGCTGGCTGAGCTTCCTCAACAGCCTGCACTGGAATCCGGCAAACAACATTGCTGACGTTACTGACCAGTTGACGCTGATGAGTGATGTCCGGCAGTCGCCACTGATTGCCCTGATGAACACCATCGCCTGGCAGGGGCAGACCGGGCAGCAGAGCGAAGGTCTCTCGGATTCGATTATCAAATCGGCCAAAGACCTGATTGGCAGTAAAGACAAACCGGCTATCGACCAGAGCGCTACCGGGCCGCAGGGGCCGCTGGATGAGTCCTTCGGGCCATTGTTGACTCTGATGGGCAAAAACAACGCCAGCAATGTGATGTCGGCAGACAACTCACTGAGCCTGCAGACGTACCTGACCCGCATCACCCGTGTGCGCCTGCGTCTGCAACAGGTGGCGGGCGCGTCTGACCCGCAGGAAATGATGCAGTCCCTGGCACAGACCGTGTTCCAGGGGAAAAGTGTCGACCTGACAGATACCCAGCAGTACGGCAGTCTGGTGGCGGCAAGTCTGGGCGAAGAGTGGAGTGGCTTTGGTAACACCATGTTCGTGCAGCCGCTGACCCAGGCCTGGGAAACGGTGCTGCAGCCGTCCGCGGCAAGCCTCAATGACCGCTGGAGTCGTTCCGTGGTGGCGAACTGGCACACGGCGTTTGATGGTCGCTTCCCGTTTGCGGCCAGCAAAAGCGATGCTTCCCTGCCGATGCTGGCCGAGTTTGTGCGTAAGGACAGTGGCCGTATAGACCGCTTCCTGAGTGCTGAACTCAGTGGTGTATTGCACAAAGAGGGCAGCCAGTGGGTGCCGGACAGTGCGCATAGCCAGGGGCTGACCTTTAATCCGGCGTTCCTGAAGGCGGTCAATCAGCTGAGCCAGTTGTCCGACATTCTGTTTACCGACGGTACTCAGGGTATCAGCTTTGAGCTGCAGGCCCGTCCGGTGCCGCAGGTGGTGGAAACCCAACTGACCATCGACGGGCAGCAACTGCATTATTTCAATCAGATGGCGGACTGGCAGTCCTTCCGCTGGCCAGGTGATACCTTTAAACCGGGTACCATGCTGACCTGGACCTCAACCAGCGCCGGGGCGCGCCTGTTTGGTGACTACAGCGGGACCTGGGGCTTTATACGCTGGCTGGAGCAGGGCAAGCGCGTACAGCTTGACCGCAGCCAGTGGATGATGAGTTTCACCGCGCCGGACGGACGTACCCTGCAGTGGGTGCTGCGCTCACAACTGGGCAAAGGCCCACTGGCGTTACTGGAGTTGCGTGGCTTCACGCTGCCGGACCAGATATTCACGGTGGATGCAGCCGCCAACGCGCAGGCGATGGCGGCCAGAACGAACGATGACGGAATGGACGGAGTTGAGTGATGACCACGCTGCACAATTTAATCTGTGCCTGTCAGGCAGAGGAAAACCCGCTGCGACAGCAGGCACAGGCACGCACTGAAAACTGGCGTCACTGGCTTGCCCCGGTCAGTGATGCGGCTCCGGCCGGAGAAGACCCGGGTTATGACGATGATTTTCAGCGTATTCGCGAAGAGGTCAACAAACTCTCCGGTATCGACACCGGGTTGATTTGCCAGCTGGCGGAAAAGCTGTTGACCACCACGGCAAAAGATATCCGGGTTGCCACCTATTACTGCTGGGCCCGTCTGCATCAGGACGGTGAGGCCGGTTTCGCGGAGGGGCTTGAACTGCTGGCCGGATTGCTGCAGCGCTACGGGGCACAGCTTCACCCGCAGCGTGACCGCAGCCGCAAGGCCGCACTGGAATGGCTGGCAGGCAGTCGCGTGCTCGACAGCCTGTCACTGTATCCGGAAGTGGTGTGCGAGGATGCACAGCATACCGCCGGGGCGCTGTTACTCATCAGTGCCAGCCTTGAGGCGGAGTCAGAGGAGGCGCGACCGGAGCTGAATGCGCTGTACACTGCACTGGAGTCCTGTCTGATGAAAGCCGGCGGTGTCGATGCCGTGGTGCCGCAGAACGCCGGTGGCAATGCGCAGGCCTCACACGCGACCGACAGGGATGCACCGGTCCTGAGCCGCATAACCTCCGGACAGGATTTACTGGCCCAGGCCCGCACTCTGACGGACTACCTGCGTGAGCAGCCCGACGGCTGGCTGGCGGCGCACCGGCTGATGAAAAGCCTGCGTCATGACACCCTGAGTGCTATCCCCGCCCCGGATGTGGAAGGGAAAACCCGTATCGAGCCGCCCCGCGCCGACCAGCGGGCAATGCTCAAACGCCTGTACCTGCAACAGAGCTGGTCAGAGATACTGGAGCAGGCGGACAGTATCTTCTCGCGCGGCGCCAACCATCTCTGGCTTGACCTGCAGTGGTACATCTGGCAGGCGCTGAAGAAATCGGGAAAGGATGTGCTGGCCGATATCATTGCCGCCGACCTGAAAGGCCTGCTTCGCCGCCTCACTGGACTGGAAACGCTGGCCTTTAACGACGGCACGCCGTTTGCTGATGAGGTCACGCTCAACTGGATTAAACAGGATGTGCTGGATGAGATGCCCGACTGGCGCGATGAGCCGGTCAGTGCAGCCAGTACAGCAGACAGTGACATTCTGGCGCTGGAGCCGGAAGCGCTGGAAAAAGCAGACAGTGACGGCCTTGATGCCACGCTCAAATGGCTGCAGACCCGTCCCGGTACCGATTCCACAAAAGATAAATGGTTACTGCGCCTGCTGATGGCCCGCGTGGTAGAGCAGAAAGGTAAGAATGAGCTGGCACTGCATCTGCTGGGTGAGCTCGACAGTGCGGCGCAGGGCATCACTCTCACACAGTGGGCCCCGGCGCTGCTGTTTGAAGTCAAATCACGCCGCCTCAGACTGCTGCGCATAAAAGCCACCCGCAGTGACAGTGACAAATCCCGGCTCCAGCCGGAAATGGACCAGCTGCTTGCGGGACTGATTGCCCTCGATCCGGCCAGCAGTGCCGTGCTGTGCGGTTAACCGGAACAGATTAGAGCAAGGAGGATATATGGCAGAAGGCAACTATCTGGTGCAGGGCGATAAAACTACCTGCGGCGGCAAAATTACTACTGGCGCAGAGGATCACACGTTATTTGATAAACCGGTTGCCCGGGAGCAGGACAGTGTGACCTGCGGTAAGCATGCTGGACTATTCAAAATAGCCGGTGGCATCGACAACGATACCATTCATGACCGGCGAATGGCCGGAACACTCGACAGTTACAGTACTTGTCCCTGCAAAGCTAAATTCATTCCCTCGATGCTGGATGATACCTACGAGAAAACTTCAGCCGGAGCCGCTTCCGCTGCAGGAGAGCCAGGAAAGACATCTATAGCGAATGCTGTTTCTCAGGCGTTCCTGGCAGGCGCGCAGGCTGATACGATGTTAGCTCCGGGATACCCTACGTTGATTAACACCCACACCGTTCCGGATGACAATGTGCGAGGGATGCTAAGACGTAATAGACATGATTTCCTCTTGCTGACGCTGGAGGAATGCCAGAGGATTATTGACGGCTGGGATTTCGTTAAAAAGAAATGGAAAGATGCCACAACAAATCCTGTCGGGAATACTGTTAAAACTTATGCAACGAATATAGATGATGTGGGCAATGCTTCAGCGATGGTATACAAGTTGGGGAGTATTGGTATCACAGCAACAGTATTTGTTAACCACAAAGGAACACGGCTGATAAAAATAAGTGGTTATGCAGCAATCAGGAAAACACTCAATGCCCCTGTTTTTGGTGAAATGAATCCAAAAATCATCGAAGCAGGAGTAGGCAAATTTGGTTTACAGAAATCTATTGTCGACGGTGCGATTCTCGGTTTTGTCTATGTATCGGTAATAGATACAATTGATTTCATATTGAATGATGAAACCTCACTTGCAATGTTCCTTGGGACACTTGCTACTGACATTGTCAAAGTAGGGATTTCTTCGGCTGCACTTTACGCCGTTGGGTTATATACTATGTCAGCATATGTTGTGCTGAATATTGCTGTTGTTCTTGTTTTTGGCGCTGGTATAGCTTGGGTGCTTAACACACTTGATAAAAAATATCATATTACAGACAGTTTGGTAGAGTTAATCGCACCCTACATTGAATCAGCGCAGCAAGAGTTTGTAGAAAAATCCAGAGAGGTATCAAATGATGTACTCGATCTGGGTGCTATGTATATTGATGGAATGCTTAGGAAAGGGCGGCATGTCATCGAGTCTGAGATAAAGCAGTATCTTAAGAAGTATATTGGCGACCTAACATCGCAGGTGATTGATTTATGAGCCCTAAACATAGATTTTTTGGTAACCTAATTATTTGGTGTATTTCATCAATAGGCTCTCTGTGGTTTGCAATTGATGCATATAGTGAGTTATTTGGGTTTGGAAGTAACATTGTATTTTCACCGACAGTTTCCGCTTTGCTAATGATTCCGATCATTCTGATTTTTCCATGTGTATATTGGTATTTGGCTATGCGGTACGGCGAGGAACAGGCGGTTATTAAATGTAAAAAAACAAGCAGGGTATTTATTGTTCTGGTAGGTGCTTTCATCGTCAGCTCTGTCATTTTTTCGTTTGCATACACTTCGACACTTGAAACTAAAGGCTACGTGAAATGCACCGGTCGCCCTGATGGATGGATGCCCGGGATGGCCACTGAGTATGTACTACCACCATCGGTATGTGGGCAGCGTGATAATTAACATGATGTTCCTGTCCTCAGGAGCATCATTAGCACAATTTTATTTAGATAATACTATTCATTCGGCAATTATTGAGCAGAAATTAATATGGATGATTTAACCCTGCGTTATTATGACGCTGAAATGCGCTATCTGCTGGAAGCCGGTGAAGAGTTTGCGCGTGCTCACCCGGAGCAGGCCGCAATGCTCAACCTTGATAAAGCGGGTGCACGTGACCCGTATGTAGAACGTCTTTTTGAGGGCTTTGCCTTCCTGATGGGGCGGCTTCGCGAGAAACTCGATGATGACCTGCCGGAACTGACGGAAGGACTGGTCAGCTTGCTGTGGCCGCATTATCTGCGCACCATCCCGTCGATGTCGGTGGTCGAATTCACCCCTGACTGGCGTGAAATGAAAGAGCAGATGCGCATTGCCAAAGGTTTCGAAGTTAACTCGCGGCCGATTGGTGAGAAGGGCACGCGTTGCCGTTACACCACCACCAAAGAGATTAATCTTCAGCCGCTGTCGCTGGATCAGGCTCGTCTGACCACCGACCCGGATGGCCGCTCGGTGGTAACGCTGCGTTTTAACTGCAGCCATCTTGCTGACTGGAGCCGTGTCGACCTCAGCAATATCCCGCTCTACTTCAACGCTGATGCGCCGCTGGCCTGCGCCATGCATGAAGCCTTCACGATGAATACCGACCGTTTGTGGTTGCGCATGCCGGGCGATGTGGACAGAAGACCGCTGAAGGGGCATTTCACTGCTCTCGGGTTTGGTGATGATGACAGCCTGTGGCCGAAGGGCAGCAGTAGCTTCAGCGGATACCAGCTGCTGCTGGAGTATTTCACTTTCCGTGAGAAATTCATGTTCACCGGGCTGCGTGGCCTGGAGACAGTCATCTTCCCGGAAGAGCTTCAGTGGTTTGAAATCGACGTGGTGCTGACAGAGCGCTGGGAGCATGATTTCAGCTTTAGCGAGAAGCACCTGCGTCTCAACTGCGTGCCGGTGATAAACCTCTTTCCGCTGGAATCTGACCCGCTGACGCTCAACTCACTGCAGACCGAATACATGCTGCGCCCGATGCGCGTGCAGGACGGACATACCGAGATTTATGCCGTCGACTCGGTGATGTCCTCCAGCCAGCACACCTACGTGCCGTTCTCCAGTTTCCGCCACAAAGGCGGAATGATGCGCCACGATGCGCCAGAGTATTATTACCATACCCGCGTGCGCCGTGGTCCATCGGGGCTGCACAACACCTGGCTTATCCTCGGCGGTGAAGCTTTTGATACTCACACTGTCCCGGAAAATGAAAGCCTGTCGTTGACGCTCACCGGCACCAACGGTCAGCTACCCCGCCGCGCGCTGCAAAGTACCGTGCTCGATACGGTAATGAAAACCACCTCGGCCAGTATTGCCGTGCGTAACCTCTGCGCGCCGACGCTGCCGTGCTACCCGCCGGACCAGGACCGTTTTCACTGGCGTGTGCTGAGTCACCTGGGAAGTGGGTTCCTGTCGATGATGGACAATGCCGACGTGTTACGCGGCACGCTGGCGCTGTATGAGTGGACGGACAGTGAAATGAACCGCCGCCGCCTCGAAGCGATTATCGATGTGAAGCACAGCGAAACCGAACGCTTTGAGCAGGGGTATCTGGTGCGCGGGGTACAGATTGAGGTGACGCTGGACAGTCACGGCTTTGCCGGCAAGGGCGATATCTGCCTGTTCGGCGAGATGCTGAGCCGTTTCTTCGCCCTCTACACCGATATCTATCTGTTTAACCGCCTGATTATCATCCTGCAACCGACCGGAGAGCGCCTCGAATGGGAAGAGAAGCACAATCGCCGTATTCCCGGCTGAGTCCGCGACTGGAGGCTGAACTTAACCGGATTAACTTCTATCGTTTCTGCCAGTTGCTGGAGAAGCAAAATCCCGGTAAGCCCCTGATGGGCTCAACCAGTCATCCATCGGATGACCCGGTGCGATTTGCGCCGCATCCGGGGATGGGTTTTCCGGTCAGTGAACTTAAAGCCGTCGAATACGATGAAGATGACGACAGCAAGCCGCCGGTCATCCGCACGACCTTCATGGGGATGTATGGCGTTGATTCGCCGCTGCCGACCGCGTATCTCGATGACATTACCCAGCGCCGGGAAGGGCATGAAGCGCTGCAGGGTTTTCTGGATATTTTCAGCCACCGTATCCTGACGCAGTTTTACCGTATCTGGCGTAAATACTCCTATCCGGCGACGTTCGAGCCTGGCGGCACCGACAGTATCTCTCAGTCGCTGCTGGGTCTGGTGGGACTGGGTATCCCCGGTACCGCAAAAAATATCGCCACGCCGGTATCACGTTTTTTGTCACTGCTGGGCGTACTGCAACAGCCGGGAAAAACGCAGGAAGGGATGCAGGCGCTGGTGACATTACTGGCTCCGGGCACCCGGGTCCGGGTCAGTCCGTACTGCCTACGGCCCATAGAAGTCAGCAAACCGCTGGGCTTCTTCGGCGATGACGATTTTGTACTCGATGGCAACACGCCGCTCGGCGATGAAGCCATGGATGCCAACAGCCAGCTGCTGGTTGCCCTGAGCACCGATGATGAACGGGAAGCCCAGGGATGGAAACCGGACGGCCTGCTGTATCAGGACTTTCTGGTGATGTTGCGGGTCTATCTCGGCTGGCGCTTTAAGGCAAAAATCACCCTCACCACCACCACCCGCCTGCTGGCGGTTCCGCCGCTCGGCGAAGGGCCGTTCTGGCTGGGGATGAATGGCGTGCTGGGTGCCGAAGGCGACGAATTGGCGGATGATATTCCACCGACCTTTACGACGGAACTGGGCTACTACACTGGCATGGAGCCTGCCACACCACAACAAGGAAACCGACGTGTTACGTACAAGTTTGACTAAAAATGCCGGCTGGCTGTTACCACTGCTGTTACTCAGCCTGACGGGCTGCGGGGTAACGCAGAGCGTCACGGATGGCACAAAATCTGCTTTTAACGCCGTGTTCTACAAGAAAATTAAGGTACTTCATCTTGATTTCACTGCCCGTGAAGCGCTGAACACCGATGCTCGTGAAAGCAACTCGCTTTCGGAGCCGGTGGTGGTGCGTGTCTACCAGCTGAAAGACCGTAAGACGTTTGATAAGTCGGTTTATCAGCAATTGCTCAAGGATGGCGACACTATCCTGAAAGCTGACCTGCTGGCGACCCGTGATGTGGTGGTGAAACCGGGCGGGGATGCGACGCTCGATATGCCGATGGAAGAAGACGCGCAGTTTGTCGCGGTTGTTGGGCTATTCCGTCACCCGGATATGGTGAATAACACCTGGAAGCAGGTGATTCAGCGTGAAGACCTTGACCCGGATAAGCCGCGTATTCTGGAAGCCGGGAACAATCACCTGACACTGCAACCGCTCAAGGATGACTGATGCCCCAGGGACACAACACACCTTCGCTGTATGAAATGCTGGCGGGCAACTTCACTGGTGGCCTTGAACTCCATCAGGTCAATGAACAGAACCAGGTGATTCTGTCTGTGCTGGATAACATGCAACGCATCCTCAACTGTCGCGCCGGTACGCTGGCGCATATTCCGGACTACGGTCTGCCGGACATGACCACTATCCTGCAAGGTTTGCCGGGCACGGCTCACCAGTTGATGCGAACACTTTCCGATGTGTTGCTGAAATATGAACCCCGTCTGGATAAGATTGAGGTGGTGATGCTGGAGCAGTCTATTCCCGGTGAATTGCGCTACGCCATTGATGCCGAACTCAAAGGTATTGGCCTGGTGCGCTACGGTACCGAGTTTATGCCGGAAGGTCGGGTGTTGATTCGCCATATGAAACAGCAAAACTACCTTGAACAGCAGTCCCGGATTTAGCCCTTTCCTTCGATACCTACGTCAGAACAACTTCTATGTCGGCAAAATCACAATTTTTAAAGAAACTACAGGAAAAGCAATCCCGCAGTGCTGGCTTTAACACGAAAGCTGAGGCTGATATTGCGGCGTTCCGCCAGCGAATAAGCCAGCTCCAGGCGTCCATGGAGACATGGCTCACCGGGACAGAGGTGCGCACGGAAACCACCACAACCTCTTTGGTTGAATTTCTGATTGGCGGTAGCGCGTTTTCGGTTCCGGGTATTGTCCTGCGCTACGAAACGCGAAACATCCGGTTTACCCCCATTTTTCTGTATGGGCAGGGCGTAACCGGCTGTATTGAGGTCTGCCTGGCTGCAGATGACCATATCCGGCCCCTGTACCGGCTGTTTATGCGCTTTGGTGAGCGGGATGACTGGACCTGGTGCCCGGCGGGAGCACGCAGCAATAACCCGGCCTTGTTAGACGAAGAGGTATTTTTCACCCTCATTTCCCCTTTGTTACCTGAGTAGCGGCCGCATCAGATTTGATGCCCGTCTCTCATTCTGCCCACGGACAACCAATACATGCATGACGAACAACCCCGACCGGTGAGAACCGGCGGCGACCCACGTTCTCTGCCGGAGTTTTTGGCACTGCGCGATGAGATGAGCAAGCTGACGCATCCGGCACGCCCTGACGTCAACTGGAAGCAGGCTGAAGCGCTGGCACTCACGCTGTTTGAAATCAATGGTGTGGAACTGCAGACCTGCGCCTGGTATACCCTCGCACGCAGCCATCTGGCGCGGGTCAGCGGTATGAACGAGGGGCTGACTATTATGGCGGCGTTGCTGGGCCACCAGTGGGCGCAACTCTGGCCCCAGCCGGCACACGCCCGGGCAGAGATAATCAATGGTCTGTTGCAGCGCTTACAGAAACTGTTCCGCACCTTTTCTCTGGGGCCGGCTGATGTTACGACCCTGACGCTGACTGAAAAGCGACTGCTGGAGATAAAGGACATTCTCAGACGTCAGGCACTGGAACATGCCTGCCAGATGAATCCGCTGATACAGCTGATACGCAGCGCATTGAGCCGCCTGGAGAACAGCCAGCATGCGGAAGATGCGCCTGCAGAGAATATGCTGCCTGACCCGGCGCTGGCCATAACCAAAGAGACAGCGGCACCAGCCAGTCGTCTGATGTATGTCATCCGCAAAGAGCCGGAGGTCGGGGTCCAGTTGACCGAAGTCATTCCGATGTCATCGAAGCGATGGCCATCTTTCATCGCCGGAATGGCGACCGCACTGATATTCAGCGTCGCCGCGACTTATGCCTGGCAAGTTCTGCATCGTCAGGATGAGGCAATACAGCCTATGGCAGCCTCGGTCGCCTGGATACCGGAGCCTATGACCCCGGCCCAGATCGAGGCTTTTCGCAGGGCGGAGAAAAGCCAGTCGGATCCCCGGATGTGGCTTGCCCGTATGACGAACCAGGTCAACTGGATCATGGAACTAGCCCCGGGCTGGCGCCTTCGCTATGGTCAGGGACTGGTCTCGCAGGCGAAGGTCCTGTGGCCAGAAGAACCGGCTACCCGGGCGCTTGTACAGCGCTGGGAGCAATACCAGGTAGCGAGAACGCTGCCTGCCGGCGAATTGAATGGCTGGTATGACGGAATGATGCAGCTACGCGCACTCTCGGCGCAGCTTGATGCGCTGGACAGACAGAAAGGCAAATACCTGACAGGCAGTGAGCTGAAGACGATCGTCTGGCGTATTACCAGCACGTTTGCCAGTGCGGTCCCCGTTGAGGAGCAACTGCGGCAACTGGTTCCTGCTCCCGGGGAGACAAACGCGCCCCAGGCGAACATCGAACAGGCTTCGCAACACCTTGATTCGTTGATCCATGTACTGGAACAACTGTCGGCGCTGAAGGTCGAAGCCCCGACAGAAAAATCAGCAGCAGCAGCGGAGTAAACGGAAAATGGCTATTCGACCAGGGCCTGTTCATGCACCGTGAAATTCCCGTACTGCGGCAGGAAGATGTAAACAGAGCGGCAGAATAACTACACAGGATATGGAATGAAAGCGAACAAGATTGACATGCTGATCAACACGATCTCCCGGGCAGCCGAAGACTCTGGCGTGTCTCAAAATGAGATGATGCTCGCACTGGCTTATACGATGGCCGGGCTGATGGAAAAGATGGGCAGTAATCTGATGGATGTGAAGATGGATGACAGGACGCTGGCTGTAGGGCTGCGAGATTCTACCGGGACGTCAGAAAAGCCAGCGGGCCGTCCCGCAGTACATTAAACAGCAACTCTCCGTGACACGGTGAATATGTAGCAAACGACCGCGAGTTACTGAAACAGGGTCCATCGGGCGGGAGCCTCATTTTCCCGGCGACTAAATGTTACCTGGCCCGGTATCAACTGACGCTGTTCTGCAAGGTCAAATTACAAAACGCACCGCAAATACAATCAATGGGTTGTGTGCAAAATAATCATCATGTTAAATATTCTGCGATAAATTTGATTACGGGCAGTGAAAAGTCCCCTCGCCGGGGAGGCCAGCTGGCCTTCGCCCCAGAACATTTTCTGTTGCGCAGACCCGCTCCGTATAACACCCTGATGGCGGGGAGGTTACTCCAGGCTGCGGCTCACAGATTTTCATTCGGAGGCATCATTTTGAAAGAACAAAAGTGGATCAGAATGACCTTAATGCCCTCGGGCAGAGTTACACGCTATTCACCGGAACGACGTGAAACAATGGCCAGCCGGTTTCAGGCCGATCTCCGGGAAGCCAGAGACACCAAAGAAGCCAGTACCATTATTTGCGAATGCGATCAGCACAAAAATTTGCGGCTGTGTACGTACCAGCATACTGGCAGTGAACTTCTGTCGCTAAGACGCTTTCCGAACAGCGGACCCTCGCATGCCGCAGACTGTGAGTATCACGAGCGTGTCAATCGGGATGGTGGTGTCGGAACCTATGCTAAAGAGTGCATCTGGGAAGATGGCAACGGGGAACTGCATATCGCCCTGCGCTATTCACTGAGAGTCGCGACAGACAAAGGGGATGCAGACGGACCAGAAGATGTCCTGCCTCCACGTCAGCGGCGCGCCGGAACAAAACAGGCGAAAATGTCTTTTCTCGGGCTTTTACACCTGCTGTGGGAAAATACCGAACGTAATGTCTGGTACCCGCAATTTAATGGTACGCGTACGCTGTCGAATCTGATGTATGCATTGCACACTGAAGCCCGCAAGATAAAGCAGGGGCATACGCAACTGAGCAATGTGTTAGTCCTGCAGGGACAAATCGAAATCAACCGTGCAGCCTTTTCCCACGCAGTACAACATAATCGGCGTCTGGTTGTGATTTCAGAGTTGCGAGCGTGGACGAATGATCGTGAAGTCGGTACCGGATTACTGGAAACGACTATTTCGACAGGCAACACTCCGACTTATCTGAACTTCGACAATAACCTTTGGCAGCACACACTGAATCGCTTTCCACAGGCCCGTGCGTGGTGGCGCGCTGGCGGTAAAGTAATGGCTATTGCCGTCACGGATGTACCACATCAAAACGAAAAATATCAACGTGCGTCGGTCAGGCAGGTCTGTCTGATGATGGTGAGCGATCGCTGGATCCCACTTGAGTCTTCATATGAAGGGGCCGTTGAAAAAAAGCTATTCACCGAAGGCCGTTCGTTCAGCAAACCGCTTATCTACGATTCTGCCGAAAACGAATATCATCCGGATTTTATTCTGACGGATACGCAGGAAGACAGTTATCCCATGGAAGTCTGGGGCAGAGAAAACGAAGAATATCAGGCGCATAAAATCATCAAGACTGAGTGGTATCAGACTGAATACGGTGATAACTGGTGGCAGTGGGATGCGGTGTCCGATCCTGACGAACAACGGATTCCTGATTTTCCGGCCCGGGCCTGAATGTGTACCCCCGTAGCAGAGAAGCCACATATTGTCAGGTTGTGTATCGGGGCAAACCTGAGTAGAAGAGTCGGTCCGGTATGGCAAGCATTAACCGAAATCGAGGTTATCTCTGGCACGACGCAGGCGTTCGTCGCCCCGGCGGTCATACTGCTGGGTGGTGTTAACGCTGGCATGGCCCATGGCATCGCGAACGGTGATCAGATCCTCCCCGTTATCGAGCATGGTAGTGGCAAAGGTTCGGCGAATATCATGCGGGGCGCATTTTGCAATCCCGGCCTGCCGCTGACGCTGTTCAAGGATGTGGTAGATAGCCTGGTCGGTCATGCGCTTTTCAGTAATGTCATCGTGCCGGCGGATCCGCGTAAACAGCGGGCCGGGAGTTTCTCCGCGTCCCTGCTCGATCCACAGCATCATGCGCTGCCAGCTGCCGGACGGCAGATACGTGATACGCTCCTTGTTGCCCTTGCCCAGCACCCGCAGAGCGTGCTCTTCGCTGATAAGGCTGCCCAGATCCAGTCCCACGACCTCAGAACGGCGCAGCCCACCGCCAAACATCACCCCGAGAATGGCCGCATCACGCAGTCCGATCACTTTTTTATCTTCATCACACACCCCAAACAATGCGCGGATCTCCTCCCGGGGTAACGCCCGGCCACGGGGCAGGCGGCTCCCGCGGACGTTCCTGACCCGCCGAATGTGCTCGCAGCTTTCGGCATCCATTAGCTTCAGCATCCAGGCTTCAGTGGCCACACCTTTCAGCGCCGACAGATAGGTATTAATGGTGGCCGGGGCCTTGTCCGCATCCTGCAGCAGGGCGACGATAGCCTGCACATGATGGCGGCGCAGTGCCCCCCACAAACAGTCTTCAAGCCCGGCAGCGCCAAGAATACGGGCGATGATCCCCAGAAAGGATTTCATCGTCTGACGGCTACGCGGCGAGTTGAGTGACAGGAGATAGGCCTGCGCGGGATTAAGGGGCGCATCACTGCGGGGCATAATATGTGACCCTGTCACGTCACCAGGCAACAGCAATTCACCGTGCAGTTCCGGATGCGGTTCTGATTCTGGTGATGGTTGGGCCATGAGTACTCCGGATGACGCTGTCGGCAGTAAATGGTGCCGGACCGCTGGCTGAAAAATCGGGTAAAAGTGTCCTCATCAGTATACAGGATTATCCCTACTTTCTCAAAACACCATTTTAATAAGTAGAGTAATATAAGCGCTCCAGAGCAATCATGGTGCCTGTTGTAACGTAAAGATATTGATATTTTTTAGTGGGTTAGCAATGTTATAGTATGTCAGGTAAAGCGGGCATGGCTTTTATAACCTATTAATCTGAAATTCTGAGAGGCTTTGAGTGTTTAATTTAATAATGGAAAGTCTCGATGAAAATATTAACTTTGTGAAAGGACAGTCATGCCCACTCAGTTTTCCATTATCACGATTTTGAGAAAATACACCATCCGAAATTACTCAAAAACTCATGCCAGTGACGAATTCGTCACTCGCTTTTCTGGAAGATACTCCGACATTATACGTTACAGAGATATTCAGAGAAGCAATAGATGGGGAGTATATTCCATTTATAAATATCGTTACCGGGAATGTAAAAGAATTAAGTGTTTCTGATAAAAAGGTACATTATACATTGATACCTGATCAAATATTCAGAAAACTAAGGGTTGTAAGTGAAAAGAAACTAGCTATTGCTTTGGGCGTAAATAATTCCGCATTTAGACTGACTCGCACACACTGGGCAATCAAAGATTCGGAATTATTGCTTGCTTTACAAGAAATAGAGGATGGCATTGCATGGATATATAACATACCTCACATTGAATCCTCAACATTAAAATATTTTGATAATGTTAATGTTGCGCCACCTGAACCAGACCCGATAGATAGTTTACAGGAATATATCCGATTAATACTCGAGATGGAGTCGAGTGAAAGAATTGAAACCTTTTATCGTGGCCACTCAGATCAGCGTTATTTATTAGAACCCTCTATTTTAAGAAAATATAATGAGTCAGGTGAATGGTAATCCCCCCGAAAATCCGGTGTGTTGATAAGTAGAATTTTCTCGTAATCTGAACCGGGGAGAGTTCTATGAAAAAATCACGTTTTACTGACAGCCAATCCTGAAACAAGCCGAGGCCGGAACACCGGTGACTGAATTGTGCCGCGAACACGGCATGAGCAGTGCCAGTTTTTATAAATGGCGTTCACGCTTTGGCGGGATGGATGCGTCCATGATGGCCCGGCTGAAAGAACTGGAAGATGAACACCGCCGCCTCAAAAAGATGTATGCCGAAGAACGCCTCAAAGCCGAAATCATTCAGGAGGCCATGGCAAAAAAGTGGTGAAGCCATCGCACCGAAAGCAGATGGCGCAGGACACGGTCAAAAACCGAAGCGTCAGTATACGTTTTGCCTGCAAATTGTTTGTTGTCAGCGAAAGTTGCTATCGCGATCAGCCTCAACAGCGCGAGGAAAATGATGTTATCGCCGACTGGCTGCTCCGCATCACTGACAGCCAGCGCAACTGGGGATTTGGCCTGTGCTTTTTGTACCTGCGTAACGTAAAAGGCTTTAAGTTCAACCACAAAAGGGTGTACCGGATTTACTGTGAGTTGTCGCTGAACATGCGGATTAAGCCGAAAAAACGACTGAAGCGGGATAAGCCTGAACCACTGGCGGTGCCTGGAAACAGCAACGAATGCTGGTCGATGGACTTCATGCACGATCAGCTGTCGGATGGCCGTTCGGTGCGTCTGCTGAATGTTATTGATGACTTTAATCGTGAGGCACTGGCTATTGAGGTGGATTTTTCCCTGCCCGCCATCCGGGTAGAACAACTCATTGAGTGGAAAGGCAAACCGGCAGGAATACGGTGCGACAATGGACCGGAATACACAGGTAACTTACTGATGTCATGGGCGAAGAAGCTAAATATCACGCTTCATTTTATACAGCCCGGTAAGCCTCAGCAGAATGCTTATATTGAGCGATATAACCGTACGGTGCGTTATGACTGGCTGGGACAATACGTGTTTTCATCACTGAGTGAATTGCAGGACTATGCCACACGGTGGCAATGGTTTTATAATCACGAACGTCCGAATATGACGTTGAATGGCTTCACGCCGATGCAACATATTCAGCGCATGGCCTGATTCTACTTATCACCACCGTTAAAAATGGGGGGATTACCTGGTAATTACTGAACAAAGTGCGTCATTTTATGAAAACGGTAAGCCCATTCCCCGGAGGGGGGCATGGGCTGGCAAAAGTGTAGTGGTATTAGTAAAAGCTATTTAGTTATAGTTAACTTCAACATTAAGAACCGCTTCTATTTTTCCTGCATTTGCATTTATGGTTGTTAGTGTTGCCATGAAGTTATAAGTAAGATTTGTAGTTGGGTCATTAATTAATGGGTAATTAGAGTTGAGGTTAAGTAAGTTATTATTAAAATCTTTTACGGATATTTTAATGTCGCCCGTTGCACAATCATTCGCTATACAATTGCCTAATTCACCTTCGGTTGTTAAGGTTGGAGATGTAAATATTAAATTGGCAATTTTTTTAAAGTTCTGAATATCCTGATCATTAACACACCCTATAAATTGTAATGAAAATGGTTTAGACTGAGTGCTATTTCGATTGACAGGACCAAAGTCAACATTGCTAACAATATTTTGCATCTGACAGCCTGAAACAACTACCGTGTTGTCACCACTTATCGACAACGGCCCCCAATCTGCCGGAGAATTGAGAGCTGGATTAAAGGCGTTTAATGAGACAGTTGTTTGTAAATTGTAAAGACCCGGGGCGGGCAAAGGATCATTGGTTCTTACAAACTCTAGCAGTTTCTGGTTTGCTGGAATACTACCCGTTTTATTTGACCCAGTAATCGTAGCGATTGAACCCCACGAAGCACATCCCATAGTGCCGTTATACTGATCATAATATCTAACACCAATACCTGCTATATTAGTTGTGCATACATTAGCTGCAAAAGATGTAGCACTTGTGCGTGGGATCACCTGGAGTACCCAATCATTAGTTTTAGATGCCATACAAGTGAAGCTGGAAGTATCGAGTGTCACGGTCCCAATCACATCACCCGGCGATGCTGAGGGCGATAGATTCAATGACGCAATGTGGGCTGTTAATTGATACTGGCTGCCCACAGACATATAACACTCTTTCACACCATTCGCAGTGGCCTGGGCAGGTATCGATAAGAACAAAAAAAGAATCAGACATGTAAAACGTATCATGATAATGTCTCTAACGTTGATTTAAACAGAGAAAATCACTTAATCTTAATGGTTGTTTTGATAACTGCACCATAATCATTAATATAACTCAGGGTTGCATCAGGAGCACTGCTGCCGCTTATTTTTAACTCTGAACTGCTCACTGGCGCAAAAGTATTTAATACCGTTTTGGTATATTCTTTACCACCAATGCCGATGCTACTGATGGCAAAATAATAAGGCGTTGGGTTGGTGAAACGCAACCCCGTTGGTGTTCTGGCAATTTCAATTTTATCTTCAGCCTGCTTTCGTTGCCCGTTTAATGCAGCAGGGCGAATCAGTACTTTAATTCTGGTTCTGACCGCGAGTGACAAATGGTTAACACTCTTGTCCTGCAGTTTTGGCGGG
>DASXML010000096.1:0-27345 GCA_036495715.1 Scandinavium sp.
GTTGTATGAGAAAGCAAAATGGCTGGTATTAGCGGGAAGAAGAGAGCGAAGTTACCCTCGGGAAGTAAGAGTAAAAGCCCAGAAATACCCGGTGAGAAAAAATGCTGATCACCTTAAGTGACCAGCATTACGGAATTCCGGCCTTTTTTCTTTTTCTCTCCCCTTATCAGCCCCTTCAGGTACAATCCCCGCTTTAAATTGACCCTGGGAGCCTTATGGACGCGCGTTTTGTTCAGGCCCACAAAGAAGCCCGCTGGGCATTGTGGCTTACCCTCCTTTATCTTGCCGCGTGGTTAGCGAGCGCTTACATACCAAATTCATTGCAGGGATTTACCGGCCTGCCGCATTGGTTTGAGATGGCCTGCCTGCTTACCCCATTGGTATTTATTCTGCTGTGCTGGGCAATGGTAAAAATCATCTATCGCGATATTCCTCTGGAGGACGATGATGCAGCCTGAAGTGATCCTGCCGCTTATCGCCTACCTGTTGGTGGTGTTTGGCCTGTCGATTTATGCGATGCGTAAGCGCTCGACCGGCACGTTCCTTAATGAATATTTTCTCGGCAGCCGATCGATGGGCGGCTTCGTGCTGGCGATGACGCTCACCGCGACCTACATCAGCGCCAGTTCGTTTATCGGTGGCCCAGGTGCGGCTTATAAATACGGGCTAGGCTGGGTATTGTTGGCGATGATCCAACTCCCCGCAGTGTGGTTGTCATTAGGGGTATTAGGGAAAAAATTCGCCATTCTCGCTCGCCGTTATAACGCCGTGACGCTCAACGACATGCTGTTTGCCCGCTATCAGAGCCGTCTGCTGGTGTGGCTCGCAAGCCTTAGTCTGCTGGTCGCCTTTGTCGGGGCAATGACCGTACAGTTTATTGGCGGCGCGCGTCTGCTGGAAACCGCTGCGGGCATTCCTTACGAAACCGGTCTGCTGGTTTTCGGTATCAGCATCGCGCTGTACACCGCCTTTGGCGGCTTTCGTGCCAGCGTGTTAAACGATGCCATGCAGGGTCTGGTGATGTTGATTGGCACCATCGTGCTGCTGATTGGCGTCGTTCACGCGGCGGGCGGGCTAAGCCACGCGGTACAAACGCTGGAACATATCGACCCGAAACTGGTTTCGCCACAGGGCGCGGACGATATTCTGTCACCGAGCTTTATGACGTCGTTTTGGGTGCTGGTCTGCTTTGGTGTGATAGGACTGCCGCATACCGCGGTGCGCTGCATCTCCTATAAAGACAGCAAGGCCGTGCATCGCGGCATCATTATCGGCACCATTGTTGTCGCTATTCTGATGTTTGGGATGCATCTGGCAGGTGCGCTGGGTCGCGCGGTCATTCCGGATCTCAACGTCCCGGATTTGGTTATCCCCATGCTAATGGTCAAAGTGCTACCGCCGATTGCGGCCGGGATCTTCCTTGCTGCCCCGATGGCTGCCATCATGTCGACGATCAACGCGCAGTTATTGCAGAGTTCCGCTACGATAATCAAAGATCTGTATCTGAACCTGCATCCCGAGCAGATGCACAATGAAAAACGCCTAAAGCGTATGTCGGCGTTGATAACATTGGTGCTGGGCGCGCTGCTGCTGCTGGCGGCATGGCGTCCGCCGGAGATGATCATCTGGCTAAACCTGCTGGCGTTTGGTGGGCTTGAAGCGGTGTTCCTGTGGCCGCTGGTGCTCGGGCTTTATTGGGAGCGCGCGAACGCCACCGGTGCGCTGAGCGCCATGATTGTAGGTGGTGTACTTTATGCCGTACTCGCGACATTTAAAATTCAGTACCTCGGCTTTCATCCGATCGTTCCGTCGTTACTGTTAAGCCTTCTGGCTTTCGTCGTAGGCAACCTTTTTGGTCGCCCTGCCACGCAAGCCCCGAATATCACTGTTAATCATTAAAAGAGTTTTGCCATGCCATGGATCCAACTGAAACTGAACACCACGGGCGCAAACGCTGAAGATCTTAGCGATGCGCTGATGGAAGCGGGAGCTGTCTCTATCACTTTCCAGGACACCCACGATACGCCGGTGTTTGAGCCGCTGCCGGGTGAAACCCGTCTGTGGGGCGATACCGATGTGATTGGCCTGTTTGATGCTGAAACCGACATGAACGAGGTCGTGGCAATCCTTGAACATCACCCGCTGTTGGGCGCTGGGTTTGTTCACAAGATTGAACAGCTGGAAGATAAAGACTGGGAGCGTGAATGGATGGATAACTTCCACCCGATGCGCTTCGGCGAGCGTCTGTGGATTTGCCCGAGCTGGCGCGATGTGCCGGATGAGAACGCGGTAAACGTGATGCTCGACCCAGGTCTGGCGTTTGGGACAGGTACTCACCCTACCACGTCGCTGTGTCTGCAATGGCTCGACGGTCTCGATCTGAACGGTAAAACGGTGATCGACTTTGGTTGTGGATCCGGGATCCTCGCTATTGCCGCGTTGAAATTGGGCGCAGCAAAAGCGATCGGGATCGACATCGATCCACAGGCTATCCAGGCCAGCCGCGATAACGCGCAGCGTAACGGCGTGTCCGATCGTCTGGAACTGTATTTACCTCAGGACCAGCCAGACGTCATGAAAGCCGATGTGGTGGTCGCCAACATCCTGGCTGGCCCGTTACGCGAGCTGGCCCCGCTAATCAGCGTCCTGCCCGTTGAGGGCGGTCTGTTGGGCCTGTCTGGTATTCTTGCAAGCCAGGCAGACAGCGTCTGCGAAGCCTACACCTCACTGTTTGCTCTCGACCCGGTGGTAGAGAAAGAAGAGTGGTGTCGTATTACCGGTCGTAAACGTTAATCCCCTTTTCGCGTGGCCGCCCGGTCACGCGAGCATTTTCTCCTCACAGCCCTTTTCTTGCTCATGATAAAACACCCTGTAACAAATTGATTTATTGAATAATTCTATTTTTTAAATTCATTGGATGAATATTATGAGCAAGTCTATTGGCAAAGCAGCGCTGCTAGTGCTGAGCATCACCCCTTTCTTCGCGCTCGCCTCACACTGGAGCTACGAAGGAGAAGGCGCACCGGAGCACTGGAGTCAGTTGAACGACAAATACAAAACCTGCCAGCAGGGAATGAATCAGTCGCCGATAAACATCGATACCACACTCAATGCCCATCTCCAGCCTCTGTAAATCCACTACGGCAAAGGCCCGGATATTGTCCTCAATAACGGTCACACCATTCAGGCGACCGTTGACCCAAAAGCGTCAGACAACATTACCGTGGATGGGCAAAGCTACGTTCTGCAACAGTTCCATTTCCATGCCTCTTCTGAAAACACCCTTCATGGCAAACACTCTGCAATGGAGATGCATCTGGTGCATAAAAACACGGCCGGTAAAATTGCCGTGGTTGCGGTGATGTTTGATGTGGGCGCAGCGAATCCTGAACTGGATAAGCTGTGGAGCGTCATGCCAGAAAAAGCAGAGAGCGATGCTGCGCTGAAAACATCTCTGGATATTAATAAGCTGATTCCGACGAACAGAACATACTGGCGCTTTAGCGGTTCATTAACCACGCCACCGTGTTCCGAAGGCGTCGCCTGGTTGGTAATGAAACATCCACTGACGCTGTCAGAAGCGCAGCTGGAGAAATTTACCCATACAATGCACCACCATAATAACCGCCCAACACAACCGGCTCACGGTCGTGTAGTGGTTGAATAAGTGCCAGAAAAAGCGTTTCTCATGCCATATTGAAATGAGATCCAGCCCGCAATAATCGGAATAATCTGCTGACAAAACCAGCAGGTTATCTCTTTTCTGCTCCCTTATGAGCAGGAAAAAACGATAAGTTACGCAAAATTGCATCTGTATGTAATTTCAGCAAATGCATATAACGCAATGATTTAAATACTGATTAATTTTTTCACTTTCAACCGACTGGCGATTCCTTGATCTATGACAGAGGATTGCTCAAAGTTTGGCCTTTCATCTCGTGGAAAAAATGCGTAATATACGCCGCCTTGCAGTCACAGTATGGTCATTTCTTAACTCATGCGCATCGGACACCACCAGCTTAGAAATCGCCTGATCGCAGCGCCCATGGCTGGCATTACTGACAGACCGTTCCGGACGCTGTGCTACGAGATGGGAGCAGGTTTAACCGTTTCTGAGATGATGTCCTCCAACCCGCAAGTTTGGGAGAGCGACAAGTCTCGTTTACGGATGGTGCACATTGACGAGCCCGGGATCCGCACGGTGCAAATTGCCGGAAGCTGTCCTGAAGAAATGGCGGAAGCCGCACGTATTAACGTTGAAAGTGGCGCCCAAATTATTGATATCAATATGGGTTGCCCGGCGAAAAAAGTGAATCGCAAGCTTGCAGGTTCAGCCCTTTTGCAGCACCCCAGTCTGGTGAAGTCTATCCTGACCGCGGTGGTAAAGGCAGTGGACGTTCCTGTCACTCTCAAGATTCGCACTGGCTGGGCGCCGGACCACCGTAACTGCATAGAGATTGCCCAACTGGCCGAAGATTGTGGCATTCAGGCTCTGACTATTCACGGACGCACTCGCGCCTGCTTGTTTAACGGAGACGCTGAATACGACAGTATTCGGGCAGTTAAGCAGAAAGTTTCCATTCCGATTATCGCGAATGGCGACATTACTGACCCGCTTAAAGCCAGAGCCGTGCTGGACTATACGGGGGCAGATGCCCTTATGATAGGACGCGCAGCTCAGGGAAGACCTTGGATCTTTCGGGAAATCCAGCACTATCTGGACACTGGGGAGCTGCTACCTCCACTGCCTCTGGCAGAGGTGAAGCGCTTACTTTGTGCACATGTTCGGGAATTGCATGATTTTTACGGTCATACAAAAGGGTACCGAATAGCGCGCAAACACGTATCCTGGTATTTACAGGAACACGCTCCAGATGACCAGTTTCGGCGCACATTCAACGCCATTGAGGATGCCAGCGATCAGCTGGAGGCGTTGGAGGCATACTTCGAAAATTTTGCGTAAACAGAAATAAAGAGCTGACAGAACTATGTTCGAACAACGCGTAAATTCTGATGTACTGACCGTTTCTACCGTTAATTCGCAGGATCAGGTAACTCAGAAACCTCTCCGTGACTCGGTAAAACAGGCACTGAAGAACTATTTTGCTCAACTGAACGGTCAGGATGTTAATGACCTGTATGAGCTGGTACTGGCTGAAGTAGAACAGCCCCTGTTGGACATGGTGATGCAATACACCCGTGGTAACCAGACCCGCGCTGCCCTGATGATGGGCATCAACCGTGGAACTCTGCGTAAGAAACTGAAAAAATACGGCATGAACTGATACTAATCAGTTAAGCTATTGAATAGAAAGGCGCTCTTCGGCATGGGGAAGCGCCTTTTTTATTGTTTGTGATACACCGAGTGATACACGGATACGTGAACGAGGATGAACAGAGACAAACAAAGCGTGGGGGAATGCGCCAGAGTGCCTGACGCATAGAAAATTTATTACTTCGGAACACCGCGCAATATTGCACAGCACATCTGGTTAATGTCATAAAGCGGCTCACCCGCCTCATTCGTGCCCATGGGCTCATAGTTCGCCATAATGGCCGCCACGTACTCCGGGTTTAACTCCGCATTTTTGGCGATCTCCGCCTTAGTCACTCGTACATCTTTAAGTTTCACCATCAAGTAGCTCCTCAATTTCTTCGCTAAATTTATCGCTAGTCAGTTCAGTGGCCAGATGGTCGCGGAATTTATCAATCACACTTTGCACATAACTGGTTGCCTGGGGAGTCAATGCACAATCACGCTCCAGAAGGTCGGGAAGGGTTTCAAGCATTATGATCATCCCCTTCGTGAGTATTCTGTATTCTCGCGCGCATTCATCTGCCGGTATCAAAAAGCGTATTGCTTTCTCGTACCTCACCCGCTCATTTTCTGCCTGCCAGTGCGCCCGCCGTTCTGCGGGAGTCATCTGAGTGACGTCCAGATCCTGCGGATTATCCAGCGCCCGTAGTAAGGTACGGACGGTATAATTTTTCCGGGTCTTACTGCTGTCCGGCGTTGACTCCAGTGGGCGAGCAATAGCGGCAATCGTTTTACGGTCACGCCCCAAAATCTCTGCCAGTTCGGTGATACTGAACGCATGATCCAGCACCTCGCCATCATCCAGTTTTTTACCCTTCATTTGGCAAACCCCATTCCCCAAACGGGGATACCTCAAGTCTTATAAAACAGTCACTTAAAAACCGTTTGTCCGTTTGTTCGTTTGGCGCGCAAACCCAAATAACTGCCGATTACCGCGAGTAAGCGCCCCCGTGGAGCAGCCACCCCGCCGGGAGTACCTTTGAAAAAAGGCGGCACGAGGCCGCCAAAGACAAAGGAACTCAGGATTGTGATCAGGACGGCTGCTCTTTGCCATCAGCCAGCAGCAGACCACGGTGATCAAGCGCTGCCACACCTGCATCGATGCGCACTTTGTACGTTGTGCCGTCCACGGTGAAGCCGTCAGTCGCTTCAAGATACGGTGTTGCGTTGCCATCGAGATAAGCCACTTCAATAGTGTCGCTACCCTGTGCAGCTGCGAGATACCAGGCATCTTCATCTACACCATCAAGGCGGGGCTCAACCACAATACCGAGCGCATCTTTGAACGGGTTAGAAATGCCGCTGTTATCAGCTCCCAGTATAGAGGTGGAACGAATCACCTGTTCCGCGTATGACTCCAGCGCGGCAGGTACAATGAGGAACTTCGGCGTAATATTCAGCACCTGCCCCGCCTGGCTTTTCTGGAGGCGCATGTGAGCGCGTGCCGCAGCCAGCGTATCGATGGACAATTCACCACCGACATAATTGCCACGCTCGGCGCTAAACAATGGCTCCCCATCGCTCAAAGGCGAGTTATTCAGTAGCACCCCATAAACTAAATCGCCAACGGTGGCCTTTGCCGAACGCCCCATTGACATTGGGATAGTGGAAAGCATAGACAGATCATCGTTGATGATGCTCTGGCGGTCGATGCTGAACAATTCGCCATACGTGGCCAGAATAATTTGCTCGCCACGCTCACCAACAGTGGCATATTTGTATTCCGCCCCTGGGCGAACCTCACGCAAGCGCGGGAAGGTATCTATCCCGACACGGTGACCGGGTTTAAAATCTGGCAGGTTTCCTGTCTTCGTCCACCTGTCGAATGTCTCCGGTGAATTTTCCCAGCCCATCAGCATTGATTTGTTCGCCACATCAGCCAGGATGTAACCAAAGTCGCTGGTCGAGTGAGTGAACGCCATGCCAACCATTTGCACGGTATTAATCCCCGCAACGCTGACATTACGATCCTGAAGTGATGCGCGTGCCAGCTCTTTAAGGCTGTAACCGTTATAACGGTTATCCTTATCCACCTCTTTCAAGCCCAGACGCGACTCAATAGACGAAAGCACTGAATCGCCTACAATGTTGCCGTTACCAGCATGAACGTGTGCAAAACCGCCAGCTAAAGATGAGATACCTTTTGCCATTTCTTCTAAAAACTCCTGTCGTGCTTGTGGAAGGGTGATTTGTCCGGCGATCAACTGTTGGCGAATGGCTGCGGAATCGACGCTGGCGAACCCGGAACAACTTTCCAGAAACTTAACCACACCACGCGCATCATCCAGGGTAACGCCGCCCATCTCATAACGCGCTTTGACCTGAGAGACTTCCCCGGCGTCAGCTTTAATTGAACCGGAGAAAACCTTGCTAACGTCTTCTGGTTTATCCTGACCTGGTTCGTTGACCATCAGCTTTTTAACCACATCTGGTGTGTTTCTGTAATTGCCAAACATCGCATAGCAGCCATCAGCCATACCCAGCGCCATATCCTCAGCCGGGTAAACAGCATCAATGAACCCTTTCTCTTTGGCTTCGGCAGCGGTGAACCACGTTTCGGCATCCATCAGTGCGCGGATCTCATCCTCTGGCAGCCCGGTTTTACCCACATATACGCCAACCATCGCTTTGGCATTCGCATCGAGCACATTAGCCATGCGTCGCAGGTCGCTAGATTCACCGCCAGTGATTGCCCACGGGTTATGCACCATGAACCAGCCGTTGTCCGCCATGGTCACGCTTTTGGCCCCCAGCGCAACAATGGTCGCCATTGACGCCGCAAATCCGTCGATACGTGCGACTGTGTGACCTTTATAAGCACGCAGCGTGTTGAACATAGCCAGGCCATCAGTGACATGACCGCCACCGCTATTGATTGCGACCGTTACCGGGCCGCGAGACTGCGCCAGTGAATCACGAAAGCGCTTCGCCATTTCACCGTCGATTGGATCGTAAATTGCTAATTCCATCGCGTACCAGCCTTACACCGAACCCGGCGCATCGTGTTTAGCCGCTTTACTGTCCACCAGCCCCAGCTTATCGCGCAGCAGAGAACGCGCTAACCAGCTTAGTGATGGCGCCATTGGTGGCAGACCAGCGGCCTCGTTATGCTGGCGAACGGTTTCACGCAGGCGATTAAGCGCCAGTGCCAGCTCGTCATCCAGATAGACAGACACAGCGTTACGCTTTGAGCGCTCAACCTTGTCAGTCTTTGCCCACTCCTTGCTTTTCGCCATGAATTCGGCGTTCACTTCTTCTGCGTTATTGCTCATTTTCACCTCTTGAAAGTCATGTATGTAACTACAGTGCATTAAGTATTGATCATATTTTGTGGTTGATAAATATTTTTCTACCACTTCTATAGATTAATTGTGTTCAGGCACAAAAAAGCCGGGGAGATACCCGGCAGTGATTCATGAAAAAACCTCAAAAAAATAAAATATAGCGAAAAACTGTCTACTACTGTCTACCTCATAAAATATCATTACCTTTCAATGTGTTAAGAGGTAGAGAGTTGGTAGACAGTTGGCCTTAACTCTCTACCCAAGTCTCTACCATTGTATAAAATACAAACAAAAAGTAGACAGTAGTCGAGAGTAGTAGACAGTTATCAGACAAACTGTCTACCCAATAAACTTTTTAATTAATAACAACTTAAACCATATTTTTTTAGAGGTAGACAGTAGTAGACAGTTTTTCTATTAAAATAATTTTCCTTGCGTTGTCAGCGCGTAAAAAAGGCGACCGTTAAGCCGCCTGTGTTCGCTATTCCTGTTCGCCTCCTGTGGCTGCTGGTAGCCATTCATCGGCCTCACCCTTTAACAGCACATTGGAAGCGATCCTGCCTTTATCCGGGTTTCTGGTCCGCTGTTTGCGTATGTACTCTTCCCCGTACTCCGCCATCATTCCAGGCATATCTCTGCCAAAGCTGGTCAGTGACAGCGTATTTTTCAGTCCATGCGCCGCCATGTAGGCCATATAAGCGTGGTACAGGTAGCGCCGTGGGCTGAATGGCGTTATCTCTGCATTGCCGATTACCATGCCGTCACACTCCACCAGCGTCATCAGATAACCGCAGAAGTCCAGCAGGGAATCACCTTCACGCTTCACACTCAGCGCCTCCTCTGATTTGCGTTGTTCAGCAAGCAGCTGCCGCGCGTCGTCCTGTCTGGCAAACCGGGCCATCAGGTGGCGGATTATGACGGGCAGCTCTGCCTCTATCTTTTCCACCAGCTCTGGATCCCGCCTTTCTTCGCTGACGACCTCCGAGAAGTTGAATATCACCCTGCGTCGGGAAATGCCTCCGCTGCGGTCGCTGAATGTCATGGCGTTGTTATTGACCGCCAGCACTACTGCCGGGATCCTTACCGAATATGGCGCTTTGTGTTTCGGGTCAATTGATACCCGGTCACCACCCGTAATGGCTTTAATCCCTGCCCCGTCACCTGCGTAGCGGGTCATATCCGGCATAATAATCAGGGAGTAGCCAACGACTAGCGCACGTTCTCGCGGCTTTTCCAGCGCATCCATACTCGCCGATACGGTGTTACCCTTCCCAGCCAGCATCGTGCAGATCTCCGCCATGACGCTTTTACCGCTGCCACCCGGCCCCGTCACCTCAAGGAATAGCTGCCAGTCGTACCGGTTAGCCATCACCATATACAGGGCAGCCAGGAGGCGATCAGACTTTTTACTGTTTGCCGCCGTTGAATGTTGCAGCCAGTGCCAAAAATTAGGGGCGTGCTTCTCCAGGCTCTCGCCGTTCTCAGCCGCGACAAAATCCACCTCACTGGCGATTAATAACCAGTCTTCCCGCTGGTGGGCACGAAATTCCCCTTTGCTGCTGTCAAACACACCATTACGGAATCCGATAAGGTGCCGGGCGGTTTCCCCCATCTGTGACAAACTCAGCTTCATGGTGTCCACGGCGTTTTTCATCGCGGTCATGGAGTATGGTGCATCCGCTTCAATAAATATCGCCGCCATCTGGCGAGTTAGCGCCTTGTCGGTGACAGGTGACCAGATCATGCCGTTGTAATGATGAACGGTGTCAGATTCCTGGTGTAGCGCCAACAGACCGCCATAGTGATCCAGAAGTACCTCACCGCGCTGACTCGGCCCCATCTGGTTAAGTGACGATGTGGCCGCATCGGTAACACGCTTTTTCTTCTCTGGCTTCGGTGGTGGGAATACCCGGTTGATTCTGTCTGAGTCGCACAGCAGCTCTTTCACCTCGTCGCCAATTACTCCGGACACCAGCGATATGCGATTAGCTTTCTGCTGTTTGCCGTCTGTCAGTATCAAACCTTGCTCACACAATTCGTCATAATGCCCCGGCCCACTGCTCACAACGAACTCACGCAAACGCCTTGCCAGTACGCCATAAGGTGACGACTTATCACGGTGCCGGGCTACAGCCGCATCAGCGCTCTTTTTATCGACAAGATGACCATTTATCCAGGAGTACACACAGGAAAACAGCGCATCAGACATTTCTTCCGACTTGATAGCGGTATCTGTCATTTTGGAAGCCCTCCGCTCATCTGAAACTTGCCGATCAGTGGGTGATACCAATATGCAGAGCCGTGCTTACGCTTCGCTGCACGCAGAATGATCCGCGCCGCTTCTCTGAATTTACCGTCGTGAGCCAGATAGCCGCCGCCCTTATGCTTAACCATCAGAACGCCGCTGTTATGTGCCAGCTCTTCGGCCTTCTTCGTGCTTATTCCGAACTCAGCAGCCAGAGTGGAAACCATCGCCATACCTGGTGGGATTTCGCCGCCCTGACTGGCGGTTAATGCCTGAATACTGTTTTCCAGTTCTTCCACTTTGCCAAGCAGCTGCTCGACGCGCCCAGCCAGTTCGTTAAATTTGACGTTGCTGATCATTTGCTGGCCTCCCGGCGAATAAGCTGATTGTGGATGCGTGATAATTGGCGTGTGCTTCCCGTTGCGCGGACGTAGCCACCAAAGCCCTCCCCTTCAAAAGCCAGCGTTACGCCAGAAGCGGCAAACAGGCGCTGGAGAATTTCCGGGGGCGCGGCGTTGATTTTTGCAGTGACGATCAGCACCGAATTAATACCCATGCAGGTAAACGAAATATCAGGCCGCACGAATTTTGGTTGAGCGTGGCCACCAGCAAAAAGCCGGAATAATTTTTTGAACATGGGTTTATTCTCCGATAGCTTGCTTTTGCAGGGCGATGATTTTGTCTAGCTGTTCGACCAACTCAAATCCGCGATCAATATCTTCTGGCACACTGACTCGCTCAGCCCAAATGAGAAGTTTTTCTTTTAGTACATTGCTCAGTGTTAACGCCTGACTGATTTCTTTGCCCATCAACCCGTGGTGACGTCCAAGGCTTCTAATTACGTGAACGAACATCTCAGGCGTTGCCACAAGTTCTTCCTCATGTAACAGACGCTCCTCCACATGACCTCTTTTGATGGTCAGCAAGACACGAACTTCACGGCGTGCAGGTATGAGTGATTTAGTCATGATGCACTCCATCGTGAAAGCGGCCCATCTCAACGACGCAGACATTCAGCCAATAAGCGCCTCTTTCGCCAATTTCACTCAAAGAGCACTGCGTGCGGATTTTGGCAGCAAAAGTCAAATCCCAGCCGCAGAACGCAGCGCGGGCTTCTTCTTCGGTATCTGCCTGAGTGCGCAGGGTGATGGGGGTGCAGGTCTGGCCCTTCGGCTCACCGAGGAACAACCATGTAAATTTGGGGCAAGTTTGGGTAGACTGTTGGTCAGCCATGATGTAACTCCTATCTTACAAAGTGGTTAGACGCCCTGGTACTGTTCCCGCAGTCCGGGGCGTTGTCTTTTCTGACACACACATGGTAGTGTATATGCCTATTCGAGATAACCATAAACCTATAGGCATATGCATGTCAATATCTAGAGACAAACAACCCAAGGGAAACGGACGTTCACCAATGCTACCTATCCGTATCCCTGCTGAGCTGCGTAAGCAATTTGACGATCTAGCCCAAGAAGAAAATACCAGCACCAGTAACTGGCTAAAGGAATTGGGCCGCGAGGCTTTACGTAAAAAGGGGATCGAGCCAAAGGGCTGATTTTGTCGTCCACCAGCTAACAGGCGGCCCGGTGTGGCCGCTTTTGTTTTATGTGCCATAGTCCACCTCACGCCGCTTTAATGCAGTTCTGCTGCCAGGCAGTAACTTCGGAAAGCAGCCAGCCAACAGCACGCCCTCCGAGCTTGCGCCGGGCTGGGAATTTACCTTCTTTTTCCATTATGTAGCGCGTAGTACGGCAGAGGCCCGTGATCTGGCGGCATTCTGCTTCACGGATAGTACGGTCAGTGAGATGTTGGGATTGGTTCATTGAGTAACGCCCTCGTTCGTTGCAGTTCAACGAGAGCGTAAGAGTTAGCGCTAATGATTTTCGGAAATGTCCCCATCGTTCTTGGAAATTTCCACATACTCCAACTCAACATCTTCGAGCCATGTCTTTAAAGACTTTCCTGATACTGGTGGACGAATACCAAGTTTATCCAAATCATTCAAAAGTTCGCCTCCTGGCTCTAAAAGACCTCTAGGGTTATTTGCATCTCTTTCGCCATAATGAATACGAATCAATGTTTTAATTAATCTCGCTTGCTTGTTTATATTTGGAACGGATTTTTTATCATCCCCTCTGCCTTCACCCGGTCTTTTAGCCACTTGTGAAGAATTAAAATCCTCCAAATTAACTGCCATTACGACTAAATTATTTTTAGTTATTTTCACACCCTGTACATCGAATAAATGAAAGTCATAGCCAGACGTATATGGAGTCATCAAACTGGTTGTTTCAATCTCGAAATCATCCTTTCTATTAAATTCAAACTTAACAATATCTTGAGAATGCAAAGCAAAAAAACCACTTAATGTATCAGCTTGACATTCAAACATTATTGCTTTCCGTGAGCATTCAACGAAACTCACATTCTCAATCAAATAAAACTTATCCCATACCTCCGCTCTTTTCTTTATTTGTTCATAAACAAACTCTCCATTCTCACGAACCTGAACGCTAAAAGCATTGGTTGTAGTTTTTGGAATATAAGCGCAAATCTCCATTCTTCCAGTGGCCCCCAAATGAAGCAGATCTTGAACATTGAAGTTCATTTTCTCTGCTGCTTCATTCAAAGGGTAATACATTCTATCTATATTTTTCATTTAGCCACCTTCATAATAGTTACATTGTTATGCTCACCAGAAATTAACTCCAGACGTTCAACCCATTTATTCAGCGCGTCGAGTTTTTCCGGTAAATACTGGCTGCGGTTATAAATCGCCATAACTCCACCCAACACATGCCCCAGCAGCTGCTCGACAACATGCGGAGCGATCCCCATATCGTTTAGCGTGGTGGCAAATGTTCGGCGCATGTCGTGAAGCGTCCAGGGCTCAGAGTGCCCCAATCGCTTATAAACACCTCTGCCCCACTGGCTGACGGCCTCCGGGCTCTTCATTTCACCCAGCAGGTAGCCTGTTTGTGAATGCTGGTTGTGTAGGGACGCAATAAACGATCGCAGTGCTTCGGGCACTGGCCGGATTATTTTCTCACCACCCTTACTGTGCTCTTTCGGCACTGTCCAGACCCAGCCTTTCATATCCCACTCTTTCCAGGTTGAAAGCCTGACCTCCTGAGAGCGGCAACCAAACACTACCACCAGCCGCAACGCTGCGGCGTAATACGGTCTGAATAGCAGGCTTGAAGATGATCGCCAGATGTCGGCAAGCTCTCCCATATCGTGAACTCTGTCGCCCTTCTCCTGTTTCTTCCCTACATCCTGAATGGTCAGATCATCGAGAGCATTACTGACGGCATAGCGCCGGACACGGCAGAATTTAAGCGCCTGTTTGCACATCTGGAATACGTAGCCGGCGGCGACGGGTGTTTGCCGTTTTGCCCGGTCAAAACATTCAAGCCAGTGGCGGGTTTCACACAGTGCCAGCGGTAAATCTCCTATATAAGGATAAATATGCTTTTCGACCTGTGCCTGATGCCTTTTCCAGTTAACCCGGTGATGAACGGCATATTCATCAAACCAGTGCGTCATTGCGTCACGAACAGTGACCGGGCGCAGTATTTCCTCGGTTCTGGTATCAAGCTGGAATTTTGGGTTCTTGCCGTCTTCCAGCCACGAACGACACTCTTCGCGCTTTTCCCTCGCCATTTTCAGCGACATATCCGGGTAGCTGCCGAGGGTGAGCCGCTCCAGTTTCGAGCCACGGCCACCGAGCCGATAGGCAAACATCCAGCTTATGGCGCCAGAGCGTAAAAGCCTCGCACTCAGCCCCTCACCATCGGCAATCAATTCTTCCTTGCTTCGCGCAGTGCCCAGGAGCGCTTTCAGCTTTTTGTCGCTGAGTTTGTTCGTTCCAGCCATAAAACCTCAGTTCATAAAAAACGAGTGATACACCGAGTGATACACGGGAAAGTGTAAGCCCGTAAACGAGGACGAACAAGGACAAACGAAAATACACAAAAAAGCATTAAAAAACAGAATGGTTAGCTATCTTCGGCGAACAACGGCGAACAGCGGCAAACCACCGTTACCAACATACGGCATGAACTAAGTTTCGTTCATGGTGGAAAAAGGCGCTCTTCGGCATGGGGAAGCGCCTTTTTTATTCCCTGAATTACTCGCCTCTCTCCCCTCTTTCCCGATGATTTTTTTCGTGTATATTGCCTGCCATTCCCCCCTCTCACTTCTCAGGTCCAGTTATGCTTCGTAAGTACGGATGGCTGCTCGTTTTCGCAGTGTTCATGTTTGTGTTTGAAGGATTGCTCATGCAGTGGATAGAACTGATGTCCACCGAAAGCGAAAAATGCCGCAATATGAATTCTATTAATCCGTTGAAGCTGGTGAACTGCACCGAACTGGGGTGATTATTTGTCGACAACGTCGGTGAATGCGTTGATATTCCACGTAAAAACAGGTGGTTAAATCCCTTTGAGTCCATTCTGGACGATGGTAATGTCGCAGCCCTCACCTTCCCGTAAACGAGCTGATGACACCATGCAGGCTAGCCATTACGACCCTATTCTGGTCGCTATTTCCTTTATAATTGCGATTCTCGCGGCCTGGACGGTGCTGAATATGGCGGGACGAGTCTCAACAAGTCACGGAAAAGCCGCTTATATGTGGCGTTGCGATGGGCATCGGCGTTTGGGCGATGCATTTTATCGGGATGTTAGCGATGGATAGCGCAATGGGCATGCGTTACAGCCCGGGACTCACCGCGCTGTCGATGGCTATCGCGATGGCCTCGTCTCTGTTTGCCCTATGGTTCGTTAGCGCGGACAAGCGCGGCTTACGGCGTCTGATTGCGGGTGCATTGATAATGGGTGCAGGCGTTGCACTGATGCACTACACAGGCATGGCGTCGATGGACGTCTCTCCGCCTATCCCCTGGGATTATCGTTGGGTCACTCTTTCAATCATCATTGCCGTCCTGGCCTCGTTTACTGCCCTTTGGCTCACTTTCCGTCTACGACACGAAGCTGCACAGCAAAGGGTTGCTTGCGCCCGACGTTTTTCTACCACTGGCCGAGAAAACCGGGAACATCATTCCGATGGGAAACTGGGTGATCAACGAAGCCTGTCGCCAGCTCAGCGAGTGGCGTGCTCAGGGACAATTAAACGGGTCGATTACGGTGAATTTCTCCGCCTTACAGTTTGAACAACCATTGCTTATCGATACCGTCATGGCATGCCTTGCCATATCCCGCCGGAAATGTTGATCCTTGAGGTGACAGAAACAACTGCGATGAACAATCCGGAACAAAGCGTCGAGGTAGTGACACGCCTGACCGAACTTGGCGTTAAAGCTTCTATTGATGATTGTGGTACTGGCTACTCCAGCTTGCTGTATCTCAAACATTTACCCGCATGCGAACTGAAAATCGACCGGGCATTTGTCCAGGAATTGAAAGGCGAAGGCGCAACAATTGTGTCGGCAATCGTTGCGCCTTTGCGAACGCTAAATTTACGGGTGGTAGCAGAAGGCGTAGAAACCCAGGAACAGCTCGAATTTCTGACCCAGCTTGGCTGCAACATCTTATAAGGCTATCTGCCAGGCAAACCCGTAAGTGCCGATACGATCGCCGCCAGCCATTTGAAGCAGGATAATCAGAGACTTTGCTGCGTATGAACAGCAGTGAGATCGCTTTTGTTCGGCCACTGCGCGGAGTGAGGATGCAACGTCGCCATAATGTTATCGACTAACTCTGGCGCCTGTTGGTAAAGGTCGATACGTTCAGGAAACAACAGCCAATTTTTTAGCACGCCGGAGAAAAAACTATGCAGTACCACCAGTGTTATTTCGACGTTGGTGTCTGCAGGTAGACTTCCCTGAGAGATACACTGGATGACTGTTTTTCGCATATTTTCATAACTAAAACACAGGCGCTGACGAATTACCTCCTCCGTCATCATTTCTTTATTAAATTCACATTTATGATACAAAATTTGCATCAATGCGCGCTGCTTGGGTGTTGTGGAAATATATTGTAATGCCGAAATAAGCAATTCTCTCAGCCACGCCAATGTGTTTTCTTTTTCATCATGTATCAATGTATGTTGAATAATGTCACGCAAGGGGAGTTGTAATTTCCACATCTCATTAAACAATTCAACCTTACTGCTAAAATGCCAGTAAACAGCCCCTCGCGTCACGCCTGCAGCATCCGCAACATCTGTCAATGTGGTATTGGAGACGCCGCGCAGCGCGAACTGTTCGATAGCAGAATCAATCAGTCGTTGCCTCGTCACTAGCGCGTCGGCTTTGGTTTTTCTTGCCATGAGATGCCCCTGCAATACCGATGGATACCTGAATCCGCTAATATATTGCCTTTCGATTATTTTTCGCAATAATTTATATTCCAGGATTGGATTAGTTTCTCTGCCGCGACATATCAATCACCATACAAATACAACAAAGAAGATTCATAAACATTAAATATGGTTGTTAACCCCCTCATTACATCAGCCCTAGGATGAACCTTATTTCTTTTGCGTATGCGTGCTTTTACCACCCATTATGGAATTATAACGGTTAACATTTTAAAGTTTTTATTTGTACTATAACGCGCTGCACTTTTTATTTTCTCACCGGTCTCCGGCGAGTTTGCTATATCGGTTATTAAGGAATTGCAATGACGACTCACGCAAGGGTTACGCTTTTATCCAGTTTGCTCGCTTCAGCTTTACTGCTCAGCGGCTGCGATGACGCCGGGGATCGGCAGCCACAAGCTCAGGTACCGCATGTCACTGTTCATGTGGTCAGCCGTGCACCGCTGTCGGTGACAACCGAACTGCCAGGCAGAACAACGGCGTTTCGCATTGCCGAAGTTCGCCCACAGGTCAGCGGTATTATCCTGCAACGCAATTTCACCGAAGGCAGTGATATTCAAGCGGGAGAATCCCTGTATCAAATTGATCCTGCCACGTATAAAGCCGCATGGGAGAGCGCAAAAGGTGATGAAGCCAAAGCTGTCGCCGCCGCCAATATCGCCCATTTGACGGTGAAACGTTATTTACCACTGCTGGGTACGCAGTACGTCAGCCGTCAGGATTACGATCAAGCCGTTGCAAACGCCCAGCAGGCCGATGCCACTGTTATGGCCGCGAAAGCCGCGGTAGAAACGGCACGGATTAACCTGGCCTATACCAAAGTGTCTTCCCCTATTGACGGGCGTATCGGTAAATCCAGCGTAACCGAAGGTGCCCTCGTCACCAACGGCCAATCTCAGGCACTCGCAACGGTGCAGCAGTTGGATCCGATTTACGTCGATGTCACCCAATCCAGCAATGATTTCATGCGCCTCAAGCAAGAAAGCCTTGAGCGCGGTAGCGATACCAAAAGTGTCGAAGTGGTGATGGAAAACGGTCAGCCCTACCCGCTGAAAGGTACGCTGCAATTTTCTGATGTGACCGTGGATGAAAGTACCGGCTCGATCACGCTTCGCGCCGTCTTCCCTAATCCGCAACATGCACTGCTGCCGGGCATGTTTGTGCGCGCACGCATTGATGAAGGGGTGCGGCCAAACGCGATCCTCGTGCCTCAGCAAGGCGTGACACGTACGCCAAGAGGCGAGGCCACAGTCATGGTGGTGAATGCGAAAAATCAGGTTGAGGTGCGCGCCGTCGTTGCGTCGCAAGCGGTTGGTGATCGCTGGCTTATCAGCGCAGGTCTTAAACCTGGCGACAACGTTATTGTGAGCGGATTGCAGAAAGCGCATCCCGGCGTAACGGTACATGCCGAGCCGGACACCGCCACGTCTACAGCCAAATAATCAGGGGCCACTATGTCCAGATTCTTTATACAGCGCCCCATTTTTGCCTGGGTGCTGGCCATCATTATGATGATGGCAGGTGTCCTTGCGATTCTGCAATTGCCTATTGCGCAGTACCCGACTATCGCCCCGCCTGCGGTTGCTATTTCGGCAAACTACCCAGGGGCCGACGCGCAAACCGTGCAGGATACAGTCACTCAGGTTATCGAACAGAACATGAACGGTATTGATAACCTGATGTATATGTCCTCCACCAGCGACTCCTCTGGCGGCGTGACCATTACGCTAACGTTCCAGTCCGGCACCGACCCGGATATCGCCCAGGTTCAAGTACAGAACAAACTGCAATTAGCCACACCACTGCTGCCGCAAGAAGTTCAGCAGCAGGGGATTGGTGTGGAAAAAGCCAGCAGTAACTATTTACTGGTTGCAGGCTTTGTTTCCGACAACAAGGCGCTGAATCAGGACGATATTTCTGACTATGTGGCGTCCAACATCAAAGACGCGATTAGCCGACTCAATGGTGTGGGCGACACGCAGCTGTTTGGTGCGCAATATGCCATGCGTATCTGGCTGGATACCAATCTACTGAACAAATATCAGCTGACGCCAGTGGATGTTATTAACGAGCTGAAAGTTCAGAATAATCAAATAGCGGCAGGCCAACTCGGCGGCACGCCAGCCGTAGGTAATCAGCAGTTAAACGCTTCAATCATTGCTCAAACACGGCTTAAAGATCCGCAAGAATTCGGCAACGTGACACTTCGTGTCAACACGGATGGCTCGGTGGTTCGTCTGCGTGATGTGGCACATATTGAACTCGGCGGTGAAAACTATAACGTTGTGGCGCGCATCAACGGGCAGCCAGCCTCAGGTCTGGGCATTAAACTCGCGACAGGGGCAAATGCACTGAATACCGCGGATGCCATCAAAACCAAACTGGCAGAGTTGCAACCGTTCTTCCCGCAGGGAATGCGAGTGGTTTATCCCTACGACACCACGCCGTTTGTGAAGATTTCCATTCACGAAGTGGTCAAGACGCTGTTCGAAGCCATCGTGTTGGTTTTCCTGGTGATGTATCTTTTCCTGCAAAACATCCGCGCCACGTTGATTCCGACGATTGCGGTGCCTGTCGTGCTACTGGGTACGTTTGCCGTGCTTTCAGCCTGCGGTTATTCCATTAACACGCTCACCATGTTCGGTATGGTGCTCGCCATCGGGCTATTGGTAGATGACGCCATCGTGGTGGTCGAAAACGTAGAACGAGTGATGGCTGAAGATCGCCTATCACCGAAGGAAGCGACAGAAAAGTCGATGGAGCAAATTCAGGGAGCGCTGGTTGGTATTGCAATGGTGCTTTCTGCCGTGTTTATCCCAATGGCATTCTTCGGAGGGTCAACCGGTGCCATCTATCGCCAGTTTTCGATAACGATTGTCTCTGCAATGGCGCTGTCAGTACTGGTGGCGTTGATTCTGACGCCAGCCCTGTGTGCCACGCTACTCAAGCCGGTTTCAGCCGATCATCACGAAACAAAGAACGGGTTCTTCGGCTGGTTTAATACCCGATTTGATCTCAGCGTAAACCACTATACCGACAGCGTGAGTCGCATTTTGCGAGGAACTGGCCGCTACCTGATCGTTTATGTGGTTATCGTTGTAGGCATGGCATTGCTGTTCCTGCGCTTACCCACATCCTTCCTGCCAGAAGAAGATCAGGGCGTTTTCATGACCATGGTTCAGCTGCCTAGCGGTGCCACGCAGGAACGAACCCAGAAAGTGTTGGATACCATCACGCATTACTATCTCAACAATGAGAAAGAGAATGTCGCCAGCGTGTTCACCGTCAACGGCTTTAGTTTCAGCGGCCAAGGTCAAAACTCAGGCATGGCGTTTATCAGCCTGAAACCATGGGATGAACGCAGCAGCGCAGAGAACCACGTAGGCGCCATTATTAAACGTGCGACGATGAGCTTTAGCCAGATTCGCGATGCGATGGTCTTCCCATTCAACCTGCCCGCCATTATCGAGCTGGGTACAGCCACCGGTTTTGACTTTGAGCTGATAGATCAGGGTGGACTTGGGCATACCGGCCTGACCCAGGCCCGCAACCAACTACTCGGCATGGTAAAAGAACATCCGGAATTGCTGGTGCGCGTGCGCCCGAACGGGTTGGAAGATACGCCGCAGTACAAACTGGATGTCGATCAGGAAAAGGCGCAGGCCTTGGGCGTTTCGCTTTCCGATATTAATCAGACCATTTCCACGGCGCTTGGCGGCTCATACGTCAACGACTTTATCGATCGCGGTCGTGTGAAAAAAGTTTACGTTCAGGCCGATGCAAAATTCCGTATGCTGCCAAACGACGTGACTAATTTGTATGTGCGGAGCGTGAACGGTGAAATGGTTCCTTTCTCGGCATTCGCTTCTGCACGCTGGGTCTACGGTTCTCCACGCCTTGAACGATACAACGGCTTACCTTCAATGGAAATTCTGGGAGAAGCCGCGCCAGGAAAAAGTACCGGTGAGGCGATGAATTTGATGGAGACAATGGCCAGCAAATTACCTTCTGGCATCGGATATGACTGGACAGGCATGTCCTATCAGGAACGACTCTCTGGCAATCAGGCTCCTGCCCTGTATGCCATTTCACTTATCGTTGTATTCCTGTGTCTCGCTGCTCTGTATGAGAGCTGGTCCATTCCATTCTCTGTCATGTTAGTTGTGCCATTGGGCGTTATCGGTGCGCTGCTCGCCGCGTCGCTTCGTGGTTTGAATAATGACGTCTATTTCCAGGTCGGCCTGCTGACGACGATTGGCCTGTCGGCAAAAAATGCCATCTTGATCGTCGAGTTTGCCAAAGATCTGATGGATAAAGAGGGAAAAAGTGTCATTGAAGCCACTCTCGAGGCATCCAGAATGCGCCTACGCCCGATTTTGATGACCTCGCTGGCGTTTATCCTGGGTGTTATGCCATTGGTTATCAGTAACGGAGCCGGTAGCGGAGCACAAAACGCTGTCGGTACCGGTGTGATGGGAGGAATGCTGGCGGCGACGCTGCTCGCGATCTTCTTTGTGCCTGTATTTTTCGTGGTCGTCCGTCGGCGATTTAGCGGAACAAAATGATAAATAAAATAAAAAGGCGCTTAAGGCGTCTTTTTATTTCCTGCGAGGCAGTGCCGTTTCATTGAAGTTAGATTTCACTATTTTATTCTGCATAGTTTGCACATAATTAGCGGATAATGCGTCAAATCCTCCACGATGTTTACATAGCAAATATATTGAGATTATTTGCTTCTGCATCCTTCTTTACGCCAATGATAAAATGACTGTCATTCCGCAAGGCTGGTGCGTTAACTCCGCCGCGGTTTAATCGAGGTAATATTATGAAAAGATTGATTTCAGTTGCACTGCTGACGGCGTTACTCGCAGGTTGCGCACACGATTCACCCTGCGTACCCGTGTATGACGATCAGGGGCGACTGGTTCATACCAATACTTGCGTGAAAGGCACAACGCAGGATAACTGGGAAACTGCCGGTGCTATCGCCGGCGGAGCGGCCGCGCTTGCGGGTCTGACGCTGGGTATCGTCGCCTTAACCAAATAATCTACATAAGCGCGGGCCTCCCGCGCTTTTGCTTCATAACAGTGCATTACACCATCTATAAGTAAAAAAAACCGCACCGTTTTCCTTCCGTACTAAATTAAAATCATATTTTCAATCAAACATTCATAATTAAAAATTATCGAATTCAACGTTTGATGTGAACAATTTCACAGATTATTGGCCTTCATTCTCACACCAATATTAACCTCCGAAATCATTTCTTATCGCAGTCTCAATCCTGAAACTTTTTCGCTCTGTTTTGTGGCGTAGGTTTCAAATTTGCACCGTCGTAGGGCGCTTATTTTTTTCTTTCCTGTCTACACTCACTCTATTGCTCCCCTGCGCCCCAAAATCAGGCGATTGCAATTCTGGCATTCCCTTTGCTTTACAGGAAATGGCCATGGCCACAGACAGGTTTTGGCGTTCTCCCGGACGTCTCTATTTATAACGATAAATTTTCGCCACACAGGATGCTTTATGAAAAAGATGATGATCGCCAGCCTCACTGCGGCGGGCGTACTGTTTGCACTCTCAAGCCAAGCACATGCCGGTACCACTTTTGATGCAGTTAAAAAGAAAGGTTTCGTTCAGTGCGGTATCAGTGACGGATTACCGGGCTTCTCTTATGCAGATGCCGACGGCAAATTTACCGGTATTGATGTGGATGTCTGTCGTGGCGTGGCCGCAGCGGTATTCGGTGATGCCAGCAAAGTAAAATATACCCCACTGACCGCGAAAGAACGTTTCACTGCGCTGCAATCCGGCGAAGTCGATTTATTGTCCCGTAATACCACCTGGACCTCTTCCCGCGATGCAGGTATGGGCCTCTCATTCACCGGCGTCACCTATTACGATGGCATTGGTTTCCTGACGCACGATAAAGCCGGACTGAAAAGTGCCAAAGAACTCGACGGAGCAACCGTGTGTATTCAGGCGGGCACCGATACCGAACTGAACGTGGCCGACTATTTCAAAGCCAACAACATGAAGTACACCCCAGTAACGTTTGACCGCTCTGATGAATCAGCAAAAGCGCTGGAATCTGGACGCTGCGACACGCTGGCCTCGGATCAGTCCCAACTCTATGCGTTGCGCATCAAGCTGAGTAAACCGGGTGACTGGATTGTTCTGCCAGAAGTTATCTCCAAAGAACCACTGGGCCCGGTGGTTCGCCGTGGTGATGAAGAGTGGTTCTCTATTGTTCGCTGGACGCTGTTCGCGATGCTGAATGCTGAAGAGATGGGTATCAACTCGAAGAACGTCGACGAGAAAGCCGCTAAGCCATCAAACCCGGATATGGCACACCTGTTAGGCACAGAGGGCGATTTCGGCAAGGACCTGAAACTGGATAATAAATGGGCGTACAACATCGTTAAACAGGTCGGCAACTACGCCGAAATCTTTGACCGTAACGTCGGAGCCGACAGTGCGCTGAAGATCAAACGTGGCCAGAATAACCTCTGGAACAACGGCGGGATCCAGTACGCGCCACCGGTTCGTTAAGTTTTACGCTGTGACGGGCATCGTGCTGCGATGCCCAACCTGATGTTCTGGTCATTGAGGTTTTCCTATGTCCCATCGCCGCCTGACCGTAAAAGGATCGCTCTCCTTTTCCAACCCCACGGTTCGCGCCTGGCTGTTTCAAATCCTGGCGGTAGTGGTCGTCATCGCTATTGCTATCTATTTGATACACAACACCATAACCAACCTGGACAACCGGGGTATTACCTCCGGTTTTGCTTTTCTCGACCGAAGCGCAGGCTTTGGTATTGTTCAACACTTAATTGATTACCAGCAGGGCGATACCTATGGACGGGTATTTGTGGTCGGGTTACTCAACACCTTGCTGGTCTCTGCTTTATGTATCGTTTTTGCCTCTTTCCTCGGCTTCTTTCTGGGCTTGGCAAGGCTTTCTGACAACTGGCTTCTGCGTAAGCTGTCGACGGTCTATATAGAGACATTCCGTAATATCCCACCGCTGCTGCAAATCTTTTTCTGGTACTTCGCCGTTTTGCGTAACTTGCCAGGACCGCGCCAGGCGGTGAGCGCCTTTGACCTTGCCTTTCTCAGCAACCGTGGGCTTTACATCCCGGCGCCACAATGGGGAGAAGGATTGCTGGCTTTCATTGCCGCAATTGCTCTCGCGGGTGTGATATCTGTCGGGCTGTTTCGCTATAACAAAACGTATCAGATAAAAACGGGGCAGCTACGGCGGACATGGCCAACGTCGCTGACATTGCTTATCGTACTGCCAATAATCGCCCATTGGGTATTTGGCGCAGCGTTGCATTGGGATGTTCCGGCTTTACGGGGATTTAACTTCCGCGGCGGCATGGCACTTATCCCGGAATTGGCAGCGCTAACGCTGGCACTTTCTGTCTATACTTCTGCGTTTATCGCCGAGATTATTCGCTCAGGTATTCAGGCCGTGCCTTATGGTCAACATGAGGCAGCACGCTCACTTGGGCTGCCCAATCCAGTGACACTGCGCCAGGTCATTATTCCCCAGGCGTTGCGCGTGGTGATCCCGCCGTTGACCAGTCAGTATCTCAATATTGTCAAAAATTCTTCACTGGCTGCGGCCATCGGTTATCCCGATATGGTGTCACTGTTTGCAGGAACGGTGCTGAACCAGACCGGTCAGGCAATTGAAACGATCGCTATCACCATGTCGGTTTATCTCATGATCAGTCTGAGCATTTCGTTGCTGATGAATATTTATAACCGCCGCATGGCATTGATTGAGCGCTAAGAGGTCATGATGACAAAAGTACTGCTGTCTCACTCTTTGCGACCGAGCGGTGCAAAGAGCAATAAAACGCTGACCTGGATGCGAAAGAATCTGTTTTCCAGTTGGTCAAACAGCCTGCTGACGATCTTTGCCCTGTGGTTAATGTGGGAGCTGATCCCACCGTTACTCAACTGGGCATTTCTGCAAGCTAACTGGGTGGGAACTACGCGTGCAGACTGTACTAAAGCCGGAGCCTGTTGGGTGTTCATCCATCAACGTTTCGGTCAGTTTATGTATGGGCTCTATCCCCACGATCAGCGCTGGCGCATTAATACGGCATTGATTATTGGCCTGCTGTCTATCGTCCCGATGTTCTGGAATGCCACGCCACGCAGGGGTCGTTACATCGTGGGTTGGGCAATTATTTATCCGGTTGTTGTCTGGTTTCTACTGTATGGCGGATTCTTCGGGTTGGATCGCGTGGAAACGCGGCAGTGGGGCGGGTTAACACTGACGCTGATTATCGCATCAGTAGGAATAGCGGGAGCATTGCCACTCGGTATTTTGCTGGCCTTGGGCCGTCGTTCAACTATGCCCGTCGTGCGTGTTTTGTCAGTTATCTTTATCGAGTTCTGGCGCGGCGTGCCGCTGATTACCGTGTTGTTTATGTCATCAGTGATGCTGCCGCTGTTTATGTCGGAAGGAACCAGTATCGACAAACTCATCCGCGCGCTGGTTGGCGTGGTGCTGTTCCAGTCGGCTTATGTCGCCGAAGTCGTGCGTGGCGGGTTACAGGCATTACCGAAAGGTCAGTATGAAGCTGCCAGCTCACTGGCGCTGGGTTATTGGAAAACACAGGTCCTGGTTATTCTGCCGCAGGCGCTAAAACTGGTGATCCCAGGTCTGGTCAACACCATTATCGCGCTGTTCAAAGACACCAGTCTGGTGATCATTATTGGTCTGTTCGATCTCTTCAGCAGCGTTCAGCAAGCCACCGTGGATCCGGCATGGTTAGGCATGTCGACGGAAGGTTATGTCTTTGCCGCACTGATCTACTGGATCTTCTGTTTTAGCATGTCGCGCTACAGCCAGCATCTGGAGAAGCGCTTTAACACCGGGCGTACACCGCACTGAGGACACTATGAGTCAAACATTACTACAGCCGGCTGATGCGATGATTACGCTGGAAAACGTGAATAAATGGTACGGCCAATTTCACGTTCTGAAGGACATCAATTTAAACGTGAAGCAGGGTGAGCGTATCGTGCTGTGCGGTCCTTCTGGCTCAGGTAAATCGACAACCATTCGCTGTATCAACCACCTGGAAGAACATCAGCAGGGCCGCATTGTTGTGGACGGTATCGAGTTGAATGAGGATATTCGAAACATTGAGCGAGTGCGCCAGGAAGTTGGCATGGTCTTTCAGCACTTCAACCTCTTTCCACATCTAACGGTACTGCAAAACTGTACATTGGCTCCAATCTGGGTGCAGAAGATGCCGAAGAAAGAAGCCGAAGCGTTGGCGATGCATTATCTGGAACGAGTTCACATCGCTGAGCATGCCCACAAATTTCCCGGACAGATTTCCGGTGGCCAGCAGCAGCGTGTCGCCATCGCCCGTTCATTGTGTATGAAACCGAAAATTATGCTGTTCGACGAACCCACATCAGCGCTCGATCCTGAGATGGTGAAGGAAGTCCTCGACACCATGATAGGACTGGCACAATCAGGGATGACAATGCTCTGCGTAACCCATGAAATGGGCTTTGCCAAAACCGTCGCCGACCGGGTTATTTTCATGGATCGTGGTGAAATCATTGAGCAGGCGCCACCAGATCAATTCTTTGCCAACCCAAAATCCGAACGTACCCGCGCATTTCTATCCCAAGTTATCCATTGAGTCTTTTTTCCTCCCCTCACACGGGGAGGGCTTCTTTATCTTCCCAAATACAGAAAAGCAAAAAGCCCAGTTATAAGACTGGGCTTTTTGCTTAATTGATGTCTGGCAGTTCCCTACTCTCGCATGGGGAGACCCCACACTACCATCGGCGCTACGGCGTTTCACTTCTGAGTTCGGCATGGGGTCAGGTGGGACCACCGCGCTGTTGCCGCCAGACAAATTCTTTTATCTGCCGAACTTAACCGTTAAAACTGGTGCTGATACCCAGAGTCGAACTGGGGACCTCACCCTTACCAAGGGTGCGCTCTACCAACTGAGCCATATCAGCACACTTAATTTGATGCCTGGCAGTTCCCTACTCTCGCATGGGGAGACCCCACACTACCATCGGCGCTACGGCGTTTCACTTCTGAGTTCGGCATGGGGTCAGGTGGGACCACCGCGCTGTTGCCGCCAGGCAAATTCTGTCTAATCTA
>DASXML010000097.1:0-7417 GCA_036495715.1 Scandinavium sp.
GGCGGGCAACAGGTAACGCCACTTAATTCTCTGCATAGAGCATTCCTTCCAGGGTGTAAGTCAGCCGGCTGCTGCGCTGCTCAGTCTTCAGGGATTTGAGCCGCAGCCCGTTACCCGGGAAACGCAGCGCGTCAAACAGCCGGTCTGGCGGAATATCAGTAATGAAGGTGAAGCTGTAGCGTCGCCACGGCAGCGGGACATGTTCCTGACCGACTGTCTGCGTCAAAACTTCAGGTTCGGAGAAACGCAGATTTGCCCGCAGGCGCTGCGCATAGCTGGTCATGCGTCGCAGTTGCTCATCGCCCGGCAGTAACGCCTCCGCAGGTGCTGAGGTGAAGGGTACCGGCAAAGTAAATGACGCATCATCCGAAGGGCCCGGCATGTTGAAGGTGGCCTGCACATCAGGTCCGTACAACGCCAGGAGACGGGCGGCAAAGTCACTTACCGTCACGCCATCCTGCAGTTGATAGTGCAGAGTGAGCTTTCCGGAAACCTCGCAGGTCTGCTCGCGGATCCTTGCGCCGGCAATGGAAAGGTACGACTTGCGCCACTGGTGCACACAGGCGCTTATCATGCCGGAGAAGTCGGGTTGCCCACCCCAGGGACGACTGAGACTTGCCGTCTTCTGCTCAGCGGCCTGTCGTGCCCGGACAAGCTCTGCCTGCACCCAGGCGTCATGCTCCGCTTTCTGCCTCAGCTCCAGCCAGTAATTCCCGCCCCACGCGCTGAGCGCCAGAACCACGACGGCGAGCATCAGGTGCTGGGCGGTTCGACTGTCGGTTTTGTGCAGTCTGGCGCTCGCCGGCACAACAGCCGGCAACAACGCACTCAGTGGGGATCGTTGGGCATCCAGGTCGTCCAGTAGCTTATCCGGGTCAAACACTGCCCAGCCAGAGGCCGGAGCCGGTACCGTAGAGCGAAAGCGTTCGGTGGCACGCTTCACGGCGGCCGCATCCCCGACCACATCACCGTACGGCGAAGGATGACCACCGGTCATCGCCATAAACCACCATTGCCCGTCCGGCAGCAGGAAAACGCCCCAACTGTCCGCAGGAACATGCCCCTGCAACGCGGCCATCAGCGACGCGGGTCGCTTACCTTTCGGCAAATCCGGGGCATCGTTCGCGAGACACCCCAGCCAGGACGCGGGTTCATCTGCTGTACCGGCTGGCAGTGCCAGCCAGTGACTCGCCAGCTGGTCACGTGCCTCGATGCGCATCCGGCGTCGCCCGCGGGCGGGCTCCCATTGCCAGTGCAGACCGGCGATGAGCACATATTTTCCTGACGGCACAACGCTGATGGTGGTCAGCGGCGTCTGTTCAGACGTCATAAAGTCTCCTTAACCCAGAACCACTGGCGTCACGAGAATGATGAACATGCGACGACTGTCGTCACCGCGCGCCCCACCGCCCAGGCCAAAGAAGCGGTAGCTCCCTGTCCCCTGCCGGTTCGCTGAGTTACTCAGCTGCTCGTAGCCGCTCAGTATCAGGGTCTGGCCGGAACGCATGATGACGCGCTGGGTAGTGGTTTTGATGGGGGTTCTGCGCAACTGGGCAGTCTGATCGCCCGTGGTGAATTCTGAGAACGTGGAGTCATCCGACATGCTGATGGAAAACTCCAGCTGCATCCGGGCAGAATCCGGGAACAGCAGCGGCAGCGCCGTCATGTTAAAGCCGGTGGTGATGGTCGCCGTGTTAATCGACGTGCTGGTCCCGACGTTAGCGGTCTGGGTCGTACTGACGTTCGGCACGTAGTCCTGTTGAATCGCATTCTGCACAGGCACAGCGGACAGGTTGGTTGTCAGTGCAGAGGCGGTGGTGACAACGCTGAGCTTTGCCTGCTCATCAAGAGCTTTAATGAACGCTTTCGTGCCCTCACCCTTACCATCGAGAATGGCCACACCACCGCTCAGCGCATCCGCTGAGGCCCCCGTGAAGGGACTGGTCAGGGACAGACCTACGCTGCCGGTGTTGAGCACCGCGTTCCAGTCAATGCCCAGTTGGTTCTGATGACGATTCTCCACGCTGTAGATTTTTACCGACACCATCACCTGACGGTTAAGTTCGCGGTTACGATCGTCAATATAGCGACCGATAGCATCCAGCACGCGGGGCGTGTCGGTCACCGTCAGAACACCGGCGGAGAGGTTGGAGCGGCCCGACCCGGGTGTCAGCATCGATTTAACGGTGTTTTCAACGTCCTTGAAGATGCTGGATTTGATGGTGGCCGTCGTGGTCTGGATGGTGCTGTTTTCACCATTACTGCTTCCGGTACTGCTGCCTCCGCTGGCGCCACTCGTCGACGTCGTGCCGCTGACCGTCTTAGATTCAAAGCTCGCATCACTGTCCATGAAGTTGATGGCAAACGTGCGGGTGTCGAGCCAGAAAATGGCGATATGCCCGTATTCGTAGCGCCACGACAGACCCAGGCGGGTTGTGACATTGTCCAGTAATCCGCTAAGGGAGCCATTCCAGGTCACCCCACGTAGCGCCCCGTCGCTCTGCGGCACAATTACCGGTCGGTTACTGCTCTGCCCCATCGATGCCAGTGGGACCATGCCGCTGGCATCCGGTGCCGGTAACGGGCCACTCATTTTTTCGGTCTTACCACCGTCACTGCCACCGGACATCATCGCCTGTGCGTCTGGTGTGATGATGACGGGGATCCGGCACTGATCGGTCACAAACGCGCTCACGTAAGACAGTGAGACGTTACCGGGCCGGTTAATTTTTACGGAACAGGGCGGCAGTTCGGGACGCTGCCCCGGCAGACCGCTTAAGGGAACCGGATTAATCCACTGTGAGATGAGGTCGCGCACAACCTGCCCGCTCTGTAATGCACGCTGATGGATATCGGCCTGGGCTTCTGCAGTCTCTGCACGCTTTTCAGTCGCATCCACGCGTTCGAGCGTGCTGCAGCTGTTAGCGAGCAGGCAGACCAGCGCCGCCAGCGTCAGCCGGTGAAGTTTGTTCATTGCTGTATCCTGTTAAGAAGGGAAAATCAGTTGACCCACACCACGCTGCCATTGGGAATAGCGGCCGGGACGGTGAATTGCATATCGGTGCCTGAACTGTCCAGCAGGCGACGTGAGGCCACCTGCCCCACCAGAGCAGACTGGCGGGTCTGGACCAGGAGTGCTGTCATCAGCCCGGGCTGGCTGGCTCGCCAGACCCAGGTGCGTCCACCTGAAATATGGTTGCTGAGGCCGGAAACATTACTCCAGCCGACAAGCTGCGCATCCGTGACGCTGACGTTATCGACAGCCGGGTTTTGATAGCGCCAGTCATTGATGCGATTCATGTATCGCACCATCTGTGTGGCCTGCAGTGTCTGCGTCTGGTCCTGCAGCGTTTCAGCCTGCTCAACCGCACGTTGCTCCGGCGAACTCCCGCCAATGAACAGCCCCGCGAACAGGATAAGTAACCAGTACATAAACATTACTGGACCTCCTTATCATCCACGGAGACCACGCACTGCGCGGCGCGTACCCCGGCGTAGAGCGGAATTTTTGCCCCGCCGTAAAGCGTAAAGAGGCGGTTGAGCATGGTGCGGAAATCCCCCTCAAAGACCAGCGGGGCATCGACCCGATAATTCACTGGCGTCATCCAGGCCACGGTCCAGTTTTTGATCCCCGGCACATGGCAGGTTTCCGCTGCCGCCTGACTGTACAGCCAGTCTTTAACCGTATTGCCGGACTCGATACGCCAGTGACGCAACGGCACAATAGGCGAAGGAATAACCGGTTTCACGGAGACGCGGACGGATGAAGTGACCGTTGGTGGTGATTTACTGGCACCCTCACCGCGGAAGGGATTGCGTCCTGGCGCAGGCGTAGCTGTCGGCTTAGCGACGACGGCGGTGCCTGGTTTATCTGGCCGATTAGCCGGTACGGGTAACGAGGTTGATTTTGGTGATGCGAGCATCGGTTGAGTCGCCTGCAGTGGCTCAACCGTGACAGTGTTTGCTTTCGGGTTCACCGTGGCTTTCAGACCGTGCGGTGTCAGCATCTTCTCAACAACAAACGGCCAGCGATCGTTCCCTGCCCATCGCCACAGCTCCGGCGTATCGGGTGACACGGCTTTATCAAATATGACGGTCTGACCCGCCGGGATAATTTTGCGCAACGCCGCGCGCAGTGTCGGTTCTGCGCCTCCCGTTTTAACGAATCCGCTGGCTGGCCCACTCCCTGCCAACGAAACGGGTGCAGAAGGCACAAATTTTTTGACCGACGCATTCAGAGGGACAGTCGTTTTCAACAGCAACGGTTGCCCGGTGGGTTTCGCTGAGGGAGACACGGGCCGCTGTGCCGAAGGGGTGCTCTGGTGAAGCCGGTACTGCATCGCGCTGATATCCGCAGCACTGCGTGACAGCATACTGTCCACCACACCGCCAGAGGGTGGCCCGGTGACGACCGCCTGCGGCGCGCAACCAGTCAACAGCAGGAGTGGAAACACCCCTGCCCGCTCGGTAAATGACATAAAGGAAACTCCGGGGTGAAAGACAGCAGTGTGTGCCACGCGTCTCTGTCAGGATGAAGATCAGACTGAATGGAAAAGGCAGCAGAAATACATTTCAGTCGCTGGAGAACCAGAAAACTGTCAGAGATAGAGAGTCGGTAATGCAGTGACGGGCAGCGGATGCTGTGTCATTCAACGGTAATGGGGTTGTGTCAGAAAGAGGCTGTCAGAGGAAAATGTCGCGGCCTGCAACATCAGGAATGATGGTCATCTGCCGCTGCTCGACAGGATAACGCTCGAACCAGAATCTGACGGGTGTTTTGACGGAACACACCAGGCCGAAACGTAACGCCATGCGGAAATTCGCACTGTGGCGTTTTGCCCGTTCGACCTGGCCTGCAAGAAGCGCGCGAAACGCTTCCGGGGTGGCGTTACCTTTTGAGATCCTGCACTCCCTGCAGGCGGCAACGACCCCACCCTCAACAAAATCTTCTCCGATAAACTCGGCGTGCCAGCCTCTCACCGGAAGACGGCTGCCGCAGAAGGCACAGCAGCCACCGAACTGCATACGCAGCGCTTCACGTTTTACAGCTGAAAGTTTCATGTTTCCTCCAAAAATTTACCCGCATCTGCCGGGATTTAAAGGCCACTGGAATAACGGATGAACAACTCCGGGCTGACCCACTCACCACGGAGTGGGCCCGCACAGACTGCTCGTTGTCACTTTGCGTTATGTGGAAGATTACGTCAGGGTTGCCCGTTCACGCCTGCAGGTTGTTCAGGGCTAATAATCTCCGGATACAGGTGGCCCGACGGATCGCCCCGGGGCCTGTATCGCGGATACATCGAACGCTGTTCGTAGGGATATAACGGTAACGCACCACAATTCCGACTTTGCACTGTCCCGGCCAGTGCTGGAGCAAAAAATGTGATTTGCGGCTCCAGCCACTGCCCCACCTCCCGGCGGGTTCCCCTGATGTGTTGCAGGCCATGACGGAGCCTCCGGACATCTTCCGGTAACCTGTGTGGGTTACCGGCAAGAGAGGACCTTGAGATCAGGGTAATAACGGGCACGTTGTTAAAGAGCGTGGATGTGATTTCGGGCAAAACTAAGCCCTGCGCAAAAGCGCATCGTTAATACAGAAAATGCCCCGGCTGGGATTACGTGCCGGTGGAGATCAATACTTAGCCGTTATTAGTGTCATCAACCGGAAAACGTTGCCCTGGTGTGGCCAGCGAATTAAATAACCGGAGATGATCTTCAAGGCGGAAAAGCGCTTCAGTCGTCTTGGCCCGACCGGAACGTTTTGCCGACGCGTGCAACAACGCATTGAGCTCAGGTGACATAAACAGCGTCATTGAAATACTGTCATCCTTTTTAGCTGTTAACATGCCAGCCTCGTTATATTAATGGGTTCGTAAAGAGTTCATGGGATACATTAAATAGGATTTATCTCATACCTTGCAATAACCTCCCGGAGGTTATTGACAACTCATTAACATTATGATTAACAATTCATTTGAGACTTAACCTAAATATAATCGAATCAGATCCCATAATTTAGGTTAAGCCCCATTTTAAATGGGCCGTATGACACATTAATTTAGGTTATGGCTCACATTGATCAAATATTCCTCTAGCCGAACCAGTAAAATAATTTCAAGTTTTTGTGTTGAATTAATTTCAAGTTCATTTAACAGGCAATCAATCTCATTTTTTAACCCTGCGTCAGTAAATGAAAACGCCTCACAGATATCCGCGTCACTTTCGCCGGAACAATACAAATAGATGAGCAACGCCTTTTCAACATCCAGTTCCGGGAACAGACGAACAGGTGCTTCTTCATTACGATACAGCCCCAAAAACTGCCGGAGATCATTTTTCAGACTGGACGTTCGCGGTGTCCCCGTGCGCAGATAATAAAAGGTACTGAACAGCACCCGGAGCTGAAACATGGGACGAATACTCTGTACAGAGGGAAGACCGAGATTTTGTTGTGCTTTCTCGAGCGTCTTTTTTACAGAAACAGGCGACTTCCCGCGAATCTCTGCGATCTCGCTGTAACTGGCGCTGGTTGAAAACAGGATGCAACTCAGGGCCTGCGCCTCTGAGAGCTGCGGAAAAAGGTTGATCGTTTTTTGAAAAAGAATAGGATCCATGGCAGCCATAGCAGCCTCCCAAACAGGTTGTAATGGTGAGCTGGTTGTACAGGCCTTCAACCCTGTGCAATCAGCGACTAAGCCCTTCAGTTTGACTTATATCTTCGTATTCACCCTCCTTATGGTCGTGGTAAAACGGGTCTGACCGGACGCACACTGTCATCGTCACGTGCCTGCGGCTCTGCATAATGAAGCCCGGCTGGCACTTCACGCTGACGCAGACTGTCCTCGGTTGCCCGGACATTAATCATCTGCTGACGATCGCTGACCGTAAATGGCTGACCATCATGTTTAGTGATGTTACGCACCGCACCGGAATACAGGACGCGGTTCACGGCCGTTTGCTCACCTGTCACGACGACATTGTCACCGCTTCGCCAGGCAGTCAACTCTGCAGCCAGATCGTTGTTGAAACGATCGGATTTGCTGTCAGATGCGGCATACACTTCCACCCTGTCACCAAAGTCCGTCACCGCTGGTTTGCCGTCGCGCAGATAGCTGACAGTGCCATCACGCTGCAGACGGGTTTCGTGCTCACTGGTTCTGAACGACGTCACATCTTCACCCGGGCCGAAATGGATAACGACAGCGGGTTCAGGCTGACGACTGCTTTCCTTACGCGCCTGACGTTTCTCACGGTACGCCCAGCCACGCATCTGACTGATCGCCGCCACATCCCCCTGCTGCGCTTCACGCTCAACCCACATTTTCCAGCTGAGTGGTCGGTGTGCACCCGTGTCCCGGAGAACCTCTCGTTCTTCACGCAACGTCAACCGTAGTTCAGCCATGGCTTTCATCTT
>DASXML010000098.1:0-46143 GCA_036495715.1 Scandinavium sp.
ACCGACCGGTCAGCGAGTCGTAGCACAGTTGATCACCCCCAGCGGTGACAATAACCGTCTGAGCCGAAACGGGGCGTTCTTCCATCTGCTTCTTGGTGATCTCGTCCCTGATCTTCTGCTCTTTGTTGTCACCCAGCTGCTTGACAACCTCGTCCTTGTACTCTCTGAAGGCTGTATCGGCCAAGGTATACACGCCTAGCAGCGCAGCATTGCGCTTGAGACCCACCTGGTTTGCGCCGATGATGCACGCGATTGTGGCAGTGCCGGAGACGGCAGCAGGCAAATATGAACGCCATGCAACTTTGATTTCTTCGGCGATTGTCAGATCGTCCAGTTCCTGTTGCGGATCTGACATGTCGGTTTTCCCGACCTTGGTTATTGTCCTTGCCCGCATGACCTCTGGTGTTGCCCTGACAGCCAGGACCACGGTGGTGATTACACCGGCAACAGCGACACCCGACAGAATTGTTGGCGAGTTGTTTTTGAGCATGCGGCCGACCGCGTCTAGCCTTCTTGATGTATTCATGCTGCCTCTCCTGAAATATGGCCGGAGAAAAGCGTGAGCCCTTGTTACGGGGCTCGGTGCTTTACTCCTCTGAATCGTTCTTGTCTTCGGGGATGATGGCGTCGTGGACACGGCCAGCGATCTTGCTGATGAGGACGTTCGCGGCAAGACCAAGCGCGACAGTCACGGCAGTAGTGGCAACTACGGCGGTAACCTGGCGCTTGGTGCTAACAGCGGCGGTTTCATCCTGCTCGGTCTGCTGGGGGGCGGTCTGCTTCATTGCCTCTCCTAAAACACGATGTGGGGTTTCACTATACCCCTTGTTTTTCTCGCGAGGCAAAACCTAGACCCCTTGTGGGGGCCTTTGGTTTACTCTTCATCGAGGGCGTAGAATTCGTCGAGCAGGTTCTTCTCCTTGAGGAACTCGTTGTGCTGACGCAAGCCAGCCTGCTGGGCAACGGCAACTGTCGCGGTGACGGCAAGTGCGGTGGCCAGGATGGCGGTCTTGTGACTTTCAAAATGAGTCTTCACGGATACAAGCTTCTGCTTTAGCATTACTTTTCCTTTCAGTTTGAGGTTCATTATATGGCTTGTTTTTTTCGCGAGGAAAAGTTTACAGGCCAGGTAAAACAGAAACCCCCTGCAGTTTTTACACTGCAGGAGGCTCTGCTCCGAGGTTCTCTTTTGGTCTGGTGTTTAGACGGTGATCTTGGGAACGAACGCGAGTGACTTGGTTGTCAGCACGTTTGCTTTCTCGAAACCGAGGATCAGTGCGATTCCCAGAAGACTACCTGCGATACTGGCGATCGCGTCATAGCTCATGGTATCAGGTTTCGCGAACTCCCTGTCGGAGTTGCGAGCATCCATGAGCACTTTCAGCGATGTGGCAGCAGCGGTGTAATCTTCGGAACCGGCATCTAGTCCGGCGATTTCCGAAATAAGATTCGTGATGCTATCATCAAGTTCGTGCGGTTCGGCAGTCTTAATTCGACTGAACACGGCATTCCTTTCGGTAGACTCTCATTAGAGCCCATGTTTTTACCGCGAATCAGCCGAACTGATCGAACCAGATGTGTGCTGTGATGAAGATCACGAATAGCATCCACATGATGAATGACAGCCACCAGGCGAGTGTGTGCACCGTGCTCTGGATAGCGACGGCCACACCAAGCTCTGAGCGCGAATAATATGACAGCGTGTTGTCAACATGCAGTGGGTGCTGAAACAGCGCGATTGTTTCTGGGATCCCGAATCCTGTAATCAGCCAGACCGAGCTGATAATCAGGAATATAGGCCACCACTTCGACCCCCAGGTCATCTTGGAGACCCTTGCGACGAAAGCTCTGCTGGCTCGATGTTCAGGGAGACGGACTTACGGCCGCTGTCAACGACTTCCTGAGGATGAGTAGTGAGATCGAGCCGGTAGATGTTCTTGGCCGGATCACGCGTGTCGATCAGCAGTTTCCCATCGGCCGGAGGCACATACCCCAGACTTGAAATTGACAGGACTACTCCCAGGAACGCATCCACTGCCACGATAGTTCCCACGACGGCCTGGGCATCTGGAAAGTTCCACAGTCCCGCTAGAGCGAAATACAGTGTTCCAGCGGCAGGAAAATAGATCTGTGCCAGAGATTTTAGGGTGTTGTATACTAGGTTTGTAAATTTCATAATGCCTCTCCTGTTTTTCCCTCAAGCGAGGAAATACGTTCCCTAAGCCATTCATTGTCATGTTCCAGATCAGTCACACGAGACCGCAATCTGTCGTTTTCGACACGAAGCAATGACATTTCTGAAATATGACCTCTGAGCTCATCTATCTGATCTTGAGCATCACGAAGCTGATGACGCAAGTCAGTTATCACACCCGACTGTACTATGACTGCGCCTTGTGCAGCATCTACCACTATTTTGGATCCTTCAGGACGAGCCCGGATCAAAGCGGCCAATCCTCCGCCGCCAAAAATAGCAATAATGACTCCTACAATATATGGAATCCAGCCAGGAGGAAGACCCGAATCACCCATTATTCCCCCCTTTGCTCATTCCGGATCCGGACCAAAGTATCTCCTCGACGAATCATCCTGAATCGGGCGATGGCTGCCCATACCACAGCAGCGTAAAATATACCTGTTTCTGCGAACGCGGAGTCAACGAAACCGAACAAGTCACCGAACAATATGAACCGGGAAGCAAACACAGCAAGCACTAGCAGCAACCCCGCCATTTCGATTCGCCGAACAGCAGTCATAACTCCTGTGGCTATCATGACTCCGGCAATGACTGTAACGACATTAAATATATCTGCTTCCCAGAATGGAAGCGCGTCTAGCACAACGTCAGTAGATCCCCAGTGAGCAATTTGCGCGATCCCAGAAATAATCAGCAATACAGCAATCGCAGTTTCGAATGGCGCGATAGTTGCAAGCCGGAATGGTTTCATACCTCTCCGTTCTAGTTAGTAGTTTCCCAGACGCCGTCTTTACGTACAAACGGAGTTGCTGGAGACCACACGCCTGCATTACGGACATACGGAATAACAGTCACCCACGAACCCGAGTGACGAATATGGATTCCTGTGTTGGCTGTAACATAAAGCGGAGCAGAAGGAAGAGAATATCCTTTATTGTACTTCGCTTTGTTAATGGCATAAACTACATATGTGTATTGCTGACCAGGGACAAGATCTGTGAAATTCCTTGTCTTGCTTGGGCTTGATGGATATGCAAGTGGTGTTCCAGACATCCCATGACCAAGATATCTTTTCACTACGTACTGAATGGTACTTGGGTCATACCCGCCGCCATCACTTGGTGTTTGCCAGCTTACTGTTACCGAATTTGGCGTGAGGTTAGTAGCTTGCACATTCTGAGGTGCAGTTGGAGGTGCTTTTATGTGGTCCAGGACTAGCTGAGTCCATTGGGATTGGTTGTTCCCAAATGTCGACTTGCCAGTAAACCCAAAGTTGACCTGGAAATTGACAGTCAGGTCTCCACGGTTACTGTGCCTGCAGGCAAACGTATGGTCTATAAACACCATTTGCTCACCAGGGTCGAGGTTATACGGCCACCTGTTGCCCTGGTAGAAATGGAAGCCAAGAATCCAGGAACCTCTTCCGGCACCAAAGACACGACCGCTAGCCAGGCTTTGCACAAAGCCCTGAACACGAACCTGGGAAGTGAGAGTGGATTCATCTTGTGAGACCTGTGTGACTGTATTGATCAGCCGGCCAGCCGTGCCAATTCTTCCCTGTTCTGAGGCCGAATTCATCAGCCCACAATCCTGAGATAGATGTTTCCGTCCACTGACCCGCCTACTGCATCAGAAGGAGGATCGGTACCCGCACTGATCCCCAGGTTGGCTCGTCCTGTGACTGTATCTGAGGCCCCTGTGCCACCGTTAGCAACAGGCCAGACAGTAGGAATTTTGCCCAGAACCTGTGCTATGAAGTCTCTTGTTCTGTTGATCTCTTGTGCGCCAAGTTTGACCTCACCGTCAGGATCCCCAGACCCAGGAACAAGTGGGTAACCCGCTGCTGCAGCATCATCGCCAATCGCCATAAATATACCTCCTAAAGATCATCCCAGTGAACAGACGGATCGACGTCGTCCCAGACCTGAGTTCCAGGCCATGCGTTCCAGGATCCCGGTGTAATGGTGTCCACCAGTGTGAGCGTAGGATATGCGTGTTCTCCGGTGTTATCCGAGGAGAATATCTGCTCAGTGATAAGCATGAAGTTTCCCTGGTTAAGGTCATTACGCTCTTCTACAACGTCACCAAGGTTATAGTCTGTGCCATAAATATACGGCGAGTTTGGCGGAAGCTGCCCATCAAATGAGTATATGTTTCTCTGAGCGGCAAGAGCCATCATTCCTTCTTGCTGAAGAGCGGCATCAAGATCTGGTCCTGCAACGCCGTTGTTGTTTGAGTTCACAAGAAGCACACGACGATCTCGTCCAGATCCGCTCAAATTTGCCCCCGGGGCAAACACCATCCTGCTTCCGTTCTGGGCAAACACATAGGCAACAGACTTAAACGGGGCGGTGGATGATAGGTAGCTTATCTTGCTGAGATTCTCCATGTTTGGGCCAAATATAACAGGTTTGCGGACAGTCTGGCCTGTCGTTAGGTCATTCCCAGTGTAAATCTCGAAATATATGCGGCCTTTATCGCCATCTTTAACAAGGCGGAAACCAAGATTGTAAGTACTGCAAAGCTTCTGCAACGTATTGTAAAGCGTGTCCGGAGCCGCGGTCAGTGTGATGTTGTCGGTCGGTTGCGGAATACTTCCTGTAGGAAGAAGAGTCCCGAATGTGTAAAACGGAATGCTATCGTGAGTGTCAAACACTGTCCGGACGCAAACGGCATTGAACAGCTCATTAGCTATCACTGTGGGTGTTCCAGACAAGACCCAGTTTGGGGTTGTGGTAGTGTCTGTGAGCGCCGGCATCGCTACACGATCGTCGAGCAGCGCTTCGAGCGTTTTGCCAGTAACTGTGATCAGGCGTGTTCCGTCATCTGCGGTATCGTCAGTAACAGTATCGACAATAGCAACGTAGTTCGAGCCTTTCCTGGTGATCCAGGTTTCCGGTGCCAACTGACTTCGGCTGGACACCGTTGACTTGGTTATTATCTGGAAGTCTCCAAAAGCGAAATATCGCTCAGTCCAGATTACCGACTCGAAACCTTCTATTACTTCGTTTCGGCGAAGACTATCGTCAAGAGTATAATACTCCATCAAAGTCCTCCGTACAACGGAGTATACGATATTGTGAAAGGAACACCCGCGGTTGGCGTCACAATCTTAAGTGAGTTGCTTCCCCTCTTCAGGGAAATCCATGCTGATGTCAAATCGTAATACGAGAGAAGTGAACTTGGCAAACCACTTCTTATAAGCGTAATAGCTTTTGAGCCAGGAATAGTGTTGATGACAACTGTGTCGCCAGCAATGAAGTTGCTGGTTATTGTCATTTTCTGCAGCTCTCCATCTGGAGCTGTATTAGTTAGAACCAGTTCACTGATAACTCGATCGACATTCAGAGTAAATATGAATCCTGTGTCAGACGTGCCCCCGTAGTCAATTATCGTGGGAGAAGTGTTATCAGTCCTTGAGACCCCACTGATAGTTTGCAACATTGGCCCATAGAAATCTGGCTTATAGCAAATGATTGACACATCTACCTCGGGGTCGGCCGAGAACATCACATTTGCGAAACTCTCGACCTGACCCGGGGTAACAGCAAACAAGACGCCGTCAAATATAAAGCCCATTATTATCAGAGCCTTGGGCATAAGATAGTCATACAAAGCTGAACGCAGAGACCGGACATCGTTTGTTGCCCAGTTTGGCTCGATCCCTAGCTTCATGGTAATGTTGCGTGTGCCTCGCTGAGCATTCTGGGGGTCAGCTCCATCTTGCTGGGCAAGTGATGAAGTAGTCAGAGTGGCGTCGACTGGGTCCAGACCTTCAATGTCTCTGACCGCATATCCCGACGAAGTATCGGCCAGGGGAAGAGTCAGCGTGTTGCCGCGATTATTAGTTATTGTTACTGCTGTTAGCACTCAGTGCCCCCTTTGCGATTGATAGCTGGTTCTTCGTCTTCCGGTAAATATCAGTAGCCGACAAAGCTGTCGGTGAAATGTTGGTCTGATTGAACTCGAGATATGTTCCGTTTTGTTTTGCAAGTCCTGCTGCAAATGCTGCCGCTGCATTGGCTGCAGATATGGAAGCAGCAGAAGTAGACGAGGCTGAAGCAGCAATCAGCTGATTCTTGCTGAGTGATGTCAGAGTGCCAAAGCCCTTCTTAGCCTGAGTAAGGTCTACCACAGGCGTTATTGTGGGCTGAAGTTCCAGGTTTGAATTGATCGCATCATTGAGGCCGGTCATTGTCCTGGCGATCGCACCAAGCATGGCATTACCCATATTCGTGACCTCAGTTGTCGCAAGATGCGTGTTATCACTGACTCCTAGTGCTGTTCCAGCTGGAATCTGTGCTCCCACTTCATCCCTGAAACGCTTGGAAGGAGAACCAATGTGCAGGAAGTGCAACGCGCCGGACAAAGCACTCTTGGCCATACTCACCGCAGCGCTTACCACGCCGCCAATGCCGCCGACTATACCAGAAATGGTTCCTTGGATAATCGCACTGCCAAGGTTGTATGCTGCTGCCTGGAACTGCCCACTGCTCGAGCGGATCCTGTTAGCAACACCATTGACGAAACCTATGACCATGTTTATGCCAGCTGAAATTATACGAAGCTGAGCTCCAGCGATAGCATTTATAAATGCAATTACCAAGCCCACTGCGGCAGAGATAATGCTGCCAATTTTCCTGGATATACCGTTGATCAAGCCTACTATAAAGTTTGTTCCCGCGGAGACAAATTTGGGTATGTAACTTGTGGCTCTGTTGATCAACCCCAGAAGCAAATTCAGGAAGGTTGTCTCGATTCTGGGCGCATACTTGTTAACGCCGCTGAGAACAGCATTCATGACTGCGCCAAATGCCGTAGCAGCTTTTGGAACCAGCTTTATAACAGCGTCTAGTACGGCAGACATGATAACCGTGAATGCTTCAGTTATTGCTTTGCCGCCGGCGCCGATAGCCTTGGCGAATGCGACAACTCCCTGCCCGATCTTTGTGAATGCCAATGGAATAAGACCGAGCACATTTCCAACGAACGACAATATAGCCACACCGGAAGCAGTTACTGCCACTGCCAGAGCGGTGAGACCGAGGCCAAACAAAGCTACTCCAGCACCGGCAGCCAGCAATCCCACTCCGAGAAGTGTGATAGCGACACCTAGCAGAAGCAGCGATGGAATAAGTGGTGTGAGCACAATTCCCGCCGCGGCCAAAATCACGAAAACGCCAACCAGAGTAATTAGACCCTTGGCGATTCCTTCCCAGGAAATACCAGCCAGAGCAACTAGCACTGGTGCGAGAAGTCGCAAAGCCACTGCGACGACGAGTAGTGCTGCTGCTCCTGGAAGAGCCTCCGTCATCGCAATCATCGCGGCGGCAATGAGAATCAGTGATCCTGCCAGCACCACAAGGGCTTTGGCAATGCCCTCCCAGGACATCCCCCCCATGGATTTAAGTGCTTTGGACAGAATCACGAGAGCTGTGGCAACTAGCAGCAGGCCTACTGATGTGGCAATCATTTGCGGTGGCATCAACTGCATTGCAAGAGCAATGATCACCAGTGCTGCACCAACAGAAACAAGTCCTTTTACCAGTGTCCCAACAGACAAGGATCCGAGTGTCTGCACAACTTGGGAAATGACGAGAAGTGCTGCACCGAGCAGCAGCATTGCAGAAGATGTGCGAAGAGTCTGCTCACCACTTATCTTATTGAATCCAGCGAGCACTAGCAGCAATGCCGCAATCGTGCCTACACCCTTAGCCAGGTTGCCAAGTGACATACCACCAAGACGGCCAACAGCCAAAGCCAGAATGTTCAGCGCAACAGCCATGACTTGCATGGAATAAGCAGTGGCAATTGAGCCCTTAAGGTCTTTAGACAGAACCAGCATCGTGATGCTGAGTTCGGCGAGAAGAACACCAATTGCGGTTAGTCCCTTGGCAAGCTGAGTCCAGCTGAACTGTGCAAAGATCGCAACAGCGCCGGCCAAGATCAGAATGGCCACAGCCAGTGCATTCAAGGCCAGGCTGATGGCTGCCATTTTGACTATGCCGGCCGAACCTGCAACCTTGACCACTACTGACATGGCAGTAATGAGCTCAGTCATTACAACTGTGATCGCGGTAAGCGCCTTGACCAGGTTCTTGGTATCAATGAGAGACAAGACCAGCAATGAGACTGTCAGCAAGCCTACGGCTATTGCTATCTTCTGCAGGATTCCGGCCTTCAGGTTTGCCTGCATGGTCTTGAGCGTAGTTGTCAGGCTTTCGAACGACTCCTTGATGGTGTCGAACAAGCCTTTTCCTGATCCCTTGCCGAAGTTGGCTATGAGCGCCTTGATCTTAAGCAGAATGCCACCGACGATGATCTCGTTCAGCAATCCAACGATTATGTTGAAATTGCCACTCCTGATCCCGGCCGCAATTGCCGAAGCAAGATGCGAGAAGATCTCACCAATCTTCTGAACGAAGGAATTAGCACCTCCGGCAGCTGAAGAAGCAGCACTTCCAAAGTGAGCAAAGTAGCCGATGACTGTTCCGAGTATTTTGATCGGAATTGACAACACCGTACCGAGAAATTGGAAGAACTTGGTGAACGCGTCACCGGCTTCTATTGCTTTTCGCAGGTTGGTGATCCAGGATGCGATCATGGCAATAAACGTGAGAAAGCCACCGCTACTGTGCGATGCTGCGCCGCCTACTTTGCTGAACCCACCAACAAGAGAACTAATCAAATCTCCGACAATTTTGAAAACTGAGAAGACACCTTCGAAGATTGTCTTCACATCTGCTGCATCTTTAGCACTGAGCTTAAGATGCTTAGAGAAATTGTCAAGAGCGGTTGTTAGTGTATATAGTGAGTTGCCAGTACCTGCCGGCGGGAAGACATCGTGGAAAGCGCTCCCCACCACATGCATAATCGATGCGAGGAATTTAAACCCATTCGTGAAAGCATCAATAAGTTTTGCGCGTCCGCCGAGATCATTCCATTGCTGAAGAAATCTAGCCAGATCATAAATCGGTTTGGTGAAGAAATTTTCCAGATTATTGTGAAGTTTTGACAAAGTTCCAGTTGCCTGGCCTATGTTGCCAATAAGCGCTTCAAATACTCGCGACCAAGCAGTAGCTACCTCTTCCTTAAGAGCCTGGAAGAGCTGACTGATAGTCCTGATCTGAGTCGCCGACTGAACAGCAATATGCGCCTGCTTCAGAATGGCGTCTGCTTCTTGTTTGGTGTACCCCAGCGCAATCAGCTGATGCTTGCTCAGATCACCGGTGAAAGTATCAAGCGTCTGTGTCAGAATCTTAGAAGAAAGCCACCCTTGCTGCAGCGAGTTGCGGAAGCTTCCAGCTTTCTTGATGATTGCATCGATATTGACGCCGGTAGCTCTTGCTGTCGTTACAAGAGCATTCTGGAATACCTTACCGCCAAGTCCAGCATTTACGACTGAGTTCCAGTCTTGCAGTTTAACGCGTCCTGCTGCAATGGCCTGTGACAGCTGATACATTGCATTCGAAGCTTGATCTGCGCTTGAGCCAGACAAAGCCGCCAGGTTTGCAATGCCCTTGATTGAGGACACTGCGGTTTTAAGCCCAACACCTGCAGCAGTAAACGTTCCAATGTTTTTGGCCATTTGGCCGAAGTTATACACAGTAAGATTTGCATAAGTATTGAGCTGGTTTAGAGCAGCTGTAACTTGTTTGAGTGTTGTTCCCTCAGAAGATGTGTTGGCAAGAATAGTCTGGATAGCGTTGATTTTGGTTTCGTAAACGTCCAGGCCTGCTTTGATTGGATCAATCGTCAAAGCCTTTACCGCAGTTATTCCTGCATTAACTGCCCGGTTTGCAATCGTTGCCAAGGCCGTGGTGCCCACAATGCCCAGATGAGTAAATTTCCCAGCAAGGCCCTCTAGGCCGTTGGAAATGCCCTTAAGCGAGAAACGTTTGCCAGCAGCATCTAGGCTGTTCAGATCTCCTTCAGAGCCTTTCAGGCTGTTAAGACCACTTTTGAGGGTTTGCAGAGCGTTAACACTGGCTCTTATCTCAGCTACAAACGAAGAGCCCCTGAAGGACATTTCAACGATACGTTCATCGATATTACCCGCCACCAGACGTCACCTCCCTCCAGACATCATTTGCTATCTCATCAAATATAGGCTGAATCGCAGGGTTAATATAATCTCTTCCCTGAACATAGCCTCCTGTGCCAGTTCCATGGCCGAACTGAAGCATTATGGCAATCGGAGTCCCGAACTCATCTTTGTGAGTGTTAGTCCACCAGATAGTCACATCGCTTCCGCTTTTTACAATCTCGTAATCCCAGGAAGCGGCAGTTACGCCCGACCTTTCAGGAGTTGCAGCAGCCAGAGCGGCAACGCCCCGGCGTGCATATGTATCAAGAAAGGCATACTGACGCCCTTTAGTCAGTGCGGAAAGAAACCTCTCTGTGCGATCAAAAGAGCCAGTGGTAGTGATTTGCAGAGGCATTGAGCTCCTTTCGCACTAGAATTTGATAATAAAACACACGTTCAGGAATGGCGGCAAATTATCAGCAGTATCGTTAGTGTTTCCCGAGACCACTGCGCCTGTAGTTTTTGACGCTGTGCTGAATGCCGGCGCAGTAACACTGCCTTCAAAATCTGCGGTCCATGCTGCGGTATCCTGGCGATCCATGAACAGGCTGGGACTGCCAACAGAATAAAACGCAATATGTGCGACTGCAGCAGGAGTTCCACCATCTATCTGGTGATGGTGAGTTGTTGGGGCCACGCCGCCGGCCACTGCAAAGTTCGCGTTATCTTGCCTGGGCATTCTGGCTGCGAAGTTTGGCAAATTGAATGTGGTGGCCCCATCGCCGGGACCAAAGCTTGCAGCGAGAACTGCAAACAGTGCCGCGTAGGTGGTTCTGGATACAGCAGAGCCGTCGCAAACGAGCCAGCCGGTTGGCGGAATAAGAGCACCGAACATGGTTATGGCGCCGGGAGGTGCATTGCCGGTAGATCCTGCTGGGCCCTGTATTCCCTGTATTCCCTGTGGGCCTTTGACGTCGCCAGCATCAACCGTACTTCCGCCACTTGTAGTGAGCTGAAGATGCCCTGAACCGTCTACTGCTCCAGTCACAACAGATGCGTCAGCGATTTCTTGCATTTTTTCTGCAGTAAGGCCGGTTACCTGGGCCATCATGCCTCCATCACAATGAATAGACAGTATATGTGTCGCTGTCTATGAGCACAGCTGATGACCAGTTTATCTGAAATGAATCTGTTCCAGTCATGAACACCACACTGTCTGGACCTGATGCTGTCCAGGACCCATCGCCGTTGTCTGTTATTCGGAGAGTCGTGTTCGACTCAAATATGCTGATTACAGTAAGCGGATCTGGAAGTGACGGGTCGTTTGCATCATCACCATAAAGCAGCGCTTCGAGTTCAGCTAGCGCTGCAGTGTTCGCTTGCGCTAGAACTATTACAAGATGCGGTGTAGGCCTTGCTGCGGGAATATCCATGGGAACAGTACTTATGTCCCACGAAAATGCTACAGGATTAGGAGTGTCAGACAGTGAATTGTACTGATCACTGGATGGTGCTGCAGATGCGTTATACACAATATGCAATTTGTTGTTATCACGATAACATAGCCCAAAAGACTTTCGTTTTTGTGCAGTTAGTCCTTTGGTAATTCCATTGTATTGCTCGAATTCATCAGGATATGTGAATGCAACAACAGTTCCATCGAATTCCGACAACACAGAATCTTCCTGATACTTCTGGCCATCGAAATATAGTGGATTGGATGACGCGTCACCTTTTTCGGTAACTGAAATCAATCCGTTCCATGCTACCCCCGGGGAATTTTGAGGATACAAAACTCCCTGGCTGACTCCTTCTGGGTAAAATCTTGTTCCCGTGTCCCAGGATATTCGCATCTGCGGCCTACCCTGTGTTTTTCCAGACTTCGCCGGTTACAGTATCGTAACCCCAGTCGTTTACAAGTGCTTCAGGCGGGAAATCGAGATCACCTGTAAGATCCCACCAATAGGCTCCGCTGTCAGGAGACATGTCGTAGTAAACATCTCCAGTGCTGAAGTCCAGCCCCATGTCGCCGATAAGTGCCTCAGGCGGAAAGTCGATATTGCCTGTAAGGTCCCACCAGTTGGAATCTGGAGGAGAAATAAGCAAAGTGCTCACCTCATCTGGCGTTGGCATTCGTGGATCGTGATTGTCATCTCCGTAAAGAATCGCTTCAAGGCGGCCTATTATGTATGGCTGGACATATCGGGTGTCAAATATGAAGTGCGAAGTTGGCTTATAGCCAGCAATGCTAACTGGATACGTTGCGACATCCCATGAGTATGTTTTAACTGAAGGAGTATCGGCATCGGTAGTATGGACATTGTCTGCAGCCTTGGCTACCGCATTGTAAACCAAATGTATCTTATAACCATAATCAATATCAACGAGATCGTTCCCTATAAGGGTTCTGTAAGAGAAGTTAAATGGTGCTTTAGGCTGATTTGCTGCGTACAATCCTTGCGAAAGACGTGATCGGCCGATGCATGGATTAAACACGGTGGGTGCTGAGAACGCTTGAATAGTTGCTGCGAAATCTTCCACTGCTGAACTGTTCAGGATCTTTCTTCCATCGAGATAAAATGGCTGAAGGCTGCCTCCTGATGGCGCCTCAGTCACACTTGCCAAACCTGACCAGATAGTGACCGCAGAGTTTACGTAAAGTATCCCGCGATCTGTTCCTGTATGGTACAATCGTGTCCCTGGATCATCCCAGGTGATTCGTGGCATGCTACCCCCTGGATCCCATTGAAGCGCGTCGCTGTGCATTCAGTTCGCGATTTTGCTGAGCTAGATCACGAGGACTTAGCTTCTCTTTCGAGTTGTTTTTGATATTGCAAACCTTAATTAGCGTTAGCAAACGATTAAGATGCCAGTTTTCGCATTCAAAAGGAATACCCAGCGCTATCATCCAGTAGTAGATAAGTTCAGCAGTGACTATTTCACGGCTGTTTGTTTCTCTGCTGTTACTAAACCAGGTAGCGGTCATCTTGGCGTTGATGTACTTGTTAATTGCTTCATAGTTGCGTTCAGTGAACTTGGGGAAAACATGCTCCGGAAATTCGCTTCCAGTATGCATCATCCTGATATAATCCAGGACTTGCTCGTCAGTCTTCTGGGTTGCATCCAAGAATGGAATTTCCCACTTTGACTCCCATTTTGACAGTGAGACCAGCGAATGCTCCAGCTCAAGCACAACTGAGACTGAAGCAACAAACTCGTTAGTCGCTTCATCAAAATCTTCAGCGGTGGTGACAGACAGCCGGAGCATTCGCTGGTCCTTTCTCTACGTGTGCTGGAAGAACCACTCGTCGACCGACGGATCGGGGAAGATGTAACCCTGAGCCGGCCGAGCATGCACGACCGTGTTCTGCGTGATGGCTGGCTGAGCACCAGCGTCCACGTCCACGCCGTCGATGCTGTAGATGACACCAGTAACGGCCGGAATCGTGATGACATCGGCTGTCATGGTTGGAACAGCAGGCTCCGCGGTCACGGTGACAGTGCCACTGAATAGAGCAAGGACATCGTCAGGCATGGGAAGCGACGGATCGGTGCCCTCAGTGCCGTAAAGAAGATCCATGAGATCGGTGAGTGCGCCGGCATTGACCTTTGTTGAATCAATGGTGAGCTGGCATGTCGGCTTCATGTTGGTCATCGGGACGGGCGAGCACTCGAATGCCCAAGAGAACTGAACAGAAGACGGATTGTCGTTGATCGTGGCGAAGTCACGCTCTGACGCGGCCGCGAGAGCGCCGTAGACGAGATGCAACTTAAAGCCAGCGTCCGACGAAATGTCATTCCCGATTTTGCTGCGGTAGCAAAGACCGAAGGTCTGGCGCGTCTGCTGGCCAACGACAACACCCGCAACCGGAGCCGCCGTGCCGTCGCAAACACCCCACTCGTCCGGATAGGTCCAGGCCTCGATCGTGCCGGAGTAGGTTTCGGTCGACAGCAAGTTGAGGTACTTGATGTTGTCCGCGTAACTCGGGTTCGGAGCGGCGCCACCAGGCTGCTCCTTGACCGTAGTCAGGCCGTTCCAGGCGAACCCAGAGTCGTACTCGCCTGATTCGGAGTTGAGAAGGTACAGAACGCCATGATCGACGCCTGCTTCGAATTTCCGCTGTCCTGTGCCATCCCAGACAACAGCTGTCATTACTGCTCCTTAGAAGTAAACGTCGTAAATGTCGTGATTCAGGCCTTCAGTCGTGAAATGCCGTACATATTTCGTCAACGGCAATGCTGCGACCTTATCTGGTATAAGACTGTCTGGATCAGAGTCGATCACAGTAACTTGCCAGCGAACTTTCCTGGTATAAGGAGTATTGTCAGCGAACTGCACCGTCTGATAATCCCGATTGTAAACAATCGCAGGATAGTTCATTATGGTGTTTGGTGGAGGCTGAAAATATACACTCACTCCATCTTGAAGTGAGCTAAGAAGGGCTTGCAGATCAAGGCGTAGGCCCATTCCACAGTCCTCCAATCGTCAATATAAGCCTTGGCCGCAGAACCTCCACATTGGTTATGGCCCAGCGAGATCCTTCCCACTCGACGTACCGGAAGTTCATGAAATTAGCGTAGGCTTCGGCATCGCCCAGAATGCTGAATGAGTTTTCCAGTGATAGGTTGTCATTCAGCTCAGGTGGAACCAGCGTCGGCGGCAACAGGCGCCTGGAGTTTCGTACAACATCCCCGTAATATGTTCTTTCGGTGATGATGTCAGACCAGACACCTGGTGCCGTCTCCGTGGAGGTTGCATAGCCTACGGCTCCGGAGAACCGCATTCATTCCTCCCCTGGCGTCAGCCGGTTCTGGTGAAAGTCCAGTCCGTCTCGGCCTGGTCACCGAACTCGTAGGTGGATGCCGCAAGGGCCCGCACGCGAACAGAGCTTGCCACCGCAATAGCACCCTGGGCGCCAGCGGTCAGTGCAGATCCGACAGTCCCATCGTCGGCCACGTCCACGTAGGATACATGCGCGGTAGTTGGGATTGTGACAACACCGGTGACCGTGTCGAACGCAGGAACAGTCGGGTCGGGCAGCAGAGTGCCGGCACCGGTGAACTCGGTCACCACGAGTGCACCCTTGTACTTGGTCATGGCACCGGAAACCCGGGTCTCCATCAGGTACTTGAACTGGTTGTAGTCGATGTCGAAGAAGTCGAACATCGACACTTCGCCACCCTTGTCGGCGCCGACCGTATAGTCCGTTAGGTTGACGATGATGCCGATCAGCCCCGGAGTCGCCTCGAGAGCTTCGCACGGAACGACGTCGGAAACACTCAGTGCTGCGGCGAGCTCCACCTTCGTGGGGTAGAGCCGGCGGCCGAGAGTGTCCTTGGCGAGAAGCATCATGGCCAGGTATGGCAGTGTGGTGTACATCACTGGATTGCCCGAACCCCGGTAGTGCCTCATGCCCATGACAACCGCGTCGACGATGTTGTCCGCCTTGGCTTCCCCGACATTCTCAGCACCAGCGACCCGGAGGTCGACATTGAGCTGAGTCACGTACATCTCGTCATCGCCGTAGATCGGCCGGACGTTCGCCGGATTGATCTTGTCGAGGTCTGCGATGTCACGCCCATCACCAACGAGAATGGCCCGGGCCAGTTCCTCATCGAGCATGATGCGGAGCTCGGTCTGCAACCAGACGACGACGTCAAAGTCCGTGATGTCCAGGATGTCATCGCGGTCGAGCTTCTGCTTCTTGTAGATGGTCTGTGGCGTCGTGATACGCCGGGCCACGCCGAAGAACTCCTCGCGCTTCAAGTTGGCCTTGATGTAGCCCTTGGCGCGAGCCTCTTCCTGTGTGATGTCAGCGGTCCAGCTGCGGATCCTGCTGAATGGAGTCTTGCGGGTTCCGGTCAGAACACCAGCAACCCATTCCATCCGCCTCGAGATCCACTCAGGCGAATCGGTGACTGCCTGGTCGTATGGGAATAGCGTCTCGATGCTGTCGATGCCGTGCGCGATGGCAAAGCCTTCGACAGCTTCCTTCAGTGAGCCACTCTTGCGTGCAGAGGAGAAAATCTCCTCGACATCGGAGTGCGTCAGCTCAGAACCGGCCCTCGACGGCTTGGTCTGTCCGTCTTTGGTCTGGTCGAATACGTTACGGGACACTTGGCCGGCGCCTTCCTTGTCGTGATGTGTGATGGCGTTGCTTGGGTTGTTGTCGGTTGTTTCGCCTTGCTGCATTGTTGCAGCACCGATAAGGCCGTAAACAACCTGCTTCTGCTGATCGGTCAAGCTGCCGATGACTTCTTCCACCGTGGCATCTGGTGGAAGATCGTCGCCATCGTTATCATTGACCGCCGGCGCTGAGGGCATCGGCCCTTTCTGCGCTGGAACTACCTTCTTTGCGCCAGGCACCGTGGTGCTGGCATGCTCGAGCTCGGCACCGCTGTAAATGATGGCCTCATCTTCCAGCACTTTGTCATCGTCTCCGTGCTGGAGATGCAGATTGTCGATGAAGGCGCCGGGATTGGCCCCAGCGAGCACCAGGCTGCCCTCACGGATGTTTCCATGCGTGACCGTTTGCCCCTTATGGATGAGCTTGTTGGCGTAGATGCTCAGCGCGGTGATGTCCTTGTGCAGGACAAGGGCTTTTGCCTGCTGTCCGGCGACCGTGTCGTTGAAGAAACCATCTGCGCGGACGCCGTCGTCGACATGCTGCAGAATGAGGTGACCGAGAACGTTCTCAGGGTCGTTGTGCTGATGCTGCCACACAAGCGGGATCTGGTCTCCGTCGTTCGCTTTGAAGGCATGGGCGAGAATCGTCCGGCCATCAGAGCACTTGATCCCGTACCTCGTGACGTACCCACTGAAATCAGGTACCATTTTGACTGTTATCTCCTTGTGTCTCTGTCGGTACTGGTGGGACCGACGGTATGGCCGGACGCTGAGGGAAGGGCGACCTTGGCGGTAGTTTTGGTCTGCCTAGTGCAACTCCGTTCTCAGGAAGCTCTCCGTAAGCAGCTGGAATGTTCTTGTTGAGAAGCTGATCAGCCTTCGGGTCGCTGGACGGCCTGAAGCCGACGACAGAGCGCATGTCATTGGAGCTGAGAATCTCGTTTCTGGTGAACTTGTCAGCAATCTCTGCTAGATCCTTAACCGGCACCAGTTTGAACGGATCCCTGACATATAGGATCCACTGACCTTGTGACCTAGCTGTCTTAGTCAAGAACGTTCGGACCATTGCTTCAGTAATAGCACCAAGCACAGGCTCAATTGTACGGTTGTAATAATTCAGCATCGTAGGTTCATCTGCAGTACCGTTCATAACGGCATCAGTCAAGCCTAGCTGACCATAAAGCATTGTCGTCAGGAACGTAACCTGGCTCATCAAGTTGTTCTCAGCAGGACGATTAAGCTGGACAATCTTTTCTGTGCCATCAGTGTATGCAATTCCGTATTGAGAATCCTTTAGCTGAAACTCAATCTCTTTGAGTCTTTTCTGGGCTTCCAGACGGCGTGCCTCAGTTTTAATGACATAGGGAAGCTGAATTATGATGTCCAGATTTCCAGAAGCGCTTTGCTCATCCACAGCATCCAGCAAACTTAGCTTTCTAAGTAGCCTCTGCAGCGTGGAACTTGGCTCATTCATAACCGAGTACAACGGGTTTTCTACAATAGCAACCATAGATTTTGGCATAAGCACATCTTCCTGCATACCCTTGTTCTCATTATAAGCTCTAACGAGAACATGCCTTGGGTACCAGTTCATGATTTGGCCAACGCGCATGGAGTTAATGTCGTAACTGCCTGTAACAAGAGGATTAAGAGTAGTATCGACTGGAAGGATGGCAACGACGCCTACATCGAAAAGAGTTTGCACAACATCCTGAATGAACTGCCGGGCACCTTGGTCGCAGTTCGCCTGTACTGTCAGGCAATCGTTGAGTGCACTAGGCATGTCTTGCTGATATTGCCGGTTGTCATTCAGCCGCACATGTCGTATTGGAACTGCGGCGGTATCTATAGCAAGACGAGTATAAATTGCAGTAACAATAGTTTTTTCGTTCGTGTAGCGAAAGCGCGCACGATCTGGTCGTCGTGTGTATGATGGGCCAAGATCTATTGCCTTCGTTACTTCTTGTGGATGCTTATCTAGCCACAAAAACGCGTTCCATGCGTGCTTCAGGCGATCCTTAAAATCACCCATACGTTACCTCCTTTCTTACTCGAAGGAATCTTTGTTAAGTTTGTAGGCTACATACGCATCCATCAATGCCGAGACATTATCTATCTTTTGCTCCTGACGTCGTTTGAAAAGCTTCCGGTTGCCATTGGTGTCCTCCACAGTAATTGAGTTACCCATAGCAAAACTCATCAATTCTTCGTCAAATATGAGCAGTCTTTCCTCAGACAACTTTTTGAGTTCGCCGAGAGGAACTGACTCAGTTCTGGCACCCTGAATGACTTTTTCTATACCAAATGGACCATTTTCGGATTCCCATCGGGTCACGAATTCTTTCGCATTATACGGATCGAAACCAAAAGCCCGGACATCAAACTCGTTGTCCAGAACATATCGCTCTAGATCATCATAAATTTCCATCATGTCCAAAACAGTGCCCTCGAGAACGTGAAGGCTTCCCTCATTGATGAATTCATCATATTTTTGGCGCATCGCACCGGGAAGCCTGGACATTGTCAGACTTGAAATATAGCTTCGGGTCTTTATACCAAACGCACCAGTCGAAAGTGGAAACAAGAATGTAAATGCTGTAAAGTCGTCGCCCTGAGAGAGGTCTGCGCCCATTGCACATGGCATTTTCCAGAACTCACGCTTGCGGTGAGGCAACGTTTCTTCGTAAGTGAAGAAATATGTAAAACCTTCCATCGGAATGCCAAATCTCTTTGCCAGTATGTCGTTTCTCGAAGCTGGCGCATTCTCTGCTCGTTCGACATCAAGCTGGTATGTTTCATAACTGACAGTTTTCCCAATATTCGGGTTGGCTTTTGGCCACATGTCAGGATCAGAAACCTCTTCTAGTTCATCCAGTTTGTAGTGCCAGATGGAAACATGAGGATTAATGTAGTCCCCTTTAAGAATATCCGCAAGTTCCAGCTTTATAGTATCACCAGAACCATTACGGATTGTGCCTTCAGAACTAATGGCAACAATAACATAGTCGTCGATTTTTGATGCACCCTGCTCGAGCGCACCAATAACATCTTCGCGGAGGTCTCCTGACAACCACTCGTCGACTGTTGAAACTTTAGGTCTCAATCCCTGAAGTTTGGCAATAGCCATTGGTCTTACTTCAAGGAGAGAACCTGTAAGAAAGTTCTCGACTCCTTTTTTAGTAGAAGCAAGTTTGACGCGATTAGCCTTTGAGCCAGTCGTGTTCTGAAGTGATCCTTCAGTAAGAAACTTAAAGAGTGGTCCCCGGGCCCGCGTGATAGCGGTCCTGAACGGTGACATAACCTCTTCAGCTTGCTTCATTGTGGGAGCAGTCGTGATCTGGTGTGTTGTAGAAGTGTCTACGGTAAGAAAATATGCCTGAACGCATTCGGCGTACATAGATTTAGCTGAGCCACGTGCAACAATCAGAAATTGCTTGTTTCGGAGTCTTTTGCGAATCCTTTTCCTGATGTAGTGACCGCCATGACCATCAGGATTGGGAACATAAACACTCCGTTCCACGAAATAAAACCAGGAAAGAAGTGATTCTGCCCAAAGCTTGAAGCTATCAAGCAGATGAAAATCACTGCCGTCAGTGAGAGTTAGTTCATTCTCACAGTATTTGATAAAACCGTCGATCGCCGCATCGTCATAGAAGAAGTTTGGATCACTAATGAGATCGTCGATGCGGTTCATCTCCATGGAAATTTCCCGGTTTACCGGAATTTCCCCGCGGATGACAGCAGCACGGAACTCGCCATAATACTTGGGAGTTGCCGTGTTCGACAACGTCATTTAGAGCTCCTTATTTAACCAGCTTTCTTCATGAGCTGCTCAAGACCTTTAGCCGCATATGTATTAGCGTAAGTAGTTGCTTGCTGTTTAGCTACATTGCCGCCAATTTTGAGAACTTCGCTGACAACCCTTTTTCCAGCACTGACATGTTCTGGATTAAGTCTGCCATGCTGCTGCTCAAGACTCATTCTTGTAACGAGATGCTGAAGCTCTACATTAGACAAAGCGCTTGTTCCGTGCTTGCTCGCCGTAGCTTTCAGCGCACTTGCTCTTGCTGCGTCATCCGAAACCGGACTTGAAGAGGAATTCTTGCGAACTCCCCAATGCATACCTTTAACTCCGAAATGCGCAAGAAACTCATCTATATTGAAATGTTTAAGAGAACCATCAGGGCTCCACGTGTCCGGAACCTTATCGTATAGCCCAACAGCTTTGGCTCGCGCCATTATGTGCCGGCGAACGGAATTGCGGCGCTCAATCTCGCTTTCATCCCCATTTGGGCTAGCTTCTCCAACTGCCTGGATGGCACTACTCAGGTCGCTAGCAGCTTGCTGACCGTTCCGAATGTAGAACGATCCGTCCGGCATCGACACGCCTGTTTTGATGAAAACTTTTCGTTGCGCCGCAGTAACATCTGCCACGTTGACCTCCTCTCAGCCACTCGTGTCAAACCAGATAGACCCGTCAGCCACAACCCCAGGATCGGTTGGACCTACGAGGTTAATGGCGCCATCTTGGACTACATAATCGGTTCCATCGTACACCGCATTGACGCCGGTGTCACCAGGAGGACCAGGATCGCCTTGAGGGCCGACAGGACCCTGAATATCGCCTATGAGAAGTTTACTACCCATGTTCCTCCTTACAACGAGTTGGCCATACTCCGGAGAGTTGACACATAACTTCCACTGGCGTTGAATGATGGCGGTGTGGCCGTAGGATCAGTTCCCCACCAGGTCATGTAGAATTTCATTCCCCGGGCTTTGGCTTCATTGAAACCATCTAGGAAGAACTGATTGTATGCTGAAACAGTGTCTTGTGAATCGTTAGTTTCGATCACAGCAAGAACCGCATCTGGAACAACATTCAGGATGTTCTGGAACGCTACATCTGATGCTTGCGCGAAAGTTTGAGTGTTCTTTCCACCATAAATATCCAGGCCATACCAGTCAAGCCCAGGAGTAATCCATGGCGAATTTGGGTTCGGCACACTAGACGTGAAAAGAACTTGGCCAACGGTGTGTGTCGAGTTAACCTGATTTGCAAGTTGCTGCAGTTTCTGATGTGCAGCTACGAACTGATCAGCAGTACCATTGATTACAGCACGGAAATAGTTCGTGGTCAGATTTCCTTCATGGTAAACACATAGCGCGGTGTTGTCAGGCAATTTGGCGAGCCAGGATTTTGTCGGCCCATCATACGCACCGTTTATAAATCCCACAACGTCGTTTGGCCTGAAACTGATAATATAAACAGCTGCACCCGAAGCAACTTGCCCCGATGATATAGGCCATGTGATGGGAATTCCGGCAACGCCTTCTGTCTCTTTGGCGTAAACACGGGCAACTGTGACATGGGGCAAAGTTGCCTTGTAAAGCGGAAAGTTCTGGCTGTCACACCCAAACAGAAGTGAGGTGTCTGTTCCGGAAACACCGGCCAGTTTCATCTTCTTAAGTTTGACAGAGCCGAATCCACTAACTTCTTCTGAGCCAAACACGGAAAGGCTCATCTTTGCCAAGTCAACACTTCCGGTGCCTGTGATAGTTTGCTTAGCGGAACCAGCCAAGCGCATCTTCTTCAGCGCAACGCTGCCGTTTGCCTTGAAAAGGCCACTTGGAAGGTCTGTGATTGGATACCAAACCCCGCCAACTGAAACCTTTGGCAGCGCTGGCGTCCACATCCCGTTGATCATGGCTTTAACCGTGCAACTTTGCCAAATGCCGTTAAGACGCACTGACACTGGGGTAAGCTTGGCTCCAGCAACAATCATCTTTTTTACTTGAACGGATCCTGAGCCAGTTGCCCCGACTTTTCCAGTACCTGCGAAGCGCGGTTTCTTCAGACTGATACTGCCCGCAGCTGAATCAGTTTCTTTTCCAGATCCAGATAGGCCCATCTTCTTCAGGTTAACGAAACCTGTAAGAACAAGCTTCGCGCCTCCAGATCCGGAAGCCGATATCTTTTTCAGGCTAACTGAGCCTGTACCCGCGTCGAGGGAAGGGCCAAGATAGCCTGTATCTGAAACTCCAAGATCATCAAGAAAGAACAAAGCGCTGGCGACAGCAACGGCACAAACACCGAAACGGACAACGGCTATCGGGCCAGTGGTATTCAGTGTTGCCACCGAAGTTTTTGTGTCATCTGCTGTTTGAGAATCCGCAGTGTTGAACAACTTAAACTCGAGTTGCCCAGTTGTGGCAGATCCAGTTACATAGCCAGCAATACGAATCCACTTGCCTGTGGCGATTGGCGTCGTAGCAGTAATCTGCACTGTGTTGGCTGCATCTGTGAAAGTAAGAATGCCAATTGAGCTTAGGTTAAGTCTTGCACACTGGCCACCGGCCGACACAGTAGGCTGGAACAGAGTTTGGGTACTCGATGGAAGCGACGGAAAGAACGCGTAAATCCGAAAGAATATCTGGGTGATGCTTCCACCAAGCTGACCAGACCAGGCAACAAACGACAACTCGCCAGTAGCGTCTGTGGTGAATTTGGCTGACAAAGGAGTACGCGATGGGTGGTTGTTGCTAAACGCTACATTAGCCCCAGGATTGGTTGTAATAATATTGAAGAAGGACCCTGATGCGCCGCCGGTGTTTCCGGATGAGCCCGCAGTCAGTGCAGTGCTGTCAGTGCCGCCTTCAAACGTATTGAATATGGTTAGAGCCATTAGCGACCTCCTTTCTTCTTTGAACGAGAAGTGGAGTCGCTACTCGGTCATCGTGATGGAGAAACTCGTAACTGAGACGTCTTCCGCGGCCACAATGGAGGTTGAGGCGAGCAGAAGATCGGCCGTTCCGCCAGTAGCGGCAATGGTGCCATCGAAGCAGATCGATGTGCCATCGGCCTTGACCACCCGGAACCATGCTGCGGTGCCAGTAGCGTCCGCTGAGGTGTCGTCGCTGATAGCGTTAGCGACTGCGGTGACAATCTTCGAGCCGGCGGTGCCGGAGGCAACCGAAGCGGCAAACGCAGTGCCATTCAGGCCGAGCGTAGCGAGCAGGACCTGAGCACCGATCGCTGTGTTTGCGTCCGTGGGCTGGGCGCCCGAGTAGATCTTGAGAAATCCGCCATTGCACTTGGCAGCGGCAGCGTCGACGGCGGCCTTAGCCACCTCGTCGGAGAAGAATGGGTTGTGAGCCATGTCACTCAGCTTCCTCCGCGGCGAACGGGTCGCTTGGCGGGGTTATTTGTTCGGAGGCGATGTTGATACGGCAGGAAAGCTCTTCAATCTGATCTTTAATTGCGGCAATAGCATACGATGTCGCCGGAGGATCGAACGCTAGCCTGACATTCATGTAAATATACTGCTGCACCATACCAAGATACTGCAAGCTGGTCACATAGTCAGACCAGAGCGTGGCATCATCGTTTATGGTGAAGCCAGAAGGGTTGCCAACACCAATCTGAAGAAGAGACCCGAATGCCGAGTTGATATGCATGATAATATCAACATCAAACGCAGTGTACTCTGCGTCGAAACCAAGAACCTTCTTGACTGAGTCCAGAATACTGGACGCGTTTGTGGACATTCGGGTCTCTCCTGGTTAGCTAGTGAAAATGAAGCCGAGATCGGCAGTCGCCGTCTCTGACCCCGGAGCGTCGGACCGGTGAAGCGTGGCTCCGCGGCCGCCTGGGATTTCCACGTCCACGACATTCCCATAGCCGACGTTGACCTGTGTGTCCGGTGCCGTGATGTACCAGTCGATCTTCACCGGGACTGGCTTGGTCGGGTCCGAGTTGCTGACGAGCCGGACTGCCTTGGCTCCGTCCGGCCAGGTGATCGGAAGCGCGTCGCCTGCGGCGATGTACTGCAGCATGTTGTCCTCCTGAATATGAGTTGGTGATGGAGTTGCTGGTGGACTGACCATCTTCAGCCAGTCATCCAGCGTCCCCTTGTAGATCGAGGCGTCACAAGGACCTTGAACACCCGGAACGTCCCGGTTGTCGGCGAACTGCCAGAGATCCTCGCCGGCCAGTTTCGGGTCAGCTGAGCCGTACGACGCCACCCAGCGATGCAGGCCGGATGGAAGCGATCCGAGATGTGCGACCCAGAAAGCAGCTCCCGAGTAGACGCCTTCGTCGATCAGGGCATCGTGGAGAACAGAATGCGCTGCTCCCAGAAAGTTCATGGCACGAGGAGTCTGAATGCCCGAGCCTTCCTCGTCGTCGCACCAGACACTGTCGCCGAGCTTGAGACCACCGTGGTCGAGAATCGTACGGGCGAAGAAAGTGCCTTCGCTGACAGGATTGCCTCCGGCCGTCAGATAGCCGTAGTGACCGATATGGAGACCTGCTGCCCGGGCAAGATTAATAGTGGACACATATGCGTTGTCCACGTGCGTGTCCGAGTAGGTTGCTCTTGCGATGATGACCGGATGATATGTTCCATCCGGCTCCCGTGAAGACTTGTACTGTTCTGCGTTGATCAGTGGATGGAACTCGTTTGTGTCTGCGATAAGCATAGCACTCCTTACCAGAGCTTTGTGTCTCCTGGCCGTCTTTTGACAGCCGGGCGGTCGAGTTGCTCAGCTGACCCGAAGTGAATAGCATTATGTGTTCGAAGTGAAGCTGAGATCAGGTATTCAGGATCAAGTATTGATGAATCGTGATTCTTAACATCAGTTGCCGAGATTGGGTTCATGTGATGAATGTAAACATCTTTCCAGATCTCATGGCCAGGAACACCAAGATCACACCCAAGATCTCTTGCGATAACTTCCTGTCTTATCCGCCGCCATTCGGTGGATGTATAAAACGCCTGGTTTAGCCATCGTTCGAAGCCAAACGTTGCAACTCCAACAAGCGAGTAAACTCGCAAGTACTTATAACGTTCTTCGAACTCGGAAATACTGCAGAGCTCACTGTAAGTTCTCATCGAGTTCTTCTTCCGGATAACCGTTATAAGCACGCATGGCCGCAATGGCTTTAGTATAGAGCTCCTCAATTCGGTCTGCAGATTGCAGGCTTTGCACTTTGGCTGCAAGCAGCGAGTTCTCGTTTCTGATTCGTTCTTGCTCAAGACGTTCACGACTGGAAGCAAGTTTGAGATAATGAGTAATTACTTGTGATGACGCTTTACCGTTAAGAATTTGCTGCTCAGCAAGGTCGACCGCCGCTGCGATGAGCTGATTCTCTCTAGACTCAGGCGTAGTGGCTGGCGGACGCCCAGGTTTTGCATTCTCACGACGAGAACCCACACGTTCACCCCCACTTCTGAGTAGTTTTAAGTACTTGCAAAGCACTTAATGAGGAGACACCGGAGTTTTCCTTGCCTTTCGGAGAGGCCGAAAAGTCAGATCACTGGCGAGTGCGGGACCAGTCACCCGAAGAGAACTACGGTGTCTCCACATGAGGCGCTTTGCAAGTCGCGGGAAAAACAGGGAGTATAATGAACCGACTAGTAAGGAGAATAAAATGGCTATACCAACTGAATGCCAGACACCTGGTGCGCAGTTCCGCACGCACATCAGCGAAGTCGCCGCAACAGTAAGCATTGAGTTCGGAAGAAAGATTATCATGAGTGAGCATGAGGCTAGACTTCTGGAAGCAAACTTGCACAACGCGGCTGAGCTAGTGTTTGCCAGATACTATACATCAGATCAAACACAGCAAGTGCCAGAGATCACCCACTAGTCATCTAAGAGAGCTCGACAAGGGCTCTCTTTTTTTCAGTGAAGAGGCAGGGCGGCCTCCAGGGACCTCTGCGGCCCGGGACAGCATGCCGTCCGAGGAAACGGCCCCGCCAACTTCGCTGCAGATCACAAGGTAGCTACAACCTGTAATCAGCGATCCTGGCACCACGTGTGAAACGCCACGCCAGGAGCTAAATGATCTTGAACCTTCCCCGGGACATTCCCCCGGGGCATTTTTAGGCAGCGGGCGATGCAGGGTGGGGGTATGCTTTGCGAGCACCCCCCGCCCTACCCTTATCATTCTTTTGAAGTTTGGCTATGCTGCCTCTGCTGGCTTGCTTGCCTTCTTGTACATTCCATTGATGTTCATTTGACAGATCTCGTCAATGGCTTGCTCGATAGATGAATCGATCTCCGTGTCTGGCAAATCAAGAGATACTTTTGAAATTCGTGCTAGTAGGCCAGGTGTGTCGTATCCTGCAGCACGATCCCATGAGTACCACTCATCGTAGTTCGTGAATGGATTCCATGGATTGTCAACAGTAGTTAGCATGTGCTCGACGTCGTCAACCATCATCCTCCTTCACGATGTAGTGCAGCGTTGAGTGTACTCACAGGTACGCCCAGCGAGTCCGCTATCTCTGCCTGGGTGTAACCAGATGCCAGCCTTGCTTTAGCTATAGCTAGCTTGGTAGAGGTCATCACTACCGAAGACCTAGGTGTGGCTAGTTCTCTAACACGATCAGCGTTAGCATTGTCTAGTATCTGACTGAGCTTGCTGCCACTGATGGCTCCTGCTTGGATCGCCTTCCACTCGGTATCAGTAATGCTAACCTGATTCTTCTTAGCGCCTACTCGTTCACGGGCAGCATTCAGCGCTTGGCCTTTGATCTTCTTAAGATCGGCGGCATCCATGTTGGGGTTATCCTGGCGCCTTGCTGTGACGATGGCGTTCGCCAGCAATTGTGCTTGACGTTCAAGAGGTTTATTCTTCAATGCTATGTTTAGTTTAGCATTGAGAGAGTTGACCTCAGAACGATACGTTTGTTTTGCGGTGGGGGAGTATTTCATAGATCCCGTTGACAGCGCTGCCTTTCGTGCTTCGTTTGCCAAAGATTTCAAAGCATTCGAATGATCAGCATAGATGTTCTCTATAGGCATGCCGCTTGACAAGGACCTAGCATCTTTGGCTTCAGCGAGTTTAGTGGATGATACGGTACGTACAATAGTACGGCCTTTAGCATCCTTGAACGACTCGCCTGTTTCTTCATAGACCTTTTGACCAGTCTTTGGATCTATAGGTCCACCTTTAGATGCAGATCTTAGTCTGCGATCAGGCACACGAACTTCAGAACTGGCTCTTGAAACAATGGTTGATGCACCAGCCAGACGGCCTGTGGATCCACGGCCCTGATACTTCTCTTTAAGTGATGCAATTCCATTGTCGATGTAAGACTGCTTATAGTTTAGATTGTGCTTTTCGGCATCAATCACAACCATAGAATGACGGACTGCTCGAGCAAGTTCGTCAGGTCTGGCGCCCTTAATCGACATGTCTGTAATCAGGTTCGACACATCGCCCATCTGCTGTTGCTTTGCGCGTGCTGAGATAGGCTTCATGCCTTCATAGCCCGGATAACTTTCTTTGGGCTCGAAGCTCTTCAGTCCCGCGAGTGGTGCAGAAGTCTTGACTTCACGTTTGTTATTCGGTATAACGAGTACCGTATCGCCGTCAAAATCTGCGCCAGACAAACGTTCGGCCACTTTAGGATGAATGCCTACGGCATCTATCGCGTTGCCAAGAGCGGCCCTCGCATCGGCGTGTTTATTGTTTACCGTAACTTCCGGGATCTCGAACGGTCCGCCATGAGGAAAGCGAACTAGCGCTACCTTCTCACCATTACGGTAATTAGGCGCATAGACTTCGCCTTCTTTAAGTGTTTCGATTGGGAGAATTACATGAGTACCTTGTCGTGGCAGAGCAGCTGCTTTCAGATGCACAGATGCACTATCGGCACTATCAGCGAACTTTTCCAGAAGTGCCTTTCTCACCACTGGATTTGTGAGGCGTGTTATCTCGCTATACTCATCTCTGCGTGAGGCAAGAGCAAGATCCAGTTGGCGCCTCGCAAGGGCTGTGCTTTGTTTTGAAAGAACTTGACTAGACAGACTGCGACTCCAGTCTCTCCAGTCACCTTCTTCATTAACAATGTTCATTGGTGAAAGACGGCGCTTACCAGAAGAGTCCGTATAATGCCTCTGACGAACTGTGGCCCCAAACGGGTTGTCTTCTTCTTTTTGCGGCTTCATAGCGTCGAGCTTGTTGCCAGTGTTTCGCTTATTTGTGTTAAACATAAGATCTGTCCCAGCAGGCAGATCATTCTTGTACATCGCCATACCTTTGAGGTAATGTGTACCGTCTACGGCGATGCGAACTTGTGCGTATCTCGATGCACCAAGTGAGATGTCATGAACACCGGGGCGCACGTAGATGACTCCATCGGCTTTGGCACCGCCGTCTTCGGCGTAGCGAACACCAATACGGCTAGAATTGACGTTGCGAGGAGGCTGGATACCGAGATATGTATGGCCGCCATCTTCGCTATATGCGGCAACCGACTTGATTCGTTCTGGGTTCTTGACGATGTCGACATACTTCGTTCCTGGTGGTGCAAGAACCTTGATTGTGGTCTTTTTGCCCGTTCCGAGCTGATCGACCTGGACATTATGAACTTCAAAACCTTCTTCGCGAAGAACAGCGACAGATGTCGCAAGCTTAGTTGCAGTAATACCCAGATGGTTTTCTGTGCCTGCGCCTATGTCAAGGTATTTATCTTTGCCGACTTTGTCACGAAGCAGGTTAGATGTTGTTATTAGAACATCTTTCCTGTCCGCGGTTGAGGGATTAAGCAATGCACGAACAGAGGACTCATTGATTCCACCTAGTCGTTCGCCAATAGCGGCATTTGACATTCCTTTTGCTTTTAGTCGAACAGCTTGCGCCGTATCAGCAGCACGAGTTTCGTTCTTAGCTATTGCTCTGGCAGCACGAAGAGCAGTTGTTGAAGTACTGAAACCAGCAGCGATCTGTGTTTCAGAGAGACCTTTTGATTTCAGGTCTTCAACATAACTCAGAAAGTTGCGGCTTTGCTCTACGCTTTGCCCTGATCCCCAGGGATAACGGCCTGACCGGCGAAGAACGCCGTAGTGGTAAAGCTCTGCAGTATCGGTCACTACCCCCCCACTTTCATGTTCTCGATGTGCTGATCGAACACTATTATCTTGCTCATGATATGAGCGACAGTGTCAACTTCAGGAATTGCAACCTGAATGTCATCGTTTTGATAGATTCTGAGTTCTATCTCAATTGCACCTGGCTTACAGGCATACTCGAGACAGAACAGCGCTGCATAAATTTCAAGCTGATGAACTGACCCATTAACCGCACCGGTCTTCAGGTCATGAATTCGCAAAAGATCTTTAGAGAAAGAAATAGCGTCAGAAGTGCCAAAACAATTAGGCGAATAGAAGAGAACTTGCTCAGTAGTCATGCGGTAACCTATTGCATCATTGACGTACATGTTAAGCGTCTTGCTAGATCGCGGAAGTTTAATGCCCAGGCGAATCGCATTGTGAGCGAAAGCGTGAAGCTCAGTTCCTCTTCTTGCTGCTTGTGCATTAGTGTAAGACTCAGCCAGCTTGTCTGCGTCGTAGTTTATCCAGTGATACTTGCTGGCGGACAGAAAGGCGTGCTGGCCTACGAGATCCAAATGCGAGTTGAAGTTCATGCAGGACATCTTTCTCGTTTGCGCAGTTGATGAATGATGCAAAAGACATGGCATCCATCAAATCCACGTAATATTCCTGATTAGGCTGCAGTGGAGATCTGGGACTGTCCTTGCATTCGAGTGCGGCCCACATACTACGCCATAGCACAAGAAGGTCGGGAACACCTTGAAGATAGTTGGGATCATTCTTCAGTATTACGCAGCCCGGAAACATGTTCCGCAGCTTGTTAATGATAGATGCCTGGAATTGGCTTTCTATCTAGCTCACCCCCTGACTTTATGCCCGAACCATTCCCAGCAGTGCAGGGGGGAAGATCACCGCTGAGAACGGCCCGGACGTGTTTAGATGATCCGCGTCGGTTAGAAACTCCGATACTAGAGCATTGCGCATCACCTCGCTTAACAAAAGATCAGAGGACCAGTCTGCTAATTAGCAGGCGTCCTCTATTCCTTCTATTATAGTCCCAGATTTTCTCGCGAGTAAACAGACATTAAGGCGGATAATTCCCTACTAGATTGGTAGAGTGTGCGAAAGTGCGACTTTTTTTTGTAAAAGAGTTCAAAACTAGATTATGTGCGTTTCCCTATATATTATACTACTACTACTACTACTATAGTAATAATAATAACACAACTAGCACATTCACACGCTGACCTGCATCTTTATCAAGAAAAAAGGTCAACAAAAGTAGCACATTGCGCGGATTTTAATAGCGCAAAAGTCCATAATGTCCTATTGTGAGCCAGACAACTGTTTTAGTGCATTTGTCTCATTGAACTCACGTTTGCTAGAAAGCGCGGAAAAAAGCGCACAGTCTATCCCGCTCTGGGACCGAAACACGTAGTAATACAGGTCTATGTATGGGGTGTTAAGGCGGTCAATGCGTCCTTTCGCTTGTTCTGTCGCTCTGTACGAGTAGTTCATGGAGTAGAACACGATAGTATCCGTGGTTATGCAGTTCCACCCTTCAGCCCCGGCAGCATACTGAACGAGGTAGACCCACTCATCTCCATCTGGAACAGGTTCATGATTGTGGCCATTCCACTCAGCCACCTTCACGTAGTCCAGAAGGTCCCGGAGCATTTCGAGCTCGTAGTCGAAGTTGTAGAAGATGATCATCCGCGGGTGAGTGATCATAAGATTCTTGATGTTGTCTATCCGTGACGGGTCCAGATTGACAACCCGGCGCAGGAGACTGAACAACTCACTCACATTGCGGATGGGCCGGCCTTCGAGATAGTTCCATCTTCTCTTCCACACGGTGCTGTACAGTTCCCGGTTATACTCTGCGAACACGTCAATTGTATGGCGGACTGTTGTTCTCTTGTACGGCATCTCCACAAGTATGCTCCTAAGATGCTCAGTCAGTTTGCGTGTCTCCAGAAACCTCTCCACTTTCGGGAACTTTGCCCATCTGCTGAAGACAACGTGCTCTCTGCAGAATTCGGTTCTTGTGGAGTAAAAGCCATTCGCCAAGAACACTGGGATATAGTCCATCCAGGTGTCCCCCGGTGTAGCACTCAGGAGAATCCACTCGTTCTTTCTGGTGACCTTCAGGAACGCTTTCACCCATATGCCAGATCCCACCACTCTCTGCTCGTCGAAGATGAAAAACGCGTCTTCCACATCTTCATAGTTTATCAAGTTGTTCCATGAGTCGACGATTGGCTCGACTCCATACAGCAATGCTTCTGCCTGCCAGTCCCCGCTGTCACGTTTTTTAGATGTCGTGATGACATATAGTTTCACCCAGGGTGCAAGAGTAACATAGTACGCCATAGCGGTTCTTGACTTACCTGTCCCGACGCCTCCCTTCAGGATCTTCCCGTTACTGAGCTCGTCGACTGCCTTCTGCTGGTGTGGCATAAGTGGTGGATTGATCATCAGCGGTTCCTTTGCCGGCGTCTGCGCTTACCACACTGCAGACATTTCCAGTTACCAGACAGCTTTCCGTTCTTCCATTGCAGCCACGAATGAATTCCGCTCGGGTAAAGTGAATTAGGGCAGCTCACTTTCTTTCCTTTCATTACCGGCTGCAAGATTGTCTTTCAGGAACCTTACTACGTCGCTGGGATCGCCTCCATCTTCCAGAAAGCTTATTACACCGACAGCGCAGCCATTCCATCCTTCGGTAAGCGAGAGGTGCTGTACTTCTGCCACAGTGCTGGTCATGACTTCTTGCCAGATCTTGTAGCACTTTGTGAGTTTTCGTTCTCCCAGAAGCCCCGTTACTATTACAGCAACAATCACGAGAACAGCTTCCATTACCGCAGTGTTCATAGCATTCCTTTCTTAAAACTAAGAGCCCCAGTTACAGGGCTCATTAGCTACTTTTCAGTCTTCAGCATTGCTTTGAGGACGTTATGAAGCGATTCATTTGATCCTTCGAACTCGAGCATGTATTTTGCACAGTCATCCCATCCCTGATGAAAAGACGTAGTGTGCGCGTTGCTCACTTCGAATGACTTTTCTTTAAGCCATTTCTCGTGAAGGCGTGCAATCTTACGCTCTTCGAGCAGGATTGTCAGGATTACTGTAAATACGAACACGAATACGACGGCTACAGATATTGCTATCATGTCTGTTCCTTTCAGTAATGGGTTCATTATAGGACCAGTAAAACCTGCGAAACAGATAGCCCCGGGCAACCTGGGCCAGAGGACAGGATCCGGAGACCCCATCCCCTGGCGCTAACTAATTGGTTGTGACATACGGATGACGTCGGTGCCATTCATTGTTCAGTGGTAACTACGGTGGTTGTGCAGTAACATACCTCTGCCCTCCTTAAGTCCGTAGTCGGTCTGGCAATGTGTTCCACTTAAGCCACCCTGATGTACGGCGGCGGACGATAGCTTAAGCGTCTATAAAACCCGCGCTATTGATGTGCCCAGAACAGGGTCCAGGCTTAATCTTCTCAGGGAAAATTAGTGCTGAACCGGCGTGCCGGGAACATTCTCTGAAGGTGCCTCCGGCGTGGGTGTAGTGCCAGTCGGGGTCACCTCTTCCACGACACTTCCCGTGGTTCCGGCCGTGGTGTCCTGTACCGGAGCGGTGGGCGCCGGCGGCGGGTTCTCCATCGAGGTTTCAGCAACGCTGACGTCGGTCTTCACGTCCTGCACGGCCTCCTCCCCGAGCTGCTCCGCCTGCTGCGTGCCGTCCCGCCTGACGTTGTGCCAGACCAAGTCGGCGAAGGACTCCATCTCGCTGACGAAGCTCGCGAATGACGGGTGCTTGGCGGCGATCTTCTCGATCTCCTGGCGAGCGGTGTTGGACAGGCTGTCCAGTCCCATGATGATCCTTTCTTGTTGTGGGTTTTCCAGGGGGTGGGGGTTTGTTTGCGGACTAGCTGTGGTCGCTGGGCTTTCTCAGGCCTTCCAGAAAGCCGGCGTGCAGTACGGCGCTGTTCTTGCTCTCCCACAGCTTGCGGAGAGCTTCTGTGAGCTCCGGGCCGCTTCGCATGTGGTCCACGAGATACTGGCCGAGCTCGGCGAACTGCTTGGACACTTCCCGCAGCTCCGGCGGAAGATGACCGTAGCCGAAGTGCCTGGCCATGTGCTGAACCGACTGGTGGTGGTTGAGCGAGACCTGAAGGCCGTAGCTCAGATCCCTGGGTGCATCCTGATTCTCTTCTCCCACTTTTCCTTCTTTCTGTGCGACCGGTTTCCATTCTCCGTACTGGTTCATTCTGCGGGTCAAGGCAAGTTGCCTCCTGGCGGTGACCCCGTCGTCTTGGCGAGGTAAGCATCTACCAGTTCAAGACGTTTTTTGTACTCTTCGCGCTCTTCTCCGGCCTCGTCACTGACAAGGTCATACTCAGCACCCGGATTGAGAATTGCGGTGACGAGCTCTTGACGGTACTCTGTAACGTCTCTCAGGCTCATCGCAGCCAGGTTCAGGGGATCAGCGAACGGGACTGTTTCCCCGCCGGTGCTGGTTATGTCACGGCTCATCGCAGTTCCCTGAACAGAATCCCGGCGCCCTGCATTTGTCGGATAGCTTTCATGGTCTGGTTAAAATTGAGACCAGAGTCATACAAGGCTTGCGCCACTTTGACGAATATGATGCTCTCCTGCTGCTCAGTCTTCTTTTCTTTGAAGGCTGTTGCTATTGCTACACCCGAACCAGCATCAGTAGCACATTGACTGCATAGAAGAGGGCCGCCGCAATTGACGACTCCGTCTGGCAGATCTGGGCTTATCGCAGTTCCAGAAATCTGATGGCCGTGTCTAGTCCACATTGTATGCTCTCCTATGATTTGCTGTTATGTGCTAACCATCCGGAAGAAGACACCTGCGGCATGAGATTTCCAGATAACTTCAGCGGCCTGATCGAAAGTGTAACCGAGATCCAGAAAGACTTTCATGAAAAGTACAAGCGCTTCGTTGTTGGTGAAATTCTCGGCCCCGGACTTGACTTCAGAAGTTTTGTGATGACTGTACCAAGCAAGCATTTCTTCCTGGCATGTTCCGCAAGGACTAGGACCAAAACATCCTATGATTCTGTTTTTTGGTGTTGGCTCGTAAGCACTGCCAGGAATATGATGCCCGTGACTAGTTACTGCCACTTATCCCTCACTTCCGCGTTTGCGCCACTCGCTTGCCCACATGAAGTCCATGCCGGCGAGCTCTGCGCATTGCTTATCTGACTCCATGTCTCCCACCATCAGGGCGAGATAAGACGGGTAACGTTCGCCGTATACCGGCTCCATGTTAATGACTGCAGCAACTATGAGCCCTGGCGACGGTTTTCTGCACCAGCACTTAACCATAGGAGGAGCAGGTGCTGATGGGTGGTGAGGACACCACACGATCACATCGATCAGGTTCCCGGTGAGCTCGTTGACATGCTCCAGCTTTTCCTTGACTTCTGCTGAAGTAGTAAATCCCAGAGCAATTCCACCCTGATTGCTCACTGCCAAGATCCGGCCGTTACCTGCTTTCCATTCCAGAAGCAGGTTAATAACGCCAGGAAACAGCTCAACATCGCTAGCTTTGTTGACAAACTGGCCATCCTTGTTCCCCAGTTTGATTAAAGTACCGTCGACGTCGACCACCAGCAGACGCGTTTCTTTCATCTCTCTCATGTCGTTCACAGGCTGAATTCAGCTCCTGAGCGATTCTCTTCCACGTCGTCGAAAGCCCGATTGATAATCTTTGCGTCAATACCAATCCAGGTCAGTCTCTGCAAGACTTCCTTGGCGGTATCGCCACTGCACAGACCTATCCGGTCTCTGGTTTCTGGCAGTGAGCGTTCGCGCATTGGTCTCCTTTCTTCAGGCGGAATACCAAGCCGCCTTTATGAAATTCTTTTATTGCGTTAACTGTCTGTCTCCAGGTCAGTCCTGAGTCAAGAAACGCTTTTGCAGTACGGATGATAATTTCATCATCACTTAGATCAGAAACTTTAAGTTTCTGAGCCAGGTCATCCCTCCTGTTAGGGTTTATTGGAGGAAGGTTCTTCACGGAGATCCCTGCACTTGGCCTCGTCTGTGGGCTCGCACTTGGCAAGCCACATCTCAGCCTCTTCGAGCTTGGTTCTGACAATCTGCAGTTCCCTGGACGGTTTGTACTCCTTCACAAGTTCCTGCATCCGGCCGAAGAAGTATTTGGGATTCATCATTTCCGGCGTATCCTCTTTCCTGCTTTCTTCCCCATTGGACAAAACACCCAGTGGCCCTGCCTGAGTTCATCCACTGCCAGGAAACCATGTTGATACCATCAGGCTCAGACCGGTCGGACATCTTCTTCCAGACACCTTCGGGCCACGGATATTCGAGCTCCACGCATGCCATCATTTTGATCCAGCCACATTTCGCACTCAGCAAGTTTGAGAAGTGCCTGCTCCTTATGAATGTCTGATTTGAATGTTTTGCCGATGTCTCTCCGAAGTTTGGTGAAATGAAGTACGAAGTGTTCCCGGGTTGAACTCATCACTCCTCCTCGTCGGGCTCGTCGTGTGACATTACCGCAACGGCGGCTGAGTCCGGCACATCGAGGTACTTCATCTCGAGTGCATCTTCCCGGATTGTCACATAGATTGACTTCAGGTAGGCCTTTACTCCTTCTCGTCCGTTCACCTCCCATTCGTAAGGCCGCACGATCATGTCGACGTTCTCGATGTCCGCCCAGTCAAGCAAGGACACCATACTCTCATCGAGCGGTGTCTTACCCCTGCTGGTGATCAGGACTATCCGCGGTGGGTTCTTGCCGAAGTGGACACTCACCTCGAGCCGTGGCTGCGGTGTCTCACCCTCATCGCGCGGCTGAAGGTACTTGACGTTCCAGCCGTCTTTCAGCATGAGCTCGGCTTCTTCATCTTCGAGCAGCACGTTGAAGTTGCGCTGCCCCTTGGCATTGAACCGGCCTTCCTCACCGGAGAAGTTCCGGAAGAGAATGCGCCGTCCTTCCAGGACTACGGGCTGGAGCCTTGAACCGGTGCCCAATCTATCTCACCTTCTTCCACCGTGACGTGGTCCCACTTCTTGTATGCGTCTATGTACGCACGCTGCCGGCTTTCGCTGAACGTGACCTCGTAATACATGCCGTCTGAAAGTGTGGTGCTAACCAGGGCCTTCTGTGAAACGTCGAGCATCAGAAGATACCCATGCTCTCCAGGAAGCTGGTCAGGTCGTTGATGTACTGCTCCTGGGCGCCGAGCATGTGGTCCTGGCTGCGCTCGTGGATGTACGTGGTCTGCGACTTGATGAACCGCCGCTGCGCTTTCAGCAGCATGTCGATGGGCGACGGCATTGCGGTGGCCGCTTCCAGAACTCGTTTGCTGGTGAACTCGGCGGCGTATGATGAGTTCGGATTGTGCTCAAGCCGTTCCTTCGCGTCCCGGCCTATTGCGTCACTCGCTGCTTCTTCGATCGGCATGTTGTTACCCATGGTTGCACCCTTCTGAATTAAAGGCAAGTTGCCTGATCATTCCCCTGAATCAGGAATGTTGAGAATTTCGTCGATCAGTTTCTGCTCTCTGGTCTTCTGGTCTCCTTTCGGGATTTCCTTGATGTCGGCGTTCTCGGCCAGTTTCGCCAGCTCTTCTCTGCTGAGTTTTTTCATGTGCTTCCTGAGTTGTCCATTGTGATCTTGAATGGTCCCTTGAATTTCCCGGCCAGTATTTCGGCGAACTCACCTTTTATGTGAGCTGTGAACTCGCCCCGGGTGACAGTTGCTTCACCAATGACGACGCTCATGTCATCGATCTGAATGGCGACCGGTACTCTCTTGTTAGATGTGATGTTGGTGCCAAGATGGCCTTTTACCACATGCACGGCTTTCTCAGGCATTATCCTCCTTCGGTGATTTGTTCCTCACGCTCTGAATTGTTCGGCGTCTCCGAACTTAGAGATATTGGTGATGGCGGAATCCACGAGAGCTCTGAAGTAATCCAGATTGACTGTGTTTTCTTGCCCGAGATCCCGGACGACTACTGCTTCTTTCCAGAAGTATCCTTTGGCTCCCGATGCAGAATGGAACACGCCCTCCTTGCCACGGAGCAGAACACCTCCTCCAGTCCCTTCATTGACCGGGACAAAGCTTCCAGCGCGGCCAACAAAGTGTGGATCGCCGTCTCCGAAATCCAGATAAAGGCTCGCTGAAGTGACTGTACGAGTTTCACAGTAATCCCTGAATTCTATCGGTTCGTTACTGAACAGGGTTTTAAAAACGTATGGATGCTGAAACTGTGCACCCGTGGTTGCCCATGATCCGTCTTCCTTCTTGGCTACATAAACTGCATCATTCACAAGACAGAATTTCTGGTAAGTAACTTCATGCTCGAAGTCATAACCATACTTCTGGCCGAAATTGATAATGAATTCCACAATTTCCGGTGTCGCATCTGGTACCTTGATGGAGTCAGTCTTGATGTGAATGACCCTGAAACCTTGTTCCTGAATAGCCTGCTTGAGGTCTATCATGAACAAAGCGCCACGTTTGGCTACAATATTGTCTTTGTTCCGGACGTCCCGGAATGCGTTGGGGAAGCTAGCCGATGTGAGACCATAAACAATGTTCAGGATAATCTTCAGAGCATAGGATAGTGCTTTTGCATCTCCCTCACTACCAAGGTATGGAACCAGGGCGCCACGGAGCATTCGCCTAGCTGCGTCGTAATCATGATGCTTGATTGCAACACGGGCGGATTTGAGATCAGAATAATTCTTCGTATAAGGGCCAAACAAAGACAATATTTCAATTGTTGTCGGGTGCATAGAGGCAACATCGAGCACCGCGACGTCAGTATACATGCCGGGTTCGGCATAGACATAACCTCCTTCCCCGGTTGTTTCATCTTTGTATGTGCTGGTTCCGGCTTCATAATGATAGCCCGGGAACTCTTTAGACAAGTCTGTGTAAACAAATTTATCCTGAGGATTACGGTCATCACCAAATACAATTTTAGCTGTGTGACGCTGAGTTGTGTCATTGACTGACAAGCCGCTAAGCTCTGCAAGAATCTGTCTTGCAACGTAATCTTGCTTTCTGTCGTCAAACACCTGCTCAGTGGTTACGACATCGTTGGCACAATAGCTGGTAACTTCTTCCCAGAGCTCTTCTGGTACGGGCTCATACCAGGGATGGCTGAGCTCTTTGTGATTTAGTCCTAGCTCGATCTGGAACCACTTGAGCGACTTCTTGACAGTGGAAAAATCCCAAATGTCAGCATACGACAAGTTATACGCGTCGCCGAACATGCTGTGCTTTTCGCCTTCTATAATTCGCTGGCTAAGCTGAAACAGTTCTTGCTCGTTGTAGCCCATTATCCGGGCATAGAGAATATGATTATCGTAACGGCGGTTGTTGAAGCCAACCAGTTTGAACTTAGTCAGCTCCTCAACTTCGGCACTGCCAGGATTAATCATCTTGGCAACCTGGGCGTCACCCTGATACTTCCAGCAGACCACAAACAGATTAGGAAAGACTTCCACATCGTAAAACACCAAACGGTCATCTGCAGGTGCTACGGGCTCTGGTGTGACGGGCACGTCGTCCGATGCAAACTTCATGCCCATGACTCGTTTAACGCAATAAACCGCCTGATTGGTGGATCCGTTGGCAAACGCAAGGATCCGGCCCCGCATGTCTGTCACGTCGTAAGTCATGCCTGAACGCCAGGCATCGTCAAGAATCTTCTCGATGAAGTCAATGCTCGGCTTAGTTCCCGGATGTATTTCTTTCCGGAGATTTCTCTGAATGAGACCTCTCAGAGATTTCTCGTTTTGCATGGTGTCTGAATCGATCATACGCCTCTCCTTAAACGGCAAGCCACTGTTCAAAGTCGCGATGGGGACATCGTTGCAAGTGGTTAGCCGGCGCCGCAATGAAGCATCATCCTTGAAGGTTTTAACTTCAATTCCCGGGCTGTAGCTGTGGCTCAGACCCGAAACATCACCGTCGTACATGTAATGCAGGTGGATGCCAGCGCCACTTTGACTGTATTCGGCATAGGTCGCGGGCCACAAGCTGGCTGCCTCCAGATTCAGGACAATGCTCTTGTGACCTTCTTCATCCCGCAAATCGAAGTCAATGACAATCTGCTGGAAGTCCAGTTTAACAAAGTGCAGATGTGACGTGTCAAGATCTGACAGTACAGTCTTCACTTTAGCCCATGGAACTCCTGGCTTTCCGCTGTCGGTAGCATATTGAGCCGGCTGACTGGAAAAAAGCTCATCGAATAGCGAATCTGTAAGCTCCATTGCAAGTGACGGTGATGGCTGCGGCGGTGCCGCTTGCACTCCAAGTTTGTCAACTTTAAACCCAGTGAACAGATTTGTCACCTGAACACCATCAACCCGGCCACGTTCTGAAAAATGAGTGAAGTAGTTCCGGAGCTCATCCCTGAACTTGCCGAGGTTTAGGCGCCACTCGTAGCCGCCTTCATCACAGAACGCCTTGTACAAGCCCCAGGCCTGCTTGAGGGTTGTTCCGTCCTGATTCCGGAAAAGCTCGTATTGCTCCGTCAGGTAGTTGTAGAACATGTCAGTCCGGATAATCATGTCTGTTGGCCGGTATGACGAATAGTAATTTGGTCCCAGTGCCCGGTATACCTGAAGGCAGTGATAGGCAATGGCTCCTAGCTCGAAATTGATTCCATGCTTGGCCGCTTCATAATCGCTTGACAGCAGAGTCTTGCCAGTTGGGTGAATATCAATCAGTCGCCGGATAATGCCTGATTTGGCATCGGTGATTTTAACCGATTGATTCGTTCCGATAAAGAGAAGCGCATTCACACGCCCAGTGTAAGGCGCCTTGTACTTCTCGTTGATGATGATCTCCTCGTGAGAGACTATCGAGTTGAGACGGGTGTTGTCATCTATCTTAGACAGGTCACCGTCGTGTTGGATTGCCACAAGCGGGTTGGTCTTGAACGACTCGGTAGCAAAAGCGTTAGTTGTGCCAGTCAGGGCTTTCGCGTCGAAGGTTGCTGTGTACCCTTCAAACAGTCTGGCAAGAATATTAAGAAACGTGGATTTGCCCGTTCCCGCTTCGCCATACAGAACGAAGAACTTTTGCACGTCTTTTGAGTTCGCGGCGACTACGGCACCGATTGCCCACTCGAGTTTCTCCCGCTCATGCGGAGCGTAGAGTGTGCTCATCAACCGATCATACGCTTCTATTGATCCTTCTTTGAGCGAATACGGAAGCCGTCTGGAACTGTGATCTTCCTTTTTAGCCGGCGTATCTGAGAACGCCAGCGTACCATCCAGTTGCTCAAACGAACTGGGCAAGTTCGTGCAGTAACTTTTAAAGTCACGCCACGCATTGCTTTTGAAACTGCTCAGGCTGCGGACCGTCGTAGGCCCGTCGATTTTCTCAGCCCGGGCATAAAGCGCAGCATCGACGAGACGCTGAACCGTGTATTCATCAGTAGACCACAGCCCAGCGCCCTCGTCCCATACCGCATAGAAGGAGCCGCCACGGACCAGCAGGTCTTGCGACTTACGGACGACGAAGTCTGGGTAAAGCTCAACTCCCGACTTTGTCTGCCGCTCCCTGATTTGCAGAAAATCCACAGGCGTTCCCTCCTTTGCGTGTTAGTACATTGCATTTTCGGTCATCCACTCCCCCATCTGATACCAGAGTTCTACCTGCCTCTGGTCTTTAGATGGATCTCTAAGTGGGAACAAGCCACCGGTTCCGTGCGCGGTGTATGCCCGGTCGTTGAACCTGTTAAGAATTTTGATGACTTTCCCGGAGCGCTTTATATTGAATACACAAGCGCCATCAGTCCAGATGGACAACCTGAGATTTTGCAGGAACAAGCCGAACATCTCTTGCATGGGGCGGTCTATCATGAACCCGCCACGATCAGCAAGTGCTATAAGAACTTCCAGAACACTTATGTCTGGGTACAGCAAAGCTGAGGTTTCCAGTGGTTCCAGGCCGCCGCGGCTTATCTGGAAAGATTTCCGGAGTTCATCTCCATCAGCTATTCGGTTCTCATCATGCGGCACCAGCACTTTGAAAATCAGCTGGTGCATCTTCTCCATCACGTAAGTGTAACTGTCCGGTGAGCCCTTTTGAGCGTTTGGGAATACTTGCGCGTGCAACCACTCAAAATATTCGGTGCCGATTCCTTCCATGTAGGCTGGAGCAGACATTATGTCTCCAGAGACGGGTCACCGTAGTTGAGAACCGCATCTGCATATGACCGTGCATCCAGAGTTATCTCGAAGTCGACCTCAAGCTCCTCGTTCCGGACGTAGCAAATATGCGGATCTTCTGAGATACCACCAAAACTCAATGGTGTGAGTGCGCCGACGATCCTGGAGACCTCCAGAACAGGCTCATCCTTGTCGTCAACGAGTGTTTTGTCGCCGGCGTAGTAAGTGATGGCAAGCTGCTGTGTGCCGACTGGTGATTCCGAGAAAACGGAACGTGAGATGCGGTAAGGCTTCTTGGGCTTGTGCTGTGCGGCGTTTGCGAAAGCATTCTGCTGAACCAGCTGTTCCTCAACGAGCACAGCAGCAGCTGCGAGCTCCTCCTCATCCGGAAAGCCCTCGAGGGGATGCGGTGTGGTTGCGGGTTCTCCAGGCGCGGTGTCTGGCACAGAATCGCCTCCCACGGTGGGTAGTTCTTCGTCTTCGATGTGCACACCTGAGTGAGGGCCGATGAAAGGTGATCCAGTTTGAAGGAACGCCTTTGACTTGTCGTTGTAGTGGGATTTGATTCTGGCGACTTCTTCATCAAGTCGCCGATCCATAGCGGCCCGAAGATGGTGACGGCAAAGAAGATAGCCAGCAGCACCACCAGCCAGCAGACCGCCGGCAGCACCACATATTGCGGATTTTCCATCGAATTTCATTCCTTTCATGCCGATCAGATCTTTATCGGACCGTCGACATTGAAATCAAGGAGAACCGTGTGCTCGATCCCGTTTATGAACGCACGGTTGCACTCATCCCCGATATTGTACAGGCCAAAATCCACATGGCCATCACCGTTGCCGTTGAGCCGCCAGCCAACGATCTGGCCGGCTTGGCTTCGCTCGAGACCCAACGCCTCATACACCTCATTCAGGAATATGAAGCCGTGCGCCTGGAGCCGGTCGTTTGCCCAGTTCTGCTGAGATCTGAGAAACAGCAGGTTGTACTCTGGCGTTCTGGTCCAGTTGACGCTGGCCTCGTCGAAGAACCTTGCGTAAGGCGATGGCATCACATCGTCGTAGTCGATGACTTCGCCTTCTGTCCCGTCGTCCGTGACGCCTTTGACGGTACGGGCTCCGCGGTACAGGATTTCTTCCTTCTCGTCACCCAGAACTTCGGCAACACGACGGCGGTATGCCTTGTAGCCAGCGTCGAGAGCCGTATAGGCCGCGACGAGACTTGTCTGGCGCTGCAGCATCAGACCGTGCGCAGAGATCACGCAGACGACAGAAGCTGAGCCTGTGACCAGGACCGGCCAGTAGAGTTCTGCCAGCTTGACACTGCTCTTCAGGTAGACCTTGGTAAGTGCCTTCTGCTTCTCCACCCTTGGGGCATCCTGAGTGGCGTTCTTGACTTCGACGACATCCTTGGAGATCTCGGGGAAGACATCAGCAGCCTTTGCTGTGGCTCTGATGGTGAGTGCAGTGGTAATCGCGAAGCCGGCTATCCCGGCGCCGGTCAGGATTGTTGGGGCGTTCCGCTGCAGGAAGAACTTGGATGACCCAAGGATCCGGCTTGAGAGCAGTGACGAATTCATCAGTGTCCCTTGGTTGTGAGACTGGGTTACCAGATCTCTTCGACTTTCATAACTGTGTATTTCAGGTAAATATTCCGTGGTACGCCGCTTCCAGGCACACCACACTCGCCCTCTATGTGGTCGACCAGAGTATCCTCTATTACTGAAACCGGTACTGGCTGAAGTCCCCCGTTGTACGAAACCTCAGCCTGCACGCGGATAAGATACTCTTTCATCTGCCTAAGAAGTTACCGATGGATAGATGACCGACGTCTCGGTTTCCCACTTGGGAATAACGGGCACGCCAGCGTTATGCGCCATCTGCAGCCATGCGTCCCGGCCGTTCTTGGTGATGAAGGTGTTGATGCCGTACTTCTTGCCGTTTTTCCAGCAGTGGCCGCCGTCGATGGTGTACGGTGTAGTTGCCGAGTTCACGGGCCAGTCGCGGAACCGGTTGCATCCTGCGGCCTTTGCGGCTTCGGCCGCGGTCATTGGCGGCTTCGGAACCGACACGACAGGAGCGCTCACTGCATGAGACAGTGCTGTGACCGGCTTCACCGTTGGCGTGCTGTCTGAGTGTCCGCCGCAACCTGCGACGAATATGATCAAAACGGCGAAGATGCAAGCCGAGATGATGAGTTTGAGGACTCCGTGATATCTGCTGTCGGACATTGAAATGCTCCATTTCTTGATGTAGCTAGGTGATTGGGTGGGTTCTCGGCAGATTGAGAAGGTAACCTCCACGAATAGCCCTGATGCTGGCACTTCTGAGATCATCCCATCCCCATTTGTCATCTGTGAATTCGCCGGTCAGGCCGACCAGATCATACAAATCGGAGACCGTCGCGACCTCGTACTGATTGATCAGATCTCTGAGCCGGTCGAGAACTTCTTCTGCTTCGGCTCTGCTCGCGATGATGATGTCATCGAAATCGTGTGATGCTCTTGCTTGTCTGGAGAGTGGAGGACGCGGATCGCTCATGGGACTACCTGGAATATAGCGCTGCCCAGTGGCGTTCCTGCTGTAGTTCGTGTATGCACGATGGCCAGACCGGCTTGGTTTTGCGTCTCCAAAAAGAAGACGTTCTATTCCCTGGCTGACTGCATCGGAAACCATGTTTTTTGCTGCAGGAAGCAAAACCTCCATGATAACATATTCGCCGACACCTTGTGAATCATCGCTTATGAATTTGCTCAGAAAACGCCCAGCAGTGCTCTTCTTCCGCTGGACTACTTCTCCTTCGACAACTTTTTCTGGCTTGGCTCGCTCTGATTCCCTTTTTTGACCTTGCTTTGAGTTTGAAGGATAGTTTACGCGAGCTGTTGATTCGCGGCCACCTCCTTGGTCGACTTTCATTTCACTCATTGTGCTCCTTGCCAGAAAAGAGAGGGCACATAACCTCGCAGGAAGATTGCTGTCGTTTAAGCCTTAGCGACGGTGAATCACGCTAGGCCCCTCCGAAAATGACTAGCTACGGCCGACCGGTGCTTCCCAGCCAGTTGAGCGGCGCTTGAACACGTCCTGGAGCTGAGGATGGCTCATCTTCGTGAGCTCTGTATCCGTCGGGTCACGGAATGCCCAGGGCAGAAGTTTGTCATCTTCATCTCGCGGTGACTTCAGGCCGCTGAGCTCGTTCTCCTCGTGATACGTAGCCCCCGTCGATGCTCCGGGTACCGGCTTGGAAGTACCGGCTGTTGCTGAGCTGTTCTGCTCTTTCGCAACGGTTTTCACGAGATCCTTCGGCAGCAGACCGTTCACGAATTCCGAAGCGGTCTCCTCCGAAGTAAGGAGCTCGTCAAAGAACGCGTCGAAAGCCGGCGATGCCATAAAGGCTTCGGAGATTTTCGGCGACTTACGGAAAACAGTTCCGCTGCCCTCTTCGCGCTGGCCGTAGGACGCCATGATGATGTCTTTGAAGGCCCGGATGATCTCGTTCGGCTGATTGGAGCTGAGGATCGTCTGGTACTTGGCCGCCATTCCGCCAGCAGTGCTGAGCTCCAGGTCGATCAGCTCAGCCTTCGACAGGTGGAAGTAATGCGTCTCCACCACCATGTGGCCGTCGAAGTCCTCGAAGCGGATCTCCTTCTTGATCATTCGGCGTCTCCCGCCAGCAGTGACACCTTGGTGTTGTTGACCTTCTTGTAGACCTCGATGTAGGCCTCCTGCTTGTAGGTGTTGCAGACGACGCTCCACATCAGACCGCGGGCGACTGGCGAGGTCAGAGTCGCCTGCCAGTTGTTCATGGTCTTCGCGAACTGCGTGATGTAAACGCCGTCCAGCGTCAGCGCGGGGGATCGCGTCTCGTCCCGGTGAAAGTTGTAGTTGTCGATGACGATCTGCTTGGCCTGGGTGAAGACGCGGTCAGAATTCGCGCCGTTGCTGGCCGGTGCCGAAGTGGGAACGGTCACGGGCTCCACCCGCATCTTCGGAGGACTTGGGACAGGCACGCTCGAGGCAGACGGACTTGCCTCTTCCGGCGAAGAGAACACTGGAAGTTCCGGGACATCGACCGTAACGTTGTCTGACATGTACTGCTCCTGATCTGTGTGAAGAGAAAATCAGGCCACTTGTATTAGTGGCCTGATATGGTGATGCTTGAAGCGCATCGGGCTTCATTATAGGCCCTGTAATTCTCGCGAGATCTTTGCGAAGTTTGCCTATTTCCTCCTTCGTCATGACGCGGCCCGTGTACTTAAAGCAGTATTGCTTTGTCTGACGAGCTACTATATACGGCCAGAGAATCCAGAACAGAAAACCGCCCAGTTTAGGGAACAGTCTCCTGATCCAGTTACATCTTCCCGTAATCGGCTCTTGGAAGATTTTTGTAGCTGATGGCGAGACAGGGCCGCCCGTCATCGGAAAGATGGGATGAGAAGACAAGATTGACGAGGTTGTCAACATTCCATCCCAGCTCATCGCCGATAGATACTGGACCCAAGTCCAGAATTTCATAGAAATCATTCTGGCTGGCATACATATCGCCGCCGATGATTCTCTGATTGAGCTCATTCTGGGCTTGTCTGAGCAGCTCGATGTCACTTTTGAAATACCGACCGGTCAGCGAGTCGTAGCACAGTTGATCACCCCCAGCGGTGACAATAACCGTCTGAGCCGAAACGGGGCGTTCTTCCATCTGCTTCTTGGTGATCTCGTCCCTGATCTTCTGCTCTTTGTTGTCACCCAGCTGCT
>DASXML010000099.1:0-6017 GCA_036495715.1 Scandinavium sp.
ATGTTCCTCATGATGCGCAGCGTAACTACGAGGTACCGCAGGATACGCAGACCACGCTACCACGCGGTGCGGTAGTGGAAATTAAACAGGAGGCCACGTTCCTGCTCAACGGTAAACCCGCACCGTTTCTCTTTGTATCCGTGGTGTCGGTACCGGAGGGCGTGAAAAGCGGATTGTCGGTCGGGGGATCAGGCTGGATTTCCGGGCTGGATAAGTTCGTGAAGAGACAGGGGGATGCGTTGCCGGCATGGATGCAGGCTGCCCGTCAGCGTGGAGAGTTTAACCAGGTGGTGACGGTTTCCGGGGAGGGAGCGCCGGTAGTGAAAGCCGGGGAGGTTATCGGCCACCTGAGCTTGAATGAGCGCCCATATGGCGGATCACAACATTTCTGCCATCTGGAGGTATTCAGCCAGGATACGCGGATGAAGAATTTTCTGGCGAACAAAGCCGGGATGACTACCGGCGCGGCAGAGCTGCACACGCTGGCAGATAAAACCCGCTGGCAGCACCGAGAGAAGGATAATACGTTTGTGGTGGCCGGCGTGGGGGGAGACCCTTCCCCCACGACTGCAGAGCGATATACCCCGGAAAGCAAGTGCCGCCGGCTGGAAGCTGACGGGAAGACCTGGTACTACATTCCCGACGAGCTGGCATGGATGGCGGCGGCAGATGTGGAGAGAGCGAACCAGTTCGATCTTGAAAAGCGGGGATTTATGCCACTTGAGCAAGAGGATGCGCCGCAAAGCATTTTCCAGACGCCGAAAGAGAGCTGGCTGCGGCAGGTGTACGGGCAGCTGGAAGCATTGGCCCGGAGTGAAACGCGGGATATGTATTCCTCGAGCTACACCGGGCAGTACCAGAAGCTGCTGAAGCAGATGGATCTGAACCAGGATGGTGTGATTGATGCCGGTGAACTGTGGCGATTTCTGCATAACACGCAGCCGCATATCCAGTATCAGGTGCAGCGCTTTGTGGTGAAGCACCACAGCGAATGGCTGAAGGATGGCATGTCAGCGCTGTGGCAGGCCGCACTGGATGAACAGGCGAAGAAATACCCGGATATGGCGCTATTTAACCGGGATTTCATCAATAAACTGGTGTGGATGAAAGATGTACCGGAGATCTGTAGCGGGGAAGCGCTGTGGCACATGCATCCGATTGTTTTTCTTGGTGCGTTGGCATTGAACCATAAGCTATGGAAATTAGGTACAACATCAGAGCGTTACGAATCAGGAGGAAAAGGTCCTGGAGTTATCTCTTCTGGGCATGGAGATCATGGAGGAGCATCCTACGGTTGTTATCAACTATCATCGAATCTAGGAGTTGTTCAACAATATATACTGCAATCTAAATATAAAGATAACTTTTTAGGATTAAGCGTTGGGACTGATGCTTTTAATAGGGAATGGAAAAATATTGCAGAGGAAGACAAAAAAGGTTTTGCTGTTGATCAGCATGAATTTATAAAGAAAACACATTATGATGTGCAGTTAGGATTTTTAGCAAAGCATGGGATTAATATAAAACATAAGCGAGCAGCGATACATGACATGATATGGTCGACATCTGTTCAATATGGTCCTTATACAGATTTAATAGTTAAAGCGACTAAAGGACTATCGTTTGATAGTGCTACAGATGACCAAATAATAGCTGCGGTGCAAGATTATAAGTATAGCCATGTTGAGACTAAATTTCGTAGTTCCCCTACTCTTTGGCCCGGCTTGAAGTCTAGAGCTTCCAGCGAGAAGGCGAAGCTTTTGTTGCTAATTAAAGATAATGCAGAGATTGAATGATTATGAGATTAATTAAATTGACAAGTGCGCTCCTGTTATTTATCCCACTTGCTGTTATGTCAAAGGAAGTTCCGAAGTATAGTAGTGCATATACTAAATGTATCTCTAGTAATGTCGCGGATCCGATGTCGACTAGTTGTGTTGATTCAGAAATTAGCGCGCAGAGTAAAGAGATAGCGGAAATAGCGGGAAAACATAAAGATATAGTATCGCCAGAAAATGGTGAGCCAGTGGATCTTCATTTATATGCAACACAGCAGCAGAGCGCCATTGATAATAAGTGCAGCCTATGGCTAAAATCAGGCGGTCAAAATGGTATTCTTTTAGAAAAACAATGTGCTTTGGATGAGGTTATTTCTCTTAAAAGGCTATTGAGTAATTTTGTGAGCACTGTAGATGACTAACAAAACCCAAGAAGGATCTTCTTGAGATCCTTCTTGGATAGTCGTAATCTCTTGCCCTGTAAACGAAAAAACCGCCTTGCAGGGCGGTTTGATCGAAGGTTAAGTCGGCTTGCAGGCTGCTTAACCAGGTAACTGGCTTTCACGGAGCGCAGATACCAAAACTTGTCCTTTCAGTGTAGCCGTAGTTTAGGCATCACTTCAAGACCTTCTACACGCTAAAGCGTGTAATCCCGCTCCGTGAACCCAGTTACCAATGGCTACCGCCACTGGCGATTCGTCGTGCCTTTCCGGGTTGGACTCAAGTTGATAGTTACCGGAACGGGCGTGGTAGTCGGGCTGAACGGGGGGTTCTTGCATACAGCCCAGCTTGGAGCGAACTGTCTAAACGGAACGGGACGTGGTGATTTGGATAATGCTTCCACCACAACACGGACGCCGCAGGACGGGAACAGGAGAGCGCAAGAGGGAGCCGCCGGAGAGAAATCACCGGCATCTTTAAGTCCTGTCAGGTTTCGCCTTTCACTGATTTGAGCGTCTATTTGAGACCCTCGTCAGGGGAGGCGGAGCCTATGAAAAAACGGGTACCCCGCGGCCTTTGCTGTGTTTTCTTTTCGTCCTGCAGCACCACTGTTTCTTCCCTGCGTGAGCGTCCGCAGCGCCCGCCGCAGTCTCACGGCAAGAGCGTAGCGACCGAGTGAGCGAGGAGGCGCAATATCACCGCACTACCATCATTATGCGTACGCCCCGCTGCCGCATTTTTCCCTGCCACATAGAGTAATTCACATCGAAATCGGCAAAGTGCTAACATGGATAAGCCAGTATACACAGCGCTAGCGCGCCGTGACTGGTTCGGCGCTGCGCCCGAAACCAGCTAAATTCGACGTCAACAGAACGGCTACTTCATTCGCCAGTACGGCTCAGGGCTACCATCAGGCGCTGTTCTGCCTGATGCTTTAATCCCAAAGGAGATTTTTTTCTTCCGCGCTCTTCTGCAATGTTAACCCATCACACCCCACGCAAGATTTCATCTTGCCATTTTTCCCTGTTAGTTCAGGTTGTTACGAATGATTTTTTTTCGCGGAGTTTTTTGCAGTGCCTAACCCACACACCTCTCAGTGCCTGATTAGCACACCTGTTGGTGCCTGTGGCGGCACTGCTGTGTGTGGGGTTTGTGTGTAATCCATTAAATCAACTGGATACTTAGCACACCATGCAGCACTGGTGCTGCATCCACACACCTGTATATACCGTGTCAGTGCCTGATCCACACACATTACGAATGGGCCATTTCTGATGCCGGTGCGGTACACTGATGGCAACTAGCGGGTAATTTTCAGGACAGACAATGGCGAAGGTATCGATCAGTGAAGCATCGAGGTTAACGGGAAAAAGCCGGACAACACTGTACAGATTGATTGGTACAGGTCAGTTGTCCACCTGTACTGGTGATAAAAACGCAAAATTAGTCGATACATCAGAGCTTTTGAGGGTGTTTGGTGCGTTTGATGGTTGTTCAGGTGAACAGGTGGCTGAACAGTCAACTGAACACCATGTTACAGGTGCTGAACACCAGAATGAACAGGTGGTGCAGACGTTGAAACAGGAAGTTGACCATCTCCGCGCTCTGGTATCGGCGCAATCTTCCCACATCGAGAGCCTGAAACAGGCCATGCAGCTACTGGAGCATAAACCCGAGCCGGTGGACCCGCTGCCGGTTCGTTCGACGTGGTGGCCATTCCGGAAAAAATAGTCACACTGCCGGTGGGCAACATCGGGGTGTCGGGGCGAAGCCCTGACCAGGCTGTTTTTCGTTGCCGGCTGTGTGCAGACGGTAATGACAAAACATTTCCTGTCCGTCATTTGCAACGGCTGCGAGTGAACGCCACCGGCGGGCAGCTCGCTGACGCAAAACAGCACGTTTTGTTCGAATCCGATCCCGTTCTGTTTTTTCTGACGCGCTGACGCTTGTCCAACGCCTCACGGCCCCGCAAAAAAATTGCGTACCCGTTCACCGTTACCAGTGGAACCTAAAACCCCGGACAGGAAATGTTTTGTGTCCACAGCCACCCGGTGGCGTGCTCCCCAAAACGAGCTGGTCAGGGCTTCGCCCCGACACCCGAAGGACGAACGGCAGCCGGTGCAGGGGATGCAAAATCCCCGTGTCGAAACCGGTCAAAACAGGGCGTTAACGCTCCGTTCTGGCTGAAACTCCACGCCATGCATCCTGGTGCATAGCCATTCATTGCCTCATAATTCATCAGACGCGTTTTGCGGCGTTTTTGCCGGGTAAGCTGTGGTTTTCGTCGTCTTCGCCGTCAAAGCGTGCTGAGCGCGTTTTACGGGGGCGTGTAATGAGGCGTTATGGTAAATCGATGCCGGCAGCAGGCGTAAAAAAAGCCCCGGAGGGCTTTCTGTTTTTTCTTACTCCGTATCATCAGGAGTTCTGAATATTTGAACCCATTTACGCCCAGGGGCGCTGGTTGGAGGTGCTACTTGATTGTCACGAATAGTGCAATAACGACCATATGTCTTTGTTACGACACTTTCGAACAGACCTACTGAACATTCCTGAAATGACCCACCATCACGACCGACTGTACTGTGCGGACCTACAATCAAAGCCATTTTTCGTTCTCCTTGCCAGATAAAGGGCGAAATAGCCCACTTTATAAGTGTGGGTATTGTTGTTTTTCTCAACCAAATCAGTGTTTTTTTTCGCCGCTTCGTTTCGAAAGTGTGAGTTAGCTCAAAAAAGCATGGCGTGCTTATTGTTTAGCCTGTTATTTCAACTGGCTTACAGGATGAAGTGTTATGAAAAAAATGGTCGCATTGCTACTGGTGGCAGTTTTTGGGGTGATGGCAACATCAGCGATGGCCTGCCCGAAAGGTGAACATCCACATGGCGGAACCGGCTCACACCATAAAGGTGGGTACTGTTCACCATAGCGTTTCCATGCCCGATAAAAAGCCCGCATCGCGGGCTTTTTTATGTGGTGCTGACAACGGATGTTATGGAAAATTTGGCTGCCTCGGCTAACCAGCGCTCCTTCAATTTGGTCAGTTTCTGATGTTCCATTGAGCCTCCTGAATGGTCAACTGTTCGTAACATATTAAGCCATTTAGAGAAATTTTGGTTATGTCCTGTCCGGTGTATGATGTGCAAATAACCATCATAAATTCAGGGAGAACAGGATGAAAATGGTACTGCCGGTTGACGGCTACCGGTCGGCAACGGACTTCATGGCGGCGATGCAGGGCAGTGAGGGAGACACTCACTGGCTGATGAAGCAGGGAGAGCACTGGCACGGCGGGATTCATCTCTGTGACGGCTTTGCCGGCAACGCGGTCTTTAAACCCGAGAGCCACGGCCTGAAATGTATGACTGATGGTCAGGTAGTTGCCTGGCGGCTGAATGATGATTATCAGACTGCAACGTTCGGGAAAAAGCCACTGAAATTCAGCACCTCCTTCGTTCTCATCAAATCCACCTGCACCCCGGACAAAGACAAGCCCGATAACGCCCTAGATTTCTATACCCTGTGGATGCAGATAGCCCCGCTGTCTGAATACGGGATTACGGACACGCCGACCGCCACCGTGACTGCCAGCGCGTTAAAAATCCGTCAGGACAACACGTTTTCCGGCTGGATGCGCAGTGGTCTGACAGAGGGCGTCAATGTTCCTCATGATGCGCAGCGTAACTACGAGGTACCGCAGGATACGCAGACCACGCTACCACGCGGTGCGGTAGTGGAAATTAAACAGGAGGCCACGTTCCTGCTCAACGGTAAACCCGCACCGTTTCTCTTTGTATCCG
>DASXML010000100.1:0-17348 GCA_036495715.1 Scandinavium sp.
GTTAAGAACGTTGTATGAGAAAGCAAAATGGCTGGTATTAGCGGGAAGAAGAGAGCGAAGTTACCCTCGGGAAGTAAGAGTAAAAGCCCAGAAATACCCGGTGAGAAAAAATGCTGATCACCTTAAGTGACCAGCATTAGGCAATGCCCGGCTTCATTGTAATACAGCGATGAACTTAGTGTTTTTCGCCAATTGGCAGCACGGTGCGGCCTAATTTTTCGTTCAGCACTTCACCCATGGCCAGATAGATTGCGCTCGCGCCACACACCAGGCCAACCCAGCCGGCGATGTGTACGATGCCTTCGTTGTCTGCCAGATGGCCGATAGCCAACAGGGCAAACAGAACGGTCAGGCTCAGGAACACGAACTGCTGCATGCGTGGGCCGTTCAGCGTACCGAAGAACATGAACAGCGTGAACACGCCCCACAGACCCAGATACATACCCAGGAAGTGCGGATTAGACGGTTCAGCAAGACCCATTTTCGGCATGATCAGAATGGCGACCAGCGTCAGCCAGAAAGAGCCGTAAGAGGTGAATGCGACCAGACCGAAGGTATTGCCTTTCTTAAACTCCAGCAAACCTGCAAAAATCTGCGCCAGACCACCGTAAAAAATACCCATCGCCAAAATGGCGGTATCAAACGGGAACAGACCGCTGTTTGTCAGGTTCAGCAGAATCGTGGTCATGCCGAAGCCCATCAAACCCAGTGGTGCTGGATTAGCCAACTTAGTGTTACCCATATTTCCTCGAAAATTCATTTATAAAGGGGAAAAAAGTTAAACCCCCACGCCAATCCTCTGACGTCAGGGCGCGGCATAATATCAGAGCTGACTCATCAGTCTATGATCTGAGCAGGGTGAAATTAAAAATTTTTTTGTGTCTCCCCCTTGATGCCCGTTGTTACGACCCCATCTTGTATGCAACCGCAGTGGTGAACCTGGAAAAAAAGCATCGAGGCGCTTGAAACAATACGTTTCGCCCTTATTACAGGTTCATAAGCACATGTTGATCGATTTTTTAGTGGAGACGTTTAGATGGGTAAAATTATTGGTATCGACTTGGGTACTACCAACTCTTGTGTAGCGATTATGGATGGCAACACCCCGCGTGTACTGGAAAACGCCGAAGGCGACCGCACCACGCCTTCTATCATTGCGTATACCCAGGATGGTGAAACTCTGGTTGGTCAGCCGGCTAAACGTCAGGCAGTGACAAACCCGCAAAACACCTTGTTTGCGATCAAACGCCTGATTGGCCGTCGCTTCCAGGACGAAGAAGTGCAGCGCGATGAAGCTATCATGCCGTACAAAATCGTTGCTGCTGATAACGGCGATGCCTGGCTTGACGTAAAAGGCACCAAAACTGCACCGCCGCAGATCTCTGCTGAAGTGCTGAAGAAAATGAAGAAAACGGCTGAAGATTATCTGGGTGAACCAGTAACTGAAGCGGTTATCACCGTACCTGCTTACTTCAACGATGCTCAGCGTCAGGCAACCAAAGACGCGGGCCGTATTGCGGGTCTGGAAGTCAAACGTATCATCAACGAACCCACCGCAGCTGCACTGGCTTACGGTCTGGATAAAGAAGTCGGCAACCGTACTATCGCGGTTTATGACCTCGGCGGCGGTACTTTCGATATCTCTATTATCGAAATCGACGAAGTTGATGGCGAAAAAACCTTCGAAGTTCTGGCAACCAACGGTGATACTCACCTCGGTGGTGAAGACTTCGACAGCCGTCTGATCAACTACCTCGTTGAAGAGTTTAAGAAAGATCAGGGCATTGACCTGCGTAACGACCCGCTGGCGATGCAGCGTCTGAAAGAAGCCGCTGAAAAAGCAAAAATTGAGCTGTCTTCTGCTCAGCAGACCGATGTTAACCTGCCGTACATCACGGCAGACGCGACCGGTCCAAAACACATGAACATCAAAGTGACTCGCGCGAAACTGGAAAGCCTGGTTGAAGACCTGGTGAACCGTTCTATCGAGCCACTGAAAGTTGCTCTGCAGGATGCTGGCCTGTCGGTTTCCGATATCCAGGACGTTCTGCTGGTTGGTGGTCAGACCCGTATGCCAATGGTTCAGAAGAAAGTCGCTGAATTCTTTGGCAAAGAGCCGCGTAAAGACGTTAACCCGGACGAAGCGGTTGCTGTAGGCGCAGCGGTTCAGGGCGGCGTATTGACCGGTGAAGTGAAAGACGTTCTGCTGCTGGACGTAACTCCGCTGTCGCTCGGTATCGAGACCATGGGCGGTGTGATGACGGCGCTCATCAACAAAAACACCACCATCCCGACCAAACACAGCCAGGTGTTCTCTACTGCAGAAGACAACCAGTCGGCGGTGACTATCCACGTGATTCAGGGCGAGCGTAAGCGTGCATCTGATAACAAATCACTGGGTCAGTTCAACCTGGATGGTATCAGCCCAGCACAGCGCGGCATGCCGCAGATCGAAGTGACCTTCGATATCGATGCTGATGGTATCCTGCACGTTTCCGCGAAAGACAAAAACAGCGGTAAAGAGCAGAAAATCACCATCAAGGCGTCTTCTGGTCTGAACGAAGAAGAAATCCAGAAAATGGTGCGCGAAGCAGAAGCTAACGCCGAGTCTGACCGTAAGTTCGAAGAACTGGTTCAGACCCGTAACCAGGGCGATCACCTGCTGCACAGCACTCGCAAGCAGGTTGAAGAAGCCGGCGAACAGCTGCCAGCGGATGATAAAACCGCTATCGAAGCTGCGCTGACCGCACTGGAATCTTCTCTGAAAGGCGAAGACAAAGCGGACATCGAAGCGAAAATGCAGGCGCTGGCTCAGGCTTCTGAGAAGCTGATGGAAATTGCTCAGCAGCAGCATGCCCAGCAGCAGGCTGGTTCAGCTGACGCGTCCGCGAACAATGCGAAAGATGACGATGTTGTCGACGCTGAGTTCGAAGAAGTTAAAGATAAAAAATAATCGCCCTGATGTAGGGTAATTAACTGGCACGGGCGTCGGAGCCTATACACAAAATCATTCAAGTTGCATCAAGGCGGCAAGAGAGTGAATCCCAGGAGCGTACATAAGTACGTGACTGGGGTGAGCGAGCGCAGCCAACACAGATGCGGCTTGAAAGATGAAATGTATACTCCACGCCCGTGCTCGCATGTTAAGGGCAGATAAACAAAAATGGCGAAGAGAGACTATTACGAGGTTTTAGGCGTTTCCAAAACAGCGGAAGAGCGTGAAATCAAAAAGGCTTACAAACGCCTGGCGATGAAGTTTCACCCGGACCGTAATCAGGGTGATAAAGAAGCCGAAGCCAAATTTAAAGAGATCAAGGAAGCGTACGAGATCCTGACCGACGCGCAGAAGCGTGCGGCGTACGATCAATACGGTCATGCGGCGTTTGAACAAGGCGGTGGCGGTGGATACGGCGGCGGCGGCTTTGGTGGCGGCGGTGCTGATTTCGGCGATATCTTTGGCGACGTGTTTGGTGACATCTTCGGCGGTGGTCGTGGTCGTCAGCGTGCATCTCGTGGTGCAGACCTGCGCTACAACATGGACTTGACACTCGAAGAAGCCGTTCGTGGCGTGACCAAAGAGATCCGCATCCCCACGCTGGAAGAGTGTGACGTTTGCCACGGCAGCGGCGCGAAATCCGGTTCTAAGCCGCAAACCTGTCCGACCTGTCATGGTCAAGGCCAGGTGCAGATGCGTCAGGGCTTCTTTGCCGTGCAACAGACTTGTCCGCATTGCCAGGGCCGTGGCACGCTGATTAAAGATCCGTGCAACAAATGTCACGGTCATGGTCGCGTTGAGAAAAACAAAACCCTGTCGGTCAAAATCCCGGCGGGCGTTGATACCGGTGACCGTATTCGCTTAACGGGCGAAGGCGAAGCGGGTGAGCATGGCGCACCAGCAGGCGATCTGTACGTCCAGGTGCAGGTGAAACAGCACCCGATCTTCGAACGCGAAGGCAACAATCTGTATTGCGAAGTGCCGATTAATTTTGCGATGGCAGCACTTGGCGGTGAAATCGAAGTGCCTACGCTCGACGGTCGTGTGAACCTGAAAGTGCCTGGTGAAACCCAGACCGGCAAGCTGTTCCGCATGCGCGGTAAAGGCGTTAAATCCGTTCGCGGTGGTGCGCAGGGCGACCTGTTATGCCGCGTAGTCGTGGAAACACCGGTGAGCCTGAACGAGAAGCAGAAACAGCTGCTGAAAGATCTACAGGAAAGCTTTGGCGGCCCGACGGGTGAGCACAACAGCCCGCGCTCCAAAAGCTTTTTCGACGGTGTGAAGAAATTCTTCGACGATTTGACCCGATAATTCTTCGGACGCCAGCGTCAGGTCTAAAGCTCGGGTCTCAACAACCCGGGCTTTTTTACATTCCTGTTTTATAATTCGTTAAAGACGATCTATATGGCAGTGATAATCTGTTTTTAACGAGCTGACTTACTGGTTACTATGGTTTTATCGATGTATTAACCGAAATAGAGAGAGTAAAAGTGAAACATCTACAGCGATTCTTTAGCAGTGATGCTTCCGGGGGCATCATTTTGATTTTCGCCGCCGCGCTGGCGATGCTGTTGGCAAACATGGGGTCAACAAGTGGTCTCTATCATTCGTTCCTGGATACGCCGGTGCAGTTGCGCGTGGGAGCCCTGGAAATTAACAAGAACATGCTGCTGTGGATCAACGATGCGTTGATGGCAGTTTTCTTCCTGTTAATTGGTCTGGAAGTGAAGCGTGAACTGATTGTGGGTTCACTCGCCAGCCGTCAGCAGGCAGTCTTCCCGATCATTGCTGCGTTAGGCGGCATGGTGGTTCCGGCGCTGGTCTATCTGGCGTTTAACGTCCAGGATCCGATTACCCGTGAAGGCTGGGCGATCCCGGCAGCGACAGACATTGCGTTTGCGCTGGGTGTGCTGGCACTTCTCGGCAGCCGTATTCCGGCTTCGTTGAAAATCTTCCTGATGGCGTTGGCGATCATCGATGATCTGGGTGCTATCGTGATCATCGCGCTGTTCTATACCAGCGACCTGTCATTGTTATCTTTGGGTGTGGCGGCGGCGGCGATTGCGACGCTGGCTATCCTGAATCTGACGGGCGTACGTCGAACCGGTATTTATATTCTGGTCGGGGTTATTTTGTGGACCGCGGTGCTGAAATCGGGTGTGCATGCGACGCTGGCGGGCGTGATTGTCGGCTTCTTCATTCCGTTGAAAGAGGAAAACGGTAAATCCCCTGCGGGACAGCTTGAGCACGTGCTGCATCCGTGGGTCGCATACCTCATTCTGCCACTGTTCGCGTTTGCCAACGCCGGTGTTTCCTTGCAAGGCGTCACGCTGGAAGGGCTGACCTCTTTGCTGCCTCTGGGCATCATGGCGGGTTTGTTCATCGGTAAACCATTGGGCATTAGCCTGTTCTGCTGGGTGGCGATGAAAATGAAATGGGCCACGCTGCCGGTCGGGACCACCTTCCGGCAGATTATGGCGGTCGGCGTGTTATGCGGTATCGGTTTTACGATGTCTATTTTCATCGCTTCGCTGGCCTTTGGTGACGTGGATCCGGCATTGATTAACTGGGCGAAGCTGGGGATCCTGATTGGCTCGGTGCTGTCGGCAGTCGTCGGCTATACCTTACTGAAGATGCGCGCACCCACGGCGCAAACGCCATCGGTCTGACACCACAAAGAGAGCCCTGAGCGGCTCTCTTTTGACATTCATCAGGGAGCGAAAAGCATGTCGCACATTAACTACAACCATTTGTACTACTTCTGGCACGTTTACAAAGAAGGGTCAGTCGTCGGCGCGGCGGAAGCACTGTATCTCACGCCACAGACGATTACCGGACAGATTAAAGCGCTGGAAGAACGGTTGCAGGGGAAACTCTTCAAACGCAAGGGCAGGGGACTGGAGCCGAGCGAGCTGGGTGAACTGGTTTTTCGCTACGCCGATAAGATGTTTACCCTGAGCCAGGAGATGCTCGACATCATCAACTACCGCAAAGAGTCGAACCTGTTGTTTGACGTTGGCGTAGCGGATGCGCTGTCAAAGCGTCTGGTCAGCGGTGTGCTGGATGCAGCGGTCGTCGAAGATGAGCAAATCCACCTGCGCTGTTTTGAATCGACACATGAAATGCTGCTGGAGCAGCTCAGTCAGCACAAACTGGACATGATCATTTCCGATTGCCCGATAGATTCGACCCAGCAGGAAGGGTTGTTCTCGGTGAAAATTGGCGAATGCAGCGTCAGTTTCTGGAGCATGAATCCGTTGCCGGAGAAGCCGTTCCCGGCGTGTCTTGAGGAGCGTCGTCTGCTGATCCCGGGTCGTCGCTCGATGCTGGGGCGCAAGCTGTTGAACTGGATTAACACTCAAGGGCTGAAAGTGGAGGTGCTGGGTGAATTTGATGATGCGGCGCTGATGAAAGCATTCGGGGCCGCGCATAACGCGATTTTTGTCGCACCAACGCTGTATGTCCATGATTTGTACGCTGATGATGACATTGTGGAAATCGGGCGAGTGGAAAACGTGATGGAAGAGTATCACGCCATTTTTGCCGAGCGCATGATCCAACATCCGGCGGTGCAGCGCATCTGTAATCGCGACTATTCGTCGCTCTTTACGTTACAGCGCTAAAATGCAGATATAAAAAAACCCGCCGAGGCGGGTTTTTCTTAACAAAGAACAGCGAAGCGGCGATTAAGCCAGTTTGCTGATCTGCGCAGCCAGGTTTGCTTTATGGCGCGCAGCTTTGTTTTTGTGGATCAGACCTTTAGCAGCCTGACGGTCCACGATCGGTTGCATTTCATTAAATGCTTTCTGTGCAGCAGCTTTGTCGCCTGCTTCTACAGCTGCGTATACTTTCTTGATGAAAGTACGCATCATAGAACGACGGCTAGCGTTGTGCTTGCGGGCCTTTTCAGACTGAACGGCACGCTTCTTAGCTGATTTGATATTAGCCAAGGTCCAACTCCCAAATATGATCTATATAGACAATTCAAAGGCCGAGGAATATGCCCTCTTAGCCTTCTTTTGTCAATGGATTTGTGCAAATAAGCGCCGTAGTGTGACAACGCTTGGTTACGTAGTGATGGCGCAGGATTCTACCAGCTTGTGCCCACCGAATACAGCCTTTCTGCGATAAAAATCGCCAGTGCGGTGAGTTTCGGCCGGCGTTTCCGTCGAGGTGGATGAAATCGTTGCATCTTTCGGTTATCAGGTGCAATCGGCGGTTAACGTCGCCTGCTCTACAAGGTATACTTTCACGATTTTCACTGTTTTGAGCCAGACATGAAGCTGATACGCGGCATACATAATGCAGGTCAGGCACCGCACGGGTGCGTGTTGACCATTGGCAATTTCGACGGTGTGCACCGTGGGCATCAGGCATTGTTACAGCGTTTGCGTGCGGAAGGACGCGAGCGTGGCCTGCCCGTTGTGGTAATGATTTTTGAACCGCAGCCGCTGGAGCTTTTCGCGACGGACAAAGCGCCGGCGCGTCTGACACGTTTACGCGATAAGGTGCGTTATCTGGCCGAAAGCGGCGTGGACTACGTGCTGTGCGTCCGTTTCGACCGCCGTTTCGCCGCGCTGACGGCGCAGGAGTTCATCAGTAATCTGCTGGTGAAACGTCTTGGCGTACAGTATTTGGCGGTTGGTGATGATTTCCGCTTCGGCGCTGGTCGTGAAGGGGATTTCTTGTTATTACAGAAGGCGGGTGCCGAGTTTGGTTTTGACGTCACCAGCACGCAAACGTTTTGTGAAGGCGGTTTGCGCATCAGCAGCACTGCGGTGCGACAGGCGCTGGCCGATGATGACCTTGAGCTGGCAAATACGTTGCTGGGGCATCCGTTCAGTATTTCCGGGCGTGTGGTTCACGGTGATGAACTCGGGCGCACCATTGGTTTCCCGACGGCGAATTTGCCGCTGCGTCGCCAGGTTTCCCCGGTTAAAGGGGTGTATGCAGTAGAAGTGGCGGGGCTGGGCGATAAACTGTTGCCAGGTGTCGCCAATATCGGCACCCGTCCAACGGTTGCTGGCGTGCGCCAGCAACTGGAAGTACATCTGTTAGACGTTGTAATGGACCTTTATGGTCGCCATATCGATGTCATACTGCGTAAAAAAATACGCAACGAGCAGCGATTCGCATCGCTGGACGAATTAAAAGCGCAAATCGCGCGTGATGAATTAACGGCTCGCGAGTTGTTCGGGCTATCAAACCCGGCGTAATGCCAACGTAAAAATACGGAAACGAGAATCTGATGAGTGACTATAAATCAACCCTGAATTTGCCGGAAACAGGGTTCCCGATGCGTGGCGACCTCGCCAAACGCGAACCGGGAATGCTGGCCCGTTGGACCGATGATGACCTTTACGGCGTCATTCGTGCAGCGAAAAAAGGCAAGAAGACGTTCATTCTGCATGATGGCCCTCCTTATGCGAATGGCAGCATTCATATTGGTCACTCTGTTAACAAGATTCTGAAAGACATTATCGTTAAGTCTAAAGGCCTGACGGGCTTTGACTCGCCGTATATCCCGGGCTGGGACTGCCACGGTCTGCCAATCGAACTGAAAGTTGAGCAGGAATTTGGCAAGCCAGGTGAGAAATTCACTGCGGCAGAGTTCCGCGCGAAATGCCGCGAATACGCCGCCACTCAGGTGAACGGGCAGCGTGAAGACTTTATCCGTCTGGGCGTGCTCGGCGACTGGTCTCGTCCGTACCTGACCATGGACTTCAACACCGAAGCCAACATCATCCGTGCGCTGGGCAAAATCATCGGCAACGGGCATCTGCATAAAGGCGCTAAGCCTGTGCACTGGTGCGTTGACTGCCGTTCTGCGCTGGCAGAAGCGGAAGTGGAATACTACGACAAGACTTCTCCGTCCATCGACGTGGCGTTCCATGCCGCCGATCAGGATGCGGTGAAAGCGAAATTTGGTGTGTCTTCCGTGAATGGCCCGGTTTCACTGGTTATCTGGACCACCACACCGTGGACGCTGCCTGCCAACCGCGCCATCTCCCTTTCTGCCGAGTTCGAATATGCGCTGGTACAGGTTGATGGTCAGGCGGTGATCCTCGCAAAAGATCTGATCGAAAGCGTACTGAAACGCGCCAACATCACCGATTACACCGTGCTGGGCACCGTGAAAGGCGATGAGCTGGAATTAATGCGCTTCAAGCATCCGTTCCTCGATTTCGACGTTCCGGCGATCCTCGGCGATCACGTCACGCTGGATGCCGGTACCGGTGCGGTTCACACTGCCGGTGGTCACGGCCCGGACGATTACACCATCAGCCAGAAATACGGTCTGGAAATCGCCAACCCGGTTGGCCCGGACGGCGCATATGTGGCGGGAACGTATCCGTCGCTGGACGGCGTAAATGTCTTCAAAGCGAACGACGTTATCGTCAACATGCTGCGCGAAAGCGGCGGCCTGCTGCACGTTGAGAAACTGGTTCACAGCTATCCGTGCTGCTGGCGTCACAAAACGCCGATCATCTTCCGTGCGACGCCGCAGTGGTTTATCAGCATGGATCAGAAAGGCCTGCGTGAGCAGTCGCTGAAAGAGATCAAAGGCGTGCAGTGGATCCCTGACTGGGGCCAGGCGCGTATCGAATCCATGGTGGCGAACCGTCCTGACTGGTGTATCTCCCGTCAGCGTACGTGGGGCGTACCGATGTCACTGTTCGTGCATAAAGAGACGCAGGAACTGCATCCGCGCACGCTTGAGCTGATGGAAGACGTCGCCAAACGCGTTGAGCAAGACGGTATCCAGGCGTGGTGGGATCTCGATCCGCGCGACATCATGGGCGACGACGCAGACACTTACGAGAAAGTGCCAGACACTCTGGACGTGTGGTTCGACTCCGGTTCAACACACTCTTCTGTGGTTGACGTGCGTCCAGAATTCACCGGTCATGCGGCAGATATGTATCTGGAAGGGTCTGACCAGCATCGCGGTTGGTTCATGTCTTCACTGATGATTTCCACGGCGATGAAAGGCAAAGCGCCTTATCGTCAGGTACTGACTCACGGTTTCACCGTGGATGGTCAGGGCCGTAAAATGTCCAAGTCGATCGGTAACACCGTATCGCCGCAGGACGTGATGAACAAACTGGGCGCTGACATTCTGCGTCTGTGGGTGGCTTCCACCGATTACACCAGCGAAATGGCGGTCTCCGATGAGATCCTCAAACGTGCTGCCGACAGCTATCGTCGTATCCGTAACACCGCGCGTTTCCTGCTGGCGAACCTTAACGGTTTTGACCCGCTAAAAGACATGGTGAAACCGGAAGAGATGGTGGTGCTGGATCGCTGGGCAGTTGGCTGTGCGCAGGCCGCACAGGAAGACATCCTGAAAGCGTATGAGTCTTACGATTTCCACGAAGTGGTGCAGCGCCTGATGCGCTTCTGCTCCATCGAAATGGGCTCATTCTATCTCGACATCATCAAAGACCGTCAGTACACCGCGAAAGCCGACAGCGTTGCCCGTCGCAGCTGTCAGACCGCGCTGTATCACATCGCAGAAGCACTGGTTCGCTGGATGGCGCCAATCATGTCCTTCACCGCAGACGAAATCTGGGGCTACCTGCCGGGTGACCGCGAGAAATACGTCTTCACCGGCGAGTGGTATACCGGCCTGTTTGGCCTGGCAGAAACTGAAGCGATGAACGATGGCTTCTGGGAAGCGCTGCTGAAAGTGCGCGGCGAAGTGAACAAAGTCATTGAGCAGGCGCGTGCCGATAAGAAAGTCGGTGGTTCTCTGGAAGCGGCGGTGACGCTGTACGCAGAACCTGAGCTGGCGGCAAAACTGACCGCGCTGGGCGATGAATTGCGATTTGTCCTGTTGACCTCCGGGGCGTCCGTTGCGGATTATGCAGCGGCAACCGCAGAGGCCCAACAGAGCGAATTGCTCAAAGGCCTGAAAGTGGCGTTGCAGAAAGCCGAAGGTGATAAATGCCCGCGTTGCTGGCATTACACCAAAGATGTCGGTCAGGTGGCGGAACACGCAGAAATCTGCGGCCGCTGTGTCAGCAATATCGCCGGTGCTGGCGAAAAACGTAAGTTTGCCTGATGAGCCAATCTATGTGTAAAAGCGGTCTGCGCTGGCTGTGGCTGGTCGTTGTCGTACTGATTATCGATCTGGGCAGTAAATACCTGGTCCTCCAGCATTTCGCGCTGGGTGATACGGTATCGCTGTTCCCCTCGCTGAACCTGCACTATGCGCGCAACTACGGCGCGGCGTTTAGCTTTCTCGCCGACAGCGGCGGCTGGCAGCGCTGGTTCTTTGCCGGTATCGCCGTCGGTATCTGTGTGATTTTAGCGGTGCTGATGTACCGCTCAAAAGCCTCGCAGAAGCTGAATAACATCGCCTATGCGCTGATTATTGGCGGCGCGCTGGGCAACCTGTTTGACCGGTTGTGGCACGGTTTCGTTGTCGACATGATCGATTTCTACGTTGGCAACTGGCACTTTGCGACCTTCAATCTCGCGGATACCGCTATTTGTATCGGCGCGGCGGTTGTCGTTCTGGAAGGCTTCCTGCCTTCTTCTGCGGCGAAAAAACAGGCATAAGAGTCAATGCCGGGTGGCGCCAGCGCTTACCCGGCTTACTCAAATGGGATTTCGTATCGGCCCGGTACGAGGCCTACTCGAATGTGGTCTCATGTAGGCCCGGTAAGCGCTAGCGCCACCGGGCAATATCACAGGCAAATTTGCATGTCTAAATCTGTACAGAGCAATAGCGCGGTGCTGGTGCACTTTACGTTGAAACTCGACGACGGTTCTACCGCTGAATCCACGCGTAACAACGGCAAACCTGCGCTGTTCCGTCTGGGCGATGCGTCGCTGTCTGAAGGGCTGGAGCAACATCTGCTAGGCTTGAAGGAAGGCGATAAAGTCGTTTTCTCGCTGGAGCCTGATGCGGCGTTTGGCGTGCCAACGCCTGACCTTATCCAGTATTTTTCGCGTCGTGAGTTTATGGACGCAGGCGAGCCAGAAATTGGCGCGATCATGCTATTTACCGCAATGGATGGCAGCGAAATGCCAGGGGTTATCCGTGAGATCAACGGCGATTCAATCACCGTCGATTTTAATCACCCGCTGGCGGGGCGAACCGTTCATTTTGATATTGAAGTGCTGGAGATAGACCCGGCACTGGAGGCATAAAATGCAGATCCTGTTGGCCAACCCGCGCGGTTTCTGCGCTGGCGTAGACCGCGCTATCAGCATTGTTGAAAACGCGCTGGAAATTTTCGGCGCGCCGATTTACGTTCGTCATGAAGTGGTGCACAACCGCTATGTGGTTGACAGCCTACGCCAGCGCGGTGCGATTTTCATCGAGCAAATTAGTGAAGTGCCGGATGGCACGATCCTGATTTTCTCCGCACACGGTGTGTCTCAGGCGGTACGCAACGAAGCCAAAAGCCGCGACTTGACGGTATTCGATGCAACCTGCCCGCTGGTGACCAAAGTGCATATGGAGGTGGCTCGCGCCAGCCGTCGCGGTGAAGAGTCGATTCTGATCGGCCATGCGGGTCATCCAGAAGTGGAAGGCACGATGGGTCAGTACAGCAACCCAGAGGGTGGCATGTATCTGGTTGAATCGCCGGAAGATGTCTGGAAGCTCAACGTCAAAAACGAAACGCGTTTGTCGTTTATGACTCAGACGACGCTCTCGGTGGATGACACTTCGGACGTTATCGACGCACTGCGTCAGCGTTTCCCGAAAATCGTCGGGCCGCGTAAAGACGACATTTGCTATGCTACCACCAACCGTCAGGAAGCGGTGCGTGATCTGGCGCAACGTGCCGATGTGGTGCTGGTCGTGGGGTCGAAAAACTCCTCCAATTCCAATCGCCTGGCGGAACTCGCACAGCGGATGGGCAAAGCGGCATTCCTGATTGACGATTCAACGGATATCCAGGAAGAGTGGGTAACAACGGCAAGCTGTGTCGGCGTAACCGCGGGAGCATCCGCGCCAGATATTCTGGTGCAGAACGTGATTTCCCGCTTGCAGGAACTTGGCGGGGGTGATGCCATCCCGCTTGAAGGCCGCGAAGAGAACATCGTATTCGAAGTGCCAAAAGAGTTGCGACTCGACATTCGCGAAGTGGAATAAGTTTTTTATCCGCTCGATATGAAAAAATGCCAGGCTGAAAACCTGGCTTTTTTTATGGAGGAATCATGCCCTTATCTTTTATTCTCGACACCGACCCCGGCATTGATGATGCGGCCGCGATAGCGGCGGCGCTGTTTGCTCCCGAACTCGATCTTCAGCTGATTACCACCGTTGCCGGGAATGTGTCGGTTGAGAAAACGACCCGTAACGCATTGCAGTTGCTGCATTTCTGGCAGGCCGATGTGCCTGTTGCGCAGGGCGCTGCCACGCCGCTATTGCGTCCGTTGCGCGATGCCGCCTACGTTCACGGCGAATCGGGCATGGAAGGCTATGACTTTGTCGATCATCAGCGGCAGCCGCTGGCAAAACCGGCGTTTATCGCGATTCGTGGCGCGTTGATGAGTGCGCCCGAACCGCTGACGCTGGTGGCAATTGGCCCACTCACCAACATCGCGTTGCTGCTGACGCACTACCCGGAATGCCAATTTAACATTCGTCGGCTGGTGATTATGGGAGGCTCCGCCGGGCGCGGTAACTTCACACCGAACGCCGAGTTTAATATCGCTATCGATCCGGAAGCCGCTGAGCGCGTATTCCAGAGCGGCATTGAAATTGTGATGTGTGGCCTCGATGTCACCAATCAGGCGTTGCTGACGCCAGAGTATTTAGCACAGCTGCCCACTATCAATAAAACCGGCAAAATGCTGCACGCATTGTTCAGCCATTACCGCAGCGGCAGCATGAGCAGCGGTTTGCGGATGCACGATCTTTGCGCCATCGCGTGGCTGGTGCGCCCTGAGTTGTTTACCCTCAAGCCCTGTTTTGTGGCGGTGGAAACGCAAGGAGAATGGACGGCAGGCACAACGGTTGTTGATATCGAAAATCGTTATGAGCGTCCTGCCAATGTTCAGGTCGCGTTGGATCTGGATGTCGACGGCTTCCGTCGCTGGGTTGCGGACGTGATTGCTCTGGCACCTTAAGCCCTTTTTCAGCGTAGGGCTGCAACCCTGGCCCTGCGGTTTTCGCTGAGCACTATGCTTTTTACTGATATTCCGCGTGGTTTCACGTTAAATTCTAATTATCGACGTTTTTGAGTGGCAGGGTTTTCCGGCGCTGGTTACTCTGAAAACGATTTACATTGTATTAACGAAGAGAATAGATATGCATGATGGACACATCCGCGTCGCCATTGCCGGCGCGGGCGGCCGTATGGGACGGCAACTGATTCAGGCGGCGACCCAGTTAGCGGGCGTCAAGTTGGGTGCGGCACTGGAACGCGAAGGTTCTTCTTTGCTCGGTGCGGATGCCGGTGAGCTTGCAGGCGTTGGTGTGACTGGCGTGACGGTGCAAAGCAGCCTTGATGCCGTGAAGAATGACTTCGATGTCTTTATCGATTTCACCCGTCCGGAAGGGACGTTGCATCATCTGGCATTTTGCCGTGAACACGGTAAAGGCATGGTTATTGGCACTACCGGTTTTGACGACGCGGGCAAACAAGCGATTCGTGACGCGGCTGAAAGCATCGCCATCGTATTTGCGGCTAACTTCAGCGTCGGTGTGAACGTGATGCTTAAGCTGCTGGAAAAGGCTGCGAAAGTCATGGGCGACTATACCGATATAGAAATCGTCGAAGCGCATCATCGTCATAAAGTTGATGCACCGTCAGGTACTGCGCTGGCGATGGGCGAAGCGATTGCTCATGCAATGGACAAAGATTTGAAAGATTGCGCGGTCTATAGCCGTGAAGGTTATACCGGCGAACGCGTGCCGGGGACCATTGGTTTTGCAACCGTGCGTGCGGGCGACATCGTCGGCGAACACACGGCGATGTTCGCCGATATTGGCGAACGTGTAGAGATTACGCATAAGGCCTCAAGCCGTATGACCTTCGCAAACGGGGCGATTCGCTCGGCACTGTGGCTGAAAGAGAAGCGAAACGGTCTTTTTGATATGCGTGACGTGCTTGATCTCAACAATTTGTAACGATATTACCCCATCGTGATGTGGTTGTAGCAATCGCAATGTATTGATTGCAGAGGGCAATAATTTATTGCCCTTTAATTTTATAGATTTCATTGTTATTTATGGCGATAGGTATCAAAATTGAATGCAAACTCATGTTTTATCGTTGAGTAAATGTAAATTTTGACCATTTGGTCCACTTTTTCACTCTCTCCTTCGCCATTTAACACTTATCCTGGGGCGCAAGCGTTCTCTTATAGGCCATTAGGTGATCTTTTTGCCTGTTTTACAGCGCTGTATCTTCCAGTGGCGTAAAAATACATAAAAAATCCCGCCTTTGCGTTGACTTTCCCTGCGATAATCTCCAGAATGCCGCCGTTTGCAAGAATTCCGCGGGCAGCAGATTTGCATTGATTCGTCATATTGAGTGAATTAATATGCAAATAAACTGAGTGAATATTCCCTGGAGGATGTTTTGATTAAGTCAGCGCTTTTGGTTCTGGAAGACGGAACCCAGTTTCACGGTCGTGCCATAGGGGCAACAGGTACGGCGGTTGGGGAAGTCGTTTTCAATACTTCAATGACCGGTTATCAAGAAATCCTCACTGATCCTTCCTATTCTCGCCAAATCGTCACTCTCACTTATCCCCATATCGGTAATGTCGGCACCAATGCTGCTGATGAAGAATCTTCCCAGGTACACGCTCAAGGCCTCATCATTCGCGACCTGCCACTGATTGCCAGCAACTACCGCAACACCGAAGACCTCTCTTCTTACCTGAAACGTCACAACATCGTGGCGATTGCCGATATTGATACCCGTAAATTGACCCGACTGCTGCGTGAAAAAGGCGCACAGAACGGTTGCATCATTGCGGGTGATAACCTGGACGCGGCGCTGGCGCTGGAAAAAGCGCAAGCCTTCCCGGGCCTGAACGGCATGGATCTGGCGAAAGAAGTGACCACCGCCGAGAATTACAGCTGGACTCAGGGGAGCTGGACGCTGGCAGGTGAACTGCCGGAAGCGAAGAAAGAAGAAGAATTACCGTTCCACGTCGTGGCGTACGACTACGGCGCGAAGCGCAACATCCTGCGCATGCTGGTGGATCGCGGTTGCCGCCTGACGGTGGTTCCAGCGAAAACATCGGCGGAAGACGTGCTGAAAATGAATCCAGACGGCATTTTCCTCTCTAACGGCCCGGGCGACCCGGCTCCGTGTGATTACGCAATTACCGCGATTGAGAAATTCCTCGAAACCGAGATCCCTGTGTTCGGCATCTGTCTTGGCCATCAGCTGCTGGCGCTGGCGAGCGGGGCGAAAACCATCAAGATGAAGTTCGGCCACCACGGCGGCAACCATCCGGTGAAGGATATCGACAACGATACGGTGATGATCACCGCGCAGAACCACGGTTTTGCCGTCGATGAAGCCTCGATGCCTGCGAATCTGCGAGTGACCCACAAGTCACTGTTCGATGGCACGTTGCAGGGCATTCATCGCACCGACAAACCGGCATTCAGCTTCCAGGGACATCCGGAAGCAAGCCCTGGCCCGCACGATGCCGCGCCGCTGTTCGATCATTTCATCGAACTTATCGAGCAATACCGTAAGACCGCTAAATAATCAGGAGCTGAGAAAACCATGCCAAAACGTACAGACATAAAAAGCATCCTGATCCTTGGCGCTGGCCCGATTGTTATCGGTCAGGCCTGTGAGTTCGACTACTCCGGTGCTCAGGCCTGTAAAGCGCTGCGTGAAGAGGGTTACCGTGTCATCCTGGTGAACTCCAACCCAGCAACGATTATGACCGACCCAGAAATGGCTGATGCAACCTACATCGAGCCGATTCACTGGGAAGTGGTACGCAAAATCATCGAAAAAGAGCGCCCGGATGCGGTGCTGCCAACCATGGGTGGCCAGACTGCGCTGAACTGTGCGCTGGAACTGGAACGTCAGGGCGTGCTGGCAGAATTTGGCGTGACCATGATTGGCGCGACCGCCGACGCGATTGATAAAGCCGAAGACCGCCGCCGTTTCGACGTGGCGATGAAGAAAATCGGCCTCGACACTGCGCGCTCTGGCATTGCCCACACAATGGAAGAAGCGCTGGCGGTTGCCGCTGACGTCGGTTATCCGTGCATCATCCGTCCGTCGTTCACCATGGGCGGCACCGGTGGCGGTATCGCGTACAACCGCGAAGAGTTTGAAGAGATTTGCGAACGCGGTCTGGATCTTTCTCCGACCAAAGAGCTGCTGATTGATGAGTCGCTGATTGGCTG